>NZ_CP051261.1:3934812-5246417 GCF_014236855.1 Xanthomonas sp. SI
CGTGGCGCCGCCGCAGGTGGACCCGGACGGTCCGTTCCAGATGCGCATCAGCCAGCTGGACTACAACAACTTCGTCGGCCTGATCGGCATCGGCCGCATCCAGCGCGGCAAGGTCAAGAAGAACATGCCGGTCAGCATCGTCGACCGCGAAGGCAAGAAGCGCCAGGGCAAGATCCTGCAGGTGCTGGGCTTCATGGGCCTGGAGCGGGTGGAAGTGGAAGAGGCCGAGGCCGGCGACATCGTCGCCATCTCCGGCGTCGCCGACATGAGCATCTCCGACACCATCTGCGCCCTGGACACCCCGGAAGCGCTGCCGGCGCTGACCGTGGACGAACCGACCATCTCGATGACCTTCCAGGTCAACAACTCGCCGTTCGCCGGCAGCAAGGAACACAGCGGCGGCAAGTTCATCACCAGCCGCCAGATCCGCGAGCGCCTGGAGCGCGAGACGCTGCACAACGTCGCGCTGAAGGTCGAGGAAGGCTCGGACCCGGACAAGTTCCTGGTCTCCGGCCGCGGCGAGCTGCACCTGTCGGTGCTGATCGAGAACATGCGCCGCGAAGGCTTCGAGCTGGCGGTGTCGCGCCCGGAAGTCATCGTCAAGGAAATCGACGGCAAGCTGATGGAGCCGGTCGAGCAGCTGGTGGTGGACATCGAAGAGCAGCACCAGGGCGGCGTGATGGAGAAGCTGGGCGTGCGCAAGGGCCAGCTGAAGAACATGGAGCCGGACGGCAAGGGCCGCGTGCGCCTGGACTACATGATCCCGGCGCGTGGCCTGATCGGCTTCCAGAACGAGTTCCGCACCCTGACCCAGGGTTCGGGCCTGCTGTTCCACGTGTTCGACCATTACGGCCCGAAGGAACAGGGCGCCATCGCCAAGCGCCAGAACGGCGTGATGATCGCCAACGCCGCCGGCGCCACCCCCGCCTACTCGCTGGGGCCGCTGGAAGAGCGTGGCCGCCTGTTCGCCGCCGAAGGCGACAACGTGTACGAAGGCCAGCTGATCGGTATCCACTCCAAGGACAACGATCTGACCGTCAACGCGATCAAGACCAAGCCGCTGACCAACATGCGCGCCTCGGGCAAGGACGATGCGATCAAGCTGACCCCGGCGATCAAGTACACGCTGGAGCAGGCGCTGGACTTCATCGAGGACGACGAGCTGGTCGAAGTCACCCCGAAGGAAATCCGCCTGCGCAAGAAGTTCCTGACCGAAAGCGATCGCAAGCGCGCCGGTCGCGGCGGCTGATCGCCGAGTTCCCGTGGCCAGCAAGAAGGCGTACAACCCGGATCCGCATGCGCATCCGGGCCTGCACCTGATCGCACTGCTGGAGGCCGGCAAAGGCCTGCTGGCGGTGCTCGCGGCCACGGGTCTGGAACTGATGGGTCCGCTGCCGCTGCGCGCGGCGGTGGGCCGGCTGATCGTCCGCTTCAGCCTGGACCCCGAGCACGGCGCTCTGCCGTCGCTGCTCACCATGATCAATCCCGGCGCGGTACATCTTGCCGCCGCCGGCATGCTCGCCTACGGCGTGCTGCACATCGTCGAAGCCTGGGGCCTGTGGCGCGCCAAGGCCTGGGCGTCGATGCTGGGCTGCATCTCCGCCGCCATCTATCTGCCGTTCGACATCTACGCGATCGTGCGCCATCCCGGCTGGGCCGCGTGGGCGGTCCTGGCGATCAACCTCGCCGTGGTCGGCATCCTGGCCCGCGACCTGGTCCGGCGCCGGCGGCGTCCCGCGCACTGAGCGCAGGCGGGCATCAGCCCGCACCGGTTTGCCAATCCCCATAACGCTGCGTAGCCTCCTGGAGAACGACTCCCGGGGAATGCGCCGATGCGTCTGCTGCCCGTCCTGTTGCTGTGCGGCGCCCTCGCCGGCTGCCGGCACGCCGCCCTGCCCGACACCGCCGTCGCCACGCCGCCGCCCGCGTCGGCCGCGTTCGCCCATGCCGAAGCCGACATCGCCACGCTGCAGGCGCAGATGGCGCGCGGCACGCTCGACAGCGCCGGCCTGACCGCGGCCTACCTGCAGCGGATCGATGCGCTGGACCGGCAAGGACCGGCGCTGCACGCGCTCATCGAGCTCAATCCGCACGCCCTGGACGAAGCCCGGCAACTGGACGCCGAACGCCGCGCCGGGCACCTGCGCGGCCCGCTGCACGGCATCCCGCTGGTGTTGAAGGACAACATCGATGCGCGGCCGATGGCCAACTCGGCCGGCTCGCTGGCCCTGGCCGACTTCCACCCGCCGCACGACGCCTTTCTGGTGCAGCGCCTGCGCCAGGCGGGCGCGGTGATCCTGGGCAAGAGCAACCTCAGCGAGTGGGCCAACTTCCGTTCCAGCAAATCCAGCTCGGGCTGGAGCGCGCGCGGCGGGCAGACCCGCAACCCGTACGTGCTCGATCGCAACCCCTGCGGCTCCAGCGCCGGCACCGGCGTGGCGGTGTCGGCCAATCTGGCCACGGCCGGCATCGGCACCGAGACCGACGGCAGCATCGTCTGCCCGGCCGCGGTGAACGGCCTGGTCGGACTGAAACCGACCGTGGGCCTGGTCAGCCGCGACGGCATCATCCCGATCTCCGCCAGCCAGGACACCGCCGGGCCGATGACCCGCAGCGTCGCCGATGCGGCGACGCTGCTGAGCGTGCTGGCCGCGCCCGACGCTGCCGACCCGGCCACCGCCGCGGCACCGCGCCCCTCCGGCTACGACTACGCCGCGCACCTGCGCCGCGACGCGCTGCGCGGCGCGCGTATCGGCCTGCTGCCCTCGCCGCTGACCCAGACCCCGGACATCGCCGCGGCGCAGGCGCGCGCGGTCGCCGCGTTACGCGCCGCCGGCGCCACCGTGGTCGATGCGCGGATCCCCACCGCCGGGCAATGGGACGACGCCGAACTGAGCGTGTTGCTGACCGAGTTCAAGGCCGGGCTGGAACGCTACCTCGACACGCGCCAGGCGCCGCTGCGCACCCTGGCGCAACTGATCGCGTTCAACCGCGCGCATGCCGAGCGCGAGTTGGCGCACTTCGACCAGGCCCTGTTCGAACAGGCGCAGGCCACCCGCGGCGTGGACGACCCGGCCTACCTGGAAGCGCGGGCGAAAGCCAGGCGCCTGGCCGGTGCGGACGGCATCGATGCGGCGCTGCGCGCGCAGCGGCTGGATGCGCTGATCGCGCCGACCACCGGCCGCGCCTGGAAGACCGACCCGCTCCACGGCGACGACTTTCCCGGCGCCAGCTACGGTGCGGCCGCAGTGGCCGGCTATCCGAGCCTGACGGTGCCGATGGGCGCCAGCGACGGCCTGCCGCTGGGCTTGGTGTTCATCGGCGGCGCCTGGAGCGAGCCGCGCCTGATCGAACTGGGCTACGCCTACGAACAGCGCAGCCGCGCACGCACGCCGCCGACATTCTTGCCGATGCTGCCGCAGACCACGGAGCATCCGTAAAGCGGATAGCGCCGCAACGGCGCCAAGGCGCACCCAATCGACAGGGGTTGGCGAAGAACGCCCCTGTAGGAGCGGCTTCAGCCGCGACCGAGACTTACCAGGAAAGCGCCGGTCGCGGCTGAAGCCGCTCCTACAGGTTTGAGAATCCACGCGTCACCAACAACGCGTGGACACTGCAGGCGCCTGCCGCAACGACGACACGACGCAACGCGACGCTATGCCGTATCCGGCCGCGGCGCGTCCGGATCCTGCGCCACTGTCGCCGCCGGCGCGCCATCCTCGGCGCCGGGCGAGCGCATCGCCGCCGAGTCGCTGGTCGTCGATGGCGGCCGCGGGGCCGCGCGCGCGGTGTCCGAGGAAATCTCCGCGCGCATCCTCGGCAAGGCATATGGATGTTCGCGGGTCAGGAAATCGATCATCCGTTCGCGCACGATGCAGCGCAGGTCGAACGCATCGCCGGAGTTGCGCGCGCTGACCAGCAGGCGCACCTGAATCGTGCTCTCGCTGGTTTCGGTCACCTGGGTCACGCAGACGCGGCCATCCCACAGCGGCTCGCTCTTGCAGATCCGCTCCAGCTCGGCGCGCAGCTGCGGCATCGGCGTGCGGTAGTCCAGCCACAGGAACGCGGTGCCGAGCAGGTCGGCGCTGCTGCGCGTCCAGTTCTGGAACGGGTTCTCGATGAACCAGGTCAACGGCACCACCATGCGCCGCTCGTCCCAGATCCGCACCACCACGTAGGAACTGCCGATCTCCTCGATGCGGCCCCACTCGCCTTCGACGATGACCACGTCGTCGAGCCGGATCGGCTGGGTCAAGGCGATCTGCAGGCCTGCGATCAGGTTGCCGAACACCGGCTTGGCGGCGATACCGGCGACCAGGCCGATGATGCCGGCCGAGGCCAGCAGCGTGGTGCCGATCTGCCGCACCGCCGGGAAGGTCAGCAGCACCACCGAGGTACCGAGCAGGATGATCGTGCCCATCGCCACGCGGGCCAGCACCCGGGTCTGGGTCTGGATGCGCCGCGCGGTCAGATTGTCGGCCACTTCGATCGGGTAGCTGCGCAGGATCGCCTTTTCCAGCGCGGCGGCGCCGCGCACCAGCAGCCAGGTCACGCAGCCGATCATGCCGATATGCAGCAGGTGCTGCAGGTCGGTCAGCGCGCGCTCGTCCAGCGGCGTGGATTCCAGCGCGAAGCTGAGCATCAGCATCGGCAGCAGGAACGCCATCGGCACGCTGAGCACGCGCACGATGCGCGCACGCCGGTAGTCGCGCCCGCGCATGCGCTGCGCGATGCGCAGCAACAGCCACCAGGCGAGGAAGCCGAGCACTACCGCGGCGCCGATCGGCAACGTGTAATCGCGCCACGGGATCCAGTCGAGATCCAGGTTCAAGATGCGCTCCTTGAAGGGGGGGGAGGAGGCGCGACAGTGTGACAAAGCAAGGATAAGCATCGTGTCGAGCGCTGCGACCGGTACGAACCGCGTCGTCATCGCGAGGCGCGCGCATCGCGCGCATCCGCGACAGGCTCATCGCGAGCGAGTGGAGCCCCATTCCTGGCGCAGTCCATGCCCGATATGCGCGGTCGCATCGTGCGGGGTTCCTGCCCGGTGACAAGCAACTCGCCAACGGCCTGCAGCGGTCGCCGCAATTGGTGCGTCTTCAGTTACGAAGCTGGATGCAGCAGACACTGCGCCTGCCAGGGCCCGATGCGCCGACATCGCCAACCAGCACCACCAGTCCCGCATCGCAGGCCGCGATGCGTGCGCACGGCAGCTGCATGCGTAGCGCCGGATATCGACGACTCACGCGCATCAACGAGACCTACCGCCACACCATCGGCGCCTGACGCACGCGGCGCACCAGCAAGCGCGCCGCGGTGACCGCGGAAGCGCGCCGTCAGTCCGTCGTCAGCGGTACGCTGCGCCCGTTCTGCTTGCGCACGATGGCCAGCGCGATCTCCAGCGATTGCTCGTAGTTCAGGCGCGGATCCACGCTGGAACGATAGGCCCGCTCCAGGTCGCGCTCGGTCAGCTCGCGCGCGCCGCCGGTGCATTCGGTGACGTCTTCGCCGGTCAGCTCCAAGTGCACGCCACCCAGCCGCGTGCCGGCCGCGGCGTGGATGTCGAACGACTGCTCCACCTCGCCCAATACGTTGTCGTAGCGCCGCGTCTTGTAGCCGTTGCTGGTGCTCTCGGTATTGCCGTGCATCGCATCGCACACCCACAGCACGCGGCGGCCGTCGCGCTTCACCGCATCCAGCAGCGGCGGCAGCTTCTGCGCGATCTGCGCCGCGCCCATGCGGTGGATGAAGGTCAGCCGGCCCGGTTCGTCCTCGGGATTGAGCACGTCGATCAGGCGCAGCAACTGGTCCGGCTGCGCCGACGGCCCGACCTTGATCGCGATCGGGTTGCGGATACCGCGGAAATACTCCACGTGCGCACCGTCCAGCGCGGCGGTGCGCATGCCGATCCACGGATAGTGCGTGCTGAGGTTGAACCAGCCCCACTGCCGCGGCACCTCGCGGGTCAGCGCTTCCTCGTACGGCAGCAGCAGCGCTTCGTGCGAGGTGTAGAAATCGACCCGGTTGAGGTTGTACAGCTGCGCGCCGGACAGCGTCTCCATGAAACGCACCGCGTCGCCGATCGAGGACACCATCTTCTGGTAGTCCTCGGCCAGCGGCGAATAGCCGACCCAGCTCAGGTTCCAGTACTCGGGATGGTGCAGGTCGGCGAAGCCGCCATCGATCAGCGCGCGCACGAAGTTCATCGTCATCGCCGAACGCGAGTGCGCGGTGATCATCCGCCGCGGATCGGGCACGCGCGCCTGCGCGGTGAACTCCGGGCCGTTGACCACGTCGCCGCGGTAGCTGGGCAGGGTCACGCCATCGCGGGTTTCGGTATCGGCCGAGCGCGGCTTGGCGTACTGGCCGGCGTAGCGGCCTACGCGCACCACCGGCAGGCGCAAGCCGTGCACCAGCACCAGGCTCATCTGCAGCAGCACCTTGAGCCGATTGGAGATCGTGCCGGACTCGCAATCGCTGAAGTTCTCCGCGCAATCGCCGCCCTGCAGCAGGAACCGCTTGCCTTCCTGCGCCTCGGCCAGTTGCTTCTTCAGCGCGAAGATCTCCCACGAGGTGACCAGCGGCGGCAGGTGGCGCAATTCGCCCAGCGTCGCTTCCAGCGCCTGCGCGTCCGGATACACCGGCATCTGCAGCGCGGGTTTGCCGCGCCAGCTTGCGGGCGCCCACGACGGTGAAGCGGATTCGGGCGCGGCGGCGGGGACGGACAGGTTCATGAAAGGACTCCTTGGCAATCTGCGATGTTCGCAGAGCCTGGCCGCGACGCAAAGCACTGCGTGACGCGCTTGCGTAGCCGTGGGCGCAACCGGCGCCGGGACATGAACGCCAGGCAAAGCGCGCACGCCAGCCATGACTTCCGACCTACGCCAGCGCCGTCACGAAAGTAGAATGTTATTACATAACAAGCCCGTTTCCCTTCCATTCCAGGTCTCGCCCTCGCCATGACGCCCCGCCCCCTCTCCACCGCCATCGCCCTTGTCCTGCTGGCCGCACCCGGCTTCGCGCTCGCCACCGATGCGACCAGCGCCGACACCGGCCCCGAGCGCACCACCGACCTGGATGCGGTCACCGTCACCGCCAAGCTGGAGGCGGCGCGCAACGCGCTGTCGCCGGACATCGGCAGCAGCCAGTACTCGATCACGGCCGAGGACATCGAGCGGCTGCCGCTGGGCGCCTCCACCCCGCTCAACCAGGTGCTGCTGCAGGCGCCGGGCGTGGTCCAGGATTCCTACGGCGGCATCCACGTGCGCGGCGACCACGCCAACCTGCAGTACCGCATCAATGGCGTGCTGATCCCCGAGTCCATCTCCGGCTTCGGCCAGAGCCTGGATCCGCGCACGATCAAGAGCATCAAGCTGCTCGACGGCGCGCTGCCGGCGCAGTTCGGCGATCGCACCGCGGCAGTGGTGGACATCACCACCAAGAGCGGCGTGGAACTGGGCAACGGCGGCAGCGTCGGCATCACCGGCGGCTCCTACGGCACGCTCAACCCGAACGCCTCCTGGTGGGGCAGCAGCGGCCGCTGGAGCTGGTTCGTCACCGGCGATTACGAGCAGAACAAGCTCGGCCTGGAGAATCCGGTCAACAGCCGCGACCCCGAGCACGACAAGACGCATCAGGGCAAAGGCTTCGCCGACCTCAGCTACCTGATCGACGAGAACACCCGGCTCAGCCTGCTGGTCGGCTACGCCAACAACCGCTTCCAGATCCCGAACAATCCCGGGCAGACCCCTGCCTACGATTACCTGGGCAGCACCGACTTCGATTCGTCCAAGCTCGACGAGAACCAGCGCGAGAACACCCGCTTCGGCACCCTGGTGCTGCAGGGTTCGCTCGGCGCCACCAGCTATCAGCTATCGGCCGGTCAGCGCTACAGCAGCGTCGCGTTCTCGCCCGACGTCGCCGGCGACCTGATCTTCAACGGCGTCGCCTCGCAGGTGGACCGCAGCAACCGCGCCAACACCGTGCAGGCCGACTTCTCCACCCCGCTCGGCGACGCGCACACGCTGCGCTACGGCGTGTACGGCAACTTCGAGCACGCCGTCGCCAGCAACAATTCCTATGTGTTCCCAGCCGATGCCGACGGCAACCAGACCAGCAACGCGCCGGTCTTCATTCCCGACGCCAGCCGCTTCCACGCCAGCACCTACGCGGTTTACCTGCAGGACGAATGGAAGATCGGCAACGACTGGACCGTGAATTATGGCGTGCGCGGCGACCGCTACAAGGCGTTCGGTACCACCGAAGGCCAGCTCAGCCCGCGCCTGGGCGTGGTCTGGCAGGCCAGCGCCGACACCACCGTGCATGCCGGCTATGCGCGCTACTTCACCCCGCCGGCCAGCGAACTGATCTCCACCAGCGACATCGCCCTGTACGACGGCACCACCAACCAGCAGTCCACCGCCGGCGGCGCGACCACGCCGCTGAGCGAGCGCAGCGACTACTACGACATGGGCATCTCGCAGGTGGTCAACGAGCACCTGACCCTGGGCCTGGACACCTACTATCGCAAGGCCGACCGCCTGCAGGACGAAGGCCAGTTCGGCGCCGCCTACGTGTATTCCACGTTCAACTACCGCTACGGCCGCATCCGCGGCGCGGAGTTCAGCGCCGACTACAGCAACGGCCCGGTCACCGCCTACTTCAACGTCGCCTACAGCAAGGCGATGGGCAAGCGGGTCATGACCAGCCTGTACAACTTCGATCCGGACGCGCTGGCCTACGCCTACGACAACTGGATCCACCTGGACCACGACCAGAAGTTCACCTCGTCCGGCGGCATCAGCTACGCGATCGACGACGCCAGCCGGATCGGTGCCAACTACCTGTTCGGCAGCGGCCTGCGCACCGATACCGACACCGTGCCCAACGGCGGCGAGCTGCCGTCGTACTTCCAGCTGAACCTCAGCGCCGGCCACGACTTCGCGCTCAGCGCGCATCCGCTGCACGCGCAAGTGGCGGTGCTCAACGTGCTCGATCGCGCCTACCAACTGCGCGACGGCGGCGGCATCGGCGTGTTCGCCCCGCAATGGGCGCCGCGCCGCGGCGTCTACCTGAGCCTGCAGCAGGATTTCTGAGGCAGGCACGCAGCCAGGCCGCGCCCGCGTCGGGCCGGCCTGGATGCGTGGATGTATTCATCCATGGATGAGCGTAGCGCAGCGACGTTCGCAGCGGGCTGCGCCGCCGCTGCCCGCGGATTCACGCCATCCGTTTACCGCCTATAGCACCGTGTAGGAGCGGCTTCAGCCGCGACAGGGTCTTATACCGATAGTGCCTGTCGCGACTGAAGTCGCTCCTACAAGGGCGCTCACTCCCAGCCGACGGCAAGGCGCGCAGCACGCGAAAATCTCAGTGCAGCGAACGCCGCCGGGCCTTGAACCCGGCATACAGCGCGTACAGCGCCAGCGCTACGAAACAGATCAGGCACCACATCGGCATCGACAGGCCGAGGAAGCGCCAGTCGATATTGCCGCAGTCGCCGGTCCCGGTCAGCACCCGGCGCAGCACTTCGAACGGCCCCATCGTCTCGCGCAGGAAGCTCAGCGGCGGCCCGCAGGAGGCCATCGGATCGGGAAACAGCTGCACCGACACGTGCTTGGTGGAGATGCCGGCGCCGATGGCCGCGGCCAGGAACGCCAGCACGCCATACACCTTGCGCCCGCCGCTGCGGGCCGGCCCGTGCAAGGCACCGAGCAGGAACAGCAGGCCCAGCGCGGCGAACGCGATGCGCTGGAAGATGCACAGCGGACAGGGCTCGATGCCGAGTTGCACCTGCACGTAGATCGCATAGCCCAGCAGTCCGGCACAGATCAGGAAGCCGAACAGGAACTGCGCGCGGAAACTCCAGCGTAACGGGTTCATCGGGTCGGGCTCACATGAACGGTGCGCGCATTATCCGCCATCGCCCGCCTCGCCACCATGTGCCGTGCGTCCCTGGGTGCAGCGAACGCGGCGAATCATGCGCGGCACAAACCGACGCCCCCCAGACGCAAAAAAGCCCGGACATGCCGGGCTTCTTGCTGACGCGGTGCGGGCCGGATTTACTCGGCCACTTCCTCGGCGATCGCGGTCGGACGATCGACCAGCTCGACGTACGCCATCGGCGCATTGTCGCCGGCGCGGAAGCCGCACTTCAGGATGCGCAGGTAGCCGCCCGGACGCGACTGGTAACGCGGGCCCAGCTCGACGAACAGCTTGCCCACCGCTTCCTTGTCGCGCAGGCGCGAGAAGGCCAGACGGCGATTGGCGACGCCATCGACCTTGGCGATGGTGATCAGCGGCTCGGCGACGCGACGCAGTTCCTTGGCCTTCGGCAGGGTGGTCTTGATCAGTTCGTGCTTGAACAGCGAGGCCGCCATGTTGGAGAACATCGCCTGGCGATGGGCGCTGGTGCGGTTGAACTTGCGGCCGGATTTCTGGTGACGCATGGTCTTGATTCCTATGGAAAGTTGAAACTGCTGGAGATCGCTGTCGCCGTCCTGGCGTTGAACAATGGACTGCGGATGGTCCGAGCCGGCCGTCCCTGACCGGACAACGCCGCGGGCTTGAAGACCCGTCGGCGTAGTTGTGCAACTGATGCGGCGCGAGGCGCCGCGAAGGCGTCCCTGCTTCCCTCCCTGGCGGTCTTACCTGGACTCCGAGGAGTCCTGCCCGGCCATCCATGACCGGACCTGCAGCGTCCGTGGCCGATGCCGGTGCGGCATCGGCCAGGTGCGGCTGCTTAGCCGAGCATGCCGTGCTGGGCGACGCCGGCCGGCGGCCAGTTCTCCAGCTTCATGCCGAGCGACAGGCCGCGCTGGGCCAGCACTTCCTTGATCTCGGTCAGCGACTTCTTGCCGAGGTTCGGGGTCTTGAGCAGCTCCACTTCGGTCTTCTGGATCAGATCGCCGATGTAGTAGATGCTCTCGGCCTTCAGGCAGTTGGCCGAACGCACGGTCAGTTCCAGATCGTCGATCGGACGCAGCAGCACCGGATCCACGCCGTTGCTGGCCGGCTTGGCCGCGCCACGGTCGCGATGGGTGAAGTCGCCGAACACCGACAGCTGATCGCTGAGGATGTCGGCGGCGGTGCGCACGGCTTCCTCGGCATCGATCGTGCCATTGGTCTCGATGTCCAGGACCAGCTTGTCCAGGTCGGTGCGCTGCTCGACGCGCGCGGATTCGACCGCGTAGGCGACGCGACGCACGGGCGAGAACGACGCATCCAGGATCAGGCGACCGATGGTGCGGGTCTCCTCGTCCGGACGGCGACGCGCGGCGGCCGGCTGGTAGCCGAAGCCACGCTCGATCTTCAGACGCATGTTGATCGCCATATCCTTGGTCAGGTGGCAGATCACGTGGTCGTTGTTGAGGATCTCGACGTTGTGGTCGGTCTTGATGTCGGCGGCAGTGACCGTGCCCGGACCCTGCTTGGACAGCGACAGCGTGGCGCTGTCGCCGGTGTGTATGCGGATGGCCACGTCCTTGAGGTTGAGCAGGACATCCAACACGTCCTCCTGCAGCCCTTCGACCGTGGTGTACTCGTGCAGCACGCCGTCGATCTCGACTTCGGTGATCGCGAAGCCGGGGATCGAGGACAGCAGCACGCGACGCAGGGCATTGCCCAGCGTGTGCCCATACCCGCGCTCCAAGGGCTCGATTACGACCTTGGCGCGGTTGTCGGTAAGGCGTTCGATCTGCGGCCCACGGGGGCGCAGAACCTGGTTGGCGGTAACCGTCATGTTGCGGGTTCTCCTGACGAGCCTCCGTTGCCGGAGGCTCTCCAATGTGATTACTTCGAATACAACTCGACGATCAGCGCTTCGTTGATGTCAGCAGGCAGGTCCGCACGATCCGGCACGGCCTTGAAGATGCCGCTGAACTTCTTCGAATCGACCTCGACCCAGGACGGGTTCAGGTCGTGCGTTTCGGCAACGGTCAGCGCTTCCTGCACGCGAAGCTGCTTCTGCGCCTTTTCCGACAGGGCGATCGCGTCGCCGGCCTTGACCTGGTACGAGGCCAGGTTCACCGACTTGCCGTTGACCAGCACGCCACGGTGCGACACCAGCTGGCGCGCGGCCGGGCGGGTGACGGCGAAGCCCATGCGGTAGACGACGTTGTCCAGGCGGGTTTCCAGCAGCTGCAGCAGGTTCTCGCCGGTGTTGCCCTTCTTGGTCGAGGCCTTCTTGTAGTAGTTGCGGAACTGACGCTCCAGCAGACCGTAGATACGCTTGACCTTCTGCTTCTCGCGCAGCTGGGTGGCGTAGTCGGACAGCTTGCCCTTGCGGGCGGTCGCGCCGTGCTGGCCGGGCTTTTGCTCCAGCTTGCACTTGGAGTCCAGCGCACGCGCCGGGCTCTTGAGGGAAAGATCGGCGCCTTCACGGCGCGCGAGCTTACAGGTAGGACCGATATAACGAGCCATTTCTTATCGCTCCTTTAGACGCGACGCTTTTTCGGCGGACGGCACCCGTTGTGCGGGATGGGCGTCACGTCGATGATGTTGGTGATCTTGTATCCGACGTTGTTCAACGAACGGACGGCGGACTCGCGACCCGGACCCGGGCCCTTGATGCGCACTTCCAGCGACTTCACGCCGTAGTCGAGCGCAGCGCGCCCGGCCTTTTCGGCGGCAACCTGCGCCGCGAACGGCGTGGACTTGCGCGAACCGCGGAAACCAGCGCCACCGGAGGTCGCCCAGGACAATGCATTGCCCTGACGGTCGGTGATGGTCACGATGGTGTTGTTGAACGAAGCGTGGACGTGGGCGACGCCGTCGGTGACGACGCGCTTGATCTTCTTCTTGGTTTTTGATGCTGCGGGCTTAGCCATGTCTGTCCCTTACTTCCTGATCGCCTTGCGCGGGCCCTTGCGGGTGCGGGCGTTGGTGCGGGTGCGCTGACCACGCAGCGGCAGGCCACGACGATGACGCAGGCCGCGGTAGCAGCCCAGGTCCATCAGACGCTTGATGGCGATGCCCACTTCGCGACGCAGGTCGCCTTCGACGATGTACTTGCCGACTTCGAGGCGCAGGCGCTCGATTTCCGGTTCGGACAGGTCACGGATCTTGGTGGTCGAGGTCACGCCTGCGGCTTCGCAGACCTTCTTCGAACGGGTACGGCCGATGCCGAAAATGCTTTGCAACCCGACCCAGACGTGCTTCTGGGCTGGCAGGTTGACGCCTGCAATACGCGCCATGACGCGGTTCTCCAACTGAGTGATGGCCCGACGGCGCACTGTGGCGCCATCCGGCAGGATGGATCAAAAAGTGAACTTGTAAGTCTAGCAAGGTCTCGGGTTACATGGAAGCCCGTGGAACCTTTCGGTTCCGCAAGCCCGGCATGGGGAGTGTGCCCATGCTCCGGCGCCGGACGTCGTTGGCCAGGGTGAGGATCCACCTCGGCCGCCCGCGCTACTCCAGCGCAGGACCACCACGTCGCACCCACGCACGAGACCGCTGCATGGGCCGCCCTTCAAGTGGGAAGACTGCGCCCGGGAACCGGGGGCGCCTTCACCGAAGGAAGTCAAATTATAGCAATCAACCGCGGGCGAAACCGCCGCCGCGCGAGCCACCCTTGAGGTTGGCCTTTTTCAACAGGCTTTCGTACTGGTGCGACATCAGGTGTGCCTGGATCTGCGCAATGAAGTCCATCACCACCACGACCGCGATCAGCAGCGAGGTGCCGCCGAAATGGAACGAGGTGCCGAGCTGCGCGCGCATGATTTCCGGCAACAGACACACGATCACCAGATACAGCGAGCCGGCAGCGGTCAACCGGGTCAGCACGCCGTCGACGTAGTCGGCGGTGGCCTTGCCCGGACGGATACCCGGGATCAGCGCGCCGGACTTCTTCAGGTTGTCCGCTGTTTCCTGCGAGTTGAACACCAGCGCGGTATAGAAGAAGGCGAAGCCGATGATCAGCGCAGCGAACACGATCATGTGCACCGGCTCGCCCGGGCCAAGCGCATTGGCGATGCGCTGCAGCCAGCTGCCGAAGGTGCTGTTGGAGGCGGCCTGGCCCGACCACATCGACAGCGTCGCCGGGAAGGCGAGGATGCTCGAGGCGAAGATCGGCGGAATCACGCCGGCCATGTTCAGCTTCAGCGGCAGGAACGAGGTCTGGTTCATGTACGCGTTACGGCCGCCTTGGCGCCGCGCGTAGTTCACCGTGATCCGCCGTTGCCCGCGCTCGACGAACACCACGAACAGGGTGAAGGCGAGGATGGTCAGCACGATCAGCAACAGCGATATGAAGCTCATGTTGCCGTCGCGGTAGGCTTCCACGGTCTGGATCGACGCGGCCGGCAGCCCGGCGACGATGCCGGCGAAGATGATCAGCGACACGCCGTTGCCGATGCCGCGCTCGGTGACCTGCTCGCCGACCCACATCAGGAAGATGGTGCCGGCGGTCAGCGCGATCACCGCGGTGAGCACGAAGCCCATGCCCGGCGCGTACACCACCGGTGCGCCGCCGGGTGCAGTCTGGTTCTGCAGCGCCAGCGCGATACTGCCGCCCTGCACCACCGCCAGAAGCACCGCGCCGATGCGCGAATACTGGGTGATCTTGCGTCGGCCGGATTCGCCTTCCTTCTGCATCGCCTTCAGCGACGGGAAGATGTGCGTGGCCAACTGGATCACGATCGATGCCGAGATGTACGGCATCACGTTCAGCGCGAAAATGCTGAAACGGTGCAGGGCGCCGCCCGAGAACATGTTGAACATGTCCACGATGCCGCCGCCCTGCGCCTGCATCAGCGCAAGCATGGCTTCGGGATTGACGCCCGGCACCGGCACGTAGCAGCCGATGCGGTAGACGATCAATGCGCCGAGAACGAACAACAGGCGCTGGCGAAGTTCCGTGAACTTGCCAAGCCCGCCGCCGAGGTTACCCATGCCAGCCTGCGCCATCTGCGTGTTACTCCTGCACGCTGCCGCCGGCAGCTTCGATTGCCGCCTTGGCACCGGCGGTCGCGGCGATGCCCTTGAGCACGAACTTCTTGCTCAGCTCGCCCTTGAGGACGACCTTGGCCTTCTTCGCGGTGCTCGGGACCAGCTTCGCAGCGCGCAGCGCGGCGAAATCGATCTCGCCTTCCGGCAGGTTGTCGAGCTGGTAGGACAGCACTTCGGCGGTGTCCTTGGCCATCTTGGAACGGAAGCCGATCTTCGGCAGACGGCGCTGCATGGGGGTCTGGCCGCCTTCGAAGCCGGCCTTGATCTTGCCGCCGCCCTTGCGCGCGAACGAACCCTTGTGGCCGCGGCCGCAGGTCTTGCCCAGGCCCGAACCGATACCGCGACCGACGCGGGTGCGCTCGGTACGCGCGCCTTCGGCGGGCTTCAGATCATTCAGATGCAAAGTCATGGTCGCTTATTCCTCAACCTGGACGAGGTAATGAACCTTGTTGATCAGGCCGCGTACCTGCGGGCTGTCCTTCAGTTCACGCACATCGTTGAGCTTGTTCAGGCCCAGCGCACGCACCGACAGGCGGTGACGCGACTGGGTACCACGAAGGCCGCGCACCAGGCGCACCTTCACCGTCTTGTTGGACTCATTAGCCATGGTTGAGTTCCTCCACCTTCTTGCCGCGCTTGGCCGCGATGCGCGACGGCGACTGCATGTCTTCCAGGCCGCGCAGCGTGGCGCGCACCAGGTTGATCGGGTTGCGCGAACCGACGGCCTTGGCCAGCACGTTCTTGACGCCGACCGCTTCCAGCACGGCGCGCATCGCGCCGCCGGCGATGACGCCGGTACCTTCCGAGGCGGGCATCATGAACACGCGCGCCGCACCGTGGCCGGACTTCACCGGGTGCCACAGGGTGCCGTTGTTCAGATCGATGTTGAGCATGCCCTTGCGCGCATATTCCATCGACTTCTGGATCGCGACCGGCACTTCGCGCGCCTTGCCGTAACCGAAACCGATCTTGCCGTTGCCGTCGCCGACCACGGTCAGCGCGGTGAAGGTGAACTGGCGACCGCCCTTGACCGTCTTGCTGACGCGGTTGACCGCGACCAGCTTTTCGATCATGCCATCGTCGACTTTCTCTTCGCGGTTGCGGTCGCGATCACGACCCCGCGGTGCACGCTGTTCTTCAGCCATTGTGTATTCCTTGGTAGTTGAAAGATTTACGGCTTGCATGCCGCTTGTAGTTGTTGACTGGAACCGTGTTCCCCGGACGCGCGCAAAAGGCGCGCCAAGGTCCGATGCAGCCCGCATCGGCAGGTCGGGCGCGGCGTGGACGCCGCTCCCGCAAGGATCAGAACTGCAGGCCGCCTTCGCGCGCGGCGTCGGCCAGCGCCTTGATGCGGCCGTGGTAGCGGTAGCCCGAGCGGTCGAAAGCGACCTTCTCGATGCCCGCGGCCTTGGCGCGCTCGGCGATCAGCTTGCCGACCTTGACGGCCGCCTCGCTGTTCTTGCCGCTCTTCAGGCCGTCCTTGACGTCGGCCTGCAGGGTGTTCGCCGCAGCGATCACCTTGGAGCCGTCGGCAGTGAAGACCTGCGCGTACAGGTGCTGACCGGTGCGCAGCACCGACAGGCGCGCGACGCCGAGTTCGCGGATGTGCGCACGGGTCGACTTGGCGCGACGCAGGCGGGCGATGTTCTTGTTGATGGTCATGTCTGTGTCCTACGGAAGCTGAAGGAAGCGGGGCTTTTCGTTTGGGAGCCCGGCGATGGACGGCCGGACTCCCAGCGGATGGGCCTACTTAGGCCTTCTTGGCTTCCTTGCGAATGATGGCTTCACCGGCGTACTTCACACCCTTGCCCTTGTAGGGCTCCGGCGGACGGAAACCGCGGATCTTGGCGGCGACTTCGCCGACGCGCTGCTTGTCGGCGCCCTGCACCACGATCTCGGTCTGAGTCGGGGCGGTCAGGGTGATGCCTTCCGGCGCCTTGAACACGACCGGGTGCGAGAAACCGAGCGCCAGGCTCAGATCCTTGCCCTGCATCGTGGCGCGGTAACCGACGCCGACCAGCTCGAGCTTGCGTTCGAAGCCTTCGGACACGCCGTGCACCATGTTCGCCAGGATCGCGCGGACGGTACCGGTGATGGCGATCTGCGACGGGTCGTTCGCCGACAGCGTGGCGACACCGTTTTCCTGGTTGATTTCGACGCCAGCCGGCTTGATCAGCGACAGGGTACCCTTCGGGCCCTTGACGCTCACCAGCTCGGGCTGGACATTCAGTTCGACGCCCTTCGGGAGGGAAATCGGCTTCTTGGCTACGCGGGACATTTACTTACTCCTTCCCTTAGGCCACGAAGCACAGGACTTCGCCACCGACGCCGGCCTGACGGGCCTGCGCATCGGTCATGATGCCCTTGGACGTGGAAATGATGGCAACGCCCAGGCCGCCGAGAACCTTCGGCAGTTCGGCCTTACCGCGGTACTGACGCAGACCCGAACGGGACACGCGCTTGAGCGTATCGATGACCGGACGGCCCTCGAAATACTTCAGCACGATTTCCAGCTCGGACTTGTTGTTCTCGATCGGGTTGACGCGCAGGTCGCCGATATAGCCTTCGGCCTTCAGCACTTCTGCGATCGCTACCTTGATCTTGGAGGACGGCATTTTCACCGTCGGCTTGCCAACCGCGGCCGCATTCTTGATGCGGACCAGCAGGTCGGCGATGGGATCAGTCATGCTCATGGTGTCTACCTTTGAGTGCACCGATATCCGCTTTCGCGAAAATCTTGTGATGTGAAGCTGTGGAATGAAGCGGTGATATGCAGCGTGAAGCGTCCTGGAGAAGGCCAGGGCCTACCGCGACTCGCCCTGCTAGGCGCAGGCAAGGAGCGGGATTATACGACAAAAAGTCCGACTTGCGTCGGACTCGTTGACGGAACAGCAAACGGGCGGGCGACCGCCCTGCCCCGGGCTCCGCGAACGGAGCCGGGACCGCCGGTTGTTACCAGCTGGCCTTGCGCAGGCCCGGCACGTCGCCGTTCATCGTCGCCTTGCGCAGCATGTTGCGGCCGAGGCCGAACTTGCGGTACACGGCGCGCGGACGACCGGACAGCTCGCAACGGGTGCGCTGGCGGCTCGGCGACGAATCGCGCGGCAGCTTCTGCAGCTTGACCACCGCGTCAGCCTTCTCGTCGTAGGACGAGCTGTCGGCGGCGATGATCTTCTTCAGCGCGTCGCGCTTGTCGGCGAACTTCTTCGCCAGCTTCTTCCGCTTGATGTCGCGGTTGACCATGGAGGTCTTTGCCATCTGTAAATCCTCGGGATTCGAGATTGGGGATTGGAGAGTCACAGGAGCCGGGACGTGGTGGGCAGCGCCCTTCCAATCCCGGATCCCGAACCCCGAATCCCGGCTGTCAATCAGTTACGGAACGGGAACTTGAACGCTTCGAGCAACGCCTTCGCTTCGGCGTCGGTCTTGGCGGTGGTGGTGATGGCGATATCCATGCCGCGGATCGCATCGACGGCGTCGAAGTCGATTTCCGGGAAGATGATCTGTTCCTTCACACCCATGTTGAAGTTGCCGCGACCGTCGAAGGAGCGACCGGACACACCACGGAAGTCGCGCACGCGCGGCAGCGAGATGTTGATCAGGCGATCCAGGAACTCGTACATCTTGGCGCGACGCAGCGTGGTCTTGCAGCCGATCGGCCAGCCATCGCGGATCTTGAACGACGCCACCGAGATACGCGACTTGGTGACGACCGGCTTCTGGCCGGAGACCTTGGCCATGTCGGCCACGGCGTTTTCCAGGATCTTCTTGTTCGTCGCCGCCTCGCCCACGCCCATGTTCAGGGTGACCTTGACCAGCTTCGGCACTTGCATCGGATTGGTGTAACCGAACTTCTTCATCAGAGCCGGTACCACTTCTTCCTTGTAGATCTTTTCGAGACGGGAATTCATTGTGTCATTCCTCAGGCGTCGAGCGCCTCACCGCTGGAGCGGAACACACGCAGTTTGCGTCCATCCTCCAGCACCTTGAAGCCAACGCGCTCGCCCTTGCCCGTTGCCGGGTTGACGATCGCCACGTTGGAAATATGGATCGACGCTTCACGCTCGACCACGCCGCCGGCAACGCCTGCCTGCGGGTTCGGCTTGGTATGGCGCTTGACGATGTTCGCGTTGGAGACGATCACCCGATCGCCGTCGACGCGGACGATTTCGCCCTGCTTGCCCTTGTCCTTGCCGGTAGTGACGACAACCTGGTCGCCCTTCTTGATACGGTTAGCCATGTGTATGTCCTCCGCTCACAGCACTTCAGGAGCGAGCGAGACGATCTTCATGAACTTCTCGGAACGCAGCTCGCGGGTAACAGGCCCGAAGATGCGCGTGCCGATCGGCTCCTGCTTGTTGTTGAGCAACACCGCAGCGTTGCCGTCGAAGCGGATCAGCGAACCGTCGGGACGACGCACACCCTTGCGGGTACGCACCACGACGGCGTCGTAGACTTCGCCCTTCTTGACCTTGCCGCGCGGGATCGCGTCCTTGACGGTGACCTTGATGATGTCGCCAATGTGCGCGTAGCGGC
Organism: Xanthomonas sp. SI; assembly: GCF_014236855.1. Lineage (NCBI taxonomy): Bacteria > Pseudomonadati > Pseudomonadota > Gammaproteobacteria > Lysobacterales > Lysobacteraceae > Xanthomonas > Xanthomonas sp. SI. The sequence continues at coordinate 3,954,292 of NZ_CP051261.1, forward strand.
GCTTGGAGCCGCCGAGCACCTTGATGCACATCACTTCCTTGGCACCGGAGTTATCGGCGACATCGAGGTAGCTCTGCATCTGGATCATGATTCAGATCTCCCTTATTCGGCCGAACGGGTGACGATTTCAACCACCCGCCAGTTCTTGGTCTTGGACAGCGGCGCAATCTCGGTCACGCGCACGACATCGCCTTCGTTGCAGGCGTTGTCGGCGTCGTGGGCGTGGAGCTTGGTCGAGCGCTTGATGTACTTGCCGTACAGCGCATGCTTGACCTGACGCTCCACCAGCACGGTGACGGTCTTGTCCATCTTGTTGCTGACGACGCGGCCTTCGACCGTGCGCAGCGTCTTGCTTTCGTTAGTGTCGCTCATGGCGGCCATCCTTACTTCGTGCTGCCGATCAGGTACTTCACGCGAGCAATCTCGCGGCGCACCCGGCGGGTTTCGTGGGTCTTCGGCAGCTGCCCGGTGACCTGCTGCATGCGTAGGGCGAACTGCTCCTTGCGCAGATCGGTCAGGTGCACCTTCAGATCGTCAGCCGACTTCTCGCGGAGTTGTTTGATGTCCATCAGCGTACCGTCCGAGTCACGAAGGTGGTGGTCACCGAAAGCTTGGCGGCGGCCAGGCGGAACGCCTCGCGCGCGATATCTTCGCCGACACCTTCGATTTCATAGATCATGCGACCGGGCTGGATCTGGGCGACCCAGTACTCGACGTTGCCCTTACCGGAGCCCATTCGCACTTCGATCGGCTTCTTGGTGATCGGCTTGTCCGGGAACACGCGGATCCACATCTTGCCGCCGCGCTTGACGTAGCGGCTGATCGAGCGGCGCGCCGCTTCGATCTGGCGCGCGGTCAGCTGACCGTGCGCGGTGGCCTTCAGCCCGTACTCGCCGAAGCTGACGGCGTTGCCGCTCCACGCCAGGCCGTCGTTACGGCCCTTGTGCATCTTGCGGTATTTGGTTCGCTTGGGTTGCAACATTGCCGTTACCTCGCTTCACGAGCCGGACGCGACGGACGGTCACCACGGTCGCCGCGATCGTTACGATCGTTGCGCGGGGAATCGTCCTGCTTTTCCTGGCCAACCTGGGAGAAATCGAAGATCTCGCCCTTGTAGATCCACACCTTGATGCCGATGATGCCGTAGGTCGTCTTGGCTTCAGCGAAGCCATAGTCGATGTCGGCACGCAGCGTATGCAGCGGCACGCGGCCCTCGCGGTACCACTCGGAACGGGCGATTTCCGCACCGTTCAAGCGGCCAGCGACGTTGACCTTGATGCCCAGGGCACCCAGGCGCATCGCGTTGCCGACCGAGCGCTTCATCGCGCGGCGGAACATGATGCGACGCTCCAGCTGCTGCGCGATCGACTCGGCGACCAGCTGCGCATCCAGCTCCGGCTTGCGCACTTCGGTGACGTTGATGTGGGCGGGGACGCCCATCATCTCGCTCACTTCCTTGCGCAGCTTCTCGATGTCCTCACCGCGCTTGCCGATCACCACGCCCGGACGGGCGGTGTGGATCGTCACACGCGCGGTCTTGGCCGGACGCTCGATCAGGATCTTGCTGATGCCCGCCTGCGCCAATTTCTTGCGCAGCATTTCGCGAACCTTGAGGTCGGCTGCCAGGTAACCGGCAAACTCGCCCTTGTTGGCGTACCACTTGGAATTCCAGTCCTTGGAGACACCCAAGCGGATTCCAATCGGATGAACTTTATGACCCATCGTCTTTTCCTTTCCGCTTTACTTGGCGGCGCCCACAACCACAGTGATGTGGCTGGTGCGCTTGAGGATGCGGGTACCGCGGCCTTTCGCCCGCGCCATGAAACGCTTCAGGGTCGGACCTTCATCAACCATGATGGTCTTGACCTTCAGCTCGTCGACATCCGCGCCCTGGTTGTTCTCGGCATTGGCGATCGCCGACTCCACCACCTTCTTGATCAGGTGGGCAGCCTTCTTATCCGAGAACTTCAGCAGGTTGACCGCCCGCTCGGCGGAAAGACCGCGCACCTGGTCGGCGACCAGGCGGGCCTTCTGCGGGGAGATGCGCGCAGTGCGCAGGATTGCTTTCGCTTCCATCGTCATCTCTCCTTACCGGCTCGACTTCTTGTCGCCACCGTGACCCTTGAAGGTCCGGGTGACGGCAAATTCGCCGAGCTTGTGGCCGACCATGTTCTCGTTGACGAGCACCGGAACGTGGTTCTTGCCGTTGTGCACGGCGATGGTGAAACCCACCATCTCCGGCAGGATCATCGAGCGACGCGACCAGGTCTTGATCGGACGCTTGCTGCCGGCCGCGGCCTCCACCTTCTTGACGAGGTGGTGATCGACGAACGGGCCTTTCTTGAGTGAACGTGCCATGGTCGATTAGCCCCTACGATCGCGGACGATGAATTGTTCGGTGCGCTTGTTATGGCGCGTCTTGTAACCCTTGGTCGGCACACCCCAGGGGGTGACCGGATGCGGATTACCCTGACCGGCCTTCGCCTCACCACCACCGTGCGGGTGATCGACGGGGTTCATGGCCGCACCGCGAACGGTCGGACGCACGCCGCGCCAGCGCTTGGCGCCTGCCTTGCCCAGCTTCTCGAGGTTGTGCTCGTCGTTGCCGACTTCGCCGATGGTGGCGCGGCACTCGACCGGCACCTTGCGCATTTCGCCGGAGCGAAGACGCAGGGTGGCGTAGATGCCTTCACGCGCGACCAGCTGCACCGCGGCGCCGGCAGCGCGCGCGATCTGCGCGCCCTTGCCCGGCTTCAGCTCGATGCCGTGCACCGTCGTACCGACCGGGATGTTGCGCAGCGGCAGGGTGTTGCCGGTCTTGATCGGCGCATCCGAACCCGCGATCACCTGGTCGCCGGCCTTCAGGCCCTTCGGCGCGATGATGTAGCGGCGCTCGCCGTCGGCGTAGCACAGCAGGGCGATATGGGCGGTGCGGTTCGGATCGTATTCGATCCGCTCCACGCGCGCCGGAATGCCTTCCTTGTTGCGCTTGAAGTCGATCAGGCGGTAATGCTGCTTGTGGCCACCGCCGACGTGACGGGTGGTGATGCGGCCATGGTGGTTACGACCACCGGACTTGCTCTGCGGCTCCAGCAGCGCTGCATGCGGAGCGCCCTTGTGCAGATCGGGCGTGACCACGCGCACGGCCGAACGACGGCCGGGAGAAGTGGGTTTGAATTTCATCAATGGCATGGGATGGACCTCAGGCCTTGGCCGTTACGTCGATGGACTGGCCTTCGGCCAGACGCACGTACGCCTTGCGCCAATCGCCGCGACGACCGCTGCGCGAACGGAAGGACTTGTTCTTGCCCTTGACGTTCAACACGTTGACCGACTCGACCTTGACGTCGAACAGCTGCTCGACCGCGGCCTTGACATCGGCCTTGGTGGCTTCGCTCGAGATCTCGAAGACGTACTGATTGGAGAGTTCCTGCAGGCGCGCGGTCTTTTCGGAGACACGCGGGGCACGCAGCACGCTGAAGATTTTTTCGTTGCTGCTCATGCCAGCCACTCCTCGACCTTCTTGACCGCATCGGCGGTGATCACGACCGTATCGGCCCCGACCAGCGACACCGGATCCAGGCCCTGCACGTCACGCACTTCCACGTAGGGAAGGTTGCGCGCCGACAGGTACAGATGCTCGGACGCTTCTTCGGTCACGATCAGCGGGCGCTTGCCCACTTCCAGACCCTTCAGCTTCTCGATCAGATCCTTGGTCTTGCTGGCCTCGACGTCGAACGCCTCGACGACCATCAGGCGACCCTGGCGGTTGAGCTCCGAAAGGATCGCGCAGATCGCGGCGCGATACATCTTGCGGTTCACCTTCTGCTCGAAGCTGCGCGGCTTGGCCGCGAAGGTCACGCCGCCGCCGACGAAGATCGGAGCGGTCAGCGCGCCGTGGCGTGCGCCACCGCCCTTCTGCTTCTTCGACTTCTTGGTGGTGCCGTTGACTTCCGAACGCGTCTTCTGCGCCTTGGTGCCGGCGCGGCCGGCGTTGCGATAAGCGACGACGACCTGGTGGACCAGATCCTCGCTGAAATCGCGACCGAACACGGCGTCGGAGACCGAGACCTTGTTGTTGCTACCCGTGATAACGAGTTCCATCGTCATCTCTCCTTATGCCTTGCTAGCCGGACGCACGATCACGTCGCCACCGGCAGCGCCAGGCACAGCGCCGCGAATGGCGATGAGGCCACGCTCGACGTCGACCTTGACCACTTCCAGATTCTGCGTGCTCTGCTGCACCGCGCCCATGTGGCCGGACATCTTCTTGCCCGGGAAAACGCGACCCGGGGTCTGGCGCTGACCCAGCGAACCCGGCGCGCGATGCGACAGCGAGTTACCGTGGGTGGCATCGCCCATGCGGAAGTTGTACCGCTTGATGGTACCCTGGAAACCCTTACCCTTGGTGACGCCCTGGACGTCGACCTTCTGGCCGACCTCGAAGATGTCCGCCTTGATCTCGCCGCCGATGGCGTAATCGCCCAGCTGCGCGTCTTCAACGCGGAACTCCCACAGGCCGCGACCGGCTTCGACCTTCGCCTTGGCGTAGTGGCCGGAGGCAGGCTTATTGACCAGCGCGGCGCGACGGGCGCCCACGGTGATCTGCACGGCGCTGTAGCCGTCGCTTTCGACGGTCTTGAGCTGGGTGATGCGGTTCGGGGTCGCTTCGATCAGGGTCACCGGGATGGAGCGGCCGTCTTCGGTGAAGACGCGGCTCATGCCGGCCTTGCGGCCCACGAAGCCCAACGAATATTTCTTCGTCATGGTCGTAGTCCTCAGGTCAACTTGATCTGGACATCGACGCCCGCCGCGAGCTCGAGCTTCATCAGCGCGTCCACGGTCTTGTCGTTAGGGCCGATGATGTCGAGCACGCGCTTGTGCGTGCGGGTCTCGTACTGGTCGCGCGCGTCCTTGTCGACGTGCGGAGAAACGAGAATGGTGTAGCGTTCGATCTTGGTCGGCAGCGGGATCGGGCCGCGCACTTGCGCGCCGGTCCGCTTAGCCGTCTCAACGATCTCGCTGGCCGAACGGTCGATCAGACGATGATCGAACGCCTTCAGCCGAATCCGGATCTTCTGATCCGCTTTCTGACCGGTCTTTTGCTCCGCCATGGCGGTGGGTTCCTTCGTTAAAAGAGCGACGGGCAAGGCCTCTGGGATACCTGCCCCGATTATTTCCTGACGTCGTATACCGCCGAGCATCCAGCTGGCGAGGGCCATTCCTCCGCCCAAAAACTGAGGCAGACCAGTTACCCGGCCTGCCCAGACGGAAAAGTATAATGCGCAGATAAAACAACGTCAACAGCGCAAGGCCGTTGATTGCTTGATGCAGCGCGACCTTCCCGGTCTGGCGAACACGAGGGGCGTCCTGCCTCTCTTTTCGCGGTGTATCCGGCACCCTACCCAGGAATGCCGAGCCGCGCATTATAGCGACTGTTTCACCTGCCCGCAACATGTCGCGGCAAGAATTTCATACCGCCCTGCCCTTGCGCAAAACGACGAAGGGCCGGCTTGCGCCGACCCTTCGTTGAACCGCCAGCCGAAGCCGCGGTCGCCACCGGCCGGACGGCCCGGAAGGGCCGCCGACACATGCGGGCATTACTTGATGATCTTGGCCACCACGCCGGCGCCGACGGTGCGGCCGCCTTCGCGGATCGCGAAACGCAGGCCTTCGTCCATCGCCACCGGGTTGATCAGCGTGACCACCATCTTCACGTTGTCGCCCGGCATCACCATCTCCACACCTTCCGGCAGCTCGCAAGCGCCGGTGATGTCGGTGGTGCGGAAGTAGAACTGCGGACGGTAGCCCTTGAAGAACGGGGTGTGACGGCCGCCCTCGTCCTTCGACAGCACGTACACTTCGGCTTCGAACTCGGTGTGCGGCTTGATCGAACCCGGCTTGCACAGCACCTGGCCGCGCTCCACGTCGTCACGCTTGGTGCCGCGCAGCAGCAGACCGGCGTTGTCGCCCGCCTGGCCCTGGTCCAGCAGCTTGCGGAACATTTCCACGCCGGTGACCGTGGTCTTCTGCGTGGCGCGGATGCCGACGATTTCGATTTCGTCGCCTACCTTGATGATGCCGCGCTCGATACGGCCGGTCACCACGGTGCCGCGGCCCGAGATCGAGAACACGTCTTCCACCGGCATCAGGAACGGCTTGTCCACGTCGCGCTGCGGCTCCGGGATGAACGTATCCAGCGCTTCCACCAGCTTCAGGATCGACGGCACGCCGATCTCGCTCTGGTCGCCTTCCAGCGCCAGACGCGCCGAACCGTGGATGATCGGGGTGTCGTCGCCCGGGAAGTCGTACTTGCTCAGCAGCTCGCGCACTTCCATCTCGACCAGCTCGAGCAGCTCGGCGTCGTCGACCATGTCGGCCTTGTTCAGGAACACCACGATGTGCGGCACGCCGACCTGGCGCGACAGCAGGATGTGCTCGCGGGTCTGCGGCATCGGGCCGTCAGCGGCCGAGCACACCAGGATCGCGCCGTCCATCTGCGCCGCACCGGTGATCATGTTCTTGACGTAGTCCGCGTGACCCGGGCAATCGACGTGCGCGTAGTGACGGTTCGGGGATTCGTACTCCACGTGCGCGGTCGAGATCGTGATGCCGCGCGCCTTCTCTTCCGGCGCCGCGTCGATCGCGTCGTATGCCTTGAACTCGCCGCCGAAGCGCTCTGCGCCGATCTTGGTCAGCGCCGCGGTCAGCGTGGTCTTGCCGTGGTCGACGTGACCGATGGTGCCGACGTTGACGTGCGGCTTGGTGCGCTCGAACTTACCCTTTGCCATGATGTATTTACCTTGTAATTCGTAATTGGGGACAAGGGAGCGGGATGCGGGAGTGGCTATGCCCGCATCCCGGATCCCGTCTCGCTAAAGTCAGCTTTTCTTGATGACCGATTCGGCGATGTTGGCCGGCGCTTCGGCGTAATGGTCGAATTCCATCGAGAACGTGGCGCGACCCTGCGACATGGAGCGCAGCGTGGTGGCGTAGCCGAACATTTCGCCCAGCGGCACCATCGCGTTGATCACCTTGCCGGACGGACTGTCGTCCTGGCCCTGCAGGATGCCGCGACGACGGCTGACGTCGCCCATCACGTCGCCCAGATAGTCTTCCGGGGTCACCACTTCGACCTTCATGATCGGCTCCAGCAGGACCGGGCTGGCCTTGTTGAAGCCTTCCTTGAAGCCCATCGAGCCGGCGATCTTGAACGCCATTTCCGAGGAGTCGACGTCATGGTACGAGCCGTCGATCAGGCGCACCTTGATGTCCACGATCGGGTAGCCGGCCATCACGCCGTTGGCCACCGCTTCCTGGATGCCCTTGTCGACTGCCGGGATGTATTCCTTGGGCACCACGCCGCCGACGATCGCGTTCTCGAAGGTGTAGCCCAGGCCACGTTCCTGCGGCTCGATCTCGAGCACGACATGACCGTACTGACCCTTACCGCCGGACTGGCGCACGAACTTGCCTTCCTGCTTGACCGCCTTGCGGATGGTCTCGCGGTAAGCTACCTGCGGCTTGCCGACGTTGGCTTCGACGTTGAACTCGCGCTTCATGCGGTCGACCATGATTTCCAGGTGCAACTCGCCCATGCCGCGAATGATGGTCTGGCCGGATTCTTCGTCGGTGTTGACGCGGAACGAGGGATCTTCCTGGGCCAGACGGCTCAGCGCGATACCCATCTTTTCCTGGTCCGACTTGGTCTTCGGCTCCACCGCCATCGAGATCACCGGCTCCGGGAACACCATGCGCTCCAGGATGATGATGTGGTCCTGCGCGCACAGCGTGTCGCCGGTGGTGACATCCTTCAGGCCCACCGCCGCGGCGATGTCGCCCGCGCGCACTTCCTTGATCTCTTCGCGATTGTTGGAGTGCATCTGCAGGATGCGGCCCACGCGCTCCTTCTTCGACTTGACCGGGTTGTACACCTGGTCGCCGGAGTTCAGCGTGCCGGAGTAGACGCGGAAGAAGGTCAGCGAACCCACGAACGGGTCGGTCATGATCTTGAACGCCAGCGCCGAGAACGGCGCGGTGTCGGTGGCCGGACGGCTGTCTTCCTTGTCGTCCTCGTCGATGCCCTTGACCGGCGGACGGTCGCTGGGCGACGGCAGCAGCTGGATCACGCCGTCGAGCATCGCCTGCACGCCCTTGTTCTTGAACGCGGTGCCGCAGTACACCGGCACCACTTCCACCTTCAGGGTGCGCTCGCGCAGGCCGCTGACGATTTCCTCTTCGGACAGCTCGCCCTCGTTGAGGTACTTGTCCATCAGCTCTTCGTTGGCTTCGGCCGCGGCCTCGACCATGAACGCGCGCGCCTCGACGGCCTTGTCGGCCAGGTTGGCGGGGATCTCGCGGTACTCGAACACGGTGCCCTGCGAGGCGGTATCCCAATGGACCGCCTTCATCTTGAGCAGGTCGACCACGCCCTCGAAGCCGTCTTCGGCGCCGATCGGCACCTGCATCGGCACCGGGTAGGCACCCAGGCGCGACTTCAGCTGCTCGACCACCTTGTCGAAGTTGGCGCCGGTACGGTCCATCTTGTTGACGAAGGCAAGACGCGGCACCGAGTACTTGTTGGCCTGGCGCCACACGGTCTCGGACTGCGGCTGCACGCCGCCGACCGCGCACAGCACGAACACCGCGCCGTCGAGCACGCGCAGCGAACGCTCGACTTCGATGGTGAAGTCGACGTGCCCGGGGGTGTCGATGATGTTGAAGCGGTGCTGCGGCAGCGACTTGTCCATGCCGCTCCAGAACGCGGTGGTCGCGGCGGAGGTGATGGTGATGCCACGCTCCTGCTCCTGCTCCATCCAGTCCATCGTCGCGGCACCGTCATGCACCTCGCCGATCTTGTGGCTGACGCCGGTGTAGAACAGGATGCGTTCGGAGGTGGTGGTCTTGCCGGCATCGATGTGAGCCATGATGCCGAAGTTACGGTAACGCTCGATGGGAGTGTTGCGGGCCACAGGGAGCCTCTCAGAATTCTTGGATTGCGGATGGCCGAACGCCGCCTTGCGGCGGCCTTCGGATTTGTGCAGCGCTCAGCGGCGCCGCTAGCAGCACATATAGATTGTGCTGACGGGCCCTGTTTCCAAGGCCCGGAAGGTCACCAGCGGTAATGCGCGAACGCCTTGTTCGCTTCCGCCATGCGGTGGGTTTCTTCACGCTTCTTGATGGCGCCACCACGGTTTTCCGAGGCGTCGACCAGCTCGGCCGCGAGCTTGCGCGGCATCGAGTTCTCGCCGCGCTTGCGCGCCGAGTCGATCAGCCAGCGCATGGCCAGCGCCATGCGACGGGAGGTACGCACCTCGACCGGCACCTGGTACGTGGCACCGCCGACGCGACGCGACTTGACTTCGACCGCCGGAGCGACGTTGTCCAGTGCCTTCTGCACCAGCTCGACCGCGTTCGGGTTTTTCTCGCCGATGACGTCCATTGCGCCATAGACGATCTTTTCGGCGACCGACTTCTTGCCGCTCAGCATCACCATGTTGATGAAACGGGCGATGGTTTCGCTGCCGTGCTTGGGATCCGGCAGGACGGTGCGCTGCGGAGTAGAACCTTTACGAGACATTTGTGTGCTTTCCCTTAGCTCTTCGGACGCTTGGCGCCGTACTTGGAACGACCCTGGCGACGCTTGGCGACGCCGGCGGCATCGAGCGAACCGCGCACGGTGTGGTAGCGCACGCCCGGCAGATCCTTGACGCGACCGCCGCGGATCAGGACCACGGAGTGCTCCTGCAGGTTGTGGCCTTCGCCACCGATGTAGCTGATGACCTCTTCCTGGTTCGTCAGGCGCACCTTGGCGACCTTACGCAGGGCCGAGTTCGGCTTCTTCGGGGTGGTGGTGTACACGCGCGTGCAGACGCCACGGCGCTGCGGGCACTTGTCAAGCGCCGGGGAGGCGCTCTTGTAGGTGGTCGCCTGCCGCGGCTTGCGGACCAGCTGGTTGATCGTCGCCATCAGTGGATTCTTCTGATTGAGGCCGTGGGGCCTGGATGCGTGAAAACGAAGGCAGGCCGAAGGACGGCCTGCCGAGACAGGAAAGTATAGCGGGCAAGTAAAAGCTCCGTCAACTCAACGGAAACTTAACTTGCTGGTCCCTCCCGGACCGGAACACGGGGCGCGTCCGCTGCGCCCCTTTTCGCTTGGTACGACCAGCCCCGCGCACGGGGCCGATCAGGCTCACTCTTCGCTGCTGGCAGCCGCCGGTGCGGGCGTTTCGACCGCCGCCTCGGCGTTGCCGCCGGACAGGGTCTGCATCTCCGACTCGGTCAGGCCGGACGCGCCACGGCGACGCTGGGCGTGGTAGGCCAGGCCGGTGCCGGCCGGGATCAGACGGCCGACGATCACGTTTTCCTTCAGGCCGCGCAGCGTGTCGCTGGTGCCGCGGACCGCCGCCTCGGTGAGGACGCGGGTGGTTTCCTGGAACGACGCCGCCGAGATGAACGACTCGGTGGCCAGCGAGGCCTTGGTGATGCCCAGCAGCACCGGGTCGTACTTGGCCGGCAGTTCGTTGCGAGGCACCAGGCGGGCATTTTCCTCGATGACGCGCTGGCGCTCGGCCTGCTCGCCGTTGAGGAACTTGCTGTTGCCCTGGTCGGTGATCTCGACCTTGCGCAGCATCTGCCGGGTGATGACCTCGATGTGCTTGTCGTTGATCTTCACGCCCTGCAGGCGATACACGTCCTGGATTTCCTTGACCAGGTAGGCGGCCAGCGGCTCCACGCCGAGCAGGCGCAGGATGTCCTGCGGGCTCGGCTCGCCGTCGACCACGGTCTCGCCCTTGGCCACGTGCTCGCCTTCGAACACAATGATCTGGCGATACTTCGGGATCAGCTCTTCGTGTTCCGAACCATCGGTGTCCTTGATGATCAGGCGCTGCTTGCCCTTGGTGTCCTTGCCGAAGCTGATGATGCCCGAGCGCTCGGCCAGGATCGCGGGATCCTTCGGCTTGCGCGCTTCGAACAGATCGGCCACGCGCGGCAGACCACCGGTGATGTCGCGGGTCTTGGACGCTTCCTGCGGGATCTTGGCGACCACGTCGCCCACGCCCACCGCCGCACCGTCCTGCAGGTTGACGATCGAGCGCGGCGGCAGCAGGTACTGCGCCGGCAGATCGGTGCCCGGGATGGTCAGGTCGTTGCCCTTGCCGTCGACGATGCGCACGATCGGGCGCAGGTCCTTGGCCTGGGCGCCGCGACGCTTCGGATCGGTGATCTCGCGCGAGGCCAGGCCGGTCAGATCGTCGGTCTTCTCGATGACGGTGACGCCGTCGATGAAGTCGATGAAGCGGATGAAACCGGCCACTTCCGACACGATCGGGTGGTTATGCGGATCCCAGTTGGCGACCGACTGGCCGGCCTTGACCGCGTCGCCGTCCTTCGCGGTGATCGTGGCGCCGTAGGCCAGCTTGTAGCGCTCGCGCTCGCGGCCGTGGCCGTCGAGCACGGACAGTTCGCCCGAACGCGACACCGCCACCAGCGAACCGTTGGCGTGCTCGACCGACTTGAGGTTGTTGAACTTGATCGAACCGGTGGTCTTGACCGTGATGTTGTCCACCGCCGCCGCACGCGAAGCTGCGCCGCCGATGTGGAAGGTACGCATGGTCAGCTGGGTACCCGGCTCGCCGATCGACTGCGCGGCGATGACGCCGACCGCTTCGCCGATGTTGACCAGGTGACCGCGCGCCAGGTCGCGGCCGTAGCAGCGGGCGCACACGCCGAACGAGGATTCGCAGGTGATCGTGGAGCGCACCTTCAGCGTCTGCACGCCGGCCTCTTCCAGCTTGGCCACCCACTGCTCGTCGAGCAGCGTGTTGCGGGTGACGATCGGATCCTCGTCGTTGCCCGGCAGGAACACGTCCTCGGCCACCACGCGACCGAGCACGCGATCCTTCAACGGCTCGACCACGTCGCCGCCTTCCACGATCGGGGTCATGGTCAGGCCGTCGCTGGTGCCGCAATCCGGTTCGGTGATGACCACGTCCTGCGCCACGTCGACCAGACGCCGGGTCAGGTAACCCGAGTTGGCGGTCTTCAGCGCGGTATCGGCCAGACCCTTACGCGCGCCGTGGGTGGAGTTGAAGTACTCCTGCACGTTCAGGCCTTCGCGGAAGTTGGCCTTGATCGGGGTCTCGATGATCGAGCCGTCCGGACGCGCCATCAGGCCGCGCATACCGGCCAGCTGACGGATCTGCGCCTGGCTACCACGCGCACCGGAGTCGGCCATGATGTAAAGGGAGTTCATCGACTTCTGGTCGATGATCTCGCCCTTGGCATTGGTGACCTTCTCGGTACCGATGGTGTCCATCATCGCCTTGGCGATGCGCTCGTTGGTGCGCGACCAGATGTCCACGACCTTGTTGTAGCGCTCGCCGGCGGTGACCAGACCGGACTGGTACTGCTCCTGGATTTCCAGCACTTCCTGCTCGGCTTCGCCGAGGATGCCCTTCTTCTCCGACGGGATCAGCATGTCGTCGATGCCGATCGACACGCCGGCGCGGGTCGCGTAGGCGAAGCCGGTGTACATCAGCTTGTCGGCGAACACGACGCTGTCCTTCAGACCCAGCTGGCGGTAGCTGGAGTTGATCAGGCGGCTGATGTTCTTCTTGGTCAGCTCGGTGTTGGCCAGCGCGAACGGCAGGCCGTCCGGCAGGATTTCGGCCAGCAGCGCGCGCCCGATCGTGGTGTCCACGATCGAGGTCTTCTTGCTGCGGCTGCCGTCCTCGTCGATCACCGTCTCGGTGATGCGAACCTTGACCTTGGCGTGCAGTTCGACGACGCGGTTGTCGTAGGCGCGCTTCACTTCGGCGATGTTGGCGAACACCATGCCCTCGCCCTTCTTGTTCTCCAGGGCGCGGCTCATGTAGTACAGGCCCAGCACCACGTCCTGCGACGGCACGATGATCGGCTCGCCGTTGGCCGGCGACAGGATGTTGTTGGTGGACATCATCAGCGCGCGCGCTTCCAGCTGCGCTTCCAGCGACAGCGGCACGTGCACGGCCATCTGGTCGCCGTCGAAGTCGGCGTTGAACGCGGTACACACCAGCGGATGCAGCTGGATCGCCTTGCCTTCGATCAGCACCGGCTCGAACGCCTGGATACCCAGGCGGTGCAGGGTCGGCGCACGGTTCAGCAGCACCGGGTGCTCGCGGATGACCTCTTCCAGGATGTCCCAGACTTCGGCTTCTTCGCGCTCGACCAGCTTCTTGGCGGCCTTGATGGTGGTGGCCAGGCCGCGACGCTGCAGCTTGGCGAACACGAACGGCTTGAACAGCTCCAGCGCCATCTTCTTCGGCAGGCCGCACTCGTGCAGGCGCAGGGTCGGGCCGACCACGATGACCGAACGGCCGGAGTAGTCCACGCGCTTGCCGAGCAGGTTCTGGCGGAACCGGCCCTGCTTGCCCTTGATCATGTCGGCCAGCGACTTCAAAGGCCTCTTGTTCGTGCCGGTGATGGCACGGCCGCGACGGCCGTTGTCCAGCAGCGCATCCACCGATTCCTGCAGCATGCGCTTTTCGTTGCGCACGATGATGTCCGGCGCATTGAGCTCGAGCAGGCGACGCAGTCGGTTGTTGCGGTTGATGACGCGGCGGTACAGGTCGTTCAGATCGGAGGTCGCGAAGCGGCCGCCGTCCAGCGGCACCAGCGGGCGCAGATCCGGCGGCAGCACCGGCAGCACGGTCATCACCATCCACTCCGGACGGTTGCCCGACTCGAGGAAGGCTTCGACCAGCTTGATGCGCTTGGTCAGACGCTTGAGCTTGGTTTCCGACCCGGTGCCGGCGATCTCTTCGCGCAGGCGGGTCATTTCCGACTGCAGGTCGATCGTGCGCAGCAGCTCGTACACCGCCTCGGCGCCCATCGCGGCGTCGAAGTCGTCGCCGTGCTCCTGGCGCGCGGTCAGGAACTGCTCTTCGGTCAGCAGCTGGCGGCGCTCCAGGGCGGTCAGGCCCGGCTCGGTCACCACATAGGCTTCGAAGTACAGCACGCGCTCGATGTCGCGCAGGGTCATGTCCAGCATCAGGCCGATGCGCGACGGCAGCGACTTCAGGAACCAGATGTGCGCGACCGGCGAGGCCAGGTCGATGTGGCCCATGCGCTCGCGGCGCACCTTGGCCAGGGTCACTTCGGTGCCGCACTTCTCGCAGACCACGCCACGGTGCTTCATGCGCTTGTACTTGCCGCACAGGCACTCGTAGTCCTTGATCGGACCGAAGATCGCGGCGCAGAACAGGCCGTCGCGCTCGGGCTTGAAGGTACGGTAGTTGATCGTTTCCGGCTTCTTCACTTCGCCGAAGGACCACGAACGGATCAGGTCCGGCGAGGCCAACGCGATCTTGATCGCGTCGAAGTCCAGCGTCTGGCGCTGCTGGTTGAAGAGGTTGAGCAGGTCTTTCATGGTGTTTCTCCGAAAGGAGGAATACGTGTCGATGGGCTGTCAGAGCGCTGCGGCGGCGCGGGTGCCCTGCGGCACCCGCGCCTGCGCGATCAGTCTTCCAGTTCCATGTTGATGGCCAGCGAGCGGATTTCCTTCACCAGGACGTTGAAGGATTCCGGCATGCCCGCGACCATCTCGTGCTCGCCGTCGACGATGTTCTTGTACATCTGGTTGCGGCCCTGCACGTCGTCGGACTTCACCGTCAGCATTTCCTGCAGGGTGTAGGCCGCGCCGTAGGCTTCCAGCGCCCAGACTTCCATTTCGCCGAAGCGCTGGCCACCGAACTGCGCCTTGCCGCCCAGCGGCTGCTGGGTGACGAGCGAGTACGGACCGGTGGAGCGCGCGTGCATCTTGTCGTCGACCAAGTGGTTCAGCTTCAGCATGTGCATGTAGCCGACCGTGGTGTGGCGATCGAACGCCTCGCCGGTGCGGCCGTCGTACAGCTGGGTCTGGCCGCTGATCGGCAGGTCGGCGAGCTCGAGCATGTGCTTGATCTCCGCTTCCGTCGCACCGTCGAACACCGGGGTGGCCATCGGCACGCCGTCGGTCAGGTTGCCGGCCAGGCGCAGCAGCTCCGCGTCGCTGAACTGATCCAGGTCCACACGGTCCTCGCCCAGCTTCTGGTCGTGGTTGTAGATCTGGGTCAGGAACTTGCGCAGGTCGGCGACCTTGGTCTGCGCCTCGAGCATGTTCTGGATCTTGCGACCCAGGCCCTTGGCGGCCCAGCCCAGATGCACTTCCAGCACCTGGCCGATGTTCATGCGCGACGGCACGCCGAGCGGGTTCAGCACGATGTCAACGGTCTCGCCGTTGGCCATGTACGGCATGTCCTCGATCGGCTGGATCATCGACACGACACCCTTGTTGCCGTGGCGACCGGCCATCTTGTCGCCGGGCTGAATGCGGCGCTTCACCGCCAGGAACACCTTGACCATCTTCAGCACGCCCGGGGCGAGGTCGTCGCCGGCGGTGATCTTGCCGCGCTTGTCGGCGAAGCGACGCTCGAATTCCTTCTCGTGCGCCTGGATCTGCTTCTGCGCGCGCTCGATCGCGTCGGACGGCTCCTCGTCCTTCATACGCAGCGCGAACCAGTCGGACTTCTTCAGCCCGTCCAGGTACGCGTCGGTGACGGTGTCGCCCTTCTTCAGGTTCGGACCGCCGTTGGCGACCTTGCCGATCAGCTGGGTGCGCAGACGCGCATAGATCGCGCTTTCCAGGATGCGGAACTGGTCGTCGAAGTCCTTCTTGACCCGCTTGATCTCGTTTTCCTCGATCTGGCGGGCGCGCTTGTCCTTCTCGATGCCGTCGCGGGTGAACACCTGCACGTCGATGACGGTGCCGTCCATGCCCGGCGGCACGCGCAGCGAGCTGTCCTTCACATCGGAGGCCTTCTCGCCGAAGATCGCGCGCAGCAGCTTCTCTTCCGGGGTCAGCTGGCTCTCGCCCTTCGGCGTGACCTTGCCGACCATGATGTCGCCGGCGCGCACTTCGGCGCCGATGTACACCACGCCCGACTCGTCCAGGCGGTTCAGCGCCTGCTCGGACACGTTCGGGATGTCGGCGGAGATTTCCTCCGGCCCCAGCTTGGTGTCGCGCGCCACGCAGGTCAGCTCTTCGATGTGGATCGTGGTGTAGCGATCCTCTTCCACCACGCGCTCGGAGAGCAGGATGGAGTCTTCGAAGTTGTAGCCGTTCCACGGCATGAACGCGATCAGCATGTTCTGGCCCAGGGCCAGTTCGCCGATGTCGGTCGAGGGACCGTCGGCCAGCACGTCGCCGCGCGCGATCACGTCGCCCACATTGACCAGCGGACGCTGGTTGATGCAGGTGTTCTGGTTGGAACGCGTGTACTTGATCAGGTTGTAGATGTCGACGCCGGCATCGGTGCCGCCGCCGATCTCTTCCTCGTTGACCTTGACCACGATGCGGCCGGCGTCGATCTGTTCGATCACGCCGCCACGGCGCGCGTTCACGGTCACGCCCGAGTCGCGCGCCACGGCGCGCTCGATGCCGGTACCGACCAGCGGCTTCTGCGCACGCAGCGTCGGCACGGCCTGGCGCTGCATGTTCGCGCCCATCAGTGCGCGGTTGGCGTCATCGTGCTCCAGGAACGGCACCAGCGCCGCCGCGATGGACACGGTCTGCATCGGCGACACGTCCATGAAGTGCACTTCGGCCGGCGGCTTCAGCAGCGACTCGCCCTGGTAGCGGCACGGCACGAACTGCTCGGTCAGGCGGCTCTTGGAATCGTGCAGCGCGTTGGCCTGCGCGATCACGTACTCGTTCTCTTCGATCGCCGACAGGTATTCGACGTCGTCGGTGATCTGGCCGTCCACGACCTTCCGGTACGGCGTCTCCAGGAAGCCGTACTGATTGGTGCGGGCATACACCGCCAGCGAGTTGATCAGGCCGATGTTCGGGCCTTCCGGCGTCTCGATGGTGCAGACGCGGCCGTAGTGGGTCGGATGCACGTCGCGCACTTCGAAGCCGGCGCGTTCGCGGGTCAGACCGCCCGGGCCCAGCGCGGAGACGCGGCGCTTGTGCGTCACTTCCGACAGCGGGT
This sequence comes from Xanthomonas sp. SI, assembly GCF_014236855.1. Taxonomy (NCBI): domain Bacteria; kingdom Pseudomonadati; phylum Pseudomonadota; class Gammaproteobacteria; order Lysobacterales; family Lysobacteraceae; genus Xanthomonas; species Xanthomonas sp. SI. The sequence continues at coordinate 3,971,303 of NZ_CP051261.1, forward strand.
TGTTCTGATCCATGAACTGCGACAGCTGCGAGGAGCCGAAGAACTCCTTGATCGCGGCGGCCACCGGCTTGGCGTTGATCAGTTCCTGCGGGGTCAGGCCTTCGGATTCGGCCATCGACAGGCGCTCCTTGACCGCGCGCTCGACGCGGACCAGGCCCACGCGGAACACGTTCTCGGCCATTTCGCCGACCGAACGCACGCGACGGTTGCCGAGGTGGTCGATGTCGTCGACCACGCCGCGGCCGTTGCGGATCTCGGTCAGGACCTTGATCACTTCCAGGATGTCGGAGCTGTCGGCATGCTCGGCGACCAGGCGCTTGGACTCTTCGTCGTTGCGCTCGCCGAAGTACTTCTTGTCGTACAGCACCGACTCGCCGGTGACTTCCTTGCGGCCGACACGGCGGTTGAACTTCATGCGGCCGACCGTGGACAGGTCGTAGCGCTCGAAGGTGAAGAACAGGTTGTGGAACAGGTTCTGCGCGGCATCCTTGGTCGGCGGCTCGCCGGGACGCATCATGCGATAGATCTCGACCAGCGCTTCCAGCTGGGTCTTGGTCGGATCGATGCGCAGGGTGTTGGACAGGTACGGACCACGATCCAGATCGTTGACCCACAGCGTGCCCACGGCGTCTACGCCGGCCTTGCGGAACGCGGTCAGCTGATCTTCGCTGATCTCGTCGTTGGCGCTGGCCAGCAGTTCGCCGGTCGAGGCATCGACCACGTCGTGCGACAGGATGCGGCCGACCAGGTACTCGTCGGGCACGGCCAGCGCGGCGACGCCGGCGGCTTCCAGCTGCTTGACGTGGCGCGCGGTGATGCGCTTGCCGGCCTCGACGATGACCTTGTCGCCATCGGCCAGGTCGAAGTTCAGCGTCTCGCCGCGCAGGCGCTCGGGCACCAGCTCCAGCTGCACGCCTTCCTTCGGGTCGATGTGGAAGGTGTTGATCTCGAAGAACTCGGCCAGCATCTCTTCGTTCGAGTAACCGAGCGCGCGCAGCAGGATCGACACCGGCAGCTTGCGGCGGCGGTCGATACGGGTGAACAGCGCGTCCTTCGGGTCGAACTCGAAGTCCAGCCAGGAACCGCGGTACGGGATGATGCGGGCGCTGTACAGCAGCTTGCCCGAGCTGTGGGTCTTGCCGCGGTCGTGGTCGAAGAACACGCCCGGCGAACGGTGCAGCTGCGAGACGATGACGCGCTCGGTGCCGTTGACGATGAAGGTGCCGTTGTCGGTCATCAGCGGGATTTCGCCGAGATAGACCTCCTGCTCCTTCACGTACTTGATGGCCTTGGTCGAGGACTCGCGGTCGTAGATCACCAGGCGCACGGTCACGCGCAGCGGGGCGCCGTAGCTCATGCCGCGCTGGCGGCATTCACGCTCGTCGAACACCGGGTCGCCCAGCTTGTAGCCGACGTACTCCAGGGCCGCGTTGCCGCTGTAGCTGGAGATCGGGAACACCGATTTCAGGGCCGCGTGCAGGCCGTGGTCCGAACGCTTGTTCGGATCGGTGTTTTCCTGCAGGAATTCGCGGTAGGAATCCACCTGGATCGCCAGCAGGAACGGCACTTCGAGGATCGAGCGCTGCTTGCCGAAATCCTTGCGGATACGCTTCTTTTCGGTGAACGAATAAGACGTCATGAGGTATCACCTTGGCTGTGCGGGCCGCGCGTCCGCGGCCCTGAGTGAACATAAATTGTCAGTTGGAAGTCGCTGGTATTGCCGGCACCAGCACGCCTTCTCTTGCTACTTCCAACTACCAACTCGATGAGGCTGGGAATCGGGAATGGAGACACGGGAATCGGGAGAGCACGCGACGCGGCTTTTCCGATTCCCCATTCCCTATTCCCGGTTCCCGCCTGAAACGGCCAAAGGCCGGGGACTTGCGTCCCCAGCCTTCGATGCATCACCTGACACGCTGGCGATGCAAGATGCCGATTACTTGATTTCGACGGTCGCGCCGGCGGCCTCGAGATCCTTCTTGAACTTCTCGGAATCTTCCTTCGACACGGCTTCCTTGACGGTCTGCGGAGCACCTTCGACGAGGTCCTTCGCTTCCTTCAGGCCCAGGCCGGTGATGGCGCGGACGGCCTTAATGACTTCGACCTTCTTCTCGCCGATAGCCTTCAGGATGACGTTGAACTCGGTCTGCTCTTCGACCGGGGCAGCAGCAGCGGCCGGGCCGGCAGCGGCGACCGGGGCGGCGGCGGAGACGCCAAACTTCTCTTCGATGGCCTTGACCAGCTCCATCACTTCCATGAGGGTCTTTTCGGCGATTGCGTCGACGATCTGTTCGTTAGACAGGGACATTGTGATTACCTTTGGAATTTTTTTCTGGATGAGGTTCTAGTGAACCGTTTCAGGTGTCGCGAACTTAAGCCGTTTCGGCCGGGGCTTCTTCCGCTGCGGCGGGGGCTTCTTCGCCACCACCGAGCTTGTCGCCCACTGCCTTGACCGCGCGTGCAAACATGCTCGCCGGCTCGGCGAGGACGCGTGCCAGCATGGCCAGCGCCTGCTCGCGGGTCGGCAGCGATGCCAACACCTCGAGGTGAGCGGCCGGATACAGCTGGCCACCCATCGACACGACCTTGGCTTGCAGCTTGTCGTTACCCTTGGCGAATTCCTTGATCAGACGACCGGCAGCGCCGGGTTCTTCCGTCGAGAACGCATACAGCAGCGGACCGACCAGCGCGTCCTGGACGCACTCGTATTCGGTACCGGCAACGGCACGCGCGGCCAGGGTGTTCTTGACAACACGCAAGTACACACCGGTTTCGCGCGCCTTCTTGCGCATCGCGGTCAGCTGGGCGACCGTGATGCCGGCGTACTCGGCAGCAACCAAGGAGTGAGCCTTCGCGGCAACGTCTGCCAGTTCGGCGACGACTTCTTGCTTCTGGGACAGATTGAGAGCCATTGCACTCCTCCGTTAAAGCAGAGAGTCGGGATTGGTGATTCGGGATTCGTCAGGAGCGATACCGCCGCCCTTGCCAATCCCCGATCGCGAATCGCGAATCCTCGCTTCAAACAAACTCCGCTTGCGGCTCCTGCCGCTTGCGGTCCTGGGCGGCCTCCATCCTGGATGCCGGGGACGCCGAATGGCATCCCAGTTGGTGGCCGTTCCAGACCTGGAGTGAGCGCGCTCGGGAAACCCCGAACTGGCCTGAACCAGAAAAACTCCAGAAAGGCGGCACCATCTACGCCGGCGCGTCCCCGAGGGGACTGGATTAAGCGATCCCGCTGTACCGACGGCGACTCCTTGCCATATCGAGCTTCCGTGCCCGTCGTCGGTATGCGCCGACCGCGCCTGCGGTCTTTGACGGCTTCGCTCCGGGTTGCCCCTCGGCGACGCCTTCAAAAGGGTGGAACCGGCGACGCCCCTCGCGGAGCGCCGCCGTATCGCGAATTACTTCAGGGACAGCGAAGCCTGATCGACGGTGACGCCCGGACCCATGGTCGAGCTCACCGAGATCTTCTGCAGGTAGGTACCCTTGGACGTGGCCGGCTTGGCCTTGACCAGGTCCATCAGCAGCGCCTGCAGGTTGTTCTTCAGCGCTTCGTCTTCGAAGCTGGCCTTGCCGATGGTGCAATGGATGATGCCGGCCTTGTCGGTGCGGTAGCGCACCTGACCCGACTTGGCGTTCTTCACCGCTTCGGCCGGATTGGCCGACACGGTGCCGACCTTCGGGTTCGGCATCAGGCCGCGCGGGCCCAGCAGCGTGCCCAACTTGCCGACGACGCGCATCGCGTCCGGGGTGGCGATGACCACGTCGTAGTTCAGGTCGCCGGCCTGCATCTTCTCGGCCAGGTCGTCCATACCGACGGCTTCGGCGCCAGCGGCCAGGGCTTCGTCAGCCTTGGCGCCGGCCGGGGCGAACACCGCCACGCGCACGCTCTTGCCGGTACCGGCCGGCAGCACGGTGGAACCGCGCACCTGCTGGTCGGACTTCTTGGCATCCACGCCCAGGCGCACGGCCACGTCGACGGCTTCGACGAACTTGGCCTTGCTGGTGGACTTGAGGATCTTCAGCGCTTCGTCGATCGAATACGCCTTGCCCGGCTGCACGGCAGCACGGATTGCTTTCTGTCGCTTGGTCTGTGCCATCGCTTAACCCTCCACCGTCAGGCCCATGCTGCGGGCGGAACCCGCAATCGTACGTACCGCCGCTTCCAGCTCGGCTGCAGTCAGGTCGGCTTCCTTCGCCTTGGCGATCTCTTCGAGCTGCTTGCGGGTGACCTTGCCCACCTTTTCGGTGTTCGGGCGCTTGGAACCGGAGGTGACGCCTGCCGCCTTCTTCAACAGCACGCTCGCAGGGGTGCTCTTGGTGATGAAGGTGAAGGTACGGTCCGAATAGGCCGTGATGATGACCGGAGTGGGCAGGCCCGGCTCCAGCTTCTGCGTGGCGGCATTGAACGCCTTGCAGAATTCCATGATGTTCAGGCCGCGCTGACCCAGCGCAGGACCGACCGGCGGCGAGGGATTGGCCTGACCGGCCTTCACCTGCAGCTTGATGTAACCGACTACTTTCTTTGCCATTTCAGTGGTCTCCGGGTGCTAGCGCCCAACTTGCAGGCTCCCCATCGCGACGGGAAAATCACGTGTCCCGCCATCACGTTTGAAGTGCGCAGAAAGCCGCCTTGCGGCGGCTTCCGGCCCTGCCAGGCGGCGAGCCTGGACAGCGAGCCGCGCAGTATAGCAGAGATTTTGGCGTCCGGCGCAGCTGCGCCGGCGCGGGCTCAGGCCTTCTCGACCTGGCCGAATTCCAGCTCCACCGGGGTGGAGCGGCCGAAGATCAGCACCGCGACGCGCAGGCGGCTCTTCTCGTAGTTGACTTCCTCGACCACGCCATTGAAGTCGTTGAACGGGCCATCGGTGACGCGGACCATTTGGCCCGGCTCGAACAGTACCTTCGGACGCGGCTTCTCCACGCCATCCTGAACGCGCTGCAGGATCGCATCGGCCTCTTCGTCGCGGATCGGCAGCGGGCGATCGGCGGTGCCGCCGATGAACCCCATGACCTTCGAGGTTTCCTTGACCAAGTGCCAGCTTTCGTTGTCGATGCGCGGGATGCCGGCTTCTTCGTGGGTCTCGATCTGCACCAGCACGTAGCCCGGAAAGAACTTGCGCTCGGAACGGCGCTTCTGGCCGGAGCGCATTTCGATCACTTCCTCGGTCGGCACCAGCACGTCGCCGAAGCGCTCCTGCATCTCGTCACGCACAATGCGGTCGCGCAGCGCTTGGGCCACGGACTTCTCGAAGCCTGAATAGGCGTGAACGACATACCAACGCTTCACTGCTGCACTCTCCTCAACGACTCACGAACCACTGCATCAGCTTCTGGATCAGGAAATCGAACCCACCCAGCAGCAGACTCAGAATGATCACCACCACGATCACGACCCAGGTGGTGCGGATCGCTTCCTGACGGGTCGGCCAGACCACCTTGCGCAGTTCGAACCGGGACTCGGACACGAACTCGCGGGACTCGCGCCCCTTGGCGGTCAGCAGAAACACCGCGGCGGCCGCAACCAGGCCGACGATGACCGCCAGGCCACGCAGCGGCCCGGACCAGCTACCCAGCTGCGTCGCACGACTCGGCTCGCCGAACCAGAACCAGACAAACAGGCCCGCAACCACCAGCAAGGCAGCGATGACGTACTTGACGATATCGCCACCAGTGGATGCGGCGTTGCCTTTGGAATGCTCGATCTTGCTGTTCATCCGACTCTTGCGGCTATGCGACCAAGGTCACTGGATAGGGTGCGGCAAATTGGCACGCCAGGAGGGACTCGAACCCCCAACCTGCGGTTTTGGAGACCGCTGCTCTGCCAATTGAGCTACTGGCGTGTAGTAAGAACGATTGCACTTCCCTTAGACGGCGAAGGCGGACCGAAGGTTCCGGCCCGCCCTTCGCTGAACCCGGCGGCCGAAGCCGCCTGCACATCGTCAAACTGCGGCGACCGAAGTCGCCGCAGCGGGCATTACTTGATGATCTTGGCTACCACGCCGGCGCCGACGGTACGGCCACCTTCGCGGATCGCAAAACGCAGGCCTTCGTCCATCGCCACCGGGTTGATCAGCGTGACCACCATCTTCACGTTGTCGCCCGGCATCACCATCTCCACACCTTCCGGCAGCTCGCAAGCGCCGGTGATGTCCGTGGTGCGGAAGTAGAACTGCGGACGGTAGCCCTTGAAGAACGGGGTGTGACGGCCGCCTTCGTCCTTCGACAGCACGTAGACTTCGGCTTCGAACTCGGTGTGCGGCTTGATCGAACCCGGCTTGCACAGCACCTGGCCGCGCTCCACGTCGTCACGCTTGGTGCCGCGCAGCAGCAGACCGGCGTTGTCGCCCGCCTGGCCCTGGTCCAGCAGCTTGCGGAACATTTCCACGCCGGTGACCGTGGTCTTCTGCGTGGCGCGGATGCCGACGATTTCGATTTCGTCGCCCACCTTGATGATGCCGCGCTCGATACGACCGGTCACCACGGTGCCGCGGCCGGAGATCGAGAACACGTCTTCCACCGGCATCAGGAACGGCTTGTCCACGTCGCGCTGCGGCTCCGGGATGAACGTATCCAGCGCTTCCACCAGCTTCAGGATCGACGGCACGCCGATCTCGCTCTGGTCGCCTTCCAGCGCCAGACGCGCCGAACCGTGGATGATCGGGGTGTCGTCGCCCGGGAAGTCGTACTTGCTCAGCAGCTCGCGCACTTCCATCTCGACCAGCTCGAGCAGCTCGGCGTCGTCGACCATGTCGGCCTTGTTCAGGAACACCACGATGTGCGGCACGCCGACCTGGCGCGACAGCAGGATGTGCTCGCGGGTCTGCGGCATCGGGCCGTCAGCGGCCGAGCACACCAGGATCGCGCCGTCCATCTGCGCCGCACCGGTGATCATGTTCTTGACGTAGTCCGCGTGACCCGGGCAATCGACGTGCGCGTAGTGACGGTTCGGGGATTCGTACTCCACGTGCGCGGTCGAGATCGTGATGCCGCGCGCCTTCTCTTCCGGCGCCGCGTCGATCGCGTCGTATGCCTTGAACTCGCCGCCGAAGCGCTCTGCGCCGATCTTGGTCAGCGCCGCGGTCAGCGTGGTCTTGCCGTGGTCGACGTGACCGATGGTGCCGACGTTGACGTGCGGCTTGGTGCGCTCGAACTTACCCTTGGCCATGGCTGCTTCTTCTCGGTGATCGTAGAAAGATTTGAAGACTGAAGATGGTGCTCACGAAAGGAATCGAACCTTCGACCTCCTCCTTACCAAGGAGGTGCTCTACCGACTGAGCTACGTGAGCGTAGTTCTATTGTGACACAAGCGCGTTCAATGGAGCGGGAGACGGGAATCGAACCCGCACCATCAGCTTGGAAGGCTGAGGTTCTACCGTTGAACTACTCCCGCTACGGGATGCCGCACTGCCACAACATAAAAACTGGTGGAGGGAGGTGGATTCGAACCACCGAAGGCGTAAGCCAGCAGATTTACAGTCTGCCCCCGTTGGCCGCTTGGGTATCCCTCCAGCTACCCGTCCCGACCAGGCCGCAAGGCCGAAATCAGTACGGGGTGAAACAGCCCGCTATTCTTCCCTGACATCCCTGCCTTGTCAACAGTATTTTGACGCGATGTCGCAGGAAACGCGCACCGCGTGCGCCACGCCCGCGGCACGGCGCGAACGCGCGCATGCGGGTCAGACGTTGAAGCGGAAATGCAGCACGTCGCCTTCCTGCACGCGGTATTCCTTGCCCTCCAGGCGCAGCCGCCCGGCCTCGCGCGCGCCGGCTTCGCCCTTGTACTTGATGAAGTCGTCGTAGGCGATGGTTTCGGCGCGGATGAAGCCCTTCTCGAAATCGGTGTGGATCACCGCGGCGGCCTGCGGCGCGGTCGATCCGGCCTTCACCGTCCACGCGCGCACTTCCTTGACCCCGGCGGTGAAATAGGTCTGCAGCCCGAGCAGCGAATACGCCGCGCGGATCACCCGGTTCAAGCCCGGCTCGGCCAGGCCCAGGTCGGCCAGGAAGGTGTCGCGGTCGGCGTCGTCCAGCTGCGACAGCTCTTCCTCGATCGCCGCCGACACCGGCACCACTTCGGCGCCCTCGGTGGCGGCACGCGCGCGCACCGCATCCAGGTGCGGATTGTTCTCGAAACCGTCCTCGAGCACGTTGGCGATGTACATCACCGGCTTGAGCGTGAGCAGGAACAGATCGCGCACCAGCGCCTTCTCTTCCTCGTCCAGGCCCGCAGTGCGCCCGGCCTTGCCGTCGGCCAGCGCGGCCTGCAGCTTGGCCAGCACCGGCTTGCGCGCGGCCGCATCCTTGTCGCCACCCTTGGCGCTGCGCTCGGCGCGGTTCAGCGCCTTCTCGACGCTGTCCAGGTCGGCCAGGGCCAGCTCGGTGTCGATGGTCTCGATGTCCGAGATCGGATCGACCTTGTTGTTGACGTGGATGACGTCGGCGTTCTCGAAGCAACGCACCACGTGGGTGATCGCATCGACCTCGCGGATGTGCGCCAGGAACTTGTTGCCCAGGCCCTCGCCGCTGGCCGCGCCGGCGACCAGGCCGGCGATGTCGACGAACTCGACCGCGGTCGGCACGACCTTCTGCGGATTGATGATCTTGGACAGCTCGCCCAGCCGCGGATCCGGCACCGGCACCACGCCGATGTTGGGCTCGATGGTGCAGAACGGGAAGTTGGCCGCAGCGATGCCCGCCTTGGTCAGCGCATTGAACAGAGTCGACTTGCCGACATTGGGCAGGCCGACGATGCCGCATTTGATGCCCATGGTTCACTTCCGGGATTTGGGATTCGGGATTGGAGATTCGCCACGCCGCAAGGCCACGAATCCCCAATCCCCAATCACGAATCCCTGCTCGTATGCAGCCGCTTCATCGCCTCGTTGAAATCGCCCTGCACCGCCAGCGGCAGTACGGCGATGGCGTCGTCGATGGCGCGGTCGATCAGGATCTGGTCGTCCTTGCTTGCACGCCCCAGCACCCAGGGTACGACCTTGTCCTTGTGCCCGGGATGGCCGATGCCGATGCGCAGCCGATGGAAACCGGCATGCCCGAGCAGGCGAATGGTGTCGCGCAGCCCGTTCTGCCCGCCATGGCCGCCGTCAAACTTGAGCCGCGCCATACCCGGCGCCAGATCCAGCTCGTCGTGCGCCAGCAGCGCCTGCGCCGGTTCGATCTTCCAGTAGCGCAATGCGGCGGTCACCGACTTGCCGCTGAGATTCATGAAGGTGGCCGGTTTCAACAGCCATACCGCCTGCCCGGCCACATCGACCTTGGCGGTTTCGCCGAACAGCTTGGCGTCCACGCTCCAGCGCGCGCCGGCCCGCTCGGCCAGATGTTCGACAAAACGAAACCCGGCGTTGTGCCGGGTGTTCGCGTGTTCGGCTCCGGGATTACCCAGACCGACGATCAGACGCAGACCAGTCATGCCGCAGCATCGCCGCGGCGCCCGGACCAGACGGTCCGGGCGCCGCGCAGGCGATTACTTGCCGTCCTTCTTCGCCGGCTCGGCCGCGGCCGGGGCCTCGGTCGCTTCCGGCTCGGCTTCGACACGGCCGTGCTTGGCGATGACCACCGCCACGTCGTGCTCCTTGCCCAGCTTCAGCTCCGGCAGCTCGACGCCGGCCGGCAGCTTCAGATCGGACAGGTGGATCACGTCGCCGACGGACAGCGCGGACAGGTCGACTTCGACGAACTCCGGCAGGTCCTTCGGCAGGCACACGACCTGGATCTCGTTCAGCTCGTGGGTGACGACCACTTCGGCCGACTTGCCGGCCGGCGAGGTGTCCTCGTTGAGGAAGTGCAGCGGCACCGAGGCATGCAGCACCTCGTTGTCGTTCACGCGCTGGAAGTCGATGTGCAGGATCAGCTGCTTGAACGGATGGCGCTGCATATCGCGCAGCAGCACCTTCTGGATGTCGCCGTTCAGGCTCAGGCTCAGGATCGACGAATAGAACCAGTCGTTCTGGCTGGCGAGCCAGACTTCGTTGTGGTTGAGCTCGATGTTGACCGGCTTCAGTTCGCCACCGTAGACGATGGCGGGGATCAGGCCGTCGCGACGGAGGCGGCGGCTCGCACCCTTACCCTCGACCTCGCGGCGCTGAACCTTGATTTCATGTGTGGTTGCCATTTGCGTTTACTACCTTGGTTGAATGAACCGCCTCGCGGCGGTTTTGAGGACTCTTCCGCGACCAGAAGAGTCGTTGGAAAGCCGGGATTCGGCATTCGGGATTGGGGATTCGCAACAGCGCCTGCTCTGCGAATCCCCAATCCCGAATCCCCAATCCCGGCCTTTAATCAATCGACGTACAGCGAACTCACCGACTCGCCGAAGGCGATGCGGCGGATGGTTTCGGCCAGCAGCTCGGCGACGCTGAGCTGGCGGATCTTGTTGCAGCCGCGCGCGGCGTCCGACAACGGAATCGTGTCGGTGACGACCAGTTCGTCGAGCTGCGAATTGCTGATGTTGCTGACCGCCGGGCCGGACAGCACCGGATGGGTGCAGTACGCGGCCACCTTCAGCGCGCCCTGCGCCTTCAGCGCGGCCGCGGCGGCGCACAGGGTGCCGGCGGTATCGACGATGTCGTCGACCAGCACGCAGGTCTTGCCTTCGACGTCGCCGATGATGTTCATCACCGTGGACACGTTGGCGCGCGGGCGGCGCTTGTCGATGATCGCCAGGTCGGCGTCGTCCAGGCGCTTGGCCACGGCGCGGGCGCGGACCACGCCGCCCACGTCCGGCGACACCACGATCAGGTTGTCGGTGCCGTAAGCGCGCCAGATGTCGGCCAGCAGCAGCGGCGAGGCGTAGACGTTGTCGACCGGGATGTCGAAGAAGCCCTGGATCTGGTCGGCATGCAGGTCCACGGTCAGCACGCGGTCGGCGTTGACCGCGGTGAACATCTTCGCCGCGACCTTGGCGGTGATCGGCACGCGCGAAGAACGCATGCGCCGGTCCTGCCGCGAGTAGCCGAAGTACGGCACCACCGCGGTGACACTGGCGGCGCTGGCGCGCTTGAGCGCGTCGATCAGCACCAGCAGCTCCATCAGGTTCTCCGCGCTGGGCGCGCAGGTCGGCTGGATCACGAACACTTCCTGCCGGCGCACGTTCTCCTCGATCTCCACCTGCACTTCGCCATCGGAGAAGCGCGACACCATCGCCTTGCCCGGACGCACGCCCAGCTCCTTGCAGATGCTCTTGGCAAGCGGCTTGTTGGCATTGCCGGAGAACACCAGCAGGTTACGTTGATCTTGCATGAGAGTGTCTCGGGCGGCGGCGAATGTGCAACGAAGAAACAGCATGGAAAGCGGGAAAAACCAGGCGAAGCGACGCTTCTACCTGTTGAACCCCCGCACATGGATGTGCGGGCTTTTGCAGAGGGATCTGCATACATAATTGGCAGGGGCGGTAGGATTCGAACCTACGAATGCCAGGATCAAAACCTGGTGCCTTGGGCCTCTTGGCGACGCCCCTGCATGAAACTGTTGCTATGCCTCCAGCGCATCGAGCAGCGGCGAACGGGTCACGCCGCCAGCCACCCAGGCGCGCAATCCGTCCGGCAAGGCCGCCAGCGCACGCACGGCGGCAGCGCGATCGGCGAACTCGACGAAACACCCGCTCCCCGACCCGGTAAGGCGCGGCGTGCCGATCTGCGCTAGCGCCTGGAACACGGCCTGGATGGCCGGTTCGCGGCGGAGCAGCACCGGCTCGAACGCATTGCCGAGCAGGAAACCTGAAACGAAGTCGGCCATTTTCGCGGGCGCGGCATCCCGCGTCAAATCCGGGGCCTGGAACAGCGCCGCGGTGGGCACATGAACCCCCGGATCGGCCAGCACGTACCAGGCCGGCGGCAGGCGCAATGGCGTCAGCCGTTCGCCTACGCCCTCGGCCCAGGCGTCGCGGCCGCGCACGAACACCGGCACGTCCGCGCCCAGCGCCACGCCCAGGCCGGCCAGCGCATCCTCGTCCAGTCCGGCGCCCCACAGCGCATTCAGCGCGACCAGCGCGGTCGCCGCGTCGGACGAGCCACCGCCAAACCCACCGCCGGCAGGAATGCGTTTTTCGACGCGGATATCGACACCTTGGGCGATCTTGGCGTGTTTTTGCAGCAGCCGCGCGGCCCGCACCAGCAGGTCGTCGGCCTCGGCGACGCCCGGCACGGAGTCGCCGAGCCGCGCCACCACGCCGTCGGCGCGCACGCGCAGATGCACGGTGTCGCCCCAATCGAGCAGGCGGAAGACGGTCTGCAGCGCGTGGTAGCCGTCGGCGCGGCGGCCGGTGATCTGCAGAAACAGGTTCAGCTTCGCCGGGGCCGGCCAGGCCGACCAGCCGCCCTCTCCCACTGCGCTCATGGCGCGGCGAAGTCCCACTGGTCCAGCAACAGGCGCACCTTGGCGTCGCCGTTGCGCGCCTCGATGCGCCGCGGCAAGGCCGGACGGCCGTCGCTGGGCGGGTACCACTCCTGGAACTGGATCTCCCAGCCCATCTGCCGCAGCGCCTGCGGACGCCCTTCGGCGTCGTAGCTCACCTGCTCCGGCGCGCCTGCGTCCACCGCAACCTGCCCACGCACCCAATCCGGCAGCAGATTGACCGGAATCTCCCAACCTGTGGCCTCGAGCAGCAGCTGCTGCGCGTCCTCGCCTGCGCGCGGACCGCCCTCCAGCCCTTCCAGACGGCCGCCGCCGCGCTGGCTGTCGCCGGTCAGGCGCCAGCTCTGCCGGGTCACCGGCGCGCTGAGCTCGATCCGGTACTGGCGCTGCTGCTGCGCCCAGTCGATGCGGCCGCTGCCACCGTTGCGGCCCTTGGTGATCGCCACCCGGCCCTGGAACGACCATTGCGGATGCGCCTGCAGCCAAGCGCCGCGGGCCGCTTCAGCCTGGCGCGCGGCCTCGCCGAGCGGCGCGCTTGCGGCCGGCGGCGCCTGCCGCGGCGCCAGCGAAGTACAGCCGGCCAGCGCCAGCAACGCCGTCAGCGCCCATGCCGCGCGCAACGCCGCCCTCACGGCGCGACCTTTTCCATCGCCCGCTGCAGCGCGCGATTCTTCGGATCGAGCTTGCGTGCCTCGTCGAAGTATTTGCTTGCCTCGTCGTGCTTGCCCTGCTCCCACAGCACCTGGCCGATGTGCGCGGCGATCTCCGGATCCTTGAACAGAGTCCAGGCGCGGCGCAGCTGCACCAGCGCTTCCTGGGTCTTGCCCAGCCGGTACAGCACCCAGCCATAGCTGTCGATGATCGCGGCGTTGTCCGGATCGGCGGTACGCGCGCGATCGATCAACTGCAGCGCCTCGCGGTAGCGATGGGTGCGGTCGGCCAGGGTGTAGCCGAGCGCATTGAGCGCGGCCACGTTCTCCGGCTCGGTGACCAGGATCTTGCGCAGGTCGGCTTCGGCACGGTCGATGCGGTCGCGCCGCTCCCAGGCCAGGCCGCGCGCGTACAGCAGCGCGTTGTCGTCTGGATAGGCGGCCAGGCCGCGCTCGAACACCTGCAGCTCGCCGTCGTCGTCGCCGCTGCGCTGGCGCAGTTCCGCCTCCAGCACGTAGGCATCGCGGCGCGCGGCATCATCGGCCTCGGCATCGTCCTGCAGCGCGCGCGCCTCGCTGAAGGCGGCGTCCTTCTGCCCGAGTTCGTACAGCGCGCCGGCGGTGCGCAACCGCGCTTCGTTGCGCAGCGGGCCGCCCGGCACGCCGCGGTACCAAGTCACCGCTTCCTGATAGCGCTTCAGGAACTCGGCGATCTTGCCGAGCAGCAGGCGCCGCTCCGGGTCAGGCTGCGCCGCGCCCTTGCGCAACTCCTCGTACAGCGCGCTCAGCGCCGCGTTGTCCTGCAGCTTGGCCAGCATCGAGGCGCGCAGGCCGTAGTTCTGGGTGTTCTGCGGACCGAGCGCCAGCACCCGCGCCGCCGCGGCGGTGTCGCCGATCGCGTCATAGGCGTAGGCCAGCGCGCCGCGCAATTCCGGGTCGGCCGGCGCCTTGGGCTCCACGCCCTGCAGCAGCGCCCGCGCCTGCTCGGTCTTGCCGGCCTGTTGCAGCTGGGTGGCGTGCAGCAGGGCCACCCGCGGCTCTTCCGGGAAGCGCTTGACCAGCTGATCGACGATGCGCTCGGCCAGCTTCGGCTGCTCCAGGCGCAGCGCCAGGCGCCCGAACTCCTGCCAGGCCTCGAGCTGATCGGGGATGGCATTGGCGTCGAGCAGTTGGTCCAGCACTTTCGCCGCCACTTCCGGATCGCGGTTGCCGCTGACCAGCGCCACCAGCGCATAGCGCCAGCCGCGCGCGTCCTTGTCGCGCAGCAGCGCCACCAGCAGGCCGCGCGCCTGGCGCAGATTGCCGTTGCGCAGCGCCAGCGAGGCCTCGGCACTGCGCATCGGCAGCGACTCCGGCGCGCGCTGGCGCCACAGCGCCAGGGCCTGCGCCGCGGCCGCGTTGTCGTTGGCCAGCATGGCGATGCGGGTGGCGCGCTCGGCCAGGCCGGCATCGCCGGGTGCCTCGTTCGCCGCCTCCAGGTACCAGTGCGAGGCATCGGCCAGCTGCCCGGCCTGCAGCGCGAACTCGCCGGCCAGCACCGGCGTCAGCGAGGACGCAGCGGCGCTCGGCGGCAGCTTGGCGGTGGCCGTCGGCGCGGCGGCGGCGGCACCGGTGGCCGGCAGCGCGGCGAGCGCCGACAGCAATAGAACGATACGGATGCGAATCAATGCGGGCATCGGGGGCAACCGGGCCGTAAAATGGGGCCCTGAATGGCCAGCAGCTTATCGCAAGCAACTGAACAGATGACGTTGTGGGTGCTCGGATTGAACCACCAGACCGCGCCGGTCGACCTGCGCGAACGGGTGGCGTTCGCCGGCGATGCGCTGCCGCGCGCGCTGCAATCGCTGCGCGCATTGCCCAACGTCGCCGAGGCCGCCTTGCTGTCCACCTGCAACCGCACCGAGCTGTACGCGATCGCCGACGACGCGCAGAGCCTGGCCGACTGGCTGGATTCGCACGCGGCCGGGCTGCACGGCTACCTGTACCAGCACCAGGACGCCGATGCGGTGCGGCACCTGTTCCGCGTCGCCACCGGACTGGACTCGATGGTGCTTGGCGAGCCGCAGATCCTCGGCCAGGTGAAGGACGCCTGGGCGCTGGCGCGCGAGCACGGGGCGATGGGCAACCGCCTGGACCGGCTGTTCCAGCAGACCTTCTCGGTGGCCAAGCGCGCACGCACCGACACCCGGGTCGGCGCCAATCCGGTCTCGGTGGCCTCTACCGCGGTGCGCCTGGCGCAGAACTCCTTCGCCCGGCTCAGCGAATCGACGGTGCTGCTGGTCGGCGCCGGCGAGACCATCGAACTGGCCGCCAAGCACCTCAGCGAAGGCCGCGTGCGGCGCCTGCTGATCGCCAACCGCACCCTCGCCCACGCCCAGGAGCTGGCCAGCCGGCATGGCGGCGTGGCGCTGCCGCTGAGCGAGCTGGAGCGGCATCTGCAGGAAGCCGACGTGGTGTTCTCGGCCACCGCCGCACGCGAGCCGGTGGTGACCCGCGCGCAGGTCGAGCAGGCGCTGCGCGCGCGCAAGCACAAGCCGATGCTGCTGTTCGACCTGGCGGTGCCGCGCGACATCGAGGCCGGCGTGGCCGAGCTGGCCGATGCCTATCTGTACACCGTGGACGACCTGGAACGCGCGGTCGAGGACAATCGCCGCGGCCGCCGCGAAGCGGCCGAGGCGGCCGAGGCGATCATCGACCTGCAGGTGCTGCGCTACATCGAGACGCTGCAGGCCAGCACCCGCCAGGCGCCGCTCAAGCGCCTGCGCGCGCACGGCGACAGCACCCGCGACGACGTGCTGGCCAAGGCGCGGCAGCAGTTGGCCAACGGCAAGCCGGCCGACGAGGTGCTGGAATTCCTCGCCAACACCCTGACCAACCGCCTGCTGCATCCGCCCACCGCGGCGCTGCGCGAGGCGGCGCTGAGCGGCGATGCCGAGCTGGCCCGCGCCGCCGAGCGCCTGTTCCCGGAAAAGCCGGGCTATTTCCATCCCATTCTGAAGACCGATGACACCGACCCTGCGCCGTAAGCTGGAGGCGCTGGCCGAGCGTCGCGAAGAACTCGAACGCCTGCTGTCCGATCCCGAGGTGGTGAACGACAACGCGCGCTTCCGCGACTACTCGCGCGAATTCGCGCAGCTGGAGCCGGTCGCCGCCGCGCTGGCCGACGAGGCCGCGGCCAAGGCCGACCTGGCCGCGGCCGAGGCGATGCGCGGCGATCCGGAACTGCGCGAACTGGCCGAGGAGGAAATCGCCGCCGCGCACGCGCGCCTGCTCGCGCTGGACGAGCAGTTGGCACTGCTGCTGGTGCCGCGCGATCCGCGCGACGACGGCAACCTGTTCCTGGAAGTGCGCGCCGGCACCGGCGGCGACGAGGCGGCGATCTTCGCCGGCGACCTGTTCCGCATGTACGCGCGCTATGCCGAACGCCAGGGCTGGAAGGTGGAAGTGGAATCGGACAGCCCCGGCGAGCACGGCGGCTACAAGGAGATCGTGGCGCGCATCGTCGGCCGCGGTGCCTACTCCAAGCTCAAGTTCGAATCCGGCACGCACCGCGTGCAGCGGGTGCCGGCGACCGAGTCGCAAGGCCGCATCCACACCTCGGCGGCGACGGTGGCGATCATTCCCGAAGCCGACGACGTGGAAGAGATCGCGATCAGCCCGGCCGACCTGAAGGTGGACACGTTCCGTTCCTCCGGTGCCGGCGGCCAGCACGTCAACAAGACCGAATCGGCGATCCGCATCACCCACGTGCCCAGCGGGGTGGTGGTCGAATGCCAGACCGAGCGCAGCCAGCACGCCAACCGCGACAAGGCGATGAAGCGGCTGAAGGCGCAGTTGCTCGACGCCGAGCGCAGCAAGCAGGCTGCGGCCGAGGCGCAGGACCGCAAGCTGCAGGTCGGCAGCGGCGACCGCAGCCAGCGCATCCGCACCTACAGCTTCCCGCAGGGTCGCATCACCGACCACCGGGTCGAAGGCCTGACCCTGTACGACCTGCCGAACGTGATCGAAGGCGACCTCGACGCGCTGATCGAGCGGCTGAGCCACGAGCACCAGGTCGACGAACTGGCGCGACTGAGCGACAGCCCGTGAGCGTGCGCGTGCGCCGCGCCACTGCGCACGCGCTGGCCACCGTGCGCGCGTGAGCGGCAGCGCGCTGCACGAACTACGCCAGCTGCAGGACGCGGTGCGCCGCGACCCGCAGGATTTCATCGCCTGGGTGATGCTGGCCGACGCCGAACTCGGTGCCGGGGCGATCGCCGCCGGCGAACAGGCCGCCTTGCGCGCGTTGCAGCTGCGCCCGGCGCATCCGGAAGCGCTGGCGCGGCTGGGCCGCGTGCGCTGGACCCAGGGCCGCCACGCCGAGGCCGCCGCCGCGTTGCGCCAAGCGCTGCAGCATGCGCCGCAGCATCCGGGCATCGCCCTGTGGCTGGGCCATGCGCTGGAGGACAACGGCGAGGCCGAAGCCGCCGCGCAGGCCTATGCGCACGCGCATGCGCTGCTGCCGCAGGAGCCGTCGATCGCCGCGCACCTGCTGAACTGGCGACGCAAACTGTGCGATTGGCGCGCGCTGGACGCGCTGTCGCAACAAGTGCGCGACGCGGTGCGCCAGAGCCATCCGGCGATCGAACCGTTCGCCTTCCTCAACGAGGACGCCACTGCCGCCGAACAGCTGCACTGCGCGCGTAACCGTGCGCTTGCGTTGGCGCAGACCCTTGCGCCCTTGCCGGCGACGACGCTGCGCCGCGCCGGCCCCTTGCAGGTCGGTTTCCTGTCCAACGGCTTCGGCGCGCATCCCACCGGGCTGCTGACCGTGGCCTTGTTCGAACGGCTGCGCGCGCACGCCGACCTGCAGGTGCAGCTGTTTGCATTGAACCGCGACGACGGCAGCGCGATCCGCACGCGCCTGCAGGCCGCGGCGCACGCCTGGCACGACGTCGCCGGCCAGCCGCACCGGTCGATCGCGCAAGGCATTCGCGATGCCGGCATCGACATCCTGTTCGACCTGCGCGGCTGGGGCGGCGGTGGTGCGCCGGAAGTGCTGGCGCTGCGTCCGGCACCGCTGCAGATCAACTGGCTGGCCTACCCGGGCACGTCCGGCGCGCCGTGGATCGACTACGTCATCGGCGATGCGTTCGCGCTACCGGATGCGCTGGCCGCGCATTACAGCGAACGCGTGCTGCGCCTGCCGCGCGCGTTCCAGCCATCGGACGACAGCCGCCGCGTCGGCATGCCGCCATCGCGCCGCGACTGCGGGCTGCCCGAACACGGCACGGTGTTCTGCTGCTTCAACAACAGCTACAAGCTGACCCCGCGCAGCATGGCGCGGATGCTGGCGGTGCTGCGCCAGGTGCCGGACAGCGTGCTGTGGTTGCTGTCCGTGCCTGGCCAGGCCGATGCGCGGCTGCGGGAGGCCGCGCGCCGTGCCGAAGTGGATCCGGCGCGGCTGCGCTTCATGCCCAAGCTGGCGCATGCCGACTACCTGGCCCGCTACCGGCATGCCGACCTGTTCCTGGACACGCATCCGTACAACGCGCACACCACCGCCTCCGACGCGCTGTGGGCCGGCTGCCCATTGCTGACCTGCCCCGGCACGACCTTCGCCGCACGCGTGGCCGGCAGTCTCAACCATCACCTGGGCATGGACGCGATGAACGTCGACGACGACGATGCCTTCATTGCCAAGGCGGTGCAGCTGGGTCGCGATCCGGCGGCGCTGCGCGCACTGCGCGACACGCTGCAGCAGCGCCGCGCCAGCGCCGGTCTGTTCGACATGCAAGGCTTCGCTGCGGACTTCGCCGACCTGTTGCGAGAGACCGCGCGCCGGCATGGCTGGGGCGGTCCGCAGTAGCTCGTAAATCGCCCGGCCGCGGCGGCACCTGCACCTGGCGCAGCGGAACGGATGCGTTCGCATCCAGACCAAACCTCCCGACAGATTGCCTGCGTGGGCGGCCGCAATTCTTCAGCGCAGCGCGAGCGGCAGCCAACCGCGACCTGATGACGGCACATCGTTGCACCTGTTGAAGCGCCCGTCATGCAGAAACACGCTTGACCTGAAGCACGGTTGAGGTTCGACACTGCGCGCCTTCCGTTCGCGCACGCCCCGATGCCATCACGCCTATCGCCCGACCTCACCTCCCCGCATGCACGCAGCGTGCTGGTCGCCCATGCCTCGGCAACGGTCTGCGCGACGCTGCTCGCACGCTTGCACGCCAACCCCGGCGCCGGCCTGCATGCCCTGGCCTGGCTGGAAGCGCTGAGCGCCGCACCAGACCTGCTGTACGCGCAATGCGGCGGCGACGACACCACGACGCTCGACCGCAGCTGGCGCCCGCGCGCACCGGCGCCGCGACTGACGCTGCACCGTTATCGGCGCATCCGCAGCGGAGTATCCGATCCGCAGCGCGCGCCCGGCTGCGTCGTGGTGACCAGGCTGGCGACCCGCGATGCCGCGCAGGCGCAGCTCCACGCCAACGCGGCGTTCGCCGCGCTGCAAGACGGCGCGCACGCGCTGCGCGGGCTGATCGCCTCGCACCTGCACCTGTCCGACGATGGCCGCAGCCTGCTCGACTATGCCGAATGGAGCAGCGCCGACGCACAGCGTCGCGCCTTGCAGCGCGAACCCGAGCGCCTGCCCCTGGCGTCCCATCCCGCGGCCAGCGTGACCCGTTACCGGCCGCGCGCGCTGAGCCTGCCCGGCGCCCCGACGCAGCCCGCGCACGCACCCGCCTGAACCGGCATCGCGGTTGTTCTGCGACGGCGCCTGTACGGGCGCTGCCGATGCGTGCCGGCAGGCTATACGCCGACCGGGCGAGCCGCTAGGCTTCGGGCATGAGCGCCAAAGCCGATTTCATCGCGTTGAACCTGTGCGTATTGACCGTCTCGGACACGCGCAGCCTGGCCGAAGACAGTTCCGGCGATTACCTGGTATCGGTGCTCGGCGAGGCCGGCCACCGCCTGTACGCGCGCGAGCTGCTGCCCGACGACCGTTACCGGATGCGCGCGGTGGTCTCGGCGTGGATCGCCGACCCGCAGGTCGACGGCATCCTGGTCACCGGCGGCACCGGCTTCACCGGCCGCGACTCCACCCCCGAGGCGCTGCTGCCGCTATTGGACAAGCAGATGCCCGGCTTCGGCGAACTGTTCCGCGCGATCAGCTTCGAGGAGATCGGCACCTCCTCGCTGCAGTCGCGCGCCTTCGCCGGCCTGGCCAACGCCACCTTCGTGTTCTGCCTGCCCGGCTCGACCTCGGCCTGCCGCACCGCCTGGGAAAGGATCGTCGCCGCGCAGCTCGACGCGCGCACCCGGCCGTGCAACCTGGCCACGCTGCGCCCACGCCTGAAGGAATGACCTGGAACCGCGCATGTCACTGGACACCACCCTGCGCCTGCTGGCCAAAGCCAGCGGCATGACCGCGGCGGACATCGCCGCCGCCATCCCGCGCGCCGGCGCCGCCACGGTCAAGGCCTGGCTGGCCGGCGAGAAGATGCCCGGGCGCGACCAGCTCAATGCGCTGGCGCGCGCGTTCGGCGTTCCCGCCGGCGCACTGCTCGGCGAACTGGCCAGCCAACTCGACCCGGCCCGCACCCGCGGCGAACACGACCTGTTGCAGGCCTATCGCACGCTCGACAGCCGCCAGCAGGGCGCACTGCTGGAAGTGGCGCGCAGCATGGCCGGCACCCGCACGAGACGCAGCAAATGAGCAAACTCAAACGCAAGCAGTACCAGGCATTGATGCAACCGCTGCAACTGGAACTGGCGGCGCTGGCGCAGGCGCTGCAGCACAGCGGCGAACGCGTGCTGGTGCTGTTCGAAGGCCGCGACACCGCCGGCAAGGGCGGCGCGATCCAGGCCATCGCCGAACATCTGAACCCGCGCCAGTGCCGGGTGGTGGCGCTGCCCAAGCCGACCGACCGCGAAAGCACGCAGTGGTATTTCCAGCGTCACGTCGCGCACCTGCCGGCCGCCGGCGAGATCGTGCTGATGGACCGCAGCTGGTACAACCGCGCCGGGGTGGAGCGGGTCATGGGCTATTGCAGCGACGCGCAATACCAGGCCTTCCTGCGCCAGGCGCCGCTGTTCGAGCAATTACTGGTCGACGACGGAATCCGCCTGTTCAAATACTGGCTGTGCGTGGACCAGGACCAGCAGGAGAAGCGCTTCGCCGAACGCCTGCACGATCCGCTGAAGGGCTGGAAGCTGTCGCCGGTGGACCTGCAGTCGCGCGCCCAGTACGCCGAATACACCCGCGCCCGCGAGGCGATGCTGGACGCCACCCACCGCGAACAGGCGCCGTGGACCCTGGTCGATTTCAACGACCAGAAACGCGGCCGCCTGACCCTGATCCGGCATCTGCTCGACCAGTTGCCCGACACCCCGCTGCAGGAACCGGAACTGGAGCTGCCGCCGCTGAAGCACAAACCGCGCAAGGAAAAGTTCGGCGTGTTGCAGCCGATCGCGTCGGTTTGAGGTCGGGATTGGGGATTAGGGATTGGGGATTAGGGATTGGGGATTCGATGGTGCACCCGAGACCGACGGTGCACTGGCTTCCAGTAGGAGCGGCTTCAGCCGCGACCGGATCTCTCCGCAAAGACGCGATCGGATTGACTCCTTCCACAGCGGCACGCGGTTATGTAGAAGGGACTTCAGTCCCGACACGCTACCGGTAAGACCTCATCGGGACTGAAGTCCCTCCCACAGCGAGCTGCCATGATTTCCGCGACGTCACCCGATCGCGAAGCCCGCCGCCACCGGCTCCGGCCAAGACTCGCGCAACACCTGCTCGACCCGCGCCGCAGGCGGCCCCTGCCGCAGCCATTCGGCCAGCGCCTCCAGCGCCGCGGCCTCACCGCAAGCCACGACCTCGACGCGGCCATCGGCCAGGTTCCGCGCGTATCCATCCAGCCCCAACGCCAAGGCGCGTTCGCGGGTGGAGGCGCGGAAATACACGCCCTGCACCCGGCCGGCGACCAGGAAGCGGGCCGCCGCCATCAGCCGGCGGCCTTCGCCTGGCCAGCGACCTTGCCGCCGGCCGCGGCGATCGCCGCCTCGATGTCGTGCGCATTGACCGGCCCCAGGAACTGCTTGGCGACCTTGCCGTCCGGGGCGATCAGATAGGTCATCGGCAACCCGCGCGGCGTGGCGAAATCGGCCGGCGGCGCGTAGGTGTCGAGGATCGCCACCGGGTAGGCCACCGGATGGTCCTTCAGGAACGCCTGCATCTCCGCCGGCTCGATGTCCTCGTAGGCCAGGCCCACCACTTCGATGTTGTCGCGCATCACGTGCAACGCCGACAGCTCCGGCATTTCCTTCAGGCACGGCGCGCACCAGGTGGCCCAGAAGTTCACCACCACCCACTGCCCGCGATGCGCGGCCAGGTCGTAGTCGCTGCCGTCCACCGCCTTCACCTTCAACGTCGGCTGCGGCCGGGTTTCCTGCACCACGTTCGCTCCTTCGCCAGCGGCGGGCGCGGTCGGCGCAGCGGGCGCGGCAGGCGCCGCCGGGGCGGCGGGAGCCGTGGGCGCAGGCGCGCCGGGTGCGGCGCCATCGGCAGGCGAAGGATGCCGATCGCAGCCCGCCAGCAGCGCGGCAGCGGCGAACAACGGGAACAGGATGCGCGGGGTCATGCGAGGTCTCCGATATCGGTGTAAAGATCGCCGACGCGACGTTTCAGCACGTCGCGCAGCGGCATGCGCAATTCGTCCAGCGCGCGCCACGCCGCCTGCCCCAGCGCGTCGTCTCGGCACGGCAGGTAGGCTTCGGCGATCGGGATGCGCAGCTGGCAGTTTTCGTAGAGTTCGGTCAGCGGCACGTCGGCCAGGTCGCGCGCCAGCAGCCATTCGCCATGCCCGGCGCGGCTGAGCAGGCGGCTGCGCTCCAGTTCGCACAGCAGTTCCTGCACCAGCGAATCGGTCAGCATCGGCTCCAGTTGCAGGATCTGATCCTCGTGCAGGCCGTGGCCGTCCTTGCGCGCCTGCGCGAAGCGCCCGAGCAGGCGCAGCAAACCGTAGATCTCGTAGCCGGCCGGTAGCCGCATC
The DNA here is from genome assembly GCF_014236855.1 of Xanthomonas sp. SI. NCBI lineage: Bacteria > Pseudomonadati > Pseudomonadota > Gammaproteobacteria > Lysobacterales > Lysobacteraceae > Xanthomonas > Xanthomonas sp. SI. The sequence goes on from NZ_CP051261.1 coordinate 3,994,359, forward strand.
GATGCCGGCTGGTAGCGGAAGGCGGCGATCGAGGACGCCAGCGAAGCCCCGAGCAGGATCCCGATCCAGCTCAGGTAGGTCCACAGCAGGAAGATCGGCACGAACGCGACCGTGCCGTAGATGCGCTGATAGGACTGGAAGCTGCCCAGGTACAGGCTCAGCCCCCACTTCACCAGCTCCAGCAGTGCCACCGCCAGCAGCGCGCCGGGCACCGCGTGGCGCAGCTTGACCGTGTGGTGCGGCACCACCCGGTACACCAGGGTGATGCAGACGAATTCGATCAGCACCGGCGCCAGGCCCAGCGCCATCTGCGCCAGCAGCCGGCCTTCGCTGGTGCGGAACAGCGGCAGCGCGAAGAACCGCGCCGACGCCGCCAGCGACGCCGCGGCCAGCAGCGCGCCCAGGGTCAGCACCGTCCAGTACACCAGGAAGCGGGTCAGCCGCGGCCGCGCCGAGACCACCCGCCAGATCCGGTTGAAGGTCTGCTCGACGCTGTTCAAGGTGATCAGCAGCGACACCATCAGCGCGATCGTGCCGGCGCTGGTCAGCTGCCCGGCGCTGGCCGAGAACTGGCGCAGATAGGCTTCCACCGAACGCGCCGCGGCCGGCACGAAGTTGGAGAAGATGTAGTCGCTGAGCTGGTCGCTCCACTTGTCGAACACCGGGAACGCCGAGAGCACGCCGAACACGACCATCGCCAGCGGCACCAGCGCGAAGATCGTGGTGTAGGCCAGCGAGGCGGCGGCCTGGAACAGGCGGTCGTCGAGGAAGCGCCGCCACAGGAACCCGGCGAAGCTGCGCATCCGCGCGCGGTCGCGCACCCGCTCCGTCCAGAGATTGACCGTGTCCAAAGGCTGCATCGGGCAAGGGTACCCGATGCGCACGGATGCCGGCATCGCCGATACTGGCGGCCGTTCTGGTGCAAGCAAGCGAGGGCCGCATGGCCGAGATCCTGGTCCTGTACTACAGCCGTGGCGGTTCGGTGGCGCGCCTGGCGCGGCAGATCGCGCGCGGCGTCGGCGAAGTGCCCGGCATGGCCGCGCGCCTGCGCACGGTGCCGCCGGTGGCCGCGGTCACCCAGGCCAGCGCGCCGCCGGTGCCCGACAGCGGCGCGCCGTACGTGGATGCCAGCGACCTGCGCGACTGCGTCGGCCTGGCCCTGGGCAGCCCGACCCGCTTCGGCAACATGGCCGCGCCGGTCAAGCACTTCATCGACGGCCTCGGCGCCGAATGGGCCAGCGCCACCCTGGCCGGCAAGCCGGCGGCGGTGTTCACCTCCACCGCCTCGCTGCACGGCGGCCAGGAAGCCACGCTGCTGTCGATGCACCTGCCGCTGCTGCACCACGGCTGCGTGATCGTCGGCATTCCCTATACCGAACCGCTGCTCAGCAGCACGCGCAGCGGCGGCACCCCGTACGGCGCCAGCCACGTCGCCGGCGCCGACGACGATCCGCAACCCAGCGAGGAAGAAGCGCAGCTGGCGCGCGCGCTGGGCCGGCGCCTGGCCGGCATCGCGCAACGCCTGGCGGCGCCATGAGCACCGCCCGCCTGCGTTACGCGCTGGCAGCCACGCTGCTGGTGTTGGCGCTGTTGTACGCGGCCTGGTTCCACGACGACCGCCACCGCCTCGCCGCGCTGCTGGTGTTCGCACTGCCGCCGTTGCTGCTGGCGATCGGCGTGCTGCGCGGCTCGGCGGTGGCGCGCTTCTGGGCCGGCGTGTTCGGGCTGTTCTGGTTCAGCCACGGGGTGATGGCCGCCTGGAGCCACCCGCCGCAGCGCGCCTACGCCTGGGCCGAACTGCTGCTGGCGCTGCTGGCGATCGGCCTGTCCAGCGCGCCCGGCATTCGCGCGCGTTTCGCGCGCAAGCGCGGCGCCAAAGCGTCCGGCGGCGGCACGCCCTGAGCGGCCGCCGCCGGCCTGCCGGTATCATGGCGGCCCTGCGCGACCGCGGCCGCGCCCCGTCATGCTCTAGGAACCGGCAATGGAAGAACTCCTGATCGTCACCACCGGCGGCACGATCGACAAGATCTATTTCGACGACAAGTCCGACTACCAGATCGGCGATCCGCAGATCGGCCAGATCCTCAAGGAACTGGGCGTGACCTTCCGCTTCAGCGTGATCCCGATCATCCGCAAGGACTCGCTGCACATCACCGACGAGGACCGCGAGCTGATCCGCGCCACCGTCGCCGCGCAGTCCGCGCGCCACGTGCTGCTCACCCACGGCACCGACTCGATGGTGCAGACCGGCAAGGTGCTGCAGACGATCCCGGACAAGACCATCGTGATGACCGGCGCGCTGAACCCGGCACGGTTCCGCGGCTCCGATGCCGAATTCAACATCGGCTGCGCGGTCGGCGCGGTGCAGTCGCTGCCGGCCGGGGTCTACATCGCCATGAACGGGCAGATCTGGGACCCGCAGAAGGTGCGCAAGAACGTGGCCGCGAACCGCTTCGAGCCGGTCTGAGCCGCGATGTCCAAGGCCACCCGCGCAACCCGGGCATTGGACGCGGCCGGCGTCGCCTATCGCCTGCATCCCTACGACTACGAAGCCGAAGCCGGCGCCAAGGGCCTGCAGGCCGCGCAGGCGCTCGGCCTGCCACCGGCGCGGGTGCTGAAGAGCCTGATGGCCTGGATCGACAGCAACGCCGTGTGCGTGGTGGTGCCGTCCGATCGCCGCGTGCAGCTGAAGAAGCTCGCTGCGGCCGGCGCTGGCAAAGCGGCGCGGATGATGGAGGTGGCCGAGGCCGAGCGTCGCAGCGGCTACAAGGTCGGCGGCATCAGCCCGCTGGGCCAGCAGCGGCCGGCGCCGGTGCTGGTCGAGCAATCGGCGCTGGCCCCGGGCAGCGTGTGGTTCAACGCCGGGCAGCGTGGACTGCTGGTCGAAATCGCCGCTGAGCAGGTGCTGGACGTGCTGCAGGCGCGCGCCTGCGACCTGTGCGAGTGACGCGTCAGCCGCGGCAACGGCGTGGGCCGCATGGCACGCGCGAAGAATGCAGCAGCGGCTGCGTCGACCGCATCCGCAGCGGCATGGCGGCAGGTAGCGAACGCAAGCGAAAAGGGCCGCCATGCCTGCGCCCCACTTCGACCACCGGCAACTGCGCAACCAGCGCGCGGATCGGAACCCACGACAACAAAAAAGCCCCGCGCCGAGGCGCGGGGCTGTCGTGTCCGCAACGTCCAGGGCGTCCTGCCCTGCCGCTGCGTGCGGTTGCCGATGCCTGCGCGGCGCGGCCATACAGGCGCGCGCCACGCAGCGGGCGGATCAGTAGTTCGCGGTCAGGGTGACGCCCGAGAACGTGCTGTACGCCTTGAGCCGCACGTAATAGGTACCGGCGCTGGGCGCGTTGAAGGTGCAGGTCTCGTTGTTGCCGTTGAGATACGGGCGGCATCCATAGGTGCTGTCGGTCGGCGCGCTGCCCAGCCGCACGTACAGGTCCGCATCGCCGCTGCCGCCGGAGATGGTGACGGTCAGCGAACTGACCCCGGACGGCACCGTCACGGTGTAGTTCAGCTCCGAGCCGCTGCTGGCGCCGAGCCCGGCGACCGGCACGCCGTCCTGCAGCGTGTTGCCGGTGGGAGGCGTGGTGGTACCGCCGCCCAGCGCAGCGGTCACCGCGGCGTTGGCGTCGAGCAGGCCGGCGCCGCAGCCCTGCGAGCAGGAGAAGCTGGCCGCAGTGCTCTTGATGGTGCTCTCCACCTGCGCCGGGGTCAGCGGGGTCGAGGCGACCGACTGCATCAGCGCGACCACGCCGGCCACGTGCGGCGCCGCCATCGAGGTGCCGTTGTAGGACGCGTAACTGGCGCTGCCGGGCGTGGTGGTGCCGGAGTTGAGCGTGGACTGGATGCTCGAGCCCGGCGCGGAGATGTCGATGCCGGTGCCGTAGTTCGAGTAGCTGGCCTTGGCCCGCGATGAGGTGGTCGCGGCTACCGCGATCACGTTGGCGCAGTTGGCCGGCACAGAGGTGGAGACGTTGGCCGAGCTGTTGCCGGCCGCCACCACCACGGTGGTGCCGCGACCGACCGCGCCGTTGATCGCGTTCTGATAGGTGGTCGAGCAGGTACCGCTGCCGCCCAGCGACATGTTGATCACTTCGGCCGGGGTGGTGTTGGCCGGCACGCCGCTGACGGTGCCACCGGAGGCCCAGGTGATCGCGTCGGCGATGTCGGAGGTGTAGCCGCCGCACTTGCCGAGCACGCGCACCGGCAGGATCTTGGCATTGAAGGCGGTACCGGCCACACCGGTGCTGTTGTTGGTCAACGCGGCGATGGTGCCGGCCACGTGGGTGCCATGCCAGCTGGAATTGGACGCCGGCGAACCGGAATAGCACTCGTTGGCCGCCGACCAGTCGCCTTCGTCGGCCGGGTTGCTGTCGCGGCCGTTACCGTCGCGCGCGCCGGTCGCATCGCTGATGAAATCGTAGCCGGGCAGGATGTTGGCGTTGAGGTCCGGATGGCTGGTGATGCCGGTATCGATCACCGCCACGACCACGCCGGTGCCGGTTGCCTGGTCCCAGGCCGGGCGTACGTTGATGCCGGCGGTGGTGGTGCCGAAGGCCCATTGGTTGGACAAGCTTGGATCGTTCGGAGTCAGCGCGATGGTCATGCGCTGGTCGACTTCGACGTATTCCACGTTCGGATCGGCGGCCAGCTGGCGCATCAGCGTCTCGGCTTCGGTGCGGTCCAAAGGCCGGTCGGCCTTGATCACTTCCGGGCCCACCGCCAGGCGGCGCAGGCTGGTCAGCCCCAGCGCGCGACCGTTCTTGGCCGGCATCGCCGCGGCCACCGATTGCAGCGTCGCGCGCAGCGACGCCGAAGTGGCGGCGGCGGACGTACTGGCGATGCTGATGGGGGCGGCATCGCGGGTCTTGACGATGAAACGTTGCACGGTGGGCTCGGCGGTCAGCCCGGAGAGGTTGACGTCGCCGGCGAATGCCGGCGTCGCCAGCAACAGCGAAGTCAATGCGGACGCTCCCAGCACGATCAGCCAAGGACGCTGGCGCGAACCACGTTGCGAAATTTCGGACATTCGGAACTTCCTTTTCGTTGATTGCCACCTGACGGCGATTTTCGCGCTGCGGATGCCTAAACAGGCACTGAATCCGAATGCGGCGCGACTCCCAGGCCGGCCCCCTGTTGCCAGCCGTTCATCCGACGCTATCCCAATACAGACGCGTATGGACGAAATTCTTATCGTCCAAAACCCATAAGCGTGACGATGGTCAACATAAAGGCAGACTTCGCTTACGTTTTTTGCGACGCGACGGCAACGCCGATGGCTCGAGAAGACAGTCCTGGGACATTTTTGCGCGGCGCGGCGTGGTCACGCGCCAATGCGGACAGCCTCCCGTACGCAGAAGCAGGCCGCAGGACAGCGGCAGGGCCAGCGAATGCCTGCGAAGCGGTAGCGCCGGGTAGCGGCGCGCATTGGGGAAGCCGCGCCGATGCGCGAACGCGCGAGCCGGACGATCTGCCGGGTCGGGCCTGACAGGCCGCCCATGGCGTCTCCGGGAACGGACGATGCCCCCGCGGATCGGAAGCTGGGCGCAGCCTGCGCCACGCCCAGCTCGGCGCCCGTCAGTAGTACCGACAGGCGAGAAGAACGCCTGGGCTCAGCCCAGCCGCAGCAGCCAGCCGTGGCGGTCGGCCACGCGGCCGTACTGGATGTCGGTCAGTTCCTGGCGCAGCGACAGGGTCACCGGGCCAGCCGGCGCGGTCAGGTCGCCGACTGCGAAATCCTTACCCTTCAGCTGCCCGATCGGGGTCACCACCGCGGCAGTGCCGCAGGCGAAGATCTCGGCGATAGCGCCGGAGGCCACGCCGTCGCGCCACTCGTCGATGGTCACCTGGCGCTCGACCACGTTCATGCCGCGATCGCGCGCCAACTGCAGGATGCTGTCGCGGGTGATGCCCTCGAGGATGCTGCCGGACAGCACCGGGGTGACCAGGCTGCCGTCGCGCATCACCAGGAACACGTTCATGCCGCCCAGCTCTTCCAGATACTTGCCCTCGACCGGATCCAGGAACAGCACCTGCGAGCAGCCCTGCGCCTGCGCCTGCTGCTGCGGCAGCAGCGAGGCGGCGTAGTTGCCGCCGCACTTGGCCGCGCCGGTGCCGCCCTTGGCCGCGCGCGCGTAGTCGGTGGACAGCCAGATCGCCACCGGCGCCACGCCCTTGGCGAAGTAGGCGCCAGCGGGGCTGGCGATGACGTAGTAGCCGGCCTTCTGCGCCGCGCGCACGCCCAGGAACGCCTCGTTGGCGATCATGAAGGGGCGGAAATACAGGCTGGTCTCCGGCGCCGACGGCACCCACGCGGCATCGACCGCGATCAGCTGGCGCAGCGATTCGACGAACAGCTCCACCGGCAGCTCCGGCAGCGCCAGGCGCTGCGCCGAGCGCTGCAGGCGCCTGCCGTTGGCGTCCGGGCGGAAGGTCCAGATCGAACCGTCGGCATGGCGGTAGGCCTTGATGCCCTCGAAGATCTCCTGCCCGTAGTGCAGCACCGAGGCGGCCGGATCCAGCGCCAGCGGGCCGTAGGCGCGGACCTGGGCGTCATGCCAGCCCTGCTCGCGGTCCCATTCGATGGCGACCATGTGGTCGGTGAAGTAGTTGCCGAAGCCCGGCGCGGCGAGGATCTGCGCGCGCGCATCGGCGCTGCGCGCGGTGGTGGACGGGATCAGGCGGAACTGCAAAGACGGCTCGGTAGCGGACACCGGGGTTTCCTGTGGTAGTCGAGGGACGGCCGTGCCGCTGCATCATCCGAGCGCAGCGGCGGCGCCTTGTCCCGGCCCCAGGTCGCGCAGTCGCGCGGGTCAGAGCATGCCGGTTTCGAGGCGCGCGGCCTCGGACATCATATGCCGGCCCCACGGCGGATCGAACACCAGTTCGACATCGGCCTCGGCGATGGTCGGGATCAGCTCCAGCTTGCTGCGCACGTCGTCGACCAGAATGTCGCCCATGCCGCAGCCCGGCGCGGTCAGCGTCATCTTCACCTCGACCATGCGCTGGCCGTCCTCGCGCGGCTGCACGTCGACTTCGTAGACCAGGCCCAGGTCGACGATGTTGAACGGGATCTCCGGATCGAAGCAGGTGCGCAGCTGTTGCCAGATCAGCGCCTCGACCTGCTCGTCGCTGGCGCCCTCCGGCAGGTCCAGGCCCGGCGGCGGCTCCTTGCCGATCGCGTCGCCGTCCTTGCCGGCGATGCGGAACAGGTTGCCTTCGACGAACACGGTGTAGCTGCCGCCCAGCGCCTGGGTGATGTAGCCGTAACTGCCGGCCGGCAGGGTCACCGCGTCGCCTTGCGGCACCATCACCGCCGCGCAATCGCGTTCGAATTGGACAGGTTCGCTGCTGCGTGAGTACATGGGGGCGATATGGGGGCTGGCCCCGCCGGTGCAAGTCGTCCAGTTTATCCGAGTGCGCGGGGAACGCGGCGAAGGGTATCCTGTGCGGATTCTCCGGGAACATCGCATGCCGCCCTCTTCCACGCCAGCCAGGACTTCGCACTGGCTATGGCCCTTGCTGCTCTGCCTGGGCTGTTTCACCGCCCTGATCGCCTGGATGCTGGTCGCGCTGAGCCTGGGCCATCAATCCGGCTGGATGGCGGTGCTGGTGGCGCTGGAGGTTTCCTGGATGCTGCGCCTGGGCACGCTGCCGCGCGGCAAGCTGCGCATCGCCGTGGCGGTGCTGGCCACCGCACTGGTGATCGTCGCCGCCAACTGGGGCATCGCCGCCGCGCACGTGGGCGCCGGGCTGGGCCTGGATACCTGGGATTCGTCGCTGAAACTGGGCGCACGCTACGCGTGGACGCTGACCGTGCTGGCCAACCGCCCCGGCGACGTGCTGTGGTTGGGGATCGGCCTGATCGTGGCTTATTTCAGCGCGCGTTGAGGGGAGTGGTCGCGGCTGAAGCCGCTCCTACAGGGAGCCGGCAAGCCCTGTAGGAGCGGCTTCAGCCGCGACACGATCCGTGGGCACCGATCGCCGGCGCCGGTTCAATGCCCGCCGTCGAGCGCCTTCAATTCGCTGACCAGCGCGCCGGCCGCCTCGGCGCCGTCGCCGTACAGCATGCGCGTGTTGTCGGCGTAGAACAGCGCGTTCTCGATCCCGGCAAAGCCGGTGCCCTTGCCGCGCTTGATCACCACCACGTTCTTGGAATTGACCACGTCCAGGATCGGCATGCCGTAGATCGGGCTGGCCGGATCGGTCTTGGCCACCGGGTTGACCACGTCGTTGGCGCCGATCACCAGCGACACGTCGGTGCTGGGGAACTCGGGATTGATGTCGTCCATGTCGGCGATCAGGTCGTAGGGCACGCCGGCTTCGGCCAGCAGCACGTTCATGTGCCCGGGCATGCGCCCCGCCACCGGGTGGATCGCGAACTTGACCTTGACCCCGCGCTCGATCAGCCGCTGCGCCAGCTCCCAGATCTTGTGCTGCGCCTGCGCCACCGCCATGCCGTAGCCGGGCACGATCACCACACGCTCGGCATAGGCCATCATCGCCGCCACGTCGCCGGCCTCGATGGGTTTTTGCGCGCCACTGATCTCCTGCGCCTGGCCGCCGCCGCCGAAGTTGGAGAACAGCACGCCGCTGATCGGCCGGTTCATGGCCTTGGCCATCAGTCGGGTCAACAGGATGCCGGCCGCGCCGACCATCATGCCGGCGATGATCAGCGCCTCGTTGCCCAGCACGTAACCCTCGAATGCGACCGCCAGGCCGGTGAAGGCGTTGTACAGCGAGATCACCACCGGCATGTCGGCGCCGCCGATCGGCAGCGTCATCAGCACGCCAAGCGCCAGCGCCACCGCGAAGAAGGCGACGATCGCCACCGGGCTGAGTCCGATCGCGGCCCAGGCGCCCAGGCCCAGCATCGCCACGAACACCAGCAGGTTGAATGCCTGTTGGCCGGGGAAGGTGACGCGCTTGTCCAGCCGCCCGTCGAGCTTGGCCCAGGCGATGACCGAACCGGACAGCGAGATCGCGCCGATCGCCGAGCCGACGATGGCCAGCGCCAGCGTGGTCGCGTCGGGCTGGCGCGCGGCCAGCGCGGCGATCGCGCTCTCGCTCCAGTGCGAGGTGTCGCGGTGCGCCAGGAACGAGAAGCGCAGCAATTCCACCGCGCCGATCGCCGCGGCCGAACCACCGCCCATGCCGTTGTACAGCGCGACCATCTGCGGCATGTCGGTGATGGCGACCTTCTTGGCCGAGATCCAGGCCGCGCCGGTGCCGATCGCGATCGCCAGCAGGATCAGCGGCAGGTTGTGCAGGCCGGGCAGCAGAAACGTCGCCGCGGTCGCCAGCAGCATGCCGAACCCGGCCCAATGGATGCCGCTGCGCGCGGTCTTGGGCGAGGCCATGCGCTGCAGACCGAGCAGGAACAGGGTGGCGGCCACCAGGTAGCTGGCCTTCACCAGCCAGGACAGCGCCTCGGCAGTGGTCAGGGTCACGGCTTGGACTCCGGCTTCTTGCTGGACTTGAACATCTCCAGCATGCGCTCGGTGACCACGTAGCCGCCGGCGGCGTTGCCGGCACCGAGCAGCACCGCGAGGAAGCCCACCGCCTTCTCCAGCGTGGTGTCGGCATGGCCGAGCACCACCATCGCGCCGATCAGCACGATGCCGTGGATGAAGTTGGAACCGGACATCAACGGGGTGTGCAGGATCACCGGCACCCGCGAGATGATCACATGCCCGGCGATGGCCGCCAGCATGAAGATGTACAAGGCCACGAAACCGTCGCTCATTCCGCTTCTCCCGGGCGCCGCGCCCGACCGCCGCAATCATAACCGGGTGCTGAATCGGTGGGCGATGGCTGTATGCGGCGGCAAGCGGCGGCGAACCGGGCCGGCGCCAGGTCAACCGCGGCGGCGGCAATGCGTTCTCCACGGTATCCCCGCGCCAGGAAGCTAAGCTGTGCTGGTGAGCACGCCCGCCCTCGAACCCCCGACGACCGATCTCGACCGCGACGACCCCGTACGTCCGCTGCCGGCGTCGCTGGACGCGTTCCTGGCCGAGATCGGCCCGCGCGCGTTCCGCTTCGCCGAGGCCGGCCTGCGCCAGCGCGAGGATGCGCTGGATGCGGTGCAGGACGCGATGATCAAGCTGCTCGCCTACCGCGAGCGGCCGGCGCAGGAATGGACCCCGCTGTTCTGGAGCATCCTGCGCCGGCGCATCATCGACCTGCAGCGCCGCCGCGGCTTCCGCCTGCGTTTCTGGGCGCCGGCCAGCGAGCACGGCGAGGACAGCCAGCCGGACTGGGCCGACGACGGCCCGACGCCGGCGCAGCGCCACGAGCAGCGGCAGACGCATGCGCGGCTGGTCACGGCGTTGCGCGCGCTGCCGGCGCGGCAGCGCGAGGCCTTCACCCTGCGCGTGCTCGAGGAGCTGGACGTGGCCACCACCGCACGCGCGATGGGCTGCTCCGAAGGCTCGGTCAAGACCCATCTGTCGCGCGCCCGCGAGGCGTTGCAGAAACTTCTGGAGGACGTCCGGTGAAACCCGACCCCACACATTCGGCCGCGTTCGACGCGCAGATGCGCCGCGCGCACCAGACCTCGCTGCAGGCGTTGCCGGCACCGACCCTGGCGCGACTGCGCGCCGCCCGCCACGCCGCCAGCCGCCCCCACGCCGCCCCGGCGCGGCGCTGGGGCTGGCTGCTGGCGGCGGCGCCAGCCCTGCTAGGCGCCACCTTCGGCCTGCATCTGCTGCTGCGCCCGACGCTGCCGGTCGCGGTCCAGGCGGCGAGCGTCGCCAGCGTTCCCGCCGCGGCCGCGGTGTCGGCGAGCGTCGCTGCGCAAGGCGACAGCGACGACGCCGTGGCCGGCCTGCTCGACGAAAACCCCGACCTGTACCTGTGGCTGGGTTCCGATACTTCGCTGGCGATGGAATGAACACGATGAAGCGCCTGATCCGCATGTCCCTGGCGCTGGCCCTGCTGGCCGGCGCCACCCCGTTGGCGACGTTCGCCGCGCCGCCACCGCCACCACCGCCGTCGGATGCCGACGCCGATGCGGGTCCGCCGCTGCCGGACTGGGAGCACCTGAGCGCGCAGCAGCGCGAACTGCTGATCGCGCCGATGCGCCAGCGCTGGAACGACTCTCCGCAACAGCGGCGCAGGATGTTCGAGCACGCGCAACGCTGGCAGAGCATGACCCCGGAGCAGCGCGAACGCGCGCGCAAGGGCGCACGCCGCTACGAAGACATGAGTCCGCAGCAGCGCGAAGAGGCGCGGGTGCTGTTCGAACGCATGCGCGCGCTGCCGCCGGAGCAACGCAAGGCGCTGCGCGATCGCTGGGAAGCGATGACCCCGCAGCAGCGCGACGCCTGGATCAAGGCCAATGCCAGCCAGGACACCAGGCCTGCGCCGGGTTCCAGGTGACCGTTCTGTAAGCGCATCGAGGCGGCAATGCTTTTCTACATGCTGTCTGCAGGCCGCCGCCGCGACTGAAGGCCGGTCTGCAGCATCGATCGCGACACGGGCCGCCGATCGAATCCGTCGCGATAGAAAAGCAGTCTGCATCGCGCCATCGTCGGAGTCGGGATGCGCGAGCATGTGGGCTCAGGGGCTTGCCCCCGGGGAGATTTTGCAGTGGCGGGAGCGATTGCGGGTGGCTCCTGAGCCATCGTTCGCGACAGGCGCTATCGGTAATGCCCGTCGCGACTGAAGTCGCTCCTACAGTTGGCTCCCGCAGGTCGCCTGACGCCTGACCGTTGCCTCATTAGGTCATTAGGGCCTGCACGATGCGGCGAATGTCGGGAGAAAACGCTTGGAGCCACCGGCAACGTTCGCATCGGCGCGCCGCGGTGCCGACCGCCGTGCCAGGCGCGGCACGCGGCCGACAGCGCCGATCGACCGATCAACCGGTCCAGCGCGTCTTGGTCAGCAACTCGTCGTCCCAGTCGTAGGCGATCGCGCCGTCCTTCAGGAACAGCGCGACGAAGTTGTAGACGTTGCGCGCATACATCTCGCTGGCGTGCACCGCGCCCATGCTGGCCAGGTCGAGCGGGCCGGCGACGACCACGCCGGCATGCTCGATGGTTTCGCCGGGGCGGGTCAGTTCGCAGTTGCCGCCAGTCTCGGCGGCCAGGTCCACCACCACGCTGCCCGGCTTCATGCCCTCGACCATCGCCGCGCTGAGGATCTTCGGCGCCGGCCGTCCGGGCACCGCGGCGGTGCAGACCACCACGTCGATGCCTTTCAGGTGCTCGGCCAGGCGCCGCTGCTGCTCGGCGCGCTCCTCCTCGGTCAGCTGCCGCGCATAGCCGCCCTCGCCCGCCGCGCTGACGCCCAGGTCGAGGAACTTGCCGCCCAGCGATTCGATCTGCTCGCGTGTCTCCGGGCGCACGTCGAAGCCTTCGACCTGCGCGCCCAGGCGCTTGGCGGTGGCGATGGCCTGCAGGCCGGCGACGCCGGCGCCGACGATCAGCACCTTGGACGGGCGGATGGTGCCGGCGGCGGTGGTCAGCATCGGGAAGAAGCGCGGCGCTAGCTGCGCGGCGATCAGGGTGGCCTTGTAGCCGGCCATGCCGGCCTGCGAGCTGAGCACGTCCATCGCCTGGGCGCGGGTGGTGCGCGGCAACCGCTCCAGCGGGAAGGCGACCAGCTGCCGCGCCTGCATCGCCTCGGCACGCGCCGGATCGGCCTGCGGCTGCAGGATGCCGACCACGCCGGCGGCGGGCTTGAGCTGGTTCAGTGCGACGACCGGCAGCGGCTGCACGCACAGCACCAGATCGGCCTGCGCCGGGGTCGCGGCATCGGCGAGCTGCGCGCCAGCCGCGAGATAGGCCGCATCGACGAAGCCGGCGGACACGCCGGCACCGGGTTCGACATGCACCTGCGCGCCGAGCGCGACCAGCTTCTTCACCGTCTCCGGCGTCGCCGCCACGCGGCGTTCGCCGTGCGCCGATTCCTTCACCACCAGCACCTGCACTGCCATGCGATTCCCCATGCGTTGCCCGCCCTAGTCGGCGCCGATGCTACAGGGTCCGCGCGGCGATGGCAGCGCCGGGCGAACGGTTCGTCGACGGCATTTGTAGGAGCGGCTTCAGCCGCGACAGCATTCCCCAGAAAGCCTGGTCGCGGCTGAAGCCGCTCCTACAAGGGCATGCGCAGCGCGCGCGGAGCCTGGGAAGGCGGCGAGGCAGGATCCATCCGCCTCGCGCCAACGGCCCTCAGTGCAGCGTCGCGTTCTGCGGGTCGAGCCGGTCGATGACGCCCTGCATCGCGCTGTCGAAGGCGCCGTCGTTGATGTGGCTGCGCAGCCGGCCCAGCCGCACCATCACCGCCAGTTCTTCCGGCGAGGCCACGCAGAAGCGCACGCCGCGGCGGTTGACGAACAGCAGCCGCGCCGAGATCGGGCTGACCCACGACAGCTTGCCGGTCTGCACCTTGCCGTCGCGGTCGATGAAGTCCAGCCAGGTGCCGATCGGCATCGCGCGGAAGCGGTCGGCGTCGGCGTTGTCGTAATCCTCGACCGTCTCCGCGGCGGTGACCTCCACCGGCTGCGCCTCCTGCACCGGCGGTTGCGGCAGCGTCACCTGCGGCAGTTCCGGCAGCGGGCGCTCGAGTTCCGGACGCAGCTCGGCGACCGCCTGCAGCGTGTCGTGCAGCACGTTGATCGCCGACGCGGCGGCCTCGGCATGCAGGCCCACGCTGGCGAAGACCTTGGTCAACGGTCCCTGCCAGGCCTGCAGCCAGGGCTTGCCGACGATGTGCCGCTGCGCCTCGGCCGCTTCCTCGAGCAGGCCGTCGGCCAGCGCCAGCGCGTCGCGCACGCCGGCGCCGTCCTCGCCCTCGCGCAGCACCGCCATGGTCAGGTGGTGCTGCCACGGCTGGCGCAGGAAGTCGTCCAGCGCGCGCGGCAGCTGCCGCCCCTGCAAGCGCACCTGCAGTTCGGCCTCGGCGCGCTGCCGGGCCAGTTCCAGCTTTTCCTGGCCGCGCTGGGTCTCGGCGGCGCGGCGCTCGGCGATCTCGATGCGGCGCCGGTGCTGGGCCAGGAACTCGCGGAATTCCTCTTCCAGGGTCAGGAAGATCGCCAGGTTCTCGTTGAACTCGGCGACCAGCCGCTCGATGATTTCCTCGACCTTGCCCATCAGCACGCGCTCGGCCGGGCTCTCGCCGGTATTGCCCTCGCAGGCCTCGGCCAGCGAGTTGAGCAGGCGCCGCGCCGGGTGGGTCTTCTGCACGAACATGCGCCGGTCCAGCAGCGCGACCTTGACGAACGGCACCACCAGGCGCCCGATCAGTTCGCGCGAGCGCCCTTCCAGGTCGCGCTCGTCGAGCATCACGTCGAACAGCATGCCGACCAGATCGATCGCATCTTCGTCGACCGGATCCAGCCGCGCATGCGCCGGGTCCACGCCGAACTGGGTGGCGTTGGACAGCACTTCGCTTTTCAGCCGCTGCGCCAGCGATTCGCCGTCGTCGCCGATCGCCGCGCGCAGTGTGGCGCTGGGCGTGGCCTGCAGCAGCGACAGCACCGAGATCATCTCGCGCTGGCTCAACGAGCGCTGCTGGCCGACCGCGGCGCTGGCCGCGGAGGTGGCGTTCTCGCGCACGCTGCGGGTCTGCTGCAACAGTTCGTGCAGCGCCTCCAGCAGCACGCCCTGGCTGCCGCCGGGCAGGTTGGCGCCGGCCTCGGCGTAGCCGTCGGTGGCCTGCAGGCGGCCGCGGCTCTCGGCCCAGCGGTCGACGAAACGGCTGGCCCAGGCCGGCGCGTACTGCTCGTCGTACTCGCCTGCCTCGCCGGCAGCGCCGCCGTCCTCGCCGAACCCGGAGTTGTCGCCGCGGGCCTGGCGCTCTTCCGGCGGCGGCGCGCGCCGCGGCGGCGGTGGCGGGCGCGGCCGCGAGATTTCCGGCATCACCCCGGCCCGCGCCAGGCTGTCGTCCAGCTCCTGGTAGAGCTTGCCGATACCGCCGGTGAGGTCGCGCTCGCACAGCTTGATCAGCACCAGCCGCACTTCCGGCGCGAAATCGCTGGTGGAGAACGCGGCATGCACGGCGACGCCGATGTGTTCGGGGCCGACCGGATTGGTGTCGGCGTCCAGTTCCAGGCCGCCGGCGATCCAGCCCAAGCGGCGGTCGATGCGGCTGAGCACCGGTTTCCACTCGCGCAGCAGCACGCTGGCCAGGTTGCGCACCGCCAACCGCGATTCCAGTTCGTGTTCGGACACCAGGCTCAGGCCCTGGCCGTAGCCGGCCAGCGCCACTTCGGCCGACAGCGGCGTGCCGGCTTCCAGCGCCTGCCAGGCCTGGTCCAGTTGCGCACGGAAGCGCACGCCGATTTCGTCGCGGCGGCGGCGCAGCTCGCGCATGCCGTCCAGGAACAGCAGCTGCGACGAGCCGGCGCTCTCGGCGCGATCGAACAGGACATCGTCGAAATGCGCCAGCGCGGCGGCGAACGCTTGCCCCAGCACCGGCAGCATGCCGTCGCGCGCCTGCATCAGCAGATGCGGGTCGCGCGCGGGATGTGCGTGCGGCGAGCTGGGGCTGAAACTCATGCGCGAAGGCTCCGCGCCGGGAACGGCGCTAGGAAAAGAGTAAAAGGAAGTCGAACGGACACGGCCCCTGTTTCCGCCTCTGCATGGTAGGCAAGGTACCTGAACAGCAACCGTGACGCGCTACACATTTTACGCTCCGGAACGTGACCTCGTCCGTCATCCTAGGCGGTCTTTGCGTAACGCCACCTGCAAGACCGTGCCAAACGTCCGGGGCGCGGGCGCGTTCAGGCCGCGACCGCGACCCGCTCCAACCGGTCCACCGCCCCCTGCATCGCGCTATAGAACGCATCGTCGTCGCGATGCAGGCGCAGGCGATCCAGCTGCACCATCATCGCCAGCGCCTCCGGCGAGGCGACGCACAGGCGGCCGCCGCGGCGGTTGACGAACATCAGCCGCGACGAGATCGGGCTGACCCAGGACAACTTGCCCGGCTGCACGCGTCCTTCGCGATCGACGAAGTCCAGCCAGGTGCCCATCGCCAGGGTGCGGAAATACTCGGCGGTGGTGTGGTCGAAATCGGTCGCCTGCGCCGGCTCGGGCAATGCCGGCACGGACTCGGCCGCCGGCGTCTCGGCAGCGACGACCGCAGGCGCGGGTGCCGGCACCTGCAGCGGACGCGCATGCGCCACATCGTCCAGGGCCGCCTGCAAGCCCAGCCAGGCGGCCTCGGCGGCGGCCGCGTCCAGGCCGACGCTGGTCCACAGCCGCAGCAGTTCGGCGCGCTGCGTCTGCAGCCAGCCGCCCGCCGGCACGCCGCCGCCGGTCTGCGCCTGCTGGCATTGCGCCAGCACCGCGTCGCCGAGCGCCAGCGCCGCGCTCACCGCCGCGCCATGGCCGTCGTCGCGCAGTGCCGACTGCTGCAGGTATTGGCACCACGGCTGGCGCAGGAAGGTCTCGATCGGTTCCGGCAAGGCGGTCCCGTCCGCGTCGCCCTGCACGCGTTCGTCCACGGCCTGTGCGGCCAGGCGCCGTGCCTTGTCGCGGCGCTCCTCGGCGCGCTGCAGTTCGGCCGCGCGGCGCTCGGCGATCTCCACCCGGCGCCGGTACTGCTCGTAGGCGCTGCCGAATTCCGCCTCCAGGGTCAGGAACACCGCCAGGTGTTCGTCGAAATCGCTCACCACCCGTTCCACCACCCCCTGCGCCTGCGCCAGCAGCACCTGCTCGATCGCGCTGTCGCCGGCATTGCCGTCGCAGGCGTCGGCCAGCAGGTTGAGCAGGCGCCGCGCCGGATGTCCATCGCGCACGAACAGGCGGCCGTCGATCAGCGCCACCTTGGCCAGCGGCACCAGCATCTGCCCGAGCAGGTCGCGTTGCGCCGGCTGCAGCAGGCATTCGTCGAGCATGACCTCGAACAGCAGGCCGACCAGGTCCAGCGTGTCCGCATCGGCCGGCTCCAGGCGCGTGCTGGCCGGATCCAGCCCCAGCGACGCGCCGATCGCCACCACCTGCCGGCGCAGCCCCTGCGCCAGCGGTTCGCGGTGTTCGACGATCGCGGCGAAGCCGGCCAGCGGCGTGGTCTGCAGCAGCGACAGCACCGACAGCAGCTCGCGCGGCGACAGGCTGCGGCGCGTATCGGCGGTGGATTCCGGCGCGACCGGCTGCGCCTCGTGCAGCAAGGCGCGCAGCGCCGGCGGCAGCACCTCATGGTCGTCGCGGGCGTGCGCGTCCAGCACGCGCGCGGCGCGGCGCTGCGCGGCCGACAGCGGCACGGCGGCATGCCAGCTCTCGAAGAAGCGGCTGATCCAGTCCGGCGCCGCGTCGTCGCCGCTGGCGCCGTTGCGCGGGATGGCGCGGCGGCGGGTGCGCCCCAGCGGCAGCGAACGTGCCCGCGCGACCTGATCCAGGCGCTGCTCCAGCCGCGCGTACAACTCGCCGACCCGCTCCTGCAGTTCCTGCTCGCAGATCTTGACGATCGCCAGTTGCACCTGCGGCGCCAGCACCAGCCCGTGCAGCGCCGCATACACCGCCGCGCCGATGTGCTCTGGACCGAACGGGTTGTTGTCGGCATCGATGCGCTGGCCACCGGCGATGAAGCCGAGGAAGCGGTTGAGCCGCATCAGTTCCGGGCGCCAGCGGTGCTGGATCGCGCCGGCCAGGTTGCGCACCGCCAGGCGCACGTCCAGTTCCTGTTCGGAGACCAGGCTCAGGTCGCCGCGCTCGCGCGCCAGGGTGCGTTCCACCGACAGCGGGCGGCCGGCTTCCAGCGCCTGCCAGGCCTGCGCCAGGTGGCCGCGGAAGCGCGCCGCGATCGGTTCGCGCTGCTGCCGCAGCAACTGGATCGCCTCGAAATAGTCGTTCTGGGTCGGCCCCGCACGCTCGGCCATGCGGAACAGCGCATCGGCGAGCACGTCCAGCACCTCGCCGAACGCCTCGGCAAGCGGCACCGACACCACGTCCCGGACCTGGTCGAGCAGGTCCGAGTTGCGGCTGGGCAGCAGCTCCTCGGCATATTCGGCGATTGTCATGGCAGTGTGATACGCAAGCGCAAGTGAGACCGACGTCAATTCGGAAGTTAGCGGCAGATCGAGGATGAAGCTTGACTCTCCGTGTAACCGCGGCATCCGCTGCCGCTTTTGGGCACGCGACTATAATTCGGCGCCCGCCCCACGGAATCGAGACTATGCGCACACTTCACTCGCTGCAAGCGCTGGATGAGCGCCGCTCGGTGCCGTCCAAGCAATTGGGCGAGCCGGGACCCGACGAGGCGACCCTGCTGGCGATGCTGCGCTCGGCGGTGCGCGTGCCCGATCACGGCAAGCTGGTGCCGTTCCGGTTCCTGCGCATCGCCGGCCAGGCGCGCCTGGCGCTGGGCGACTTCCTGGCCGAGTGCACGCTGCAGCGCGACCCGGGCGCCCCGTCCGCCGCGGTGGAGAAGGACCGCGAACGCTTCGCGCACGCGCCGCTGGCGATCGCGGTGATCGCGCGGCTGCAGCGCGAGGCGAAAGTGCCGGAGATCGAGCAATGGCTGACCGCCGGCTCGGTCTGTTTCGCACTGCTGCAGGCGGCGCAGGCCTACGGCTTCGGCGCGCAGTGGTTGACCGCCTGGATGGCCTACGACGAAGCGGTGGCGGCGCGGCTGGGCCTGGCCGAGAACGAACGCATCGCCGGTTTCATCCATATCGGCACGCCGCGCATTCAGGTGCCGGAGCGCGAGCGTCCGGATCCGCAGCAGTTGCTGAGCGATTGGACGCCGTGAACGCAGCGGCGCCGACGCGGCCGCTGTACCTGGTCGATGCCAGCCTGTACGTGTTCCGCGCCTGGCACTCGATCCCGGACGAGTTCCAGGACGCGCAGGGCTGGCCGACCAACGCCGTGCACGGCTTCGCCCGCTTCCTGCTGGACCTGCTCGAACGCGAGCGCCCGCAGCACATCGCGATCGCCTTCGACGAAGCGCTGGACAGCTGCTTCCGCAATCGCCTGTACCCGGCCTACAAGGCCAACCGCGCGCCGGCGCCGGACGCGTTGCGGCGCCAGTTCGCGCACTGCAAGGCGCTGTGCGCGGCGCTCGGCCTGGGCGTGCTCGCCCATCACGACTACGAGGCCGACGACCTGATCGGCAGCGCCCTGCACAGCATGCGCGGCGGCGGCTTCCACGGCGTGATCGTGTCCGCCGACAAGGACCTGTCGCAACTGCTGCTGCTCGACTTCGACGAACAGTGGGACTACGCGCGCGGCCAGCGCTGGGGCACGACCGGGGTCAAGGCGCGGCACGGCGTGCACGCGCACCAGATCGCCGACTACCTGGCGCTGACCGGCGATGCGATCGACAACATTCCCGGCGTCACCGGCATCGGCGCCAAGTCGGCGGCGATCCTGCTGGCGCATTTCGGCGACCTGGACACGCTGCTGGCGCGGATCGACGAAGTGGCGTTCCTGCGCCTGCGCGGCGCGGCGCAGATGGCGGTGCGCCTGCGCGAGCAGCGCGAACACGCGCTGCTGTGGCGGCAACTGGCCACCATCGCGCTGGACGCGCCGCTGCATTCGGCCGCACCCGGCTTCGCCCGCGGCCAGGCCGACCCCGGCATGCTGCACGGCCTGTGCGAAGCGCTGCGCTTCGGCCCGCTGACCCGGCGCCGCTTGCTGCAGGCAGCGGGGTTGGCGACGGTCGGCGAATAGCCGAGCCCTGGCGCCGCCAGGGACGCGGCAAGGTCGGCCGGGCGTCGCCGCTAGCGCTCAGTCCGCCGCATCGAACTGCGCCCGCATCAGCGCCATGTAGCGCTCCTCCGAGGTCTCGCGCCGCGCCGCCAGCAGCGGCACGATGTCCTGGGTCGCCACGTAGCGCAGCCGCGGACCGGAATCGGTGGTCGCCTGGAAGATCGTCTCCGCCACCTCCTGCGAGGTCGCCAGGCGCGTGGCGCGCAGGCCTTCGAACACCTTGACGCTGTGCGCCACGAAACCGGCGTAGGCCTCCGGCGGCGCGGCGCCGGACGTGGCCTCCTGCGCCGAGCGCTGGCCGAAACCGGTGTCCAACACGCCGCCCGGCTCGACGATGCGTACCGCGATGCCTAGCGCCCGCAACTCGTAGGACAAGGATTCGGAGAAGCCTTCCAGGGCGAACTTGCTGGCGTTGTACAGCGAGATCATCGGCAGGCCGAACACGCCCGCGCCGGAACTGACGTTGACGATCGTGCCGGCGCCACGGGCGCGGAAATGCGGCAGGAGCGCGCGCGTCACGTCCATCACGCCGAACACGTTGACGTCGAACTGTTCCTGGATCTTCTCCCGCGGCGTCGACTCGAACACGCCGAACAGGCCGAAGCCGGCATTGTTGACCAGCGCGTCGATGGCGCCGAAGCGCGCGATGCCGGCGTCGATCGCCGCGGCGATGCTGTCGCGGTCCTGTACGTCCAGGCGCGCGACCAGCACCTCGGGGCCGGCCAGCGCCGCGCCGGCCGCCGGGTCACGCATCGTGGCGACCACGTTCCAGCCGCGCGCGGCGAACAGCTGCGCGCTGGCGAGTCCGAAACCGGACGAGGCGCCGGTGATCAAGACGGTGGGGTTGGGCATGGCGGTTCCTTGGGTGGGGGTGTAGCGCCATGATCGACCCGCCCAACACATGAGACAATCCGGCCAATCCCGCATGCAGTACTGAACAGGATCGCACAATGCCCCGTCCCGCCCTGAGCGAATTGCAGGCGGTGGTCGCCGTCGCCAAGCAGCGCAGCTTCCGCGGTGCCGCCATCGTGCTGGGCGTGTCGGCATCGGCGCTCAGCCACGCGATCGCCGCGCTGGAACAGCGCATGGGCGTGCGCCTGTTCCATCGCACTACCCGCAGCGTCGCGCTGTCCGAGGCCGGCGAACGCTTCCTTGCCCGCATCGCGCCCGCGCTGCGCGAGATCGATGCGGCGATCGAGGACGCCAATGCGTTCCGCGACAGCCCCACCGGCTCCTTGCGCCTCAACACCTCCGAAGGCGCCGCGCGCCTGCTGATGCCGGCGATCCTGGCGTTTCTGGCGCGATACCCCGAGGTGCGGCTGGACATCGTCACCGACGGCCGCCTGGTGGACATCGTGGAGGAGGGCTTCGACGCCGGCATCCGCCTGGCGGAACTGGTGCCGCAGGACATGGTCGCCATCCCCTGTTCGGCGCCGCTGCGCTTCATCGTGGCCGGCGCGCCGGCCTACTTCGCCCGCCACGGCGCGCCGCGCACGCCGGCCGATCTGCGCGGGCACGCCTGCATCCGCAGCCGCTATCCGCAAGGCGGTGCGGTGTATCGCTGGGAATTCGCCAAGCGCGGACAGCAGCAACTGATCGACGTGGAAGGCATGTTGACGCTAGACAATTCCGCGCTGCTGATCGACGCCGCGCTGGCGGGTGTCGGCCTGATCTGGACCCATGAGGCCTCGATCGCCCAGCACCTCGCGCACGGCGCGCTGGTCGCCGCGCTGGAAGACTGGTGCCCGCGGTTCCCGGGACTCTGCCTCTACTACCCCGGCCACCGCCACGTCCCCGCCGCGCTGCGCGCCTTCATCGAGGTGCTGCGCGAGCACGACGCCGCGCATGCCTTCCCGGCGACGCAGTAGCGCGCCGCTCGCGGCGCCTGGGCCTTTCGCCGGATCCAACACCGCACGCGGCGGGCCGCGCCATGGCATCGTCGCGACGTCGATGGCCCTACACTTCGGTCATCCGGCAATCGCGATCCGCGGCGCCCACCTCCTTCCTCCTCAGCAGAGCGAACGCTACCCATGACCCGCCACGATTCCCCGCCCCGCATCGTCTACGAAGGCAAATACCAGCGCATGGTGGTGCGCGGCACCTGGGAATATTCCGAACGCGTGCACGCCGGCGGCCTGGCCGCGATCATCGTCGCGGTGACCCCGGACGACGAGGTGCTGTTCGTCGAGCAGTTCCGCGTGCCGCTGCAGGCGCGGACCATCGAGATGCCGGCCGGGCTGGTCGGCGACATCGACGCGGGCGAATCGATCGAGGTGTCGGCGGTGCGCGAACTGGAGGAAGAGACCGGCTGGACCGCCGACCACGCCGAGGTGCTGATGATCGGCCCGACCTCCTCCGGCGCCAGCAACGAAAAGGTCGCCTTCGTCCGTGCCAGCGGCCTGCGCAAGGTCGGCGACGGCGGCGGCGACGCCAGCGAGGACATCACCGTGCACACGGTGCCGCGCGCCCGCGCCGCGGCCTGGCTGGTGCAGAAGATGGGCGAAGGCTACGAGCTGGACGCCAAGCTGTGGGCCGGGCTGTGGATGATCGAGCACCAGTTGGACGGCACCCCGCGTGGCTGAGCCGACCGCGCGCGCGGCCGCCAGCCAGCCCCTGCTCGGCGCAGGCGATCCACCGCCCTACCGCGTGCTCCAGGCGCGGGGCCGTTCGCCCTACCTGCTGATCGCCGACCACGCCGGGCAGCAGGTGCCGCAGGCGCTGGCCGACCTGGGGCTGCCGCAGCACGAACTGGACCGGCACATCGGCTGGGACATCGGCATCGCCGGGGTCACCGCCGAACTGGCGCAGGCGCTGGATGCGTTCGCGATCGTGCAGACCTATTCGCGACTGGTGATCGACTGCAACCGGCCATTGTCGGCGCCGGGGTCGATCGCCGAGGTCAGCGACGGCACCGTGGTGCCAGGCAACCAGGGCCTGGACGCCGCAGCGCGCGCGGCGCGCGCCAGCGCGATCTTCACTCCCTACCACGCGCGTATCGCCGCGGAACTGGACCGGCGCCGCGACGCCGGCCTGGCAACCATCCTGATCGCGATGCACAGCTTCACTCCGTCGATGGCGGGCGTGTCCCGGCCCTGGCATGCCGGTGTGCTGTACCAGCGCGATGCGCGCTTCGCGCAGGCGCTGCTGGCCGAATTGCGCGCCGAGCCGGGCCTGGTGGTCGGCGACAATGAGCCGTATTCGGTCAGCGATGCCACCGACTACGCGATCCCGGTACACGCCGAGGCGCGCGGCCTGGCGCACGTGGAACTGGAGATCCGCCAGGACCTGATCGCCGACCCCGCAGGACAGCGGCAATGGGCGCAGCGCTTGCTCAGCATGCTGAATCGGTTGCAAGCTGCCTTCACACCGGGCTGAGCGCAGGCTGCGCACTCTCGGTGCATCGCCGTCCGTTCGGACGCCCCCTCGCTGCAAGCACCGGACCCCCTGCCCCCATGCTCATCCGCCTCGGCTACGAGATCCGCTACCGTTTCCTGCAGCCCACCCCGGTGCTGGCGATGCTCGACATACACGACAGCCGCCGCACCGACATCGTCGTGGCCACCGCGCTGCAGACCGAACCGGCGATCCCGCTGCGCGGCTATCGCGACCAGTTCGGCAACAGCTGTACGCGCATGCTGGCCCCGGCCGGCGTGCTGACCCTGCGTGCCGATGCGGTGGTGCGCGACAGCGGCCTGCCCGATCAGTACCGCTACGACGCGCCGCAGACCCCGGTGCAGGACCTGCCGGACGACACCCTGATGTACCTGCTCGGTAGCCGCTACTGCGAGACCGACCTGCTCAGCGGCATGGCCTGGGACCTGTTCGGCAGCGCGCCGACCGGCTGGGCGCGAGTGCAGGCGATCTGCGACTACGTGCATGCGCAGATCGAATTCGGCTACGAACACGCGCGCCCGACCAAGAGCGCGGCGCAGGCGCTGCAGGAAGGCCGCGGCGTGTGCCGCGACTTCGCCCACTCGGCGATCGCGCTGTGCCGCTGCATGAACATCCCGGCACGCTACTGCACCGGCTACCTGGGCGACATCGGCGTGCCCGCCTCGGCGGCGCCGATGGACTTCTCCGGCTGGTTCGAGGCGTTCCTGGACGGGCAGTGGTACACCTTCGACGCGCGCCACAACCTGCCGCGCATCGGCCGGGTGCTGATCGCGCGCGGCCGCGACGCCGCCGACGTGGCGATCAGCAACACCTTCGGCTACAACACGCTGGAGTCGTTCGTGGTGTGGACCGACGAAACCGACCAGGCGCGGCTGGATCCGCGTCCTGCCAGCGCCGCGGGGGTCGCCGGCAACGGCGCCGCGGCGCTGCGGACCGAGGGGCTCTACCTGTAGGGCGATTTCGCCCCAGGCACAGCTGCATTCCGCAGTGACTTGCGGGATCGGAGCATCGGTCGCGATGGGCAGGACTTGGAACGTCCGTCGCGACCGACGCTCCGAAACCATCACGGCCACCCTTTCAGGGACATTGGGCCAGCCGATGAACCGGCCGGCATGTTGTGGGAGGGACTTCAATCCCGACTGCAGCGAACTTCCAGGACTTCGCCCGCGCCTTCATCCCCCCGCCGGGCACCTTCCCCCGAAAAGGCAGCATGGTCCCGCAGGGAAAGGAAGCGGCGCGCGCTGCGTGGCCGGCGACGACACACCACGGCAAGAGCGCGCGAACGCCGCGCCGTAGCATCGTCGGCCTCGTCGCCAGTCGGAGTCTTGCCGTGCCCGTTCGCCGTCGCTGTCCCCCTCTTCTGCTGCTGGTGCTGATGCTGCAGGTCCCGGCGTTCGCGCAACAGGTGGCCACCGACCCGCCGACGCAATGGCAGGCCGACGCCAAGGCCAACAAGAAAGCCGCCAAGCAGGCCGAAAAGGCCGCCGAGCGCGCGCTGCCGCGGCAAAAGGCCGCTGGCGGACCCGCGCCTGACGGCGCAGGTCCGGGCGGCGGTCACGAAGACCCGGGCGGTCAAGGCCGCGAAGGCGGCCCGCCGGGCGGTGCTCCCGGCGGTGGATCCGGCGCACGCCGCGCCAGCGGTCCGCTGCAGATGCTGCGTCCGGAGATGGAGTTCGCCGCGCCGTTGACCGACACGCTCCTGCTGTACCGCACCCGCGAATCGGTGGTGTTCGGCCGCCCCGACAGCAGCGACATGGTGATCCTGCCGCTGTCCGGAGCGCGCGTGCAGATCGCACCCGGCGTGCAGGCGCTGCTGCACGACAATCCCGACGGCATGCTGGTGGAAATCAGCACCAGCAACGGCATCCGCGTGTCCTACCGCTACACCACCGATGCGCAGGATGCGGACAGCCTGCGGGTGCACATCCGTGCCGAAGGCCATGCCGAATCGCAGCGCGGCGGCGTGTTCGAAGTCGATCGGGTGTATCGCCGCGGAAACGCGGCAAAACGAAAGGGTTGAAGCGGACACGGGAGACAGCAAGACGCAGGCCGATGGCGGACGCGTCGCAACCTGGTCCGATCCAGGCCGACAGTGCGGACATTGCCGCATGCCGTGCGCCGCGAATACGGCACACGGCATACCAGCCTCAGGCGAACGCGTCGGTGGCGCGCACCAGGGCGTCGACGTTCTCCACCTCGAACGCGGAATGGCCAGCGCTAGGAGTGATCTGCAGCGTCGCCTTCGGCCAGGCCTTGTGCAGTTCCCACGCGCTCTGCAGCGGGCACACCACGTCGTAGCGGCCCTGCACGATCACCCCGGGGATGTCGGCGATCCTGCCCACGTCGCGCAGCAGCTGGTCTTCCACCTCGAAGAAGCCGCCGTTGACGAAGTAGTGGTTCTCGATGCGCGCGAACGCCAGCGCGAACTGCGCGTCCTCGTGGCCGCTGACGAAATCCGCATCCACGTGCAGGAAGCTGGTGGCGCCTTCCCACACGCTCCACGCGCGCGCCGCGGCCAGGCGCGTGGCCTGGTCGTCGCTGGTGAGGCGGCGATGGAACGCGGAGATCAAATCGGCGCGCTCCACCGGCGGGATCGCGCCGACGTAGTGCTCCCAGGCATCGGGAAACAGCCGGCTGGCGCCTTCCTGGTAGAACCACTCCAGTTCCCAGCGGCGCAGCATGAAGATGCCGCGCAGCACCAGCTCGGTGACGTGCGACGGATGGCTCTGCGCGTAGGCCAGCGCCAGGGTCGAGCCCCAGCTGCCGCCGAACACCTGCCAGCGTTCGATGCCGAGCGTTTCGCGCAGCCTCTCGATGTCGGCCACCAGATCCCAGGTGGTGTTGTCGACCAGGTCCGCATGCGGCGTGGAGCGGCCGGAGCCGCGCTGGTCGAACAGCACGATGCGGTACTTGGCCGGATCGTGGAAGCGCCGCATCTTGGCATTGCAGCCGCCGCCCGGCCCGCCGTGCAGCAGCACCACCGGCTTGCCCTGCGGGTTGCCGCACTGTTCGTAGTACAGCGTGTGGCGCGCGTCCACCGGCAGCATGCCGCTGTCGAAGGGTTCGATCTCGGGATATAGGGTGCGCATGGCGGTTCCTGCGGAAAAACCTGATTTTAGCGGGGAAGGCGCGGCCCTGCCCGCGTTCACGGGCGCTGTTTGCGCGGCCGGCACGCGTGCGACATCCGTCCAGACGCAACCGTCTGCGACCACGTCAGCCGGCCGGCCAGCGCCCCAGAGTGACCCGGTCGCGCGCTTCCAGGTCCTGGTAGGTCGCCACGCCGTCGAAGCCCGCCGCCGTCAGCAGCGCGCGCACCGCCTCGCCCTGCTCCCAGCCATGCTCCAGCAGCAGCCAGCCGTCCGGCTGCAGGTGCGCCGCTGCGCCGGCGACGATGACGCGGATGTCGTCCAGCCCGTCGGCGCCGGACGCCAATGCGCTGGCGGGTTCGTAGCGCAGGTCGCCCTGCGCCAGGTGTGGGTCGCCGGCGGCGATGTAGGGCGGGTTGCTGGCGATCAGGTCGAAGCGCTGCCCGGCCAGCGGCGCCAGCCACGCGCCGTGGGCGAAGCGGACGTTGTGCAGGCCGTGCGTGCGCGCATTGGCTTGCGCCACCGCCAACGCGGCTTCGCTCAGGTCGGTGGCCAGCACCTGCGCCTGCGGCCGCTCGCTGGCCAGCGCCAGCGCGATCGCGCCGCTGCCGGTGCCGAGGTCGGCGGCGCGGCGGCCCGACGCCGTGTCCAGCCGCTCCAGCGCCAGTTCCACCAGGCGCTCGGTGTCCGCGCGCGGGATCAGCGTGGCCGGGCCGACCGCCAGGTCCAGGGTCCAGAAGCCGCGGCGGCCGGTCAGGTAGGCCACCGGCTCGCCCTGCGCGCGCCGCGCCAGCAGGGCGCCGAAGCGTTCGGCGGCATCCGCGGGCAACGGGTCGCGGGCATGTGCGAACAGCCACGCGCGGTCGCGCTGCAGGGCATGGATCAGCAAGGCTTCGGCATCGGCGCGGTCGATCTGTGCGCAGGCCGCGCGCAGCAGGGACTCGGGGGTGGTGGGGGCGTTCATCGACGTCACGATGCCGCAGCGGTCCGGAAAAGCCAACGTGGTAGAACGTTGCGACTGCGTGCTTCCCCCGCAGCGCAGCAAAGAGCCAGGCTTGAATAGCGATAGACAAAACCTATCTATTTAATTCCATCAATCGATTTGAGATATCTATCGACCCCTCCTATGATGAGCCTCGTTCTATCCCCCGTCCCCCTTCACAACCACGAGGAAACTCCATGTCTCTGATCAACACCCAGGTCCAGCCGTTCAAGGCCAACGCTTACAAGAACGGCGAATTCATCGAAGTCACCGACGCGGACCTGAAGGGCAAGTGGTCGGTGCTGATCTTCATGCCGGCCGCCTTCACCTTCAACTGCCCCACCGAAGTGGAAGACGCCGCGGACAACTACGCCGAGTTCCAGAAGATCGGCGCCGAGGTCTACATCGTCACCACCGACACCCATTTCTCGCACAAGGTGTGGCACGAGACCTCGCCGGCCGTCGGCAAGGCGCAGTTCCCGCTGGTCGGCGACCCGACCCACCAGCTGACCCGCGCGTTCGGCGTGCACATCGACGAGGAAGGCCTGGCCCTGCGCGGCACCTTCGTAATCAATCCGGAAGGCGTGATCAAGACGCTGGAAATCCACGACAACGCGATCGCCCGCGACGTCACCGAGACCCTGCGCAAGCTCAAGGCCGCGCAGTTCGTCGCCTCGCATCCGGGCGAAGTGTGCCCGGCCAAGTGGAAGGAAGGCGAAAAGACGCTGAAGCCGTCGCTGGACCTGGTCGGCAAGATCTAAGTCGTCCCCACTCCCATCTCCGCCGCTTCGGCGGGGGTGGGGGTGAACCGCAGCCCGCGTCGCGGCCGCTACGCCCGCCTCACGCCAGCCACCGGCAGCGCGCGCCGGCTGCGGTTCACCCCTCCTCCCAATTCTCTACGGCGGTCTGCCCCTGCGGCAGCAACGCCTTCCCCTCGCTTTGCCCATCGTCAGGAGTCCGCCATGTTGGATGCCGATCTGAAAACCCAGTTGAAGGCTTACCTGGAGCGGGTCGTTCGGCCCATCCACATCACCGCGTCGGTGGACGACGGCGCCAAGTCGCGCGAGATGCTCGACCTGCTCGAAGACCTGGTGCTGCTGTCGGACCAGATCAGCCTGGACGTGCACCGCGACAGCGCCGAACGCACCCCGTCGTTCGCGCTGACCAGCCCCGGCCACGACATCCACCTGCGTTTCGCCGGGCTGCCGCTGGGCCACGAGTTCACCTCGCTGGTGCTGGCGCTGCTGCAGGTCGGCGGGCATCCGTCCAAGGCCACCGCCGAGGTCATCGAGCAGGTGCGCAACCTGCCCGGCGAGTACGTGTTCGAAACCTATTTCTCGCTGTCCTGCCAGAACTGCCCGGACGTGGTGCAGGCGCTGAACCTGGCCGCGGTGCTGAACCCGAACATCAAGCACGTGGCGATCGACGGCGCGCTGTTCCAGGACGAGGTGGAGGCGCGGCAGATCATGTCGGTGCCCACCGTGTACCTCAACGGCGAAGTGTTCGACCAGGGCCGCATGAGCCTGGAGCAGATCGTGGCCAAGCTCGACACCGGCGCGACCAAGCGCGATGCGGCCAGCATCGCGGCCAAGGCGCCGTTCGACGTGCTGGTCATCGGCGGCGGCCCGGCCGGCGCGGCGGCGGCGATCTATGCCGCGCGCAAGGGCATCCGCACCGGCGTGGCGGCCGAGCGTTTCGGCGGCCAGGTGCTGGACACCATGGCGATCGAGAACTTCGTTTCGGTGCAGGAGACCGAAGGCCCGAAGATGGCCGCGGCGCTGGAGCAGCACGTGCGCCAGTACGACGTGGACATCATGAACCTGCAGCGCGCCGAGCAGCTGATTCCGGCCGGCGCCGACGGCCTGGTCGAGATCAGGCTGGCCAACGGCGCGTCGCTGAAGAGCCGCAGCGTGATCCTGTCCACCGGCGCGCGCTGGCGGCAGATGAACGTGCCCGGCGAGGACCAGTACCGCAACAAGGGCGTGGCCTATTGCCCGCATTGCGACGGCCCGCTGTTCAAGGGCAAGCGCGTGGCCGTGATCGGCGGCGGCAATTCCGGCGTGGAAGCGGCGATCGACCTGGCCGGCATCGTCAGCCACGTCACCCTGGTCGAGTTCGACGCCAAGCTGCGCGCCGATGAGGTCCTGCAACGCAAGCTGCGCAGCCTTGGCAACGTGGACATCATCGTCAACGCGCAGAGCACCGAGGTGATCGGCGACGGCAGCAGGGTCACCGGGCTGGTCTACAAGGACCGCGTCGGCGGCGATATCCACCGCCTGGCGCTGGAAGGCATCTTCGTGCAGATCGGCCTGCTGCCCAACACCGAATGGCTGCAGGGCACGGTGGCGCTGTCGCCGCGCGGCGAGATCGTGGTCGACGACCGCGGCCAGACCTCGCTGCCCGGCGTGTTCGCCGCCGGCGATGCCACCACGGTGCCGTACAAGCAGATCATCATCGCCATGGGCGAAGGCTCCAAGGCGGCGCTGAGCGCGTTCGACCACCTGATCCGCAGCAGCGCACCGGTCAGCAGCGCGGTCGCCGAAGCGGCTTGATCCCGTCACGCCCGCATAGACCCCGCACCGCGACCCGGCGCGGGGTCTATGCTGTTCTCAGCACAGCCCGCACCGCCAAGGAACCTGCCGATGAACCTGCGTGATCTGAAATACCTGGTGGCGCTGGCCGATCACAAGCATTTCGGGCGTGCCGCGGCGGCCTGTTTCGTCAGCCAGCCGACGCTGTCCACGCAGATCAAGAAGCTGGAGGACGAACTGGGCGTGCCGCTGGTCGAGCGTGCGCCGCGCAAGGTCATGCTGACCCCGGCCGGGCGCGAGGCGGCCAGCCGCGCGCGCGGCATCGTCGCCGAGATCGAGCAGATGAAGGAAGCGGCGCGGCGCAGCCAGGATCCGGAAGCGGGCACGGTGCGCCTGGGCATCTTCCCGACGCTGGGCCCGTACCTGCTGCCGCACGTGATCCCGGGCATCCGCGAGCGTTTCCCGCAACTGGAACTGCTGCTGATCGAGGAAAAGAGCGACGTGCTGCTGACCCGGTTGCGCGAAGGCCGGCTGGATGCGGCGCTGCTCGCGCTGCCGCTGCACGACGACCAACTGCATACCGAATTCCTGTTCGAGGAACCGTTCGTGCTGGCGGTGCCGGATGGCCATCCGCTGGCCAAGCGCGATTCGTTGAGCCTGAGCGAGCTGCACCAGCAACGGTTGCTGTTGCTTGAGGACGGCCATTGCCTGCGCGAGCAGGCCCTGGACGTGTGCCACCTGTCCGGCGCGCTGGAAAAAGCCGAATTCCAGGCCACCAGCCTGGAAACGCTGCGGCAGATGGTGGCCGCCAATGTCGGCGTGACCCTGCTGCCCTTGCTGGCGGTGCAGCCGCCGGTGACCAACTCGTCCAATATCCACCTGCTGCGCTTCGACGACGCCTCCGGCCCGAGCCGGCGCATCGCGATGCTGTGGCGCCGCAGTTCGGCGATGAGCGATTTCCTGGAGCAGTTGGCGAAACTGTTCAAGGCGCTGCCCGAGGCGCTGCTGTCGGCCAAGGCCGCGCCGTCGGCGCTCGCCCCGGTGGCCGCTGCGCTGCCGCGCGTGGCGACGCTCTGAGCGCAGCACCGCGCCGGTGGCGCAAGGCGCGCGGGCGACGCTAACGCCCGGTTTACGGCCGTCGGTGCGACAATCCCGCGATTACCTGTGTAGAGGAATGCGGATGACGTCTATCGGAACCGTGCTCGGCCGCCATCGCAACAATGCGACGCTGTCGATCCTGGTCATGCTGTTCGGCCTGGCGCTGCTGGCCTGCGGCGTACTGCTGTTCGCGGTGCGCGACAAGGTCGCGCCGGAAGCGGCGCAGACGCTGCAATGGATCATGCTCGGCCTGGCGCTGGTCGGCGTGCTGACGCTCCTGCTGGGCTGGGCGATCCGCCGCGGCGGCTGGGAACAGGGCGAGCTGGGCGTGCGCCAGTTTCCCGAGCGCAGCGACGGCACCTACCTCTATCGCGACATCGTCGAGACCTGCCAGTTCTACCGCGCCGGGCTGTCGGTCAACCTGGGCTGGCGGCGCGAAGGCCAGGAACAGTGGCAGGCCGCCAACGGCAACATCGGCGGCTACTACAAGTTCCTCGACCGCTTCATGCACGGCTACCTGCAGGCGCGCGTGCCGGTGCTGATGGCCAAGCTCGATGCCGGGCAGACACTGAGTTTCCGCATGGTCACCACCGCCGGCGCGATCCGCCGCGAATTCGCGGTCAACATGAAGGGTTTCACCCGCGGCCCGCTCGAGACGGTGCAGCTGAGCCGCGAGCGCCTGGCCTTCGCCGGCAACGAGATCCGCATCGACGACATCGTCGCCATGGACGTGTCGGCATGGACCTCGCGCCTGCAGTTCCAGTTGCGCGGCGGCAGCAAGGTCAGCGTCAGCTACACCGCCTTGTTCGACGGCCCGCTGTTGCTGGCGGTGCTGGAGCAACTGCTGCCCACGCAGCCGCACGTCACTGCTGTCTGAGCGCGGCCATCGGCCCTGCGGCCGATGCCACGCGACAGCCAGCGCCATCCGGGCGGCGCCTCGCAGCGCCGCCTTTTTCATGACCCTAGGAGTTTGCCATGTCCTCTCAACCGCAAAGCGGCCTGCCCCCTTCACTGATCGTATCCAGCCACGACCTGGCCCGTCTGGAGGCCTTGCTCGAGTCCCCCGCCTTGAAGCAGCACCCGGCCGCACTCGCGCTGGGCGAAGAACTCGGCCGTGCCACGGTGGTGCCGCCCGAGCAACTTCCCGCCGGCATCGTCGCCATGCACTCGCGCGTGGAATGCGAAGACGAACTGCACGGCGAACGCCACCAACTGACCCTGGTCTATCCGCACGAAGCCGATGCCGCGCAAGGCCGCATCTCGGTGCTGGCGCCGGTCGGCAGCGCCCTGCTCGGCCTGGCCGTGGGCCAGTCGATCGACTGGCAGGGCCCGGGCGGCCGCGCGCTGCGGCTGCGCGTGCTCGCGGTGCAGCCGGCAAGCGACTTCGTGCACGCGGCGGGTTAACGTGCGCGGGCTTATCCTCCATTCCATCCGTTCCGAGAACTATCGATGACGTCTTCCGCTCGTTCCAAACTGGCTCAGCTGCGCGAGTTGTCCGTGGTCGTGGCCGATACCGGCGACTACGATGCGATCAAGCGGCTCAAGCCGGTCGATTGCACCACCAATCCGACCCTGGTGAAGAAAGCCCTGGACCTGCCGGTCTACGCCGAGCTGATCGACGAGGCGCTGGCCTGGGCGCGCAGCCAGGACGGCGATCACGCCACCCTGGTCGACGAGATCGCCGACCGCCTGACCATCGGCGTGGGCAGCAAGCTCAGCGCGCTGGTGCCCGGGCGCGTGTCCACCGAGGTGGACGCCGACCTGGCCCACGACACCGCCGCGACCATCGCCAAGGCGCACAAGTTCATCGC
Source organism: Xanthomonas sp. SI (assembly GCF_014236855.1). NCBI lineage: Bacteria > Pseudomonadati > Pseudomonadota > Gammaproteobacteria > Lysobacterales > Lysobacteraceae > Xanthomonas > Xanthomonas sp. SI. Next base: position 4,026,915 of record NZ_CP051261.1, read on the forward strand.
CATGTACGCCGAACGCGGCGTATCCAAGGACAAGATCCTGATCAAGGTCGCCGCGACCTGGGAAGGCATCGAGGCCGCGCGCCAGCTGCAGAAGGACGGCATCGACTGCAACCTGACGCTGATCTTCAACCGCACCCAGGCGCTGGCCTGCGCCGAGGCCGGCGTGTTCCTGATCTCACCGTTCGTCGGCCGCATCCTGGACTGGTACGTGGCCAACGGGCAAACCCCGGCCAGCATCGACGAAGACCCGGGCGTGCAGTTCGTGCGCGGCGTGTACGCCGAGTTCAAGCGCCGCGGTTCGCAGACGGTGGTGATGGGCGCCTCGTTCCGCTCCACCGCGCAGATCGAGGCGCTGGCCGGCTGCGACCGCCTGACCATCTCGCCGGACCTGCTGGAGAAGCTCGACGCCGACCATGGCGAGCTGCCGCGCAAACTGTCGCCCGGCCAGGCCGACGGCGCGCAGATCGCGCCGATCGATGCCAAGCAGTTCGCCACCGACCTGGCCGCCGATCCGATGGCGACCGAGAAGCTGGCCAGCGGCATCGACACCTTCGCCAAGGACCTGCAGGCGCTGCGCGACACGATCCGGCAGAAGCTGGCCATCTGACCGCAGCTGGTAATGGCACGACCTCCGAGCGGCGGCAACGCCGCTCTTTTTTTGGTGCCGGGAATGGGGAAACGGGAATGGGGAATGGGGAATGCAGGGGCCGTCTCGCTGCCGATTCACGGCTCGATCCGATGCTATCGGTGCAGGCGGTGAGGCTGCGCGACGCCTGCTGTGCCAACAACGCCGAACGCTGAAGACAAGCACAGACTCAGCCCGTATTGCCAACGCCGCTTTCGACACCGCGTTGGCGCCGCCACAACTTTTCGCCGGCTAAGCTGCGCGCTCCACAGCACAGGTGCGGCAAATGGCAACGATCGCGGTAGTGATGGTCGATGGCGTGGCGGACTGGGAGATCGGCACCATCCTGCCGGCGGCGCGGGCCTGGTTCGGCGACGAGATCAGGATCGCCAGCATCGACGGCAAGCCGCTGACCTCGATCGGCGGACTGAACCTGCATCCGGAGTACGCGTTGTCGGACCTGGCGCCGCTGGAGGCAGATCTATGGCTGCTGCCGGGTAGCGATCGCTGGCAGGCCGGCGAGATTCCCGGACTCAGCGGCTTGCTGCAGCAACGCATCGACGCCGGCCGCGCGGTCGCGGCGATCTGCGGCGCCACCATCGCGCCGGCCTATGCCGGACTGCTGGATACGCGGGCGCATACCAGCAATTCCGAGGCGTTCCTGCGCGAGCACGTGGGCGTCTATGCCGGCACCGCGCACTACCTCGAGCAGAAAGCGGTCAATGCGGGCGGGCTGATCACCGCACCCGGCACCAGCCCGGTCACTTTCGCGCTGGAGTGCCTGCGCCAACTGCATCCCGAGCGCGAAGAACAGATCGCGCAGATGCGGCAGATGTTCGCTGCCGAGTTCGTGTGACGCAGCGCGCGCCGGCCTGGACCCGGCTCACGCGACGACCGCGCAGCGCGTGGGCGCTGCGCGGCCGGTTCAGGCCTCCAGGCCGAGCGAGCAGCTGACCCCCGTACCGCCCAATCCGCAGTAACCGCCCGGGTTCTTTGCCAGGTACTGCTGGTGCTCGTCCTCGGCGTAGTAGAACGGCGGCGCCGGGAACAGGATCTCGGTGGTGATCTCGCCGTAGCCGGCCGCGCGCAGGCGCTGCTGGTAGGCGTCGCGGCTGGCGATGGCCGCGTCGTACTGCGCCTGCGTGCTGCAGTAGATCGCCGAGCGGTACTGGGTGCCGGTGTCGTTGCCCTGGCGCATGCCCTGGGTCGGATCGTGGCTCTCCCAGAAAGTCTGCAGCAACTGCTCGAAGCCCACCGCCTGCGGGTCGAACACCACCAGCACCGCCTCGGTGTGGCCGGTCTGGCCGGAGCACACTTCCCGGTAGGTGGCGTTGGGCGTCTGCCCGCCGGCGTAGCCGACCGCGGTACTGAACACGCCCGGCAGCGACCAGAACTTGCGCTCGGCGCCCCAGAAGCAGCCCAGGCCGAACTGCACCTGTTGCAGGCCGGCGAACGCGTCACGCAGCGGGTGGCCATTGACGAAGTGGCGGTTGTGCAGCGGCAGCGGCTCCGCGCGGCCGGGCAGGCTTTCGCCTGGGCGCGGCAGGCGCTGCTTGAAGGCACCGATTCCCAACATGGCGCGGACTCCTGGCATCGAAAGGGATGCCTCCTGGATGGCGCTGCCGGCACCGGCTTTCAAGGTGCGTGCGGCGCCCTTCCGTGGCGGTGGGCCGCCACGGGCCCACGCCACGCGTCCGCCAGGTCAGTGCGCTGCGGTCCTGCTGCCGCCGTCCGCCAGTTCCGGCATCGCCGAGCTGTGGTGGTTGATGATCAGCCAGCGGCCGTCGCGCTTCTCGTAGACGAAGGTGTAGCGCGCCTGCACCTGGCGGGTGCTGCCGTCCGGATTGGTCAGGGTGAAGGTGTAGACGCCGGCATCGACCGCGCTGTCGTCGTCGAGCAGCCGCACCTGGCGGTAGTTGATGACGCCGCGCGGCTTGGCCGCCAGGAAGTGGTCGAAGTAGTCCTTGATCTCGGCGCGGCTGGCGCGGACCTGGTTGGACACGGTCGGCAGCAGCACGCCGTCGCGGGCATACAGGTCGGCGACGCGGTCGGCGTTGCCGGTGGCCAGCGCCGCGTTCCAGCGGTCGAACAGGCCGGCGATCTCGCGCTCCTCGCCCGCCGCCGGCAGCGACGGCCGGGCGTCGTAGTGCATCGCCGGGGCCGCCAGCGCGGCGGTGGCGGACAGGCTCAGGACCAGGGTGAACAGGATGCGACGCATGGTGGATCTCCGCTGTGGATGAGGGAATGCCGTCTCGGGGCGAAGCCAGTATTGGCAGCGGCGGCTTGCGTAAAATCCGCTGGGCGGCATATCCTCCAATATGCCGATCGGCATATCGGAGAACAGCATGCAAGCCCCTCTAAATGCAGGCCAATGGCGGCAGGAACTGCGTCGCGAAGCGGCCGACAGCGCGCGCTGGCAGGCGGTGGCCGACGCCGCCGACGCGGTGACTCGCGCCGCGGGCGCCGAGCAGGCCGGAGCGGAAGCGCTGCGTCTGGCGCGCGAGCTGCTGGATGCGCCGCACGCCGCGGTGCTGGCGCTGCGCGGTAGCCGCAGCCTGGTGCTGGCCAGCCATGGCGACGCGCTGCCGCCCGGCGCCAGCGTCGCCACCGATGGCCCTGCCCTGTCCTGGCGCCTGGCCGCGCGCGCGGGCGAAGCGGCCGAGCTGTGCGTGCCGATCGCCGCGCTGGGCGCCACGCTGGGCACGCTGTGCCTGGGCTGGAACGCGCGCATGGCGCCGGCACCGGGCGACGTGCAGGCGATCGCGACCATCGCCGCGCTGCTGGCGCCGGCGGTGGCCGAACCGGCGCGTGCGCCGCGGCGCCGCAAGCCGGCGCAACCGGACCGGCTCGGCGCGCTCAGCGCGCGCGAACGGCAGGTGCTGGCGCTGCTGCCGCGCGGCCTGACCAACGCCGGGCTGGGCGCGGAACTGGGCATTTCCGCCGGTACCGCCAAGGTCCACGTGGAGCGCATCCTGCAGAAGCTGCAGGTGTCCGATCGCACCCAGGCGGCGGTGTATGCGGTGCAGGCGGGGATGGCGCTGTGAGCGCGGCCACGCTGCGCTGGAACGACTGGCCGCTGACCCGCAAGAGCCTGGCGGTGGTAGCGCTGCCGCTGTTGCTGCTGCTGGCGGCATTGGTGGCGATCTACAGCGTGGAACGGCAGAACATCGCCGCCGAGAACGACGTGCGCCAGACCCTGGAGGTGCTCAGCGACCTGTACGAGGCGCATGCGCTGCTGGCCGAGACCGCGGCCGGCGTGCGCGGCTACCGGCTGGTGCGGCAGGACGCGTTCCTGACCCCGTACCGCGACGCCGAGCCGCGCCTGCAGACCGTGGTGCAGCGCCTGGCGCAGCGCATCACCGATCCGCGGCAGGCGCAGCGCTTCGCCCGCATCCAGCCGCTGTTCGCGGAGAAGATGCAGGGCTGGCGCCGGCTGCTGGCGCCGGACCTGAGCCGCGAGGAAGAGATCCGCCAGCTCAGCGAAGGCAAGGTCAAGCTCGACATCCTGCGCGCCGAACTGCGCGAACTGCGCAACTACGAGACCGCGCAGTTGCAGGTCCGCACCGCCAAGGCGCAGGCGCTGCGCCAGCGCAACCTGCTGATCACCCTGTGCGCGGCGATGCTCGGCGGACTCGGCGCGGTGTTCGCGGTGGCCTGGTTCGCCTCCTCGCTGTCGCGGCGGCTGCGCGTGCTCTCCGCCAATGCCGACCGCCTGGGCGAAGGCCTGCCGCTGGCGCCGCAACTGCGCACCGGCGACGAACTGGGCCAGGTCGCGCAACGCCTGGACCAGGCCAGCACCCTGCTCGCCGCGCGTGCCGCCGAAGCGCAGTCGGCGCGGCGCGAGGCCGAGGCCGCCAACCGCGCCAAGACCGAGTTCCTGTCGCGCAGCAGCCACGAGCTGCGCACCCCGCTCAACGCCATCCTCGGCTATGCGCAGGTGCTGGAGATGGACCTGCCCGGCGCCGCGCAGCGCGGCCAGCTGCAGCACATCCTCGGCGCCGGGCGGCACCTGCTCGGGCTGATCACCGAGCTGCTGGACATCGCCCGCATCGAGGCCGACCAGCTCGACCTGAGCCCGCAGCCGGTCCCGGTGCGCGCGGCGATCGAGGAAGCGCTGGGCCTGGTCGCGCCCGAGGCGAAGACCCGCGGCATCGCCCTGCAACCGCTGCAGGTCCCGCCCGCCTGGACCGTGCGCGCCGATCCGCAGCGCCTGCGCCAGGTGCTGATCAACCTGCTGTCGAACGCGATCAAGTTCAACCGCCCCGGCGGCGCGGTGCGGGTGAGCGCCGAGCAGCAGGGCGAGTTCCTGTGCATCGCCGTGCACGACCAGGGCCACGGCCTGTCGGCCGAGCAGGTGCAGCGCCTGTTCACCCCGTTCGAGCGGCTCGGCGCGGAGCGCTCGGCGATCGAAGGCACCGGCCTGGGCCTGGCGTTGAGCAAGCGCCTGACCGAAGCGATGGGCGGGCGCATCGTGGTGGAAAGCAGCCCGGAGGGTTCGCGGTTCTGGATCGCGCTGCCGCTGGACCGGCCCGCCGACGCGCCGGCACCGCACCCGGCGATCGCCGCGACCGCGGCCGGCGATGGCCAGCGCAGCGTGCTCAGCGTCGAGGACAATCCCTCCAACCAGGCGCTGATCCGCACCCTGACCGAGCGCCGCCCGCACTGGCGCCTGCACGAGGCGGCGACGCTGGCGCAGGCGCGCGCGCAGTTGCAACAGGCCCGCCCCGACCTGATCCTGCTCGACCTGCACCTGAGCGACGGCAACGGCGAGGACCTGCTGCGGCAACTGCGCGAGCAGCCGCACACCGCGGCGATCCCGGTGGTGGTGGTCAGCGCCGACGCGACGCCCGCCACGCTGGCGCGGGTGCAGGGCGACAACGTGCGCGCCTACCTGACCAAACCGCTGGACGTGGCCGAATTCTTCACCGTTCTGGACCGACACCTCGCATGACCCGCAACGATGTCCTCGCCTCGCGCATCCTGATCGTCGACGACGAACCGGCCAACGTCCGCCTGCTCGAAGACCTGCTGCAGCGCGAAGGCTTCCAGCAGGTGGTGGCGACCACCGATCCGCAACGCGTGCTGGGCCTGGTCTCGGCGTTCGCGCCGGACCTGATCCTGCTCGACCTGATGATGCCGGAGCTGGACGGCTACGCGATCCTGGAACAGCTGTCGCGGCTGGCCGGCGCGTCCAGCTTCCTGCCGGTGATCGTGCTCACCGCCGACCCCAGCCGCAGCGCGCGCCACCGCGCGCTCGGCCTGGGCGCCAAGGACTTCCTGACCAAGCCGCTGGACACCTTCGAAGTCGCGCTGCGGGTCTGGAACGTGGCCGAGACCACCGTGCTGTTCAAGCGCCTGCGCGCCCTGGCCGATCCGGACGCCGCGCCGCCAGGCTGGCGCGCCGATTGAGGGCCGGGATTGGGGATTCGGGATTGGGGATTCGCAAGAGCCGCATGCCCGCTTTTTCGAATCCCCAATCCCCAATCCCGAATCCCGGCCCCTCAACTACATCGCCCGCGTGACCTGGCCGCCCAGGCCCAGTGCCGTGAGCACTTCCTGCGCCTTCTCCAGCAGTTCGTCGGCCACGCAGACCTGCACCACGCCGAACGGCAGTTCGCCGGCGCCGCCGAGCAGCGCCTCGCCGAACACGAACGCGGTGATGCCGGCATCCTCCAGCGCGTGCTTGGCCAGGTGCGCATCGATCAGGTGCTGGGCGCGATAGGCGATCTGCATGCTCCGCCCTCAGCCGCGCGCCGTGACGTCGGCAAGCGCGACTTCGGCGGCCGCGCCGGCGCGCCATTCGCGCATCGCCGGCAAGGCCTCAAGGGCCGCCATGTACTGCGCGGCCGCCGCCGGCACCGCCACCCCGTAGCCGGCGAAACGCACCGCCACCGGCGCGAACATCGCATCGACGATGCCGAAGTCGCCGCACAGGAACGCCCCGCCGCCGCCGTGGGTCTCGCGCAGCGTCGCCCACAGCTGCACGATGCGTGCGATATCGGCCCGCGCCTCGGCGTCCCAGTGCTCGCCGTCGGGCTGGCGGCAGGCCTGCATCGGCAGCTGCCGGCGCAGCGCCAGGAACCCGGAATGCATCTCGCAGGCCGCCGCCCGCGCCTGCGCGCGCACCTCCAGCGCCGCCGGCCAGCCGCGGCCGCCCAGCCAGCGCTCGTTGGCGTACTCGCAGATCGCCAGCGAATCCCAGATCTGCAACTCGCCGTCCCACAGCGCCGGCACCCGCCCGGTCGGCGAGTAGGCGCCGATGCGCGCGGCGAACTCGGGCGTGTCCAGCGGCAGCGGCACTTCCTCGAACGGCACCGCGAAGTGCCGCAGCAGCAGCCACGGCCGCAGCGACCACGAGGACAGGTTCTTGTCGCCGATGACCAGACGGGGGAGCGGCATGACGCGATCTCGGGGATGGACGGACCCGCAGCGTACGCGGCGGGGCGGCCAGCGGCCAGCTCGGCTAAACTTGCGCTTTACTTTCTGCTGAAGCGCGCATGTCCGAGACCCCCGCCACCGACGCCACCGCCCCGGCCGAGAAGAAAGACTTCATCCGCCAGATCGTCCGCGAGGACCTGGCCAGCGGCAAGCACGCGGCCATCCGCACCCGCTTCCCGCCAGAGCCCAACGGCTACCTGCACATCGGCCACGCCAAGGCGATCTGCCTGGATTTCGGCATCGCCGCCGAGTTCGCCGGGCGCTGCAACCTGCGCTTCGACGACACCAATCCGGCCAAGGAAGACCCCGAGTTCGTCGCCGCGATCCAGGACGACGTGCGCTGGCTGGGCTTCGAATGGGCCGAACTGCGCCATGCCTCGGACTACTTCGAGGTGTACTACCTGGCTGCCGAGAAGCTGATCCGCGACGGCCACGCCTTCGTCTGCGACCTCTCCGCCGAGCAGGTGCGCGAATACCGCGGCACGCTCACCGAGCCGGGCCGCAATTCGCCGTACCGCGAGCGCAGCGTAGAAGAGAACCTGGACCTGTTCCGGCGCATGCGCGCCGGCGAGTTCCCCGATGGCGCACGCACCCTGCGCGCCAAGATCGACATGACCAGCGGCAACATCAACCTGCGCGACCCGGCGCTGTACCGGATCAAGCACGTCGAGCACCAGAACACCGGCAACGCCTGGCCGATCTACCCGATGTACGACTTCGCGCACTCGCTGGGCGACGCGGTGGAAGGCATCACCCACTCGCTGTGCACGCTGGAATTCGAAGACCACCGCCCGCTGTACGACTGGTGCGTGGACAAGGTCGACCTGACCGGCCATCCCGAGCTGCTGCAGTCGCTGCTGGACAAGGGCCTGCCGCGCGAGGCGGCCAAGCCGCGGCAGATCGAGTTCTCGCGCCTGAACATCAACTACACGGTGATGAGCAAGCGCAAGTTGACCCAACTGGTGGCCGAGCAGCTGGTCGACGGCTGGGACGATCCGCGCATGTACACCCTGCAGGGCCTGCGCCGGCGCGGCTACACGCCGGCGGCGCTGCGCCTGCTGGTGGACCGGGTCGGCATCAGTAAGCAGAACTCGGTGATCGACTTCTCGGTGCTGGAAGGCTGCCTGCGCGAGGACCTGGATGCGGCCGCGCCGCGGCGCATGGCGGTGATCGACCCGCTCAAGCTGGTGCTGGGCAATCTGCCGGAGGGCCACAGCGAGACGCTGGTGTTCTCCAACCATCCCAAGGACGAGCGCTTCGGCCAGCGCGAGATGCCGTTCTCGCGCGAACTGTGGATCGAGCGCGAGGATTTCGCCGAGGTCCCGCCCAAGGGCTGGAAGCGGCTGGTGCCGGGCGGCGAAGTGCGCCTGCGCGGCGCCGGCATCGCCCGCGTCGACGAGGTGATCAAGAACGACGCCGGCGAGATCGTCGAACTGCGCGGCTGGCTGGATCCGGAATCGCGTCCCGGCATGGAAGGCGCCAACCGCAAGGTCAAGGGCACCATCCACTGGGTCAGCGCGGCGCATGCGCTGGAGGCGGAAATCCGCCTGTACGACCGCCTGTTCTCGGTGGAGAAGCCCGACGACGAATCCGACGGCAAGACCTACCGCGACCACCTCAACCCGGCCTCCAAGCGCAGCGTGCGCGGCTACGTGGAACCGGCCGCCGCGCAGGCCGCGCCGGAGCAGGCGTTCCAGTTCGAGCGCAGCGGCTACTTCGTCGCCGACCGCTACGACCACAACGCCACCACGCCGGTGTTCAACCGCAGCGTGACCCTGCGCGACACCTGGACCGGTGGCCACGGCGCAGCCTGACGCAAGCGCGCCGCGCCGGCCGTTTCCCGTTGCGGCCGCCATGCGGCCGCGACCCGCCGCGCCACGGACGCGGTTTCCGGCATGCGCTGCCTGAGCGCATGCCGTGGGCCGCTGCGGCCGCCTCGGCGCCACAGTTGCCACAGCCGCCAGCGCCGCGCTTTCCAACGGCATTGCCGGCACGTTAGCGTAGCGCCCATGTCGCCCGCCCCCACCCTGAGCCTGCGCAGCTACGGCCGCGACGGCCATGCCCACCAGCACGCCCACGTGCAGATCGTGCTGCCGCTGCAGGGCGAGCTGGAGATCGAGGTGGGTGGACGCGGCAGCCGCCTGGATGCGTTCCGCGCGGCCGTCGTCGCACCGCACACCTCGCACGCGCAGTCGGCACAAGGCGACAACCGCTTCCTGGTGCTGGACTGCGATGCGGCCGCGTTCGACGACGACGCACTGGAACGCCTGCAGCGCGCGCCCTTCCTCGACCTGCCGCCGCAACTGCAACGCCTGTTGGCCTCGCTCGACCCCGTGCAGCCCGGCACCGGCGCTGCGGCCTGCGCAGCGCTGGCGCTGCGCCAGCTGCGCACGCAGCGCCGCGCATGGGTGCGGCTGCAGGAACTGTGCCTGCGCATCGAGGACGCCCCGGGCCAGCCGTGGCCGGTGGAACGCATGGCGCAGGCCGCGCACCTGAGCGTGAGCCGCCTGCATGCGCTGTTCCGCGAAGCGCTGGGGCGCACGCCGCAGGCATGGCTGTCGGCACGGCGGCTGGACTGGGTGCGGCGGCAACTGGCGTATGGCGAGCGCCCGATCGCGCAACTGGCGCTGGACAGCGGCTATGCCGACCAGAGCGCGCTGACCCGCGCGCTGCGGCGCCAGACCGGACACACGCCTGCCGCCTATCGCCGACGCCATCGGGCGGCCACCGTGGCGCCGGACCAGTAGCCTGGGACAAGCCGGGGCGGCACGCGCAGGCCATGCTGGCGCACTACGCAACGAAGCAACAGGACACGGCATGCGCAAGCGTTTGTGGGCGGGAGTGGGCAGCGGCGTGGCGGCCGGCGCGTTGTGGGGACTGGTGTTCCTGGCGCCGCAATTGCTGGCCGGGTTCTCGCCGCTGCAGCTGTCGGTGTCGCGCTACCTGGCCTACGGGTCGGTCGCCGCGCTGCTGCTCGCGCCGCGCTGGCGCGCCGCCACCGCTGCGCTCGGGGCGCCGGAATGGTGGGCGCTGCTGCGGCTGAGCCTACTCGGCAACATCGTCTACTACGTGTTGCTGGGCAGCGCGGTGCAATGGGCCGGCGGCGCGGCCACGGCCTTGATCATCGGCCTGCTGCCGGCGGTGGTCACCGTGCTCGGTTCGCGCGCGGCCGGCGCGATGCGGTTGCGCCGGCTGGCCGCGCCATGCGCGCTGTGCGTGCTCGGCGTGGCGCTGGTCGCGGCACAGACGCTCGACGCCGCGCACCCGGCGCAGACCAGCGTGGGCACGCGCGCGGCCGGGCTGGCGTGCGCGGTTGGCGCGCTGGCGTGCTGGGCGGCGTATTCGGTCAAGAACGCCGGCTGGCTCGCGCGCCGGCCCGAGATCTCCGGGCGCGACTGGTCGATGCTGACCGGCGTGGTCACCGGCGCATTGGCGCTGACCCTGGCGATCCCCGCGTTCGCGTTCGGCCACGGCCATGCGGCGGCGGACTGGGCGCGGTTCTGGGGCGTGGCGATCGTGCTGGGCGTGTTCGCCTCGGTGATCGGCAATGCCTGCTGGAATCACGCCAGCCGGCTGCTGCCGCTGACCCTGGTCGGGCAGATGATCGTGTTCGAAACCGTCTTCGCGCTGCTCTACGGTTTCCTGTGGGAGGCGCGCTGGCCCACCCCGCTGGAGACCCTGGCGATCGCCTGCCTGCTGGTGGGCGTGCTGGGGTGCGCCTGGCTGCACGCGCCTGCGCCGGTGCGCAAGCCGGATGCAACCTTGGGTTAAGGCACGCCGCCTAGACTGCAGGCGTCATTCCTTACCCCAGGAAACTCCCGATGTCCGCTGCTTTGCGCACCTCCTGCCTCGGCCTTGCGCTGCTCGCCCTGCTCGCCGGTTGCGACATGGCGCCGTCTTCCGCCCCCTCGCAAGCCGCCGCGACGCCGGCACCCACTGCGGCATCTGCATCTCCATCCACAGCGGCGCAGGGCAAGTGCGACGCCATGCCCGACCACGATTACGACATGCCGGCCGCACGCTTCGACGAAACCGCGCAGCAGCTGGCGCATGCCACCGGTTGCGGCATCGTCTACGACGACCAGTCGCTGTCGCCGGTGCAGGTCAATGCGGTGAAGGGCCGGATCAGCATCCGCCAGGCGATCCACCAGGCCATCGACGGCACCGCGATCCGTGTCAAGCAGGAAACCGCCGATACGATCGCCGTCGGCCGCCGCTGAGTTGCCGGCGCCGCGGCCATGCGCGTTAGGATGGCAGCGGTCTCTCGCACGGAAGGTCGCCATGTCCACTCGTCTCGCGCTGTTGCTGTGCTGCCTGTGCCTGTTCGCCGGCACCCTCGTCTTCAGCGGCTGCGCGCGCAGCGAAGGCGCCAAGCCCGCCGCGCCCGGTTTGCCGGTGAAGGTGGACACCAGTTGCCGCAGCGACGCCGACTGCGCGGTCAAGGACGTCGGCAACTGCTGCGGCGCGATGCCGGCCTGCGTCAACCGCGATAGCCCCACCGATCCGCAGGGCGTGATGGCGCAATGCCAGGCCAGCGGCCGCATGAGCGTGTGCGGCTCGCGCGCAATCAGCGGCTGCCAGTGCGTGGCCGGGCAATGCAGCGCCAAGGGCGCGCAAGCCGATACACTGCGCGACCCCCAGCCTGCCGAACCCGTCCGCTGATGCTCTACGCGCAAGTCCACCTCACCCTGCCCGCCTGGATCCACGAGGCGGTCGATCCGCAGGCGGTCTATCCCGGCGATGCCGACAAGGTGGCGCTGGCGGTGGAACTGTCGCGGCTGAACGTGGATGCCGGCAGCGGCGGTCCGTTCGGCGCGGCGGTGTTCGGCCCGGACCACCGCATCATCTCGGTCGGGGTGAACCGGGTGGTGCCGCAGACCACCTCGCTGGCGCACGCCGAGAACATGGCCTACATGCTCGCGCAGCAGCGCCTGCAGACGCCGCGGCTGAACGCGGCGCTGTCGCCGGTGACCCTGGCGACCTCGGCGCAACCGTGCTGCCAGTGCTACGGCGCCACCATCTGGGCCGGCATCGACCGCCTGCTGATCGGCGCCAGTGCCGAGGACGTGATGGCGCTGACCCCGTTCGACGAAGGCCCGCTGCCGGCGGACTGGATCGGCGAACTGGAGCGCCGCGGCATCGAGGTGGTGCGCGGCCTGCATCGCGACGCCGCCTGCGCGGTGTTGCGCCGCTACGGCGAGCTCGACAGCCCCCGCTACTGACCGCCGCCCGGCGAAGGCTTCATCCATGTCCTCCCTGAACGGCCTGCTGTGCTACTGCCGGCAAGGCTTCGAGCCCGAACTGGCGGCCGAACTGAACGATCGCGCCGCGCGCGCCGACCTGCCGGCCTACGCGCGCACCGAACGCAACAGCGGCTACGCGCTGCTGGTCTGCGAGACCGCCTTGCCGCCGCGCGCGCTGCCGTGGCGCGGGCTGATCTTCGCGCGGCAGAAACTGCGCCTGCTGGCCGAACTGCGCGAACTGGACCCAGCCGACCGGATCGCGCCGATGCTGCAGGCGCTGGCCGGGCACAGCCGCTTCGGCGACCTGTGGGTGGAGCACCCGGATTCGGACGAAGGCAAGCAGCTGTCCGGGCTGGCGCGCAGTTTCGGCAATGCGCTGCGTCCGGCGCTGCGCAAGGCCGGCCTGCTCAGCGACAAGCCGCAGCCGAAGCTGCCGCGCCTACACGTGTGCTTCCTCGCCGGCACCCACGCCTTGCTGGCCGTCGCCGACAGCGACGACAGCGCGCCGTGGCCGCTGGGCATTCCGCGCCTGAAGCTGCTGTCGGAGGCGCCCTCGCGCTCGGCGCTGAAACTGGAAGAAGCGCTGCTGGCGCTGCTGGCGCCGGAAGAGCGCGAGGCGCTGCTCAAGCCCGGCATGCGCGCCGCCGACCTGGGCGCCGCGCCCGGCGGCTGGACCTGGGTGCTGACCCGCCAGCACCTGCACGTGACCAGCGTCGACAACGGCCCGCTGCGCCAGCACGTGCTCGACAGCGGCCTGGTCGATCATCTGCGCGCCGACGGTTTCCACTGGAAGCCGCCGCAGGCGCTGGACTGGATGGTCTGCGACATGGTCGAACAGCCGCGCCGCGTCGCCGAACGCATGGGCACCTGGTTCCGCGAAGGCTGGTGCCGGCACGCGATCTTCAACCTCAAGCTGCCGATGAAGAAGCGCTGGGACGAGACCCAGCTGTGCCTGGACCTGTTCGCCGAACGCGCCGAGCGCCCGCTGCAGATCCGCGCCAAGCAGCTCTACCACGACCGCGAAGAGATCACCGTGCTGGCGATGCCGGCCTGACGTTGCGGGCGCCCGCTGCGCCCGCCAACAGCGCCTCCTGTAGGAGCGGCTTCAGCCGCGACCGGGCGTTACCGGCGAGATCCTGTCGCGGCTGAAGCCGCTCCTACAGGGAATCGAAACAGCCGCGAGGAAAAGCGCCCAGGCATCGCTCGACCGCGGGCACAGAACCACCTTATCCGCTACAGCACGATCCGCTTGCCACCCTCGCGCGCCGAACGCTGGATCGCGTCGATCACGCGCATGTCGCGCAGGCCTTCCTCGCCCGGCGCGCGCAGCGGCGTGCCGTCGAGGATCGCCAGCGCGTCCTCGTCCATCTGCAGCGCCTGCTGGTGGCGCACCTTCGCGTCGAACACGCGGCCGTCGCTGGCGCTGCCGCGGATGCCGTCGTAGCTCTGGAACGGCGCCAGTTCGTACCAGCCGCGCTCGCACTCGGCGCGCAGCCGGTTCATGCTGCGGCCGAAGCTGGTGGCGCAGTCGGCGAGCACTTCGTGCGGGAATTCCAGCTTGAACTGCATGTGTTCGTCGACCTCGTCGAACAGCGCCGGCCGGTCGGTGGAACGGTGCGCGCTGACCGCCAGCGGTTCGGCGCCGACCGTGTAGCGCGCCGCATTGAGCGAATACACGCCCATGTCGTACATCGCGCCGCCGCCGAACTGCGCGCGCAGCCGCCACGGCCGCTGCGCCGGATCGGTGTCGCCGTAGCCGTTGTAGCCGGCCTCGGCACGCACCGTGCGCAGCGCGCCGAACGGGCGCTCGCCGGCCAGCGCGATGATCCGCCGCGTGTTCGGCTCGTGCTGCATGCGGTAGCCGATGCTCAGCCGCACCTTGTTGCGCGCGCAGGCGGCGATCATCGACTGCGCCTCGTCGGCATGCATCGCCATCGGCTTCTCGCACCACACGTGCTTGCCGGCGGCGGCCGCACGCAGGCTCAGCGGCGCATGCAGATAGGTCGGCGTGACCACGTAGACCACGTCGATGTCCGGGTTGTCGGCGATGCGCTCCAGCTCGTCGTAGCTGTAGACGTTGCGATCGGGAATGCGGTAGCGCGACTGCCACTGCGGAATCTTGTGCGGCGAGCCGGTGACGATGCCGGCCAGCCGGCAATGCCTGGTCAGCGCCAGGCCCGGTGCCAGGCGGTTGCTGGCGTAGTCGCCCAGCCCGACCAGCGCCACCCCCAGCGGTTTCTTCGGCTTGCCGCGTGGCGCCGCCCACAGCGGCGATCCCAACAGGCCTGCGCCCGCCGCGGACAATCCGGCGACAAGCACACGGCGACGATTCGGCGAGGACAGCGACATGCGGATCTCCCTGAAGGCCGGACACGGATCGCCCGAACCTTAACGCATCCAGCGCCCGCCGTTGTGAGCGCCATCCCGGCCGCGCCGGCACGTCTGGCACACTGCCCGGCCCTGCATCGCTCCGGGTCTTTCCATGTCCATTCGCCTGCCGTTTCTTGCCGCTGCCGGCGCGGCGCTGCTGCTCGCCTGCGCCACGGCCTCCGCAGCGAATGCCGACCTGTTCCGCGCCCGCGACCTGATCGGCGACGGCGTGTTCACCCACGGCATCGAAGGCCCGGCGAGCGGCCCGGACGGCGCGCTGTACGTGGTCAACTTCGGCCACGAGGGCAGCATCGGCCGGATCAGCTTCGCCACCGATGGCAGTGCACAGGCGGCGCTGTTCGTGGACCTGCCCGCGGGCAGCATCGGCAATGGCATCCGCTTCGACCGTGCCGGGCGCATGTACGTGGCCGACTACGCCCAGCACCGCATCCTGCGCATCGCACTGGACAGCAAGCGCATCGAGGTCTACGCCACGCTGCCCGGCGCGTTCCAGCCGAACGACATCGCGATGGCGGCGGACGGCACCCTGTACGCCAGCGACCCGGACTGGAAAGGCAACGGTGGCCAGCTGTGGCGCATCGACCGCGACCGCAGCGCGCACCTGATCGAGACCGGCATGGGCACCACCAACGGCATCGAGGTCAGCCCCGACGGCAAGCGCCTGTACGTCGACGAGAGCGTGCAGCGCAAGATCTGGGTCTACGACCGCGCCGGCGACGGCACGCTGTCCAACAAACGCCTGCTGCTGGCGTTCCCCGATTTCGGCCTGGACGGCATGCGCTGCGACGCCGACGGCAATCTGTACCTGGCCCGCTACGACGCCGGCAAGGTGCTGGTGCTCGATCCAGCCGGCAAGGTCCTGCACACGATCGCCACCAAGGGCGGCAAGCCCACCAACGTGGCCTTCGGCGGCAAGGACGGGCGCGACGTGTACGTGACCCTGCAGGATCGCGGCGCGATCGAGACCTTCCGCAGCGATCGGCCCGGGCGCGAATACGGGCGTTAGTCCATACAATGTCGCTGGGATGCGCATCGCATCGTCGTCTCAGTCCGCGCAATCGCGATCGGGCATCCTGCCTGCACTGACTGGAGAGCCGCGCACATGCAGCCGATCGAACTGAAAGACCCGGCCGGCTTCGCCGACGAATTCCTGCGCCTGACCCTGTTGCAAGGATTCCAGTCGCTCACCAAGCGCGACCTGGAGTTGCTGATCTTCGTGTTGCTGGAACGCGACGGCGCGATCTCGCGCAGCGATTCCAACAACGCGGTGGCGCTGCGCCTGCGGGTGACCCCGGCCAAGGTGAAGGGCCTGCGCCGCGACGGCTATGCGCGCTGGCGCGCGCTGGTGCCCGAAGACGGCGACGCGGCCCTGGAGCGCATCGTGGCGACGGTGCTCACCGAAGACAACCTGCGCGCCGGGGCCAAGCACGTCAGTGAGCGCAGCAAGAAGGAAGGCTTCCTGGCGATCCGCATCGAGCATCCGGACGACCAGCAGCGCTTCGAGCAGGCCATCGTCGACGTGGGCGCGATGCCCGTGTACGAGCGCAACCGCGACGTGGTCGCGGTGCGCTTCGACACCTTGCTGAAGATCGCCGAGCGCTGGGGCTACCTGCAGCCGGAGCCGGAGAAGGTGGCGCGCGAGCTGGAAAAGCTCACCCCGACCGCCGAGGAAGTGGCGGACCTGTTGAAGAAGGACGTGGGCAAGCTACGCTGGGAGGATGTGCGCCGCGCGCTCAACAGTCTCGGTGCCAAGGCCATCGCCAGCACCGCCGAGGGCGGGCTGAAGGGATTGCTGAAACTGGCGTTCCCGTTCATCCCTGGCTGAACCTGCCGCGCCGTCCCATCATTCGCACCATCGGAGTCCGTTGTGTCCATGCACTACAGTTCGTCCCTCGCCGCCTTTCTGCTCGCCGCCGCCATCGTCCCGGCCGCCGCGCAGAACCTCAACGCCACCTCGAGCGTCGTCACCGAACCGTTGCGCGACGTGCCGGCGAGCATCGTGCAGGCGCAGCCGCTGAGCAGCGGCGAGGTGACCCACCAGGTGCGACTCGACGTCCCGCATGGCCAGGCGCCTGTCACCGTGCGCACGGTCCAGCCCGACAACGTCGCCGGCAACTACCGCATCGACTTCGACGCGCTGGACAGCGACCACGACGGCTACATCAGCCGCAGCGAAGCGCAGGCCAATCCGGCACTGGCCGACGAATTCGATTCGATGGACCCGCAACGGCGCGGACGCCTGAGCCGCGAGCAGTTGACCGGCTGGCTCAAGTAGTCAAGCAGGCACTTGTAGCCAACCCATACCGTCGCGGCGGGGCTGCGGGCAGCGCGCCTAACGTAGCCCTTCCAGCAGTGGCTTGTCCTTCTCGCCGCCCCACGGGTCGTCCAGCAGGTATCGGGCGGCGACGTGGCCGTCGGCTGGGACCAGGGTGATCCTGTAGAAGATCTCTTCGCCCTCGCAGACCTCGAAGTACAGCGCATAGTCGCGCGCCTCCAGCGCGAGATCGAGCTTGAACCGCTCGGCCGCGGATGCGACTTCCACGTGCTCGGCATCGGCGACATGGAACGGCGCCACGATGCAGCGCTGGGCGCCGGGATCGGGACTGAAGGCGGCCTCCAGTTTCAGGTGCACGTTCGCGCCGAACGCGTCCTCGGGCAACGGGTCGAACACCACATAGTCGCGATGCAGAATCGCCCCCTGCTCCAGATTGAGCTTGCCCCACCGGCACGCCGCCTCGTCGAAAGCCCGTGCGCGGAACTGGATCTGGCTGTGGGAGATCAATAGATCGACGGTTTGCGCATTGCTTTTCACCAATGAACCTCGTTTCAAATTCGGCCTCCGCGTCCTTCGCTCTGCCAGGCTCCACCGGCGCACGGCGGGCGTACCGCGCTACACCCCCGAAGCGCGCTTCCAGAATCCATGCATCAGCAGCGGCAGCTTGCCGGCCAGGCCCAGCAGCGGGCCGCGCAGCAGGGTCAGGTGCATCTCGTCGTTGGAGAACACCCGGTTGATCGCATCGAAGCCGTAGGCGGCCACGGTGTTGTCGCTGCGGCGGCCGCGCGCCCAGCGCGCCAGCCGGTGCGGCGCCGACCAGTCGACCCGCCGTGCCTGCGCCTGGCGCACCTGCGCGGCCAGCGCGGCGACGTCGCGCAGGCCGAGGTTGACGCCCTGCCCGGCCAGCGGATGCACCACGTGCGCGGCATCGCCCAGCACCAGCAGGCGGCCGCGGTGGTAGTCCTCCACCAGTTGCCGGCGCAGCGGGAAACCGACCCGCGGCGACAGCGCGCGCACTGCGCCCAACCGCGCGCCGAAGGCCTGGGTCAGCTCGGCGCCGAATGCGGCGTCGTCCAGCGCCAGCACCCGCGTCGCCTCGGCCTCGGGCAGCGTCCACACGATCGAACTGCGGCCGTCGGCGAACGGCAGGAACGCCAGCGGGCCGCCGGGCAGGAAGCGCTGCCAAGCGGTGTCCTGGTGCGGCACGTCGGTCTGCACGAAGGCGACCACGCCGCGCTGGCCGTAGTCGTGCGCCGGGGCGTCCAGCCCAGCCAGGCCGCGCAGCGTGGAATCGGCGCCGTCGGCGGCGATGGCCAGGCGCGCGTCGAGCCGGCTGCCGTCGTCCAGGCGCAGGCGCACGCGCTCCTCCGCCATTTCCACCGCCTCGACCCGCGCCGGGCAGTGCAGTTGCACCCCGGCCGCCGGCAGCGCCGCCCATAATTGTTCGACCAGCAACGCATGCTCGACGATCCAGCCCAACTGATCGCGGCCCAGCGCATCGGCATCGAAGTCCAACTCGCCGCCGCCACCGGCATCCCACACGCGCATGCGCCGGTAGGCCTGTGCGCGCCGCGCCAGCACCTGCGGCCACACGCCCAGCGCCTGCAGCAGCGCGGCGTTGTCCGGGGCGAACGCGTACACGCGCAGGTCCGGCTCGGCCGGCGACCAGCGCGGCGGCTCGCGACCCTCGACCAGCGCCACCGCCAGGCCTTCGGCGGCCAGCGCCAACGCGCAGGCGGCGCCGACCACGCCGCCGCCGACCACCACCACGTCCAGCACGCCGCGCCGACTCATGGCGTCATCTCCCGGCACAGCTGCGGCACTTCGCCGCGAAATCCCATCGCGCCGCCGACCAGGAACGACTGCAGCGGCGCGGCCTGCGCCGCCGCCAGCAGGCCCAGGCTGCGCAGCGGGCGTAACAGCGGCGCCGGGTTGGCGGTCAACCGCGCCAAGCCGCCGGAGAAGGTGACAGTGCGCTGCCGGTCCTGCTCGCGGCGCTGCGCGTACTGCTGCAGCAGCGCCGGCGCGCCCGGATCGGCGCGGTCGCGCTCGATCAGCTCGGCCAGGGTCAGCGCGTCGCGCAGGCCCAGGTTGAAGCCCTGCGCACCCAGCGGGTGCAGGGTCTGCGCAGCGTTGCCGAGCAGCACCGCGCGCGCATCGGTCAGGCGCTCGGCCAGCACCTGCACGATCGGATAGGCGCTGCGTTCGCCACTGCCCAGCAGGCGGCCGACGCGCCAGCCCAGCGCCTCCTGCAGGCGCTGCAGCCAGGCGACCTCGTCGAGCGCGGCCACCGCGTCGGCCTGCTCGGCAGCGACCGCGTGGATCGCGCCGTAATGGCGGTCGCCGCGCGGCAGCAGCGCGCTCGGGCCGTCGTCGCGGAACCGCTCGTAGGCGGTGCCGTCGGGCTGGCGGCTGCCGCGCACCCGCGCCACGAACAGGGTCTGGTGGAAATCGTGGCGAGCGGCATCGATGCCCAGCGCGCCGCGCACCGCGCTGGCGCTGCCGTCGGCACCGACCAGCAGCCGCGCCTGCAGCACCTGTTCGGCGCCGTCCTGGGCGATGCGCACGCCGCGCCACGACGCGTCCTCGCCGGCTTCCAGCGCCAGGAACTGCGCCGGCCGGTAGCGGCTGACGTGGGACGCTTCGGCCAATCGAGCTTCCAGCGCCTCGCCGAAATCGCGCGCCACCACCACCTGACCGAACGCCTCGCGCCCATAGTCGGCCGCCTCCAGCCGCACCCGGCCGAAATCACCTTCGCGGCTGACGTGGATGCGCCGGATCGGGCCGGTCGGCGTGCGCAGCCGCTGCATCACCCCGAGCGCGCCCAGCGCGTTGACCGTGGCCGCGGCGAAGCTGAGATTGCGCTGGTCGAACACCGGCGGCAGCGCGCCCGGCGGCGCGGCCTCGACCAGGCCCACGTCCACGCCCAGGCGGTCCAGCGCGATGGCCAGGCTGGCGCCGACCAGGCCGCCGCCGACGATCACTACGTCATGTCGTTTGCTCATCCGGCCATGATACGACCGGCGCCCGAATCGTCGGTGATCGCAACGACATGCCAGCTGCGCCCGCTTTGTCCCGCGCGCCGCCGCGGCCAGGTCGCCGCCGCCCTGGCGCTGCCCGCCGCCGGCCCGCGCCCCAGGCTCGCCGCTTCCAGTAGAATCGGCGATCTCCGTACCGGTGCCCGCCTGCCATGACTCCTTCCAGCCACCGCCTTCCCGCCCTGCTCCTGCTGGCCGCGCTGCTGGCCGCGACCCGCATCAACCATTTCGGCGCGATTCCGGACGCCTCCTGGGCGGTGTTCTTCGTCGGCGGCTTCTATCTGCGCGGCTGGACCCGCTGGGCGTTCCCGGGACTGATGGCGCTGGCGGTGCTGGTCGACTACCTGGTGATCCGTGGTCAGGGCCTGAATTTTTGGCAGCACTACTGCGTGTCGCCGGCGTACTGGTGCCTGATCCCGGCCTACTTCGCGCTGTGGGCCGGCGGCAGCTGGCTGGCAGGGCGCTACCGCGGCGCCGACTGGCGTGCGCTGGGCCTGACCGCAGCCAGCCTGGTGGTGGCGGTGGCGGTGTGCCACCTGATCGCGCAGGGCAGCTTCTATTGGGTCAGCCGCAGCGTGCCCAACCCGACCATCGCCGGCTGGTGGCAGAACTACAGCGACTGGCTGCTGCCGTACCTGGGCAGCGCGGCGCTGTACACAGCGCTGGCCGCGGCGGTCCAGGTCGGGGTCGAGCAGCTGGCGCGGCTGGGCCAGCGCGGCCAGCCCGCCGGCCACTGAGCCGGGGCCCGGTTCCGACGATGGGCAATCGTCTCTCCAAGATCTACACCCGCACCGGCGACGACGGCAGCACCGGCCTGGGCGACGGCAACCGGGTCGGCAAGGATTCGGCGCGGGTAGCCGCCTATGGCACCGTCGACGAGGCCAATTCGGCGATCGGCGTGGTCCTGGCCTGTGCGCTGGCCGACGACGTGCGCACCCTGCTGACCGCGATCCAGCACCAGTTGTTCGACCTGGGCGGCGAGCTGTGCATCCCCGGCCATGCGGCGATCCACGACGCCGACATCGACGCGCTCGAGCAGCACCTGGACCGCTACAACGACACCCTCCCGGCGCTGAAGGATTTCATCCTGCCGGCCGGCGGCGAGGCTGCGGCGCGCTGCCACCTGGCGCGCACCATCGTGCGCCGCGCCGAACGCGAGACGGTGGCGCTGTCGCGCCAGGACGCGGTGCGGCCGGAGGCGGTGCGCTACCTCAACCGCCTGTCCGACCTGCTGTTCGTGCTGGCGCGGGTGCTGGCCCGGGCCGATGGCCAGGGCGAAGTGCTGTGGCGCCACGACCGCCGCCAGGCCTGAGCGGCAGCGGCGACGCGCGGACCGGGCGGCAGGCATGCTGATCTATACCCATCCCGCTTGCCTGGGCCATGAACCCGGCCCGGAGCACCCGGAGCGGCCGGAACGCTTGCTGGCCGTCACCATGGCGCTGCGCGAGGCCTTTCCCGACCTGGCATGGCGCGAGGCGCCGCTGGCCAAGCTCGGCGACCTGGCCCGGGTCCACGAGCGCGAGCTGATCGACAGCGTCCTGGCCGACATCGACGGCAAGCGCATGCTCGACATGGACACGGTGATCTCGCCCGGCTCGCGCGCCGCCGCGCTGCGCGCCGCCGGCGCCGGCCTGGCCGCAGTGGACGCGGTGATGCGCGGCGAGACCGACACCGCCTTCTGCGCGGTGCGCCCGCCCGGCCATCACGCCACCGCCGCCACCGCGATGGGCTTCTGCCTGTTCAACAACGTCGCCGTGGCCGCCGCCCACGCGCGCGACACGCACGGCCTGGAACGGATCGCCATCGTCGACTTCGATGTGCATCACGGCAACGGCACCCAGGCGATCTTCGAGCGCGACCCACGCGTGCAGTACCTGAGCACCCACCAGTCCGGGCTGTTCCCCAACTCGGGCGGGGTCCACGACCGCGGCGTCGGCAACCTGCACAACGCGCTGCTGCCGCCGGGCAGCGGTGGCTTCCGCTTCCGCAACACCTGGGCCGACCAGATGCTGCCGCTGCTGGACGCGTTCAAGCCGCAGCTGCTGCTGATCTCGGCCGGTTTCGATGCGCACATGCGCGACCCGCTGGCCGACCTGATGCTGGAAACCGAGGACTTCGGCTGGCTCACCGCGGAGCTGCGCGCGCTGGCCGAACGGCATGCGCGCGGCCGCGTGGTGTCGCTGCTGGAAGGCGGTTACGACCTGCAGGCGCTGCGCGAATGCAGCGTCGCCCACGTCGACGCACTGCGCTGAGGCCGGCGCGGGCGGATGAACCCCGTCCCCCGAGCGGGGGACGTCTTCATTGCCCCCATGCATGGGATGGGGCAAGCTAGCGGTCGTTTTAGCCCGATACCTGACGCGCGTGCGCCGAGCCCTCCGCCTGCTACCCCTTCCGTTCAGTATCGCTCTCTGCCTGCCGGCGATGGCGGCCGAGAAGCCGCCCAATTGGGGCCTGTGCCCGACCCCGGACGTGCTGCCCAAGTTCGACGACGCGCCCAAGGTCGACCCGAAGATGGCCGCGATCCGCGATCAGCAGCCGACCGACATCGTCGGCGACAAGCTGTCCGGCACCACCACCATTCCCAACTACACCGGCAACGTCGCGCTCAAGCGCGGCGACCAGTTCATGGGCACCGACAGCCTGCGTGTGGATACCGAGACCGGCAATTACATTGCCGAGGGCCACGTGCGCTACCAGGATTCGTCGATTCGCATGATCGCCGACCGCGCCGAAGGCAACCAGGACACCGACACCCACAAGATCAGCAACATCCGCTACCAGCTGATCGAGCGCCGCGGCAACGGCAAGGCCGACTCGGTCGACCTGCAGGGCGCGCTGGGACAGATGCACCGCTCCACCTACACCACCTGCGATCCCTCGCAGCAGGTGTGGGAGCTGCACGCGCCGGAGATCGACGTCGACAACGACGAGGGCTTCGGCACCGCGCGCAACGCGATCCTGAAGATCTACAACGTGCCGATCCTGTACGCGCCGTGGTTCAAGTTCCCGATCGACGACCGTCGCACCAGCGGCTTTCTGTTCCCGGCGATCGGCATGTCCGGGCGCAACGGCTTCGATTACATGCAGCCGTATTACCTCAATCTGGCGCCGAACTACGATGCCACGCTGTATCCGCGCTACATGAGTTCGCGCGGCTTCATGCTCGGCAGCGAGTTCCGCTACCTGTATGAAGGCGGCAAGGGCGAGATCGAGGCAACCTACATGCCCGACGACCAGTTGCGCGACAAGGACCGCGGCAAGTTCGAATACCAGGGCTATCACAATCTCGATAGCACTTGGCAGGCGCGTGCCTCCATCGCCTGGGTCAGCGACGAGCGCTACACGGAAGACTTCTCCAACCGCCTGCTCGGCAACTCGGTGTCCAATATTCAGAGTACGGTCGGCATCTACGGCACCGGCGAGACCTGGACCGCCGGACTGATGGCCGATCGCTGGCAGCTGACCGACTACACCCTGACCGAGGGCGCGCTGCCTTACAACCGCCAGCCGCGCGCCTTCTTCAACTGGGACCAGGCGTTCGGCAAGTGGTTCGAAGCCGGCATCTATAGCGAAGCGGTGCGCTTCGTACACGACGACGTGCATGCCAAGGACGCGGAGTACGAACGGACCGGCGTGACCACCGAAATGCCCGGCGGCACCCGCCTGGACCTCAAGCCCTACATCTCGATGCCGCTGGCCGGCGCGGCGTGGTTCCTGAAGCCGACCGTGGCCTGGCGTTACACCGCCTATCAGTTGGACAAGGATCTGGCCGCCACGCTGGGCGGCGACACCTCGCCCACGCGCAGCCTGCCGATCACCACCGTCGATGCCGGTCTGTATTTCGACCGCGACGCCAAGTTCGGCGACACCAGCTACCTGCAGACCCTGGAACCGCGGCTGTTCTATCTGTACACGCCATACCGCAACCAGGACGACCTGCCGATCTTCGACACGCGCGAATTCACCTTCAGCTGGGGCCAGTTGTTCCGCGATTCGCGCTACACCGGTGCCGATCGCCAGAACGACGCCAACCAGATGACCCTGGCGCTGAGCTCGCGCCTGCTGCGCCAGGACGACGGCAAGGAAAAGCTGTCGGTCAGCCTCGGCCAGATCCTGTACTTCAACGACTCCAGGGTCAGCCTGCCCGGCAGCAACACCACCATCGAGCAGGGCAAGTCGGCATGGATCGCCGACGCCAATTACATGATCAACGACCGCTGGACAATGGGCGCCACCTACCAGTGGGATCCCAAGTACCGGCGCAAGGACCTGGCCAGCTTCCGCACCCGCTATCTGCTGCCGGGCGACGGCATCATCAACGTCAGCTACCGCTTCCGCCGCGACCTGCTGGAGCAGACCGACGTGTCGGTGCTGTACCCGATCAACCCGACCTGGAGCCTGGTCGGGCGCCACTACTATTCGCTGGAAGACAGCAAGCCGCTGGAAATCATCGCCGGCGTGCAGTGGGACAGCTGCTGCCTGGCCGTGCGCGCATTGGCACGGCGCTACGTGCGCAACCGCGAAGGCGATCTGGACACCGCGTTCCAGGTCGAGTTCGTGCTGAAGGGACTCTCCTCGCTTGGCCAGGACACGGACCGCGTTCTGCGCCGTGCTATTCTCGGCTACAACCGCGACGACCTGTACTTGGTCCCGCCCAGCAACACCACGACCGATCCGGACGCTTACGATCCGAACCTGATTCCATGACCAATACCCTCTCTGCTTTCCTCGTCACCTTGCTGGCGATCGCCGGCGTGTCCGCTCCGGCTGCCGCGCAACAAACCCAACCACTGGACCGCATCGCTGCGGTCGTCGACGAGGATGTCGTACTGCAGAGCGAACTGGATCGTGCCGTTCGCAACGTGAAGGCGCAGTATTCCGGCCGCGAGGCGCAGCTGCCGCCGGACAACGTGCTGCAACGCCAGGTGCTCGAGCGCCTGGTGCTGGTCAAGCTGCAGGTCGCGCGCGCCAACAGCACCGGGATCCGCGTCGGCGACGACGAACTGAACCGTGCCATCGGCAGCATCGCTCAGCAGAACGGCACCGACGTCGACGGCCTGCGCAAGAAACTCGCCGCCGACGGCATGGCGTTCGACGACTTCCGCAACTCGGTGCGCGACGAGATCACCGTGCAGCGCCTGCGCCAGAGCTTCGCGCAGAGCCGCATCAACGTCAGCGAGAGCGAAGTGGATGCGGCGCTGGCGCAGCAGGCCACCACCGGCGCCCAGTACCATCTGGCGCACATCCTGGTCGGCCTGCCGGAAGGCGCCACCGCCGACCAGATCAAGACCGGGCAGGGCAAGATCGACGGGGTCAAGACCCTGATCGACAAGGGCGAGATCGATTTCAGCGCGGCCGCGGTGCGCTATTCCGACAGCCCCAACGCGCTGGAAGGCGGCGACCTAGGCTGGCGCAGCCTGGACGAAATCCCGAACGCCTTCGCGCAGCTGATCCGCGACATGAAGCCGGGCCAGGTCGCCGGCCCGCTGCGCGGCCCCAGCGGCTTCCAGCTGCTGAAGCTGGTCGAGATCCGCGATGCCTCGGCCAACCCGGAAAAGAAGACGGTCACCGAGTACCACGCCCGCCACATCCTGATCCGCGTCAACGAGGCGCAGCCGGATGCGGCCGCCAAGGCCAAGATCGAGACCCTGCGTGCGCGCATCGCCGGCGGCGCCGACTTCCAGGCCGTGGCCAAGGAGTCTTCCGACGACGCCAACAGCCGCGGTCAGGGCGGCGACCTGGGCTGGTTCCCGGCCGACGCGTTCGGCCCGGACTTCGGCCACCAGATCGAAGGCCTCACCGACAACCAGATCTCGCAGCCGTTCCGCACCGAGGCCGGCTGGCACATCGTGCAGCGCGTCGCCACGCGCCAGACCGACGTGACCAGCGACACCCAGCGCGCCCAGGTCCGCGAGACCATCGGCCGCCGCAAGCTGGAGGAAGAGTACAACCGCTTCCTGCAGGAAATGCGCGGCGAAGCCTATGTGAACCTGCGCGTCGGCGGTGCCGAGAGCTCCGCCGCGCCCGCTGCCGACGCCACCGCGCCGGCGGCGACCCCGGCACCGGCCGCCACCAAGCCGTAACCGTGCTGCCCTCGCTCGCGCTGGTGCCGGGCGAGCCGGCCGGGATCGGCCCGGAACTGTGCGTGCGGCTGGCCCAACAGCCGCGACGCGACTGCCAACTGCTGGCCTTCGCCGACCCCGACACCTTGCGCGCCGCCGCAGCGGCGCTGTCGCTGCCGCTGCAGCTGCTTCCCGAATCCGCCCCCGCGCTGGTACCTGGCGATCTGCGCCTGCGCGCGGTGGGCAATGCCGTGCCCAGCCGTTTCGGCCATACCGACCCGGCCAATGCCGCCGCGGTGATCGGCGCGCTGACCCAGGCCGCCGACGCCTGCCTGCGCGGCGAACTGGCCGGCCTGGTCACCGGCCCGGTGCACAAGGCGGCGATCAACGACGGCGGCATCGCCTACACCGGCACCACCGAACTGCTCGCCCGCCACGCCGGGCGCGAGGTGGTGATGATGCTGGCCAACGACATCGTGCGCGTGGCCCTGGCCACCACCCACCTGCCGCTGCGCGCGGTCGCCGACGCGCTGACGCCCGCGTTGCTGGAGCGCTGCCTGCGCATCGTCCACGCCGCGCTGCGCAGCGACTTCGGCATCGCCGCGCCGGTCATCGCGGTGCTCGGGCTGAACCCTCATGCCGGCGAGGACGGACATCTGGGCCGTGAGGAAATCGAGGTGATGGCGCCGGTCCTCGCCGCCTTGCGCGCCGAGGGCATGCATCTGGTCGGCCCGCTGCCGGCCGACACCGCGTTCCTGCCGCAGAAACTGGCCGGCTTCGACACGGTACTGGCGATGTACCACGACCAGGGCCTGCCGGTACTCAAGTACAGCGGCTTCGAGCAGGCGGTGAACCTGACCCTGGGCCTGCCCTACCCGCGCGTGGCGGTCGATCACGGCACCGCGCTGGAGCTGGCCGGCCGCGGCATCGCCGACCCGTCCAGCCTGTTCGCCGCGGTCGCGCAATGCGCGCAACTGGCCGCACGCCGCGCGCTTGTGTAGGAGCGGCTTCAGCCGCGACATGACTTACCGGCAACACCCGGTCGCGGCTGAAGCCGCTCCTACAGGGCGCCGCGCGCGCCATCCCGATAAGATGCCCGCATGACTTCCTATTCCGGCTTCAGCGCCCCGGCCAAGAAATCGCTTGGCCAGCACTTCCTCAGCGACCGCGACTACATCGACAGCATCGTGCGCGCGGTCAATCCCAAGCCCGACGAGCTGCTGGTCGAGATCGGCCCCGGCCAGGGCGCGATCACCTTCCCGCTGCTGCGCCGCCACGGCCGCCTGACCGTGATCGAATTCGACCGCGACCTGATCGCGCCGCTGACCGCCGCGGCGGAAGGGGTCGGCGAATTGACCATCCTCAACCGCGACGTGCTGTCGGTGGATTTCGCCGAACTGGCCGGCGGCGGCCGCATCCGCCTGGTCGGCAACCTGCCTTACAACATCTCCTCGCCGATCCTGTTCCATGCGCTGGACCATGCTGCGGCGATCGCCGACATGCACTTCATGCTGCAGAAGGAAGTGGTCGACCGCATGGCCGCAGGGCCGGGCAGCAAGGTCTACGGCCGGCTCAGCGTGATGCTGCAGGCGTACTGCGAGGTGACCTCGTTGTTCGTGGTGCCGCCGGGCGCGTTCCGGCCACCGCCGAAAGTGGATTCGGCGGTAGTGCGGCTGGTGCCGCATGCGCCGCAGGACATCGGCATCGCCGACCGACGGCGCTTCGCCGACGTGGTGCGCGCGGCGTTCGGGCAGCGCCGCAAGACCTTGCGCAATGCGCTGGGCGGAGTCTGCGATGCGGCCCAGTTCGAGGCCGCCGGGGTGCGCCCGGATGCCCGCGCCGAGCAGTTGGAGGTCGCCGACTTCGTGCGCCTGGCCAACGTGGCGCAGGCCTGAGCCACGGGGCCGCGCGTCGCAGCGCGATCCGCATCTCTCCGCTCCACGCGCACGCCAACGCACCCACACGAAGGCCGCAGCAGCGCGGATCGCACTGCGCGGCCGGCCCACGACACGCGGCACGGCGCGCAGCGGCCGCAGCACGCGCTGCTTGCAGCGCGCTCATAGACGACTCGCAGTCCATTCCTGCGCCGGCTTTGCTTACACTGTGAGGCATGAACGATGACGCCCCCTATCGGATCGAGGTCGAAGTGTCGCCCCGGTTCCTCGACGACCAATCGGCGCCGGAGGACGGACGCTACGCGTTCGCCTACACCATCCGCATCCACAACCGCGGCCGCGTCGCCGCGCGGCTGATCGCCCGGCACTGGGAAATCACCGACGGCAACGGCCGCGTGGAGCGCGTGGACGGCGACGGCGTGGTCGGCGAACAGCCGCGGCTGCGTCCCGGCGAGGACTTCCGCTACACCTCCGGGCTGATGCTGGAAACCGAGCACGGCACGATGCGCGGCCACTACGACATGGAAGCCGACGACGGCACCCACTTCGTCGCGCCGGTCGCGCCATTCGTGCTGACCGTGCCGCGGACGCTGCACTGATGGCGCCCGCATGAGCGTGTGGGCCATCGGCGACCTGCAGGGTTGCTACGACATCACCCAGCGGCTGCTGGAAAAGATCCGCTTCGACCCGGCGGTGGACCGGCTATGGTTCTGCGGCGACCTGGTCAACCGCGGTGGGCAGTCGCTGGAAACCCTGCGCCTGGTGCACTCGCTGCGCGCGCACAGCGAGGTGGTGCTGGGCAACCACGACCTGTCGCTGCTGGCGATCGGCGAGCGCAGCCCGGACGAGCAGCGCAAGGTCAATCCGGACCTGCAGCGCATCGTGCTGGCCGAGGACCGCGACGAACTGCTGACCTGGCTGCGCATGCAGAAACTGCTGCACGCCGACCGCGAACTGGGCTGGATGATGATCCATGCCGGCCTGGCGCCGAAGTGGACCACCACCCTGGCCGAGAAGCATGCGCGCGAAGTCGAGCAGCAGCTGCACGGCAGCGGCTACCGCAAACTGTTCCGCAACATGTACGGCGACCGCCCGGCCTGGTCGCCGGGGCTGACCGGCTACGACCGCTCGCGCGCGATCATCAACCTGTTCACCCGCGCCCGCTATTGCACCCCGCGCGGGCGCATCGCGATCGAGGAGAAAGGCACCCCGGGCACCCAGGCGCAGGGCCTGTATCCGTGGTTCGAAGTGCCCGGCCGCGCCGAGCGCGACCTGAAGATCGTCTGCGGCCATTGGTCCACGCTGGGTCTGACCATCACCCAGGGCGTGCACGCGATCGACACCGGCGCGGTCTGGGGCGGCAAGCTCACCGCCTTGCGCCTGGACAGCGAAGACCTGCAGGTGGTGCAGGTGCCGGGGCGCCCGATCGAAGGGCCGCCGCCGGTACCGCGTGCGCGGCCGCCGCGGCGCAGGTCCGGCGGTGGGCGTGGTGCGGGTGGCGGTGCCACTACACCGCCGCCGCCCGCTCAAGACTAATGATGGCTGCCGGCAGGCAGGCTGCCACGTGTAGGAGTCAACTGTCATGCAGCAGCAATGGCAGGAGGAGCGTACGGTGCTCGATCACGCGCGATGGCGTTGAGCCAGCGCAGGTACTTGTGCATGCACGCGACGATGGCGACCTTGGCGGGTTTGCCTGCGGCAGTCAGACGGGCGTAGGTGTGCGCCAGCGGGGAGCCGGTGCGGATCGATGCCCAGGTGGCCATGTACAGCACCCGCCGCACGTCGGCGCGTCCGCCCTGGATGCGGCGTTGGCCGCGCCAGCGGCCGCTATCGCGATTGAACGGCGCCAGCCCGACCAGGGCGACGATCTTGCGCGCAGGCACGGTGCCCAGTTCGGGAAGCCGCGCGGCCAGGGTGGCGCGCAGGATCGGGCCAAGCCCGGGCAGTTTGGGCAGATCAGAGCAGGTCGCTCCCGCCTGCGCGATCTGTCGGGACACCTCACGAATGCGCTGCTGCAGTAGCGCGATTACCTCGCGCCACTGGTCGCGCACCGCCTCGCAGGTCACGTGCTCCAGGCACCGGCGCTGCGCATCGCGCTGGGCGACCAGGGTGCTGCGCAGGTGAAGCAGTTCGCGCAGCGCCTGTAGCGGTGCAGGGAGCACCGCGGTGGGCTGGGCGTGGATGCACTGGGCCGCCATGGCCAGCAAGCGCGCATCCAGCGCATCGGTCTTGGCCTTGAGGCCCAAGGCGCGCGCCAGCGCCCGGGGCCGGTGGGCAGGCAACCGGACCGCGGGCAGACCGGCCTGCGTCAGCGCCTGCAGCACGGCCTGTTCGTAGCCGCCGCTGGCTTCCAGCACGATCCGCTCGCATCCCATCTGGGCCAGGTGTTCGGCCAGGCAGGCGTGCCCCTCGGGCGTATTGGCTTGGGTCCAGGCCAGCCCGTCCGGCAAGACATGCATGGCCAGTTCGGCCTTGGAAACATCGATCCCGACAAAGCGCTGTATGGACATAGACGTTCTCCGCAGTAGACTCAGGGACGAGAGATCTCCTGCCGATGCCCATGCTTGTAGGTTCGAGCTCGCGGCTCAGGCAACTGTTCGGGCTTTTGGGGCAGGAGAATCGGAGTGCGGCGGTCCTGACTCCTACTCGTGCTCGTGAGGCACTGCGACTTAGCGGCCTGCCGCACTCCGCTCTCACCTCAACGATATACCCGCGTTAGACACAAGCGGCTTCAGCCGCGACAGGATCTCGCCGGTAACGCCCGGTCGCGGCTGAAGCCGCTCCTACAACAGACGCCGCGCCGCCCGCACGAATCCGCTACGGCGCGCTTTGCCTGCGCCGGTAATCGACGAATTCGAACGCCAGCGCATGCTTGGCATCGGCCGCATGCGCCTGCCGCGCCACGACCTCCCACTGCGCCGGATCGAACGCCGGGAAATGCGCATCGGCGCGCTCGACCAGGGTGTCCACGTGGGTCAGATACAGCATCTCGGCGTGCGGCAGCGCCAACGCGAAGATGTCGCCGCCACCGATCACCGACAGCTCTTCGGCGCCGCTGGCCTGGGCCGCCTCTATCGCCGCCTGCAGCGAGGCGACCGCCTGCATGCCCTCGAACGGCACCTGCCCCGAGCGCGTCATCACCAGGTTCAAGCGACCCGGCAACGCGCGCCCGAGCGACTGCGCGGTCTTGCGCCCCATCAGCACCGGCTTGCCCAGGGTCAGCGCCTTGAAGCGCTTCAGGTCGTCCGGCAAGCGCCACGGCAGATCGTTGTCGCGGCCGATGGCGTTGGCGCGATCGAGCGCAGCGATCAAGGTGAGCCGGGGCTTGGAACCTGGGACGTGGGACGCGCCCACATCCGTCCCCGCCGCTACAGCCGCCTTTTCCGATTCCCCATTCCCCATTCCCGACTCCCCGCCGCTCACACCGCCACCGGCGCCTTGATCGCCGGATGCGGGTCGTAGCCCTCGATCGCGATGTCGTCGTAGGTGAAGCCGAACAGATCGGTGACCACGGGATTCAGGCGCAGCGTCGGCAACGGCCGCGGCGTGCGCGACAGTTGTTCGCGCGCCTGGTCGTAATGGTTCGAATACAGGTGCGCGTCGCCCAGCGTGTGTACGAAATCGCCGACGCCCAGGCCGGTGGCCTGCGCCACCATGTGGGTCAGCAGCGCGTAGCTGGCGATGTTGAACGGCACGCCGAGGAAGATGTCGCCGCTGCGCTGGTACAGCTGGCAGCTGAGCTTGCCGTCGACCACGTAGAACTGGAACAGGCTGTGGCACGGCATCAACGCCATCTGCGGCAATTCCGCCACGTTCCAGGCGCTGATCACCAAACGTCGCGAATCGGGATTGCGTTTGATCTCGTCCACCAGCCATTGCATCTGGTCGATCTCGCCGCCGTCGGCGCCGGTCCAGCGCCGCCACTGCTTGCCATACACCGGGCCGAGTTCGCCCTGCGGGTCGGCCCACTCGTCCCAGATGCTGACCTTGTTGTCCTTGAGGTAGGCGATGTTGGTTTCGCCCTTCAGGAACCACAGCAGCTCGTGCACGATCGAGCGCAGGTGCAGCTTCTTGGTGGTCACCAGCGGGAAGCCGGCGTTGAGATCGAAGCGCATCTGCCAGCCGAACACGCTGCGCGTGCCGGTGCCGGTGCGGTCGGATTTCTCGGCGCCGTGCTCGAGTACGTGGCGCAGCAGGTCCAGGTAGGCCTTCATGGCTTGGCGTCCACTGCGACCGGTGCCGGCTGCAACACCGGCGCGCGGCGCGAGCGCCACAGCAGGAACAGGCCGAGCAGGATCAGCGGCGTGCTCAGGATCTGGCCCATGGTTAGCCAATGGAACGCCAGGTAGCCGATCGGCGCATCGGGCACGCGCACGAACTCCACCGCGAAGCGGAACACGCCATACAGCAGCGCGAACAGGCCGGACACCGCATAGCGCCGGCGCGGCCGCAGCGAGAACGCCCACAGCATCGCGAACATCACCAAGCCTTCCAGCACCGCCTCGTACAGCTGCGAGGGATGCCGCGCGAACTTGTCCAGCGCACCGCTGGCGTACTGCGCCTGGATCTGCGCCAGCGGCCAGTCCTGCAACTCCGGCGTCCGCGGGAAGATCACGCCCCAACCGGCATTGGTGAACTTGCCCCACAGCTCGCCGCCGACGAAATTACCGACGCGACCGAAGCCCAGGCCCAGCGGCACCAGCGGCGCGACGAAATCCATGGTGTCGAAGAAATGCAGGCGCGACTTGCGCGACCACCACGCCGCGGCCACCAGCACGCCGATCAGGCCGCCGTGGAAGCTCATGCCGCCGTCCCAGACCTTGAAGATCAGCAGCGGGTTGGCGAGGAAATCGCCCAGCGCGTAGAACAGCATGTAGCCGATGCGTCCGCCGAGCACCACGCCGAGCATCGCGTAGAACAGCAGGTCGGAGAATCCCTCCATGTCCACGCCGGGCAGGCGACCGGCGCGGATGCGCAGCCGGCCCAGCCACCACGCCGAGGCGAAGGCGGCCAGGTACATCAGCCCATACCAGTGCACCTTTACCGGACCGAGCGAGAAGGCGATGGGGTCGATCTGGTGGAGATAGGTCATGCGGGGAGCGTCGGCCGGAGGGCGAGGGTCGCCTATTCTGCCACTGGCGCCGGCTGCTGCCGTGGTCTCGGTCGACTTGGATGACGCTCCGCTTCATCTGCCGGCAGGCGCGAGCGTCTGCCATCGGCGCCGGCTGCCGCCGTGGTCTTGGTCGACTTGGACTGCACTAGGCTTCATCTGCAGGCAGGCGCGAGCGTCCGCCATCGGCGCCGGCTGCCGCCGCAGTCGCGACGGGCAGCGGCGCTACCGCTTCATCTGCGGGCCAGCGCGACCCGCATCGCAGCGACCATGCCGCGGCGGCGCTCAATCCAGCAGTTGCGGCATGTTCGGCAATTCGTCGGGCTCGGCCTGGCCCGGCTGCGCGGGGAAATGCGTGGCCAGCAAGGCCGATACCGCCGCCACCCCGGCGATCACCGCCTGCTCGGGCTGGCCGGCGCGCATGTCGCGCTCGATCAGCGCGCAGACCTCGCGCCATTGCGCGGCGTCGACGCGCCCGCGCAGGCCGCGATCGGCCACGATCTCGATCCGATGGTCGGCCAACAGCAGATAGATCAGCACGCCGTTGTTGGCCTCGGTATCCCAGGTGCGCAATTGCGCGAAGGCCTGCTCGGCGCGCGTGCGCGGCGCCATGCCGCGCAGCAGCGCCGCCGGTGCCAGCGCCGATTCGACCGCGAACATCACCTGGCCGCGATGCAGCCGCTCGCCGTCGGCGATCGCCGCGCCGATGCGCTCCAGGCTGGCGTTGGGGAACAGCGTGCGCGCCGCCGGTGCGAACAGATGGCGTAGCAGACGCATCACCAACTCCCCGAGGCGCCACCGCCTCCCGAACTGCCGCCGCCTCCGCCCCAGCCGCCGCCTCCGCCTCCACCGCCGAAGCCACCGCCTCCTCCAAAACCACCACCACCGAAGCCGCCGAAGCCGCCCCCGAATCCGCCGCCGCCCCAACCACCGCCACCACCGCCGCCGACCGAGCGGCCCGGCGAGACGCCCGACAGCAGGCCCAGCACCAGCCCGATCGCGCCGGTCAGCGCGGCGACGAACAGCGACAGGCTCAGCAGCAGCCCCACGCCACCGCCGGCCAGCGCCGCCAGCACGCCGCGCAGCAGACGCGGCGCGCGTGCGAACAGCAGTTGCGCGACGAAGGCGGCGAACAGGCCACCGAAGAAACCCAACGGCAGCTTGCCGCCGGAACGCGATTCGGCCGCGTGCGTGCTCACCGGCGGCGGCAGCTGTTCGCCGTCGATCAGCTTGACCAGCATCGCGGTGGCCTCGGCGATGCCGCCACTGTAGTCGCCCGCGCGGAACCGCGGCGCCAGGTACTCCTGGATGATGCGGTTGGCGGTGGCATCGGGAATCGCGCCTTCCAGGCCGTAGCCGGGCTGGATGCGCACGCGCCGGTCGTCCTTGGCCACCACCAGCAGCACACCGTCATCCACGCCCTTGCGGCCGATCTTCCACGTGTCGAACACGCGCTGGGTGTACTGCTCGATCGTCTCCGGCGCAGTGGTCGCGACCACCAGCACCTGCAGCTGACTGCCCTTGCGCTGCTGCAACTGCACCGCCTGCTGCTCCAACGCAAGGCGCTGGGTCGGCTGCAAGGTACCGGTGGTATCGACCACGGGCGTGTCCAGCGCCGGGATCGGCGCCTCGCTGGCCGCCTGCGCCCAGGCCAGCAGCGGCACCAGCGCCAGCAGCATCCCGAGCCAGACAAGCCGGCCGCGGCGCGCGCGGCAGTGGCGGATGGTCGTATCGCGCATTGCAGACTCCTGCCGACGCAATCGCGCGGCGGCATCGAAGGGAAGAAACCGCAGCGGCGGCGTGGCCCGGGAAGCGGTTCGCTGGCTTACGCCGCCAGCCCGGCTGCACAAGCTGGCAGCTCCCCGCAGTGCGGGCCGGCGCGCAGCGGCGCCATCGTCGACGCCGCCAGGCGCTGCAACGCGCTTACTGCGCAGGTGCCGGCTGTGGCGACTGCTGCGGTTGCGCTTGCGGCGCAGTCTGCGCCGGCTGGCCACCGAAATTCACCGCCGGCGCCTCGGAGATCTGCGCCTCGTTGGCCACGGAGAAGTTCGGCTTTTCCTTGTAGCCGAAGATCTTCGACGTGATCACCTGCGGGAACGAGCGGATGAAGGTGTTGTAGTCCTGCACCGCCTGGATGTAGCGGCCGCGCGCCACGGTGATGCGGTTCTCGGTGCCTTCCAGCTGCGCCTGCAGGTCGCGGAACGACTGGTCGGACTTGAGGTTCGGATAGTTCTCGGTGACCACCAGCAGCCGCGACAACGCGCTGGACAGCTGGCCCTGCGCTTGCTGGAACTGCTGCAGCGAAGCCGCATCGTCGGCGTTGACCTGGACCTGGCCGACCCGCGCGCGCGCATTGGTCACGTCGGTCAGCACCTGCCGCTCCTGGTCGGCATAGCCCTTGACCGTGTTGACCAGGTTCGGGATCAGGTCGGCGCGGCGCTTGTACTGGTTCAGCACCTCGGACCAGCCGGCCTTGACCGCCTCGTCCTTCTGCTGGATCGCGTTGTAGCCGCAACCGGACAACAGCGCCACCACGGCGGCGAGGAACAACGAGCGGGACAACAGGCGCATGGCGCTCTCCGGCATGAAGACAGGGCGCAGCTTGCCACGCCCCCCGTGAAAACGCAGCCGCGCCTGGGTCAGCCGTTCACCACTTGCCGGCGCCGGGCACGTGGTGCGCGGCGGCGCGGCGGCGCATCAGCAGGTTCAGCCATTCCACCAGCACCGAGAAGCCCATCGCCGCGTAGATGTAGGGCTTGGGCACGTGCACGTCCAGGCCGTCCAGGATCAGCACCACGCCGATCATCAGGATGAACGCCAGCGCCAGCATCTTCACCGTCGGGTTGGCGTCGATGAAGCGGCCCAGCGGGTTGGCCGCCAGCAGCATCACCGCCACCGCCAGCAGCACCGCCGCCACCATCACCGGGATGTGCTGGGCCATGCCGACCGCGGTGATCACCGAGTCCAGCGAGAACACGATGTCGATCACCGCGATCTGCGCGATCACCATCCAGAACACGCCCGAGGCCTTGCTGGTGGTGGGATCGGCGTCTTCGCCGCCGGTGATCATCTCGCGGATCTCCATCGTGCCCTTCACCAGCAGGAACACGCCGCCGACGATCAACACCAGGTCGCGCACCGAGATGCCCATGCCGGCGACGCTGAACAACTCGCCCTGCATCCGCGCCAGAAACGCCAGCGACACCAGCAGCGCGATGCGGGTCAGGCACGCCACCGCGATGCCGAACTTGCGCGCGGCCGGGCGTTGCGCCTCGGGCAGTTTGCCCACCGCGATGGAGATGAACACCAGGTTGTCGATGCCC
Organism: Xanthomonas sp. SI; assembly: GCF_014236855.1. Classification (NCBI taxonomy): domain Bacteria; kingdom Pseudomonadati; phylum Pseudomonadota; class Gammaproteobacteria; order Lysobacterales; family Lysobacteraceae; genus Xanthomonas; species Xanthomonas sp. SI. The sequence continues at coordinate 4,063,315 of NZ_CP051261.1, forward strand.
AGCACGATTTCCAACGCGCTCAGCGTCAGCAGCGTCAGCCAGGTGTTGGGATCGGCGAGAAACTCGAGAGCCATGGGGTCGAATCCTTTAACGGTAAAAAAGACAGGCGGACGTCACAGCACGCGCGGCAGCAGGATCAGGCCCCAGCACAGCACGACATTGGCCAGCATCAGCAGTACCGCCGCCGAGCCCATGTCCTTGGCGCGGCCGGCCAGTTCGTGGTGCTCGGGGCCGTAGCGCTCGATCACCGCCTCGATCGCCGAATTGAGCAGTTCCACCGCCAGCACCAGCAGCAGCGAACCGATCATCAGCGCCTGCTGCACCGGCCCCTGCCCCAGCCACAGCGCCAGCGGCGCCAGCAGCACGAACAGGCACGCTTCCAGCCGGAACGAGGACTCGTGCAGCCAGGCCGCGCGCAGCCCCTGGTACGACCAGCGCAGTGCCATCAGCATCCGGCGCGGTCCGCGCGGCAGGTGCCCGAATTGGTCGGCCATGGATCAGGCCTGGCCTGCGGAACGGGGACGCAACGGCAACGGCCGGAAGAGAACGGTCATGGGCAATGGCGAAGCGGGCTAGGCGCCAATTTTGCCACAAGCCCCCGTTCGCCGCTGAAATGAACCGCCGCACGCCTCCGATTTGCCTGCCTCGTCGCGCCTGCGGCACCATCGCCGCTCCGCCGCATCCAGGAGACGCACCATGTCCCGTTCGCCGCTGCGCACCGCGCTGCTCGCCACCTGCCTGTTCCTGCTGGGCCTGCATCCGGCCCTGGCGCTCACTCCGGCCGCCGCACCGAAGATCCCCGAACAGGTTTCCAGTCCGGACTGGGAACAGGACATGCAGCGCTTCGCCCAGGCCGACGCCGCGCATCCGCCCACGCCCGGCGGCGTGCTGTTTGTCGGCAGTTCCTCGATCCGCTTCTGGACCTCGCTGGCCAGCGATTTCCCCGGCGTGGACACGCTCAACCGCGGCTTCGGCGGTTCGGAGATCCGCGACAGCACCTGGTATGCCGACCGCATCGTGGTGCCGTACCGGCCGCGCCTGGTGGTGTTCTACGCCGGCGACAACGACCTCAACAGCGGCCGCAGCCCGCAGCAGCTGCGCGACGACTTCCTGGCCTTCGTGACGCGGGTGCGCCGCGACCTGCCCACGACCCGCATCGCCTACATCTCGATCAAGCCCAGCCCGGCGCGCGCGGCGCTGCTGCCGCAGGTGGCCGAAGCCAATGCGCTGATCCGCAAGGCCGCCGCCGGGCTGAAGCGGGTGGACTTCATCGACGTGGCCACGCCGATGCTCGGCGCCGACGGGCAACCGCGCGGCGAACTGTTCGGCCCGGACCATCTGCACATGAACGCCGCCGGCTATGCGCTGTGGCGCGACATCGTGCGACCCTATCTGCAGCGCAAGTAGGCAGTGGCGCCCTTCCTGGCTCCCGACCGGCTACCCTTGGCGGGCCCGTTCCGTTGTCCCCCGCGTGGAGTAGCACAGGATGCCCAGGGCCCTGGTCATCGAAGACGATGAAGTGACCGCCCGCGACATCGTCGCCGAGCTCGGCGCCCATGGCTTCACCGCCGTGTGGATCGCCAACGGCCGCGACGGTCTCGACCATGCGCTGGCCGACGGCTACGACATCATCACCCTGGACCGCATGCTGCCGGGCATGGACGGCATCGATGTCGTTTCCGAACTGCGCAAGCGCGCGGTGGAAACGCCGGTGCTGATGATCAGCGCGCTGTCGGAGGTGGACGAGCGCGTGCGCGGCCTGCGTGCCGGCGGCGACGACTACCTGACCAAGCCGTTCTCGCCCGACGAGCTTGTCGCGCGCGCCGAAGTGCTGCTGCGCCGCCGTCGCAGCGCCAGCGCCACGCCGCAGACGCGCCTGCGCGTGGCCGACCTGGAACTGGACCTGGTCCGCCACAACGCGCTGCGCAACGGCCAGCCGCTGGCCCTGCTGCCCACCGAGTTCCGCCTGCTCGAGTTCCTGATGCGCAACGCCGGCCAGGTGGTGACGCGGCAGATGATCTTCGAGCACGTCTGGGGCTTCCATTTCGATCCCGGGACCAACGTGATCGACGTCCATCTCGGCCGCCTGCGCCGCAAGATCGACGGCAACGGCCAGCCGCCGCTCATCCGCACCATGCGCGGCTCGGGGTATGTGCTTGCGCCCGCTGACTGACGCCTGGCGTTCGGCCACCGCGCGGCTGATCCTGATCTACGGGGCGCTGTTCGCGGTCTGGTGCGTCGTGCTGCTCGGCGTGGTGCAGTGGGAGTCCTCGCGCTACCTGTCGAACGTGGTCGACCAGATGCTGGCCGCGCGCATCCACTACCTGGAAAACACCGATCCCAGGCGCCTGGCCGACACGGTGGCCGCGGCCAGCGCCATCGACATCCAGGGCTTCATGTGGGTGGGCCTGTTCGACGCCAATGGACGCCGCATCGCCGGCAACATCGATGCGGTGCCCAAGGGCATGGCCGAGGACGGGACGGTCCGCCCCATCGAGGCCAGCCTGATCGACACCGGCCGCGGCAGCCAGACGCGCGCGCGCGGCATCGCCCGGCAACTGCCGGACGGCCGGCGCCTGGTGGTGGCGAAGGAAAGCAACGTCATCGACGGACTCAGCGGGATCATCTGCCGCGGACTGCTGTGGGGGCTGTCGTTGACCCTGCTGCCCGGCGTGCTTGGCGGCATCCTCATCGCGCGCGGCCCCGCGCGCCGCATCCGCGCCATCCAGCAGGCGATGGAACCCATCCGCCAGGGCGACCTCAGCGTGCGCCTGCCGGTGTCGCGCGGCGGCGACGAGGTGGATTTGCTCGCGGCCACGGTCAACCAGGCGCTCGGCGAGATCGAGCGCCTGCTCGGCGAAGTGAAGGGTGTCACCGACAATATCGCCCACGACCTGCGCACGCCGCTCACGCGCATGCGCACGCGCCTGCACCGCCTGCAGCAACAGTTCGCCGACCGCCCCGAAGGCCAGCAATTGGACGATTGCGTCGGCGAGATCGATACCGTGCTGACCCGCTTCCGCGCCCTGCTGCGGGTGTCGGAGCTGGAGGACCGCCAGCGCAGCGCCTGCTTCGCGGCGCTGGACCTGGGCGCGCTGCTGAACGATGTCCACGGGTTCTACGCACCGCTGGCCGAGGACCGGGGGCAGGTGTTCGAACTGGCGCTGGAGCGGTTGCCGTCCGTGCGCGGCGACCCGCATCTGCTGTTCGAGGCGCTGGCCAACCTGGTCGGCAACGCGATCAAGTTCACCCCCGACGGCGGCACGATCCGCCTGGCGGCGCACACCGACGCGGCCGGCAACGCGCGCATCGACGTCGCCGATAGTGGGCCGGGCATTCCGCCCGGCGAGCGCGAAGCGATCTTCCGCCGCTTCTACCGGGGCGACCAGACCCGCGCCAAACCCGGCTGCGGGCTGGGGCTGGCGATCGTCAGCGCCATCGTGCGCCTGCACGGCTATGCGCTGCGCGTGGGCGGCGACGCGCGCGGGGCGGTGTTCTCGGTGATCTGCCCGGCCGCCGCCCCGCCGCCCGAACCGCGCGCGGCCGCGGCCGAACCCGGCGCGCCGGGCGGACAGCTGCCGGACGCCCGCCCGCTGGCGCAGTGACGGGCAACCAGTCGGCCCGGCAACGACGTGTCCGGCCGCCGCCACGTCTAAATAAATCTTAACTACGCCCAGGACAGGCCAGGGCGCAGAATTCGCCGCGACGCAACATTCGCGCACGGAACCCCTCCCCCCCATGATTGGCATCGTCCGGATCGCCCTGACGCGACCGTATACCTTCGTCGTCCTCGCCTTGTTGATCCTGATCGTGGGGCCGCTGGCCGCGTTGCGCACGCCCACCGACATCTTTCCCGACATCAGGATCCCGGTGATCGCGGTGGTGTGGCAGTACAACGGCCTGCCGCCCGAGCAGATGGCCGGGCGCGTGTCCTCGCCGTTCGAACGCGTGCTCACCACCACGGTGAACGACGTCGAGCACATCGAGGCCAGTTCGATCCAGGGCTTCGGCATCGTCAAGATCTTCTTCCAGCCCGGCGCCGACATCCGCACCGCCAACGCCCAGGTCACCGCCGTCGCGCAGACCATGCTGCGGCAGTTGCCGCAGGGCACCACGCCGCCGCTGATCCTCAACTACAACGCGTCCACGGTGCCGATCATCCAGCTGGCGCTGTCCGGCGAAGGCCTGACCGAACAGAACCTGGCCGACCTCGGCCTCAACATCATCCGTCCGCAGCTCACCTCGGTGGCTGGGGCGGCGATCCCGTATCCGTTCGGCGGCAAGACCCGCCAAGTGCAGATCGACATCGATCCGCCGGCGCTGCAGGCGCGCGGACTGTCGGCGCAGGACGTGGCCAACGCCCTCGCCGCGCAGAACCTGATCACCCCGGTGGGAACGCAGAAGATCGGCCGGTACGAATACACGCTGCAACTGAACAACTCGCCGTCCGACATCGAGGAACTGGGCAACCTGCCGGTGAAGGCGGTCGACGGCGCCACGGTGTTCATCCGCGACGTGGCCCACGTGCGCGACGGCGCGCCGCCGCAGACCAACATCGTGCACGTCGACGGCGACCGCTCGGTGCTGATGACGGTGCTGAAGAACGGCTCGGCCTCGACCCTGGCGATCATCGCCGGGGTCAAGGACCGCGTCGCCGCGATGAAGGATGCCTTGCCGCCCAACCTCAAGGTGGTCCCCATCGGCGACCAGTCGCTGTTCGTGAGCGGCGCCATCAAGGGGGTCGCGCGCGAAGGCGTGATCGCCGCGGCGCTGACCAGCCTGATGATCCTGCTGTTCCTCGGCAGCTGGCGTTCGACGCTGATCATCGCCACCTCGATCCCGTTGGCGATCCTGAGTTCGATCGCCGCGCTGTCGGCGATCGGCGAAACGCTGAACATCATGACCCTGGGCGGCCTCGCCCTGGCGGTCGGCATCCTGGTGGACGACGCCACGGTGACCATCGAGAACATCAACTGGCACCTGGAACAAGGCAAGAACGTCGAGACGGCGATCCTGGACGGAGCGGCGCAGATCGTGACGCCCGCCTTCGTCTCCCTGCTGTGCATCTGCATCGTGTTCGTGCCGATGTTCTTCCTGCAAGGCGTGGCGCGCTTCCTGTTCGTGCCGATGGCCGAGGCGGTGATGTTTGCGATGATCGCCTCGTTCATCCTCTCGCGCACGCTGGTGCCGACGATGGCCAAGTACCTGCTGCACCCGCACGCGCCGCACACCGACCTGCATGGCGACGGTGGCGGCCTGCCGCCTTCGCGCAATCCGCTGGTGCGCTTCCAGCGCGGCTTCGAACGACGCTTCGAGGCCTTCCGCGCGCGCTACCACGCATTGCTCGAAACCGCGCTGGCGCATCGCCGGGGGTTCGTGCCCGGCTTCGTGGCCTGCGTGGCGCTGTCGTTCCTGCTAGTGCCGATGCTCGGCCGCAACTTCTTCCCGGCGGTGGATTCGGGCCAGATCCTGATGCACGTGCGCGCGCCGGTCGGCACGCGGGTGGAAGAGACCGCACGCCTGTTCGCCGCGGTGACCGGCGCGGTGCGCACGCTGATCCCGAAGCAGCAGCTCGCCAGCGTCGTCGACAACATCGGCCTGTCGTCCTCGGGCATCAACAACGCCTACAACAACACCGGCACCATCGGCTCGCAGGATGGCGACATCCAGATCGCGCTGAACGAAGGCCACGCGCCCACCGCCGACTACGTGCGGCGCCTGCGCCAGACCCTGCCGCGGCAGTTCCCCGGCGTCGTGTTCTCGTTCCCGCCGGCCGACATCATCAGCCAGATCCTGAACTTCGGTTCGCCCGCGCCGGTGGACCTGCAGATCCGCGGCCCGAACCTGGCGGCCAACTACGCCTACGCCAACCGTCTGTTGCGCGAGATCCGCCGCGTGCCGGGCGTGGCCGACGCGCGCATCCAGCAATCGCAGGCCAGCCCCGGCTTCAACGTGAACGTGGACCGCAGCCGCGCGCAGCAGGTCGGCATCACCGAGCGCGACGTCACCAGCAGCCTGGGGGTCAACCTGGCCGGCTCCAGCCAGATCGCGCCGACCTTCTGGCTCAATCCGCAGAACGGGGTGTCGTATCCGATCGTGATGCAGACCCCGCAGTACAGCCTCGACAGCCTGTCCGGCCTGGAGAACCTGCCGATCAGTCCCAGCGCCGGGACCGGCGGCGCGCAGGTCCTCGGCGGCCTGGCGACGGTGTCGCGGACCGCGACCAGCGCGGTGGTCAGCCAGTACAACATCAATTCGATGGTGGAGATCTACGCCGCCACCCAGGACCGCGACCTCGGCGCGGTCGCCGCCGACATCCAGAAGATCGTCGATGCCAACCAGAAATTCCTGCCCAAGGCGTCCAGCACCGCGCTGCTCGGCCAGGTGCAGACGATGAACAATGCGTTCTCGGGACTCATCTTCGGCCTGCTCGGCGCGATCGTGCTGATCTACCTGTTGATCGTGGTGAACTTCCAGTCGTGGAGCGATCCGTTCGTGATCGTGACCGCGCTGCCCGCGGCGATCGCCGGCATCGTGTGGATGCTGTTCGCCACGCATACCAGCCTGTCGGTGCCTGCGCTGACCGGCGCCATCATGTGCATGGGCGTGGCCACCGCGAACGCGATCCTGGTGGTCAGCTTCTGCCGCGAGCGCCTGGCCGAACACGGCGACGCGGCGAAGGCCGCGCTGGAAGGCGGCTTCGTCCGTTTCCGTCCGGTGCTCATGACCGCGCTGGCGATGATCATCGGCATGGCGCCGATGGCGCTGGGCATGGGCGAAGGCGGCGAACAGAACGCGCCGCTGGGCCGCGCCGTCATCGGCGGACTGGTCTTCGCCACCATCGCCACGCTGTTCTTCGTGCCGGTCGTCTTCAGCATGATCCACAGCCGCCGCGCCCATCCGTCTTCCCCACCGGCGAACGCCTCCGGAGAGTCCTTGCATGTCGCCTGATACCCCGCACACCCGGCCCCCGCACCGCCTCCGCCTGGCCGGCATCATCGCGCTGATCGTGGTCCTGGCCATCGTCGTCGCCGGGGTCGCCACGCGCGCCAACGACGCGCGCACGCTGCGCGTATGGACAGACGACCAGGCCATGCCGACCGTGCAACTGGTGACGCCGGAAGCGGGCCAGGGCGACGGCGACCTCAACCTGCCGGGACGCCTGCAGGCGTATGCCCGCGCCCCGATCTACGCCCGCACCAGCGGTTACCTGAAATGGTGGAAGGCCGACATCGGCAGCAAGGTCAAGGCCGGCGAAGTGCTCGCCGAGATCGAAACCCCCGACCTGGACCAGCAGCTGCTCCAGGCCAAGGCCGACCTGGCCAGCGCCCGCGCCAACGCGGCGCTGGCGCAGACCACCGCCAAGCGCTGGCAGGCGATGGGCCACGCCGACTCCGTTTCCAGGCAGGAAGTGGACGAGAAGACCGGCGACTACGACGCCAAGCGCGCGCTCGCGCAGGCCGCGCAAGCCAACCTCGAGCGCATCCAGGCGCTGAAGGGGTTCGCCAGGCTGGTGGCGCCGTTCGATGGGACCGTCACCGCGCGCGAGACCGACGTCGGCGCGCTGGTCAACGCCGGCGGCGGCGGCCAGGAGCTGTTCGTGGTATCGGACACGCGCAAGCTGCGCATGTACGTGAACGTGCCGCAGAACTACGCGCCGTCGGTGCGTCCGGGTGCCCGTGCGACCCTGACGGTGCCGGAGCATCCGGGCCAGACCTTTAGCGGGGTCGTCACCGGTTCGTCGGAAGCGATCAACGCCGCCTCCGGCACCACACTGGTCCAGGTGGCCGTGGACAACCAGGACGGCAAGCTGCTCGCGGGCAGCTACGCCAGCGTCACCTTCGATCTTCCGGCCAACGCCACGCTGCTGCGCGTGCCGGCCAGCGCGCTGGTGTTCGACGACAAGGGCCTGCGCGTGGCCGTGGTCGATGCGCACGACACGGTCTCGTTCAAGGCCGTGACCATCGCACGCGATTTCGGCAAGACGGTGCAGCTCGGGTCGGGTGTCGCCGCTGGCGACCGCCTGATCGAGAGCCCGCCCGATGGCCTGGCCGAAGGCGACCGCGTGCGCATCAGCGCGCCCAAGGCGGCAGGCGACCATGCCAAGGCCTGATCGCATGCGCGCACGCACTGCGGTAACGGCGGCCCTGCTGTCGCTGGGCCTGTCGGCCTGCTCGCTGGCGCCCACTTACCACCCGCCCGAGGTGCCGGTGGCGGCACAGTACGGCGATCCGCATTCGCCATGGGTGGAGGCCGCGCCCGCCGACCGTATCGACCGCGACGGCTGGTGGAAGGTCTACGGCGACCGCCGGCTCGACCAGCTGCAGGAGAAGCTGCTGGCCAACAACGCCACGCTGGCCGCCGCGCTGGCCCATTACCAGCAGGCCGAAGCGTTCGCCCAGCAGGCGCGTGCCGGCTACTTCCCGACCCTGGGCCTCAACGGCAACGCGGTGCGGAACCGCCAATCGGACACGCGTCCGCTGCGCGGCGCCACCTCGCCGGCCTATTACGACGGGTACACCGTCGGCGCCCAGCTCGATTACGAAGTGGACCTGTGGGGCCGGGTACGCGACACCGTCGCCGCCGGCGAGGCGCAGCAGGCGGCAGCCGCCGCCGATCTCGCACAGGCGCGCTTGAGCCTTCAAGCGCAGCTTGCCGACAGCTACCTGCAACTCAACGGCGACGATCGCCAGATCCGCGTGCTGAGCGAGAGCATCGACGCGTTCACCAAGGCCCTGCAGCTCACCCAGTCGCGCCACGACGGCGGCATCGCCTCGGGCCTGGACGTGGCGCGCGCGCAGACGCAACTGTCCACCGCGCTGTCGCAACGCACCCAGGCGCAGGCGCAGCGCGCGCTGGTGCTGCACGGCATCGCGGCGCTGGTCGGCGATTCCGCGTCCAGCTTCCAGCTCGCGGCCGAGACTGCGCAGGTGCCGGTGCCGGCGATCCCGCTGGCGCTGCCGTCCACGCTGTTGCAGCGCCGTCCGGACATCGCCGCCGCGGAGCGGCGCACCGCCGCCGCGAACGCCCAGGTGGGCATCGCGCGCGCCGCATTCTTCCCGCAGCTGACCCTCGACGCGCAAGGCGGCTGGCAGAGCGACCGCTGGGGCGGCCTGGTCGCCGCGCCCAACCGGTTCTGGGCCATCGGCCCCACGCTGCTGCTGAACGTGTTCGACGGCGGCCGCCGCAAGGCCGGGGTGAAAGCGGCGCAGGCCGCGACCGACGAGGCCGGCGCGACGTACCGCGAGGTGGTGCTCACCGCCTTCGCCCAGGTCGAGGACAACCTGAGCCTGTTGCACGAACTGGGCACGGCATTGACCGATCAGCGCGCGGCGGCCGCGGCGGCGCAACGGTCGGTCGATCTTGCGCTCAACCACTACCGCGAGGGCGCGGCGGGTTACCTGGACGTGGTGCAGGCGCAGACCGCCGAACTCGATGCGCGGCGCAGCGTCATCGACCTGGAAACCCGCCAGTTGCGCGCCAGCGTCGCCTTGATCCGCGCGCTGGGCGGCGGATGGACGACGCAGCAAAAGGCCTGACATCGCGCCAGGCGCGCTCGGCAAACCCGCTGCCGCGCGGTTCGTGCACCCGCCCCGATGGCGATCGTGCAGTGCGAGCTGCTCGCGGCCGCAAGCAGCTCGCACCGCCGCAGCTCACTTGGCCGGATCGAAGCGCACGGTGGCGGTGGTGCCGCCACCTTCCACGCTTTCCAGCCCAATCCGCCAGCCGAAGCGCTCGCACAGCCGGCGCACGATCGACAGGCCCAGCCCGGTGCCCTGCGGGCGGTCAGGCTCGGCGCGGAAGAACGGCTCGAACGCGCGCTGCAGCGCTTCGCTGGACATGCCGATGCCGGTATCGCGGATGCTGATCCGGTCGCTGCCGATCTCGACCACGATGCTGCCGGCATCGGTATAGCTGCAGGCGTTGCGCAGCAGGTTGCTGACCACCACGTGCAGCACCCGCGGCGGCGCGTGCAGGCGCGTGGCGGCGAGCACGCTGACGGTCAGCGTCACCGGCTTGCTGGTCAACAGCTCGCGCGCATTCTCGGCTTCGTACTCGACCACGTCGGCGACCTCGAAGGTCTCGCTCTGCGGCACCACGTCCGCCTCGCGCGCCAGGATCAGGAACGCGTCGATCACCGCCTCCATGTCGCGGCCGGCGCGCTGGATGCGCTGCAGGCTGCGGCCCAGCCGCGGCGGCAGGTCGGGATCGGTCATCGCGATGTCGCTGGCGACGCGGATCACGGTCAGCGGCGTGCGCAATTCGTGGCTGGCATCGCGGGTGAAGTTGCGCTCGCGCGACACGTGGTCGGTGACGCGCAAGGCCAGCGCATGCAGCGCGGCGGCCAGTTGCCGCGATTCGCCCTGCACGTCGGCCGGCAGGTTTTCCGGCGCCAGGTCGGCGGTGGACGGATGCCGCGGATCCCACTGCGATACGCGCCGCGCCAGCCAGTTCACCGGCGACAGCAGGCGCCGCGAGGCGCGATGGGTCAGCCACCCCACCACCACGACCGCGATCAGGGTCAGCAGCGCCGGCACGATGCCGAACCAGAACGCGAGGCGCTGCGCCTGCGCGCGCAGGAACACCAGGTACAGGCGCCCGGCCTTGGTCTCGTCGACCAGCACCATCTCGCCGCCAGGGCGGTTCTCGTGCAGGCCGGGATCGAGGCCGCGCAGATTTGCCGGCACCGCCGCATCCGATTGCCCGGCCGGCACCAGATAGCCGCGCAAGGTGTGGCTGTTGGGCGGCGGCTGCGCGGGAGACTGCGCATACAGGCGCCAGTAGTGCGCGGCTTCCTGGCGCATCACCGATCCCACCAGCGAGTGCTGCACGACCGCGACCACCAGATAACTGCCCAACGCGACGATGCAGCCAGCGAACAGGATTCGGGCGATCAGGGCAAGGCGGATTTTGCGCGGCAAACCGTGCGGCATTACAGCTTCCGTGTGAAGTCGCCGCGATTATAGGAGGGCGAATCGTGAATCCGCCGTGCAAGCAGACCCCGTTGCCGGGGCCTGCTGCGTAACGAACGCCGGCCTCTTAACGAAGCCAGCCGGTACCGCTCAGCTCATCGGCTGGGCGATGTCGGCGATGCGGTAGCCGGCGCTCTGCACGGTGTGCAGCAGCGGCCGGTCGAACGGCTTGTCGATGATCTTGCGCAGGTTGTACAGATGGCTGCGCAGCGTATCCGAGTCGGGCAGGCCGTTGCCCCATATCTCGCGCTCGATCTCCTGGCGGGTGACCACGCGCGGCGATTCGCGCATCAGGATGGTCAACAGGCGCAGGCCGATCGGCGACAGCTGCAGTTCGGTGCCGGCACGGGTCGCACGCATGCTCACCGGATCCAGCACCAGGTCCGCCACCTTCAGCACTTCCGAGCCGACCTGGCGGCGCTCGCGGCGGATCAACGCGCGCAGCCGCGCTTCCAGTTCCTGGATCGCGAACGGCTTGGTCAGATAATCGTCGGCGCCGAAGCCCAGGCCGGTGAGCTTGTCGTCGAGCGTGTCGCGCGCGGTCAGCATCAGCACCGGCGTGGACTTGCGCGCGTCGTTGCGCAAACGGCGACACACTTCGATGCCATCCAGGCGTGGCAGCATCAGGTCCAGCACCACCACGTCGTAGCTGTTCTCCGCCGCCAGGCGATAGCCGTCCAAGCCATCGCAGGCGTAGTCCACTTCGAATCCGCGGCCTTCCAGGTATTCGCCGATCATTTCGGAGATGTTGCGGTTGTCCTCGACGACCAGAACGAGTCCGGAGGTTTCCTTGGTCTGACGCATAGAGCTTCCTCAGTCTTCAGCTTTGTGAAACATGCCGGAAGCGCGGTGGTGACCGCGTGAAGACCGCTTCATATGCCTGAGCGGCGCGAAAATTACCCGCCGATCAAGGGTTTGAGCTTGGGCCACACGTTGTCCAGGACCTTCGGCTGGCCGGCGGCGGTGGGATGCAGGCCGTCGTCCTGCATCAGCGCCGGGTTCAGCGCCACGCCCTCCAGCAGGAACGGCAGCAGCCCGGTCTGGTATTGCTTGGCCAGGTCGGCGTAGACCGCGCGCAGCCGCTGCCGGTAGGCCGGCCCGTAGTTCGGCGGCACGTCGATCCCCAGCAACAGCACCTTCGCACCGGCATTACGGCTGAGCACGATCATCTTCTCCAGATTGCCGCGCAGTTCCGCCGGGGTCAGCCCGCGCAGCGCATCGTTGCCACCGAGTTCGATCACCACCACCGCCGGGCGGTGCTTTTGCAGCAGCGCCGGCAGCCGGGTCAGCGCACCGGAAGAGGTCTCGCCGCTGATGCTGGCATTGACTACGGCCGGTGGCGCCTGCATCTGTTGTTGCAGGCGGCGCTCCAGCAGCGCCACCCAGCCGGACTGGACCGGGATGTTGTGCGCAGCGCTGAGGCTGTCGCCGACCACCAGCACCGGCCCCGTCGCACCTTTGGCACAGGCGATGGCGGGCAGCAGCAGACACCATGCCAGACAGGCCAGGAGCCAGGCGCTGCGCGTCCAGGCAGGCGTTCCTTTCGTATCGTTGCCACGCATCCGGAGATTTCCTCATCGACAGTCTGGCCCCCACTCCCCGCACCGGCATCGCGATCGACGTACGCGATGTCGGCAAATCCGTCAGCGGACCGGAGGGCACGGTCCACATTCTCGACAACGTCGGATTGACCATCGGTGAAGGCGACAGCGTCGCCATCGTCGGCGCCTCCGGTTCCGGCAAGACTACCCTGCTCGGCCTGCTCGCCGGCCTGGACCTGCCCACGCGCGGCGAGATCGTGCTCGCCGGGCAATCGCTCAATGCGCTGGACGAGGAAGCACGCGCCGCGCTGCGTGCGCGCGAGGTCGGTTTCGTGTTCCAGAGCTTCCACCTGCTGCCGTCGCTGACCGCCGCCGAAAACATCGCGCTGCCGCTGGAACTGGCCGGGCGCGAGGATCCGACGCGGGTGCGCGAGGTGCTGGAGGCGGTCGGCCTGACCGCGCGGGCGCGGCACTACCCGCGGCAGCTGTCCGGCGGCGAGCAGCAGCGCGTGGCGCTGGCGCGCGCGTTCGTGGCGCGGCCGCGGATCCTGTTCGCCGACGAACCCACCGGCAGCCTCGACCAGGCCACCGGCCAGCAGATCAGCGACCTGCTGTTCGCGCTCAACGCCGGCAGCGACACCACCCTGGTGCTGGTCACCCACGACCTGCGCCTGGCGCAGCGTTGCGAGCACCGCTACCGGCTCGACCGCGGGCGCCTGCGCCAGGCCGAAGCGGTGGCCGACGCATGAACGTGCTGCGCCACGCCGCGCGCGCGCTGCGCCGCGAACTGTTCGCCGGCGACCTGCTGACCGTGTTCGCCGCGCTGGTGCTGGGCGTGGCGGTGATGACCGCGGTCGGCACCCTGGTCGATCGCGTCACCCTGGCGCTGACCGGCAGCGCCGCCGAGGTGATCGGCGGCGACCTCGGCGTCACCGGGCGCCAGGACATCCCTACCGCGTTCGCCGAGGAAGCGCAGCGCCGCGGCGTGCGCCACACGCGCCTGGTCAGCTTTCCCAGCGTGCTGTTCCATGGCGACGCCAGCCAGATGGCCAACATCAAGGCGGTCGACGTCGGCTATCCGTTGCGCGGCGAATTGCGGGTCGCGCGCGACACCGCCGGCGCCGGCAGCGAGCGCGCCGGCCCGCCGCCGCGCGGCCAGGCCTACGCCGATCCGCGCCTGCTCGAGGCGCTGGGACTGAAGCTGGGCGACGCTCTGGAATTCGGCGCCGGCACGCTGCGCGTGACCCGGGTGCTGCGCGCCGAGCCGGATGCGTCGGGCGAACTGATGCAGCTGTCGCCGCCGCTGTTGGTCAACCGCGCCGACGTCGATGCCGCCGGCCTGCTTGGCCCCGGCAGCCGCGCCTCGTACCGGCTGATGTTCGCCGGCGCGCCGGGCGAGATCGCCGCGCTGCGCGAATGGCTGAAGCCGCGCGCCAAGGCGTTCCGCCTGGTCGGCATCGAGGACACCCAGCGCGGCGTGCGCGGTGCGTTCGACCGCGCCGGCCGGTTCCTCGCGCTGACCGCGTTGCTGGCGGTGCTGCTGGCCGGCGTCGCCACCGCGCTGGCGGCCAATCGCTTCGCGCTGCGCCGCATCGACAGCGTGGCGGTGCTGCGCTGCCTGGGCGCGCGCCAGCGCGACATCCTCGGCGCGCTGGCGCTGCAGTTGTTGCTGCTGGCGATTCCCGCCTGCGCGCTCGGCGTGGGCCTGGGCATGCTGGCGCAGATCGGCCTTGTCGAAGCGCTGGGCAGCCTGATCCCGAACCGGCTGCCGCTGCCGCAGGCGACCCCGGCCCTGGCCGGCGCCGGCATCGGCCTGTTGCTGCTGCTCGGCTTCGGCCTGCCGCCGCTGCTGCGGCTGCGCGACGTACCGCCGATGCGCGTGCTCAACCGCAGCTTCGCCGCGCTGCCGCCGACCTCGCTGCTGGTCTACGCCGCCGCATTGGTCGCCACCGTGGTGCTGGCGGTGTACGCCACCGGCGACGGCGTGCTCGCGGCCTGGGTGCTGGGCGGGCTGACCCTGCTGGCCGCGCTCGCCGCGGCGGTCGGCGGCCTGCTGCTCGCCCTGCTGCGGCGGCTGCAATCGCGCCTGCGCGGGCCGTGGAAGCTGGGCCTGGCCGCGCTGACCCGGCGCCGCGCGCTGAGCGTGGTGCAACTGGTCGGGCTGTCGCTGTCGCTGTGTGCGCTGTTGCTGCTGGCGGTGATCGGCCCGGGCCTGCTCGGCCAATGGCGCGACCGGCTGCCGGCGGACACACCGAACTACTTCCTGATGAACATCCAGCCCGACCAGGCCGAGCACGTGCTCGGCACGTTGCGCGGGCTCGGCGTCACCGACGCGGCGGTTGAGCCTTTCAGCACCGGCAAGCTGGTGGCGATCAACGGCAAGCCGCCGCAGCGCCAGGAACAGGGTCCGGAAGACGACGGCGATGGCGCCGACCGACCGATCAACTTCTCCTGGCGGCACGAATTCCCCGCCGCCAACCGCCTGCTGTCCGGCCGTTTCTGGGCCGCCGACAGCACCGCTGCGGAAGCCTCGGTGGAGGAAGCCTGGGCGCAGCGCTACGGCCTCAAGCTCGGCGACCGCATCACCTTGCTGCTCGGCGAGCAGCAGCGCAGCTTCACCGTGACCAGCGTGCGCAAGGCCGACTGGGATTCGTTCCGGGTCAATTTCTTCCTGTTGCTCAACGCCGGCGCGGTGCAGGACGCGCCGTACAACCTGATCTCCGCGTTCCACCTGCCGCGCGGTTCGGCGGCGCAATTGAGCGGGCTCAGCCGCACCTATCCGAACGTGTCGCTGCTGGACATCGACGCGATCCTGGGGCGGGTGCGCGAGGTGATCGACCAGGTGGCGCAGGCGGTGCAACTGGTGATGGGCTTCAGCCTGCTGGCCGGCGTGCTGGTGTTGCTGGCAGCGCTGCAGGCCACCGCCGGCGAGCGCCGCTACGACAGTGCGGTGCTGCGCACGCTGGGCGCACGCCGCGGCCAGTTGCGCGGCGCGGTGCTGGTGGAATTCGGCGCGCTCGGCCTGCTCGCGGCGATCCTGGCGGTCGGCGCGGCGGCAGGGATCGGCGTGGTGGTGGCGCAGCAAGCGTTCCAACTGACGCTGTCGCCGCCGTGGCCGGCGCTGCTGCTGGGCGGGGTCGGCGGCGTGCTGCTGAGCCTGCTCGCCGGCTGGTCGGGCACGCGCCGCATCCTGCGCACGCCGCCGGCGCTGGCGCTGCGCGAGAACTGAGCGCGCGCTGAGTCCAAGGTGCGCGCGTGGCAATCGCTGCGCGCAGTGCCAAGGCGGCCGCAGGCGTGCGCAGCCGCCACCGTCGGCACCCGGCGACAGCGCGCAAGACGGATGCTGCAACCGCCTCCGCTTGCCGGCACAATCGCAATTCCCATGCAGAACGTGCCTGGCCGATGAGCGACACCCTCTCCCGCAACGGCGTGCCGTACCTGGCCTGCATCATGGCCGAGACCCGCAGCGGCCAGTACTACATCGCCACCGCACCGACGCCGCAGGCGCTCGATGGCGTGGGCAAGACCCTGCGCGAGCGCAACAGCGTGCGTGGGCAAACCGAAGATCCGGTCGCGATCCTCGCGGTGTGGTACGAGGAGTGCGAGAACGAAGTGGCCGCCTTGCTGCGCGCCGCGGAGATCTCCCGGCTCAGCCATTGCTGGCAGCGCGGCCTGATCGAGTCGTTCAATCCGCAGTGGCTCGACCTCAGCGGGCTGTCGGTCGGTTTTCCATGGATCTTCACCCTGCCCGAGCGCAAGGGATTGAGCTACCACCTGGTGACCGACCTGTAGCCCGGCGCCGCGGCGCGCTGCCTGCGCCGGGCAAAAAAGGGAAGGCGCCAGTCCCGGCCGCCTTCCCACCCTGGCTCTGCGTCACAGCGGCGTTCAACGCTCGGCGGGCGCCGGCTCCACCCACTGCGCGAACACCGCGGCGATCTTGGTATCGGCCACCGGCTTGCCCTGCTGCACCGCCTCGGCCTGCTCGAACAGCGGCATGATCATCGCCATGCCGTCGAGCTTGGTCTTCAGGTGCACGCCCGGCGGCTTGCCGAGGAAGGCGTCCCAGTGCGCGCGCACCTTGGCCCAATAGCCCTGCGTCGCCTTCCAGTAGTCGTAGGCCGGCTTGAAGTCGACCTCGCCGGTCTTGACGTAGTCGTTGAAGCCGAATTCGCGCGCGATCGGCTGCTGGCTGCCGTCGGGCTTGCGCAGCACCTTGGTATTGAACTGCTCGTGGGTCCAGCCGGCCGGGGTCAGGGTGTGCCGGTTGATCACCGCCAGCGCGTTGTAGTCGCTGCGCTTGGTGTATTCGCGGCGCGGCAGCGGACGCCAGCTCAGGTCGCTGGTCCAGGTCGGGTGGCCGTCGGCGTAGTCCCAGCGGCCGGTGCCGCAGTAGCGCGGCGCGTCGCTGACTTCGTACACGCACTGGGTCCAGGCGCCGCGGGTCGCGGCCGCGTCCAGCGGGCGCACCTGCCAGGTCTGGTCGGCGCTGAACTCGAAGCGCTGCGGCGCCTCGTAGCTCCAGTCCTGGCGCCAGTGCTTGGTCACGTGGCCGCTCTTGGTGTCGACCAGCAGGTGCTGCAGCACCACCTTGCGCGGGCTGTCCTCGACCACGATCACCACTTCGTTGGCGCCGCTGCGCATCG
Organism: Xanthomonas sp. SI; assembly: GCF_014236855.1. NCBI lineage: Bacteria > Pseudomonadati > Pseudomonadota > Gammaproteobacteria > Lysobacterales > Lysobacteraceae > Xanthomonas > Xanthomonas sp. SI. Next base: position 4,080,472 of record NZ_CP051261.1, read on the forward strand.
CCGGCGCGCGCTCGTAGCCGGGCTTGAGCAGGACGGTCTCGTCGAAGGCGAAATCCACCATGTACTCGCCTTGCATCGCCAGGATGCTGGTGCGGTCGCGTTGCGGATCGGCGTCCTGGGCGTGGGCCAGGCCGGTAGCGGCGAGCAGGAGCAGCAGAAGCGGTGATTTCATCGTCGTGGTCGGTTGCGGTAGCTGAGGAAGAAGAGAGGAACGCGCCCTACAGGCGCAGCAGCGGCCAGGGCCGTTGCGGATCGTGGCGCGCGGTTGTCAGGCCGGCGCGGGCGCAGCAGCAGCCGTCGACCAGCACTTCGCCCTCGGCCGCTTCCAGCCGCGCGATGCGCCGGGCGATGCTGGCGCCCAGCGGCGACACGCTGGCGACACTGGCCGCCAGTTCGCCGTCGCTGGCGTGCAGGCGCAGCGCCCGCGCGCGCCAGCTGTCTCCGCTCAGGCGGCCGGCCACGCGTCGCCACAGGCGTTCGGCGACGCCCCCATCGGCGCTGCCGCTGTGCACTGCCGGCAACGCGGACAACAAGGCATCCCAGGCGACGAAATCGCTGTCCGGCAGCAGGTACAGGCGCCAGCAGCAGCGTTCCTGGCGATCGTAGAAGCACAGGCTTTCCAGCAATCCGTCGCTGTCCACGCCGAGCTGCGCGCCGACGCGCAGCGCATGGTTCCAGCCCATCAGTTCCGTGCCCAGCTGCGCGCGGTACAGGCACAGCACGGTGCCCAGCGCCGCCAGCTGCGCCGGACGCGGCAGCGGCGCGGATGCGGCGATCCGGGTCGCGTCGATGCTCGCTGGCGCCGCCTTGCCCATGCGCCGCTACCAGTCCAGCGCCAGGCTGACCGAGACGTTGCGTCCGGCGCCGGTATAGCGGTCCAGCACCGCGTTGCTGGCCAGGGTCGCGCTGGGCAGGTTGTTCCAGTCGATGTAGCGGCGATCGGCCAGGTTGAACACGCCGACGTTGAGCCGCGCGCCGGGGGTGAAGTTCCAGTGCGCGAGCAGGTCCAGCGTCGCATAGCCGGACGGCGTGTAGTACGTCGCCGACGCCGGGCGCTTCTTCTTCGCCACGAAGCTGCCGACCAGTTGCGCGCCCCAGGTCTCGCGATCGTAGGCCAGGCCGAGTACGCCGCGCAGCGGATCGATCGAATTCAATGGCGTGGCGTCGGTCTTGTTGTCGCCGCGCGCATAGGCGGCGCTGGAGTGCAGCGACCAGCCGGCCCAGCGCGCGGACAGCGCGCCGAAATCGACGCCGGCCTTGGCCTCCACGCCCTTGATCACCACGTGGTCGACGTTGCGCGACTGGTACAGCATCAGGCCGTCGGCGTTGTAGCCGACGAAGCTGTAGGACTCGATGAAGTCGCGGTAGTCGTTGTAGTAGCCGCTCAGGCCGAAATAGCCGGCCGCCGCGGTGTAGCGCAGGCCCAGTTCGGCGCCCTTGCTGGTCTCCGGTTTCAGGTCCGGATTGGCGATGGCGGTGTAGCCGAACTGCAGGTTGGTGAAGCCGATGTTGACGTCGTTGTACGGCGGCGCGCGGAAGCCGTGCGCGTAGTTGGCGTACAGCGACCACGCATCGTCGATGCGCCAGATCGCGCCGAGCTTGGGCGAGACGTTGCTGTCGGTGACCTTCTCCGCGGCCACGCCGGGGTTATCGGCGGCGAAGATCGCATCGACCTGCGGCGACAGCCGGTAGTAGTCCACGCGCAGGCCCGGGATCAGACTGAAGCGGCCGTCGGCCAGGCGCATCTCGTCCTGCAGGTAGGCGCCGGCCTTGGTGGTCTCGGTGACCGGGAAATCGCGCACCGGGAACGTCTCCACGCCCACCGTCTTGCTGATCGCGCCGGTGCTCAGGTTCTGCGCGTAGCCGTCGCGCTTTTCGTGGGTGTCGCTCCATGACAGCTCGATGCCGTAGCTGACATCGTGGACCACGCGGCCCTGGTCCACCTGCTTGTGCAGGTTGGCCTGAAGCCCGTACAGGCGCTGGTCGAAGTCGTGCTCCATGTGCCGCAAGGTGTTGTTGCTGCGGCGCTCGTCGGTGCGTTGCAGGCTCTCGCTGTCCTGCCGGTACAGTTGCCACTGCAGGTCGTCGGCGAGCAGCGTGTCGAGCTGGTCCACTTCGTGGGTCAGCGACACGCGCGCGCGGGTCTGATGGTCGCGGCCGCGCTGCGACAGGATGCTGGAGGTGACGTTGCTCAGCGCATCGATGCTGGAATAGTCCTCGTTGCCTTCCACGGTCAGCTTGAAGCGCTGGTTCGCGCTCGGCGCGTAGACCAGCTTGCTGAGCAGGCTGCGGCCGTCGCTGCTGAGCGGATTGGGCGCGGTGCGTGCCGCGCCGGTACTGCGGTTGTCGCCCTGGGTCTCGCTCTCCTGGCCCTGGCGGTGGCTGACCGCGGCCATGCCGCTCCAGCGCTCGCCGCCGAACGCGACCAGCGCGCCGGCGAACAAGCCGTCCCATTCGCTCTCGTAGCCGAACTTCAGGCCCACGTAGCTGTTCTTGCCCGGCGCCAGGTAGTCGGCCGGATCCTTGGTCACGTAGGCGACCACGCCGCCGAGCGCATCGGAGCCGTACAGCGAGCTGGCCGGTCCGCGCACGATCTCGACGCGCTTGAGCGTTTCCATGTCGACGAAATTGCGGTTGGCGTTGAGGTAGCTGCCGAAGCTGAAGGTGTCCGCGACCGGGATGCCGTCGGTCAGCATCAGCACGCGGTTGCCGTCCAGGCCGCGGATGCGGATGCCGCCGACGCCGCTGAAGCGGCCGCTGTTGCCGGTGACCGAGACGCCGGGGCTGTAGCGCAGCAGGTCCTTCAGGTCGTAGACCAGTTCCTGGTCCATCTGCTCGCGATCGATCACATCGACGCTGCTGGGGACATCGACGATGGCGCGCTGGGTGCGCGTGGCGGTGACCTGCAGGCGGTCGAAATCGCGCGGCGTGGCGGAACTGGCGGCATCGACGGCATCGGTGGCATCGACGGGTGCGGCATGCGCGCAGGCGGCCAGGGCCAGCCACAGCGCGCCGGTGAGCGGAGCGGTACGGATCATGGAAGTCATCGGTGGGTCGCGAAAAAATCCCGGCCACGCCGGCGCAAGCCGGCGCGAGGGCCGAGGAGAGAAACGGTCGCGACTGCGGGCGGCCGCGGCGGACCCATCGGGTCCGGCCAGGTGGCGGCAGTGTCGAGCGGGTGACCTGGCCGCGCGCTGCGCGGCCGGCCGGCCGGTTTACTTGGTCAGGATCAGCTTGTCGTTGCTGGTATGGCGCAGGCGATACACGCGATCGCCATGCTGGATCAGCACTTCGCGACGCCCCTTCAGCAGCGCTTCGCTACTGATCGTCTCTTCGACCGGGACCGCGCGCGGCAGCGCACGCTCGCGCAGGCTCAGGGTTTCTGGGTGACGCAACAGGACGGGTTGAGCGGTCATGGTCGGGCTCCGTACACAGGGGTCGATACGGATGATAATGATTCTCAATAATTAAGCAAGAGCCGTTCTCGTTTGCGGCGATTCAAGCTGCGAATAGAAAATCGAACTTCGACAGTCCCGCCGAATCGGCTATTGCGCACGGCTCTCGCGAACCGTGCGCCCGCCTTCGCGCCGAAGGCGCCGCCGGCTCAGGCCACCGCCGTCTCGACCTGCGCCCACCACGCCGCATCTTCGCGCTCGGCCAGCGGCAGCGCGTCGAAGTTCTGCAGCAACTGGGTGACACGGCTGGCGCCGAGGATCACCGTGGACACGTGCGGGTTGCGCAGGCACCAGGCGATCGCCAGCGCCGCCGGCGCCACGCCCTCGGCGGCCGCCAGCGCGGTGAAACGGCGCGCGCGCTCCACGCGACGCTGCGCCGGCGGCCCGATCACTTCGTCGTGCAGCCAGGCGTTGCCGGCCTGGCCCAGGCGCGAGGCCGGGTCGATGCCGTCGTTGTACTTGCCGGTCAGCAGGCCCGAGGCCAGCGGCGACCAGATCGTAGTGCCCAGGCCGAGTTCTGCGTACAGCGGCGCGTATTCCTGCTCCACACGCTCGCGATGCAGCAGGTTGTATTGCGGCTGCTCCATCGACGGCCCCTGCAGGCCGAGCGCCTGCGCCACTTGCGCCGCTTCGCGGATGCGTTCGGCCGGCCATTCGGAGGTGCCCCAGTACAACACCTTGCCCTGCCGCACCAGCGCGTCCATCGCGCGCACGGTTTCCTCCACCGGCGTGTCAGGGTCGGGACGATGGCAGTAGTACAGGTCCAGATAGTCCACCCGCAGCCGCTTCAGCGCGGCATGGCAGGCGTCGGTGACGTGCTTGCGCGACAGCCCGCGCTGGGTCGGGCGCGGCGCGTCGACCGCGCCGAAGTACACCTTGCTGGACACGCAATAGCCGTCGCGCGGCAGCCGCAGGTCGGCGATCACATCGCCCATCACCTGCTCGGCGCGGCCACGCGCGTAGACCTCGGCGTTGTCGAAGAAGTTGACCCCATGGTCCCAGGCGGCGGCGATCAGGTTGCGCGCTTCGTCGCGGCCGATCTGTCCGCCGAAGTTGATCCAGGCGCCGAACGACAGCGCCGACAGCTGCAAGCCGGTGGCGCCAAGGCGACGGTAATGCATGCGAATTCCTCCTGCGGTGCGAGCCGGCGCACGTGGCCGGCGGGCGGCCGCACAGTGTAGCGAGGCGGCCGGCACGCGCCCGCAATCCACGCGCCGCCTTGATCGGCAACCCATTTCCGGCGCTGAACGGGGTTTACCTTGCCGCCCGTCACCCCCTGCACTACGCTCCCTCTCTTTGGTCCGGCGATCCAGGGGAAGCAGATGGTCGAGGGTTTGGGGAGGATCGGCTTCGGCCTGTTCGGGTTGGCGGTGCTGATCGGGATCACCTGGTTGTTCTCGAACAACAAGCGCGCCGTGGATTGGAAGCTGGTCGCGACCGGCCTGGTGCTGCAGATCGGCTTCGCCTCGCTGGTGCTGCTGGTGCCGGGCGGGCGCGAGGTCTTCAACTGGCTGGGACAGCTGTTCGTGAAGGTGCTGAGCTTCGTCAACGAAGGCTCCAACTTCATCTTCGGCAGCCTGATGGACACCACCAGCAACGGTTTCATCTTCGCCTTCCAGGTGTTGCCGACGATCATCTTCTTCTCCGCGCTGATGGGCGTGCTCTACCACCTGGGGGTGATGCAGGCGGTGGTGCGGGTGATGGCCTGGGCGATCACCAAGGTGATGCGCGTGTCCGGCGCGGAGACCACCAGCGTCTGCGCCAGCGTGTTCATCGGCCAGACCGAGGCGCCGCTGACGGTGCGCCCGTACATCCCGAAGATGACCGAATCCGAATTGCTGACGATGATGATCGGCGGCATGGCGCACATCGCCGGCGGCGTGCTCGCCGCCTACGTGGGCATGCTCGGCGGCAGCGATCCGGCGCAGCAGGCGTTCTACGCCAAGCACCTGCTGGCGGCGAGCATCATGGCCGCGCCGGCGACGCTGGTGGTGGCCAAGCTGCTGATCCCGGAAACCGGCACGCCGCTGACCCGCGGTACGGTCAAGATGGAAGTGGAGAAGACCACCAGCAACATCATCGACGCGGCCGCCGCCGGCGCCGGCGACGGCCTGCGCCTGGCGCTGAACATCGGTGCGATGCTGCTTGCGTTCATCGCGCTGATCGCGCTGGTCAACGCACCGCTGACCTGGCTCGGCGACGCCACCGGCCTGGCTGCGGCGATCGGCCGCCCGACCAACCTGTCCACCATCTTCGGCTATGTACTGGCGCCGATCGCCTGGGTGATCGGCACGCCGTGGGCGGATGCGACCACGGTCGGCTCGCTGATCGGGCAGAAGGTCGTGATCAACGAGTTCGTCGCCTACAGCGAGCTGTCGAAAATCGTCAAGGGCGAGATCCCCGGCATGCAGCTGAGCGAGGAAGGCCGGCTGATCGCCACCTACGCGCTGTGCGGCTTCGCCAACTTCAGCTCGATCGCGATCCAGATCGGCGGCATCGGCGGGCTGGCCCCGGAGCGGCGCCAGGACCTGGCGCGGTTCGGCCTGCGCGCGGTGCTCGGCGGTTCGATCGCCACCTTCATGACCGCCACCATCGCCGGCGTGCTGTCGCACTTCGGCTGATGCGATGTCCCTTTCCCCAGTAGTTGAGAAGCAGCACATGCCTATGAGTTCGGTCATCGTCGTCGGTTCGTTCAATGTCGACCACGTCTGGCGCTGCGAAACCCTGCCCGCCCCTGGCGCCACCATCGCCGGCCGCTACAGCACAGGCCCCGGCGGCAAGGGCTTCAACCAGGCGGTGGCGGCGGCGCGCGCCGGCGCCCGCACCACCTTCGTGTGCGCGCTCGGCGACGATGCCGGCGGCGCGATGGCGCGCGCGCTGGCGGCACAGGACGGCATCGACCTGGCCGCCGAGGCCAGCACCGAGCCGACCGGCACCGGCGGCATCTACGTCGACGGCCACGGCCGCAACACCATCGTCATCGGCGCCGGCGCCAACGCCGCGTTGAGCCTGGGCTTCGTGCAGGCGCAGCGCGCGCTGCTGGGCTCGGCGCGGGTGCTGCTGGCGCAGCTGGAATCGCCGATCGAGACCATCGAGGCGACCCTGGCGCTGGCGCGCGAGACCGGCCTGACCACCGTGCTCAACGCCGCGCCGGCGAATGCGCAGACCAGCATCGGCCTGCTCAAGCTGGCCGACGTGCTGACCCCGAACGAAACCGAGTTCGCCGCACTGCTGACGCGCCACGTCGGCGAGCGCGTGGATGCCGACGACGTCGCCGCCACCGATGGCGGCAGCCTGCACGCGCTGTGCCGCAAGCTGCTGCCGGGCGGCACCGTGGTGGTGACGCTGGGCGCGGTGGGCGCGTTCATCTCGCACCCCGAAGAGCGCCAGCGCGGCGATACGCAGCCGTATTACCGCATCGGCGCCGAGGCCGCGCAGACCGTGGACACCACCGGCGCCGGCGATGCGTTCAACGGCGCGCTGGCGGCCTCGCTGGCGCAATCGCCGAACGCCAGCTTCGCCACCCATGTGCGCTTCGCCAATCACTACGCGGCGCGTTCGACCGAAGCCGAAGGCGCTGCCGCATCGATGCCGCGACTGGTGCCCGACGCCGGTTGAGCCGTTCGTGTCGATGGCGGCATCCGTTCCCGTTCACCCGGACCACTGAATCCACCGCCCGTCGCCGCGACGGGCCCGCATCCTCGACAAGGAGTTTTCGATGCCCCGTTTTTCCGTCATGTCGTTCGGCGCGCTGTGCGTGCTGCTTGCCCCGCTGTCCGCTCTCGCCGCGCAGCGCTGCGACTGGAACAGCACTGCCGCCGACGCCGACCGCGCCGCGGTGACCGTCTCCGCGGACAGCCTGCAACAGGCGATCGCGCCGCACTACGGCGATGCCGACCAGGAAGACGGCGCGGCACTGGCGCGCACGCTGCTGCAGCGTGCGCAGTCGCCGCAGCTGCCGGGCAAACTGGAAGGCCGCTGGAAGGTGCGCTCGATCCAGGTCGACCAGCGCTTCGCCTATGCCTACCCCTACTTTAAAGCCGAGATCGCGCGCGATCCGTGCGGCTATCGCCTGAGCAAGACCAGCGGCTCGCAGCGCCGCAGCGGCACGCTGTATCCGCTGGCCAAGGACAGCCGCGAGTTCGCGTTTCTCGGCGCCAGCACGGTCAACGACGATCCGCAGGGCCACTACGCGCCCGGCAACGTCTCCGACGGCACCAATGGCAACAGTGTCGGGCGCCTGGTGGCGCTGGGACCCGACGAACTGCTGCTGATCCTGGACGGCAACGCCAAGGGCTTCGAGCTGTATCAGCTGATCCGCTGAAACATGCGGCCATTGCCGCGCATAACACCTGCCCGGCGCCGATAGTCCGATGGCCCGGGCATTGTTTTTTTTCGCGCAGCCATCGCTGCCGCGACTGCGGTGACATCGCGCTGACATCGAATCGCGGCATCGTGCTGCAGCGGCATTGGTCGCGTGCGGCCGCCACCGCAATTCAGGCGTCCCACGCATCGTCGCAACGCAATGCTGACGCGTCGTCTCGCCGCAATCGCATTGCTGCCATGCGCATGCGCATGCGCTTGCGCACAACGCTCGTGCGCGTCCGCCAGCCTCGCCACGCACTACCCAGCAAGCATCCATGGTCGATTTTGCAAACACTGATGCGGAACGTGCGGGTATTCGCATTCGCGGCAACGCGTCCTTGCTAGATTCACCGGCGCTCGGCAGTCGCGCGTCCTCTGGCGCACGGCGAGCGTCTTCTGCGTGCCTGATCGCGTCGACCACCCCTCTTCCTAAATGGATCATCCGATGAAGATGTACAGAGGATTGAAGCAGTATGCGTTGCCCTGCGCATTGCTCAGCGTCCTGTTGAGTTCTTGCGGCGGCGACATCGATGGCGGCGACGACGCGACCGCGCCTGACGTGACGACGACACCGCCCAGCGCCTGGTCGGTGATCTCGCACCCGAAGACGGACACGCCAAGCAGCACTTCCCCCGATACCAGCGACACGCCTGACACGTCGTTGCGCCGGCCGCTGTCGCCACACCAGCCGATGTTTCTGATCCATGCCGACACCTGGAACGAGGCCGATCCGCAGAAGATCATCGACCTGATTCCGGCCGACCTGCGTCCTTACACCGTGCTGCTGATCTCCCTGTCCATCAACCACCAGGGCGCCACCGGCAATCAATGCAATTGGATACAGGTGGAGAACGGCCTGGAAACCGCCCGCTCCTGGATCAAGACTGCGGCGGCCAATGGCGTGTGGGCGATGATCCAGCCCTCCAGCGGCGGCTTCAGCCACCTCCCCGACTACGCGCCGAATACGGACCTGGAAGCGACGGCCTACGGCGAATTCTTCCGCGACTACCCCAACTTCATCGGTTTCAACTACGCCGAACAGTTCTGGGGATTCGATCAGCCTTGCTCGGGTTCGCCCGCGCAACGCTGGGAACATTGGGCCAACCTGCTCAAGCTCACCAACAAGTACGGCGGCTATCTGGACGTGAGCTTCACCGGCGGCTTCTACGGCGCCGGCATCAATCCGTTGGCCATGGTCAAGCGCAACCAGATATTCAGGAACGCCCTCGGCGCCTATGCCAAGAATTTCATCATCGAAGAGAAATTCACCTCCAATTACGGCTATCACGACAACGAGAGCGTGAGCCTGGGCATGTTCCTGTCCGGCTACGCGGGCCACTACGGCACGCGCCCGGACCGCACCGGCTGGTACAGCAGCGACGGCAGCAGCTATCCGGTGCAGGCCGGTTCGCCGCACCTGATCGAGCACCTGACCTTCACCGGCGAAACCGTCTTCGACGGCCCCGAGCAGATCACCCTGGATGCGGTGCACACCCTGCCGAACGCGACCACCGCCGATGGCTACAAGAGCCGCCGCTGGGAGTTCTACCCGCATTTCCGCAACATCCAGCTGGACATCTACCGCAAGATTCTGGACGGCACGCTGCGCATCCTCAGCCGCCAGGAAGTGATCGACCGCTCCAAGGTCGTGATCGTCAACGACACCACCACCGGCGACGACAGGAACCTGTATTCCTCGCCGGAAACGCTGTTCTCCGGGTTGTACTTGCTGGACGGCGACGGCACCTACCTGAACCAGCACAGCTGGTACAAGAAGACCGGACGCTATCCGGCCATTCCCACCGTCTGGCAGCTGACCGACGCCACCGCCAAGTCGTTCAAGGTGCAGATCGCCAAGACCGCCTATGCGACGCGCTGGCCGACCATGTCCGCCAAGCTCGACGAACTCAATGCGCTGTTCCCGCAGGAATACACCGGCACCATCTACGCCGGGCGGCAGGACAACACCTGGGTCACCTACAACCCGTCCAAGGCCAACCAGGCCGCCAACGGCACCATCCCGCTCAAGTACAACAGCTGCGCCGCGGTCAGCGTGAACTACGCGCCCTACAGCAGCGGCGTGATCAAGGAATTCCCCGACAGGCTGTCGATCTACCTGAGCAACTTCCACTCCCCCGATGGTGCGTTGAAGACGGACACGATCGATATCGACGGCGCCACCACCACCCCGACCTACACCTTCGCCGATCGCGGCGATCACCAACCCAGCAAGGTGACCAGCGTGGCGACGGCGGACGGGCTGACGCTGAGCGTGGCGCACAACGGGCCGCTGGACATCACCGTGCACTGCACCGGCAACGCCAGCGGCCGCGCGACCTCCGCACCGGTCGCGAGCCTGCAGGCGCCGAACGCGCCGCCCGCCTACACCGGCGTGCAGCAGTACGAAGCGGAGAACTTCGATTTCCGCAACATCCGCAGCCTGGTCGCCAACGGCGTCTCCGGCCCGCTGCGCAACTACCAGGGCATGGGCTACGTCGACTTCGGCACCGGTGCCGGCGCCAGCATCCGCAACGATGTCCGCGTCGCCAGCGCCGGCACCTACCAGCTGCAGACCCGGTATTCGACCGCCGGTGCGAGCATCGGCAACGTGGACCTGTACGTCAACGGCATCAAGGCCGGCACGCCGGCGTTCGCGCAGACGACCTCGGCCAGCGACTGGGCGACGCTGCAGCAGCCGGTGACGCTGAATGCCGGCAGCAATCGGATCGAGTTCCGCGCCAGCGCGGCCCGGCCGGCGGCGCTGTACCTGGACAACATCCGCCTGTCGCACTAGCGGGCGTTTCGCGGCGAGCCGGGCAACCGGCGCGCCGCGAAACGCCTCGACATGGGCGCCACGGGAGGCGGCGCGGTTGCCGCCCCGCTACACTGGCGGCATGCGCATCGGCCCCTACACGATCGAACCGAAGGTGATCCTGGCGCCGATGGCCGGGGTCACCGACAAGCCGTTTCGGTTGTTGTGCAAGCGCCTGGGCGCCGGCCTGGCGGTCTCGGAGATGACCATTTCCGACCCGCGCCTCTGGCAGACCCGCAAGTCGCTGCAGCGCATGGACCACGCCGGCGAGCCGGACCCGGTCAGCGTGCAGATCGCCGGCACCGAACCGCAGCGACTGGCCGAGGCGGCGCGCTACAACGCCGATCACGGTGCGCAGCTGATCGACATCAACATGGGCTGCCCGGCGAAGAAGGTGTGCAACGCCTGGGCCGGCTCGGCGCTGATGCGCGACGAGGCGCTGGTGGCGCGCATCCTCAGCGCGGTGGTGAACGCCTCGCCGGTGCCGGTGACGCTGAAGATCCGCACCGGCTGGGATTGCGACCACCGTAACGGCCCGGCCATCGCGCGCATTGCCGAGGACTGCGGCATCGCCGCGCTGGCCGTGCACGGCCGTACCCGCGACCAGCAATACAGCGGCCAGGCCGAATACTCCACGATCGCGCAGATCAAGGCCGCGTTGCGCATCCCGGTGATCGCCAACGGCGACATCGACTCGCCGCACAAGGCCGCGCAGGTACTGGCCGCGACCGGCGCCGACGCGGTGATGGTCGGCCGCGCCGCACAGGGCCGGCCGTGGATCTTCGGCGAGATCGCGCACTATCTGGCGACCGGCGAACTGCTGCCGGCGCCACCGCTGCAGTTCGTGCGCGACACCCTGCTCGGCCACCTGCAGGCCCTTCACGATTTCTACGGCGAAGCGCAGGGCGTGCGCATCGCGCGCAAGCACCTGGGCTGGTATGCCAAGGACCGCCCGGAGAACGCGGCGTTCCGCGCGGTGGTCAACCGCGCCGAGAGCGCGCAGGCGCAGTTGGCGCTGACTGCCGACTACTTCGACGCGCTGATCGCCGGCGTACCGCCGTCCTTGTCCGCCGCGGCCTGAAGGACCATCCCGAGAACGCGACCGTTCAGCGCGGCGGTCAACCGCGATGAAATTGCACGGGCGCAGCTGGCGCTGACCGCCGACTACTTCGACGCGCCGATCGCCGGCGTGCCGCCTGCGTTGCCTACGGCGGCCTGAGCGCCGCCACCGAATTTGCATTATTCGCGCGGACGGCATTTCCGGGATCGAACCGGCGCAGTTGCCGCAATAGGCGCGCTTGCGCGATAAGCACGCGTTCCTCCGCTCGAGCAGGCATGGTCCGCATGTTGCCGAACAGCGGCGCGACAGGACTGCGCCGTGCCCACCGTGCTCAGCCTGGGCCAGACTGCGGCGGCGCACCGACCGGGGTCGCTGTGGCCGGTTCGGCCCAGATCCGCCGCCACATTTTCGCCAGCGCCGCGCGGATCTGCCCGCGCGCCACCGGGGCGCGATAGGCCGCCTGCAGCTGGCGCGGCTCGATCGCCTGCCAGCCATCGCCGTTCTGCCGCGCCACCGCGAAGTTGAAGTTGTAGTCCGGCTCCAGGCCCATGCGCAGGTCGCTGAGCATCAGCTCGCCGTCCTTGACCTGCGCGCGCATGAAGCCGCGGTTGAACCAGGCCAGCCGCTGCACCGCCGGCAGCGCGCGCACTTCGCCCAGCGCCTGGGTGTTGGAGGGATAGCCCTGGAAGCGCATCGGCCCGTGGTCGGCGACCAGCGAGCGCTCGCCGATCACGTAGCCGCTCGGGGTCATCGCCACCACCCGCCACAGCAGCGTGTTGAACGGCATCGGCACCGAGAAGCGCGGCGCGTGCTGCAGGCCCATCGCCGCCAGCGCACGGTCGGCTTCGCGATCGACCAGGTGCTTGGCCAGCAGCGACCAGCCCAGGTAGGCGCTGCTCAGGATCAGCCCGGCCAGCAGCGCCTGCTGCGCCACGCGCCGCGCACGCGCCCACCAGGCGATGGCGCAGGCCAGGATCAGCCACAGCGTGTATGCCGGGTCGATGATGAAGACGCTGGACCACATCGCCGGCGGCGGCCGCAGCGGCCACCACAGCTGGGTGCCGTAGACGGTGAACGCATCGAGCAGCGGATGCGTGATCAGCGCCAGCTGCATCGCCCAGAACCAGCGCCGCGGCGCTGCGGCCACGCGGCCATGGCCGAAGCGCCGGTACAGCCACCAGATCAGCCAGCCGAGCAGCGGCAGCACGAACAGCGAATGGCTGAAGCTGCGGTGCACCGTCATCAACGTGACCGGATCGCGGGTCAGCGGCAGCAGGAGCAGCGAATCGAGATCGGGCACGGTGCCGAGCGCGGCGCCGGCGAGCAATGCAGCGCGGCGATGCGCCGCAGGGGCGATGGCCGCGGCGATGGCGCCGCAAAGTACGATCTGGGTGAGGGAATCCATCGGCCGATGCTAACAGGCGATGGGGCATCGGCGATTTGAAGAAAACCGTCACGCGCCTGTTGCTTGCAAGGGTCTTGCGGCCAATCCTCCGGGTGCACTGTAGGAGGGGCTTCAGCCCCGACCGGTTCCCAAGCCGGTAGGCATGTCGCCTTCGTTCGTCGCGGCTGAAGCCGCTCCCACAGGATTTGCGGTGCGCCGGCCAGGTGCACTATGGGAAGGGGCTTTGCGTGGCCTTGGGGCGTCAGCCCAGACTGGTTCCGAAGTCGGCAGGTATTCTGGCTTCGTTAGTCGCGGCTGAAGCCGCTCCTACAGGGGCGTGCGGCAGGACGGCTGGGTGCCTTGTGGGAGGGGCTTCGGCGCCGATGGCGTACGACGCCGGAAGTTCTACCGCTCCGTTCGTCGCGACTGAAGTCGCTCCCACAAGGAGCGCCGCGCGGCGAACCCACATTTGTGGGAGGGACTTCAGTCCCGACTGCATCCAGGCTGGCAAGCATTGCCGCGTCGTTTGTCGCGGCTGAAGCCGCTCCTACAGGTAACGCCTGGCGACGGGTGGGAATGTCGCCATCGCAACTGGCCCGATCACGCCGCCTGCGGCAGGCGCAGCACGCGCGGCGCCAAGGTCTCGAGGACCTGACCGGTATGCGACAGCAGTTGCAGCCGGCCCTGGTGGTCTTCGCTCAGCGCGGTCAGGCTTTCGACCCAGTCGCCGTCGTTGGCGTAGACCAGGCCGTCACGTTCGAACAGGCCGGCGCGGTGCACATGGCCGCAGACCACGCCGTCCAGGCCGCGGCGGCGCGCGTCGTCCAGGCCGGCGTCGACGAAGCGCTCGATGTAGCGCTCGGCGGCGCTGCTCTGCCGCTTCAGGTAGTCGGCCAGCGACCAGTAGCGCATGCCGAAGCGGCGGCGCACGCGGTTGGTCAGCTGGTTGCCGGTGAGGATGCGGTAGTACAGCCAGTCGCCGAACTTCTCCTGCAGGCCGCCGAACTGGGTGACCGCGTCGTAGTCGTCGCCATGCACCACCAGCAACCGGCGGCCGTCGGCGGTCACGTGCACCGCGCGCCGGCGCACCTGCATCGCCGGCAGCGCCAGGCCGCAGAAGCGGCGGATCGGGCGGTCGTGGTTGCCGGGCACGTAGATCAGTTCGGTGCCGCCGCGCGCCAGCGCGTGCAGCGCATCGATCACGCGCTGGTGCGCCGCACCCCACACCGCGCGGCGCTGCGCCATCCACCAGAAGTCGACGATGTCGCCGACCAGATACAGCTGCTTGCACTGCAAGCCGCCGAGGAAATCGGCCAGTTCGCGCGCATGACAGTGCGGCGCGCCCAGGTGCACGTCGGACACGAACACCGCCCGGCGCGGGGGCGGAGACAAGCTGCTCACATTGTTCATGCCGTCACCTCTGCTTCGCTACGTGGCCGTTCCAGGTAGCGCATGCGCTTCTTGCTGCGGATGCGCTGCAGATCCAGTTCGATCAGGCCATCGACCGCGTCGTTGAACGCCGGATCCACGCCGAAAGCGAGGAAGCGCGCGCCGCCCGGCTCGCACAGCTCGGTGTACTGCTTGTAGAGCATCGGCACCGCGGCGCCGAGCGCGTCCAGGTTGCCCTTGAGCACCTTGAACGCGGTGTCCGCGTCCAGCGCGTCGAACGCCGGCGGCGCCTGCGAATAGTCGAACGGCCGCGCAGAGGCGGCTTCGCCCAGCGCGTCGCCGTAGTAGCGCGCGTAGTAGGCCACGATCTGTTCGCGCGCCTGCCGCGGCAGCGCCGCGCTGATCGAGACCGCGCCGTACAGGTAGCGCACCTGCGGGTAGTCGCGCAGGTAGGCGCCGATGCCCTGCCACAGGTAGTCGATGCTGCGGCTGCCCCAGTAGTCGGGCACCACGAAGCTGCGGCCCAGCTCCATGCCGGCGGCGATGCGCGGCAGCAGCGCTTCGCCGTAGCGGAACAGGCCGGCGGTGTAGAAGCCGGCCAGGCCGCGCTCGGCCAGCACCGGCGCGCCGCGGGCCACGCGATAGGCGCCGACCACGCGCGCGGCGGCGCCGTCCCACAGCACGATGTGGTCGTACCAAGTGTCGTAGTCGTCCAGGTCCAGGCGCCGGCCGGTGCCTTCGCCGACCGCGCGGAAGGTCAGCTCGCGCAGGCGGCCGATCTCGCGCAGCAGCGCCGAACCGGCGCGCAGCCGGCCCACGCGGATCTGCTTGCCGTCCACGGTCTGGCCCAGGCTGCGCAGCGCGGCGAATTCCGCCGCCACCGCGGCCGGATCCTCGGCCGCGACCAGCGGTTCCTCGCTCGGCGCGGGCGCGTCGGCGCCGGCACGGCCCAGCGCATACAGCTCGCGGCGCAGGCCGCGCATCAGTTCGGCGTCGGACTGGCCCTGCGGCAGCGCGCGGGCATGGCCCAGGCTCAGCGCGATGCGCCGCTCGCGGCGGGCGAACATCTCCCGCGCCAGCAACGCGGTGCCGGCCGGCTTGAACAGCGCCGAGGCGCCGTAGAACAACGCCGAGTTGCGCGCATGGATGCGCACCGGCAATACCGGGGTGGCGGTGCGCAGCGCGAAGCGGGTGAAGCCGCGGCGCCAGCGCCCGTCGGCCACCCCGCCCCAGCCCAGCCGCGACACTTCGCCGGCCGGGAACACGATCACGCACTGTTCCTGCTCCAGCGCCTGCTCGATCGCGCGCACGCTGGCCGGCGACGGCGCGCCGCCGAGGATGCGCACCGGCAGCAGCAACTCGCGCAGGCCTTCCAGCGCCCACAGGAAGTCGTTGGCGACGATCTTCACGTCGCGCCGCACCTGGCCCACGCAATCCAGCAACGCCAGCGCATCCAGCGCGCCGGAGGGGTGGTTGGCGACGATCAGCAGGCGCCCGCGTGCCGGAATGCACTCGGCGGGGGTCGGCGCGACCACGTAGCGCGCCTGCAGGAAATCCATCCCGGCCTGGACCAGGGCGAAGCCGCGCAGCTCCTGGCTGGCGTCCAGGAACGCGTCCAGCGCGTCCAGGCCCGACCATTTCTGCAGGCCACGCAATAAGGGCCGCACCAGCCGCGAGCGGCGCCCGGCGAACCAGTGCGGGTAGCGATCCTGCAGACGACGTTCGAGTGCGAGCACGGCAAGCCCCCTTGCTGACTGCGCACAGCTTCGGCCCCCGCGGCGACACCGATCTTGCAATATGACTACGGCAAAGTGACGCCCGCGGCCCCGCCGGCTGACCGGTTAACCTTGCCCAACGGCGGCGGGGCCACAATGCACAGCACCGCGCGCCCGTGTATCATGCGCGTCCATCTTTTCATCCGAATACAAGGATATAGCCGCGATGTCCAGCTATCTCTTCACCTCCGAGTCGGTCTCCGAAGGCCACCCGGACAAGATCGCCGATCAGATCTCCGATGCCGTGCTCGACGCGATCCTGACCCAGGACAAGCGCGCGCGCGTGGCCTGCGAAACGCTGGTCAAGACCGGCGTGGCGATCGTCGCCGGCGAAATCACCACCAGCGCCTGGATCGACCTGGAAGCGCTGACCCGCAAGGTGATCCTGGATATCGGCTACAACAGCTCCGACGTCGGCTTCGACGGCGAGACCTGCGGCGTGCTCAACCTGATCGGCAAGCAGTCGCCGGACATCAACCAGGGCGTGGACCGCAAGAAGCCGGAAGAACAGGGCGCCGGCGACCAAGGCCTGATGTTCGGCTACGCCACCCGCGAGACCGACAGCTTCATGCCGGCGGCGATCCACCTGGCGCACCGCCTGGTCGAGCAGCAGGCCAAGGTCCGCAAGAAGAAGAACTCGCCGCTGGCGTGGCTGCGCCCGGACGCCAAGAGCCAGGTCACCCTGCGCTACGAAGACGGCGTGGCGACTGCGATCGACGCGGTAGTGCTGTCCACCCAGCACGACCCGGACGTCAAGCAGAAGCACCTGGTCGAAGCCGTGCGCGAGGAAATCCTCAAGCCGGTGCTGCCGGCCAAGTGGCTGCACAAGGGCACCAAGTTCCACATCAACCCGACCGGCAAGTTCGTGATCGGCGGGCCGGTGGGCGACTGCGGCCTGACCGGGCGCAAGATCATCGTCGACACCTACGGCGGCTGGGCGCGCCACGGCGGCGGCGCGTTCTCCGGCAAGGATCCGTCCAAGGTCGACCGTTCCGCGGCCTACGCGGCGCGCTACGTGGCCAAGAACGTGGTCGCCGCCGGCCTGGCCGACCGCTGCGAAGTGCAGGTCTCCTACGCCATCGGCGTGGCCGAGCCGACCTCGATCTCGGTCACCACCTTCGGCACCGGCAAGATCGCCGACGACAAGATCGAGAAGCTGATCCGCAAGCACTTCGACCTGCGTCCGTTCGGCATCCTGCAGATGCTCGACCTGATCCACCCGATGTACCAGCAGACCGCCTCGTACGGCCACTTCGGCCGCACCCCGAAGGCGTTCACCTACACCGACGGCACCGGCGCGCAGCACAACGCCACGGCGTTCTCGTGGGAAAAGACCGACCGCGCCGACGCGCTGCGCGCGGACGCGAAGCTGAAGTAAGCCGGCGCTTCGGCGCCTGCACGAAAACGGGCCGCATCGCGGCCCGTTTTTTTTGGTTGCTCGGGGCGGCGGGCGATGACGCACGCACCGCAGCCGGAAAGTATTCCCGGCGACGGCTGAAGGAGGGTCTTTATCCAGCGCGCAATCCGCCCCCTGTAGAGGCGCCATGTCCAAATACAAGGAGCGGCTTCAGCCGCGACCGACAGCACGGAGCACCCGCGAATGCCCCGCGCTGTCGGGGCAGACGCCCCTCTTGCAAAACAGCGTGCTACCCGAAGTCGCTGGCGCCAGAGCCATTGTCATCGCCAGACCCCGAGGAATCGCCCGGCGACGGCGCAACACGCCGCTATCGCCGTGACCCACTCACTTCGCGAACTGCACGTGCCCCTCGACGAAATACACGCCCTTGTCGCCCTGGCTCGGCAACGCCGACAGCGTATCGGTCACGACCTGGCCGCGGATATCGGTGAGGCGGATCTCCAGCAGTTGCGCGCCCATCTGCTCGCCAACGAAATGGTTGTACGGCATCTTCGGCAGGCTGACCCAGGCGCCGTTCTTCTTGTATTCGAACTTGACCACCGAATACAGGTGATTGCGCACCTGGATCGCGGCCCAGTACTGCGAACTGCCTTCCTTGATCCGGTACACGACGTTGCCGTCGATCGGCGCGGCGACCACCTTCCAGCTGATCGGGATATGCCCGGCACCGATGTCACCGATCGCGGCGAAGGCATTGGGCGACAGGTCCAGGCCGCAATCGCCGCCCTCCGGATACAGGTCGGTGACGTAGACCGTGGCGGTGCCGCGCGGCCCCTGCACCTGCAGATAGGCACCGGCCAGCGCGGCGGGAATGCCGCCGTAGTTCATCTGCGTCGGATTCAGCGCGGTGATCATCGCATCGGCTGTAATCGGATCCAGCAGCACGGCGCCGCCGGAGTAGCCGGAACCGGTATAGGTCGCCGTGCCGTTGCAGATCCCGTCCCAGGCGGCAGCGGCGGGGGCGGCGATGGCGGCCAGGCACAGCCCGGCGAACAAGGTGGTGCTGCGCAAGGCGCGGGCGCGACGTGTCGGCATGGGATTCTCCTCGGCGAAGGCGGCGCCGGCCGCTGGCGTGCCGCCACCGGCCATGCGCCAGGTGCGCGGTGCGCCGCGCATCGGCCCGGGCACTGCGCGGGCCGACGCACTCTATGCCAGGCGCCGCCCACACACCGGCACCGCCACCAGGGAAACCGCATCTTGGCCGATGGCGTAGACCGCGGCGCCAGGCCGACGTCACCGCGCGCGCGAAACGCGCCCGGGCTTCAGCCGCGGCGGCGCCGCCCCGCGCCGGTTTCCAACCGCCACAGCAGGTCGCGCAGCGGGGTGAGCGCGGTGGCCATCCCCGCCGCCACGCCCAGCGCATCGGCCAGCGCATCGAACGGATCGGCCGAGCGCGTGGCGGTCCATGCGCCCTGCGCGAACTCGATACCGATGCCGAGCAGCAGCAGGCCCAGCGCCGCCCAACGCCAGGCGCGCGGCCCGGCGTAGATCTGCACCGCACCGGCCGCGAGCAGCAGGTAGGCGGTGAAATGCTCGGCCTTGTCGGTGTCCGGCAGATCGGACAGCTGCGGCGGGTGCGGCATCATGCACACATAGATCAGCACCAGCACACCCAGCCACCACAGCCCCAGCCACAGCCAGGGCCGGCGGAACGCGCGGACCGCCGCCATCACAGCCGCCAGGTCAGGTCGCCGACCAGGAACGCCGGCGCCAGCGACACATCGCGTTCGAAGCCCATCACCTGGAAGCGCTCGCCCATCTCGCTGGGCAGGGTCAGCCGTTTCACCTGCTCGCGCAGGCGCAAGCGGCCGCGTTCGTCGCTGCGCGCCTCGGCCTCGGCCAGCAGCGCATCCAGGCCGTTGCCGAGCAGGAAGCTGGCCTGGGTGCAATAGCCGCCCAGTTCGAACCCTGCGCCGGTGCCGGCCTCGGCCAGCGCGGTGAAGTCCACCGACGCGGTCAGGTCCTGCAGGCCCGGCCACAGATAGGGATCGGCATGGGTGCGGTGCCGGTAGAACGCGCGCAGGGTGCCGTCGTCGCGCTGCGGCAGGTAGAACTCGCCGCGCGGGTAGCCGTAGTCGACGAACAGCATCGCGCCGCTGCGCAGGCCGCCGGCCACCGCCTGGACCCAGTACGGCAGCTGCGGCAGCAGTTCGGAGCGGTAGCCGTCGGCGAACGGCCTCTCCAGATAGCGTTCGACATGCCGCACCGCCGCCGCCAGCAGCGGATCGGCCGGCTGCTCGCCGCGGCGGAAGCGGCCTTCGCCGTCCAGGGTCACGGTTTCCTCGAACACCTCGCCATCGCGCAGGGTGAAGCGCGGCGTCGGCAGCGCATCGATCACCTCGTTGGCGAACAGCACGCCGTTCCAGTCGTCCTCGAACGGCCGGTCCAGCCACTCCACCAGGTCGAACACCGGCGGGATCAGCGCGCGCTGCAGGCGCTCGCGCTGGCGTTCGCGCAGGTCGGCGCTGGGCTCGAGGATGGCGTAGCGCTCGGGCAGCGCGTCCAGCGCCAGCAGGCGCTTGAGCATCACCTCGGCGAACGCGCCGCTGCCGCCGCCCACTTCCAGCATCCGCGCCTGCGGCCCAAGCTGCTGCAGCACCGGCGCCAGCGCGTTGGAAACGGTGGCGGCGAACAGCGGCCCCAGCTCCGGCGCGGTGACGAAGTCGCCGTCCTCGCCGAACTTGCTGCTGCCGGCGCTGTAGTAGCCCAGGCCCGGCGCGTACAGCGCCAGCTCCATGAAGCGCGAGAACGGAATCGCGCCGCCGCCAGCGGCGATCTCGGCGCGCAGATGCGCGGCCAGGCGATCGCTGTGGGCGAGCGCGTCGGCGTCGGGGGTGGGAAAGTCGATAGGCATGCGGCGCTGGATTGCGTGGACAATGCACAGCATAGCCGAGCGTGGAATGCACACATGACCGAAACCAAAGTCGCCCTGATCACCGGCAGCGCGCGCCGCATCGGCGCCGGCATCGCGCGGCACCTGCACGCGGCCGGCTATCGCGTGGCGTTGCACGCGCATACCTCGCAGGCCGAGCTGCAGGCGCTGGCCGAGGAACTGGAAGCCGTGCGCGCCGGCAGCACCCTGACCCTGCACGCCGACCTGCGCGACGCCGCGCAATTGCCGGCGCTGGTGGAGCAATGCGTGCAGCGCTTCGGCCGGCTCGATGCGCTGGTCAACAACGCTTCCAACTTCTACCCGACCCCGCTGGCCGAGACCACGCCGGCGCAATGGGACGACCTGTTCGCGGTCAACGCGCGCGCCCCGCTGTTCCTGGCCCAGGCCGCGGCCGCGCAACTGCGCGAGCACCGCGGCGCGATCGTCAACATCACCGACCTGCATGCCGAACAGCCGCTGCGCGCGCATCCGCTGTACAGCGCGGCCAAGGCGGCGCTGGCGATGCTGACCCGTTCGCTGGCGCTGGAGCTGGCGCCGCAGGTGCGGGTCAACGCGATCGCCCCGGGCGCGATCCTGTGGCCGGAAACCGGCAAGGACAGCGCCGCGCAGCAAGCCTTGCTGGCGCGCACGCCGCTGGCGCGGATCGGCCAGGTCGAGGAGATCGCCGAGGCGGTGCGTTGGCTGCTCGACGACGCCGGCTTCGTCACCGGGCAGACGTTGCGGGTGGACGGGGGCCGAGGCCTTTCTTGAAGGCTGGGAATGGGGAATAGGCAAGCGGGCCTGGGCCAGTCGTTGCTGGGAACCACTGCTTACCGCGCCATGACAGCCTGAAGACCGACCCGGCGTCCGCCTTTACCGATTCCCCATTCCCGATTCCCCATTCCCGGCTTCATCAAGCTGCACCACCTCGAACGCCTCCCCGAACTGCGCATGCGCCTGCCACAGCGCGCCCAGGCTGCGGCCGCTGAGCGGGTCGACGAAGTCGGCGGCGATGTCGGCCAGCGGCTTGAGCACGAAGGCGTGGCGCAGTTCCGGGCGCGGGATGCGCAGGTGGCTGGGGCCTTCGACGATGCGGTCGCCGTAGAACACCACGTCGATATCCAGGGTGCGGTCGCTGAAACGCGGGCCGCTGCGGTCGCGCCCATGCGCGTCTTCCAGCGCATGCAGCCAGGCATCCAGCACTTCCAGCTCCCATTCGGTCTGCAACGACACGGCATTGTTCAGGAACGGTGAGCCGTCGAATCCGACCGCCGGGGTGCGGTAGGTCGGGGATACCGCGATCGGGCCGAAACGCTGCCGCAGCGCACCTATCGCGGCAGGCAGATGCTGTTGCGGGCGCAGATTGCTGCCCAGGCTGAGGAGCACGGTGGTCATGGGATATTCGCGCATGCCGCGGCCGCGACCGTCAACGGGTAGCCAAGCCCGTCCCCCCCGCATAGAATCGAAACGCATTGAACTCCGGCAGCGACATGACTTATTGCGTAGGTATCGAAGTGGACGAAGGCCTGGTCTTCGCCGCAGACACGCGCACCAACGCCTCGCTGGACGACGTCCGCGTGCATCGCAAGCTGCATGTGTTCGAGTATCCGGGGCAGGCGGTGTTCGTGCTGATGTCGGCCGGCAACCTGGCCACCACCCAGCTGGCGATCTCCAAGCTGCAACGCGATGCGGACGATCCGGACGCGCCGCGCAGCCTGCGCTCGTTCAAGCACCTGTTCGAGGTCGCCGAGTACGTCGGCGAGGTGCTGGTCTCCAGCCAGGTCAAGCTCTCCGACCAGTCCCAGCACAGCGGCGTCAGCGTGCAGTCCACCCTGATCCTGGGCGGGCAGATCGCCGGCGAGCGGCCCGGGCTGTACATGATCTACCCGCTGGGCAACGCCATCGCCACCTCGCCGGAGACGCCGTACCTGCAGATCGGCGAGTCCAAGTACGGCAAGCCGATCCTGGACCGCATCATCCGCCCGGAGATGCAGTTGGAAGACGCCGCGCGCACCGCGCTGGTGTCGCTGGACTCCACCATCCGCTCCAACCTGTCGGTCGGCATGCCGATCGACCTGGCGGTGATCCGCCGCAACGACCTGCGCGTCACCGAGCGCCTGCGCCTGGAAGCGGACACCCCGCTGTATTCGGAAATCCACGACACCTGGTCGCGCAAGCTGGAAAACGCGGTGCGCACCCTGCCGCGCTTCCCGTGGGAGCCGGCGCTGACCACCGAAAGCGACGCCGACACCCGCGGCACCCTGCCGCCGCTGCCGCCACGCCGCGTGCCGGCCCGGCGCGACCCGGAAGACCAGTCGTCGCAGCAGTGAAGCCGGGATTGGGGATTCGGGATTGGGGATTCGCTGTGAAGCAGGGATTCGGGATTTAGGGATTGGGGATTCGCAAAAGCGCATCCAGGCTCTGATCGCCCGCGCTGAAGCGCTCTACTGTCCGTGCAACGGCGTTGCCTTTGCTGTTGCCTGAAACGAATCCCGAATCCCCAATCCCGAATCCCGGCCCCTCAGCCACTCTCCAACGCATGCGCCACCGCGCGGAACACGCGCTGCATCTCCAGCGGCTTGCGCAGCACGTGCACGGCGATGTCGCGCGGGAAGTGGTCGCGCTGCAGGGCGGTGCCGGCATCCTCGAGCACGATCGCCGGGCCGCGGTAGTCCAGATCCTGCAGCGCCAGCAGCAGGCTCACCGCCGACAGCAGGATGATGTCGCTGTCCACGATCACCAGATCCGGCATGCCGTGTTCGCGCACCTCGCGCAGCGCCGCGGCGCCGTCGGAGGCCAGCTGCGGCTGGTAGCCCTGGCTGGACAAGGCGTTGCCGAGCAGCGACAGGCGCGTGGCCTCGCCGTCCACCAGCAGCACGCGCTGGCCCTTGCCCATCGGCATCGCCGGCTCCGGCTCGGCCGAGGGCGCGTGGCCGCGCAGCGGGATCAGCAGTTCGAAGCAGGTGCCCACGCCCGGCGTGCTGTCCACGCCGATGCTGCCGCCGTAGCTTTCGACGATGCGCTTGCACGAGATCAGGCCCAGGCCGGTCCCGTCGGGCTTGGTGGTGAAGAACGGACTGAACAGTTGCGCCTGGGTATCCGCGTCCATGCCCACGCCGGTGTCGCGGACCAGGATCCGCACCCGCTCGCTGCCGTCGGCGCCGATCGCCGGCGCCGCCGAAATGGCCAGCGTGCCGCCATCGGGCATCGCCTGAATCGCGTTCAGGCCGAGGTTGAGCAGGCACTGCTGCAGCTCGGTGTAGTTGGCCTCGATCGACAGCTCGGCGTCGGCCACCTCCACCTGCAGGCCGACCCGCTCGGGCAGGCTGCTCTTGAGCAGCATCTGCACCGCCTGGAACAGGCCGGCGATGGACACCCGCTCGCTGGGGGTGCGCGAACCGCGCACGAACGACAGCATCGATTCGGCCATTTCGTGGCCGCGCCGGCCGCACTCGGCGATGACTTCGGCCAGGTGCCGCAGCTGCGGGTCGTCGCTGCGTCCGATCATCAGCTCCGGCACGATCAGCAGCGGCTGCAGGATGTTGCGCAGGTCGTGGCTCAGGCCGGCGGCGAGCATCGCCAGGCTCTCCAGCCGCTGCGCGCGCATCAGTTCGCCCTCGACCCGCTGCCGCTCGCGCTCGGTGCGCGCCTCGCGGATCGCGCGCGCCACCGCCGACGGCAAGCGGGTCGGGTTGTGCTTGATGATGTAGTCGTTGGCGCCGTCGCGCAGCGCCTCCACCGCGGTCTCCTCGCCGATCGTGCCGGAGACGAAGATGAAGGGCACCGAGGTGCTGTGCTCGCGCAGCACGCGCAGCGCCTGGTGTCCGGAGAAGCCCGGCATGCTCAGGTCCGACAGCACGATGTCCGGCGCGAACTCGCGCAGCGCGACGCGCAGCGCGGACTCGCCTTCCACCCGCCGGAAGGTCGCCTCCAGGCCGGCCTCCAGCAACTGGTCGGACAGCAGCTCGGCGTCTTCCGGGGAATCCTCGACCATGAGGATCCGGATCGGTCCGAGCTTGGTGCCGGTCGTAGGCATAGGCGCTTACTCTTTGTCCGGCGCCTGGTTGATCACCGCCCAGAACGTGCCCAGCGTCTTCACCGCAGTGAAGAACTGGTCCACGTCCACCGGCTTGACCACGTAGGCGTTGACGCCCAGATCCCAGCTGCGGGCCAGGTCGCTTTCCTCGCGCGAGGACGACAGGATCACCACCGGCAGGCGCTTGAGCGATTCGTCGGTGCGCACCAGCTTCAGCACTTCCAGCCCGTCCATGCGCGGCATCTTGATGTCCAGCAACAGCACCGCCGGCAGGCCTTCCTCGCGGTCGGCGTAGGCGCCGCGGCGCAGCAGGTAGTCCATCGCCTCCACGCCGTCTTCGACATGCACGATGGGATTGGCCAGGCGCGCGTCGCGCAGCGCATCGACCGCCATCTCGGCATCGGCGGGGCTGTCTTCGGCAAGCAGGATGGTGCGGATGGCGGTCATGCGGTCAACTCGTTGGTAGGCGCTTCGAGCGCGGGAGGTAAGACGAAATGGAAGGTCGCGCCCTGGTCCGGCGTCGCATCGGCCCAGATATGGCCGCCGTGGCGGGTGAGCACGCGGCGCACGCTGGCCAGGCCGATGCCGGTCCCGGTGTACTCGCTGGCCTTGTGCAGGCGCTGGAACACGCCGAACAGCTTGGCCGCGTAGGCCATGTCGAAACCGGCGCCGTTGTCGCGCACAGTGAAGTGGTGGTTGCCGTCGGCTTGCAGCTGATAGCCGACCTCGATCACCGCGACCTCGCGCTTGGCGCTGTACTTGACCGCATTGCCCAGCAGGTTCAGCCACAGCTGGCGCATCATGTTCTCGTCGGCGACCAGGATCGGCAGCGGCGCGACGCTCCACTCGATGCGGTGGCCGCTGCCGGCATGATCGGACTGGAAGTTGGCGTCCAGCACCGAACGCGTCTCTGCCACCAGCGACTGCATGTCCACCGCCTGCAGGCGCAGCGCGCTGCGGCCCAGTCGCGAGTAGACCAGCAGGTCGTCGATCAGCGAAGCCATGCGCCGCGCCGAGGTGCCGATCACTTCCAGATAATGGCGGCTCTTCTCGTCGGCGTCGTCGCCGAGGTGGCGTGCCAGCTTGTCGGCGAAGCCGGCGACATGGCGCAGCGGCGCGCGCAGGTCGTGCGAGACCGAATAGCTGAAGGCCTCCAGTTCGCGATTGACCTCCGAGACCTGCTCCACCTTGCCCTCCAGCTGCCGGTTGAGCATCTGGATACGCTGCTGAGAGGCCTTCTGCAGGCTGATGTCGCTGACCGTCATCAGCACCACTTCGTCCTCGCTGTCCGGCAGCGGCATGCGCCGCGCGTTGAGCAGCATGGTCCGCCCGACGCCGTCGGCGCCGGCCTGTTCGTGTTCGAAATCCCACAGCTCGCGCCCGCGCAGCAGCACGTCGGCCAGGCGCTGGCGTACGAGGGGATCCTCCCAGACACCGTCGCCGACATCGGCCAGCATCTTCGTCGGACGCTCCGGGTCCAGCCCGTACAGCTCGCCGAACGCGGCGTTGTGCATCAGCATGCGCTGCTCGCTGTCGAGCAGCACGATCGGCTCGCGCACCGTCTGCAGCACCGCCGCGGCGCGGGCATTGGCGCGCAGCATGTGCCGCTCCGCGTCCAGGCGCCGGCCGATCTGCCGCTGCAGCAGCCAGATCACCAGGCCCAGCAGCAGCAACTGCACCGCCAGCGACACCCAGCTGATCGCCGAGGCCAGCATGCGCCGCTGGTCGGCGTCGGCGGTACGCTCGGCCAGCAGCGCATCCTCGCGCTTCTGCAGTTCGGCGACCAGGCCGCGGATCGGGTTGTCCGCGGTCATCTCCTGGATCAAGGCGCGGATCCGTTCCGGGTCGCGGTTCTCGGCGATGCGCGCCGCCAGCAGGCTGCGCCGTTCCAGGGTGCTCTGCAGGCGGCCGATGCGCACCTGCTGATCGGGGTTGTCGCGGGTCAGTTCGACCAGGCGCGCGATGGTCGGGGTGATCGCCGCGCGCGCCCCGCTGAAACGCGCACGCAGGATCGGCGAGTCGACCTCGTGCGACATCGCCATCGCCGCCGACTCCATGTCGCGCATGTCCGCTTCCAACCTGCTGAGCGCCGCCGTGACCTCCTGGCTATGGCTGACCCAATCGGCCGCACGCAAGGTGCTTTCGCTCATCTGCCGCAACAGCAACGAGGGCAGGATCACGATCAGGACCACCGCCAGCACCAGCAGCGGCAAACGCCAGCGGTCCCAGGCGTCATGTTTGGCGGTGATCTGCATACCTGTTCTTTGAAGATGGAAGACGGCAGCGACAGCGGGGCGGCATTGTCGCCGATCCCCGCGAGCGCACGATGAATTATTCAGGCTTCGCGCAAGCTCCCCATCGCGGCGCCTGAATGCGACTTTATCTTAACGATTGGGGACAAAGAAATGGGCGGCTGTGCGCCGCCCATCGGTTCAGGCCATTCGACCGTACCCCGGATCAGCGCGCCGACGCCCGGGCCATGCGGGCAGCGGCGTCGTGCGCCGCGCCGATCAGCGTCCACGACGACATCCCGGCGCGTACCAGCAGGAAATCGGCATGGCTGTGCAGGCGCGCGCGCTCGCCGGCGGTCAGGTCCTTGTCCAGGTCGTGCATCAGTCTGGCGAAGGCGCGCCAGAACCCGGCGTCGTCGTGGAAGGTGACCAGCAGCATGCCCAGCTTCGATTCGAGCTGGCGCATCGCCAGGAGCAGGGAGGACGGTCGCGGCGGCGCGTCTGTCGAGGAGAGCGCCGTATCCACCGCGTCGAGCGGCGCGGGTTGCGTGGCCGCGTGGCTTGGCGCGGCTGGAGAGTAAGCATCCAACATGGCAATTCGCCTGGTAGCTAACGTGGCTGGATGATGACTGAACGTGCGTCAATGCAATGCGAAGCGCGGCAATACGCCGCGTGATGCTCCCGGCACGCGAGTGCGTCGCCAAAAAAAAACGCACTCCGAAGAGTGCGTCGTAGTGCAGAGGTGGGGCGCGCCTCGTCGCGCGCCCCACCACCGTCACCGATGGCGTGACTCAGTGCTTGGCTGCGCCAGTCACTTTCAGACCGGTCGAGTCGACCTTCTTGACCCCGTCGATCATCTTGGCGACCGACACCGCCTTGTCGTGCTGCGCCTTGCTTCCGACCGCACCGGACAGCTTGACCGTGCCGTTGAGCGTCTCGACCTTGATGTCGGTGCCGGAGACGTCCTTGGTGGCGAGCAGATCGGCCTTCACCTTGGTGGTGATCCAGGTGTCGGTGACCGGCTCCTTGGAGTCGTGCTTCATGCCGTCGTTGTGGGCCATGGCAGCATGGTCCTTGTCGGCGGTGGTCGGCGGATCGACGGCGAGCGCCTGGCCGGCGGCCAGGGTCAGACCGAAAGCGAGTGCGGCGCTGAGCAGCGTGGGCGACGTTAACTTTTTCATGATGTCTTCCTCCGTTGAAGGTGTGGGGCGGAGTGTCTGCGCGGTGGCGTACAAGCGACGTGACCGTCAAATCGCGGCAGCGTGAAAGGCGTGCACGCCAGATGAAGGACGTTGCAGGGATACTGTTCTCCCTTGCACTTGCACCGCACGCCATGGATCAGACTTTCAATCTCGCCTTGCTCGGCTACGGTTTCGTCGGCCGCGTGTTCCATGCGCCATTGATCGCGCACACGCCGGGCCTGCGTCTGCACACCATCGTCTCCAGTCGCCACGACGAGGCGGCCGCGGCCTATCCGCAGGCGCACATCGTCGCCGACGCGCAGCAGGCCTTCGCCGATCCGCAGATCGATGCGGTAGTGGTGGCCACGCCGAACCAGACCCATGCGCCGCTGGCGCTGGCGGCACTGGCGCAGGGCAAGCACGTGCTGGTGGACAAGCCGTTCACCCTGGACGTGGACGAGGCGCAGCAACTCATCGCGCGGGCGCAACGCGCCGGACGCATCGTCAGCGTGTTCCAGAACCGGCGCTGGGACGGCGATTTCCTCACCCTGCGCGCGCTGGTGGAAGCGGGCACGCTGGGCGAGGTCGCCGAGTTCCACTCGCACTTCGATCGCCATCGCCCGCAGGTCGGCAACCGCTGGCGCGAGCATGCGCTGCCCGGTTCCGGACTGTGGTTCGACCTGGGGCCGCACCTGCTCGACCAGACCCTGCAACTGTTCGGCCAGCCGGAGGCGATCCAGGTCGATCTGGCGCAGCAGCGCCATGGCGCCCAGGCGACCGATTATTTCCACGCCGTGCTGCGCTACCCGCGGCTGCGTGCGGTGCTGCATGCCGGCTCGCTAGTCGCGGCGAACGGACTGCGCTTCGCCGTGCACGGCGAGCGCGGCAGCTATCTCAAGCACGGCCTGGACACGCAGGAGGCGCAGTTGCGCGCCGGACTCACCCCGGCCGCGCCGCAGTGGGGCGAGGATCCGCTCGCCGGCCAGCTGACGCTGGTTGCCGACGACGGCAGTACCACCGCGCACGCGCTGCAGACGCAGCGCGGCGACTATCGGCACTGTTATGCCGGCTTTCGCGAGGCGATGGCCGGACGCGCGCCCGCGCCGGTGGATGCGGCGCAGGCGCTGGCGGTGATGCGCTTGCTCGAACTCGGCCAGCGCAGCGCCGCCGAAGGCCGCACGCTGGCGCTGGACTGAAACGCCTGTGCTTATCCGGCCGCGGTCCCGGACGGCGGCACGGCCGGCGTTTCGTGCTTGATCGCGTGCCCGCCGAACTGGTTGCGCATCGCCGACAACAGCTTGTCGGTGAACGAATCGTCGTCGCGCGAGCGCAGCCGTTCCAGCAGCGACAAGGTGATCACCGGCGCGGGAACGTTGAGGTCGATCGCCTCGGCCACCGTCCAGCGGCCCTCGCCGGAATCTTCGACATAGGGCGCGATCCCGGCCAGGGTGGGGTTGTCGCCCAGCGCATCCGAGCACAGGTCCAGCAGCCACGAGCGCACCACGCTGCCCTGGCGCCAGACCTCGGCGATCTGGTGCAGGTCCAGTTCGAATTCCTGCTTGCGCGCCATCAACGCGAAGCCTTCGGCGTAGGCCTGCATCATTCCGTACTCGATGCCGTTGTGGACCATCTTGGTGAAGTGGCCGGCACCGCTGGGACCGACCCGGCCCCAGCCGGCATCGGTGGCCGGCGCCAGCGTGGCGAACAGCGGGTTAAGCCGGCTCACGGCCGCTTCGTCGCCGCCGATCATCAGGCTGTAGCCTTCCTTCAGGCCCCACACGCCGCCGCTGGTGCCGCAATCGACGTAGGCGATGCCATGCGCGGCCAACTCGGCGGCACGGCGCATCGAATCCTTGTAGTACGAATTGCCGCCGTCCACGACCACGTCGCCTGCGGTCAGCAGCGGCAGCAAGGCGGCCAGGGTGTCGTCGACGATCTTGCCGGACGGCACCATCAGCCACACCGCGCGCGGCGCCGGCAATGCCGCGACCAGCGCCGCCATCGAGTCCGCCGTCTCCACGCCGCGCTGCTGCGCCGCGCTGCGCGCCGCCTCGCCCAGGTCGAAACCGACCACGCGATGGCCGCCACGCACCAGCCGCTCGGCCATGTTCGCGCCCATGCGGCCCAAGCCTACAAGTCCCAGTTCCATGCGTCTGTCCTAGCTCGAAGTGAGGAGCATTAGGGTCGCACGAAGCGGCGCCGGCGGCGTGACGCGCAGCTAAGGAACGCGTCCGGATGAAGCGCCCTGCGCCGCTCGCGCACAGTCCTGCAATTGCTGGTCGCGCCAGCGCCGATACAAGTTGGTATGCAGGTTGTGCAGGGTCAGGTCGATCGCGAACGGCGTGCGCGGATTGCGGTCCAAAAGGCGCGCCACGTGGTAACCGATCGGCTTGGTGCCCTTGGGATGCACGTATACGTCGAAGCCCCGGTAGAACGGATCATCGAGCAGCGTGTCGATCTGTGCCAGGACACTGCGTTGCGCCGGCGACAGCGTCGCGCGCAGCGTGGGGTCGCGTTCGAACAGCAGTTTCTCGAAGCGCTCGCGGCCGGGTCCGCGCAGCGCCTGCGCCAGTTCCCAGATGCGCCGGTTGCTGGCGTCGTAATGGGCGAAGCCGCCATGCCGGCGCAACGCCGCCGCCGCGTCGGCGCTGACCGCAACGACCACGAAGTTCTCCGCCTGGTTGTTGATGTCGTCCAGGTAGCGTCGCTCGAACACATGGGCGATGAAACCGGGCGCGCCGAGGAAGGCGGCGCCGCCGCGTTGCGCGGTCTTGGCCGCCTTGCCGTCGGCGAGGAACTCGCCGGCATGCGCGCCGAGCAGGATGCTGTCGGTCTCGTGCAGGGTGAGGAAGGTGCCGATCGACAGTTCCCCGGCGCTGAACGCGCGATCGAAGCCGGCATCGCCGTACAGCTCGCGCTGCGTGGCGAGCTGCGCGATCTGCCGGCCGACGCCGCACTCCGAGCGCACGTGGCCGCTGTAGAACGCCTCGATCGCGCGCGCGTTGCCCTGCGCCGGACGATAGCCGCGGCCGAAGCTGCGGAAGCGCTGCCAGCCCTGCCGGCGCGCACCGCCCGGGCCGAATCCGATCCAGCCCAGTTGCAGTGCGCTGAAGCGGTAGCCGGGGTTGTCCTGCAACCGCGTCACCGCGCGCTGGGTGGCCGCGCCGAGCAACAGGAAATAGCCGCACTGCGTGGCCGGCGTCTCCAGCAGCGCGCGCAGCACGTCGCGCCGTTGCGCCGGGTTCCACTGCGCCGGCAAGGCCGCCTGCAGGTCGCCGTGGGCCTGTGCGTCAGCCAGCGAGCTGCGTTCGCAGGGCGTGCCCGGCAGCAGCCGCGGCTGCGCGGCAGGCGTGCTGTCGATGCGCCAGCCGAGCTGGCGCAGCAGCGCGGCGAGGCAGTCGGCGCTGGCCTGGTCGGCCGGTTCGGGCGGAGCGGCGAGTGCACCGCCCGCGGCCAAGGCCAGCGCCAGCAGCAGGCGCGCGGCGAAACGGCATCGGCGCGGCACTGGCGGGTTCGGAATGCTGACGGTCATGGCACGAGCATGGCAGATGCGAAAGAGGACACGGCAGGAGGCATGGCGCGCGGCGCACGCACACGCGGGTGCGCAGCGTGACGCGCGCGCGGTGCACGCGCTGCGAAACCGTGCGCCACGGTGATGCGCATGGCGGTCAGCGGCAGGCATATTCACTCGGTTGCCATGCCGGCCGGCCCTACACTGCCGCTCCCCCGCTCGTGGAAGCCTCGTCATGCATGTGCTCGTCACCGGCGGCACCGGATTCATCGGCCGCGCACTGTGCCCCGCTCTGCTCCAGGCCGGACACCAGGTCAGCGTGCTCAGCCGCGACGCGGCGCGCGCCACGCGGGCGCTGCCCGGCGTGCAGGCGCTGCAAGACCTGCAGGGTGCGGCGCCGGCGCACGCGGTGATCAATCTCGCCGGCGAACCGCTCAGCGACGGCCGCTGGAACGAGACACGCAAGCGCCGCTTCCGCACCTCGCGCATCGGCACCACCCGCGCCCTGCTCGACTGGATCGCGCAACTGGACCCGGCGCAGCGTCCCGCCTGCCTGCTGTCCGGCTCGGCGATCGGCTACTACGGCGACCGCGGCAACGACCTGCTCGACGAACGCAGCCCGGCCGGCGCGGATTTTTCCGCGCAGCTGTGCCAGGACTGGGAAGCCGAGGCGTTGCGCGCGCATGCGCTGGGCGTGCGCACCAGCCTGGTCCGCACCGGTGTGGTGCTCGGCCGCGACGGCGGCGCGTTGTCGCGGATGCTGCCGCCGTTCCGGTTCGGCCTGGGCGGGCGCATGGGCGATGGCCGGCAATGGATGAGCTGGATCCATCGCGACGATCACGTCGGCCTGTTGCTGTGGCTGCTGCAGCACGGCGGCGACGGCGCCTACAACGCCACCGCGCCGGCACCGGTGACCAATGCCGATTTCGCCCAGCAGCTCGGCCAGGCGCTGCACCGGCCGGCGCTGCTGCCGGCACCGGCCGCGGCGCTGCGCCTGGCCTTCGGCGAGATGTCCGATCTGTTGCTGGGCAGCCAGCGGGTGTTGCCGACCCGCGCACAGCAGGAAGGCTATGTGTTTCGCTATCCGGAGCTGGGGGCGGCACTGAGTGCCATTGTCGGCTAGGGCCAGCAACGCCGCAGCCTGCCTCTGTAGGAGCGGCTTCAGCTGCGACAGGGTCTTGCCGGATGATGTCTGTCGCGGCTGAAGCCGCTCCTACAGAAAAGCGTGGCATGGCCTGGCAAGCGCCTGCGAGCCCCGCGGCGGCATTCACCGACCTGTCCACACAAGTCCCTGGTTGCGCCAACGCAAAACGCCCCGGCGGATGCTGTCCGCCAGGGCGTTTTTACTTACTTGCAAAGCGCGCCGCGATGGCCGATCGCGGCGTGGGCTCAGTAGCGCTTGCAGACCGTCTCGACGCGGCGGTTGCCGTTGGCCTGCTGGCGCTGGCCCTGGATGTAGCGCCCGGTGGCGCCGCCGGCGACCGCGCCGCCGACCGTCGCCAGCTTCTTGCCGTCGCCCTTGCCGATCTGGTTGCCGAGCAGGCCGCCGATCGCCGCGCCGGCCACAGTGCCGCCGATGCGGTTGGGGTCGGTGTTGTTCTTCTGCACTGCGACCTTCTTGCAATGCACGCGGGTGCCGTCGTTGAAGCGGCGTCCGGCGTCTTCCGGCCCGTAATGGCGCTGCGCCTGCGCCAGCGGCGCGGCAGCAGTGGCGATCGCGAGGATGCTGAGACACACGGCGGATTTGAAAGTGTTCATGCTGGTTGCTCCTGGGTGGCGGAGCCGATACCTGTTACAGGCATCGCACTCCCGACGGCGCCACCTTTGCACCGCGATTGCGAATGAATCGTGAAGCGAAATGCCGCTATTCAGCTTCCGTAGCCGCGGATGAACGCACGCCTCAGCGCGGCGTGGTGCCGTCGTTGACCGCGGGCGCGGCAGCAGGCGCGGGCGTAGCTTCCGCCACCGGCGTCGGCGGCACTGCTGCGGGTGCAGGTGCCGGCGGCGCTGCTGCCGGCGGCGGCGTCGGTGCAGCCGCCGGTACCGCAGCGGCCGGCTCGGGCTTGGGCGCTGCCGCCGGCGGCGGCTCGGGCGGCGCGGCCGGCTTGGCCTTGGGCAGGTACTGCGCCATGAGTTCGAAGAAGCGCTTGTAGAAATCGCCGTCCTGCACCGTGCTGCTGGCCACGCGCACCAGCGAGTCGTCGCTGCTGCCGACCGGCAGCGACACCGAGCCGAGCACGCCGACGCCGACGCTGGCCGAGGTCGCGCTCTTCTTCAGCGCATAACGGTCCTGCAGCGCGCTGACGAACACCCAGGACTCGTCCTGGCCGTGCGCCACGCACGACACGCGAAGCTCCAGCTGCTCGTGCGAATCCTGGTTGGGCTGGAAGTTCTTGGTGCCTTCGACCGCATCGGCGGTGGCCTTGGCGACCACATAGCCCTGGCTCAGCAGCGCGCGCCGCGCCGACTCGCAGGCCTGGCCCGGCTGTACCGGATAGCTGCGCGAATAGGTGTTGTCGGAGTTGAAGGTCTCCTTCACCAGGTTGTCCTGCTTGCGGGCGAAGCAGCCGCTCAGGCCGATCGCGACCAGCACGAGCGCAGGAAAGGCGAGGACGTTGGACGAAGCGGACATGGCCGTGGACCGAAAGGAAGGAACCGGCCAAGGATAGCCGCAAGCGCGTCGAGGCGGCCTTGATGCCGCCGCCAGCGCTCATCCCGCGGTTAGCGAGCCCGGCGCCGGCTGCAGCGACAGGTCCACCCGCAGCAGGCCGCCGCCGCAGTCGCGGCGTTCGGCGCGCAGGTAGTGGTAGGCGTCGAGCAGCGCCAGCGTCGGCGGCGCCGCCAGCGGCTCGCCCCACAGGCTGAGCGCGAAGCCGCGCGCGCGCAGCCAATCCATCAGCCGCTGCAGTTGGCCGAGGTCGCGCGGCAGCAGCAGGTCCACGTCGCCGGGCGGGCGCGCGGCCGCGTCGGGGTCGGCGAGCCAGGCCGGATAGCTGCCGTACACGGCGTAGGCGAACCCGTCCGCGCGCAGTGCGGTCAGCAGCTGCGCGCTGCCCGGCAGGTCGATCGGTTCGCGCCGCTTCTGGAAGATCAGCGCGTACTCGTGGCTGCGGTCGCTGCGCGTGTCGCCGGGCGCCAGCGACTGCGCGGTCTCGCGCGGATAGCACAGCACGCGTTCGGCGCAGGGCACGAACAGGCTGCCCAGCACCCGCGCCAGGTCCCAGGCCTGCGCCACGTACACGCCGCCGACCTCCACGTTCTCGACCATCGCGATGCAGAAGCCGTCGTCGCGCAGGCTGCGGCGCACCGCATGGAACACCGCGCGCAGCCCGCCCAGATACGCCGCGTAGTCAGGGCTGGCATACAGCTGGCCCGGTGCCGTCGCGCCAGGCCAGTCGCAACCGAAGTACGGCACGTTGGTCAGGCACAGATCGACCGGTGTCTCCAGCGCGAGCTGCGGCAGCGCACCGACCCGCACCTGCGCGCGCAGCCCGAGCCGCTGCAAGCGCTCGCGCGCCAGCGCCGCGCGCCCGGCATCGATCTCCAGGCCCAGCCCGCGCCGGCCTTCCAGTTCGGCGGCGAGCAAGGTGCTGCCGAAGCCGCAGAACGGATCCAGCACGCAGGCGTCCGGCGCACTGAACTGGCGCACGAACGGGCGCATCTGGCTGACCCAGCCGCAATCGCGCGCGCCCAGCGGATCGCGCCGGCGCAGGTCGTCGGGCAGCCGGTGTTCGGGCGGGTCCGGCGGCGGCGTCCACCAGCTGCGGCTATCCATGCCGGGCCTGCCACAACAGATCGCGGTCCGGCTGCCAGCCCGCGCACAGCCGGCCGTCGGCGAAGAACACCAGCTTGTAGATGTCGCCGCTGTCGTGGCGCGCCTGCATGGCGGCATAGTCGGAGGTTTCGAACACCACCTCCATGCCGTCGGCGGTGACCATGCGCAGGTTCCAGAAGTAATAGCCCTCGGTGATCTGCAGCGGCCGCAACGTGCGCCACCACGGCGTGGCCATGCACGCGGCCACCACCTGCTCCACGCCGACCCGCGCCTGCGCCAGATAGCGCTGCGTGCCGCCGCTGCGGTAGCCGTCGCCGAGCCGCGAGAACTCGCGGAAGACCACCGTGCGCGCGCCGCATTCGCGCGCCCAGCGCAGGTAGCCGGCGACGCCGTCGGCATCGGCGACGCCGCCGTGCTGCAGGATGCACACCAGGCGCAGCGGCAGCGCGGCGGCGATGCGCTGCGCGGTGGCGACGAACACCTGCGCATCGGCGATCGCCTCGCCGTCGCGGAAGCGCATGATCGCGTCGTTGCCGGCCTGCTGCGGGTGGTGCCGCGACAACTCCACCCACGACAGTCCGAAGCGTTGCAGCGCGTCCAGCAGCGCATCGCCGCGACCGCGGGCGAAGCCGGCGCCGTTGCTGTACAGCACGCGCTGCTCGACCAGCAATCCATCGCGTTCGGCCTCGGCCAATGTCTGCAGCAACTGCAGGAACCAGGCTTCGTCGTCGGTCATTTCCAGCCCCGACAGCGACTGCGACAGCGGCAGCCCGGACAGCTGCGCCAATCCCTGCCGCAGCATCCCGAAATAGTCCGGCGGCGGCCGCAGGCTGGCCGCGGCGGTGCCGCCGGCCTGCGGGCGCAGCGTCTCCGAACAGAAGCGGCAGCGCGCCGAACAGGGCCGCACCGACGCGTACGGGGTGAAGGTCACCGGCTGCGCGACGCGATAGTCGCGCCCGCCGATGCGCTGCACGCGCCAGCGCGCGGCATCGGCGGCGGCCGGCACCCGCCATTCCAGGTGCGGCATGCCGGCGCGCAGTGCGGCGAACAGCGGCGAGGCGCCGCTCAGCGGCGGCGCGAACTCCATGCTGGCGTCCATGCCGGCACCTACAGGCGCGCGGCGTTCGCGCGCTCGCGCACCTGCGCCAGGCTCCAGTCGTGCAGCAGGCGGCCGTTTTCCCACACCGTGACCATCGCATCGTCGTAGCCGGCGGGCCGGGCCAGTTCGTCCAGCGACGCGGCCGAGGCCGGCACCGGCTCGGTGCGGTAGCCACCGTATTCGCGGTGGCGCAGCAGGCTCATGCGGCCGCGCTTGCTGAGCTTGCCCTTGTCGGTGACCGGATCCTTGTAGACGTCGATCCACTTGCCGTCCACGCGCGCGGCCGAGCACTTCAGCGCGAACTTCTGGGTGTCGCGGTCCAGCCGCTGCAGCAGCGCGCCGCCCATGCCGAAGGCGACGTTGTCGGTGGCGTAGCCGGCGCTGGTGACGCGTTCCAGGATCGCGCGGATGCTGGTCGGGTTGACCCCGTCGCCCTGGATCACGCGCACGTGGTTGAGCACCTTGTAGCCCTTGCCGTTGACGCTGTGGCCGAAGGCCTCGTCGAGCAGTTCCAGGCACTGGTGCACCACCGCCACCGGGTCGCCGGAATCGGGGCGGATCACCACGGTGGCGCCGGAGGCGATCACTTCCTCGCGCAGCGTGGTGCCCCAGTGTTCGCGGATCGCGTGGAAGATGTCGTAGCTGTCGGACACCACCGCGACGATGCCGCCGGGCTTGCCGAAGTGGGTGAGCATATTGCGGTACGCGTCCACTTCGCGCTCGCGGCCCCAACTGGTGATGGTGCTGTGCTCGGCGGCGGGGATCGAATAGCCGGCCATCGGCTCGTGGTAGTGCGCGCGCGCCAGCAGCAGCCCGGACACGGTATCGGTGCCGAGGAAGTTGACCAGGTGCGCGGCGCCGCCGATCGCCGCCGACTCCAGGCTGGACACGCCGCGCGCGCCGAAGTCGTGCAGCTTGAACGGCAATTGCCCTTCCGGGTCGTCGCTGGTGCGCTCCAGGAACTGGCGCAGGGTCTGCTTGGCGTGCCAGCTGACCGTGGCCACGGTGACCGGATACCAGATGCGCAGCAGCAGCGTTTCCAGGTACGAGGGCACCCAGTAAGCCTGCGCGTCGGTGGACTCGATGGTCATCAGCGCGTTGTGGGTCGGCACCACGCTGCCCTCGGGCACGGCGCGGATGCGGATCGGCAACTGCCCGCCGAGGCGGTCGACGATGTCGCGCCAGCCGGCCTCGTTGAACGGCACGCCGTGCGCGGCGAACAGGTCGCGCGCCTCGTCGACGTCGGCATGGGTGATGGCGCGGCCCAGCGCCTCCTTGAGGATCGACTGCAGGCCGAAGAACACGGTGCGGTCGTAGACGCCGCCGCGCGATTCCACGTAGAAGAACGTGGCATCGGTGCCGGCCGGATATTGCAGCCAGTGGCTGGCCTTGTAGCTATCGGTGTTGAGCAGCAGGTTGTTGAGGCATTGCATGACGGAAGCTCCTTCGCGTCGGGGGAAGGCCAGCGGTCTGTCCGCCGGCCGGAAAAGCCGCGATCAACCGCGACCCAGAAAGAATTCGAGCAGGTGCAGGTGGTCTTCGAACAGTTTCGGGCCCATGCCCAGCACTTCGCTGACCGGAATCCAGCGCGCCTTGTCGGCATCGTCGCCGCCACGCACCTCGGGCAGTTCGCCGAAGGTGAATTCGAAGTGGAAGGCGTGGGTGATGGTGCGCCCGCGCAGGCTGCGCTCGGGATGGTCGAACACGTGGCGGTTCTTCAGCGAGCCCTTCAGCACCGGCACCGGGATCTTCAGCCGGGTTTCCTCGCGCAGTTCGCGCAGGCAGGCATCGAAGATGCTCTCGTGCTGGCCGACGAAGCCGCCAGGCAGCGCCCACAGACCCTTGCCCGGCGCGGCGCGGCGCCGCACCAGCAGCACATGGCCCGAATGCACCACCACCGCGTCGGCGGTGACGAAGGTCGGCGGATACGGCGCCTCCTTCCAGGCCGCGCGGTACTGCTCGATGAACTGGTACTCGGCCAGCAGTTCCGCATACGACGGCGAGTTCTTGCGGAACGCTTCGAGCATGTCGAACACCGGAGCCGGCACGTTGCCGCGCAGCATCAGCAGCGCGCCGTGGAAATCGATGCTGCCGGCCTCGAACAGGTAGCGGCGCAGTTCGGTCGCCG
Organism: Xanthomonas sp. SI; assembly: GCF_014236855.1. NCBI lineage: Bacteria > Pseudomonadati > Pseudomonadota > Gammaproteobacteria > Lysobacterales > Lysobacteraceae > Xanthomonas > Xanthomonas sp. SI. Next base: position 4,118,962 of record NZ_CP051261.1, read on the forward strand.
ACAGCGTCTCGGTGTGCTGCACGTCGACGAGCGGCCACTGCGGGAACTCGCGCAGGTAATAGCTGCTGGCGTCCTTGTCCATGCCGACCAGGCCGATGCGCGCCTCGGCGCCGCCGCCGTCGGCACGCACCGCCTCGGCCACCGCCGACTGCACGGCGGCGATCCATTGGCTCTCGTTGTACAGGTGGTCGCGCAGCGGGCGCAGGATCAGGCGCTCGCCGGCGCCCTCGAGCGCGGCCTGGATCATGACGCTGCGTTCGGCCACCGTCCACGGATTGCGGATGGTGCGCGGGGTCTCGGCCGAGCCGATCAGGAAGATGAGTTTCTGCGCTCGCGCCAGGGCGTGGCGGGCAACGGCGGCGTGGCCGTTGTGGAAGGGCTCGAAGCGCCCGATGAACACCAGGTAGTCGTATTCCATGAGCATCCCTCACGGTGATTGGGGTCGCCGCGGGTCTGTCCCTTGGCGTGCGACAAATGCTACGCCGATGGGCGTCGCCGTCAAGTGCCGCGCGCGAGGCGCCGCTGTCGCCAGGCGTAGACACCCTGCGCTGCAGCGCGCGTTGCGCGCGCGATCGCGCTAGCCTCGCGCACGCCCCGGCCAGCGCCGCAGGCATCGCTTACCGGCACGCCATCATCGCGAGGAACCCATGAACGGATCGAGCAAGAGCATGTGCGCATGGCTGGCGCTGTTGCTGCTGGCCTGCCTGTGTGCGCCGGCAGCGGCGCAGAGTTTCGCCAAGGGCGCGGACGTGAGCTGGATCGACCAGCAGGAGAGCAGCGGCCGCGTGTTCCGTAACGCCGCGGGCGCGAACACCGATTTCTTCGCGTTGCTGAAGGGCAGCGGCGTCAACGCGGTGCGCCTGCGCGTCTGGGTCAATCCCAAGGACGGCTGGTGCGACGGCGCCGACGTGCTGAACATGGCCAATCGGGCAAAGGCGCAGGGCATGCAGATCATGATCGACTTCCACTACAGCGACAGCTGGGCCGATCCCGGACAGCAGACCAAACCGGCGGCGTGGAGCGGCGATGCGTTCTCCAAACTGCTCAGCGACGTCTACGCGCATACCAGCGGCATCCTGTCGTATCTCAAATCCAACGGCATCAACGTCAGTTGGGTGCAGGTTGGCAACGAGATCAACAGCGGCATGCTGTGGCCGGACGGGAAGACGCCCAACTTCGGCAATCTCGCGCAGCTGATCAACAGCGGCTACAACGCCAGCAAGTCGGTGTATCCCAACGCCAAGGTGGTCGTGCATCTGGCCAACGGCTACGACAACGCGACCTTCCGCTGGTTCTTCGACGGGCTCAAGTCCGCCGGCGGCAAGTGGGACGTGGTCGGCATGTCGCACTATCCCTCGAGCAGCGGCTGGCAAAGCGCGAACACGCAGATCGCCAGCAACATGCGCGACATGGTGGCGCGCTACGGCGCGGACGTGATCGTCAGCGAAGTGGGCATGGACTGGCAGCAGGACGCGGCGACCCGCGCGATGCTGGCCGATCTGGTCGCCAAGACCCGCGCGGTCGGTGCACATGGACTGGGCGTGTTCTATTGGGAGCCGGATGCGTATCCGGGCTGGCAGGGCTATACGAAGGGCGCGGTGAACAACAACGGGCAGCTCACCCAGGCGCTGTCGGCGTTCCAATAACGCACGCGGCGCCTGTCGCGCCGCTGCATGCCGGGCGGGTTTCGCCGCCTGGGCGTGCGCCAATGTGAGCGTCGTGGCGCCGCGTGCGCGACGCAGTCCGCGACTGGATGGCGGTCACATCGGCATGCCACCATTGGCGCGATCCCACCGCCAGACCTGTCGCCATGTCCAAATTCTCGTTGTCACCGCGTTCGCTTGGGTTGCTGCTGTTGCTCGCGCTGGGCGCAGTGCTCGCCCCAGCGCAGGCGCGCGCGCCATCGCACGCCGCGCCAGCTACGCTCAAGGTAATGAGCTTCAACGTGCGCGTGCCGGTCGATACCGACGGCGACAAGCGCTGGGAGATCCGCCGCAGCGCGATGGCCGCGCTGATCCGTGAGCAGCGTCCCGACGTGTTCGGCACCCAGGAGCTGGTCAAGCTGCAGGCCGATTACCTGGCCGCGCAACTGCCCGACTACCGCTGGTTCGGGCGCAGCCGCGACGGCAGCGAGGACGGCGAGCGCATGGGCGTGTTCTACGACAGCCGCCGCCTGAAGCTGGTGGAATCGGGCGACTTCTGGCTATCGGACACCCCGACGGTGGTCGGCAGCATCAGCTGGGGCCACCCGCTGCCGCGGATGGTGAACTGGGGGCTGTTCGAACGCATCGCCGACGGACGCCGCTTCTACCTGTTCGACACCCACCTGCCGTACCGCGACGAAGACGAGGCGGCGCGCGCCAAGGGCGCCGCGCTGATCCTCGCGCGCGTGCAGGCCTTGCCGGCCGACGTGCCGGTGGTGATCACCGGCGACTTCAACACCGCGCCGGATTCGCCCACCTACCGTACGCTGGTGCCTGCGCTGGCCGACGCGCGCAAGCAGGTGCCGCACGCGCAGGGACCGGAGGCGACCTTCCACGATTTCACCGGCCATCCCGACCGGCGCATCGACTGGATCCTGTCGCGCGGATTGCGCGCCACCCACTTCGCCACGCTCGACGCGCGGCCGCAGGGACATTGGCCGTCGGACCACTTCCCGGTGGAAGCCGAGTTCGCCTGGCCGCAGTGAAGTCGATCGCTTGCGCACGGGATGTCATCCCGCGCCGGTAGTCGCGGCAGCGTCGGCGTGCGCGCACAGCCAGTCCAGCACCTGACGCACCGCCGGCGCCGGTGCGGGCCGCCACACGATCGACAACTGCCGCGCTGCCCACGGCTCCTGCAACGGCACCGCGACCAGTTGTTCGCGCACGCTGACCCGGGCCAGCGCGGCCTGCGGCAGGATCGCCACGCCGGCGCCGCGCGCCAGCATCCGGCACAGCGGCTCGATGCCGTGCACGTGGGCGCGGATGCGCAGCAGGCCGCCGGCGCGCGCGGCCTGCGTGCGCAGGTGCCGCTGCAGCGCGCTGTCGTCGGCCAGGCCGAGGAATTCCGCCTGCCATAGCTGCGCCAGGCGCAGCTGCGGCGCGCGCGCCAGCGGATGCGTAGCCGCTGCCACCAGCACCAGCCGGTCCTGGCGGAATGCCTGCGCGTGCAGACCGGACAGGTCGGCGTGGTCGGCGATCACCACCAGGTCGGCACGCTCCTCGCGCACCGCATCGGCCGCAGCAGTGCTGCCCTGTTCGCGCAAGGCCAGGTCGATGCGCGGATGCGCGACCAGGAACTCGGCCAGCAGTTCGGGCAGCCATTCGTACAGCGCCGCGGTATTGGCCAGCAGCCGCACCGTGGCCTGGTTGGCGCCGGTGTGCTCGCCCAGTTCGGCGCGCATCGCCTCGGCCTGGCGCAGCAGCTGCCGTGCGTGCCGCAACAGCGCGGCGCCGGCCGCGGTCAGGCTCACGCCGCGGCGGCCGCGCGCGAACAGCGCCGCACCGGCCTGCAGTTCCAGCGCGCGGATGCGCGCGCTGGCCGCGGCCAACGACAACGCCGCGCGGTCGGCACCGGCGGTGATGCTGCCGGCCTCGGCCACCGCCACGAACAGCCGCAAGTCGATGAAATCCAGGTGCATCGCCGTTCCAGCCTTCGTCGTTGCCGAAGTCTGCCTGAAGCAATCGCGCATTGTCCGACGCCGCGGCACCGCCGATGCTGCAGACATGCAATCGCTCATCCCGCATCTGCTGCCGATCGCCGCGGTGTTCTGCCTGGCCGGCTTCGTCAAGGGCGTGGCCGGGACCGGCCTGCCAACGGTCGCCATGGGCTTGCTGGGACTGTGGCTGGCGCCGCCCGAAGCGGCCGCGCTGCTGGTGCTGCCGTCGCTGCTGACCAATCTGCAGCAGGCCTGGGGCAAGGGCGCGGCGCCGCTGCTGCGGCGGCTGTGGCCGCTGCTGCTCACGATCGCGATCGGCACCTGGCTCAGCGCCGGCATCCTGATCGGCGCCGATCCGGCGCTGGCGCGCGGCGGACTCGGCGCCTTGCTGGCGCTGTACGCGCTGCTCGGCCTGAGCCGCTGGCAGGGCCGGCTGCCACCGCGGCACGAGCCCTGGGCAGGCCCGGCGGCCGGGTTGGCGACCGGCCTGCTGACCGGCGCCACCGGCGTGTTCGTGCTGCCGTCGTTGCCCTATCTGGTCGCGCTGGGCCTGCCGCGGGAGACGCTGATGCGCGCGTTGGGCTACTGCTTCTTCACCGCCACGCTGGCGCTGGCCATTGCCCTGACCTGGCACGGCGCGTTCGCGCGCGGCGCGCTCGGCCCTTCGTTGCTGGCTCTGCTGCCGACCGCGATCGGCATGTGGCTGGGCGCGCACCTGCGCCAGCGCATTTCCGCCGAGGCGTTCCGGCGGGTGTTCTTCCTGACCTTGCTGGCGTTGGGTGTGCATCAGCTGTGGCAGGCGCTGAGCTAGCGCAGCTTTCGATCCAGTTGATGCGCACCTGTAGGAGCCGCTTCAGCCGCGACCGGGCGTTACCGGTAAGACACGGTCGCGGCTGAAGCCGCTCCTACAGAGAGCCTGTCAGGCTGGTGCCCGAGGCGAACCCTGCAGTGCGATCGTCGGTACCGTGACTGGCTGCTCTGCCACAGCGTTCGGCACCAGCCGCGCAGAACGCAAGCGATGGCGCGCGGCCACGCAGACCCCTAACGAAAAACGCGCCATCGCTGGGCGATGGCGCGTTCGTGTTCGCGCGGCGATGAAGTGCGGGCTCAGTCGGCCCAGCGCCCCGGGCCGGTGGACTGCGGTAGTACCTGCACCGACAGCGGGTGGTCCTTTTCCAGCAGGTTCAGCGCGTCTGCCAGGATCGAGGCCGACTCGCGCAGCAGCGGATCCGGGCGCTTGTCGACCAGCTTCTCGCGCGCGGCGTCCTTGATGATGTCGCGTTCGTTGCCGGTCAGGCCGTCGTCGCTGCTGTCGTCGGCGAGCGGATCCAGCGGCAGCCCGAGCTGCTTGCGCATCTCCTGGCGCTGCTTGCGCTGCACGTCCTGCTTCTCGCGCTCGGCGCGGCGCTCGGCCTCGTTGAGCACCACGTACTTCTTCGCCGCCTCGGTGCGGAACTGCTGCACGTCCTCTTCCCACCACTGGAATTCCTTGTCGCTGGCGATGCGGCTGGCATGCAGCGTCTCCAGCTTCGGCAGCAGCGGCGCGAAGTTGCCGTACTGGGTGTGCGGCACCGCGGCGATGCGGGTCCACGGCAAGGCGTTGGGGTAGGTGCTCTCGCCGAACTCGGTGGCATCGACGCTGGCCGGGAACGCGATGTCCGGCACCACGCCCTTGTGCTGGGTACTGCTGCCGCTGACCCGGAAGAACTGGGCGATGGTCAGCTTGACCTGGCCGAAGCGGTCGGTCTCGTTGGCCGGCCAGCGGTCCAGGTCGACGATGTTCTGCACCGTGCCCTTGCCGAAGCTGGTCTCGCCGATGATCAGGCCGCGTCCGTAATCCTGGATGGCGCCGGCGAAGATCTCCGAGGCCGAGGCCGAACCGCGGTTGATCAGCACCGCCAGCGGGCCGTCCCAGGCCACGGCCGGGTTGTCGTCGCTGTTGACGGTGACCCGGCCGCCGGATTCGCGCACCTGCACCACCGGGCCCTGCTCGATGAACAGGCCGGTCAGTTCGATCGCCTCGTCCAGCGAGCCGCCGCCGTTGTTGCGCAGGTCAAGCACCACGCCATTGACCTTGTCGGTCTTGAAGCCGGCCAGCAGCTTGGCCACATCGCGGGTCGCCGAGGCGTAGTCGCTGGCGTTGCGGCGGCGGCCTTCGAAGTCCTGGTAGAACGCCGGCAGCTTGATCACGCCGACGCGCCGCGCCGGTTCGCCGTCCTTCGCCGGCAGGGTGATGGTCTCGCCCTTGGCGGCCTGTTCGGCCAGGCGCACCTTCTGCCGGGTCAGCAGCAACTGGCGGTGCTTGCCGTCCACGCCAGCCTCGGCCGGAATGTACTCAAGACGTACCTGGGTGTCCTTGTCGCCGCGGATCTTGGCCACCACGTCGTCGATGCGCCAGCCGATCACGTCCTCGACCTGGCCGGACTTGCCCTGGCCGACGCCGACGATCCGGTCGCCCGGCTTCAGCGTGCCGTCCACCGCGGCCGGGCCGCCGGGGATGACCTCGCGGATCACCACCATGTCGTCCTGCTTCTGCAACTGCGCGCCGATGCCTTCCAGCGACAGCGACATCTGCTGGTTGAAGTTCTCGGCGGTGCGCGGGGTGAAGTAGTCGGTGTGCGGATCGACGGTGTTGGTGTAGGCGTTCATGAAGAACTGGAACACGTCCTCGCTCTTCAGCTCCTTCACCGAATCTGCGAGGTTGGCGTAGCGCTTGTCCAGGGTCTTGCGGATGTCCTCGGGCTTCTTGCCGGCGAGCTTGAGCCGCAGCCAGTCGTTCATCACCGACTTGCGCCACAGCTCGTCCAGCTCCTGGTTATCCTTGGGCCACGGCACGTCCTTGCGGTCGTACTCGAACTTCTCGCTGCCGTTGAAATCGAAGTCCTGCTTGAGCAGCTTGCGCGCGTAGCCGATGCGCTCGTCCACGCGCTGCCGGTACACGGCGAACACCTGGAACGCCGGCTCCAGCTGGCCGGCGGCGATATTGCTGCCGAGATTGGCCTGGAACGCGGCGAACTTGTCCACGTCGGCCTGGGTGAAGAACTGCTTGCTGCCGTCCAGCGTCTCCAGGTACTTCTTGAAGACTTCCTTCGAGGTCGCCTCGTCGAGCGCGCGCGGCCGGTAGGCGTAGCGGCTGTCGGAGAGCAGCCCGTACACCAGCTTGGCGGTGGTGGACTGGTCGGCGGTCGAGGCCGCCGGCAGCGCGGGCGCGTCGGTGCGGGCGAACAGCGCCAGCGGCGTGGTCAGCGCGAACGCCAGCAGGAAGACGGAAGCTTTGAATTTCATCTACGTACTCTCGGCACGAGGCCGTCAGGGGGGCTGCAGATCGCGTGAGACAACACGACAGTGCCGCAAGTTGCAGGCCGTGTCACCTGTTCCTGAACCAGACTAGCCGGGGCCCGGTAGCGAAGTGTGAATGGCGCCGGTGCAGGCGCTGCGGGCGGGCGTCGCGGCCGGCACGGCGGGCGTCCTGGACGCTCGCCAGGACGCGGCGGCGGCGCCACAACCGCTGCCGCAGGGTGAACTCAGGCGGCGACGCCGGCGCCGGCAGCCTGCCGATCGGCGTGGTAGGACGAGCGCACCATCGGCCCGGAGGCGACGTGGCTGAAGCCCAGCGCATTGCCGTACTCCTCCAGCGCCTTGTACTCGTCCGGCGTCCAGTAGCGCATCACTGGGTGGTGGTGCGCGGTCGGCTGCAGGTACTGGCCGATGGTGACCATGTCCACGTCGTGCGCGCGCAGGTCGCGCAGCGTGGCCTGCACCTGCTCCATGGTCTCGCCCAGGCCGAGCATGATCCCGGACTTGGTGGCGATCGACGGGTGCTGCGCCTTGAACTTCTGCAGCAGGGTCAGCGACCACTGGTAGTCGGCGCCGGGACGCACGTTCGGGTACAGGTCCGGCACGGTCTCGATGTTGTGGTTGAACACGTCCGGCGGATTGGTCGCCAGGATCTCCAGCGCGCGGTCCATGCGGCCCTTGCCGCGGAAGTCCGGGGTCAGGATCTCGATGCGGGTGGCCGGCGCGGCGGCGCGGATCGCGCCGATGCAGTCGGCGAAGTGCTGGGCGCCGCCGTCGCGCAGGTCGTCGCGGTCGACGCTGGTCACCACCACGTAGCGCAGGCCCATGTCGGCCACGGTCTGCGCCAGGCTGGCCGGTTCGCTCGCGTCCGGCGGCTTGGGCCGGCCATGGGCGACGTCGCAGAACGAACAGCGGCGGGTGCAGACTTCGCCCAGGATCATGAAGGTGGCGGTGCCGTGGCTGAAGCACTCGTGGATGTTCGGGCAGCTGGCTTCCTCGCAGACCGTGACCAGGCGGTTCTCGCGCAGCTTGGCCTTGAGCGTCTGCACCGCGTTGCCGGACGGGATCCGTACCCGGATCCACGACGGCTTGCGCAGCACCGGCGCGTCGGCGAACTGCACCGGCGAGCGGTTGATCTTGTCGCCGCCCAGTTGCTTGACGCCGGCCTGCAGCGGCGCGGGCGCGGCCGCGCTGTCGCCGGAAAGGACCTGCAGAGGGATGGTGCGTGCGCTGGGCTGGGTCATGGCGTCGTCGGCGGGCAGGCGGTCAGGCCGCGTGCGTGAGCGTGAGGTCGGGCAAGGCGTCGAGCGGCTGCAGGGTCAGCCCGAACTGGCGCGCCAGTTGGGCCAGCAGCACCGGTTTGACGGCCTGCATGCCGGAGGGACCGCCCAAGTCTAGCACCGAGGTCACCTGCAGGCCCTGATAGCCGCAGGGATTGATGCGGTGGAACGGCTCCAGATCCATCGCCACGTTGAACGACAGGCCGTGGAAAGTGCAGCCGCGGCGCACGCGGATGCCGAGCGCGGCGACCTTGGCCGCGCCGACGTAGACGCCGGGCGCGCCGTCGCGGCGCTGGCCAAGGATGTTCCATTCGTCCAGCGTGTCGATGAGGGCCTGCTCGATCCGGCACACGTAGTCGCGCACGCCGATCTTCAGCCGGCGCAGGTCCAGCAGCGGGTACACCACCAACTGGCCGGGGCCGTGGTAGGTGACCTGGCCGCCGCGGTCCACGTGCAGCACCGGGATCTCGCCGGGCGCCAGCACGTGCTCGGGCTTGCCGGCCTGGCCGAGGGTGAACACCGGTTCGTGCTCGACCACCCACAGCTCGTCGGCGCTGGTTTCCTCGCGCGCATCGGTGAAGCGCTGCATCGCCCGCCACACCGGCTCGTAGGGCTGGCGGCCGAGATCGCGGACCCGGCACGGCGGCAGTGCCTGCGTCGGCTCCGGCGGCAGTACCGCGGCGACGGCTACAGCGTCCACTTCACTTCCGGATGCTCGCGCAGCGCCAGATGCGCGGCGTCGTACTGGGCGCGGTCGGCGGCGCGGAAGGCGATCCGCACCGACACGTACTTGCCGTTGGACGAATGCTTCCAGCTGATGCGCTCTTCCAGCACGTCCACGCCCGCCTGGGCGAGCAGGCGCGGCAGTTCGGTCTCCAACCCGGTGTTGGCGGTGCCCATCGCGCTGAGCTCGAAGACGCCGGGGAACTGGAAGCCGTGATCGGGGTTGTCCGAGGTGATATCCATGGCTGCATTATCGGGCCGGCGCCGGGCAAACCCAAGGCCGCGCCGCGCCGGCAGGCCGCTTGTACGGACGCTGGCGGCAGCCGCGCCGCGTCAGCATGTGGGCGCGGTTGGCAAGCGATGCCAATAGGACGAAGCGATACGGCTACGCGGCTTTCGCGCGAACGCCGGCGCGGCCTATGCTCGACCCGGCATCTTCATGAATGCAGGCTTCACGGGACGCGCGCATCCGGCCCGCTAGCGTCGGTGTCCCCATTCCCCTCCTTCCTCCAGGGACGTCGCCCATGCCGTCATCGCGCCTGCCTCTCGCCCTCGCCGTCGTGCTCGCCATCGCTTCGCTGCCCGCTGCCGCCGCCACCGACCGGTGCGCCGGCAGCGCACTGGAAGACACCCCGCCGACGGTGAACTTTCGCGTCGACAACGACCTGTTCGGCGGTGCCGGCCAGGACCAGGGCTATACCAACGGCTTCGGCATGACCCTGGTGTCGCCGAACCTGGTCGACTTCACCGACGACCCCTGCCTGCCGCGGCTGGCGCGGGCGGTCAACCGCTACCTGGAGCGCCTGCACCCGGGCGAGTTCGAGCAGCAGAACATGGTCTTCAGTTTCGGCCAGGCCATCTTCACCCCGACCGACAAGACCCGCCGCGACCTGATCAGGGACGACCGCCCCTACGCCGCCGTGCTGGCGGTGAACTTCGGCTACAACGCGCGCAATGGCGACCGCCTGCGCACCACCCAGTTGTTGCTGGGCATGGTCGGCCCGTCGGCGCAGGGCAAGCAGGTGCAGGACGCAGTGCACGACGCGCTCGGCGACGAGAAATTCCTCGGCTGGGACAACCAGTTGCACGACGAACCGGTGTTCCGCCTGGTGCACGAACGCATGCGCCGCTGGCCCGGCGACGCGACGGTCAACGCCGACGGCTGGGGCTGGGACGCGATCAGCCACTGGGGCGGCGCGCTCGGCACCTTGCAGACCCACGCCAACGCCGGCGGCGAAGTGCGCTTCGGCTGGAAACTGCCAGACGATTTCGGCAGCTCGCCGTTGCGCCCGGCCGGCGAGAACACCGCTCCGCCCCGCTACGGCATGGGCCGCGGCTGGTCCGCCCATCTGTTCCTGACCAGCGACGCGAGCTGGGTGCTGCGCGACATCACCCTGGACGGCAACACCTTCCGCGACAGCCACAGCGTGAAGAAGCGCCCCTTCGTCGGCGAGGCCGGTTTCGGCCTGGCGGTGATGCGCGGCAAGTGGAAGTTCGCGCTGGCGCGCTACTGGAGCACCCGCGAATTCGACCTGCAGAAACAGACGCCGGTGTTCGGCAGCTTCACGATCAGTCGGCGGCTGTGAAGAGCCGGGATTCGGGATTCGGGATTGGAAACCGCTCCCGGCTTCGGCGAATCCCCAATCCCCCAATCCCGAATCCCAAAAAAAAGCCGGCGTAAGCCGGCTTTTTTTCAACTCACTCGGCTTCCCACCACATCCAGAAGCTGTCCCACAGGCGCTTGAAGAAGCCGGCCTCGTCGACCGCTTTCAGCGCCACCAGCGGCGCTTGCGCGATCACCTTGCCGTCCAGCGAGACCTTCACCGTGCCGATCGCCTGGCCCTGCTTGATCGGCGCTTCCAGGGTCTTGGGCACGTCGATCGACGGCTTCAGTTCGTTGTAGCGGCCGCGCGGCACGCCGACCAGCAGCGGCTGCGCCACGCCCAGCAGCACTTCCTTCTCGGTGCCCTTCCACACGCGCTGCTGCGCGACCTGCTTGCCCGGCTCGTACAGGCGGTGGGTCTCGAAGAAACGGAAGCCCCAGTTCAGCAGCGCCAGGCTGTCCTCGGCGCGCTGCTTCTCGGAGCTGTCGCCCATCACCACTGCGACCAGGCGCTGGTCGCCGCGCTGCGCCGAACTGAGCAGGCAGTAGCCGGCCTCGGAGGTGTGCCCGGTCTTGATGCCGTCCACGCTGGGGTCGCGCCACAGCAGCAGGTTGCGGTTCTGCTGGGTGATGTCGCCGACCTTGAACTCCTTGATCTTGTTGTAGGCGTAGGTCTCCGGATAGTCGCGCACCATCGCCCGGCCCAGCAGCGCCAGATCGTAGGCGGTGGTGTAGTGGCCTTCGGCGGACAGGCCGTGGGCGTTGACGAAGTGCGAGCCGGTCATGCCGAGCTTGGCCGCGTAGTTGTTCATCAGCGACGCGAAGGCTTCCTCGCTGCCGGCGGCGTGTTCGGCCAGCGCGATCGCCGCGTCGTTGCCGGACTGGATCGCCATGCCCTTTTCCATGTCCTCCAGGCGCGCGGTCTGGTTGACCGGGAAGCCGCTGTAGCTGCCATCGGTGCCGGCGCCGCCCTCGCGCCAGGCGCGCTCGCTGAGCATGACCTGGTCATCGCGCTTGATCTTGCCCAGCTTCAGTTCGGCGGCGATCACGTAGGAGGTCATCACCTTGGTGATGCTGGCCGGAGCCACCCGCGCGTGCTCGTTCTCGCCGGCCAGCACCTGGCCGGTGGCGTAGTCCATCAACACCCAGGACTTGGACACGGCCGGCTTGGGCGCCGGCGGAATCGCCACGGCGGCGGGCGCGGTGGCAGCGGCGGCAGGCGATGCCGGCACCGGGCCGGGGGTCTGCGCGGAAACCAGGCCGACGGCGAAGGTGGCCACGGCGGCGACGGCAAAGCGGAATTTCATCTAAAACGACTCCTGGCGGGCCCGAGGGCCGATGGTAAACGAGGCATTGTAGGGCTAGCCGGCGCCCGCCCAGGCGCCACGGCGGCGCAGGCGGGAGGCGGCGTTAAGCCATCGGCGCGGGAGCGGCACGCGAACCTGGCGATGGCTGGCGCGTAGCGGCGCCAGCGACAGGCGTGCGGGTTCGCCGCGCGCTTCAGTCCTTGACGATCTGCGGACGCCCGAAGCCGAGGCCGGCGATGCGGCTGGCCAGCTCGGTGGCGCGGCCATGGTCCTCGGCGGCGACCCGCAGCCGCCACAAGGTGCGCCCGCCGGACACGATGTCGCTGACGCTGGCGCCGACGATGCCGGCCGAGGCCAGCTGCGACAGCGCGCGGTTGGCGTTCTCGCGGCTGGCGAAGCTGGCCACCTGCAGCAGGATGCCGAGCGGGCCGCGCGCCGCGGCGTTGTCGACGGCCGCGCGGGTCGCCGACACGGCAGGCGCCGGTGCCGCGGCCGCGACGGTGGTCGCGGTGGGCGCCGGCGCGGCGGCAGCGGTGGCGCGTCGCGGCGGTGCCTGCGTGGCGGCCACGGTCGCATCGACCTTGGCCGGCTTGCCGGTCGCCACGCGCACGCCGCGCGATTTCATCCAGTCATCGAAATGGTCGGCATTGGCCGCGGTGTCGGCATCGGCCAGCACCCGGTAGCGCCAGCGCTCGCCTTCCGGCAAAGCGGCGGCCGCCGCGCTCGCGCTGGCGGCGCTGGGCGCGGCAGTGCTGGACACGGTGGTGTTGCGCGCCGGTACGCTGGCCGCAGCGACGACGGTGGCCGGCTTGGCCGGCAAGGCCTTGACCAGGTTGTCCATGTCGGTGGCGCGGCGCGCCGCAGCGGTCTGCGCGGCACTGCCCGCTGCGGTCGCGCTGGCCAGCGCGGTGCCGGTCGCGACCTGCTTGCCGGTCCGCCGCGAGGCGAGCAGGTTGCCGTTGTCGGCCGGGGTCAGCCCGCGCACTTCGACCCGGCCGGTGCCCTTGCCGGTGATGCCGAGCTTGACCGCCGCCGCGTAACTCAGGTCGATGACCCGGTCGTCGTGGAACGGGCCGCGGTCGTTGACCCGCACCACCACCGATTCGCCGTTGTCCAGGTTGGTGACCAGGGCGAAGCTGGGCAACGGCAGGGTCTTGTGCGCGGCGGTGAACGCGTACATGTCGTAGACCTCGCGATTGGAGGTCAGCCGGCCATGGAACTTGCTGCCGTAGTACGAGGCGGTGCCGCGTTCGACGTAGCTGTGCGGGTCGTCGATGATCTTGTATTCGCGGCCCAGCACCATGTACGGCGAGCGGTTGCCGACCGCCGAGCGCGGCTCGTTGGTGACCAGCGGCTCGGGGATGCAGGCCACGTTGGGCACGTAGTCCGGGGTGCTGTCGCTGACCCCCGGCGCGTACAGGCCGCCGGCGGTGTAGTTGCCGCGCGTGGACGGATCTTCCTTGGCCGGTGCGTAGGGCGAGGTGGACGGGCAGCCGGTGGCGACATGCGCCGGGCCGCGGCCTTCCACCCTGACCCCGGGCGCGGCGGCGCCGCCGCCGGCGGTCTTCTTCGGGGCGCTGCTGCAGGCGGCCAGCGCCAGCAGGGCGACGACGGGAACGATCCGGAGCAGCGCGTTCGGGTTCATGCCGGGGGTAACTCCTTGCCGGCGATGGCCTGGGACAGTTGGTACACGGCCATCGCGTACATCTTGGAAATGTTGTAACGGGTGATCGCGTAGTAGTTCTGGAAGCCGAGCCAGTACTGCTTGCCGGCGCTGCCGTCGAGCGTGATCGGGGTGGCGGTGGCGCCGGCCGGGACCGGGGCGGCCGGCTGGTAGCCGCGCGCGGCCAGGTCGGCGAGCGTGTAGCTCGGGGTCCAGTCGGTCGGATTGAGTTCCTCGGCGCCGGGACGCAGCGTGGCCGGCACTGCGACCACGCCGTCGCGCACCCAGCCGCCCTTCTTGACGAAGTAGTTGGCGATCGAGGAGAACATGTCGTCGTAATCGGTGAACAGGTTGCGCTTGCCGTCGCCATCGCCGTCCACCGCGAACTGGCGGTAGCTGGACGGCATGAACTGGCCCAGGCCCATCGCGCCGGCGTAGCTGCCGATCAGGGTGGCGATGTCCAGGTTCTCTTCGCGGCCGAGCGCGAACAGCTGGCCGAGTTCGTCGCGGAAGAACAGCTCGCGGCGCACTTCGCGCTCGAGCTTGGCCGGGTCGCCGCTGCGCGGATAGCGGAACGCCAGCGTGTACAGCGCGTCGAGCACGCGGTAGCTGCCGGCGTTCTTGCCGTAGCTGGTCTCCACGCCGATGATCGCGACGATGATCTCCGGCGGCACGCCAGTGCGCACCTGCACCCGCATCAGTTCTTCGCGATGCGTGGACAGGAACGCGCGGCCGCCGTCGATGCGCGCCTGGCTAATGAACATCGGCCGGTATTCGTTCCACGGCTTGACCCGCTCGGCCGGGCGCGACATCGCCGCCACGATCGCATCCTTGAACTGCGCCTGCGCCAGCGTCGCCTCGATCTGCGCCGGATCCAGGCCGTACTTGGCGGCGGTGTCGCGGACGAAGTTGGCGCGCGCGATCTCGAACGGCACCGGGGTCAGGTCGACCGGCGGCGCGGGCACCGCCTCGGGCGCCGTGCCGGCCGGCAGCGGCGGGCGCGGCACGGTCTGCGGCAGCGCGTTGGCCTGCGGCGGCGGCGGCGGAGCCTTGGGCTGGGTCGCGCATGCGACCAGGCCAAGCGTGATCAGGCAAATCAGCGAGCGTCGAATCATGGCGGCAGGTTAACAGAGTCCAGATGAATTTCCACCAATAACGCCATGAAACAAAAGAACTTTGCCGCGAGTCAAGTGCGCCTGGCGTATTCATGCTGGGGAGCGCGGCGATACCCTGTGGGTCACGGCATCGGCCTCGGCGCCATCGCCGGCCGTGCGGCGCAAACGCAAGGGCCGCCGGTGGTTGCCCACCGACGGCCCGGGTGCTGCACGGCGGCGACGCTCAGAACGGCGCGTCGATCTCCACCGCGTCGATCAGCTTGTGGTTAACGAACTCCTTGATGCCCAGCCCGATCAGTTCGCGGCCATAGCCGGAGCGGCGCACGCCGCCGAACGGCAGGTCGGCGGCCAAGCCACCGGGGCATCGGACATCGCTATTGCAGCGCCCCGGGCGGGGTGCGCAGCGGAGCGGGTTGCACCGTGCCTGCGCGAGGATGCCCGGCATCCAGTGCCGCGACAGGTTGGCGTGCGTCCTCCGCGAGCTGCTGCCAGCGCGCGTCCACGATCGTCGCCAATCCGGCCGGGTGCTGGTCGAAATGGTGGCCGCCGTGCAGCGCGACGATCTTCGCACCGCTGTCGCGCAGCTGCGGGCACACCGTGTCCTTCTCCTGGTCGCCGTACACGCACAGCAGCTGCGACGGCGCGATGCGCGCGATTTCCGGCAACACCGGCTTGGCGTCGTTGGCATCGCCCAGGTCGAACCAGTTGCGCACACGGATCTGGAAATCGGCCTTGCGGTCCACGCCGAACAAGGCCAGCAGGCCGACCTGCGCGCGCTGCGCCGGCGGCAGCCGGTTGTACATGAACGGCATCGCGGTGGCGCCGAAGGAATAGCCCACCAGCAGGATGCGCTGTGGGTGCCAGCGCTGCTGGTAGTGGGCGATGACCCGCGCCAGGTCGGCGCTGGCCTGCGCCGGCGGCTTGTCGCGCCAGAAGTAGCGCAGGCTGTCCCAGCCGACCACTGCGATGCCGCGCTGCTGCAGGGCCTCGGCCATGCCCTTATCGATATCGCGCCAGCCGCCGTCGCCGGACAGCACGATCGCCAGCGGCGCGCCGGGCACGCGCACCGGCAGTTCGGTCAACGGCAGGTCGTCGAGCGCGCCGCCGCTGCCCGGCGCGTGCAGGTGCGCGGCCACGCGCGCGGCCAGCGCCGTCTCCGGCGCCGCGCCCAGCGGTGCCGCCGCGAGATCGACGAAGCCTTGCGCGCTGCTGGCTTGCGCAGTGCCGGCGCAGACCTCGGTCGGCGCCGGCGCGATGCCGATCGCGCCGCCCAGGGTCGCCGCCGGCGCGGCGCCGACGATGCGCTCGGCCAGGGTCGCGCTGGTGCCGGTGCCGGCCAGCATCGGCAGGAAGTAGCGGTCGCCGTGCAGGTCGCGCTGCAGGTGCCGGCTCAGCTGCTCGGCATCGTGCCAGGCATGCCCGCAGCCGCTGCCGCCGCGCTGCAGGCGCATCAGATAGCGATCGCCATCGACCGTCGCGACCACCGCGCCGGTCGCGGCGATGCGCGCTGCCGCCGCCTGGCGCTGCGCGCGGTTGCCGCTGGCGAACAGGATCACCACGCCCCGCGGCGGGCCGGCCGGCTGGGTCAGCGCGACCCGGCCGTAGCCGTGGCTGTGCATGGCGCCCTTGGGAAAGTAGTAGCGGATCAGCGCATAGCCGCTCAGGCCCAGCACGACGCTCAGCAGCAACAGGAATCTCAGGAATTTCATCGACACACATCCATGTCGGCACAGCCGAGCGGACAGGAACCACGGGAAAGACGCGAGGAGGACAGGCGCGGACGGACGCAGAAGAACGACACGGGCCAGGCCCGGATCGACGATGCGCTGCGTTGGCTCCCCTCGATGGACGCGGGCCGGCTGGGCGGCGTCGACGCCGCGCATGGCTCACCCGGAACAGATCCTGCGCTCGTGGCGGGCCGGCTCCAGCGGCGCCGCGACGTGGCATCGACGCGAATTGTGCGCAGCGCCGACACACGCCGCAATCGTTTGCCACATCACCGCATGCTTGCGGTTAAGCCTGCGCGCGCCGCTTGCCGCGGCGGCTCAGTAGCCGTGCACCGGGCGGTGCGCCTTGACCGCCATCACCAGGCCCAGCCCGGCCAGCAGCGACACCGCGGAGGTGCCGCCGTAGCTCATCAGCGGCATCGGCACGCCGACCACCGGCAGCAGCCCGGAGATCATGCCGCCGTTGACTAGCACGTAGACGAAGAACGCCAGGCCGGTGGCGCCGGCGAGCAGGCGCGAGAACGTGT
The DNA here is from genome assembly GCF_014236855.1 of Xanthomonas sp. SI. Lineage (NCBI taxonomy): Bacteria > Pseudomonadati > Pseudomonadota > Gammaproteobacteria > Lysobacterales > Lysobacteraceae > Xanthomonas > Xanthomonas sp. SI. The sequence goes on from NZ_CP051261.1 coordinate 4,135,844, forward strand.
CGCGCGCCTGCGCGGCGATCCACAGGCAGCGCGCGATCACCACCAGGTACAGGGTCAGCACCGTGGCCACGCCGATCCAGCCGAATTCCTCGCTGAGCACCGAGAACGCGAAGTCGGTGGTCTGCTCGGGAATGAAGTTCAGGTGCGACTGCGAACCCAGGCCCCAGCCCTTGCCGTGCAGGCCGCCGGAGCCGATCGCGATCTTGGACTGGATGATGTTCCAGCCGGCGCCGAGCGCATCGTTCTCCGGATTGAGGAACATCATGATCCGGTCCTTCTGGTACGGCCGCAGCAGCCATAGCCAGGCCACCGGCGCGGCCGCGGCGACGCCGCCCACCGCGATGCCCACCCACCACCACGGCAGCCCGGCCAGCAGCAGCACGAAGCCGCCGCTGGCGGCGATCAGCACGCCGGTGCCGAAGTCCGGCTGCAGCATGATCAGCGCGGTCGGCAGGCCGATGATCACCGCGCTGACCAGCACCGTGGGCACGCGCGGCGGCAGCGGCACGCGGTGCAGGTACCAGGCCACCATCATCGGCATGCTGATCTTCAGCAGCTCGGCCGGCTGCAGGTAGAACACCTTCAGGTCCAGCCACTGCCGGCCGTACTTGCCGGTGCCCAGCGCGAACACCGCCAGCAGCGGCAGCATCGACAGCGCGTAGATCAGCGGGGTCCACGCGCGCAGGCGCAGCGCCGAGACCCGCGACAGGCCCCACATCGCCGCCGCGCCGATCGCGAAGCGGATGGCCTGGGCCAGCATCAGATGGTTGCCGCCAGCCTGGCCGCCGGCGCTCTTGAGCACCGCCAGGCCGATCACCATCAGCGCGCCCAGGGCCAGGCACATCGGCCAGTCCAGGGTGCGGGCGAAACGACCGCCGAGATCGGCCAGCCAGCGCAGGAAATCCTTCATCGTTCGTCCGGGATCTCGTCGGGGATCGGCGGCGGCGCGGCCGGCAGCGGCACGGCGGCGGCTTCCACTTCGACCGGGCCGACCAGCACCGGGCGCTCGCCGGCGGCCAGCGCCACCGCGTCGGCGGCGCCGCGCGAACCCGGATCCTCGGCGTAGTACAGCTGGCTGCCGAACGCGGTGGCGCCGCGCAGGCTGTCCAGCGGCTCGATGCCGGCGGGCAGGCGGCCGAGCAGCCAGGCGTCGAAGATCTTGCGCGCGATCGGCGCGGCGGTGCTGGCGCCGTAGCCGCCGCCTTCCACCGCCACCGCCAGCGCGATGGTCGGCTGCTCGGCCGGGGCGAAGCCCTCGAACAGCGAGCGATGGCGCAAATGCATCGGCAGGCTGCGCGGATCCACCGCGGCCAGGCCCTTGCGGCTGACCACCTGCGCGGTGCCGGTCTTGCCGGCCATCTGGTACGGCGCGCTGACCGCGATCGCATGCCCGCTGCCGCCCGGGCGCATGGTGTCCATCATGCCCTCGCGCACCGCCTGCAGATTGCCGGGATTGTCGCTGATCGGCTTGCCCTGGCCGAGCGCCACCGGCGCCCATGGCTGGTCGAAGGCGCCGCGCTGGGCCATTACCAGGTGCGGGGTGCGCAGTTGGCCATCGGCGATGCCGGCCACCGCGCGCACCAGTTGCAGCGGGGTCACCTTCCAGTCGCCCTGGCCGATGGCGATGTTGACCGTGTCGCCGGGATACCACGCTTCCTTGCGGCTTTTGGCCTTGTAGGCCGGCGACGGCACGATGCCGCCGATCTCGCCCATCAGGTCGATGCCGGTGGGCGCGCCGAAGCCGTAGCGGTTCATGTACTGGTCGACCTTGGTGATGCCCATGTCGATGGCCAGCTTGTAGTAGTACGTATTGACCGACTGCGAGATCGACTTGCGCAGGTCGGTCCAGCCGTGCCCGCCGCGGTGCGAGTCGCCCCAGCCGCGGCTGACCCCGGGCAGGTAGAACATGCCGGTGGACAGGATCTTGTCCTCCGGCCGGCGCGTGCCGCTGTCCAGCCCGGCCAGGCCCATGAACGGCTTGATGGTCGAACCGGGCGCCACCCCGCCGAGCACCAGGCGGTTGAACTGCGGCCGCGACGGATCGCTATTGAGCGCCTGGAAGTCGGCATGCGAGATGCCGTTGACGAACAGGTTGGGGTCATAGGACGGCAGGCTGACCATCGCCAGGATCTCGCCGGTGCGCGGATCGATCGCGATCGCCGCGCCCTGGTAGTCGCCGAACGCGGCGACCATCGCGCGCTGCAGGTCGGCGTCGATGGACAGGCGCAGGTCGGCGCCGGATTGCGCCGGCACCCGGCCAACGGTGCGGATCGCGCGGCCCTGCACGTTGGTCTCGACCTGCTCGTAGCCGACCTTGCCGCGCAGCTCCTCTTCGTAATAGCGCTCCAGCCCGGACTTGCCGATGTGGGTCAGCGCGGCATTGCCCTCGCCGAGCATCTCCAGGTCTTTCTCGTCGATGCGGCCGACATAGCCGATGATGTGCGCGAACAGATCGCCGTAGGGATAGTGGCGGGTCAGGTACGGTTCCAGCTCCACGCCGGGGAAGCGCCAGCGGTCCACCGCGAAACGCGCGCGCTCCTCCTCGCTGACCCGCAGTTTCAGGGTCACCGGGCGGAAACTGCGGCTGGCCTTGCGCGCGGCCTGGAAGCGCTCGATGTCCTCCGCCGACAGCGCGATGACCTTGCCCAGCTCGGCCAGCAGCGCGTCCATGTCCTCGACCTTGTCCGGGGTCACGTCGAGCCGAAACGCGGGCACGTTCTCGGCCAGCAGGCGGCCGTTGCGGTCGTAGATCATGCCGCGCCCCGGCACCACCGGCCGCGGCTTGATCCGGTTGGCGTCCGAGCGCGTGGCGTAGATGTCGTGGTCCAGCACCTGCAGCTTGAAATACCAGGCGCCCAGGCCGACCAGCGCCACCAGCACGCCGAAGAAGCCCAGCGCCGCGCGGCGCCGGAACTGCTCGGCCTCGGCGTGCGGGTTCTTCTGCGTGCGGCGGGTATTCAGGGCCACGCTACTTCTTGCTCCGCCGACCCAGCCGCAGCGCGTCCAGCAGCACGAACAGCGGCGGCCACAGCGCCATGCCCAGCAGCGGCGCCCACCAGTAGTTCCACGGCAGCGTCGGCTCGCCCACCGCCAGGTGCACGGCCGCGGCGACGATGCGGTCGTTGAGCAGCAAGCCGCCGATCGCCAGCGCCTGCTGCGACATCGGGAAGAAGCGGATGCGCGCGCGGAAGCGCTGCAGGATGAAACTGAAGATCACCAGCCGCAGCGCCTGCTCGCCGAGCACCCCGCCGTACAGCAGGTCGGCGACCACACCGATGGCGAAGGCGAAACCCAGCCCGACCGTGTCCGGCGTCTCGATCACCCAGTACGCCACCACCAGCGCCAGCCAGTACGGGCGCAGCGGCTGCAGCACCAGCGGCAACGGCAACAAGCCCAGCACCAGCGCCAGGATCACGCTGACCGGCAGCACCCAGCCTTTGCTGCGGGGGCGGCTCATTGCGTCTCCTGTGGAGACGCCGGGATTCGGGATTCGGGATTGGGGATTGGGGAGGGCTCTGGCTGTTTGGGGGCGACGGGCGAGGCGGAGGCAGCGGGAGCGGGCGCAGGGCGCGCGGGCGGCTGCGTGGCGGTCGATCGCGGAGAGGCGAGGATTGGAGATTGGGGATTGGGGATTGGGGGGGACGCAGGCTGTCCGGGCGTGGTGGAAGCCGCGGGTGCCACACGACCATTGCCACCGCCGCTGGCGCCGCTTCTATCCAATCCCGAATTCCCAATCCCCAATCCCGTTGCTGCGACCGAAGGGCGCAGCAACAACACGTCCCGCCCCCGGTCCAGCTTCGCTGCGGGCTTCAGGTTGCCGACCAGGAAGGCGTGGGTGTCGTCCGGGCGCAGCGTCGCCACCGTGCCGACCGGGAAGCCGGCCGGGAAGCGCCCGCCCAGGCCGGAGGTGACGATCTCGTCGCCGACCTCGACCCCGGCGCTGAGCGGCACGTCGCGCAGTTCCAGGGTGTCGCCGCGGCCGTAGACGATCAGGCGCACGCCGTTGCGCGCCACCGTCACCGGCACCGCGTGATCGGGGTCGGTCAGCAGCAGCACGGTGGAGTGCAGCGGGGTCACTTCGATCACCTGGCCCATCAGCCCGCCGGCGTCGATCACCGCCTGGCCGACGTGCACGCCGTCGCGGCCGCCGGCGTCGAGCACCAGGCGCTGCCGGGTCGGATCCAGATCGATGTCCAGGATCGGTGCCAGCTGCACGTCCAGGCCGCGGCGCTCGGCCACGCCCAGCAGCTCGCGCAGCTGCGCGTTGTCCAGCGCCGCGGTCTGCAGCCGGGTCAGCCGCGCCTTGGCGATCAGCAGCTCGTTGCGCAGCGTGCGGTTCTCCCTGACCAGCTGCGCATGGCTGGCGGCGTTTTCCTGCACCTGCGAGCCGAGCCGGCCCGGCAACCCGGCCAGCGCCCACAGCGGTTGCACCAGCAGGTTGGTCTGGCTGCGCAGCTGGGCCAGCCAGCCGGCCTGCGCGTCGAGCACGATCAGCACCACCGCCAGGGCCAGGTAGGCCAGCAGGCGCGGCGTGCTGGCGGCTTCGCCCGGGCGGGCAGTGACGGGAGGACCGGCGTAGGGAGGCACGGATCAGGGCCGGGAATGGGGAATTGGGAATGGGGAATCGGAAAACAACTGCACGCTCCCGGGTCGATCAGGCCGGGGCGAAGGCACGGTGTCGAACAGGGAGCCAGGAAGGCGAGCGGGCCTGACGGGCTCTTCTATTCCCGATTCCCCATTCCCCATTCCCGGCGTCGGCCATCACTCCGGCGCGAAAAACTCGTTGCCGTGCATGTCCACCAGCTCCAGCGCACGGCCGCCGCCGCGGGCCACGCAGGTCAGCGGGTCGTCGGCCACCTGCACGTGCAGGCCGGTCTCCTCGGAGATCAGCCGGTCCAGGTCGCGCAGCAGCGCGCCGCCGCCGGTGAGCACGATGCCGCGCTCGGCGACGTCGGCGCACAGTTCCGGCGGGGTCTGCTCCAGCGCCAGCTTGACCGCCGAGACGATGCCCGACAGCGGCTCGTGCAGCGCCTCGAGCACCTCGTTGGAGTTGATCTTGATCATCTTCGGCACGCCCTCGGCGAGGTTGCGGCCGGAGATTTCCATCTCCTGCACCTCTTCCTGCGGATAGGCGCAGCCGATCTGCAGCTTGATGCGCTCGGCGGTGGCCTCGCCGATCAGCATGCCGTGGTTGCGGCGCACGTAGTTGGTGATCGACTCGTCGAAGCGGTCGCCGCCGATGCGCACCGACTGCGAGTAGACGATGCCGTTCAGCGAGATCACCGCCACCTCGGTGGTGCCGCCGCCGATGTCGATGACCATCGAACCGCGCGCCTCGGTGACCGGCATGCCGGCGCCGATCGCCGCGGCCATCGGTTCCTCGATCAGGTACACGTCGCGCGCGCCGGCCTCTTCGGCCGATTCCTTGATCGCACGGCGCTCGACCTGGGTCGAGCCGGCCGGCACGCAGACCAGCACGCGCGGGCTCGGGCGCAGGAAGCGCGACTTGTGCACCTTCTTGATGAAGTGCTTCAGCATCGCCTCGGTGTAGGTGAAGTCGGCGATGACGCCGTCCTTCATCGGGCGGATGGTGGTGATGTGGCCCGGGGTACGGCCGAGCATCTGCTTGGCCTCGGCGCCGACCGCGGCCACCGACCGGGTGCCGCCGATCGCCCGGTCCTGGCGCACCGCAACCACCGACGGTTCGTTCAGCACGATGCCCTGGCCACGCACGTAGATGAGGGTGTTGGCCGTGCCCAGATCGATGGACAGGTCGTTGGAGAACATGCCGCGGAGTTTCTTGAACATCGGGGAATTGAGTCCTGGGGAGTCGCGTGCCGTCGCCGAATGGCGAAAAAATGGGCAGAAAACGAAGTCTGCTAGCGTAACAACCCACCTGGGTGCGGGCAAGGAAAATTCTCGCTAAAACCGCGCCTTGCACGCGCTCGCAGCGGCGCCGTGCATCGCGCTTCTGGCCCTGCCCGGCCGCAGCCGTTACCCTTTGCGCCGCGGCGACCCCGCACGCTGCCCGCCTGAATGCGGGCTCATCCCTCCGCCAAGGCCTGCCCGATGTCCGCACTGATCTGTGGTTCCCTCGCTTTCGACACCATCATGGTGTTCCCGGACCAGTTCAAGAACCACATCCTGCCGGACAAGGTGCACATCCTGAACGTGTCGTTCCTGGTGCCGCGGATGCGCCGCGAGTTCGGCGGCTGCGCCGGCAACATCGCCTACAACCTGCACCTTCTGGGCGGTGATCCGATTCCGATGGGCACGGTGGGCCAGGATTTCGGTCCGTACCGCGAACATTTCGAGACCTTGGGCATCGATCTGTCGCGGGTCAAGGTGATCGAGGACCTGTTCACCCCGCAGGCGTTCATCACCACCGACCATGACAACAACCAGATCACCGCGTTCCATCCCGGCGCGATGATGCGCAGCTACGAGAACCACGTACGCGACGTGCCGGGCGTGACCCTGGGCCTGGTCGGCCCGGACGGGCGCGAAGGCATGATCCAGAACGCCGAGGAGTTCGCCGCCGGCGGCATTCCCTTCATCTTCGATCCCGGCCAGGCGATGCCGCTGTTCAACGGCCCGGAGCTGCGCACCTTCATCGAACAGGCCGACTACGTGGTGGTCAACGACTACGAGTCCAACCTGCTGCAGGAGCGCACCGGCTGGAACGAGCAGGACATCGTCTCGCGGGTGCAGGCCTACATCACCACCCAGGGCCCGAAGGGCGCGCTGGTGTACACCCCCGACAAGACCTACGACGTCCCGCCGGCGCACGAGCGCCGCGTGGTCGACCCGACCGGCTGCGGCGACGCGTTCCGCGCCGGCCTGATCTTCGGCATCGAACGCGGCTGCGACTGGCTGACGATCGGGCGCATGGGCAATCTGATGGGCGCACTGAAGGTGGAACATCCCGGCACCCAGAACCAGCGCTTCGACTTCGACGAATTCAACGACCAGTTCAAGCAGCAGTTCGGGTATGCCTTGTAAGGCCGGGATTGGGGATTGGGGATTGGGGATTCGTAAAAGCTGGATCCTGGCGCCTTGAAGCCACGCCAAACCGCGCAATCGCGCGGTTTCTCGTTCTGGCCGCAGGCCGGAAAGAGGCTGCGGCAGGCAAGCCGCTCTTGCCAATCCCGAATCCCGACTCCCCACTCCCGGCTTTTGCTGCACTGCGGTTTGAGCCAAGGCCCGGTTTGTGCGTCACTGCCGCTCTGGTCCCGGGTGGGGGCCCGAGGATGCGCCACGTGTCGGAGCTGACTGTCGCCAACCTCCTGCAGGCCACGGCTGGGCCGTCGTCCGCTGCCGAGGCGGAATCCGCGTTGCTGGCGCGGATGCGCCGTTTCCGCCAGATCGAACCGCTGCCGCCGGCGCTGGCGCGCTCGTGGCAGCGCTGCATGGACGAGCACGGGCTGAGTCCGGACGCCCCCCCTTCGCCGATGGTCCACGACGGCAACGGGCTGCGCGAGCGCCAGCAGCGGCTCGAGGAAGTGCTGCGCATCGCCAAGGTGGAGATGGAGAACCTCTACGAGCAGATCGCCGGCGGCGGCTACGCGGTGGTGTTCGCCGACGCCGAGGCGACCTTGCTGCACAGCGTGCAGGACCCGGCGCTGCTGCGCGAATTCCGCGAGACCGGGCTGTTCTGCGGTGCCAGCTGGGCCGAGCGCTACCAGGGCACCAACGGCATCGGCACCTGCGCGGTGGAGCGCAGCGCGCTCGGCGTGCACCGCGGCGAGCACTACCTGGTCCGGCATCTGCCGCTGTCGTGCAGCGGCGCGCCGATCCTCGACCCGCACGGACAATTGCTGGCGGTGCTGGATGCGTCCACGCCGGACGCGCGCGACACCAAGCTGGTGCAGCGCCATACCAGTGCGCTGGTGCGCATGTCGGCGGCGCAGATCGCACGTTCGTATTTCCTGGAGCAGTACCGGCATGCGTGGATCCTGCGCTTCCACAGCCGCCCGGAGTTCGCCGGCCTGCTGCACGAGGCGCTGATGGCGATCGGCGCCGACGGCTGCGTGCTGGCCGTCAACGAGGCGGCGCTGGAACAGCTCGGCAAGGGCGACCGCAGCCTGCTGGTCGGGCGCGACATCTCGCAGGTGATGCAGCTGGACTTCGACACCGTGGAGCAGCGCGCGCGCAACGACGCCAGCACGCTGTGGTCGATCCGCTGCGCCTGCCACGGACGGCGCTTCTTCGCCCTGGCGCAGCCGCCGCGCCGCGACGCGGCCGCCGGCCGCGCGCGCGCCGCCAGCGCCGACAGCGGCGAGGCGGCCTATTCCCGCGAACACGTCGGCTCCGATCCGCGCATGCGCCACAACCTGGACAACGCGTTGAAGCTGGCCGCGCATCGCGTGTCGATCCTGCTGTGCGGCGCCACCGGCACCGGCAAGGAAGAGTTCGCCAAGGCGGTGCACCGCGGCTCGCCGTGGGCGGCGCGATCGTTCGTGGCGGTGAACTGCGCGGCGATTCCCGAGGCGCTGATCGAGAGCGAACTGTTCGGCTACGCGCGCGGCGCGTTCACCGATGCGGCGCGCGAAGGCCGCCACGGCAAGCTGCTGCAGGCCAGCGGCGGCACCCTGTTCCTGGACGAGATCGGCGACATGCCGCTGCCGCTGCAGACGCGGCTGCTGCGCGTGCTGGAAGAACAGAGTGTGACCCCGCTGGGCAGCGACCGGGCGATGCCGCTGGAACTGCACGTGATCAGCGCCAGCCACCGCGACCTGATGCAGATGGTGGCCGCAGGCGAGTTCCGCGAGGACCTGTACTACCGCCTCAACGGCGTGGTGCTGCACCTGCCGCCGCTGCGCGAGCGCAGCGACAAGGCCGAACTGATCCGCACCCTGCTGCGCGAGGAGAGCGGCGAGCACCACGTGCGCATCAGCGAAGACGCGCTGCACAAGCTGCTCAGCTACGCCTGGCCGGGCAACCTGCGGCAACTGCGCAACGTGCTGCGCACCGCCGCGGTGCTGTGCGCAGACGGCATGATCCGCATCTCCAACCTGCCGCAGGAAATCGTCGACGCCGACAGCGGCCCGTGCCTGGTCAACGGCGATGCGGTCGCCGCCGACGACATGCCCGGCCGCGTAGCCTTGGACAGCGCCGAACGCAGCGTGCTGCAACAGCAGCTGGAACGGCATCGCTGGAACGTCAGCCGCACCGCCGACGCGCTCGGCATCAGCCGCAACACCCTGTACCGCAAGCTGCGCAAGCATGGGTTGGCGACGGCCTGAGCGCGGAGGCGAAGCTGTTCGGTCACGCCATCTTCTGCATCCCATCTCCTGTAGGAGCGGCTTCAGCCGCGACCCCAAAGCCGGATACAGATCGGCTTCGGGGTCGCGGCTGAAGCCGCTCCTACAAACAACCATCGCGTGATGCAGCGATGCCGCTGTTTTGGTAGGAGATTCAGTCCCGACTGCTACCGAGGCCTGCAAATTCCCGGCTCCGGTGTCGCGACTGAAGTCGCTCCCACAAAGAAGCAGTCGTCTGCTACGGCGATGCTCATCGGCGCTGCTTTTTTAGGAGCAACTTAAGTTCCGAGTGCTGTCGAAGCCGGATGCCTTCCGGCCTCAGTGTCGCGGCTGAAGCCGCTCCTACAAACAACCGGTATCCGCGCCGCTGTTGTGCGAGCAGCTTCAGCCCCGACTGCTGTCGAAGCCTGAAAATTTCCGGCTCCGGTGTCGCGACTGAAGTCGCTCCCTCGACAAGCCTTGGCACGATGCGACATTGCATGAGCGCAGGTCCACTCTCGTGTTCAACGCAACGATCATGTCGATGGCGATCTGCACGGCTTTTGTGGGAGGGACTTCAGTCCCGACTCTTCCCGAAGTCGGCCATCTTCCGGCTTCGGGGTCGCGGCTGAAGCCGCTCCTACAAAAAGCAGGCACCCTGGTGTCCGCGGCTCTGCGCTGCGCCGCACTGCACAGTTCACCGGCCAGCCTAGAACCGCCAGCGCAAACCGACCTGGTATTGCCGCGGCGCGCCGGGGGCGACGAAGCGGGAGGGGCCGTCTTCGACCGCGGCGTCCTGCGGGCGCGCCAGCGCGCCGTCCGGAAACAGGTCTTCGGCGACCGCCGCATAGGTCTCGTAGCGGCGATCGAACAGGTTGTTGACGCGCAGGTACAGCGACAGGCCGTCGGCGATCTGCCAGGTGCCGTGCACGTCGATCAAGGCGTAGCCGCCGGTGGACAGGTCGTGGCGCACCGCGTCTTCGCCGTCCTCGGGATCCTCGACCAGGCCGTCCTCGTTGCCGCTGGCCACGCGCCGCGAGATCGCGCGCAGGTCCGCACCCAGCGCCAGCTGCGCCAGGGCCTGCCACTCCAGGCCCAGCTTCAGCGTGTTGCGCGGCAGGCCGGCGATGCGCATGCCCGGATGCAGCTCGATGGTGCGCTCGCCGGACAGCAGTTCGCCGTCGCTGCGGTAGGTCGCGTCCAGGTAGCTGTAGGCGGCGAACCAGCGCAGCGCGCCGCTGCTGGCGCGCCAGCTCAGATCCGCGCCCTGGTAGCGGGTGCGATCGACGTTGTCGAAGTAGCCCAGCTGGGTGTTCGGCGCACGCAGGAACAGGATGTCGTTGCGGTTGTCGGCGCGGTACAGCGAGGCGTTGAAGGCCTGATCCGGCGACGGGTTCCAACGCGCGCCGACTTCGTAGGTGCGCGAGACGATCTGCTCCAGGCGCGGGTCGGCCTGCAGCCCGGTCGGCAGCCGGCACGGCTGTTCCGGGTCGGCGCAGCCCAGTTCGATCGCAGTCGGCGCGCGGCTGTTCTGCGAGGCCGAGGCGAAGGCGGTGAAGCCGCCGCCCAGGCGCTGGGTGATGCCCAGCGACGGATTGGCCTTGGCGAACACGAAGCGCTCGCGCGGCAATGCGCCGTCCTCGGCGGTGGACAGCACGTTGCTGACCTCGACCCGGTTCCAACGCAGCGCGCCGGTCACGTGGGTGGCCTCGCTCACTTCCCAGGTGTCGGCGGCGAACACGCCCAGCGTGCTGCTGCGGCCGCTGACCCCGGAAAAGAACTCGCGCTCCTCGTCGGGATCGGCGACGACGGCGCGGTCGTCCTCCACGAAGCCCTCCTGTGCGTACTGCCGGTAGCGCACCCGGTTGCGGTCGTAGGTGGCGCCGAGGCTGAGCGCATGCGCGCCGGCCTGGCGGCTGAAGTTCAGCGCCACGCCCTCGGCATGCTGGCGCATCTGCGTGGTGTTGAGCACGCCGCTGTGCAAGGCGTCGGCATCGGCGCGCGACACGGTGCAATCGTCGTCCAGCGGCGTGCCGTCGGCGGCGTAGCCGTCGGCGCAGTCCTCGACGAATTCCTCGTAGTCCTCGTTGATGTCGCCGTTGACGGTGTCGCGGCGGCCGTCGCGGTAGTAGGCCAGCAGGTGCAGCGACGTATCCGCATCGAAGCGGTGGTCCACTTGCGCGGTCAGCAAGGTGTTGCGGTTGCGGGTCATGTCCGGCGAGGTATAGACCGCGTCGCGGTCGGCCTCGTACAGGCCGGACTCGATGCCGTCGTCGGTGTAGCGGCTGCCGGGCAGCAGGCCGTTGCCGATCAGGCGGCTGCGCCCATGCAGCAGCGACACGTCCCAGTCGGTGCTGTCGCCTTGCTTGCCCACTTTGCCGAACACGGTACCGAGGCGGCCTTCGGAGGCATCGCGCCAGCCGTCCTCGTCGAAGCCGGTGACCGCGACGAAGGCGTGCAGGCCATCGCGGCCGGCGTAGCCGTAGGAGGCATCCAGGCGCTTGCGCGCGCCGCTGCCGAACGACAGATCCGCGCGCAGGCCCGGCGCGGTCAGGCCGGATTGGGTGGTGAACGCCAGCGCGCCGCCGAGCGTGTTCGGCCCGAACAGCGGGTTGGAGCCGGGCATCAGCGCGACGCTGCGGATCGCCGCCTCCGGCATCATGTCCCAGCTGACGATGTCGGCGAACGGCTCGTTCATGCGCACCCCGTCCAAGTACACCGACACGCCCTGCGAGGCACCCGGCAACGCCGAAGCGCGGAAGCCGCGGAAGGTGAGATCGGTCTGGAACGGGCTGCCCTGCACCTCGTTGGTGTCCACGCCGTTCATCTGCCGCAGCATGAAATCGGTGAGGTTGCCGGCCTGGCTGCGCGCGATGTCGTCGGCGTTGGCGGTCTGCACCGTGTACGGCAGGTGGTCGGCATCGATCAGGGTGCCGGGAATCGGCGTGGCGGTGACCTCGACCCGGTCCAGCGCGGTGATCTGCGCATCGCCGGCATTGACCGTGGTCTGCGCGGCGGCCGGCGCGGCGGCCAGGGCCATGACGATGGCGGCGGCCAGTCCGTGCGCGTGCGCCTGCCCGATACCGCGTCCTTTGCTGCTAACCATGCATGCTCCTTGATGTCAGTACAGTACGACCGATTTGATGCCCCTGCCCTCGCGGATCGCATCGAAGGCGCGGTTGATGTCCTGCAGCGGCAGCGTCTCGCTGATGAGTTCGTCGATGCGGATCTCGCCGGCCAGGTAGCGCTCGGCATAGGCCGGCAGTTCGCTGCGGCCCTTGACCCCGCCGAACGCGCTGCCGCGCCAGGCGCGGCCGGTGACCAGTTGCAGCGGCCGCGTGCTGATCTCCTGCGCGCTCGGCGCCACGCCCAGGATGATGCTTTCGCCCCAGCCCTTATGGCAACACTCCAGTGCCGCGCGCATCGCGCGCACGTCGCCGACGCACTCGAAACTGTGGTCGGCGCCGCCGTCGGTGAGATCGACGATCACCTGCTGCACCGGCGCGCCGAAGTCCTTCGGATCCAGGCAGTCGGTGGCGCCCAACGCGCGCGCCAGATCGAACTTGTCGCGGTTGATGTCGACCACGATGATGCGCCCGGCGCGCGCCATCACCGCGCCCTGCACCACCGACAGGCCGATGCCGCCGAGTCCGAACACCGCCACGCTGTCGCCGGGCCGCACCCGCGCGGTGTTGAGTACCGCGCCGATGCCGGTGGTGATGGTGCAGCCGAGCAGGCACACCTTGTCCAACGGCGCGGAGGGATGGATCTTGGCCACCGCGATCTCCGGCAGCACGGTGTACTCGGCGAAGGTGCTGGTGCCCATGTAGTGCAGGATCGGCCGCCCGCGCAGCGAGAAGCGGCTGCTGCCGTCGGGCATCAGCCCGCGGTCCTGGCTGGCGCGGATCGCCTGGCACAGGTTGGTGCGCCCGGAGCGGCAGAACTTGCACACGCCGCATTCGGGCATGTACAGCGGGATCACATGATCGCCGGGGCGCACGCTGGTGACGCCGATGCCGACCTCCTCGACCACGCCGGCGCCTTCCTGGCCCAGGATCACCGGGAACGCGGCGTCCGGATCGGCACCGGACAGGGTGCTGGCGTCGCTGTGGCACACGCCGCTGGCGACCAGGCGCACCAGCACCTCGCCGGCCTTGGGCGGTTGCAGGTCCACTTCCTCGATGGCCAGCGGTTGGTTCGCCGCCCAGGCGACCGCGGCTCGCGTCTTCATTCCCCTCTCCCCGCATCCTCTCGCTGTGCCGCATGCGCTCCTCGCCTCACTGCGCGATGACCACACCCCAGGGCATGTCGCCCACTGCGATCTGCTTGATCTCTTTCATGGTGGCGGTGTCGATGACGCTCACGCTGTTGGAGCGGCCGTTGGCCACGTACAGCTTCTTGCCGTCGGCGCTGAGCGCCGGATTCCACGGGCGCTGCCCGACCGGGATCTCGGCCAGGCTGGCGCGCGCGGCCGGGTCGATCACGCTGACCGTGCCGGCGCCGCCGTTGGAGGCGTAGACGCGGCTGCCGTCGCGCGAAATGGCGATGCCGGCGGTGCGCTGCCCGGCCGGAATGCTGGCCACGCGCCGGCGCGCGACCAGGTCGATCACATCGACCACGCTGGCCGCTTCCTGCGCCACGTACACGGTGTTGCCGTCGGGGGCGAACGCCATGCCGCGCGGATGGCCGCTGGTGGCGATGACGCCGGTGGATTTGCCCGCCTTCAGGTCGATCACGTCCAGATCGTTGGAACCTTCGTTGCTGGTCAGCAGCAGCGTGCCGTCGGGGCTGTACACGCAGTGCTCCGGCGCCTGGCCCTGAGTGGCGATGCGCGCGCCGATCGCGAAGCTGGCCGGATCGATCAGCATCACCTGGTTCTGCCCTTCCACGCACACCGCGAACTGGCGGCCGTCCGGCGATGCGGCGATGCCCTCGGCGTTCTCGCCGATGTCCACGCTGCGCAGCACCCGATCCTGCACCGTATCCAGTTCCAGCAGCCGGTGGCCTTGCGCATCGATCACGTACAGATGCCCGGACGGTCCGGGCAGGAGCTGCTGCAGGCGCTTGCCGAGCTGGCCCTGCGCGGACAGCGTGCGCAGCACCGCGTCGGTGCCGGTGTCGATCACCGAGATGGTGCCGGCACGTTGGTTGGGCACGTAGGCCAGCGCCGCTGCCGGCGTGGCGGACGGCTTGGCATCCGCGCTCGCATCCGCCGCACCGGCAGGCGCCGCCGCGCGCTGGCAGGCCGCACCGGCCAGCAGCAGCGCCAGCGCAGCGGTGCCCAGCGTGCGGCGTGCGCCTGGGGTCATGGAGCCGCGCCCGCGGTCTTGTTGATCGAGTGGATGAAGGCCAGCAGCTTCTCGGTGTCGCCGTCCTTGAGCACCGGCGCGAACGGCGGCATCTGCCCGACCACCTTCTCGTGGCCGACGCGGACCTTGCCGTGCGCGGTCATGCCGGCGGTGCCTTCGCTGATCAGCGTGCGCAGCGTGTCGTCGTCGTGGCCGTAGACCCAGATGTCGTTGGTCAGCGGCGGGCACATGCCGCCACCGCCGGTGCCGCCGTGGCAGGCGCTGCAGCCGGCGGACAGGAAGATCTTCTTGCCTTCGGCGGCGAGCTCCGGCGTCACCTTCACCGGCGGGCCTTTCGGAATCGGGGTGACCGCGGCCGGCGGCGGGGTCGCGGCGGCCGGCGCAGCGACCGGGGCGGCGCTGGGCGCAGGTGCGGCAGCAGGTGCCGCCGACGGGGCGGCAGCGGGGGCGGAAGGCGGTGCATCCTTGCCGCAGGCGGCCAGGGCCAGGGTCAACGCGAACAGGGACAGGTGCAGCAGCTTCGGGACGACGGAACGGCGGACGACGGCATTGCGCATGGGAAAAGAACCTTTGCGGGACGGACTGTGGGGACGTGAATGCCGCGGCTGCGGCGCGAGCAGGTAAGGCGTGGCGGTCATTGCGTGCGTCGGTGTTCGGCCTCCGTGAGCAGTTGCGCCAGCGACGCATCGCCGCGCTGTTGCGCCAGCGCCGCCGGCGTCTTGCCGTCGGCGTCGCGGGTGGCCGCGTTGGCGCCGGCGGCGAGCAGGCGGCGACTGGCGTCCGCGCGGCCGGCGGCGGCGGCCAGCATCAGCGGGGTCACGCCGGCGCGGTTGGGCCGGTCGGCCTCGGCACCGCGCGCCAGCAAGGCGTCCAGCATCTGCGGATCGTTGCGCGCCACCGCGAACATCACCGGAGTGAAGCCGGCCGGATTGCTGCGGCGCACGTTGGCGCCGGCGCCGAGCAGCGCCTGCACCAGCTCGATATCGGCATAGGAGATCGCCAGATCCAGCGCGGTCCAGCCGTCCTTGGACACCGCATCGACCTTGGCCCGGCGCGCAAGCAGCAGCTTGGCGCTCTGCGCGTCGTTGCCCCAGGCCGCCTTCATCAATGGCGTCCAGCCGCTGCTGCCGTCGCGGCTTTCCACGTTGGCGCCGGCCGCCAGCAACTCGCCGACCAGGGTCGGCGCCTGGTTGCGGATCGCCTGGTGCAGCGGCGGCTCGCCCAGCAGGTTGGGTCGGTCGGCGCTGGCCCCGTGGCGCAGCAGCCAGGCCACGCGCACGCCATCGCCGGCGTCCAGCGCATGCGCCAGTTCCTGGTTGGGGTCGGCACCGCCGGCGATGCGCAGCTGCAGTTGCGCCAGCATCTCCGAAGAGGCCTGCGCACTCGGCGTCGTGGTGTCGTCGGCCGGCGTGTCGTAGCTGCCGTGCGAGCGCAAATCGCCGTTGACGATGCAGTCGGCACAGGCCACCAACGGCACGTGGTATTCGCGCAGGATCGCGTCGATCTTGCCGGCACTGCGCTGCATCGCCGCGTTCAGCGCATCGCGCAGGTCGGCGTTCTTGCGCGACACCGCCCACGCCATCGAATACTCCAGCACTTCGTCGTCGATGACGTTCAACGGCACCACGCCCAGGCCGCCGCGCGCGGCGTAATAGCCGGCGACCGGGCCCCAGGACTCGGCGGCGTCGAGCTGCCCGCCGGCGACGCGTTCGGCCAGCTTGCCCGGGTGGTCCTGCGGCGAGGTCGCCGAGTCGTAGAACAGGTATTGCACATCGCCGGACACGCCGTGGTCGAACAGCGCCTGCCGCGCCGGCGAACTCTGGAACACGCCGATCTTGAGTTTCTTCAGCGCCGGATCGTCCAACGAGGCCGGCTGCAACGCCAGGCCCTTGCGGGTCACCAGCACATAGGTGGAGCGGTACAGCGGCTGCGTGGGCAAGCCCATCTCGAAATCGCTGTTCATGTCCATCAGCACGTCGCAACGCCCGGCGTTGATCGTGCTGCGCGCCAACCCACGTTGATAGTAGGTGCGCCATTCGTATTCCAGGCGCCGGCCCATCGCCTCGGCGAGGACCTGCGCGATCTTGTTCTGGAAGCCTTCGCCGGCGCGATTGGACAACGGCATGTTGCCCGGATCGGCGCAGACCCGCAGCACCGCCGCATCGGCGGCGAGCGCGGGGGCGGGCACGGTGCCCGCCGCTGGTTTGGTGGCCGCGCTAGAGGCGGCCTCAGGAACGCGAGCCGTCGCGGACGACGGCTCGCGCGTGCAACCTGCGGCGACGAGTCCGAGGCTGCAAAGCAACACCACGGCGCGCGCGCCCCGATACAAGCGCCGCGGGGCGACCGCCTCCCCCGGGCGGTCGCTCGCGACATGGACGCGTCGCCGCCGGCTCATCGCGCGGTCTTGGCCGCGGCGGCCGGTGCGCCACCCGCCGCAGCGGTGGCGCTGGCGGTGACGGTCTTGCCGGCGCCGTCGATGCGGAAGGTATGCACCATGCCGCCCAACGGGATCTTGTCGAAGCCGTTGCTGAAGGCCAGACCCGCCGCACCCAGCGCGCCGTACGGATCGCCCGGATCCAGACCGCCGGCGACCGGCAGGCCGATCCAGCCGCCGATGCCGGAGAACACCGCCACGTACTGGTGGCCGTTGGCCTTGTAGGCGATCGGGTTGCCGATGATGCCGGACGGCAGCTTCATCTCCCACAGCTTCTTGCCGGTGTCCTTGTCCACCGCGCGGAACCAACCGTCGAGCGTGCCGTAGAACACCAGCCCGCCGTCGGTGACCAGGGTGCCGCTCCACACCGGGAACTTCTCCTTGATCTCCCACTTGGACTTGCCTTCGACCACGTCGAACGCCTTGACGATGCCCAGCGCGCCAGGCTCGTTCGGCTTCATCATCACATTGGCGAACACGTACGGCAGGCCCATCATGGTGTTGCCGCGTTCCTGCGGTTCCAGTTCCATGTGCCAGTTGTTGGTGCCGCAGAAGAACACCGCCGAATTGGCCGGATCCACCGAGCACGGCTGCTGGTCCTTGCCGCCCATCGCCGACGGGAACGCCTCGACCTTCTTGCCGCGCTCCAGCGGCGAATGCGCGGCGACCTTGATCGGGCGGCCGGTCTTCATGTCGATGCTCTCGGCCCAGTTGGCCGGCACGAACTTGTGCGCGCGCAGCAGGGTGCCGTCGCGGCGGTCGAGCACGTAGGCGAAGCCGTTGCGGTCGAACTGCACCACGGACGGCACCTGCTTGCCGTCGATGGTCAGGTCGACCAGGATCGGCTCGTTGATGCCGTCGTAGTCCCACTGGTCGAACGGCGTCTTCTGGTAGCCCCACACCGCTTCGCCGGTCTCGATCTTGCGCGCGAACAGGGTCATCGACCACTTGTTGTCGTATTCGCCGGTATCGCATTCCTTCTGCGTGGTCTTGCCGCAGCGGTACGACGGGCTCCACAGGCCGGGGTTGCCGGTGCCGTAGTAGAGGAGTTTCAGCTTCGGGTCGTAGCTGTACCAGCCCCACGCCGCGCCGCCACCGCGCTTCCAGCCTTCCTCCGGGAACGTCTTCACGCCCAGGTCGCCGAGCTGGCCGTGCTGCGGATTGGCTTTGTTGAAATCCGGACCCAGGCAGATGTCCTTGTCGGTGCCGGTCGCTTCGCACGACCAGGCCTGCTTGCCGTCGCCCAGCGCATACGCGGCGACGCGGCCGCGCACGCCGAATTCGTTGCCGCTGATGCCGGCGATGACCTTGCCGTCGGCGATGATCGGCGCCATGGTGATGGTCTCGCCCTTTTCAGGATAGGCGAGCTTCTGCTTCCACACTTCCTTGCCGGTCTTGGCATCGAGCGCGATCACATCGCCGCTGAGGCTACCGAACACCAGCTTGCCGTCGGCATAGGACGCACCGCGGTTGACCGTGTCGCAGCACGCTACCGCCACCGAGCGCTCGTCCTGCTGCGGGGTGTATTTCCACAGCACCTTGCCGCCGTCGTCCTGCGCCGCCAGGTCGATCGCGAACACGTTGTTCGGATACGCGCTGACCATGTACATGATGCTGCCGATCACCAGCGGCTGACCTTCGTGGCCGCGGGTGGCGTCGGTCTTCATCTCCCACGACATCTTCAGGTTCTTGACGTTGTCGCGGTTGATCTCGGCCAGCGGGCTGTGCCGGTTCAGGCCGAAGTCGCGCCCGATGCCGCCCCAGTTGTCGGGATTGGCAGCATTGGTGGCGAACTCGCTATCGGTATCGGCCACCGCGGCCGGCGCGGCAGCGGCCGGTTGCTGCGCAGCGGCAGGCGCGGCCGGCGCCGCGGTTTCTTCCTGCTTCTTGCAACCCGCCAGCACCAGCGCGGTTGCCAGCGCGAGCAGCGTCCAGGCACGGGTACGACATGGATGACTGTGCATCGTTCTACTCCCCTCGTTGAATAGCCGTGCGCTTACCGTCGAACGGCCTGCGCGGCGGGATGTGGAAACATCGCGAGTGGGAGAGCAATCAACGTGCCAGCGCGCTGCTGCAGTGCGCCATCGTTGAGCCGCAAGCATCGGCCGTGGCACGGGCAGAGCCGCGCCCCTGCCGAGCGGCTGCGCTGTATCGGAAACGGCACACTTTGCGCCACCGGCTTGTATCGCGATTGGCGCAGCGGGGCCGGAGCGCCATGCGCAGCAAACGACCGGCACACATGGCAGACCCCGGGACAGGTCCCCGACCGATCCGTCGTCGTGCTGTCGGTGCGCGTCGGGGTGCGGGCGCCCGAGACTCCTTGGAGGAACTTGAGTCCCGACGCTATTGCATCGCACAGCAGGGATTGGAGGCGCGGCGCCGCAGATCACCGGCGCGAGCGGCAAACCGCAGCATCCGCGGCAGCAAACTCTCCAGCTCGCGCGCTCGTGCTCTCGCCCCTGCTGTTGCTCTGTTGCTCTGTTGCTCTGCTGTTGCTGTTGCTGTTGCTTTGGACTTTCCGGGTCCCTTACGCAGCGGCGAATAGGTCGGGAAAAACCCCGAAGGGGCGGCGCACAGGGATGTGCGCCGTTCGCGGCAGGGGCAGGGCTCGCCGGAAAAAGGCGAAGCACTGCTTCGCCCCGGCGGGCGGGCAGGCGCCGTGAGGCGACTGCCCCGGACTTGGCCGCGTAGCGGACAAGCCCCTTCCGCGAATCCCGTCCTATTCGCGGACCCGGAGCGCGCAGCGCGGAGGGCGCGTAGGCAGGGTGTGCTTTCTTTTGGTTACTTTTCTTTGCACAAGCAAAGAAAAGTGACTCGCCATCGGCGAAAGCTTTTGCTCTTGCAGTGGCGAATCCTTGTAGGAGCGGCTTCAGCCGCGACACTTTCTGACAGAGCCAGTCGCGGCTGAAGCCGCTCCTACAAAAGCAAATGCCTCACCTGTTGCAGTGGCGATGGCACGAGAACCAGGAGGATGCAGAGATTGGCAATCCGCCATGCGACGCATGGACACAAAGCGACTGATCTGCATAGCGGTGGCAACAACCGCGACTACGCGCCTTTCCCTCTCTGTGGGAGGGACTTCAGTCCCGACGGGGCTTCACCGACAAAGCGTCGGGACTGAAGTCCCTGAAAAGAACCCCCTACTCGGCCGAGCCCCGCCACCATTCCAGCAGCGCCGCGCAATCGGCGAAGTGCAAATCGGCCAGCGCCGGCCAGAGATTGTCCGCATGCAGCAGCACCGTCGTCGCACCGGCATGGCGCCCGCACTGCAGGTCGTATTCGTGATCGCCGATCATTGCCAGCGAATGCGGCGCCACGCCCCAGTGCGCAGCCAACTGCTGCAGACCGCCAGGATGCGGCTTGGGCGGCGCCTCGTCGCGGCCGAGGATGGCGACCTCCTCGAACAGCTCATCGACCCCGATCTCGCGCAATGTTACCCGCGCCAGCTCCTGCGCATTGCGGGTCAACAGCGCCAGCCGGCAACCGGCCGCATGCAGCGCGCGCAGCAGCGCCGGCGCACCGGGCGCAGCGACCGCGCCCAAGGCCAACACGCGTTCGTGCTCGAGCAGCCACGCGTGCTTGGCCGCGCCCTCCGCGGCCGGCAGCGCGGCCAGATGCTGCAGGATGTCGGCCTGCGGCGGAATCTTCAGCTCGCGGCGGATCAGCGCGAAATCGTGCACCGCACGGGTCAGCGTGCCGTCCATGTCGAACACCCAGTGCCGCACCTGGCGCAGGCGCGCGCCGGGTGCCTCCGCGCTCAATCCCATCCCGGCATCTGCGACCCGTCCAGGCCGCCGGTCTCGAACACCGCGGTGCGGGTGCCGCCGGCCTTCACCGGGAATTCGATCTGCAGCACCGTGGTCTTGCGCGCCAGCTTCCACAGCGCCTTGTCGTCGCTGATGAACATCGCGATCGCCTCGTCGGTGTTCGGGCGCCACGCCGCGGCCGCACGCGGCGCCGCGTCGTCGGCCTTCAGCTGCACCTTGCAGCCGCCGGCGCAACGGAAATCGCCGGCCTGCAGCACCAGGTAGGCGCTGCGCTTCCATTCGGGGTGATCGCGGAACACCAGTTGCACAGGCTTGGGGCCGCTGCCGTCCACATCGACCTTGTCGCGGCTGTACAGCATCGCCGAGCGCTGCGTGCCCTTGCCGGCCGGCACCTGCGAATATTCCCAGGCGGCCTGCATGCGCCGCAGCTCGCGCGCCGCCTCGCCCTTGGCCTTGACCTCGGCGTAGCCCGGCTCGATGCGCTCGGCCGCGTCCGAACCGGGATACTGCTCCAGCAGCGCCGCGCCATGGATGCGCGCCAGGTCCCAGTTGCCGGACTTCACCGCGACGTCGTACTGCTTGGCCAAGTCGTCGGCGGCCTGCGCCTTGGCCTGCGCCTCGGCCGCGGCCTGCGCCTTGCGCTCGGCCTCGTGGTCGCCGCAACCGGCCAGGGCGACGGCGCACAGCGCGCCGAGCAGAATGCGTTTCATCGGGGGACTCCTCGTTGGATCAAGTCATCGATCGCTTGCGCGACCTCGGTCGGTTTCTCGACGATGGACATGTGGCCGCTGCCGTCGAGCAGCACCTGCAGCGCCTGCGGCACGCGCTCGGCGTACAGCGCCAGCGCGCTGGCATCGATCACCGCGTCCTGCACGCAGTTCAGCAGCAGCGCCGGCTGGCGGATGCGCGCGGCTTCTTCGAACGGCAGGAAGGCCTCCTCGCTGCGTCCGATCCGCGCCAGCACCTGCTGTTCGAAGCCGGCCTCGCTGCGCCGCCAGGCGACGACCGACGACACCGCCCAGGACGGGATGCGCGGCTTGCTCGGCTCCAGCAGGAACACCGTGTCGACGTAGCGGCGCAGCGAGTCGGCGTCGTACACCGCGAACGGATTGTCGCCGTCCAGCACCGCCTGGCCGAAGGCGTTGTCGGCGAAGCGCACGCCGGCGGCGTTGAGCAGGCCGACGCGATCGAACACGTGCGGATGGCGCGCGGCGGCGAGCGCGGCGATGCCGCCGCCCATGGAATGCCCGATCAGCACGCATTCGCTGCCCGCACCGCGCACGCACTGCGCGGCGAACGCGGCCACGCGCTCTGCCTGCGCGACGAAGCCGTAGTCCTGCCCGTCGATGCGCTGGCTCTCGGCCCAGCCGGGCAGATCGGGAATGAACAGGTGATAGCGATCGCCGAGCGCGCGCGCCAGCGGCAACCAGTTCTCCTTGCTGCCGGTGAAGCCGTGCACCAGCAGCAGCGCAGGGGCGGCGGGATCGGCCGCGGCGCGGTGCAGGTAGGTCCAGCGATGCCCGGCGACCTGCGTCTGGCAGCGCTGCAGGCCGCTGCCCCAGCGCAGGCGCAGGCTTTCCAGACGCACCAGCAGGACCGGCTTGCTGCGCAACACCAGCACCGCGCCCACCAGCAGCGCCAAGCCCACGGCCAGCGCGGCGAACGCCAGCAACAGCAACAACGTCAGCAGCAACATGGAAGAGCCGGGAACCGGAAACGGGGCATGCGCCTACCTTCGCATGCGGCCCGGTTTGCGCCAAGTCCTGCATGCTGGGGCGTTACGCCCGGGGTCGTTATGCCGCAGGCATTGCGCAGTGGCAATCGCCATTGCGCAAAAGAAAACGGCGCCGGGACTGCTCCCGGCGCCGCGATCCGTGCCGTGCGTTCGCACGCAGCGCCGCCTCAGTGCGCGGCGGCGCCCTTGTCGGCCTTGGCCAGCATGTCCTCCACCGACACCGTGGTGATCGGGTGGTAGCCGGGCTTGGCCTGGGCGAAGACCTGCTTGGCGAAGGCCAGGCCGTCCGGGGTCTTCACCAGCTCGGCGTAGATCGGCAGGATCAGCTTGCGGCGGCCGACGCGGGCGATGAACTCGCCAGCGGCCGGGCGCGCTTCGGCATAGCCGCTGCGGATCGCCAGCGGATACCAGCGCATGGCGATCTCGCCGTTCGCGGTGCCGGTGAAGTGATAGGCGGCGTCGAGCTGCTTGAGCTGCTCAGGCTTCAGCGTGGCGCCGAGGCCGCTGAGGAAGCGCGTCCACTCCTGCGTGCTCCACGCATCGGTGACCTGCTTGCCCGGCAGGGTGCCGCTGCCGGCCCAGGCGATGCGCGCGGTATCGACCATCGCGAAGTTGCGCGAACGCGCCTTCTGCGCGAATGCCGGAATGCCCGGCTCGTCCAGCCACGCGTGCAGCTCGGCCTCGCTGACCGCATCGGGCTTCTTGGCCAGCAGGTTCTTCTTCAGATAGTCGACGAACTGGTCGGTGTTGGCGCTCTGGAACGCGTGGTCGTCGAACCAGCCGCGCAGGAACGCATCGAAGGTGGTGCGGCCGAAGCGCTGTTCCAGGAACTGCAGGAACCAGGCGCCCTTGACGTAGGCGACCTGGCTCAGCGCATCGTCCGGATCGCGTTCGGTCAGCGCCGGCAGCGCCAGCGCCTGGTCGGCCGGGCTCATGTCCTTGACCTCGGCGAGCAGGTCGGTCTGGTCGATCTCGCGCTCCATCTCCGCCGCTTCGGCGCCGTACAGCGCTTCGGTGATGCGCGCCTGCACGTAGGTGGTGAAGCCTTCGTTGAGCCAGATGTCCTTCCAGCTGGCGTTGGTCACCAGGTTGCCGGACCAGCTATGCGCCAGCTCGTGCGCGATCAGCGACACCAGCGACTTGTCGCCGACGATCACGGTCGGGGTGGCGAAGGTCAGGCGCGGGTTCTCCATGCCGCCGAACGGGAACGACGGCGGCAGCACCAGCATGTCGTAGCGGCCCCAGCGGTACGGACCGTACAGCGTCTCGGCGGCGACGATCATCTTCTCGGTGTCCTCGAACTCCTTGGCCGCCTTGTCGGCCATGGACGGTTCGGCCCAGATGCCCGAACGCTCGGAGATCGGCTTGAACACCAGGTCGCCGGCGGCGATGGCCAGCAGGTAGGACGGGATCGGCTGCGGCATCTTGAACGTGTAGTCGCCGTCGCGCGCCGCCTTCGGATCGTTGTCGGCGCTCATCAGCACCATCACGTCCGGGCGCGACACGACGTGCGCGCTGTAGGTGAAGCGCACGCTCGGCGTGTCCTGCAGCGGCACCCAGCTGCGCGCATGGATCGCCTGCGACTGGCTGAACATGAAGGGCAGTTTCTTGCCCTCGGTCATCGACGGCTCCAGCCACTGCAGGCCCGAGGCGGTCGCGGCGGTGTGGTAGGCGATGGTGACTTTCTGCGGCTGGTTCGGCGCTTCGATGGTCAGCTTGCTGCCGTAGATCTTGTCGACCGGCGCCAGTGCGTACTGCAGCGGCGCCAGGTTGCCCTTGCCGTCGTCGCCCTGCACGGTTTCGATGGTCAGCTCGCGCGTGTCCAGCAGCAGCTGCTTGGCGCTCTTGTCCTTCCAATCCAGCGTGTAGGTGGCGGTGCCGCCGATCTGCTTGCTGTCGAAGTCCAGCTTCAGGTCCAGCGTCAGGTCCTTGATCACGACCTTGCCGGGCTCGGCGTAGGAGCTTTCGTCGTGGCTGCGGTCGGCGGGTTTCACGGCGGCGGGCGCGGGCTTGGCGGCGGGAGCGGCGGCTTCGCTAGGAGCCTCGCGGGAACAACCGGTCGCGATGACCGCGGCCAGGGACAGCAACAGGAACGGGGAACGCATGGCGGACAGCACCGGTTCGGGGAAACCGGAAGTTTACCTTGACGGCCGGGATTGGGGATTCGGGATTGGGGATTCGTAAAGAGCGCATTGCCCCGCTTTTACGAATCCCGAATCTCCAATCCCTAATCCCCGCCGTCAAATCTTGTAGCCCGAGTGGATCGCGACGATGCCGCCGGTCAGGTTCTTGTAGTGGCTGCGCTCGAAGCCGGCCTCGGCCATCATGCCCTTCAGCGCGTCCTGCGGCGGGTGCTTGCGGATGCTCTCGGCCAGGTACTGGTAGCTGTCGGCATCCTTGGCGAACAGCTTGCCCAGGCGCGGCAGGATCTTGAACGAATGGAAGTCGTAGATCGGCTTGAACCAGTCGGCGGTGACCGCGGAAAACTCCAGCACCCGCGCCTGCCCGCCGACCTTCAGCACGCGGTACATCTCGCGCAGCGCCGCGTCCTTGTCGGTGACGTTGCGCAGGCCGAAGGCGATGGTGACCAGGTCGAAGCTCTGGTCCGGGAACGGCAGCGCCTCGGCGTTGCACTGCACGTAGTCCAGGCCCGCGACCAGGCCGCGGTTGGTCAGCCGGTCGCGGCCTACCGACAGCATGCCGGCATTGATGTCGCCCAGCACCACCGCGCCGTCGTCGCCGACCCGCTCCTTCAGCAGCGCGGCGATGTCGCCGGTGCCGCCGGCCAGGTCGAGCACGCGGTCGCCCGGCTTGACCTGCGCGGTGGCCACGAAGTAGCGCTTCCAGGCCCGGTGGATGCCCAGGCTCATCAGGTCGTTCATCAGGTCGTAGTTGCCGGCGACCGAGGTGAACACCTCGCCGACCAGCTTCTGCTTGTCCTTGGCGGCGACGTCGCGGAAGCCGAAATGGGTGGTGCCGGAGGTGTAGGGAGATTCGCTCATGGCGGGATTATCGCACTGCCGGCGCCGTCGTGGTCTGCGGCCGAGGGTCGCAGCCGCCACGCGGCGCCGGCCAGGTGCCGGCCCACGTTCAGAATTTCAGCACCAGGCCCACGTCCACGCCCTCGATGCCGTAGCCGCCGGCGTCGCCCTGGCCGAGGTCGGCGGAGGTCTGTTCGTTGCTGTAGGCGATCGTGCAGGTGCCGCCGGCGCCATTGTCGATCCGCGCGTAGTCGGCGTAGAGATAGGCCTTGGGCGACAGCGTGTGCTGGTAGCCCACGCCCCACTTGTTGCAGGTATTGTCCACGTAGGACGAATCGCGCCGGCTCCAGGCCGCCTTCCACAGGCCGTTGGCGCCCATCGGCGCGGTGAAGCCCAGCAGATAGCCCTTGTGCTCGTGGTAGAAACCGAGCGCGGCGACGTCGAACGGCTGCTGGATATCGATGCGTTCGTAGAACCCGTACAGCTTGATCGGGCCGACGTCGTAGCTGGCTCCGAACAGATTGATCTTGAGCCGGGTCAGGCCGGGCACGTCGTTCCACCATTCCTCTTCGTGGTCGTAGCCCAGGCTCAGCGGTCCGTTGCTGTAGCCCAGGATCACCGCATACAGCGGACTGCGGCTGTCGCGGTCGCTGACGCCGAGCAGGTTCGGCGTATAGGCGAAGGTGGCGTTGAGGCCCCGCCAGGTGGGCGTGACGTAGACCACCGCGTCCTTGGCCCGCGACACCACCACCTGCAGGGAACCGGCGCTGGCGACCGACCGGCCCTTGAACGGATCGTATTGCTTGAGCACCGCGGCGCGTCCGCCGTCGACGGTGCCGCCGAGCAGCGTGCCCCAGCCGCCGGTCGCGCCCAGCCAGGCATGCCGGGTGTAGAACGTGTCACCGCCGCTGCCGGCGTCCTTGTCCCCGGTCAGATCGACGCCGACCTCGACCTCGCCGATCAGGCGGGTGCCGTTGCCCAGGTCGTAGCCGAGCTTGAGGCCGACATTGCTGCCGTCGGAGCCGGCGGCGCTCTGCAGGTCGTGTTCGCTGCCGCTATCGACGACCGCACCATTGCCGCCGCGGCGGCCGACGTAGCCGATGTCCAGCGTGCCGTACAGCGAGGCGCTGGCCGCGCCGTCGCTCCATTGCAGTCCCTGCGCCTTTTCCTGGTCCTGCGCCTGCGCGCCGGTCGTCATCCCTGCGGCCACGGCCAGCCCGCCAAACCCTTTCCACATCGTAGTGCGCATCGCGTGTCTCCTGTCGTCGGACAACAGCGTTTCTGCAGCAAGGCCTGCGCCGAGCCGGTGATGCGGGGGGTGGGGTAGAGCGTTCATAGCCCCATTTGCGCGGTAAGTAAAGCCGCAGCGCACGCCGTCGGCAACGCTGATGCGGCGCGCGAACGGGCTGCTCTCGCAAAGACGCCGCCACACGCGCCTGCGCCGGCTTGCGGTGGTGACAGCCCGCGCCGCCGTGCGCACTATGGCGTCATCCCGCCACGGAGCCGCACTCGATGATCGCCACGCCCGACTACCGCGCCCTGCTCGACACCGCCATCGCCGAGGCCCGCCAGGGCCTGGCCGAAGGCGGCATCCCGATCGGCGCGGCGCTGTACCACAACGACGGCCGCCTGCTCGGCTGCGGCCACAACCGCCGCGTGCAGGAAGGCGACCCATCGGTGCACGGCGAGACCGATGCGTTCCGCAAGGCCGGCCGCCAGCGCCGCTACAAGGACACCATCATGGTCACCACACTGGCGCCGTGCTGGTACTGCAGCGGCCTGGTGCGGCAGTTCAACATCGGCACCGTGGTGGTCGGCGAATCGGTCACGTTCCAGGGCGGTATCGACTGGCTGCGCGAGAATGGAGTCACCGTGATCGACCTGCACAGCCAGGAGTGCATCGACCTGCTCGGCGGCTACATCGCGGCCAATCCGGACGTGTGGAACGAGGACATCGGCGAGGACTGAGCGCGCCGCGCTCAGAACCGGTACTGCACACCGGCGCTGACCGTGCGCGCCGTGCCCACCGCCACCCACGGCGTCGCCGCGACCGAACTGGTGTAGTAGCTGCGGTCGAACACGTTGTCCACGTCCAGCGACACGCGCAACCGTTCGTCGATGCGCCAGTAAGCCATCAGCTTGGCCACGGTGTAGGCCGGCAAGCGTGCCGGTGCGATGCCGGCATTGGCTTGCGCCTGGGTATAGGCCTCGGCCAGCCGCGCGCCGGTATGGGTGATGCCGCCACCAAAGCCGAACAGGCCGCCGCCGGGCAGCGGCGTCTCGCGCACCGCCAGCACGCTGCCGTTGAGCCTGGGCACGTTGATCAGGCTGCCGCCGACCTGCAGCGTGTTGTCGCGCAGCACCTGCACCCGATTCCACGAGGCGCTGGCGTTGAGCCGCCAGTGCGCGCTCAGCTGGCCGGAAACGTCGGCCTCGGCGCCGCGGCTGCGCACGCGGCCGGCGGCGATCTGGTTGCCCGGATTGCGTGGATCGCCGGTGAGCACGTTGTCCTTGACGATCTCGTACAGCGCCAGGGTGCCGCCGAGGCGGCCGTCGCGCGCCTGCCACTTTCCGCCCAGCTCCAGCGCGCGGCCGGTTTCCGGCGCCGGCGTGGTGCTGGTGCCGGTGCCGTACCAGACGTCGGAGCCGCTGTTGGGGCGGAACGAACGCCCCGCATTGACGTACCACGACCATTGCTGGCCCGGCGCATAGCTCAGGCCGATGCGCGGCGTGGTCCTGGCCGGGGTCTGCGCGTAGCGGCCGCCGCTGCGGCGGTCCTGCAGCGTCTGCCGGTAGCGGTCGTGGCGCAGGCCGAGCAGCAGCGTCCACTGCGCGTTCAACGCCACCGCGTCCTGCAGGTACAGCGCCAGGTTGCGCTGGCGCTCGTGGGTATCGACGAACGGCAGCGGCGTCGGCAGCGCTTGCCCGTAGATCGGCGCGAACAGGTCAAGCGCGTACGGCGCGGCGGCGCTGGGGCGGACCCGCCGCATGCGTTGCTCGAGCACGAAGTCGTAGGCCTCCATGCCGACCAGCAGATCGTGGCGCCAGGTACCGCTGCGCAGCTGGCCGCGCAGTTCGGCCTGCAGCGCGCTGTCGTGCGAGGCGAAGTCGCGCCAGCGCCGCTGCCGCCACAGCGTGCGCGCATCGGCCTGCACCGCACTGGGTTCGGTGGAGTAGCCGCGCAGGCTGGCGTCGCGCTGCGACGCGGCGAGCAGCCCGCTCCATGTCTCGGGGAACGCGTGCCGCAGCAGCAGTTGGTGATTGCGGTTCTCGACCTGCACGTCGCCATCGCCCGGCTCGCCGAGGAAGCGCGAACGCGGCAGCGCGCGCAGGTCGCCGCGCACCGCGACCACGCCGCGGTCCAGCGGCGTGCGGTGGCGCAGCCATTCGCCGTTGTAGTCCAGCGTGGTGGCCTCGCCCAGGCGCCAGGTCAGCGCCGGCGCGAGGAAGCGGCGCCGCGTCTGCACGAAGTCGCGGAAGCTGTGTCTGTCCTCGGCGGCGAGGTTGAGCCGGTAGGCGACGCTGTCGCCCAGCGGCCCGGTGCTGTCGGCCGCGACGCGGTAGGCTTCATGGCTACCGGCGGACAGTTCCAGCGCGGTCGCCGGCCGCCACTGCGGCAGCTTGGTGACGATGTTGAGCGTGCCGCCCGGTTCGCTGCTGCCGTACAGCGCCGCCGCCGGCCCCTTCAGGAACTCGATCGCCTCGATGTTGGCGGTGTCGCGCGGCGCGTTGTAGCCGCGGTTGCCGGCCAGGCCGTTGAGCAGGGTCGCGCTGCCGGTGTTCTCGTTGCCGGGCAGCCCGCGCACCGCGAAGTTGTCCCACAGCCCGCCGAAGCCGTTCTGCCGCGAGATGCCGCCGACGTAGTCCAGGGTGCCGTCCAGGTGCGTCGCGCCGAGGTCGTCGATCGCCTGCCGCGGCAGCACCCGCACCGATTGCGGCAACTGGCGCAGGCTCAGCTCGGTCTTGCTGCCCTGGGTGGCATCGGCGTAGTAGGTGCCCGAGTCGCGGCGCCCGACCACGCGCACCGTGTCCAGTTCGGCAGGCTCGGACGCGGCGTCGAGGACCGCATCGGCATCGGCCGGACCGGCGCTCAGGCCGGCCAGCAAGGCGGCGACGAAGGACAGCGACTGCGGCGAACGTGGCGGCATGGAGCGAAGTACCCGAAAAAGAAATGTTATATTATTTCAATACTGGCACGAACCGCAGCGCATGTCTTCCGCTTCCCTCGCTCCTCCCCCGCCCTCCTCGCGCCTGGCCTCGATCGATCTGCTGCGCGGCACGGTGATGCTGCTGATGCTGCTCGACCACGTGCGCGAGACGTTCTATCTGCATCACCCGATCGGCGATCCGGTGGACGTGGAAACCACCGCCCCGGCGCTGTTCGTGGCGCGCCTGCTGGCGCACCTGTGTGCGCCGGTGTTCGTGTTCCTGACCGGGCTGTCGGCGTGGCTGTATGCAGCGCGGCAGCCGCATGGCCGCAAGGCGGCGGCGGCGTTCCTGCTCAAGCGCGGGCTGTTCCTGATCGTGCTGGAACTGACCCTGGTCAACTTCGCCTGGACCCTCTCGTTCCCGCCGCAGGTGCTGTACCTGCAGGTGATCTGGGCGATCGGACTGAGCATGCTGGCGCTGGCGGCGCTGCTATGGCTGCCGCGCCCGCTGCTGGCGCTGCTCGGCGTGGCGCTGGTGGCCGGGCACAACCTGCTCGATGGCGTGCATGTGCCCGGCGACGGTCCATTGGCCACGGCCTGGGCCGTCCTGCACGATCGCAGCTGGCTGCAACTGGGCGAACTGCGCGTGCGCACCTCGTATCCGTTGCTGCCGTGGATCGGGGTGATCGCGCTGGGCTATGCGGCCGGCCCCTGGTACGGCGCCGACACCGCGGCGCCGCAACGCAGGCAGCGCCTGCTGGCCTGCGGCCTCGGCGCGCTGGCGCTGTTCCACCTGCTGCGCTGGCACAACGGCTACGGCGATGCGCCCTGGCGCGACCAAGCCGACGTGGCGCACACCGCGATGAGCTTCTTCAACCTGACCAAGTACCCGCCGTCGCTGCTGTTCCTGCTGCTGACCCTGGGCGTGGGCCTGCTGTTGCTGCGCCTGTACGAGCAGCCGCGGCTGGCACGGGCGTTGGCGCCGCTGGCGGCGATCGGCGCGGCGCCGATGTTCTTCTACCTGCTGCACCTGTACGCACTGAAGCTGCTGTACCTGGCGGCGCTGGCGTACTGGGGCGCGAACAACGGCGCATTGTTCGGCGTGGACAGTGTGGCGGCGCTGTGGGCGATCGCCGCGGTGTTGGGCGTGGCGCTGTACTGGCCGGTGGCCGCGTTCGCGCGGCTGAAGGCGCGGCGCCGCGACCTGGCCTGGCTGCGCTATCTGTAGCGACGCCTGCGCCGGGCCGGCTCGGACCCGGATTCATCGCCGTGCAATGCCGGCATGCTCGACTGGTCGCCCTGTCCGCGCCTGGAGACCTGCGATGCCCACCCGCCTGCCGCGCCTGCCGCGCCTGCCGCTGATCGGCCTGATCTTCGCCGCCACCGCCGGCTGCGCCACCGCCGCGAGCCAACGCGATGCCTGGGTGGTGCAGCAGATCCACGACTACAACCATCCCTATGCGGCGCAGCAGGCCGAGCTGGATACCAAGATGGCGACGATGGCCGGCAGCGCCTACGCGTTCTACCGCGGCACCGACCATCTGTTCTACCAGGACATGAAGACCCTGCCGGCCTCGCTGTGGACCAGCCCGCAGACCGGCTACACCTGGCTCGGCGGCGACACCCACATCGGCAACTTCGATGCCGCGCGCGACAGCAGCGGCAAGGCGGTGTTCAAGGTCGCCGACTTCGACGAAGGCCATCTCGGCCAGTACGTGTGGGACCTGCGCCGGCTGGCGGCAAGCATGGTCCTGGCCGGGCGCGACAACGGCCTGTCCGACAGCGACATCGGCAGCGCGATCGACACGATGGTCGGCGCCTACCTGGACAAGATCGGCGACTTCAAGGGCAGCGACGCCGAGAAGAGTTTCCAGCTGGCCAAGAGCAACACCAGCGGCGTGGTGGCCAAGGCCATCGACAGCGCCGACGGCAAGAGCCGCAGCAGCCTGCTGGCCAAATACACCGCGGTCAGCGGCGGCAAGCGCACGTTCCAGAGCCTGGACACCCTGGTCGCGGTGGACAGCGCCACCGCCTCGGCAGTCGCCGCGGCGATGAACGGCTACGTGGCCTCGATCGCCGCGTCCAAGCGCTATGCGTCCAGCTACTACACGGTCAAGGACGTGCGCCAGAAACTCGGCTCGGGTACCGGCAGCCTCGGCCGGCAGCGGCTGTACGTGCTGATCGAAGGCGCCAGCAGCGCGACCGGCGACGACGTGATCCTGGAATGGAAGCAGGAAGCGGCCAGCGTGGTCGCCGTCGCCGCGCCGTCGCAGATGCCCGCCTCCAGCTACGACAATCACGAAGGCGAGCGCGTGGCGCGCACCGCCAAGGCGCAGACCCTGGATGCCGACGTGCTGATCGGCTACGCCAGCGTCGCCGGCGTGCCGTTCTACGTGCACGAGAAATCGCCGTTCCAGGAAGACCTGGACCCGGCCGCGCTGAGCAGCGCCGGCAAGCTGGCCACCGCCGCCACCTACCTGGGCCAGGCGCTGGCCTC
The DNA here is from genome assembly GCF_014236855.1 of Xanthomonas sp. SI. Classification (NCBI taxonomy): domain Bacteria; kingdom Pseudomonadati; phylum Pseudomonadota; class Gammaproteobacteria; order Lysobacterales; family Lysobacteraceae; genus Xanthomonas; species Xanthomonas sp. SI. Next base: position 4,167,957 of record NZ_CP051261.1, read on the forward strand.
GGCGCACGCGCTGTCCGACCAGGACTACGATCCGGCGGTGGTCGGTTACAGCATCGACAAGCAGATCGACGCGGCGGCCAGCAGCAAGAGCGGGTTGAAGTCGGAACTGCGTCAGTTCGCGTTCGACTACGCCGCGCAGGTGCAGTTGGATTGGCAGGGATTCGTGGCGGCTTACCAAGCGGGGACACCGTTGTACTGAGCGCTAGGTTCACCGCCAGCGAAACCTGTAGGAGCGGCTTCAGCCGCGACCGGGCGAAGCCGCCAAGCACACAATGCTCGCGAAGGATCAGGACCGATGCCCCTATCCCGCAGCAACCGTGCTCCTACGCCTCGCCAACGCTGCCGCCTGTACCCTCACCTAGCGCAGCTTCCCACACACCAGGCCTGCAGCTAGGCTGGCGCGATGCGCGCGCCCTCGTCGATCCTCCTGTTGCTCTGCCTGTGCGCCGCGCCCGCCGCCGCGCAGAAGGTGAATCGCTGCACCGGCGCCGACGGCGCCACGGTGTTCAGCGATCGCCGTTGCGAAGACCTGGGTGCGATCGACCGTTTGCCGCCGCGCACCGCGCCCAGTGCGGCCAGCGAAGGCGCCAGCGGCCTGTACCGGCCGCAATGCGTGCGCCGGCTGAGCGAACTGGCGCAGCAGATCCGCACCGCGGTGGATGCACGCGACGTCAATCGCCTGTCCACGCTGTATTGGTGGAACGGCGTCTCGGACGAGGCGGCGCGGCGCATCCTCGACCGCCTCGACGCGATCACCCAGCGGCCGTTGGTGGCGATCGTGCCGGTGGTGCCGGACCTGTCGGCGCAGGCGGCCTACCCAGCGGCCACGCTCCCGGCGTCCGGCACCTTGGCCGCTGCCGAGCAACGCACACCGGATGCCGCATCCGCGACGCCCCAGACATCGACCAGCACCGCAGGCAGCGAAAACGCCACACCGCCGCGCGCACGCGCGACCGGCTTGCGCCTGGAACAGACCCTCGGCAGCAGTGCGACCCCGACCTCGACCGTGCTGAGCCTGCGCCGCCAGTACAACTGCTTCTGGATCAGTTTCTAGCGCGCTCGACCTGGGTTTCCGCAGCCTGCATGATCCTCTGGTAATTGCCCGAGCTCGACCGAAACGTCATCCGCAGCCGCGCACGAGCTAATGACTGCGATCTGCGCGCACTGCGCCATCAACCTGTTCGCATCGCGCAACAGACCATGATCGACGCACGACACCGTTCGCTGCCTCCCCCCACTGTCAGGCAGCGTCCACATCCACCGGCCACAGCCCACGGATCGCGGCGATCCCCTGACCACCATGGCGGCGCGCTTCGGCCACCTGCGCCGGCAGCAGGCCGCCGATCGGGTACAGCGGCAGCGCCACTTCCTCGCGCAGGCGCTCGAACGCTTCCCAGCCCATCGGTGCGGCGCCGGGATGGCTGGCGGTAGCGGCCAGCGGGCCGACCACGGCGAAATCGCAGCCGAGCCGCTGCGCCGCCTGCAGCTCTTCCACGCTATGGCAGGACGCGGCAACGCATTGCCCCGCCGGCAGCGGACGAGCCTCGAACTGCGACAACTGCTCCGCGCCGAGGTGCACGCCGACGCCCAATTCCTGCGCCAGGGCCAGATCGCGATTGACCAGCACCTGCGCGCCGCGCGCCACGCACAGCGCCGCCGCGGCCCGTGCCAGCGGCTGCCAGCTGGCAGCTGGCAGGCTGCGCGCGCGCAGCTGTACGCGCTGCACGCCGCCTTGCAGCGCGCGTTCCAGCGACGCCAGCCAGCGCTCGGGATCGACCGGCTCCGGCGTCACCAGATAGCGATCGGGCTGGCGCAGCATCGCCACCACCGGCTGGTCGGCCGGCGGCATCGCGTAGCGGCCCAGCTTGTCCGGCGTCACCCAGGTCAGCGCCTGGCCCTCGCGGCCGCGCGCAGTGCCCTTCCACGACAGCACCTGGCGCATCTCCAGGCGCAGCCTTTTGTCCGGATAGCGCTGCGGCACTTCCATCAGCTGCGCGCCGACCGTCGCCTCGATACCCAGTTCCTCCTGCAGCTCGCGCACCAGGGCCTGCTCGGAGGTCTCGCCCGGCTCGCGCTTGCCGCCGGGAAACTCCCACAGGCCGGCGAGATCGCGCCCCTCGGTACGCCGGGCCAGCAAGATACGGCCGCGGGCATCGGTGATGACCCCGGCGACGACATGGATGGATCTGAGCGGTTCGGACATGGCGCAAGCTTGCCGTCTTCGGCGGTGCCAACGCAATGAATCCGGTTCACATCGTCGGCGATCCGCGTAGCGCGGCAGCGATCCGCAAGCATTCGGCCGACGTACGGCGCGGCGACGACCTGGACGACGCGGCAACAACGACGAAACCGACCGCACACGGCCATGCAAATGGACAACCCGCGGACGGTGGCGCCGGCGGTACCGAAACAGCCCGGCTCCCTCCCTTACCCAGGAAGGTCGTGTCCGATCCGCCACAGCACCCCACCCGGATCGTGCAGGGTGAAGTCGCGCATGCCCCACGGCCGATCCTCCGGCACGCCGATGCGCGCACCGTAGCGGCCGGCCAGATCGGCGGCATCGAGCCGCCGCCACCAGGCATCGGCATCCTCCACCCACAGGTGCAGCATCAGGTTGTGCGCCAGCGCCTGCTCGTAGAAATCCTGCAGCAGGAACGCACAGCGCTCGCCATGGCGAAAACAGACGAGTCCGTCGCCAAGCGGCTCCGCCACGAAGCCCACCTCGCGATAGAACTCCACGGACTGCGCGAAGTCGCGCGCCGGCACGAACACCTTCAACTCAAGACTGGCGGAACGCTCCACGGCATGCATCCAATGGCAATAGCGACAGCGAGCACCCTACCCGCAGAACACGCGACACGCCACACCGGCAAGCACGCCCCCAAGCCTCCCCAAAAACAAAACGCCCCGCACAAGGCGGGGCTGTAGATACAAGGGTTTGACCAATCACCGCACCGTCTGGAGCAAAGCCTAGCCCCTCTCCCGCCTGGAGAGGGGCTGGGGTGAGTGTCCGGCGCGAAGCGTCTCGTGAAGTTTGGGTGCACGAGGCTGCGCCCGTACCCTCATCCGCCCCTGCGGGGCACCGTCTCCCGGTGGGAGAAGGGAACAGCCGCTTTAGCCCCTCTCCCCTGGGAGAGGGGTTGGGGTGAGGGTCCGGCGCGAAGCGTCTCGCGGAGTTTGGTACACGAGGCTGCGCACGTACCCTCATCCGCCCCTCCGGGGCACCTTCTCCCGGTGGGAGAAGGGAACAGCCGCTTAGCCCCTCTCCCGCCGGGAGAGCGGTTGGGTGAGGGTCCGGCGCGAAGCGTCTCGCGGAGTTTGGGGCGCGCGCCGACAGGTGCGGGGTTTTGGAGAGTGATGAGCCGGAGCCCACGTTTTTGCGAAGCCAAACGTAGCGCTGTTGCGCGAATGTGCAACAGCGCTCGCGATAGCGCTTCTCTTAACTCAACTGCCCATGGCAATGCTTGTACTTCTTGCCGCTGCCGCACGGGCACGGATCGTTGCGGCCGACCTTGGGCGCCTCGCGGGTGACCTGCGCCACCTGCTGCGGGTTGTCGCCCAGCGCCATCTGCTCGACTTCCTCGTCGGCGCTGTAGCCGCCGGCGTCCTGATGCTGGAACTGCGCCTGGCGCAGCTGCGCCTCCATCTGCTGGCGTTCCTGCGCTTCCAGCGCCGCCACCTCTTCCTCGCTGCGGATACGCACGCGCGCCAGCAAGGTCACCACCTCGCGCTTGGCGTGCTCGAGCATCTCCGAGAACAGTTCGAAGGCTTCCTTCTTGTATTCCTGCTTCGGCTGCTTCTGCGCATAGCCGCGCAGGTGGATGCCCTGGCGCAGGTAGTCCATGCGCGCCAGGTGCTCCTTCCAGCTCTGGTCGAGCACGGTCAGCATCACGTGCTTTTCCAGCGCGCGCATGGTCTCGCCGCCGACTGCCGATTCCTTCTCCTGGAAATGGCGATCAACTTCCTCGCGCACTTTCTCGGCGATGCCGGCCGCATCCAGTTCCTCGTGGCGCTTGACCAGGTCGGTCAGCGACAGCGGCAGGCCCAGGTCGCTGGACAGGGTCGCTTCCAGCCCGGCCAGGTCCCACTGCTCGTCGATCGAGTTCGGCGGCACGAAACGCGCCACCAGGTCGTAGATCACGTCGTCGCGGATGCCGTCGACATTGTCCTTGACCGACTCGGCATCGAGCAGCTCGTCGCGCTGCGCGTAGATCACCTTGCGCTGGTCGTTGTTGACGTCGTCGAAGTCGAGCAGGTTCTTGCGGATGTCGAAGTTGTGCGCTTCGACCTTGCGCTGCGCCTTTTCGATCTGGCGGCTGACCATGCGGTCCTCGATGACGTCGTCTTCCTTCATGCCCATCATCCGCATCGCCTTCTGCACCCAGTCGGAGGCGAAGATGCGCATCAGGTTGTCTTCCAGCGACAGGTAGAAGCGCGAGGAACCCGGATCGCCCTGGCGGCCGGAACGGCCGCGCAGCTGGTTGTCGATACGCCGCGACTCGTGGCGCTCGGTGCCGATGATGTGCAGGCCGCCAGCGGCCTTGACCGCGTCGTGGCGTTCCTGCCAGGCGGCCTTCAGGCGCGCGCGTTCGTCGTCGCTCAGGTCGTCGCCCAGCGCGTGCAGCTCCGCTTCCAGCGAGCCGCCGAGCACGATGTCGGTACCGCGGCCGGCCATGTTGGTGGCGATGGTCACCGCGCCCGGCTGGCCGGCGTTGGCGACGATCTGCGCCTCGCGCTCGTGCTGCTTGGCGTTGAGCACCTCGTGGGTGACCCCGGCCTTGCGCAGGTGCTCGGAGAGCATCTCCGAGGTCTCGATCGAGGTGGTGCCGACCAGCACCGGCTGGCCGCGCTTGGCGCAATCCTCGATGTCGGCGAGCACCGCGTTGAACTTGCCCTGGCGGTTGAGGAACACCTGGTCCGGCCAGTCCTTGCGGATGGTCGGGCGGTTGGTCGGGATCACCACCACTTCCAGGTTGTAGATGCTCTGGAATTCGTAGGCTTCGGTATCGGCCGTACCGGTCATGCCGGACAGCTTCTTGTACATGCGGAACAGGTTCTGGAAGGTGATGCTGGCCAGCGTCTGGTTCTCGCGCTGCACCGGCACGCCTTCCTTCGCTTCCACCGCCTGGTGCAGGCCGTCGGACCAGCGCCGGCCCGGCAGGGTGCGGCCAGTGAATTCGTCGACGATGACCACTTCGCCGTCGCGCACGATGTAGTCCACGTCTCGCTGGTAGATCGCATGCGCGCGCAGCGCGGCGTTGAGGTGGTGCACCACGCTGAGGTTCTGCGCGCCGTACAGGCGGTCCTCGTCGTTGGTCAGGATCCCGGCCGCGCGCAGCAGCTCTTCGGCGTGCTCCATGCCCGCCTCGGACAGATGCACCTGCTTGCCCTTCTCGTCGACCCAGAAGTCGCCCTCGCCTTCCTCGGACTCCTGCTTGGTCAGCTGCGGCACGATGCGGTTGACGCGGATGTACAGTTCCGGCGAATCGTCGGCCGGACCGGAGATGATCAGCGGGGTGCGCGCCTCGTCGATCAGGATCGAGTCCACTTCGTCGACGATGGCGTAGTTCAGGCCGCGCTGATAGCGGTCGGCCTTGGACAGCGCCATGTTGTCGCGCAGGTAGTCGAAGCCGAATTCGTTGTTGGTGCCGTAGGTGATGTCGGCGGCGTAGGCGGCGTGCTTGTCGCTGTGCGGCATGCCCGGATAGACCACGCCCACGCTCAGCCCCAGCCAGTTGTACAGCTTGCCCATCTGCGCGGCGTCGCGGCGCGCCAGGTAGTCGTTGACGGTGACCACGTGCACGCCCTTGTCTTCCAGCGCGTTGAGGTACACCGGCAGCGTCGCCACCAGGGTCTTGCCTTCGCCGGTGCGCATTTCCGCGATCTTGCCCAGGTGCAGGACCATGCCGCCGATCAGCTGCACGTCATAATGGCGCATGCCGAGCACGCGGCGGCTGGCCTCGCGGCACACCGCGAAGGCTTCCGGCAGCACCTTGTCCAGGCTCTCGCCGCCGGCGATGCGCCCGCGCAGTTCCGGGGTCTTGGCCTGCAGCTGCGCGTCGGAGAGCTGCTCCATCTCCGGTTCCAGCGCATTGACCTTGGCGACGATACGGTGGAGCTGACGCAGCTGGCGTTCGTTGCGACTACCGAAAACGCGAGTAAGCAGACTGTTGATCATTGAAGGAACCGGTTGGAAAGGAACGCCCGTACGGCCCAATCCCCCAGGGAATCGGCGGGCCGCAAACGAAACAGGGCGCGAGGCGCCCTGTCGTGGCAAAGCGTATTGTAGCTTGGGGCGGGCTCCGGCGATTCAAGCGCCGGCACGCCGCCCCAGGCCCGACTCAGCCGCGGCCGCGGCGGCCCACCGGGGTGGCGCCGTCGCCGAGGAACTTGGCCGGATTCATCACCACGCCGTCCTTCCAGACCTCGAAATGCACGTGCGCGCCGGTGGAACGGCCGGTGGAGCCGGCCTTGGCCACTTCCTGGCCGACCCGCACCAGATCGCCGACCTTCACCGACAAGCGCGAATTGTGCGCGTAGCGGGTGACATAACCGTTGCCGTGATCGACCTCGACCACGTTGCCGTAGCCACCGCGCACGCCCGAGTAGCTGACCACGCCATCGGCCACGGCCAGCACCGGGTCGCCGACGTTGGCGTGGAAGTCGATGCCCTTGTGGTTGCCGGCGCCACCGCCGAACGGATCGGCGCGGCCGCCGAAACCGGAGGTGATGTAGCTGTTGCGGATCGGCATCCGCGACGGCACCGCGTTCTGGTCGAGCTGGTGGTCGAACAGCAGCGATTCGAGCACCGACAGCTGCTGGCCGGACGTGGCGAACTGCTGCTGCAGCCCGTCCAGCTCCTTGCTCAGCTGCGGCGCCGGCATGTCCTGGCTGACCTCGTCGTCGCCGCCACCGACGCCGACCGGCTGGTCGAAGTCGAATTCGCCGTCTTGCAGCTTGCCCATGCGGGTCAGGCGTTCGCCCAGCGCGTTCAGGCGCGTGGCCTGCGCCTGCAGTTCGCCCAGCCGCGCGGCCAGCGCGTTGACCTGGGTCTGCGCGTCGCGGCGCACCTGCGCCAGCTCCGCGTCCTGCCGCTCCACCTTGGCCCGCAGCTGCGCCGAACCGACGAAGCCGGTCGCGGCGCTGACGCCGATGCCGAGTACCATGCCCACCGCCAACACCGTGCCCAGCACGGCCAGGGGACGCCGGTCTGCGAACTCGCGCAGACGCCACGGCAGGTCCTTTATCCCCTTTTCACGCGAATTGATTACGATCTTCTTAAACGCCATATGAGTTTTCATGTCTAAGCGAAAGTCCGGCGAGGGCCATACCACCGCGCCGATGCCGGCGTTGGACGCCGCATTGGCGGACAAGGTGGGCGACCCGTTGCGGCGTGCCTTGTGGCTCGACGCGCTGGACCGACAGTTGCGCCCCCATCTGCCGCCGAATCTGGCCTCCCGTTGCCGGTTGGCCAATGTGAACGGCGAACAGCTCGTTTTTCTCGTTGACTCTCCGGTCTGGCACGCCCGGGTAAGGCTCGCCGAGGCCGATATCCTCGCTGCGGCCCGGTCCCTCGGGCTGAAGGCCACCAGGGTGACCGTCAAGACTGCGACTGCATCCGCGCATTCCCCAATGCAACAGGCAAGAAGCAGGCCAGCACCGGTTTCCGCTGCGACGCACAAGGGATTGCGCGACGCGCTGGCGTCCTTGCAGGACGTCGATTCCACGACGCCTGAAGCAACGACGGCCTCCGGCCGGCGCGGTCTGCGTACGTAGACACGCACGACACGACCCGACGCATCCTAGCGGGCACCGGCGTCGAGGTCGTTATCGATTCGTTAAATAGAAGTTAAGAAGGGCCGAAGACGCGATGGATCGCCCATTCCGTGATCCCTGACCGGTCCCGGCCGCGGGCTGGAAAACTTTAGGCGTAAGCCACGGCCCCGTAGGCCACCGGTGCCGGCACGGCCTTGGAATCGAAGCTCACCCACTCCCACGCGGCCTGCTCGGCGAGCAGCGCGCGCACCAGCTTGTTGTTCAGCGCATGGCCGGATTTGTAGCCTTCGTAGGCGCCGAGGATGGCGCCGCCAGCCAGGTACAGGTCGCCGATCGCATCTAGGATCTTGTGCCGCACGAACTCGTCGGCGTAGCGCAGGCCATCGTCGTTGAGCACGCGGAACTCGTCGAGCACGATGGCGTTGTCCATCGACCCGCCCAGGCCCAGGTTGCGCTCGCGCATGTACTCCAGATCGCGCATGAAGCCGAAGGTGCGCGCGCGGGAGATTTCCTTGATGTAGGCCATGGTCGAGAACTCGATTTCCTGGCGCGACTGCTTGGCCGGGATCATCGGGTGGTCGAACTGGATGGTGAAGCCGAGCTTGTAGCCGTCGTACGGCTCGAAGCGGGCGATCTTGTCGCCGTCGCGCACTTCCACCGGATGCTTGATGCGGATGAAGCGCTTGGGCTTGCCCTGCTCGACGATGCCTGCGGACTGCAGCAGGAACACGAACGGGCCGGAGGAACCGTCCATGATCGGCAATTCGGCCGAGGACAGCTCGACGATGGCGTTGTCCACGCCGAGGCCGGCCATCGCCGACATCAGGTGTTCCACCGTCTGGATCTTGGCGTCGCCACGGCTCAGCCCGGTGCACAGCGTGGTCTCGGTGACCAGTTGCGCATCGGCCGGCACTTCCACTGCCGGTTCCAGATCGACGCGCCGAAACACGATGCCGTGATCGGCCGGCGCAGGGCGCAGGGTCATGTACACCTTGTCGCCGCTATGCAGGCCTACGCCAGTGGCGCGGATCGTGTTCTTGAGGGTGCGTTGCTGGGTCATGGGAGACAGTCTGGGAACGTCCGCTCAGACGGGAACTGAACGGAATTGAGAATATCACGCGTTTAGCCAAATTTTAACAATACGGTCACAGCGTCCTATTTGCGCAACGCTGGCGGAGGCCGGCGTCGCGGTCGCAAAAATCTGCCGGGTCGAGACGACCCGGCAGCAAAGGACACGGCGCGCCGCCCAGGCGGACACTCCCGAACGGCGGTGTTGCGGCCGGCGCAGGGCCGGCCTGGCGAAACCTCAGTCGGCCTGGCGGCGCAAGAACGCCGGGATGTCCAGGTAATCGTTCGGCAGATCGGCCGCCGCCGGTGCCGGTGCGGACGCGCCCATCGCATCGCTGCTCGGACGCCGCAGGCCCAGGCCCATCGCACCGCCGACCGCCTTGGACACGGCGTCGCCGCCATGCTCGAAGTCGCCGAATTCCGGCTGGCCGGTGGTGGCGTTGCGCACCAGCTTGATCGGCGCGCGCTGCTCCGGACGCTGGGTCTGGCGCGACACGGCACGGTTCAGGCCGGTGGCGACCACGGTCACGCGGACCTCGTCCTGCATGTCCGGGTCGAGCACGGTGCCGACCACGACGGTCGCGTCTTCCGAGGCGAAGCCTTCGATGGTGCGGCCGATCTCGTCGAACTCGGCCATGGTGAAGTCCGGACCGGCGGTGATGTTGACCAGGATGCCGTTGGCGCCGGCCAGGTTGACGTCGTCCAGCAGCGGGTTCTGGATCGCCGCTTCGGCCGCCGCCTGCGCGCGGTCGTCGCCGCGTGCCGAGCCGGTGCCCATCATCGCCAGGCCCATTTCCGACATCACCGTGCGCACGTCGGCGAAGTCGACGTTGATCAGGCCCGGACGCACGATCAGGTCGGCGATGCCCTGCACGGCGCCCTGCAGCACGTCGTTGGCGGCGCGGAACGCCTGGATCATGGTGGCGTTGCGGCCGAGCACGGTGATCAGCTTTTCGTTGGGGATGGTGATCAGCGAGTCGCAATGCTGGCTCAGTTCCTCGATGCCCTTCAGCGCGACCTGCATGCGCCGGCGGCCTTCGAACGGGAACGGCTTGGTGACCACGGCAACGGTCAGGATGCCCATCTCCTTGGCCAACTGCGCGACCACGGGTGCGGCGCCGGTGCCGGTGCCGCCGCCCATGCCGGCGGTGATGAACACCATGTCCGCGCCCTGCAGCGCGTCCATGATGCGTTCGCGGTCTTCCAGCGCAGCCTGGCGGCCGACTTCCGGATTCGCGCCGGCACCCAGGCCCTTGGTGACGTTGGTGCCGAGCTGCAGCTGCAGCTTGGCGCCGCAGTTCTTGATCGCCTGCGAGTCGGTGTTGGCGGTGATGAACTCCACGCCGTCCACGCTGCTGCTGACCATGTGCGCGACCGCGTTGCCGCCGCCGCCGCCCACGCCGACCACCTTGATTACCGCGTTGGGTGCCATCTTTTCAATCAGTTCGAAATGCGCCATGTCCGTGTCCTCTTTGAGCCGGGATTCGGGATTGGGGAGTGGGGATTCGGAACAGCTCCGATCCTCGTTCCCGCCTCTCCGTCCGGCGAGTGTTGTTGTTTGGAAGCCGGGATTCGGGATTCGGGAATGGGGATTCGCAAAAGCGCGATCGCCCAACCCGTTGCCCGCTCCGCGGCGGAATCACTACAAAAAAAACCTGTCGCCTACCTTCTCTCCGCTCTCCGCTTTCTTGCCTTTGCTGTTGCTGTTGCCCTTACGAATCCCAAATCCCCAATCCCGAATCCCAGCCCTCAAAACTCGCCGCGATACCAATTCTTCAATTTCTTGAACAGGCTGCCGGCGCGCCCGGTGGGCAGCGACGGACGCCGGGGGTGTTCGATCTGGCTGCCCATCAGCAGCAGGCCCACGCCGGTGGCGTGCACCGGGTTGCCGACCACTTCGCCCAGGCCGGTGACGTGCTGCGGAATGCCCACGCGGACCGGCATCTGCACCATTTCCTCGGCCAGTTCGACCACGCCTTCCATCTTCGAGGCGCCGCCGGTCAGCACCATGCCGGCGCGCACCAGTTCCTCGAAGCCGGAGCGGCGCAGTTCGGCCTGCACCATCTCGAAGATTTCCTCGTAGCGGCCCTGCACCGCCTGCGCCAGCGAATGGCGCGGCATGCGCCGCGGCGGGCGGTCACCGACGCTCGGCACTTGAATGCTTTCCTCGGCGGTGGCCAGCTGCGCCAGCGCGCAGGCATAGCGCACCTTGATCTGCTCGGCTTCCGGGGTGGGCGTGCGCAGCATGTGCGCGATGTCGTTGGTGACGTGGTCGCCGGCGATCGGCAGCGAGGCGGTGTGGCAGATCGCGCCCTGCACGAACACCGCCAGGTCGGTGGTGCCGGCGCCCATATCCACCAGCACCACGCCCAGCTCGCGCTCGTCGGCGGTCAGCACCGCGACCGAGGACGCCAGCGAGGACAGGATCAGGTCGTCCACCTGCAGGCCGCAGCGCTGCACGCACTTGCTGATGTTGGCCGCGGCCGACTGCGCGCACACCACCAGGTGCGCATGCACCTCCAGGCGCACGCCGGTCATGCCGACCGGGTTGCGGATGCCTTCCTGCGAATCGTCGAGCACGTACTCGCGCGGGATCGCGTGCAGGATGCGCTGGTCGGCCGGGATCGCCACCGCCTTGGCCGCTTCCAGCACCCGGTCCAGATCGTTCCAGGTGACCTCTCCGTCGCGGATCGGCACGATGCCGGGCGAGTTCTTGCACTGCACGTGGTTGCCGGAGATCGACGCGTACACCGAGCGGATCTCGCAGCCGGCCATCAGCTCCGCTTCCTCGACCGCGCGCTGGATCGACTGCACGGTGGACTCGATGTCCACCACCACGCCGCGCTTGAGCCCGCGCGATTCGTGCGAACCGATGCCGATCACCTCGATCGGATTGCCGGGCGAATACTCGCCGACCAGCGCGACGACCTTGGAGGTGCCGATGTCCAGTCCAACGATGAGGGATTTGTCGCCTTTGCGGTTCATGTCTTGGAGCCGGGAATAGAGAATGGGGAATTGGGAATGGGGAAGAGCGGGCTCATGCGCGGGGATGGAGGGTCGGCCAATGCCGCATGGCGCGCGGGTTGGGTCGGAGCCGCGGGCTTTTTCTCCATTCCCGGCTCCCGGTTCACGATTCCCCGCTCCACGGTAAATCCATTGGTGTAGCGCAGGTCGGCGCGGGCGATCGGCGCCTGTTCCGGCGTGGCCAGTTGCGGCAGCACGCGGGCGAAGCGCGCCAGGCGCGCGCGGGCGTCGTCGCGGCCGACCACCACCTGCACGCCGTTGCCCAATTGCAGCGACCAGCTGCCGCGCGCGTCCATCGCCACGCCGTCGACCTGCAGCCCGGCCGGCGCGAACAGCGCGCGCGATTCGTTGTACAGCGCGACCACGTCCTGCGCCTTGGCATCCGGACCGGCCAGTTGCGGTAACGCCATGCCGCGCAATTCGCTCGGCAAGGCGAAGATGCGGCCCTGCTCGGACAGCATGCGGTCGCTGCCCCAGCGCGCGAACGGACGGTGCTCGGTGACGCGCACTTCCAGCACGTCCGGCCAGCGCTTGCGCACCCGCGCGCTTTCCACCCACGGCAGCCGCTCGATCGCGTCCTGCGCGTCCTGCAGGCGGACCGCGAAGAAACCGCGGCGTGCGTACGGCAACACCACCTGGCGCAACTGCTCAGCCGGCACGCGCTTGAAATCGCCGCTGACCTGCAACCGGCTCAGCGGCCAGCGCTCGGCGCCGACCCAGCCGTTGAGCACCGCCACCACCGGCAACGCGACCAATGCCAGCGCCAGCAGCCAGGCCAGGATGCGCAGGAGGGCGGTCATGCGGCACTCCGTGCCGTGGGATTCGGGATTCGGCATTGGGGATTCGCGCAAAGCGCACAGCAGGACTCACCGGCAGCACGATGCTGCCGCTGTGCGAATCCCGAATCCCCAATCCCGAATCCCGGCTTCACAGCGTCTGCTCCAGCACGCGCCACACCAGTTCTTCGAAATCGATGCCGGCCTGGCGTGCGGCCTTGGGCACCAGCGAGTGGCTGGTCATGCCCGGCGCGGTGTTGGCTTCCAGCAGCGCGAAATCGCCACTGTTGCCGTCGCGCATCACGTCCACGCGGCCCCAGCCGCGGCAGCCGGCGGCGCGGAATGCGGCCAGCGCCAGTTCGCCCAGGGCGCGCTCGTCGTCGCCGTCCAGGCCCGGGCACAGGTACTGGGTGTCCTCGGCCACGTACTTGGCGTGGTAGTCGTACCACTGGCCCTTGGGCACGATGCGGATCGACGGCAGCGCGGTGTCGCCGAGAATGGCCACGGTCAGCTCGTCGCCGACGACCATCTGCTCCATCAGCAGTTCGCCGTCGTAGCGCGCGGCCAGGGCCACCGCCTCGTCCAGCTGCGCCGGCTCGAACACGCGGGTCACGCCGACGCTGGAGCCTTCGTTGGCCGGCTTGACGATCACCGGCAGGCCCAGTTGTGCGGCCGCGGCGCGGATCGCGTCCGCTTGCGCGGTCGCCGCCAGGCGCACGTAGCGCGGCGTCGGCAGGCCCAGCGACAGCCACACCTGCTTGGTCCGCACCTTGTCCATGCTCAGCGCCGAGCCGAGCACCGGCGAGCCGGTGTACGGCACGCCGAACGCATCCATCAGGCCCTGCACGATCCCGTCTTCGCCGCCGCCGTTGTGGCCGTGCAGCACGTTGAACACGCGATCGAAGCGCTTGTCGACCAATGCCTGCGCCAACGCAGGAATGCCGTCCACCGCGACCGCGTCGACGCCGCGCGCGCGCAGCGCCTCGAGTACGTTGCGGCCCGAATCCAGCGACACCTCGCGCTCACTGGAGGTGCCGCCGAGCAGCACCGCGACGCGGCCGAACACGGCCGGGTCGGTGTGGCGCGGCGGCGCGAAATTCTGTGCGTTCATGGCTTGGCTCCGCTAACGAACCCGTCCTGCGCGATGTGCTGGGCGACGTAGCCGATGTCGCCTGCGCCCATCATCAACAGCAGATCGCCGTCCTGCAGCACGTCCGGCAGCACTTCGCTCAGTTCGGCGACTTGCCCGACCACCACCGGCTCGCTGCGCCCGCGCGCACGGATCGCGCGCGCCAGCGAGCGCGCGTCGGCGCCGGGGATCGGCGCTTCGCCGGCCGGGTAGACCTCGCTGAGCACCAACGCATCGACTTCCGACAGCACCGCGGCGAACGCGTCGAACTGGTCGCGGGTGCGGCTGTAGCGGTGCGGCTGGAACGCGACCACCAGGCGCTTGTCCGGCCAGCCGCCGCGCGCGGCGGCGAACACCGCGGCCAGTTCGCGCGGATGGTGGCCATAGTCGTCGACCAGGCGCACGCGGGCGCCGGCGGCGGTGGTCACTTCGCCCAGGTCGTTGAAGCGGCGGCCGATGCCGGCGAAGCTCTGCAGCGCACTGGCGATCGCCTCAGGCGCTACGCCCAGCTGCCAGCCGATGGCGGCGGCGGCCAGCGCGTTGAGCACGTTGTGCCGGCCGGGCAAGGCCAGCGTCACCGGCGTGCTGCTGCCTTCTGGCAGGCGCAGGGTGAAGCGCATGCGCGGGCCGTCCTGGACCACGTCCTCGGCGCGCACGTCGGCGTTCTCGCTGAAGCCGTAGCTCATCACGTGACGCGGGGTCTTGGCGGCCAGCGCGGCCACTTCCGGATCGTCGATGCACAGCACGGCCAGGCCGTAGAACGGCAGGCGCTGCAGGAATTCGGCGAACGCGGCCTGCACCCGGGCGAAATCGTTGCCGTAGTTCTCCAGGTGATCGGCGTCGATGTTGGTGATCACCGAGATCAGCGGATTCAGGCGCAGGAAGCTGCCATCGCTCTCGTCGGCCTCGGCCACCAGCCACTGGCCGCCGCCGAGCTTGGCGTTGGCGCCGGCGGCGAGCAGCTGCCCGCCGATGACGAAGGTCGGGTCCAGCCCGCCTTCGCTGAGCACCGCCGCGGCCAGGCTGGTGGTGGTGGTCTTGCCGTGCGTGCCGGCCACCGCGATGCCGCGGCGGAAGCGCATCAGCTCGGCCAGCATCGCCGCGCGCGGCATGATCGGGATGCGCTGGCTGCGCGCCTCCATCAGTTCCGGGTTGTCGTCGCGGATCGCGCTGGATACGACCACGCAGTCGGTGCCGAGCACGTTGGCCGCCGAATGCCCGCGCATCACCCGCGCACCGAGCGTGACCAGGCGCCGGGTCGCCGCGTTGTCGGCGTTGTCCGACCCAGACACTTCGTAGCCCAGGGTCAGCATGACCTCGGCGATGCCGCTCATGCCGGTGCCGCCGATGCCGACGAAGTGCACGCGCGGAAACGCGCGGACCAGGTCGCCGGTGTCGTGGAGGCGGCGGATCACAGGGCACCTCCGGCGGAGGTGCCGGGATTGGGGATTGGGGATTGGGGATTGGTGGCGTCGCCGGTGGCCTGTTGCCGCGGCGCCTCGCCCTGTACGGATGTCTGCATGGTGTCCTGCTTGTGCTCCTGCTCTTTACGAATCCCCAATCCCGAATCCCGACTCCCGGCCTCTTCCAGAATGATGTCCGCGATCCGCTCGGCCGCATCCGGCTTGGCCAGGCTGCGCGCGGCATCGGCCATGGACAGGCGGCGTGCAGGGTTGCCGAGCAGGTCGCGCAGCACGCCCTGCAGGTTGGTCGCCAGGGCGTCGTCCTGCTTCAGCAGCACGGCGGCGCCGCGTTCGACCAGGTACTCGGCGTTGCGGGTCTGGTGGTCGTCGACCGCGGCGGCGAACGGCACCAGCACGCTGCCGATGCCGACCGCGCACAGTTCGGCCAGGGTCGAGGCGCCGGCGCGGCACACGATCAGGTCGGCCCAGGCGTAGGCGGCGGCCATGTCGCCGATGAAGGCTTCGACGCTGGCGGCGACGCCGGCGTCGGCATAGGCCTGGGCCGCTTCGTCGCGCAGTTTCTCGCCGCACTGGTGGCGCACTTCGACCTGCGCGCCGAGCGCGGCCAGCGCGCGCGGCAGCGCCTGGTTCAGCGCGCGCGCGCCCTGGCTGCCGCCGAGCACCAGCAGGCGCACCGCGCCGTCGCGTGCGGCGAAGCGTTGCGCCGGCGGCGCCAGCGCGGCGATCTCGGCGCGCACCGGATTGCCCACCGCTTCCTCGCGCGCGGCGAAGCTGCCCGGAAACCCGGTCAGCACGCGACGCGCGACGCGCGACAGCACCTTGTTGGTCAGGCCCGGGGCGCGGTTCTGTTCGTGCACCAGCAGCGGCAGTTTCATCAGGCGTGCGGCGATGCCGCCGGGGCCGGCGGCGAAGCCGCCGAAGCTGACCACCGCGCGCGGCATGCGCCGGCGCAACACGAAACCGGCGGCGCGGATCGCGCGCATGACCCGCAGCGGCGCGCCGAACAGCGCCAGCGCGCCCTTGCCGCGCAGCCCGCCAATCTCGATGGTGTCGATCTCGATGCCGTGCTGCGGCACCAGTTGCGTTTCCATGCGCCCGGCCGCGCCCAGCCACACCACCGGCACGCCGCGCGCGCGCAGCACCTTGGCCACCGCCAGCGCCGGGAAGATGTGCCCGCCGGTGCCACCGGCGAGGATCATCACCGGGCGCGACGCAGCGTCGGTCACGACGGTGCTGGTCATCGGCACGGACACGCTCATCCCAGCCTCCCGAAGGTCGGCTCGACCCGCGGCTGCATGCGGCTGGTGCCGCGCGCCGGGGTGCCGGCCTGGATCGCCGCGGCCACCGCGCTGGCGCTGGCCTCGCGTGCGGCCTGCAGGTCCTCGGCACTGTCCACGGTCTGCCTGACCGGCGCCGCATCGCTGCGCACCTTCGCCACCTGACGTTCGGCGCGATCGAGTTCGTAGGACACGCGCAGCAGCAGGCCCATCGCCACGCAGGTCATCAGTACGCTGGAACCGCCGGCGGAGATCAGCGGCAGCGTCAGGCCCTTGGTCGGCAGGATGCCCAGATTCACGCCGACCGAGACGAAGCTCTGCAGGCTGATCCACAGGCCGATGCCGAAGGCGATGTAGCCGGAGAAGTGGCGCTTCATTTCCACGCAGCGCATGCCCAGCCAGAACGCGCGCCCGACCAGCAGCGCGTACAGCGCGATGATCAGGCACACGCCGGTGAAGCCCAGCTCCTCGGCGATCACCGAGAAGATGAAATCGGTGTGCGCTTCGGGCAGGTAGTTGAGCTTCTGCACCGAGCCGCCCAGGCCGACCCCGAACAGTTCGCCGCGGCCCACCGCCATCAGCGCGTTGGACAGCTGGTAGCCGGAGCCGAGCTGGTCGGCCCACGGGTCCAGGAACGAGGTGATGCGGCGCAGGCGGTACGGTTCCAGGATCGCGATGAAGGCGAACACCGGCAGGCCGATCACGATCGGCATCGACATGCGCGGCAGGTTGACCCCGCCCAGCACCAGCATGCCGGCGGTGATCGCCAGCAGCAGCGTGGAGGAACCGAAGTCCGGCTGCATCAGCAGCAGGCCGACCAGCGCCACCGCCACGCCCAGCGGCTTGAGCATCGCCGGCCAGGTGGCGTTGACCTCGTCGCGGAAGCGCACCAGGTAGCTGGACAGCCACACGATGTACAGCACCTTGACCGCTTCCACGGTCTGGAACTTGGAGATGCCCAGGTTGATCCAGCGCCGCGCGCCGTTGACGCTGCTGCCCAGGCCGGGCACGAACACCACGATCAGCAGGCCGAAGCAGGCCAGCAGCAGCAGCTGGTTGTACTGCTCGATGTTCTTCAGCTCGGTACGCATCGTCCAGATCGCCAGGCCGATGCCGCCGGCCAGGAACAGCAGATGCCGGGTCAGGTAGTAGAACGGGCTGACGGTCAGCTCGATCGAGCTGGAACCGACCATCACCACGCCCAGCGAGGCCAGCGCCACCACGGCGCCGAGCAGCCACGGGTCGTAGCGGCCGCCGATGGCCTCGAGTCGGGTTGCCTGGCGCGCGGGGTCGTTCATCAGCGCACCTTCAACGTGGCCAGGCCGACCAGCACCAGCACCACCGAGATGATCCAGAAGCGCACGATCACCCGCGGCTCGGGCCAGCCCTTCAGCTCGAAGTGGTGGTGGATCGGCGCCATGCGGAACACGCGCTTGCCGGTGAGCTTGAACGAGGCGACCTGGATCATCACCGACAGCGTCTCGACCACGAACACGCCGCCCATGATCACCAGCACCAGTTCCTGGCGCACGATCACCGCGATGGTGCCGAGCACCGCGCCCAGCGCCAGCGCGCCGATGTCGCCCATGAACACCATCGCCGGGTAGGTGTTGAACCACAGGAAGCCCAGCCCCGCGCCGGCGATCGCCGCGCAGATGATGATCAGCTCGCCGGCACCGGGGATCGAGGGAATCTTCAGATAGGCGGAGAACACCGCGTTGCCCGAGGCGTAGGCGAACACGCCCAGCGCGCAGGCCACCAGCACGGTCGGCATGATCGCCAGCCCATCCAGGCCGTCGGTCAGGTTGACCGCGTTGGAGAAGCCGACGATCCAGAAGTAGGCGATGGCGACGAAGCTGATCCCGGCCAGCGGCAGCGCGATCGACTTGAACATCGGAATGTAGAAGGTGATCGCGGCCGGCACGTCGGCGGTGTAGTACAGGAACAGGCCCGCAGCCAGGCCGAAGATCGACTGCAGCAGGTACTTCCAGCGCGATTTCAGCCCGTTCGGGTCGCGGCGCACGATCTTGATCCAGTCGTCGTACCAGCCGATCACGCCGAACGCCAGCATCACCGCCAGCACCAGCCACACGTAGCGGTTGCGCAGGTCGCCCCACAGCAGCACCGACAGCAGCACGGTCAGCAGGATCATCGAGCCGCCCATGGTCGGCGTGCCGGCCTTGGAGAAATGGCTCTGCGGGCCGTCCTGACGAATCGGCTGGCCGCCCTTGAACTGCGCCAGCTTGCGGATCACCGCCGGACCCAGCCACAGCGACAGGAACAGCGAGGTCAGCGCCGCGAGGATGCCGCGGAAGGTGAGGTAGCCGAACAGCCCGAACAGGCTCTCCAGCTGCTGCAGCCAGCGGGACAGTTCAAGCAGCATGCGGCGCCTCCTCTCCCTGCGCCAGCAGCGCGCTCACGATCTTGTCCATGGCGCTGCCGCGGGAACCTTTGACCAGAAGCGTGGCCGGGACTCGGGACTCGGGACTCGGGACTCGTAAAGGCGCAACGCCATCTGCCGCCGCGCCAGTGTTCTCATGCATTTGCTTTGGTTCCTGATCTTGATCCTGCTGTTGCCGAGTCCCGAGTCCCGAGTCCCGAGTCCCGGCCGCACGAAGGTCCGCACGCAGCGCGGCGATCAACGCCGCATGGCTGTCGAACACGCGGCCGTTCTCGCCGAACGCCTGCGCGGCGACGGCGCTGAGCGGACCCAGCGCGTACAGCCGGGTCAGGCCGGCATCGCGGGCGCGGCGGCCGCCGCTGGCGTGCAGCGCCTCGGCGCCGTCGCCGAGTTCGCGCATGTCGCCCAGCACCAGCCAGCGCTCGCCGCCGGCCGCGGCCAGTGCGTCGATCGCCGCGGCCAGCGAACCGGGATTGGCGTTGTAGCTGTCGTCGATCAGCACCGCGCCGCCGGGCAGCGTGTGCGCGATCTGTCGGCCCGGCACCGGCTGCACCTGCGCCAGGCCCGCGGCGATCAGCGCCGGCGCGATGTCCAGCGCCAGCGCCAGCGAGGCGGCGGCCAGTGCGTTCATCAGGTTGTGCCGGCCCGGCAACGGCAGCGTGGTCTCGATCTCGCCCTGTGGGGTGACCAGCACGAACTGCGAGCGGTCCGCGCGCATGCGCAGCTGCGTGGCGCTGACCTCGGCGCTGGCCTGCAGGCCGAAGCGCAGCACGCGCGGGGCCAGCGGCGCCGGCAGGCGCTGTTCGAACCACAGCCCGAACGCGTCGTCGGCATTGATCACCGCGGTGCCGTCGGCGCTCAGTGCGGCGTAGATCGCACCCTTGGTCTCGGCGACGCCGAGCAGGCTGCCCATCCGCTCCAGATGCGCCGGGGCGATGTTGTTCACCAGCGCCGCATGCGGGGCGACGATGTCGGTCAGGTAGGCGATATCGCCCGGCTTGCCCGCGCCCATCTCGTAGATCGCGTAGTCGGCCGCGTCCGGCGCTTCGATCACCGCCAGCGGCAGGCCGATCTCGTTGTTGCGGTTGCCGGGATTGGCGTAGACGCTGCCGCCGTTCACACGGCAGGCATGCTGCAGGATCGCCAGCAGCAGCGCCTTGACGCTGGTCTTGCCGTTGCTGCCGGTGATCGCGGCCACCCGCGTGGCGCGGCCGCGCTGCATGCCGGCGGCGATCCGCGCCAATGCCAACTGGGTGTCGGCGACCAGGATCTGCGGCAATTCGATTTGCGGCTGCAGCAGTTCCACCAGCAATGCGCTGGCGCCGCGCGCGGCGGCATCGGCGACGAAGTCGTGACCGTCGAAACGCTCGCCGCGCAGCGCCACGTACAGGCTGCCCGGCGCCAGCGTGCGGGTGTCGTGGGCGATCGCATCGATCGCCACATCGTCGCCGTGCAGCTCGGCGCCGGCCCAGTGCGCGATCATCGACAGCGGCAGGCGCTTCATCGGGCGTGCTCCACGGTCGGTGCGGCGCGCGCCTGCAGCGCCTGCGCGGCGACCTCGTTGTCGTCGAACGGATGCTGGATACCGGCGATTTCCTGGTACGGCTCGTGGCCCTTGCCGGCGATCAGCACGATGTCGTCGGGGCCGGCTTCGGCCACGGCCAGGGCGATGGCCTGCGCGCGGTCGCGCTGCACGCGCACCGCCTGCAGGTCGGTGAACCCGGCCAGGATGTCGGCGACGATGCGATCGCCGTCCTCGCCGCGCGGATTGTCGTCGGTGACGATCACCGCATCGGCCAGGCGCTGCGCGATCGCCGCCATCTGCGGGCGCTTGCCGGTGTCACGCTCGCCGCCGCAACCGAACACGCACAGCAGGCGGCCGTGGGCGTGGCCGCGCAGGCTGTCCAGCGCCTGCTCCAGCGCGTCCGGGGTGTGCGCGTAATCGATCACCAGCAGCGGCTGCGCGTCGCTGCCACCGAGGCGGTTCATGCGCCCGCGGATCGGCTGCAGCTGCGACAGCGTCGCGGCGATACGCGCCGGCGCCACGTCCAGCGCGTACAGCGCGCCGGCCACGGCCAGCAGGTTGTCCACGTTGAAGCGGCCAAGCAGCGGCGACTGCACCGAATGGTGCGCACCGTCGATAAGCAGGTCGAAACCGATGCCGCGCGCGTCCAGGCGCAGCGCCTCGGCGCGCAGGGTGGCGCCGGCCTGGCCGCGCGAACTGACGCCTATGCCGCGCAGTTCCGGATCAAGGGTCGCCAGCAGCTCGCGGCCGAACGCGTCGTCTAGATTGACCACCGCCGCCTTCAGCCCCGGCGTAGCGAACAGCCGCGCCTTGGCCGCGCCATAGCCGGCCATGTCGCCGTGGTAGTCCAGATGGTCGCGGGTGAGATTGGTGAACACCGCCACGTCGAAGTGCACCGCATCCACGCGGCCCTGGTCCAACGCGTGCGAACTCACTTCCATCGCCACCGCCTGCGCGCCGGCGTCGCGCAGCTGCGCCAGCAGCGCGTGCGTCTGCAGCACCAGCGGCGTGGTGAAACCGGTCGGCACCACGTCGCCGTACAGGCCGACGCCGAGCGTGCCGATGCTGCCGCTGCGCGTGCCCAGGCACTGCCAGGCCTGCGCCAGCAGCTGCACGGTGGAGGTCTTGCCGTTGGTGCCGGTGACCCCGACCATGGTCATCGTCTGCGACGGATGGCCGTGGAACTGGTCGGCCATCGCGCCCATGCGCGCACGCAGGCCCGGCACCGCGATCGCGTCGGCCGGGGCCGGCAACTCGGCCGGGGCCGGCGGTTCGAACAGGATCGCCGCGGCGCCATTGGCCTGCGCCTGCGCGACGAAGCCCAGCCCGTGCGCGCCGAACCCGGCGATCGCCACGAACGCATCGCCGGCGCGCACCGCACGGCTGTCCATGACCAGCCCGGACACCTGCACGTCGCGCGCCAGCGCCACGTCCGGCAGCAGCTTAGACAGCGGCAGCGCGCGGCTCACTGATGCGTCTCCTGCAACGGCACCGGCTGCGCGGCCGGCGGCGGCGCGACGGCGCGCGCGCTCGGCAGCGCGGCTTCGACCTCGGCGGCGGCGTCGGGCACCACGGCCGGGTCCGGTTCCACCGGCACCGGCGGCGGCGCATGGCCGCTCTTGCCTGCGGCCTGCGCCGCCAGCCATGCCTGGATGTCGTCCGGCGGCACGTCCATCAGCCGCAGCGCGCCTTCCATCACGTTGTGGAACACCGGTGCCGAGACCAGGCCACCGTAGTACTTGGCGCCCTGCGGATCGTTGATCACGATGACCGTGGCGAAGCGCGGATTGCTTGCCGGCACCAGGCCGGCGAACAGCGCGTTGTAGTGCCCGCGGATATAGCCGCCGGGGCCGTTCAGGCGCGCGGTGCCGGTCTTGCCGGCGACGTGGTAGCCAAGGATCGCCGCGCCCTTGGCGCCGCCCTGGGTCACCACGGTTTCCATCATCGACACCACTTCCTTGGCGATCGCCGGGCTCAGCACTTCCTTCGTGTCCTCGTGCTGGCCCTTGATGAAGGTCGGCGTGACCAGCTTGCCGCCGTTGCCGAGCGCGCAGTACGCGCGCGCGATCTGCAGCGGCGTCACCGACAGGCCGTAGCCGTAGGACATGGTGGTCTTGGACGACCCGCTCCAGCGTCCCGGCGACGGCAGCACGCCGGCCGATTCGCCGGGGAAACCGCTGTGCGGGGCGCTGCCGTAGCCGTAGCTGTGGATCTGGTCGTAGAAGGTCTGGTCCGGCAGCTTGGCCGCGATCTTGGCCGCGCCGATATTGGAGCTGCGGGTGATCACGCCGGTCACGGTCAGCACGCCGTTGTTGCGCGGCACGTCCTTGATGGTGAAGCGGCCGATCGCCATGTAGCCCGGGTTGGTGTCGATCAGCGTGTCCTTGGTCACCACCCCGGCCTTGAGCGCGGTGGAGATGGTCAACGGCTTCATCGTCGACCCCGGCTCGACCAGGTCGGTGACCGCGCGGTTGCGGCGCGCATCGGAATTGACCCCGGTGACCGAGTTCGGGTTGTAGGTCGGCAGGTTGACCATCGCCATGATCTCGCCGGTGGCCACGTCCATCACCACGATCGAACCGCCGGCGGCGTTGTTTTCCACCAGCGCGTTGCGCAGCTCCTTGTAGGCCAGGAACTGGATGCGGCGATCGATGCTGAGGGTCAGGTCCTTGCCCGGCTCGGCCGGCTTGACCAGGTCGATGCTCTCCACGATCGCGCCCTTGCGGTCGCGGATCACGCGCTTGGAGCCGGGCTTGCCGCGCAGCCACTCGTCGAACGCCAGCTCCAGCCCTTCCTGGCCGCGGTCGTCGATATTGGTGAAGCCGAGCACGTGCGCCATCGCTTCGCCCTGCGGGTAGAAGCGGCGGAACTCGCGCTGCGAGAACACGCCCGGGATGCCCAGCGCGACCACCGCATGCGCCTTGTCCGGATTGATCCGGCGCTTGAGGTACATGAACTCCTTGTCCGACTTCTGCGACAGCTTGGCGGCCAGTTCGTCGCTGGGCAGTTCCAGCGCCTGCGCCAGCTGCGGGATGCGGTCGGGATTGCGCAGCAGTTCCTGCGGATTGACCCAGATCGACTCCACCGGCGTGGACACCGCCAGCGGCTCGCCGTTGCGGTCGGTGATCATGCCGCGCGAGGTCGCGATCGGCAGCTCGCGCAGGTAGCGCGCCTCGCCCTGGCGCTGGTAGAAATCGCTGTTGATGATCTGCACGTAGGCGGCGCGGCCGATCAGGGTGACCGAGCACAGGCTCAGCGCCGCACCGACCAGCACCAGCCGGCCACGGAGATTGAAGTTGCTGCGCGGGCGGTTGCGGCCGGTCTTGCTCATGGCCGCACCACCACGATGTCGCCGGTTTCCGGGAACTTCATGCCCAGCCGCTCGCGCGCGACCTGGTCGACGCGATTGCTTTCGGCCCAGGTCGCCTGCTCCAGCTGCAGCCGGCCGAATTCGATGTTCAGCTCGTCGCGGTTGTGCTCCAGCCGCGACAGCTCGACGAACAGCTGGCGATGGCGATGGCGCATGTACACCACCCCGATCGCCGAAGAGATGGTGCAGGCGAGCAGGACGATGAGCAGCAACCGGCTCATTGGGCGTCTCCTGACGGAGACGCCGGGATTGGGGATTCGGAATTGGGGATTCGGGACGGGCGCTCTCCCAATCCCGAATCCCGAATCCCCAATCCCAGCTTCTCAGCCACCCGCAGCACCGCGCTGCGCGCACGCGGGTTGCCGGCCAGTTCGTCGGCGTCGGCCTTGATCGCGCCGCCGTGCAGTTGCAGGGTCGGCACGAACGGCTGCGCTTCGGGCAGGCGGCGGTTGCTCGGCGGGGCCTTGGCGTGGCGGTTCATGAACTGCTTGACGATGCGGTCTTCCAGCGAGTGGAAGCTGATCACCGCCAGGCGTCCGCCCGGCTTGAGCCTGGCCAGCGCCGCGTCCAGCCCGGCTTCGAGGTCGGCCAGCTCGCGGTTGATATGGATGCGGATCGCCTGGAAGCTGCGCGTGGCCGGATGGGTCTTGCTGTCGCCGCGCGGCATCACGCTGGCGATCAGTTCGGCCAGCTGCGCGGTGCGGGTCAGCGGCTGCTCGGCGCGGCGCGCCACGATCGCGCGGGCGATGCGCCGGCTCTGGCGTTCGTCGCCATAGGTCCACAGCACGTCGGCGATGGCGCGTTCGTCGGCGCGCGCCAGCCACTGCGCAGCGCTCTCGCCGGCGTCAGGATCCATGCGCATGTCCAGCGGGCCGTCCTTGCCGAACGAGAAACCGCGCGCGGCCACGTCCAGCTGCGGCGAGGACACGCCCAGGTCGAACAGCACCCCGTCCAGGTCGGCAGCGGCGTCCCATTGCCCGAGTTCGGCGAAGCTGCCGCGGCGGATGCGCACGCGCGCGTCGCCACCGAACGCATGTTCGGCTTCGGCGATCGCCTCGGGATCCTTGTCCATCAACAGCAGCCGGCCTCCTGGGCCGAGTTTGTGCAGCACCCCGCGCGCGTGTCCGCCACGCCCGAACGTGCCATCCAGATAGATTCCGTCTTCGATCACCTGCAGCCCGTCCATGACCTGCGCGAACAACACCGACACATGCGCCGCCGGCGGTTGCGACACCGGAAGGTGACCGGCCTGCGCCTGTCCGCGCATCCGGACACCCCGGCTCACAACTTCAGATCGAGCAATCCATCGCCCAGATCCTCATCAGACAATGTCTGCTGGATCAGT
This sequence comes from Xanthomonas sp. SI, assembly GCF_014236855.1. Lineage (NCBI taxonomy): Bacteria > Pseudomonadati > Pseudomonadota > Gammaproteobacteria > Lysobacterales > Lysobacteraceae > Xanthomonas > Xanthomonas sp. SI. The sequence goes on from NZ_CP051261.1 coordinate 4,193,072, forward strand.
GCGCGATGAGCCTGCTCGCTCCATAGTTCGAACTTGTCGCCCATGCCCAACAGCACGGCGCGCTTTTCGATGCCCACCGCGGCGCGGTGGCTCGGCGGGATGGTGATGCGGCTGTTGGCGTCCAGCTCCAGCGCGGCAGAGGAACCCACCAGCTTCTGCTGCAGGATCCGCACCACGCGCTGGGTGTTGGGCTTGGCCATGACGTCGTCACGGACCCGTTCCCATTCCTTTTCCGCGTACAGCCACAGGCATCCGGCTTCGAACGGGTTGTAGGTCAGCACCAGCCGATTGCCGCTCGCGCGCACGACGAGGTCGCGGTACGCGGTGGGAACCGCCATACGCCCCTTGTCGTCCACTGTGATTGCGGTCTCGCCCTGAAACACGACGCCTACACCTTTCCAAATCCGCCTGGACGGTCATTGAACCACGAAAAACCACAAAAAACCCGGTTTCCCCTCGAGTGCCCACCTTAGCAGCGCCCGAAAGGTTGTCAACAACTTTGCGAGCGATAAATCGCTAGCCACATCAATGGCTTGCGCCATTCTTTAGAGACTTGTTCAAAGCTTATCCACAAGTTGCTGTTTCGTCTCATATTTTGAGATTGAGCGGAAATTCAGCCCCGTGCACAAGGCGTTAAGACAGCGGCCAGCTGCCGCGGCCCCTACCGACCGGCTCGCAAGCCGCTGCGCAAAACCGCACAATCCGCCACCTATGTGCCTGGTCGCCCTCGCCCTCGAATCGCACCCGCGCTGGCGCCTGCTGCTGGTCGGCAACCGCGACGAATTCCACGCCCGCCCGACCGCGCCGCTGCAGCGCTGGGCGGCGCCGGCGGAGCGGGTGCTGGCCGGGCGCGACCTGCGTTCTGGCGGCAGCTGGGTGGGCCTGGACGACGCCGGCCGCTGCACCGTGGTCACCAACGTGCGCGACCCGCTGGCGTCGATGTCCGGCGCCTCGCGCGGCGCCCTGGTCGCCGACTACCTGGCCGGTGCCCAGCCGGCGGCCGCGTTCGCCGACGCCCTGGCGCTGCGCGCCGACGCCTATCCGCCGTTCAACCTGCTGCTGGCCGACGCCGCCGGCGCCGACTACCTCGGCAATCACCCGCCGGCCCGGCAGCGGCTGGCGCCCGGCATCCATGGCATGTCCAACGGTGCGCTGGATGCGCCGTGGCCGAAAACGCTGCGACTGTGCGAGGTCCTGGCGGGCTGGATCGCCGCCGGCGACGAGGACCTGTCCCCGCTATGGCGGGCGCTGGCCGACGAGACCGTCGCCGCCGACGCGCAGCTGCCCGACACCGGCGTGGGCCTGGAGCTGGAACGGCGCCTGTCGCCGGCCTTCATCCGCGGCCACGACTACGGCACCCGCGCCAGCACCATCGTGGCGGCGGACGGCGACGGCCGCGGCTGGATCCACGAGCGCCGCTTCGGCCCCGATGGGGTGTTCCTGGGGGAGACGCGGCTGGAGGGGCTCGGGACCGGGGACTTGGGACTCGGGACCCGGTAAGAGCGGAATCCGGACCGCGCGGCGCGGCGGCGCCGCACATGCGACAATACCCACGGCGGAGTCGGCCAGACAGTCGCGTCATCCCGGTGCATTTCGGTGCAGCGGGGTGCCGAGGAAAGTCCGGGCTCCATAGGGCAAGGTGCCAGGTAACGCCTGGGCGGCGCGAGCCGACGGATCAGTGCAACAGAAAGATACCGCCTAAGTCTGCGCAAGCAGACCGGTAAGGGTGAAATGGTGCGGTAAGAGCGCACCGCGAGTCCGGTAACGGACCGGTACGGCAAACCCCACCTGGAGCAAGACCAAATAGGGACCTCATGGCGCTGCCCGCGTCGGGTCCGGGTAGGTTGCTCGAGCGCCGCGGTGACGCGGCGCCTAGAAGAATGACTGTCCACGACAGAACCCGGCTTATCGGCCGGCTCCGCCACTTTCTCAAAAAATCCCCAGACTCCGGGCCAGACTCCCGGGTTCGGAGGCTTTGGCCTTGCTGTGACTCAACGCCTTTTAGGGCAAGCAGGGTTCCGATTCCGGCAGTCGCCTGACAGCGCATTCGCCTGGGAAAGGCCAGTTCGCGATTGCCCGCTGCAGGTCAGCCGGCATCCGCTCGGTATGCGACCACCTCAGCCCCCGTACAACGCCTTGCGCGGCGCGCCGGTGATCTCCGCCGCCAGCTTGGCGGCGGTGGACGGCGGCAGGTGCGCGCTGAGCGTGGCGTAGACGCGGCGACCCTCGGCCAGTTGCGCGTCGGCATCGTCGCCGGCGCCCTGCACGATCAGCACGAACTCGCCCTTGCGCTGGTTGGCGTCGGCTTCCACCTGCGCCTGCAGCTCGGCCAGGCTGCCGTCGAGCACGGTCTCGAACAGCTTGGTCAGCTCGCGCGCCAGCACCGCCGGGCGCGCGTCGCCGAACGCGGCGCGGCAGTCGGCCAGGGATTCGACGATGCGGTGCGCCGATTCGTAGAACACCAGGGTGCGCGGCTCGCCGGCCAGGCGCGCCAGGCGCTCGCGGCGGCCGGAGGCCTTGGCCGGCAGGAAGCCCTCGAAGCTGAAACGGTCGCTGGGCAGGCCGGCCACGCTGAGCGCGGCGATCGCCGCGCAGGCGCCGGGCACCGGGCTGACCCGCACCCCGGCCTCGCGCGCGGCGCGGACCAGCCGGTAGCCGGGGTCGCTGACCAGCGGGGTGCCGGCGTCGCTGACCAGGGCCAGCGATTCGCCGCCGAGCAGGCGCGCGACGATGCGCTGCGCCAGCGCGTCCTCGTTGTGCTCGTGCAGCGCGACCAAAGGCTTGTCGATGCCGAAGTGCGACAGCAGCTGGCCGCTGCGGCGGGTGTCCTCGGCGCAGATCGCGGCGACCGCGCGCAGCACCTCCTGCGCGCGCGGCGTCAGGTCGGCGAGATTGCCGATCGGCGTGGCGACGACATGCAGGGTTCCGGGCTGGGCGCTCATCTACGGCTTTCCATGGTCAAGGGTAGAATCGTAGCGGTTTTCCCCGGCGCGCCCAGGCGTGCCCTGCCGAATGGACCAGAAATGAACAAGCGATTCGCAAGGATTTCCGCCCTGTCGCTGCTGGCGCTGCTGTTCGCCGGCTGCGCCACCACCAGCGTGACGCAGAGCGCGTCGTCGCCGGCCCAATCCGCGGCGCTGGCGCTGCTCGACCAGGGCAAACCGCGGGAAGCGGCGCAGCAGCTCGAGGCGCAGGCCGCCACCGCCACCGGCAGCGAGCGCAACCAGTTGCTGGCCGACGCCGCCTTCGCCTGGTACGAGGGCGGCGATGTCGCCCGCGCGCGCAGCCTGGCCGCGCAGGTGCAGCCGCGCCAGCTGTCGGGCCTGAGCAAGGTGCGGCTGGCCCTGGTCAACGCCGAGCTGGCGTTGGTCGACCGGCAGCCCGCGCAGGCGCTGCAGGCGCTGGGCAGCGATCCGCAGGCGGTGCCGCAGAACCTGCGCGCGCGCTGGCACCTGGCCCGCGCGCAGGCGCTGGAAGGCACCGGCGACGCCACCGCGGCGCTGGACGAACGCGCCCGCGCCGATATCGGCCTGACCGGTCAGGCGCGCAGCGACAACCAGCGCGCCATCGTGCGCCAGTTGGCGGCCTTGAACGACGCCACCCTGCAGGCGCGCGCCGCCGCGCTGCCGGCCGGCGATCCGCTGTACAACTTCGCTGGGCGCGCGCTGATCAGCCGCGGCCTGGCGCTGCCGCGGCCGTTCGACCGCGGCGAGCAGTGGGGCTTCGACACCAGCAAGCGGCCGCCGGCCGAGCGCGACGGCTACCGCCCGCCGGCCAAGCTGGCGGTGCTGCTGCCGCTGAGCGGCACCCTGGCGACCGCGGCCGCGCCGGTACGCGACGGCCTGCTCGCCGGCTACTACGGCGAGACCCGGCGCCGCCCGGAGATCAACTTCATCGACACCACCGGCACCGCGGCCGGCGCGCTGGCCGCGTACCAGAAGGCGATCGACAGTGGCGCCGACTTCGTGGTCGGTCCGCTCGGACGCGACGAGGTCAGCGCGCTGTTCGCGCGCGACGCGCTGCCGGTGCCGCTGCTGGCGCTGAACCGCGGCACCAGCGCGCCGCCCGCCGGCAGCGCCGGCTTCTCGCTGGCGCCGGAAGACGACGGCATCGCCGCCGCCGAGTACCTGCTGGCGCACGAGCGCCGCAACGCGCTGGTGATCGGCAGCAACGACGACAACGGCCGCCGCGCGGTGGCCGCGTTCCGCGAGCGCTTCAGCGAGCGCGGCGGCAAGGTCGCGGCCAGCGTCAGCGTGGCCGAGGTGCCGGGCGATGTCGGCGCGCAGCTGCGCAACGCCGGCGCTGCCGACGCGGTGTTCCTGGCGGTGAAGGGCGGCACCGCGCGCGCGCTGGCGCCGCAACTGGCGCTGGCCGGTTTCGCCGGCAAGAGCCGGGTGGCGACCTCGCAGCTGGTGCTCGGCACCGGCAAGCCGGAGGACGATCTGGTGCTGGACGGCATCGCCTACCCGAGCGAACTGTGGAACGTGCGCGGCGTCGGCGGCCTGCCGGCGGCGACCAGCGTGGCCGAAACGCTGCCGACCGCGCGCGGCCCGGGCGCGCGCCTGTTCGCGTTCGGCTACGACGCCTGGCAGATCAGCGCCTACCTGGAGAAGCTCGCCACCGGCGCCGAAGCCAACCTGCGCGGCGCCACCGGCGTGCTGCACCTGGACGGCTTCGGCAACATCCTGCGCACCCCGGCCTGGTCCACCTTCAGCGGCGGGCGCGCGACGCCGCTGCCCGATGGGCGTTGACCGCCGGCAACGCGGCAACGACGTGGAAGCGGCGGCGCGCGCCGAACTGGAGCGCGCCGGGCTGCAGCTGATCGCCGCGAACGTGCGCTACCGCGGCGGCGAACTGGACCTGGTGATGCAGCAGGCGAACTGCCTGGTGTTCGTCGAGGTGCGCTACCGGCGCAACGACGCATTCGGCGGCGGCGCCGCCTCGGTCGACCTGCGCAAGCGCCGCCGGCTGGTGTTGGCGGCGCAATTGTTCCTGGCCGCGCATCCGCACTACGCGAACTGGCCGTGCCGTTTCGACGTGGTCGAGGCCAAAGGCGAACCGCCACGGCTGACCTGGCTGCGCGACGCGTTCCGCGCCGACGACTGCTGACATGCCGAGCATCTTCACCCACGCCGCGATCCCGCTGGCGCTGTGGGCCGCCGCCGATCGCGGACGCATTTCCACGCGCCTGCTCGGCGCCGGCATCGTCGCATCGATGCTGCCCGATCTGGACGTGGTCGCGTTCGCCCTGCACATCCCCTACGCCGATGCGTTCGGCCATCGCGGCGCCAGCCATTCGCTGCTGTTCGCCGCGGTGCTGGGCGTGCTCGGTGCGCTGCAGGCGGCGACCTGGATGTTCGTCTGCACGGTCTCGCATCCGCTGCTCGATGCGCTGACCTCCGGCGGCCTCGGCGTCGCGCTGGCGTGGCCGTGGAGCGAGCAGCGCTGGTTCGCGCCGTGGCGGCCGATCCGCGTCTCGCCGTTCGCCAACGGCTTCTTCGGCGCGCGCGGCATGGCCACGCTGTTGTCCGAATTGCGCTGGGTGTGGCTGCCGCTGGCAATGGCGGTCGGCACCTGGAAACTGCTGCAACCGCCGCCCTCCTCCGCTTCGCGATCCCAGCCATGACCACGCCGTTGCCTGCCGCCCTGACCGACACCCTCGCCGCACTGCTCGGCGCCGACGGCTGGCGCACCGACGACGCCAGCCGCCGCAGCTACGGCGAGGACGATTCGCGGCGCTGGGCGCTGGCCGACGCGGTGGCGCTGCCGCAGACCCGCGAACAGGTGCAGGCGATCGTGCGCGCCTGTCGCGAACACCGCGTGCCGATCGTCGCGCGCGGTGCTGGCACCGGCACTGCCGGCGCCGCGGTGCCGTTCGACGGCGGCGTGGTGCTGTCGTTCGCGCGCATGAATCGCATCGTGCAACTGCGCCCGCAGGACCGCTGCGCGGTGGTCGAGCCGGGCGTGCTCAACGGCGAGCTGCAACAGGCACTGGCGCCGCACGGCCTGTTCTGGCCGCCGGACCCGTCCAGCGCCGACATCTGTAGCGTCGGCGGCAACCTGTCGACCAACGCCGGCGGCCCGCGCACGGTGAAGTACGGCGCCACCCGCGACAACGTGCTCGGCGTGGTCGCGGTGACCGGCGCCGGCGAACTGATCCGCTGCGGCGGCGCCTACACCAAGGACGCCACCGGCTACGACCTGACCCACCTGCTGGTCGGCAGCGAAGGCACCCTGGCGCTAATCGTGGAAGCCACGCTGAAACTGTCGCCGCGGCCGCTGGCGCAGGCCGGGCTGCGCGCGTTCTACCGCGATGCCGGCAGCGCCGCGGCGGCGGTGTCGCGACTGATGGCGCAGCCGACCACACCGGCGATGCTGGAATTCATGGACCGCAGCGCGATCGCGCTGCTGCGCCGCAACGGCAGCGACGTGCCCGAGGCCGACGCGATGCTGTTGATCGAGGCCGACGGCGACCACGACACCCTACCCTATGCGCTGCAGGCGCTGGGCGCGGCGGCCGAGGGCGACGGCCTGCTGTCGCTGGACGTGGCCACCGACGGCGCCGCGCGCGACCGGCTGTGGGCCGCGCGCCGCGCGCTGTCGCCGGCGCTGCGCACGATCAAGCCGGGCAAGATCAACGAAGACGTGGTGGTGCCGGTGTCGCGCATCCCCGAACTGGTGGCCGGGGTAGAAGCGCTGGCGGCGGAATTCGAGCTGCCGATCGTCGCCTTCGGCCATGCCGGCAACGGCAACCTGCACGTCAACATCATGTACGCGCCCGACGATGCCAGCGAGACCGCGCGTGCGCACGCCGCACTGCCACGCCTGTTCGCGCTGGTGCTGGCGCTGGAAGGCACGCTGTCGGGCGAACACGGCATCGGCGTGGCCAAGCGCGACTACATGGCCCAGGCCTTCGACGCGGCCACCCTGGACGCGATGCGCGCAGTGAAGCGCGCACTGGACCCGGACGGCATCCTCAATCCGGGCAAGGTGTTGCCGGATGCGTGAGCGGGACTCGGGACTCGGGACTCGGGACTCGGGACTCGGGACTCGCAAGAATCCGTCTGATGCCGCATGCAGGCAACCGTCGACCGCCTTATGTAGGAGTGGCTTCGGCCGCGACGAACGAAGCGGAAAAGGCTTACGGCTTGGAATCTGTCGGGGCTGAAGCCCCTCCTACAGTGCACCGGGCCAGGGTATCGAGCGTCTTGCAGAACCGACTGCGATTGTCCGCGTGTCTCAGGCGCTGCGTTCGCTCACGCCGATGAAACGCAGCCCCACGCCCGGCTCGGTGGCGATGTAGCGCGGCGCCACCGCGCTGTCGCCGAGCTTCTGCCGCAGTTTGCCGACCAGGATGCGCAGGTAGTGGGTGTCTTCCTGGTGGGTCGGTCCCCACACTTCGCGCAGCAGTTGCGGCTGGGTCAGCACGCGGCCGCTGTGGCGCAGCAGCAGCGCGAGCAGTGCGTATTCCTTGCGGCTCAGCGGCAGCGGCTCGCCGTCCAGGCGCACCTCGCGCAAGCCCAGGTGGATGTGCAGGTGGCCGTCGTCGAATACCGGCTCGGCTTCGCCGGCAGCGGGCTGTATGCGCAGCAGCACGCGGATGCGCGCCATCAGTTCCTGCACGCCGAACGGCTTGGTCACGTAGTCGTTGGCGCCGGCGTCCAGCGCCTGCACCTTCTCCGCTTCGCCGGCGCGCACGGTGAGCATGATCACCGGCACCGCGGACCACTGCCGCAGTTCGCGCAGCACGCTGTGCCCATCCTGGTCGGGCAGGCCCACGTCAAGCACCACCAGTTCGGCGCCGTGCGCGGCCAGCTGCGCCAGGCCGTCGCCGCCGGTGGCCGCCTGCAGCACACGGTAGCCCTGCGCGCGCAGGCTGATGTCCAGGAAACGCCGGATCTGCGGCTCGTCGTCGATGACCAGCACGCGCGGCGGCGGAATCGGATCGGCGTGGGACTCAGTCGGCATCGGGGCGGGGCGGCGGGGCGGCGGGTTCGATCAACGGCAGAGTAATGCGGATCGTGGTGCCGCGGCCATCGGCGCCGGGCAGCGCCTCGACGCTGCCGCCGTGCGCGCCGATCATGCCCTGGCAGATGGTCAGGCCCAGGCCGGTGCCGTGGCGGCCGCGGTCGCCGCGCTCGACGCTGTAGAACATGTCGAAGATGCGCGCGCGCTCGTCCTCGGGAATGCCCGGGCCGCGGTCGCCGATGTCGATGCGCAGGCGCCCGTCGACCATCGCCGCGGCGACACGGATCGCCTCGCCCTCCGGCGAAAATTTCGCCGCGTTTTCCAGCACGTTGAAGATCGCCTGCTCGACCAGCGCCGGATGCACCCACAGCGTCGGCAGTTCGGCGGCCAGGGCGATGTCCAGGCGCACCTGCGGCTGGTAGCGCTGCAGCCGCCGCGCGGCCGAGCCGATCAGTTCGTCCACGTCGATCCAGTCGCGGTTCAAGGTCAGCCCGGTGTGGCCGAGCTTGGTCATGTCGAGCAGGTTCTGGATGTAGCGGTCCAGGCGCTCGCCCTCCAGTTGGATCGTCTCCAGCAGGCTGCGGCGGTCCTCCGCGTCCATCGCCTGGCCGTAGCTGGCCAGGCTGCTGGCCGCGCCGATCATCGCCGCCAGCGGCGAGCGCAGGTCGTGCGACACCGACGACAGCAGCGCCGAGCGCAGGCGTTCGGTCTCGCCGCTGACCCGCGCGCTTTCCAGGTCGGCGACCAGCCGCGTGCGCAGCGCGGCCTGGCCGATGTCCTCGACCATGGCCTCGGCCAGGCGCTGCTGTTCCAGCCCCGGGCGCTGCACGCCGGCGGCGAATTTCAGCCCGACCACGCCGATCGCGCCGCGCTCGTGGCGCACCGGCAGGAACCACCAGCTGGCGCCGGCCAGGGTGTCGGTGAAGCGGCCGGTGGCCTGGCCGTGGCGCTGCGCCCAGTCGGCGGCACTGCGATCCACCGCCGCCATCGACGTCGCGTAGTCGTGCGCGCCGTCCTGCGCCGCGGCGTGCGCCACCTCCAGCGGCTGCAGCCGCACCCAGGCCTCGGCCTCGAGCGTGGCGGCCAGCGCGCGGCGACCGGCCTCCAGCACCTGGCCCAGGTCGGCGGCGCTGGTCAGTTCGCGGCCCAGCCGCTGCAGCGCGGTGGTCTGCGCGTTGGCCGCGCGCAGCGCCAGCACCTGCATGCGCAGCCGCGACGCCAGCCGCCCGGCGACCAGCGCCGCGACCAGGAACAGCAGCACCGTGACCACGCCCTGGCGCGCGCCGATGTGCAGCGTGTAGCGCGGTTCGATGAAGAAGAAGTTGTAGGCGAAGAAGCTCAGCAGCGCAGACAGCACCGCCGCGGCCATGCGCGTCTTCGCCGCGACCATCACCACCGCGACGATGAACACCATCGACAGGTCGTCGATGCCGACCCAGCGTTCGGCGATCCAGGCCACCGCCACCGCCAGCAGCGAGGCGACCGTGGCGAACGCCAGGTCGTCGCGCGACAGCCAGTGGCCAGGACTGCGCCAGCGCCGCCGCGCACGTGCGCGCGCCTCCGGCGAGCTGATGATGACCAGCTCGTAGTGCGCGCCGCGCTGCAGCAGCTGCTGGGTGAGCGTGCGGTTGATCATCCGCGCCAGCGGCCGTTCGCGGGTGCGGCCGAGCAGCAGCGTGGACACGCCGTTGTGCGCGGCGTGGTCGAGCAGCGCATCGGCCACGCTGGCGCCGTGCAGCAGCGCGGCGTCGCCGCCGAGCCGCCGCGCCAGCGCGAAGGCGCGATCGACCTCCAGTTGCCAGGCTTCCTCCGGCTGCGCCTGGGTCTGCACGGTGACCACGCTCCACGGCGCGCCGCGGCGCTCGGCCAGGCGCCGCGCCACCCGCACCAGATAGTCGGACTGGCCGCGCCCGTCGATCGCCACCAGCACCCGCCGCCGCAACGCCACGCCGGGCCGGCCCTGCGCGGCGTGCTCGTCGCGCAGGTCGTTGTCGACGCGGTCGGCCGCGGTCTGCATCGCCAGTTCGCGCAACGCGGCCAGGTTCGACGGCGAGAAGAACGCCTGCAGCGCCTGCCCCGCCTGCTCGGGCAGGTAGACCTTGCCTTGCTGCAGGCGTTCGATCAGTTCGCGCGGCGGCAGGTCGACCAGCACGATGTCGCGCAGGCGGTCGAAGATCGCATCGGGCACGGTCTCGCCGACGCGGATACCGGTGATGCGATGGACTACGTCGTTGAGGCTTTCCAGGTGCTGGATGTTGACCGTGCTGTAGACGTCGATGCCGGCGTCGAGCAGTTCCTCCACATCCTGCCAGCGCCGCTCGTGGCGGCTGCCGGGCGCGTTGCGGTGGGCGAGTTCGTCGACCAGCACCAGCGGCGGGCGCCGTGCCAGCAGCGCGTCCAGGTCCATTTCCTCGAGCGTGCGGCCGCGGTACTCAACGCGCTGCCGCGGCTGCACGGCCAGCCCTTCCAACAAGGCGGCGGTCTCGGCGCGGCCATGGGTCTCGACCACGCCGACCACCACCTCGCTGCCCTGCTGCTGCAGCTGGCGCGCGCGCGACAGCATCGCGTAGGTCTTGCCGACGCCGGGCGCCGCGCCCAGGAACACGGTCAGGCGCCCGCCGCGTTCGCGCTGGAGTGCGCCGATCAGCGCATCGGCCTGCTGGGTGCGTGAGTCGGACATTTGAGGAGCCGGGATCGGGGATTCGTGAGTAGGGATTCGCAGAGCCTACAGCCTTGGGCCGCCGGCACTACGGCTTTTGCTTTTCTCCATTCCCGATTCCCGTCTCCCCATTCCCGGCTTTGTCCAACGCCAGATTCAGCGCCAGCACATTCACCCGCGGCTGGCCGAGCACGCCGAACTGGCGCGGCTGCGCCTGGGCGGCGACCAACGCGGCGACGGTCGCCACCGGCAGTTCGCGCGCCTTGGCCACGCGCGCCACCTGCTGTTGCGCCGCGGCCACGCTGATGTCCGGGTCCATGCCGCTGCCGGACTGGGTCAGCAGGTCGTCCGCCACCTGCGCCGGGGCGACGCCGTCGCGCGCGGCGACGCTGGCGCGCGCATCGGCGATGCGCTTCTGCAGCTCGGGATTGCTGCGCGCCTGGTTGCTGCCGGCCGCGGCCATCGGGTCGAACTTGGCCGCCGACGGCCGCGGCTGGAAATAGCCGGGCGCGGCGAACGGCTGCGCGACCAGCGCCGAGCCGAGCATGCGGCCATCGCGTTGCAACAGGCTGCCGTTGGCCTGCGCCGGAAACAGCGCGCCGGCGAGCAGGGTGGACAGCAGCGAATACAGCGCGGCGGCGCCCAGCACCAGCAGCGGCAGTACCACGGCGGCGCGCCAGCGCAGCGGTTCGCGGTAGGAAGAAGAGACCGGGGAAACGTTCATCGCAGGAGATCCGAAAAGAAGCGGAAGATCGGTGCCGGGCTCAGCCCAGCGCCACCAGGATCATGTCGATCAATTTGATCCCGACGAACGGCAGCAGCACGCCGCCGACGCCGTAGATCAGCATGTTCCGGCGCAGCAGCGAGGTCGCCGTGGCCGGGGTGAAGCGCACGCCTCGCAACGCCAGCGGGATCAGCGCCGGAATCACCAGCGCGTTGAAGATCAACGCGGCCAGCACCGCATGCACCGGGCTGGACAGGCGCATCACGTTCAGCGCCGCCATCTGCGGGATCGAGGCGGCGAACAGCGCCGGCAGGATCGCGAAGTACTTGGACACGTCGTTGGCCAGCGAGAAGGTGGTCAGCGCGCCGCGGGTGATCAGCTGCTGCTTGCCCACTTCCACCACCGCCAGCAGCTTGGCCGGATCCGAATCCAGATCGACCATGTTGCCGGCTTCCTTGGCCGCCTGCGTGCCCGAGTTCATCGCCAGGCCGACGTCGGCCTGGGCCAGCGCCGGCGCGTCGTTGGTGCCGTCGCCGACCATCGCCACCAGGCGCCCGCCGGCCTGCTCGGCGCGGATGCGTGCGAGCTTGTCTTCCGGCGTGGCCTCGGCGATGTAATCGTCGACGCCGGCCTCGGCGGCGATCGCCGCGGCGGTGAGCGGGTTGTCGCCGGTGATCATCACCGTCTTGACGCCCATCGCACGCAGCCGCGCGAATTTCTCGCGCACGCCATGCTTGACCACGTCCGACAGTTCGACCACGCCGAGCACATGCCGGCCCTCGGCCACCACCAACGGCGTGGCGCCGCTGCGCGCGACCTGCTCGACACGGCCCTTCAGTTCCGCCGGCACCTGCCCGCCCAGCGCGGTGACGTGGCGGATCACCGCATCGGCCGCGCCCTTGCGGATCGAACGCGGCAGCTGTTGCCCCTGCGCGGCCAGATCGACGCCGGACATGCGCGTCTGCGCGGTGAAGGCGACGAAGCTGGCGCCGTCCGGATCGGCCGGCGGCATGCCCTGCTCGCGCGCCAGGCGCACGATCGACTTGCCTTCCGGGGTCGGGTCGGCCAGCGAGGACAGCATCGCCGCCTCGCGCAGTTGCACCGCATCGACGCCGCTAAGCGCATGGAACGCGGTGGCCTGGCGGTCGCCGTAGGTAATGGTGCCGGTCTTGTCCAGCAGCAGCACGTCGACGTCGCCGGCCACTTCCACCGCCTTGCCCGACTTGGCCAGCACGTTCGCCGACAGCGCGCGGTTCATGCCGGCGATGCCGATCGCCGGCAGCAGCCCGCCGATGGTGGTCGGGATCAGGCACACCAGCAGCGCGATCAGCAGCAGCGGATCGATGCGCACGCCGACATAGCCGGCGATGATCGGCAAGCTCGCGACCACGATCAGGAAGGTCAGGGTCATCGCCGCCAGCAGCATGGTCAGCGCGATCTCGTTCGGGGTCTTCTGCCGGTTGGCGCCTTCGACCAGCGCGATCATGCGGTCCAGGAAGCTGTGGCCCGGCTCGGCGGTGACCTTCACCACGATCTCGTCGGACAGGACCTTGGTGCCGCCGATCACGCCGGAACGGTCGGTGCCGGCCTCGCGCAGCACCGGCGCCGATTCGCCGGTGACCGCGGCTTCGTTGATGGTGGCCACGCCGTGCACGATCTCGCCGTCGGCCGGGATCAGTTCGCCGGCGGAGATCACCACCAGGTCGCCGGGCTTCAGTTCGGCGGCGGGAATGCTGGTTTCGCCATCCAACTGCGCGCTGCTCACCCGGCGCGCCACCAGGTCCTTGCGTGCGCGCCGCAGCGAGGCGGCCTGGCCGCGACCGCGCGCCTCGGCCACCGCTTCGGCGAAATTGCCGAACAGCACGGTGATCAGCAGGATCGCGGTCACCGCCCAGCCGAACGCGGGTGCGCCCTGCCCGGCCACGGTGATCAGCGCCGACAGCAAGGTGCCGGCGAACACCACCGCCATCACCGGACTGCCGAGCAGATGGCGTGGCGAAAGTTTCAGCACGCTGGCGCGCAGCGCCGCACGCAACGCGGGGCCGTCGAGCAGACCGGGCTTGTGGACGGAGGAAGAAGCTTGCGGAAGCGGGGTGCTCATGGTTGTGGTCTCAGTGCGCGGCAAGCGTCAGGTGATCGGCGATCGGGCCCAACACCAGTGCCGGCGTGAATTGCAGAACGGTCAGGACCGCGATGACCGCGATCAGGGTCAGCGCGAAGGTCGGCGTTTCCACCTGCAGACTGCCGCCGGTTTCCGGCGCCACGCGCTTGCGCGCCATCTGCGCGGCCACGATCAGCGGCACGATCAGCGCCGGATAGCGGCCCAGGATCAGCACCAGCGTGCAGGTCAGGTTCCACCAGGGGATGCCGTCGCCGAGGCCTTCGAAGCCGGAGCCGTTGTTGGCGAACGCCGAGGTGTACTCGTAGAACACCTGGCTGATGCCGTGGAAGCCGGGATTGGAGGTGGCGGTGATCGCCGCCGGCATGGCCAGGGTCAACGCGGTGAAGCCGAGCAGCACCAGCGGCTGCAGCAGGATCAGCAAGGCCAGCAGGCGCACTTCGCCGGCTTCGATCTTGCGCCCGAACAGCTCCGGCGTGCGTCCGGTCATCAGCCCGGCCAGGAACACGCTGAGCAGCAGGTACACCAGGAACTGCTGCAGGCCGCAGCCGATGCCACCCCAGATCGCGTTGACCAGCATGTTGACCATGGCCACGCCGCCGGTCAGCGGCGCCAGCGAATCGTGCATCGCATTGACCGAGCCGTTGGAGGTCTGCGTGGTCAGCGACGACCACGCCGCCGAGGCATCGGCGCCGAAGCGCACTTCCTTGCCTTCCATCAGCGCCGCGCTCGCGGTACTGGCCGAATGGCCTTCGGACCACACCGACACCGCGGTGGAGGCCAGCGACATCGCCAGCATGCTGCCGAACACCAGCACGGTGAATTTGCGCCGGCCGGTGAACGGGCCGACCATGAACGCGATCGCCACCGGGATCAGCACGATCGCCAGCATCTCCAGCAGATTGGAGAACGGGGTCGGGTTCTCCAGCGCCATCGCGCTGTTGGGGCCGTACCAGCCGCCGCCGTTGGTGCCGAGCTGCTTGATCGCCACCATCGCCGCGACCGGGCCGAGCGGGATCTTCTGCGCGGCCATGCCGGCGCTGGCGTCCAGCGGTGTCGCGGTGGGGCCGGCGGCCAGCGTGGACGGCACGCCCTGCTGGGTCAGCAGCACGGTCCACAGCAGGCACAGCGGCAGCAGGAAGCGCAGCGTCGGCCGGATCACATCGGCCCAGTAGTTGCCGACGTCGGCTTCGTCGACGCTGAGCGTGGCGCTCTGCGAACCGCCGTTCGCCGCGGCCGTTCGCCCTCCAAACAGCGCGCGCAGCGTCGCCACCACCAGTGCCAGACCCATCATCGGGGTGACGAACTGCAGCCCGACCACGCCCACCGCCTGCGACAGATACGACAGCTGCGCCTGGCCGGAGTAATGCTGCTGGTCGGTGTTGGTCAGGAACGAGACCATGGTGTGCAGCGCCACATCCCAGCGCATGTTGGGCACCGCATCGGGATTCAGCGGCAGCCACGCCTGAGTCACGAACAGGACGAACACCAGCACGCCCAGCACCAGGTTGCTGGCCAGGAACGCGCCGGCATAGCCGCGCCAGCTCATGCCGCGCGCCGGATCGGTGCCCAGCAGGCGGTACAGCGGGCGTTCGATCCAGCCGAACAGCGCGTCGCCGCGCATCGGCGCACCGCGCATCACCTTGGCCAGGTACAGACCCAGCGGCCAACCCAGCAGCAGCGCGAGCGCATAGACAAGCAATGTATCGATCATGGAAGTGGCACTCGGCTCAGAAATCTTCGGGACGCAAAATCACGTACAACAGGTAGCCGGCGGCGACGATCACCGCCATGCCGCAGATCAGCGATAGCCAGGTCGGCATGTCATCTCTCCTCGGAACTCAAAAGGTGGCTTGCAGCGCGGCTTCGACCCGCGTGCCGGCCATGTCGGGGAACAGCCGCTCGGCGGCGCGGTCGGTGTCGTGCGCGGTCAGCCGCAGCTCCAGCCCCGGTCCGCCCTGGCGGACGCTGGGCAGGGTGAACACGGCGCTGACCAGCCCATGCGTGTAGCTGTCTGCGTAGCTGCGGGCGAGCCAGTAGTGGCCCACCGCCGCCTCGACGCGGAAGCGCTCGTTGAACGGATAGCGCGCGCCGAGTTGCGCGTAGGTGCCGGTGCTGTCGCTGGCCAGCGCATCGTCGGACCAACCCAGCTGCGCCCACACGCGCTGCTTCCAGGTCACGGTGGCGCCCAGCTCGGTCCAGTTCAGCGCGGCGGCCGAGGGGTATTGGTAGCGGGTCAGGTTCGCGTCCCAGGCCCAGTCCGGCGTCCACTGGCCGCGCCAGCCGAGCACGCCGTCGAGTTCGGTGCTGGCGTGCGGGGTGCTGTCGAACTTGATCGACGAGGCCCACAGCGACGCGTACGCGCCATTATCGGCGGCCAGCGCTAGACCGGCCTGCACGGCGGGATCGCCGTCGCTCTGGGTGCTGCCGCGCCAGACGTAGTCGCTGGTGAGCGTGGCATTGCCGCTGACGCTGGCGGCATCGGCCGCTGCGCTGCCGGCAACGAGAAAAAGCGCAAGCGCGCCGCGCGACAGGCGTCGGCGGGCGGCACAGGAAAGCGGGGAACGCATGACGTCGGATCCAGGGCGGAACCATTCCGCCGACCTGGTCATGTTCCGGCGCGGGGCCGTAAAGTCGCTATCGGCCGATGCCGGCTGCCGCGTAAATTTCGCGTAATTTCCGCGGCCGCCGCCCTGCGGCAAAACGCAGGAAAGGCCGGCATTGCGCCGGCCTTTCCATCACGCGCAGGTCAGTGCAGCGGCACGCTCAGGCTCGACGGCGCGGCCGCCGGCGAACTGAAGCTGACGCTGCCGCCGAAACGGCTGGCCGAGCTGTAGCGCGGATCGGTGGTGTCCACCACCAGCACCAGGCGATTGCCGGCCGGGATATCGGCGGCGGTCGCCTGCAGCGGCAGGTCGATCGTGGTCGCCACGCCCGGAGTCGCGTTGCGCAGCGTGTACGGCGCGTGGCTGAGCAGTTGCGCCACGCCGAGCCCGTTCATGCTGTACAGGTAGGCGAACAGCGACACATTGGCCTCGCTCGGGGTCACCGTCACCCGCAGCGACGGGCTGCCGGCCAGGCGCTTGGCGCTGGTGTACACCGGCCCGCTCCACACCGCCGCGCCGTTGCGATCCACCAGCGGGATCGAGGTGGTGACCGGCTGGCCAAGGCCCTGCAGCAGGCCGCTGACCAGCAGCACGCCCGAATCGGCAAGGGTCGGTACGCCGGTGGCGATGCCCTTGCTCCAACCGCTGCTGGTGCTGTTGGTCAGCGTGCCGGTCGCGATCAGGCCGCTCGGGCGGGTCAGCCCATAGCGGGTCGCGCCGGCCTGCACGCTGTTCCAGTCGGCGTAGCGCAGCCAGGTGCCGTTGAGCGTGGCCAGTTGCACCGGCTGCTCGCTGTCCACGCCGTTGGCCTGGCCCTTGAGGTAATGGTCGAACCAGCGGGTGGTTTCCGTGTAGACCTCGTTGGGCAGGCCGAGCGCGCCCGGCAGTTCGGCCGTGGCGTGATCGCCCTGGCTGAACATCAGGTGCTTGGGCCCGCTCAGGCGGTTGTACAGGTCGATGTACTGGTTCGGCGGGAACAGGCCGTCGTTGAACGCGTTGGCCATCAGCACCGCAGTGCCGTTGCGGTTGAGCGCCTGCACTTCGTTGATCACGCTGCGCTCGCCGGCCTTGGGCAGGAAGCCCTGCACCGCGCCGTCGTAGTCGCCGACCGCGACCCGCGCGCTGATCTGCGCCAGGTCCGGCCCGGGCCGGCCGGTGATCGCGCCGGAGGCCACCAGCAGGCCGACGCCCTGTTCGCTGACCGTGGCGTTCGCGTACAGCGAGGCCTGCAGGTCGGCCCAGCCGCTGAGCGCGGCCACCGCCTTGATCCGCGGATCGCGTGCGGCGGCGAGCAGGCTGGTGCCGGCACCGTAGGAAATGCCGGACACGCCGATCGCCTTGGCATTGGCCGGAGTATTGGCCAGCGCCCAGTCGATCACCGTGCTGACGTCTTCCACCGTCGGCGCTCCGGCGATATCGATCACGCCTGCCGAATCCCAGAACCCGCGCGAGGTGTAGCTGACCACCACGTAGCCGTTGCTGGCCAGTTCGCTGGCGCGGCCCACGTATTCCAGGTTGGGCAGCGACCAACTGGCCGGCATCACCACCAGCGGGAACGGCCCGGTCCCCTGCCCCTGCGGCACCAGCACCAGCGCGCCGAGCTTGGTGCCGTCCCAACTGGAAATGGTCTGGTACTGCTTGCTGAAACCTCCGGCGGACGCGGCGGATGAGAACAACAGCATCGCGCACAGGGCGATGCAGAGGGACACGGACATACGCATGTACTGCCTCCCAAACGGCGCCAGGTCGGAATGGCCCAGCTGCCAGAAACGGTTACGGGTACGCGATGCGGGGGAATCGGGCGTCGCGACCATACCAGTCGGTACGGACAAGTTCACGCCGCAGTGCGGCACGGTATGGTGGGTTCTTGCTGCCTATTAGGTTCTCAGTTGGTCCGCCGTCTTTGCTTCGGCCATACCCTCATCCGCCCCTGCGGGGCACCTTCTCCCGAGGGGAGAAGGGAACAACCGCGGTGTGCTTTAACCCCTCTCCCACCGGGAGAGGGGTTGAGGTGAGGGTACGGCGCGAAGCGGCTCGCGGAGTTGGGTGCACGAGGCTTGCGCCCGTACCCTCATCCGCCCCTCCAGGGCACCTTCTCCCGAGGGGAGAAGGAACAGCCGCGGTGTGCTTTAGCCCCTCTCCCACCGGGAGAGGGGTTGGGGTGAGGGTCCGGCGCGAAGCGGCTCGCGGACTTCCCTACCCGACGAAAAAATGCTCGTAGCCTCGCCGCGGCGGCTGCCAGGGCTGGCCGTCCGCATCGCGCACGACGATGCCGCCGCCGGCGACGATGCGGCCGATCGGCGTCGCTTCCTCGCCGATCGCCTGCAGCGCCTGCACGATGGCCGCGCGTTGCGCCGGTGCGGCGGTGAAGCACAGTTCGTAGTCGTCGCCGCCGCCCAGTTGCCAGGCGTGCACCTGCGCGGCGCTCGCCTCCGCCGGTGCGGCGACTGCCGGCAATGCGGCCAACCACAGTTCGGCGCCGACGCCGCTGCGCGCGCAGATGTGGTCCAGGTCGGCCAGCAGGCCGTCGGAAATGTCCACGCAGGCATGCGCCAGGCCGCGCAGGCGCAGCCCGGCCTGGACCCGCGGCGACGGCCGCAGCAGGCGCTGGCGCAGATGTTCGTGCACGGGATCGGCGGCGGCCTTGGCCACGTCCAGGCGCCCGGCCTGCCACAGCGCCAGCGCCGCGGCGGCCTCGCCAGGGCGGCCGCTGACCCAGATCTCGTCGCCCGGCTGCGCGCCGTCGCGGCGCAGCGCCGCGCCGGGCGCCACGCTGCCGATCGCGGTGACCGACAGCGACAGCGGCCCGCGCGTGGTGTCGCCGCCGGCCAGCACGATGCCGTGCGCATCGGCCAGCGCGAAGAAGCCGTCGGCGAAGGCGTCGATCCAGCCGGCATCCTCGTGCGGCAACGACAGCGACAGCGTGCACCAGCGCGGCTGCGCGCCCATCGCGGCGAGATCGGACAGGTTCACCGCCAGCGTCTTCCAACCCACGTCGGCAGGCGCGGTCTCCAGCGGAAAGTGCACGCCGGCGTTGAGCGTATCGGTGGTGATCGCCAGTTGCTCGCCCGGCGGCGGCTGCAGCAGCGCCGCATCGTCGCCGATGCCCAACGGCACGTCCGCATGCGTCCCGATCCGGGCACGCAGGCGATCGATCAGATCGAATTCGGGCATTTGTGGGGCCGGGATTGGGGATTCGGCATTCGGGATTGGCAACAGCGAAGCGACGGCCGTGGTCTGCGCGGGAATGCCGCTTTAGCGAATCCCTCAATCCCCAATGCCCAATCCCGCGCCGTTAGGCGCCGCCAGCGCCACCCGACTCCACCGTGCGCCATTCCAGCGCGGCGCGGTCGAGCACGCCGTTGACGTAGGTGTGGCCGTGTTCGGAGCCGAACCGCTTGGCGGTTTCGATGGCTTCGTTGATCACCACGCGGTACGGCACGTCGTGGCGGTGCAGCAGTTCGTAGGCGGCCAGGCGCAGCACCGCGCGCTCGATCGCGTCCACTTCCTCGACGGTGCGGTCCAGGTAGCCGACCAGCGCCGCATCCAGTTCGGCGCGGTGCTTGAGCACGCCTTCGACCAGGTTCTCGAAGTAGACCAGGTCGGCGATCTCGTGCGCCTGCTCGTGCGCGAACTGCGCAATCACGTGCTGCGTGGTGCCGCCGGCGATCTGCCAGGCGTAGATCGCCTGCAGCGCACGCCGGCGCGCGCGCGAACGCAGCACCGGATCGACGCCGTCGCGGCGGACATGCTTGTGGCCAGCGGGCTTGTTCATCGCAGCAGCTCCAGGAGATTGACCATTTCCAGCGCGGTCAGCGCCGCTTCCTCGCCCTTGTTGCCATGGCTGCCGCCGGCGCGCGCCTCGGCATCCTCGACCTGCTCCACCGCCAGCACGCCGTTGAGCACTGGGATGCGGAAGTCCAGCGATACCCGCAGCAAGCCTTCGGCGCAGCCATCGGCCACGTGTTCGTAGTGGCGGGTGTCGCCGCGGATCACGCAACCCAGCGCGATGATCGCCGCGTGCTTGCCGGCGGCGGCCAGGCGCGCGGCGGCCAGCGGCAGTTCCCACGCGCCGGGCACGCGGATCACGTCCACCGCCTCGTCGGCGATGCCGTTGCCGGACAGGCTCTCCCGCGCGCCGGCGACCAGCACGTCGGTGATGCGCGCGTTCCAGCGGCTGGCGATGATCGCGAAACGGGCCGCTGCAGGAGCGCGGAGGTCGCCTTCGTAGTGGGTCATGGCGGTGGCAGGTTCAGTGGGTGGGAGAGTTTAGCAGGCGGCGTGTTTGGGGCCGGGGACCGGAAGCGCTTGCAGCGCCGATAGCGAAGCAGCGCATGGGCATCAGCCTTTTCCGAATCCCGAATCCCGAATCCCGAATCCCGGCTCCAACTCCACATGCTCCACCACCTCCAGCCCGAACCCGGCCAGGCCGACCTGGCGGCGCGGCGTGCCCAGCACGCGCAGCTTGCCCAGGCCCAGGTCGGCCAGGATCTGGCTGCCGGCGCCGTTGCGCCGCCACTGCCCCACGTCCTTGCTGTTGGCGACCACGTCCGGCTGCTTGCGCAGCCGCGCCAGCAGCGCCTGGCTGTCGCGCGGCGCCGACAGCACCACCATGACCCCGCTGTCGGCGGCGGCGATCGCGCGCAGCGCGTCGCTGGCGGCCACGCCGAAATCGTCGCGGCGCCAGTGCAGCAGGTCGGCCAGCGGGTTCTCCACCTGCACCCGCACCAGAGTCGGCGTGTCCGCGTCCGGGGCGCCGCGGACCAGCGCGAAATGCAGGTCGTGGGCGATGCGGTCGCGGTAGGTGACCAGAGTGAAGCCGCCGAACTCGGTCTCGATGCTGCGCTCGTCGATGCGCTCGACGGTGTGCTCGGTGGCCAGGCGGTAGGCGATCAGGTCGGCGATCGAGCCCATCTTCAGCCCGTGCAGGCGCGCGAACTCCTCCAGCTGCGGACGCCGCGCCATGCTGCCGTCGGGATTGAGCACTTCCACCAGTACCCCGGCCGGCTCCAGCCCGGCCAGCAGCGGCAGGTCGCCGGCGGCCTCGGTGTGGCCGGCGCGGGTCAGCACGCCGCCGGGCTGGGCGATCAGCGGGAAGATGTGCCCGGGCTGGCTCAGGTCGTGCGGCTTGGCATCGGGTTTGACCGCGGTGCGCACGGTATGCGCGCGGTCGTAGGCCGAGATGCCGGTGGTGACGCCCTCGGCGGCCTCGATGCTGACGGTGAAGTTGGTGTGGAACTGCGCGGTGTTGTGCTGGACCATCGGCGCCAGCCCGAGCTGCGCGCAGCGCTCGCGGGTCAGCGACAGGCACACCAGGCCGCGCGCATGGGTGACCATGAAATTGATGTCCGAGGGCTTGACCAGCTCGGCGGCCATGATCAGGTCGCCCTCGTTCTCGCGGTCCTCGTCGTCGACGATGACCACCATGCGGCCGGCGCGGATTTCCTCCAGCAGCTCGGGGACGGGGGCGAAGTTCAGGCTGGGGGCGGTGGATGGCGACATGAGGGACTCGCAGAAGACGGAAGGCGCCGCGCGCCGCCGCGGGCAGCGACGACGGCACGGCAGATGACGGAAGCGGCGCAGGTCAGCCCTGGCGGCCGTGCAGCAGGCGTTCGACGTAGCGCGCGACCAGGTCGATCTCCAGGTTCACCGCCGCGCCGACCGCGGTATGCGCGAACGCGGTGTTCGCCACCGTGTGCGGGATCAGCGCCACCTCGAAGCCGGCGTCGTCCACGTCGTTGACGGTCAGGCTGACCCCGTCCACGCAGATCGAGCCCTTCTTGGCGATGTAGCGCAGCAGCGCCGAGGGCGCGGCGAAGCGCCAGCGTTGCGCGCGCGCGTCCTCGTGGACCGACAGCACGCTGCCGAGGCCATCGACATGGCCGCTGACCAGATGCCCGCCGAGCCGGTCGGTCGGGCGCATCGCCCGCTCCAGGTTCAACGCCGCGCCTTCGGCGAGCGCGCCGAGCGTGGTCAGGGACAGGGTTTCGGTGGACGCATCGGCCTGGAACGACGCCGCGTCGAAGGCGACGACGGTCAAGCACACGCCGTTGACCGCGATGCTCTCGCCGAGTTGCACATCGGCGAACGGCAGGCTGCCGGTGGAGAAGGTGAAGCGGATATCGCCGCCCTGCGGCTGGCTTGCGGCCAGGCGGCCGACGCCTTCGATGATTCCGGTGAACATAAACGTTTCTCGCAAGGATGGTGAGCGAAAAACGCCACAAGGCATACAGGCACGCGCACAGCCGCAAGGCTGCGCGAAGGCCGTCTTCTTTCATCCGGACTATACCGTCGGCTCCGGCATCGGACCGGATCTGCTGACCTTGCGTCATCGCACCCGCACCTGCGTGCCGGACCGACGACCCAAGCGCTCGCGGGCTCGTGCGCGAACGCACCTACCGCCGGTGGGGAATCGCACCCCGCCCTGAAGACGTTTGTGGTTGCCGGCGAACCGGCGTGCGCATTCTAGCAGGGCGCGGCTTGGCACCCGCTGCGGCGGGCGGGCCACCGGTGGGACGTAGCGTCGCGGCGAAGGCGGCAACCGTGCGCTGTGGCGGCAGCACGCCGGCGCAGCGGATGGCGATTGCTGTTACCCCGCGTCCACCGCCACCGGCCGCAGCAGCAGGCGCAGGTCGTCGCCGATCTGGCGCGTCTCCAGCAACTGCAGCGGCACGCGCTGGGCCATGGTGTCGATGCCCAGCCCGGCCAGCAGCGGGCGCGCGTCGCCGCCGAGCAGCAGTGGCGCCAGGTACAGCAGCAGTTCGTCGACCAGGCCGGCGCGCAGCAGCGCGCCGCTCAGGGTCGCGCCGGCCTCGACCTGCACCTCGTTGATGCCGCGCGCGGCGAGCAGACGCAGCACCGCGTCCAGGTCGAAGCGGCCCGACTGCAATGCGACCGCGGCGAACTCGACGCCAGGCAGCGAGGGCGACGCCACGCCCGGCGCATGCAGATATAGGGTCGGCGCCGCAGCGTCGCGCACCTTGGCCTGCTGCAGCGTGCGCAGTTGCGCATCCAGCACCACGCGCAACGGCGGTACGACTTCGGTGGCGTCGTCCAGGCGCACGCTCAGCGACGGATCGTCGGCCAGCACGGTGCCGGCGCCGGTGAGGATCGCCCCGGCGCGCGCGCGCCAATGCTGCACGTCCTGGCGCGCGGCCGCGCCGGTGATCCATTTCGATTCGCCGCTGGCCAGCGCGGTGCGCCCGTCCAGGCTGGCGCCGAGCTTGACCCGCAGCCACGGCCGGCCGCGTTCCACCCGCGACAGGAAGCCGCGATTCAGCGCGCGCGCCTGCGCGTCCATCAGCCCGAAACGAACCTCGATGCCGGCTTCGCGCAGCAGCGCGAAGCCGCCGCCGTTGACCTGCGGAAACGGATCGGCCATCGCCGCCACCACCCGCGCCACCCCGGCTTCGATCAGCGCCAGCGCGCACGGCGGGGTGCGCCCGTAGTGCGCGCACGGCTCCAGGGTCACGTAGGCGGTGGCGCCGCGCGCGCGCGCGCCGGCGGCGCGCAGCGCGAACACCTCCGCATGCGGACCGCCCGCGTGCTGGTGAAAACCCTCGCCCACCACGGCGCCGTCGCGCACGATCACGCAGCCGACCATCGGGTTGGGACGCGTGGTGTAGGCGCCGCGCTCGGCCAGGCGCAGCGCCTGTGCCATGTACAGATGATCGTCGGCGGAGAAGTCGTTCATGCCGTCCGCGCTCATGACGTCCGCGCTCATGCGGTCTGCGCCCGTGCCGCCAGCGCGCCGGCGTCGATGCGCATCACCGTCACCTGCAGCGGCCCCAGCGGCAGCTGCACATGCGGCTCCCAGCCCAGGCCTTGGTAGTACGGCACCAGCCGCGGTTCGCAATACAGATACAGATACCCCACCTGCAGCCGCGCCGCGGCCTGCACGCAATGCGCGACCAGTTGCGCGCCGACGCCGCCGCTGCGCGCCTGCGGGCGCACGTACAGCGTCGCTAGCCACGGCGAGAACTGGCGGATGCGCGCATCGTCGTTCTGCAGCAGGCTGACCGAACCGAGCCAGTCGTCGCCTTCCAGCGCGATCCAGCTGGTCGGGATGCGGGTATCGCAGCGGTGGCTGCGCAGGTCGGCCTCGGCCTCGACCACGTTCCACTTCGGCAGCAACGCGCCGAAGGCCTGCAGGTGTTCGTGCGCCAACGCCGTAATGTGCTGCGGCGCCTCGGCCAGGCAGACGATGCGCATGCCGCCCGCCTTCAGCGCTTGCCGGACTTGTCGCCCGGCTTGTCGGCGCGGACCAGTTCCAGCAGCGGCAACTGCTCGCTGCCCACCGGCAGCTCGCGCTCGAGCTTCTCGATCTCCTCGCGGAAATCGGCCACGTCCTGGAAGCTGCGGTACACCGAGGCGAAGCGGACGTAGCCGACGTGGTCGAGCTTGCGCAGCTCGGCCATCACGTATTCGCCGACGCGGATCGACGGCAACTCGCGCTCGCCGGACATGCGCAACTGGTGCACCACCGCACGCACCGCCGCCTCGATCTGCTCCTCGGCCACCGGCCGCTTCTGCAGCGCGCGATCGAAGCTGGTGCGCAGCTTGCGCGCATCGAAGGCCTCGCGGCCGCCGTCGCTCTTGATCACCGTCGGCAACTTCAGCTCGATCGTCTCCAGCGTGCTGAACCGCTCGCCGCACGCCTCGCACTCGCGGCGGCGACGGATCGTCGCGCCGTCCTCGGACACCCGCGAATCGATCACGCGGGTATCGGTGTGCTGGCAGAAGGGGCAGTGCATTCAGAGCGCCGGGAATAGGGAAACGGGAATGGAGAATGGGAACGTCAACAGCGCCAGCTTAGCGCTTCTGACCATTCCCGATTCACCATTCCCCATTCCCGTTTCAGCCATACACCGGATACTTCCTGCACTGCGCGGTCACCGCGTCGCGCACGCGGGCGATGACCGCGGCGTCGGCCGGGGCGTCGAGCACGTCGGCGATCCAGTTGGCCAGGTCGATGCTGTCCTGCTCCAGGTAACCGCGGGTGGTGATGGCCGGGGTGCCCAGGCGCAGGCCCGAGGTCACGAACGGCGAGCGCGGGTCGTTGGGCACCGCGTTCTTGTTGACGGTGATGTGGGCCTTGCCCAGCGCCGCTTCCGCGTCCTTGCCGGACACGTCCTTGCCGATCATGTCCACCAGCATCAGGTGGTTCTCGGTGCAGCCGGAGACGATCTTGTAGCCGCGCGCGATCAGGGTCTTGGCCATCGCCTGCGCGTTCTTCACCACCTGCTGCTGGTAGGTCTTGAACTCCGGCTCCAGCGCTTCCTTGAACGCCACCGCCTTGGCCGCGATCACGTGCATCAGCGGACCGCCCTGGATGCCCGGGAACACGATCGACTGCAGCTTCTTGACCAGCTCCTCGCTGGCGCCCTTGGCCAGGATGATGCCGCCGCGCGGGCCGCGCAGGGTCTTGTGGGTGGTCGAGGTGACCACGTGCGCGTGCTCCAGCGGGCTCGGGTAGACGCCGGCGGCGACCAGGCCGGCCACGTGCGCCATGTCCACGAACAGCACCGCGCCGACCTGGTCGGCGATGGCGCGGAAGCGCGCCCAGTCGATCTTCTGCGAATACGCGGAGAAGCCGGCCACGACCATCTTCGGCTTGTGCTCCAGCGCCAGCCGCTCGACTTCGTCGTAATCGATCAGGCCCTGCTCGTTTACGCCGTACTGCACCGCGTTGAACAGCTTGCCGGAGACGTTGACCTTGGCGCCGTGGGTCAGGTGGCCGCCGTGGGCCAGCGACATGCCCAGGATGGTGTCGCCGGGCTGCAGCAGCGCCAGGTACACCGCCTGGTTGGCCTGCGAACCCGAATGCGGCTGCACGTTGGCGTAGTCGGCGCCGAACAATTGCTTGACCCGGTCGATCGCCAGCTGCTCGGCGATGTCGACGAATTCGCAGCCGCCGTAGTAGCGCTTGCCCGGGTAGCCCTCGGCGTACTTGTTGGTCAGCTGGCTGCCCTGGGCTTCCATCACCAGCGGGCTGCAGTAGTTCTCGCTGGCGATCAGTTCGACATGGTCTTCCTGGCGGCCGGCTTCGGCGGCGATGGCCTGGGCCAGTTCGGGATCGTAGGTTTCGAGACGGACAGCGCGCGAGAACATCGGGGGCTCCGGGGCGGGAAGGTAAGGTGGCCGGGGATTGTACCGCGCGGGCACGTACCACAACGCCGCAACGGCGTTCACAAGCCTCCGGGGCGTGCGTCTTATGGAACACCTGCCCATCGGGCGCCGATTTCGCCAGGAGAGCCACCATGC
This sequence comes from Xanthomonas sp. SI, assembly GCF_014236855.1. NCBI lineage: Bacteria > Pseudomonadati > Pseudomonadota > Gammaproteobacteria > Lysobacterales > Lysobacteraceae > Xanthomonas > Xanthomonas sp. SI. Next base: position 4,219,411 of record NZ_CP051261.1, read on the forward strand.
ACCCCGTCATTCTCTACGGCAAGGCCGTGCAAGACGCCCGCAACCGGCTTCGGTCCGTCCAGACCTCGACCATGTTCGAGGCCATGCAGCCGTTGTTGTCGTCAAGCGGAGAAGAAGGACAGCTTCCACCCCTTGAGATCGCAAAATGGATCAACGACATCCCCGTCACAAAGGCGAGCAAACGGGCGCTCTCCCACCTGCAGGCCGCAAAGACCCGAGCCAAGGAATTCTCGGCGCGCGGCATGATCGGCGACGTGTTCGCGCTCGGCGATGCGCTGCGCGAGCTTGCCGACTTCCTCAACGAGGGCGGTGACGGCGACACATGGAAGGAATTCCTAGCCCGCTTCCGGGACGAGGCCGTGTTCGACAAGCAATCCAACCGCGCCCGCATCGAGCGACCGATCGAAACCCGCCAGGACTACCCGGAACTGGGCATCTTCCGCTATTGGCTGCTGGAACGCAGCGTGGTGAAGTACATGGAGCGAGCGCTCGGCCCGTACCTGGGCGCGGACATCTCCGGCAGCACCCCCGATGCTCTCGGCGCCCTTGTCTACCTGTTGATCAGCAATAAGACCAAGTCAGAGGAGGTCAAGACACCGGAAGCGTGGACCGAGAACCTCCTGAAAGACGGTTCGCCGCTGGTCGCGGTGGCCTCGATGGTCCTGCAATACCACCACAGCCTGCTGGAATGCGTGCTGGCACTGGCGCTGATCGGCAACGCCAAGAAGGGGAAGGACAAGTCAGAGCAACTGCTGAGCAAGGACCAGTCAGATTATCTGCTTGACATCGACCTCTATCGGTTCAGCAGCCTCATCCTCAGGGACGACAGCACCTCGTGGCTGAGGATCAAGCTGGAGAACGGCGATGCGGCACTGAAGCAGGAACTGGGCGGAGCGCGCCTGCTTGTGGTCCGCGATTTCATCGACATCGAGCACAATCCCTATGCGGACTGCGAGATCGCCCTGCTGGTGCCGCCGGGGGGAGAAGCCGACGCGTTGTTCCAGCCGGCCCGAAGCTACGAGCGCTTCAGCAAGTTGCGCCAGAACCAGTGCATCGATGCCGCTGTCGGATATCGCCGAAGCGATCCGAATCTATACCAGGTCGCGAATGAATTCAAAATCAGCACCGATCCTAATCTGATGGAGCTGGTCAAGCAGAATTCCAACGATCTGCGCCAGATGAAAGAGAAGAAGCCCGTTTTCGACAACCTTGATGAGGCTGTCGGCACCATTGCGCTTCGCTATGGGAACGACATGGGACTGCTCACGGCGAACGATACGCAGGCCGCTTCGGTTCAGCCAGGTGCGCAAGAAGATGCTCAGTTAGCGGAGAAAGCGCAGCTCGCGCAATTTATGCGCAGCAATAGCCTCGATCCGGGCAAGCTGTTAGCGTTGATGCAGTGGGCGAAATTCACTCAATGAGGCGGCCTGGCCTCTCCCGCCTCCTTCGACGGATCCGGACCACAACGGTCGCCACCAGCGTGCTGCATTCTCTTGAGCGGCTACGCGTCTTGCCGAACACGCAGAACGCCGGAACGCCCCCAAGTGCAGCCAGGCCCGCTCGCGCCAGGGTGGCATCCTGCGGCGCGAGCAGGCCGCGGATCAGCGGCCGTTGAGCACCAGGTCGGCGATGATGCCGCTGGCGATGGCCACCATCAGCAGGTTGCCGCGGTCGTCGCGCACCCAGCGGTAGCCGTACGGCGGGCGCCGCACCTGGTAGCGGTCGTAGTCGTAGACCACGTAGTTGGGACCGTAGTAGCGCTGGCCGCGCGCCCACGGCGGCGGACCCGGACGGTAGTAGACGACGTCCGGACGGCCGCGGTAGCCGTCGCGATAGCCCTGGCTGTAATAGCGGCGGTCGTCGTGGCGTTCGCGTTCGCGCCAGTAGCGGTCGCGATCGCGGTCGCGCCGGTCGTAGTCGCGCCGGTCGTGATCGCGGTCGTGCCAGCCGCGCGGATCGCGGTCGTCCCAACCATCGCGGGCGAATGCGGCGGGCGCCATGAAACCCAGCGCCAGCAGGGACGAAAGGGCAAGGGTGGCAATGCGTTTGATGTTCATGGCTGCTCCGTCACTTTTGGTGTCACGACTGCATTAATGCGCTTGTCGTCTGAACCGCTTCCTGCTGGAACCGGTTACGTATTCAGCTTTCCCGAAACGGGTAAGCGCGCATTACGTTTCGGCCCTCTTTTTCCTGTCAACGGCGGCGTTTCGACGGGATTGGCGACACCGGCGCAGGCCTGTTCGCCGCAACCCGGCACGCACGCCGCCATCTGCGCTGATCCGGCGCCCTGGCTGCAGCCTGCGCACCTGCGCTCAGTGGCGGTGGGCCGATGCGGCAACCTCGGCCGACTGCGCATGCAGTTGCAGCAGCGCGGCCCGTGCCGCCTCGTCGGCAGGCAGGTACACCACCAGCCGATTGCCGTTGCGCGGCGCCGACCACCAGTTGACCTGCTGCAGCTGCAGTTCGCCCGCCTGCGGGTGGTGGAAGCGCTTGAGCTGGTTTTCCACCCCGCGCACCTCGCGCCGCTGCTGCCACAGGCCATCGAACTCGGGCGAGGCGGCGCGGTAGCGCGCCAGCAGGCGCTCCCAGGCCGGTTCGCCCAGATGCTCGCCCATCGCGGCGTGCAACAGCGCCACCATGTGCTGCAGCGCGTTGTCCCGATCGACCAGGCGCGCGCGCCAGTGCGGGTTGGTGAACGCCTGGTAGACGCAGTTGCGGTCGGCTTCCGGCAGCTCCGCCAGGGTCACCCCCATCAGCCGCTCGAAGGCCGCGTTGGCGCCGAGGATGTCGAAGCGCGGACTCTGCAGCATCGCCGGCCAGGGGCCGAGCTGATCGAGCAGCATGCGCCCGGTGTCGGTCAACCGCTCGCACGGCGGATGCAGCCGGGGCACGGCATCGCCCACTCCGGCCAGCGCCAGCACGTGGCCGGTTTCCACCTCCGAGCACTGCAGGGCGCCGGCGATGGCGGTCAGCACGCGTGCGGAAGCGCGCACCGGCCGCCCCTGTTCGAGCCAGGTGTACCAGGTGACGCCGACGTCGGCGAGCGCGGCCACCTCCTCGCGGCGCAGGCCCGGCGTGCGCCGCCTGCCGGCACGCGGCAGGCCCAGCCGCGCCGGATCCAGGCTCTCACGGCGTGCCCGCAGGAAGGCGCCGAGCGCGCGCGCACGTTCGACCGCCAGCGCGGGGCCGTGCATGGCAGCGGCAGCGCCGCCCGCCGCGTCGGTCATGGGATCTACCCGATCACCCGTCATTTGCCGTTCTCCCTGCTCCAACGCAGCGGTCCCAGCCACAGGCAGGAAGCGCCAGTACCAGGATAAATAACTACTTGTACCAGTTTAAGCGGTTCGCATACTGCACGCCATGACCACCTCCTCCGCTCCCGCCGCCGCGCCCCACCCCCTCGACCCCCTCGACCCCCTCGACCCCCTCGACCGCCTCGACCGCCTCGACCGGCAGCCGCCGGCGTGCGCCTGCCCGAGCGCCTCGCCGCCGGGGCTGGGCGCCTGGGGCCTGGCCATCCTGCTGCTCGGGCAGATGCTGCCGCTGATCGACTTTTCCATCATCAACGTCGCCCTCGGCTCCATCGCCCACACGCTGCACGCCTCGGCGACGGCGCTGGAACTGATCGTGGCGGTGTACGGCGTGGCCTTCGCGGTGGGCCTGGCCGCGGGCGGGCGGCTGGGCGACAACCTGGGCCGGCGTCGGGTGTTCGCCGCCGGCGTGCTGCTGTTCGCGGTGGCCTCGCTGCTGTGCGGGCTGGCCGGATCGGTGGCCGCCCTGCTCGCCGGTCGCGTGCTGCAGGGCCTGGGCGCGGCGCTGGCGGTGCCGCAGATCCTCGCCACCATCCACGTCAGCCTGCGCGGCACGGCGCATGCGCGGGCGCTGGCGCTGTACGGCTCGCTGGGCGGGATCGCCTTCGTCATCGGCCAGGTGCTGGGCGGCACCCTGGTGACTGCCGACATCGCCGGCTCCGGCTGGCGCGCCATCTTCCTGATCAACCTGCCGTTCTGCGTGCTGGCGTTGGCGGGCCTGCGCGCGGTGCCGGAGACGCGCGCGGCGCGGCGGATGCCGCCCGACCTGGCCGGCGCCGGGTTGCTGGGGCTGTTCCTGGCCTGCCTGCTGCTGCCGCTGGCGCTCGGCCCCACGCTGCATTGGTCGGCGCCGTGCCTGGCGGTGCTGGCCGCCACCGTGCCCTTGCTGGCGGCGCTGGCCCGCACCGAAGCCTGGCAGGAGCGCCGCGGCCGCGTGCCGCTGCTGCCGCCGGCGCTGCTGCGCCTGCCCAGCGTGCGCTTCGCGTTGCTGCTGGGCGCGCTGTTCTTCGCCTGCTGGAGCGGCTTCATGTTCGTGCTGGCGCTGACCCTGCAGTCGGGCGCCGGGCTGTCGCCACTGCAGTCGGGCAATGCCTTCATCGTGCTCGGCGCGGCGTATTTCTGTTCGGCGCTGCTCAGCGCGCGCGGGGTGGCCCGGTTCGGGCTGCTGCCGACGCTGTTGCTGGGCTGCACGGTGCAGATGCTGGGCCTGCTCGCGCTGGCGTGGACCTTGCACGCGGTGTGGCCGCATCCGGGCTGGCTGGCGCTGGCGCCGGCGACGGCGCTGATCGGTGCCGGACAGGCGTGGATCGTGGCCTGCTTCTACCGTATCGGCCTGTCGCAGGTGCCGACCGAGCATGCGGGTGCGGGCAGCGCCATGCTTTCCACCGTGCTGCAGGCGGCGATGGGCCTGGGCCCGGCGGCGCTGGGCGCGGTCTATGCGCATGCGCGCGGCGGCGGCAGCCTGGCGGCGATGCAGGCGGCATTGGTCAGCGAGTGGCTGGCGATGCTGCTGCTGGTGGCGTGCACGCTGGTCTACCGGCAGCGCCAGCGCCGCCTGGTACGCGCCGCGGCGACCTGAACCCAGCCGCTCCCGGCACCGCGTCGGTAGGCGGCGCAGGCAAGCCGGCAGCCGACGTGCCTACGCCGGTGCCGCTATAATCGCGGGCATCCATTTCGCGCCTTCCGGCCCCGGCCGGCGGGCGTCCTGCGCCTTCCGGAGACCCCATGTCGCAATACATCTACACCATGAACGGCGTCAGCAAGACGGTGCCGCCGAAGCGCCAGATCATCAAGGACATCTCGCTGTCGTTCTTCCCGGGCGCCAAGATCGGCCTGCTCGGCCTCAACGGCGCCGGCAAGTCCACCGTGCTGAAGATCATGGCCGGCGTGGACACCGACTTCAGCGGCGAAGCACGCCCGCAGCCGGGCATCAAGGTCGGCTACCTGGCGCAGGAGCCGGAGCTGGACCCGGCCAAGACCGTGCGCGAAGCGGTCGAGGAAGGCGTCGGCGAAGTGCTGCAGGCGCAGGCCGCGCTGGACAAGATCTACGAGGCCTATGCCGAGGAAGGCGCCGACTTCGACAAGCTCGCCGCCGAGCAGCAGCGGCTGGAGGCGATCCTCGCCGCCGGCGATGCGCACATGGTCGAGCAGCAACTGGAGATCGCCGCCGACGCGCTGCGCCTGCCGCCGTGGGACGCAGTGATCGGCCCGCTGTCGGGCGGCGAGAAGCGCCGCGTGGCGCTGTGCCGGCTGCTGCTGCAGAAGCCGGACATGCTGCTGCTCGACGAACCGACCAACCACCTGGACGCCGAGTCGGTGGAATGGCTGGAGCAGTTCCTGGCGCGCTACACCGGCACCGTGGTGGCGGTGACCCACGATCGCTACTTCCTCGACAACGCCGCCGAATGGATCCTGGAACTGGACCGCGGCCGCGGCATTCCGTGGAAGGGCAACTACACCGACTGGCTGATGCAGAAGGAAGAGCGCCTGAAGCAGGAAGACAATCAGGAGAAGTCGCGGCAGAAAGCGATCCAGAAGGAACTGGAGTGGTCGCGGCAGAACGCCAAGGGCGGCCGCACCAAGGGCAAGGCGCGTCTGGCACGGCTGGAAGAACTGCAGTCGGTCGATTACCAGCGCCGCAACGAGACCAACGAGATCTTCATTCCGCCGGGCGAGCGCCTGGGCAACGCGGTGCTCGAGTTCAAGCACGTCACCAAGAAGTTCGGCGACCGTCTGCTGATCGACGACCTCAGCTTCCTGGTGCCGTCCGGCGCCATCGTCGGCATCATCGGCCCCAACGGCGCCGGCAAGTCGACGCTGTTCAAGATGATCATCGGCATGGAAAAACCGGACTCGGGCGAGATGGTGCTCGGGCCGACGGTGAAGCTGGCCTACGTGGACCAGAGCCGCGACAAGCTGGAAGGCAACCACAACGTGTTCCAGGAAGTATCCGGCGGCCTGGACATCCTCAACATCAACGGCGTGGAGATCCAGTCGCGCGCCTACCTGGGCCGCTTCAACTTCAAGGGCCAGGACCAGCAGAAGCTGGTCGGCAGCCTGTCCGGCGGCGAACGCGGCCGTCTGCACATGGCCAAGACCCTGTTGCAGGGCGGCAACGTGCTGCTGCTCGACGAACCGTCCAACGATCTGGACATCGAGACGCTGCGCGCACTGGAAGATGCGCTGCTGGAGTTCCCCGGCAACACCTTCGTGATTTCGCATGACCGCTGGTTCCTGGATCGCATCGCGACCCATATCCTGGCGTTCGAAGGCAACTCGCACGTGGAGTTCTTCCAGGGCAACTACCGCGAGTACGAGATCGACAAGCGGCGGCGCATGGGCGACGACGCCGGTCCGAAGCGGCTGCGTTTCAAGGCGCTGAAGTAAGCGGGCGCGGAACGCGCAGATGCACCTTGCCACGGCCCGCCTGACAGCGGGCCGTGTGCATTTCGGCGCTCGTGTTCTCTAGGCTGCCTTGACCTGCAGGAGCGGCTTCAGCCGCGACAGGCACCTTCGGCAAGGACATGTCGCGGCTGAAGCCGCTCCTACAGGGGCGAAGCGCCGACCAAAGCCCTACAGCTCGTAGGACAGCACGTCCTCGAAGCCGAACTTGCCGAAGTCGCGGATCCGCGACGGGTACAGCCGGCCGATCAGGTGGTCGTGCTCGTGCTGCACCACCCGCGCATGGAAGCCTTCGGCCTCGCACACCACTGCGTTGCCGTCCGGGTCCAGGCCGCGGTAGCGGATATGGCGGTAGCGCGGGATCACCGCGCGCAGCCCGGGAATGGACAGGCAGCCTTCCCAGCCGTCTTCCAGTTCGTCGGACAGCGGCTCGATCTGCACGTTGGCCAGCGCGGTGCGCGGCACCGCCGGCGCATCGGGATAGCGCGCATTGCTGTCGAAGCCGAACACCATCAGCTGCAGGTCCACCGCGATCTGCGGCGCGGCCAGGCCGACGCCGCGCGCGGCGTCCATGGTCTCGAACATGTCGGCCACCAACGCGCGCAGCTCCGCGCTGCCGAAATTGTCGACCGGCTGCGCGATGCGCAGCAGGCGCTGGTCGCCCATGCGGATGATGTCGCGGATCATGCCCTGCTCCTGTGCCCGAGTGCCTCGCCGATTATCCGCCGACTGGCGCGCGCTTGCAGCTGGTCGCGTCAGCGTTACCGAGGGTAGTCCCGGCGGCGGATGCGGTCGGGGCTGAAGCCCCTCCTGCAATGCACCCGGCCGGCCATTCGCAAGTGCTTTGCAGCGGCGGCTGCCGGTGGTGTCGGCCGTCATCTGGCGGCCTTTCCTGGCCGGCGTGCCTGCCGCCTCATCGAGCCGGACTCAGGCCGGCGCCGCGCGCCGCTGCAAAAATCCATCTGCAGCGGCGTTTTTGCGGCGTCAGACACGCGGCATCACGCAGACGATGCGACGCGCTCTTTCGTGGCGATGCTGTAGAACAACGACCTGGACTCCGCCGCGCGCAAGCAATGCACAACGATCGCCCTGGATCCGCTTCCTTCTCGCCCAGCCGGCGCGACCTGCTGCGTCTGGCCGTGCTGGTTCCCGCTGCGTGCGCAGTGGGCATGTTGCCGGGCTGTGCGACGCCGCCGCGGTTCGACGGCAGCTTCATCCAGCCGTGGCGCAGCCACCTGCAGTTGGGTGCACAGGACTGGCAACAGCACATGGCGCTCGCCCAGCGCCTGGGCTGCCGACAGATCGTGGTGCAGTGGGCCGGGCTGTACGGCGGCGGCGGCGATGCGGACTGGGCCCTGCCGGACAGCACGCTGCAGCTGATCTTCTCCACCGCCGCCGCCGCTGGCCTGCAGGTGCGGGTCGGCCTGCCGTATCACAGCGGTTGGTGGAAGGCACTGCAGGCGCCGGACCTGGCCACGCTGGATGCATTCCTGGCACTGACCCTGGACAACGCACGCGCCTATCTGCAGTCCGCGCCGTGGAGCAGGCAGGCCAACTTCGACGGCTGGTACCTGCCCTACGAACTGGAGCAGTTCCACTGGGCGCAGGACGCGCGGCAGCAGCGGCTGTGCAGTTGGCTGGCCGCGCTGTGCGCTGCGGCCAGCGCCGGCACCGAAAAGGTCACTGCGATCTCCACGTATTTCAGCCGGCTGCAGACCAGCGGTTCGCTGCCGCAACTGTGGAACCGCATCCTCGACCAGGTGCCGCTGCGGCCGATGGTGCAGGACGGCGTCGGCGTCGCCGGGCTGGACAACCTGGACGGAGTGAATCCGCTGCTGGCGGCGCTGCGCGCGCGCCAGGTCGCGTTCGACGTGGTGGTCGAGCTGTTCGAGGAATTGCCCAGCTCGGCCGCCGACGGCAGCCACTTCCAGGCGCAGACCGCCGATGCCGCACGCATCCAGAAGCAGCTGGCGTGGGCGCAGCGCAGCGGCGCCGCCGGCATCTTCGCGTTCGCGCTGGATCCTTGGTTGTCGCAGGACTCGCCGCGCGCGCAGGCGCTGCGCAGGCAGTGGCGCGCCGGGCGCCAATAGCCGCCCGGCGCGCGCCTGCTACAGGGCGCGGCCGATGATGTCGCGCAGGATCTCGCTGGTGCCGCCGAAGATGCGCAGCGCGCGTGCGTCGGCCCAGGCGCGGCCGATGCCGTACTCGCTGCTGTAGCCATAGCCGCCGTGCAGCTGCAGCAGCGCGTCCAGCACCTGGCCCTGGATCTCGGTGGCGTTGAGCTTGGCCATCGCCGCGGTGGTCGCCTGCAGCCGGCCCTGCATGTGTGCGTCCAGGCACTGGTCGAGGAAACTGCGCAGCATCGCCAGCCGCGATGCCGCGTCGGCGAGCACGAAGCGGGTGTTCTGGTGGTCGATCAGGTGGCGGCCGAAGGCCTTGCGCTGGCGCACGTAGGCCAGGGTTTCTTCGAGCATGCCTTCGGCCGAGGCCGCGGCGCGCAGCGCGATCGCCAGGCGTTCGGCGGCCAGTTGTTCGCCGAGGTATTCGAAGCCGCGCTGTTCCTCGCCGAGCAGGTGCGAGACCGGCACCGCCACGTCCTGGAAGAACAGCTCGCTGGTGTCCTGCGCGTGCTGGCCGATCTTGGCCATCGGCACGCCGCGGGTGACGCCGGGCAGCGCGGTCTCGACGCAGAACAGGCTCAAGCCGCGCGCGCCCAGTTCCGGCGCCACGGTCGCCACCACCACCGCCACGTCGGCGTTGCTGCCGTTGGTGATCCAGGTCTTCTGGCCGTTGAGCAGGTAGTGCTCGCCCTGGCGCACGGCGCGGGTGCGGATCGCTTTCAGGTCGCTGCCGGCGCCGGGTTCGGTCATCGCGATCGCGCCGATCGCCTCGCCGCGCGCCATCTTCGGCAACCATGCGTCGCGCACCGCGTCGCTGCCGTACTGCATCAAGTACGGCGCGACCATGTCCGAATGGATCGAGAAGCCGATGCCGAGGAAATTGGCCCGCGCCAGTTCCTCGATCACGCAGGCCGCATGCCCGGCATCGCCGCCCAGGCCGTAGGGCTCGGGCAGTTGGCAGTTGAGCAGGCCGGCCGCGCCGGCCGCACGCCACAGCGCGCGCGGGGTGATGCCGTCGCGCTCCCACTGCGCGTAGTGCGGGGCGATCTGGCTGTCGATGAAACGCCGCACCTGGGCGCGGAACAGCGTGTGGTCTTCGCGGAACACGGGGCGTTCGCGCATGGCTAGCGGCCGACCGGATCGGTGCCGCTGAGCTGGCCCTGCAGCACCGGCGCACTGGCGCTGCCGCTCAGGAACAGGCTGTAGTGGTCGCCGGGCTGCAGCGACGGCAGCGCCAGCGGCGCGCTGTCCTTGCTGCCGCACGCGGCCACCAGGCGCGCCTTGACCGGGTTGATCGCACGCGCGCCGCTGGCGCCCGCGGCGACGGCCGGGAACACCACCGCGCCGTTGTCGGCGATCGCCAGCCGCGCCTGGCCGCAGCCGCTGGCCAGGTTGTAGAAGCGGATCTCGGCCTTGAGCGCATCGCTGCTGCCGCCGCCATCGGCCAGCACCGCCAGCGGCCGCGACGGCGTAGCCGGGTCCAGCACCAGTGTGGTGAAACTGCCGGCGGCGACCTGCGCCTGCTCGCGGGTCTTGCCGGCCACGCGCAGCGCGAACGGCTTGCCGCCTTCGACGATGGCGTAGCGAGTGGCGCGGGTGGCCGGGCCGATGCGCTGTGCGGCGCCGTTGCCGATGCCGACCTCGAGCGCGGCATTGCCCGGGTTGAGCACGCGCACGAACGCGGAGCCGGCCGGCGGGCGCGCGGCGTACAGCTGCGCGAGGCGGCCTTCCGCGGCGCCCTGTTGGGCGTTGGCGGCCAGTGGCGCGAGCGCGGTGGCGGCGAGCAATGCGAGCATCCATTTCATCGTGGCGTTTCCTGGCTGCGGAGCGTGCGCGCCATGGCATAACGCTGCTCCAGTTGTTTGCGATCGACCTTGTCGCTGTTGCCGGTCGGCAACGCGTCCACGGCGATCAGTTCGGAGGGAATCATGTAGGCCGGCACGCGGCGGCCGAGCTGCTGCTTCCAGTCCTGCAGCGCGTCCGGCAGCGGCTGTACCGCACCTGCGCCCGCTGCGGTCAGTTCGACGAAGCCGATCATCCGCACCAGGCTGCCATCGGGCCGGCGCAGCACCACCGCGGCACCGGCGACCACACCGTCCAGGGTCGACAGCGCCGCATCCACTTCTGCCAGTTCGATGCGGTAGCCGTTGAGCTTGATCTGGTCGTCCCTGCGTCCGCGGAAGTACAGCCGGCCCTGCGCATCGACATCGCCCAGATCGCCGCTGCGGTAGGCGCGTTTGCCGTTGTGGTCGAACAGCACGCCCTGGTCGAGGTCGGGACGGTCCAGATAGCCGCGCATCACGTGGTCGCCGGCCATGCAGATCTCGCCGGTGTCGAGGAACACCTCGGCATAGGGCTTGGCCACGCCGATCGGGAACGGGTTGGGCGCGGCCGCGCGCAGTGCGGCATCGATCTCCACCCAGGTGGTGGAACAGGTCGCTTCGGTCGGGCCGTAGGAGTTGACGATGCGCGCCTGCGGGAAGCGCGCCCACAGCTCTTCGGCCACGCGCGGGGTCAGCGACTCGGCGCCGAACACGAACACCCGCAACGCGGGCAGGTGTTCGGCAGCGAAGCGCGGGTTGAGCAGTTGCTGGCGCACGAACGACGGCGTGGACGCCCACACCGCCACCTCGGACTGGCGCAGGCGATCGACGAAACGTTCGCTGTCGGCGATCACCTCGCGCGGGCACAGCACGCAGCACCCGCCCAGGCCGAGCGCGCCGCACAGGTCGAACAGCGAGAAATCGAAGTTGAACAGCATCTGGTTGAGGAACGCCGGCGCCGGCCCCAGCGCCAGGCAGTCGCGGATCCAGCCGGCGAACAGGGCCACGCTGTCGCGGCCGATCTGCACGCCCTTGGGATCGCCGGTGCTGCCGGAGGTGAACATGATGTAGGCCAGGTCCGGCACCGCCAGCGCGCGCGCATCGTCGGCACCGGGGCCGAACGCATCGGTGGCGGCGTCGTAGACCGCGGCGGCATGCACCAGCGCGACGATGCGCTGCAGCCGCGCCGACGGATTGATCGTATCCACCGGCACATAGGTCACGCCCAGCTGCAGGCAGCCGAGCATGGCCACCACGAACGCGGCCTGCTTGTGGCCCCAGATCACCAGCGCATGGCCCGGCCGCACGCCGGCGCGCTGCGCGCGGGCGATCCAGTCCTGCGTGGCCAGTTCCAACCCGGCCCAGTCCAGCACGCCGTCGGCAGCGTGCAATGCGGGCGCCTGCGCGGCATGGTCGCGCTCGACGAAGCGGCAGCGGTCGAAATCAAAGCGCATGCGTGCGGCTCCTTGCGCGGTCCGCGCTCAACGCCGGTGCGCGGCCACGTACTCGGCCAGCACCTGCACCGATTCGACCAGCGTGTCGATCTCGTCGATCGGCAGGGTCACGCCGAGGCGGTCCTTGACCTCGACCATCAACTGCACCTTGGACATCGAATCGAACAGCGATTCCATGTATTCGTCGGGCTGCACGCGGGTGCCGATCACGCTCTCGACGATGTCGCCGAGCTGGGTCTGGAGGGTCTGCATATCCATGGGGTTCACCTTGTCAGAACTGGAAATAGAGGAAACGCGATGCCTTGTGCAGGCTCGACAGGCACAGCGCGAGCAGCGCCAGCATGGCCAGCAGCCACGGCAGGTTCCGCTGCCAGCGCATCCACGCGCGCGGCGCCGGGCTCGGCTTGGCCAGCGCGGGCGAGTACACGCCCATGATCTGGTGCGCATTCGGCGCCAGCCACACGATCGCCAGCAACGCCGCGACGTAGAGCGCCTGCAGGTGGTGGCCGATCAGCAGGCGCCAGGCATCGCCCAGGTCCATGCCGGCGACAAGGCCGACGCCGTACAGGCTTTCCACGCCGCGCAGCCCGGCCATGCCCTGCACCAATCGCCAGGCATCGCCCACCCCGTCGGCGCGGAAGAAGGCCTGCGCCACCAGCACCGCGGCGAAGGTCAGCACCAGATAGCCCGCATGCTGCAGTGGCCTGGGCGTGCGCAGCGCCGCCGGTTTGCGGCCGACGACGAAGATGCGCCAGGCATGGTTGATCGCCAGGTAGGCGGCATGCAGCAGGCCGAAGATCAGGAACTGCAGGCCGGCGCCATGCCAGATCCCGGCCAGGCCCATCGCCCACACCGTGGGCAGCACGATCAACGACGCGAAGCCGCCCGCCGACGCCACCGCGGCCGGGCCGCTGGCGCGCCCGTGGCGGCTGCGCCAGCGGGTCACCGCCATCGCCACCGGGTAGTACAGGTAGGCGGTGATGTAGCGGGTCAGGGTCATGTGCCAGCGCGACCAGAACTCGATCACGCTGGTCGCCTTGTACGGCGAGTTGAAGTTGAGCGGGAAACGGATGCCGAACATCCGCGCCAGCCCCAGCGCCATGTCCGAGTAGCCGGAGAAATCGAAGTACAGCTGCAGCGCGTAGCTCAGCGCGGTGGCCCAGGCGCCCCACAACTGCAGCTCGCCGGTGCTGGCGAAACCGGCGTCGGCGTACGGCGCGATGCTGTCGGCCAGCAGCACCTTCTTGGCCAGGCCGATCACGAACAGCATGCCGCCGACCGACAGGTTGTCGGCGTGGAAACGGTAGGTCTCGCGCCTGCTGAACTGCGGCATCATTTCCTTGTGGTGGAGGATGGGGCCGGCGATCAGGTGCGGGAAGAAGGTCACGAACAGCACGTAGCTGAGCGGGCTGCGGTCGTTGACCAGGCCGGCGCGGCAGTCGAGCAGGTAGCCGATCTGGGTGAAGGTGAAGAAGGAAATGCCCAGCGGCAGGATCAACGCATCCATCGGGCCGATGTCCACGCCCAGGCCGTGCACGAAGGTGACCATCGCCGCGATGTACTTGTAGTGCACCAGCAGCGCCAGGTCGGCGGCCACGCCCAGCGCGACGACCAGCAATTGCAGGCGTGGCCGCCTGGCCAGCGCCAGCACGCTCAGGCTGACCATGTAATTGAACGCGATCGAGCCGAGCAGCAGCACCACGAACTGCGGGTTCCACCAGCCGTAGAACACGATCGAGGCCACGCACAGCCACAGCGCGGCCAGGCGCGGCTGCAGCGCACCGAGCAGGTAGTGCACGCCCAGCGCGATCGGCAGGAACAGCAGCAGGAACAGGAAGGAGTTGAACAGCATCGTCGGTCGGCGCTCAGTCGATCCCGGCCAATGCCGCCTGCTCGCCATCGGTCAGCGGCAAGGACAGGGCCATTTCGGAAAATTCCCAGATCACCAGCTTCAGGCTCGGCGGCCATTGCGCGCGCTGCGGCCAGGCCGCCAGCAGCGCGCCGGAGAACTGGCCGCCGTCCAGGCTCTGGTTCCACACTTCGCGGCCCAGGGCATTGCCCAGGCGCTCGCCGAACAGGCTGCGGCGCCCGTTTGAGCTGCCCAGCAGCAGCACCTCCACCGGTGGCGTGTCGTCAAGCAGACCGCCACTGCGCAGTGGTGCGATGGTCTGCTCCGGTTCGCGATCCAGCGCCGGGCGCCATGCCGGCGGTGCGTGCTCCAGGCCGGCCAGCACGATCAGGTCGCCCATCCGCGGGGTCGGCGCGCCGGGCGCAGCGACCGCGAAGGCCTGCCCGCCGCGCCCGCCGAGCAGCGGCAGCGCGGAGGCGGCCACCGCATCGGCCGCGCGCTGCGCGCCGATCCGGTTCATGTGCACGTCGGTACGGAAGAACACCGGCGCGTCGCCGGCCTGCAGCACCGGCAGCAGGTCGGTCGAGGCCACGCCCGCCGCGGCCAGCGCCTGTTGCCATTGCCCCAGCCGCGCGCGCATCGGCGCCGAATAGCCCAGGCCGCAGGTGTGCGCCTGCTCGATCCGCGACTTGTCCGGCACCACCACCACCAACAACTGCACGCCCTGCGCCTGCAACTGCCGCGACCAATGCCGCATCAGCCGCACGCGCTGCGCGAACACCTCCGCGCCGGCCGCCGCCGGCGGACGCAGGCCATCGCGGTAGAACAACCAGCCGGGGCAGCCCAGCGCGACCTGCGGCCCCGCATCGCCGAGCAGCCGATAGCGCAACGCCGCGCCGACTAGGTCGGCGCGCGCCTGCAGCGGCAACTGCAACGCCGCATCGATCGCACGGCCGGCCTCGCCATCGCTCCAGCGCGCCGGCGCCAGCGCCGCCGCCGGTAGCGGCGCGCGGCCCAGCATCCAGCCACCGGACAGCAGCCCGGCGACCAGCAGCATCATCACCACCGCAGCGGTGGTCACATGCGCACGCGCTGGGGCCGCCGCAGGCAGGGGCGCAGGCGCGCCGGGACGTGCAGGCATCGGCTACTTTCCCACGGCCTTGTGCAGGCGCGCCTGCCACTGCGCCGCGCTCATGATCGAGGCGTTGTCCCACTGCCCGCGCGCATCCGGGCCCTGCGCATAGGACGGCTCGAACATCTGCCACACCAGCACCTGCGGCCTGGCCTTCTGGAACTCGGGCGATTCCAGGTATTCCAGCAGCATCGCCCAGGGACCGACGTTGCCGGGCTTCCAGTTCACCGAGACCGGGCGATCGAGCAGGTTGGACAGTTTCTGCGGGAAGCCGAAATACGGCTGCACCATGCTGTGCCCGGTGACATGCAGCGGCGACGGCGCGTCGTCCAGCAGGGTCTGCTGCTCGGACTGGCGGCGCACGGTGAAGGTGTCGCGGCCGATCGCCTTGCGCTGCGCATCGGTCAGGAACAGTTCGGCCAGATCGCCGAAGCGGCGCTCGGTGATCTCGCTGCCCAGGGCCATGCCGGTGCCGTCCTGGCCGTGCAGCCGCGGCACCCGCTGGCGCACCTGCGCGGCCACCGCCACCGCCACCGCGTCGGCCGCCGGCTGGGTCCAGTGCTGGTCGCTGCGGTAGAACACCTCCTGCCCGCCCTGTTTGACCTGGCGCAGCACCTGCAGCGCATCCACCGCCGGCACCTGCGCCTTGCCCAGGCCATCGTGGATCAGCGCATAGCGCCCGCGCACCGCATCGCTCATGCGCTTGCCGTCGGGCAGCTTGTCCTCGTAGAACAGCGCCTTGTCCGGCAACACCAGCACGTCCAGTTCGACGCCGGCCGCGGCCAGCGCGGTACGGGCTTCGGCGATCAACGCGGTGTTGCGTTCGATCGCCGCGCCATCGACCTCGGTCAGGCTGCCCCAGGCAGGGAACAACCAGCCGTCCTTGCCGACCAGCACGATCGAGGAATCCTGCGCGGCGGCGGCGGCCGGAGCCGGAGCCTGGGCCAGCGCCGGCACGGCGGCGAATGCGCACAGCAGGCCCAGCCACAGGGCGCGGGTACGCATGGGAACAATCGGGGCGACAGCATCGGTCATGGCGGTTCTTTCGGCAGGTGTCAGTAGTTGAAGGTGGCGGTGGCGAACAGGCCCTTGGCGCGCTGGGAATCGCCGCCGCCGAACGCGAAGCGGTACTGCACGCTCAGGTCCAGCGAGGAGCGCGCCGCGTTGTAGCGGTCCTCGCGGAACCAGTAGCGCACGCCGAGGCCGGGGCCGGCGCCCAGCGACCAGCTGCGATCGGTGTCGGACAGGGCGAACGCCTGCTCGCCGATCAGCGGGTAGTCGATGCCGCTGACCCGCGAGCGCTGGTCGAGCCAGTCCGCGGCCACCACCAGATACGGATTGAGCACCCAGCGGGTCTGCTCGGCGCCGAACCGGTAGCTGCGGCCGGCACGCAGTTCCGCGGCGGCGAAGGCTTGCGTGCGGTGCAGGCGGCCATCGGAGTCGAGCAGGGTTTCGACCGGCTCGCCGCCGGCGTCGAGCCGATCCACGCTGAAGCGCGCGCGGTTGTCGTCCCAGCTGTAGCCGGCCTGCGCATAGCCGCTCAGCGTCCACCACTGGTTCACGTCGGTGCGCACGCCGGTGCCGTGATAGAAGCCGTAGGTCAGGTACGACATCCAGCCGCCGGCATGGCCGTCCAGGCGATAGCGCGCCAGCGTGTTGATCTGCTGCGGCTGGTTGGAATCGCGCTGGATGCGGCACTGGATCGCGGCCGCGTCCGGATAGACGCCGCCGCTGCGGGTGCCGCTGCCGAGGAACTGGCGGCGCTCGATGCCGGCGCTCAGGCCGGTGCGGCCGAACGCGTAGCGCACGCCGAACGATCCGACGGTGGAGGGCCAGCCGGCGCTCGAACGCGAGCGGCTCAGGCGCTCGGCGCGGGCGCGCGCGTCCTCTGTGGCTTCGCCGGTGCACGGGTCCACGGCGCGCACCGATTCGAACGTGCCGCCCTCGTCGTACAGCGTGTTGGCCGCGCGCGCATACGCTTCCAGCGTGCCATGGCGGTTGTTGAGCGCCGCGGGCCGCCAGAACGCCTCCAGGGTGCTGAACACCGAATCGCCCGGGGTGCTGATCGCCGTGCCGCCCAGGTTGCTCGCAGCCTGGCGCGCGCCGCGGTAGCCAGCCGAGGCGGTGATGCCCCACTCGCGCCCGAGGTTGGCGATCGAACTGCGCGTGTTGTAGCGCTGCGCCTTGTCCAGCGGCAACGCGCCCTGGTCGGCGCGGTCGATCGCGCTGCGCAGCAGCGCCACCGCCTGTGCGTTGTCGCCGTTGGCGGCGCTGGCATAGGCCTGGTCGAGCACCACGCTGGGCGGCGCCTTGCCGGTGGCCTCGGCCGCGCGGAAATCGTCGAGCGCCTGCGCCGGTTGCCCGTCGCGCTGCTGCAGGTAGCCGCGCTGCATCAGCAGTCCGGCATCGGCCGGGCGCTGGCCCAAGGCGCTGTCCAGGCGCTGCCGTGCCTGCGCGCGTTGCGCGCGGTCGCCGGCCGCCAGTGCGGTGGTGAGCAGGTTCTGCAGGCTGGCGTTGTCCGGGTTCTCCTGCAGCGCTCGCTGCGCTTCGCGGATGGCCTCCTGGTAATCGCGCCGTCCGTAGGCGGCGTAGGCGCGCTGCGCGGCGCTGCCGGTGCCCTGCAGGTCGGCCGGCGTCAGTTCGCACTGGGTGCCGTAGGGCGTATCGCGGCATTGCTGGAACGGCGCCGGGTACGTCGCCAGGGTCAGCGACGGCGCCGGGCGCGCGCTGCGCAGCGCCTTCTCGCGCTGGGCGATGGCCTGGCCGAACTGCTTGCGCGCAGTCTCGTCCGCGCCGGCCAGCGGATCGGCCTGCAACGGCTGCAGCAGGCGCGCGGCACGTGCACGATCGCCCGCGGCGATCGCCGCATCCACCGCCAGCAGGCGCACGTTGCGCTGCTGCTGCGGATCCAGCCAGTCCTGGCGCAGGGCCGCGTCGAAATCGGCATTGGCCTGCTCGCTATGCAACTGGCGCTGGCGCAGATACGCGCGCATCACCAGCGCCACGGTGTCTTCGCTGTCGTTGTCCAGTGCCGCGTCGGCGGTGGCCTCGGCGGCGGGCAGTTGTCCGTCCAGCAGTTGCGCGGTCATCAGCAGCAGGCGATGCGAGGCCACGTCCGGCGCATACGCCACCGCTTGCCGGGCGTACCCGGCGGCGGTGGCGAAGTCCTGTTCGATCAATGCCTGGTAGCCCTGCTGCGCCGGCTTGACCGCGCGCTGGCGGCCCAGCGCCACGCGCTTGGCCTGCAGGTCGGCGACATTCGGCGCGCCCAACTGGATCGCCGCGGCGGCGGCGGCCTCGGCCTGTTCGAACTGCTGCCGGGCCTCCAGCGCGGCCACCCACAGCACCGCCCAGGCGCCCTGCTGCGGCTGCTGGCGGAAGGCCTGTTCGGCCTTGTCCGCGGCCTCGGCCATGCGATCGTTGTTGTAGGCGTCGTAAGCCTCGGTAGCGAGCGCAAACGCACGCCGGTAGGCCTGCTCGGCCGCGCTCGGATGCGCAGTGGCGCGTGGCGCGGGTGCGCCGCCGGCGCGCGCGGCCGCCGCCGTGGCGGGTGCCGCGTTCGCGCCTGCCGCCAAGTGCGGCAATGCCGGATCCTGCAGCCCATCGGCGAGCGCACGGCGCGCCTGCGCGCGCGCTTCGTCGCCGCGGCCCAGCTTCTGCAGCGCGTAGATCTGCAACAGGCGCAGGCGCAGCACGTCCGGGCGCAGCCGCGCCGCTTCGGCGGCCTGGCGGCTGGCCTGCGGGTAATCGCCGCGGGCGTAGGAGGCGTAGGCGTCCTCGGCGATGCGGTAGGCGGCGCCGGCCAGCGGCAGTTGCTGTGCGTGCGCGGTGGCGCTGCCCAGGCCGAGCAGGCTCAGCGCGATCACGCTGGAGAGCAGGCTGATTCTCATACGCTCAGCTCTCCGCCAATGCTGTACTGGGATTGGCCGCACGGCGATGCTGCTCGCGTACGGCGGCGGCGATCGCCGCCTGGGTGGCGACGCCTTGCTTCACCAGGTGATCGCCGATGCGGCCGTCGCGTTGCGGCCGGTATTCGTCCAGCACGCGTTCGAACTGGTCGCGCGCGATCAGGCGCAGTTCCACCAGCAGATCGCCCAGCAGCGGCACCGCGTCGACGCGGTAGCTTTCGCCGCTGATCAGGCGCAGGCCGGCGTTGATTTCGCTTTCGCGCGCGATCGCCTGCCTGAGCACGCTCGCGTCCAGGTCGTGCAGCAGCCGCGTCTGCTCTTCTTCGGACAGCGCATTGGAGACCGCGACCGCCACTTCGCCAAGCGTGTCCGACGGCAACGGCAGCAGCCGCCATTGCACGCAGGCCTGCACCGACAACGGGAACCGCCCGGCCTGCAGATACGCCACGTCGATCGCCGCGCGCGGCAGATCGCCCTGGAAGGCGATGGCCTCGGCCAGGGTTTCGTCGTCCAGCCAGCCCTGCGCCACCAGGATCCGGCCCAGCGGTTGCTGGCGCCCGCCCTCCTGCTGCCGCAGCGCCTGCACCAGGCGCTCGGGCTCGACCGCTTCCCAGGTTGTGAGCAGTTCGCCCAGGCGCCTGCGCGTATGCACCAGCTGCGCGGCGCTGGGGAAATCGTGCATGGTCTTGTCCCACACCATGCGCTTGCCGAACAGCAGGTACAGCAGGAACAGGCGCCAGGCGCGCGCGGTGGCCATGAAGTTGATCATGTTGCCGACCACCATGCGCGGGATCGACATCAGCGCGTGTTCCCAGCCGTACAGGCGGTTGACGAAGTAGAAGCGCTGCGCCACGCGTGTGGCCAGCGCGGCGGTGGTCAGCAGCGCCACGTTCATCTGCCAGGTGCCGCGCTGGAAGATGGTCGGGAACTGGGTGTCCCACGCGCCGGCGATCTTGAGCAGCCAGAACAGCAGCAGCTGCAGGAAGATCAGATAGGCGAAGACGCTGACGAACGAGGTGACGATGCCCTTGCGGTCGCGCGCGAGCAGGTACTTGGTCGCCAGCGAACCGCGCCAGCCCAGCGTTTCCCAGCTCTGCAGGCCGATGCCCAGCACCCAGCGCGCCTTCTGCCGGTACGAGGCGCGGAAGTTGTCGGGGAAGTATTCGCGCACGCACAGCGCCATGTGCAGGGTGCGCTCGCGCACCGGGCCCCAGCCGAACCACGACGGGCGGCGCACGCGGAACTGCACCGGGAAGCGCGCGAAGATCGAGTGCATGCCCATCGCCGCCAGGCGTGCGCCGACGTCGTAGTCCTCGGTCAGGCTGTCGGTGTTGAACGGTTGGTTGTCGCTGGCCTCGCTCAGCGCCAGCAGCGCCTTGCGCGAGAAACAGGTGCCGACGCCGGCCGACGGCACCATGCCGGACACGCTTTCGCGCACCACCAGGTCCTTGGCGTGCCATTCGGCGAACTCGTCCATGTACACGCCGGCCACCAGCTCGTACCACTCGCGGTCCAGCGAGGTCACCGGCAACTGGATCATGTCCTTGCGCGGCAGCAGGTAGTTGAAGAAGCGCAGCTCCATCGGGTGCAGCACGTCTTCGCTGTCGTGCAGGACCACGCCGGCGAACTCGATGTCGTTCTGCTTCTCGTACTCGAAGATCGCCAGCACCAGCCAGTTCAGGCAGTCGGCCTTGCTGGTCGGGCCGTCGTGCGGCACCTCGATGCGGCGCATGCGCTTGTAGCGGCGGCGCATGCGCTCCACTTCGGCGATGGTCTGCTCGTCGTTGGGATAGGTGCCGACGAAGACCATGTAGTCGTGGTAATCGAGCACGTCGATCATGTTCTCGACCATCTGCCCGATCACGTCGAACTCGGCCCAGGCCGGCACCATGATCGCCAGGGTCTGTTCCGGGCGCTGCAGCAGATCCTGCTGGGTCAACGGCCGGTATTCGCTGCGTTGCTTGACGACCACGCTGCGCCAGATTTCGCGCACCCAGTACCAGGCATCGATGAACAGGTCGTCGAGGCTGGAGATCAGGATCACCACCGCGACCACCACCGCCGCCGTCTCCAGGAAGGCGTAGTAGTTGGCCAGGTGGATGTTCCAGTACAGGCTATCCACGTGCGATCAGTTCCCGCTCTGCGCGGAGCGGCGGCGGCGACGGACCTGCACCACGCGCGCGGCCAGCAGCATGAACGCGATCACCCCCACCAGCACCACCAGCCACACCATGTGCTGCTGCCACAGCGGCTCCGGATTGCTCTGCTCGGCCATGCGCGCGCCGGTCGGGTCCTGCCCGTCGAAGTCCTGCACCACGCCGCTGGCATCCAGCAGCGCCAGGTTGCCGCGGATCAGCCGGAACGGTTCGGCGATCTGCGGTCCCTGCGTGCCCAGCTCGCGGTAGATCACTCCGGTGTTGGCGCCGCTGCCGACCACTTCGACCAGGGCGGCGCGGTCGAGCCCGGCCAGGTCCAGCAGCACCTGCTTGCCCGGGCCGGACACCACCAGCTTGCCGTCGCGCACCGCCCCGCTCTGCGCCAGCCCCTGCGGCGCCAGCACGAAGCTGAGATAGGGACCGGTCGGCGCGATCGCGGTCTTGGCATCGCCGACCTTGAGCGAGGCCTGCATCGGCGAGGCGCCGGTCGCGCCGGCGAGATGGATCACCTTGGCCAGCGACGCCGGTGCGTCCTGCAGCCAGGCGCTGGGCACGAACACCTCGTGCGCGCCGGCCAGCTGCGAGGCCGCGCCGACGAAATCGGCGGCGAGGCTGCGCTCGGCAAGACGGATGTGGCTGCTGGGCAGCACCGACACCGGGTAGCCGGTGGCCGGATCGTGGCAGTACGGACGCGCCGGCTGGCGCAGGAAACTGATCCGCACCTGGTTGCGCGCGGCCAGCGCGTAGCTCGGCACCTTGGCGACCAGCCGCTGCGGCTTGCCGTCGGCGGCCAGCACCTTGGCGCCCAGCAGGTAGTCGTTGAAGAAGATCGAGGCGACCGCGCCCTGCCCGGCCGGGTTCGGCGCCGCGCTGACGTCGATCACCACTTCGCTGGGCAGGCGCCCCTCGCTGGACAGCGCGCCCAGGTCGAAGTTCGCGGTGCGGTCGCCGCGCGAGACGATGTCCAGGGTCCCGGCCATGTCGCCGAGGCGGCCGAGCAACACCACGTCCTTGTCGGCCGGCGGCAGCAACGCCGTGCTGACCAGCAGCGCACTGCCCTGTGCATAGGCGCGCCATTGCTGGGTCAACAGACCGGCGACCTTGGCGCCGGCGCCGCTGGCGACCAGCAGGGTCGGATGCCCGCCGACCAGCGCCACCTGCACCGACGCGGTGCCGGCCGGCTGTTCGAACCCGGCCATGTCGGCCTTGCGCCACGCGGCGAACGCGCCGGCCGCGTCCGGCGCGGCGCTGGCGACCTGGGTACCCAGCGCATCCAGCGCGGCGCGCACGCCGGCGCGCAACGGATCGCTCAGCACCGCCACGTCGACCGCGAGCGGACCGCCATCGCCGAGCGACAGCAGCGCGCCGACTTCGGCCAGGCTGCCGATGCGGTGGCTGGCGCTGCCATCGGACAAGGCCGCATAGGCGGGGATGCCGGCCAGGCTGGCCGGGATCGCCAGCCCGCGCAGGTCCACGCTCGCGCCCACTGCCGGCAGCGCGACCACGTCGACACGCTTGCCGCCGTTCTCCAGCGCCGTGCCCACGCGCCAGGCGGTGTCGTAGCTCTGCACGCTGGTGGCGCGACCCTCCACCAGCAGCCGCACGGTGGCCGGCAACGCGCCCCAGGTCTTGGCCACGGTGTCGATCGCGCGGCCGTCGAAGCGGTAGCTGAAGCGCGACTCCGGCGACAGCCGCAGCACGTTGGCCGGCGCGCTCTGGTCGGCGCACTCGTACTCGGAGACCACCGACCACCAGCCCACGCCGAAGCGCACGAAGCCGTTGGCGCGGGCGAAGCCGTCGATGCCGATGCGCTGACTGAGATCGCCCTGGGCATCGGTGATCGAACGCGCCGACACCGGGTCGCCGTCGATCGACAGCAGGCTGGAACTGCGCCCGGTGTGCCCGCGCACGTAGCGCGCATCGACCTGCAGTTGCGCATCGCGGGTCGCCACGCCGGCCGGCACCGGCAGGTAGATCTCGCGCTGGCTTTCCTGGCCGCTGAGCACCAGCGGCTGCTTGAAGCCGAGTTCGCGCAGGGTCATCGAGCGGGTGACCGTAGTGGCGCCGGCCCACTCGCCGAACTGGCCGGCGACGGAGTCGGCGGCAGCGGCAGGCGGCAGCGCGGTCGCCAGGACCAGGGCCAGCGGCAAGACCAGGGGAAAGCGTGCGGTAGGACGACGGGTCTGGGTCATGGCATCGATTCTGAAAAAAGAGGGAGGTGGGACACCGCCGCGGCACGGCCGGGCACGAAACTGTCGAAGGGCTGGCCGCGCAGCGCGGCCACGATCCGCGCCGCTGCGCGGCCATCGCCGTAGGGGCTGGCGTGGGGCAGGAACCGCGCGGGCCGCGCCGGCAGGTCGCAGGCCGCGGCGACCGCGGCCACGATCCGCGCCGGATCGGTGCCGACCAGGGTCACCACGCCGGCCTGGACCGCTTCGGGGCGCTCGGTGACCTCGCGCATCACCAGCACCGGCCGGCCCAGCGCCGGCGCTTCTTCCTGCACGCCGCCGGAATCGGTCAGCACCACGTGCGCGCGCTGCATCAGCCGCACGAAGGCGAGGTAGTCCTGCGGCGCAATCAGGTGCACGTTGTCCAGCCCGCCCAACTGCGCGTGGACCGGGCCCTGCACGTTCGGATTCAGATGCACCGGGTAGACGATCTGCAGGTCCTTGCGCTGCGCCAGTTCGGCCAGCGCGCGGCAGATGTTGGCGAAGCCGTCGCCGAAGCTTTCGCGGCGATGCCCGGTGACCAGCAGCAACTTGCGCCGCGGATCCAGGAACGGGAACTGCGCATCCACCGTCGCGCGCAGCGCGGCATCGCGATCGAGCCGATCGACAGTCAGTTGCAGCGCATCGATCACCGTGTTGCCGGTGACGCTGATGCGGCCGGACAGGTGCTCGCGCTGCAGGTTGTCGCGCGCGCTGGCAGTGGGCGCGAACAGATGGTCGGCGACCACGTCGATCACCCGCCGGTTCATTTCTTCCGGCCACGGCTGCTGCAGATTGCCGGTGCGCAGGCCCGCTTCGACGTGGCCGACCGGGATGCGCCGATGGAACGCGGCCAGCGCGGCGCTCATCGCGGTGCTGGTATCGCCGTGCACCAGCACGCGGTCCGGCTGCAATTGCGCGTACAGCGCATCGAGTTTGGCGAGCAGCCGCGAACACAGGCCGTTGAGGGTCTGGTCGGCCACCATCACATCGAGATCGTGATCCGGCTGGATCGCGAACAACGCCATCACCTGGTCCAGCATCGCCCGATGCTGTCCGGTGATACAGACCAGGGGCTCGATGTCCGGCGCGGCGCGCAACGCGCGGACCAGCGGCCCCATCTTGATCGCCTCGGGGCGCGTACCAAAAACGCAAAGAACCTTCACCAACCACTCCATTGGTCACCAACTAATGGTGACCATCGTCACACAAGATGTGCGAACTGGTGTGTACAAATCGTGCGGACTACAAGACGATGGTCAGCCTGATGCGGCGCATCGCCAAGCGCAGCGGGGCGTTTGGCCTCCGTCCTGCGTGGGTGAAAGCTTGAATTTGCAGGGCATATCGCCAGCCTCGCGCTGGCGTCGCACAGGTGCGTGCGCCGCCGGCGGCACCGCGTTCCGCCGTCTCGCCGTCGCTGCACAACCGCTTGAATGGTGCGGCGCAGCGAGATATCGACCCCGCGCATCGCGCTGGCAGATGCTCAGCTTCGAACCCTGCGGCCTTGCTTCGGGTGCCGAAGCAAGGCCGCTGTCTGGCGCTGGCATCGGAGCCGCAGCCCCTCCCTGCAGGGTGTGCGACCGCTGGTCGCAAGCCCTGCGCGAGCGACTTCGGTCGCGATGCGGGAAGCGCGCTCCCGCCCTACTCGCCCACGTACGGCGAGGCCAGCACCTGCGGGCGGCGGCCGAGGCCGGCGCCGAGCCGGTCGAGCACGAAGCGCACGTAGAGGTTGGTGCTGAACTGGTTGTAGTCGCGGGCGTTGTTGAAGATCAGCCGCCCGCCCAGGAACAGCTGCGGGGCCAGTTGCCACTCGGCCGCGCCGGCGACGTTGTAGGACACGCCGGTCTTGCTCTGCCCGGCGTAGACCGGCGCGGTGTAGGTGTCCACCAGGCCCAGCAGCGCGGCCAGCGATGCGGCGTCGTAGGCGTCCTGCTGCATCTGCGCGCTGGTCGGGAAGTAGTTGCTGTCGTCGCTGCGGAAATGCTGCACGCCGACGCTGGCGTCCACGCTCCAGTTGACCTTGCGCCCGGACGAACGCCCGCTCCAGTGCACCGGGAAGCCGAGATCGACGTAGTCCTGCGGGCTGAAGTAGCCGCCCTGGCCGTAGGTGTAGCCGCTCAGGTTCTTGTCGTACTGCATCGCGGTCAGGTTGAGGCCGGCGGTCAGCGACTGGTTCTCGGTCTCCAGCGCGTGCACGTACACGCCCAGGTCCACCTGGCGGTGGTCGTTGTCGGCGACGTTGTGGCCGACCAGGCGATCGGCGGTCAGGTTGGCGTAGCCGCCGAGCAGGCCGTTGTCGAGCGTGGCCGACAGGCGCACGCCGTTGCTGGTCACCCCGCCCCAGCTGAGCCCGGCGCGGCCGTCGTCGACGCCGGCGAAGGACAGCAGGCTGTCGCTGACCGCGCGCCGGAACGCCTGGCCCGAATAGGTCAGGTTCTCGCCGATCTGGCCGCGGTAGCCGACGCCGCCGACGATGCGCTGCTCGGGGAAGCCGACCGGGGTGCTGCCGAGGTCGGCCGCGAAGCCGCCGTGCTTGTACTTCACCGACACGCCGACGCCGCTGGCGTCCTGGCCCATGCGCCGCGAGGCCGCGCCGTTGGCCGCCATCGTGTACAACGCCTGGCTGAAGCCGGCCGGGGTCAGGCTGGCCGCGGTGGTGTTGGCGGCCAGCGCCTGGAAGCGGGCGATGTCGGCCGCGCTGAGATCGGCGCTGCGCGAGGCGTCGCCGAGGATGTTGCTGGCCAGAGTGCTGATCGACACGTC
Organism: Xanthomonas sp. SI; assembly: GCF_014236855.1. Classification (NCBI taxonomy): domain Bacteria; kingdom Pseudomonadati; phylum Pseudomonadota; class Gammaproteobacteria; order Lysobacterales; family Lysobacteraceae; genus Xanthomonas; species Xanthomonas sp. SI. The sequence continues at coordinate 4,245,536 of NZ_CP051261.1, forward strand.
CGCGGCGACGTTGCCGAGCAGGAACGCCGACAGCGGCTCGGCGTACAGCGCCTGCAGCGCCGCGGCTTCGCGCTGCGCGTTGGTCAAGGTGGCGTCGGTGTCGTTGTACAGCTCGTTGTACAGGCCGGTGTTCACTGCATAGGTGCGCAGCGCGTTGCGGGTGGCGTTGGTGTCGCCCTCGGTGAGCAGCAACTGGTACAAATCGCTGCCGATCAGCTCGTTGACCGGGGTGCGATCGGCGGCCAGCGCATCGCCCATCGCCGCGGTCGGGCCGGCGCCGAAACGGCTGGCGGTGGAATAGGCGGTGTCGAGCGTGCCGGCGTCGAGCAGGGTCGGGGTGACATCGACGCTGAGCTTGCCCTCGCCGACCGCGAATTCGCCGTGCAGCGGCACTTCCAGATCGTTCAACTTGCCCAGTCCGGCCTCGCCGTCGCGCGCACGGTAGGTGGCGCCGGCGGCCAGGCTGTCGCTGTTCTCCGACTGCACTTCGCGCAGTTCGTCGAGCACCGTGCCGGTGCGCGCCGGGGTCGCCAGCGCCTGCGCCTGGCGCGCGCTGCCGGTGGTGGCGACGCGGTCGTCGGGATAGTAGGACGGGGCCAGGCTGGCCGCGGCCGGCGCGCGCTGGCCCGGCACCGGCAGTGCCGCCAACTGCACGCCGCCGGCCGCGCTGGCGGTGGCCGGCGGCGGCAGGTCGTCGCCGCCGCTGGCGTAAGCCGCGCCGGCACCGGCCGGCATCGCCGGGAGCGGAGCCTGGCCGGCCGCGGCATAGGCCGGCGCCGGATAGCCGCCGCCGAGGCTGTCGGAGACCACCGCCGGGCTGCGCGGCATGCGGCCGCTCATGCCGGCGAACGGGTTCAGCGGGCGCCCGGCGCCGGCGAAGGACGCCGGCCCGTTGGCCGCCGGCAGGCCGTTGTCGTGCTGGCCGGCCTCGCGCGCCTGCGCCGCCAGTGCGGCGCGGAAATAGCTCTCGGCCTTGCGGCTCTTGCCGGCGCTGCGGTACACGCGGCCGGCGGCGCTCAACACCGCCGGCGAATCCGGCGCCTGCGCCAGCGCGCGCTGCAGATAGTCCTCGGCGCTGTCCAGGTCGCGCAGCGCGGCGGCGGTGTTGGCCGCGGCGATCAGCGTGTCCAGGTCGTTGGGCGATTGCTGCAGCTGCTGCTGGTACAGCACCAGCGCCTGGCGCTGGTCGCCGGCACCGGCATACAGCCGCGCCAGCGCCGCCACCGCCTTCGGATCCTGGTTCTGCTGCGCCAGCAGCGGCGCCAGCGCGTCGTAGGCCGCTTCCAGGTTGCCCAGTTCGCGCAGCGCATCCACCTGGCGCAGCGTGTAGCCGCTGCGCAGCGCCTGGTAGCGGCGCTGCTGTTCGGCGTTCATGTCGGTGTCGCGCAACTGGCGCAGCGTGGCCGCCAGTTCCGCGTCCTGCTGCGCGCGCAGCAGCACGCTGGCGTACTGCAGCCGCGCCTCGGTGTTGGGGTTCTGCGCGACCAGGCGCTGCGCCAGGGTCAGCGCGCGCTGGTTGCTGCCGATGTCGGCGTAGGCGCCGGCCATCGATGCCAGCAGCGCCGGCTGTTCCAGCGCGCCGCCGAGCGCGGCCTCGGTGCGCGCCAGCAGCAGCTGCGCCTCGCCGGCGCGGCCCTGCTGTTGCAGCAGCCGCGCCTGCGCGGCCTGCTGCTCGACCCAGGCGGTGTTGCGCAGCGCGCTCATTTCCGCGGTCCGCGCCGCGCCGGGGACGCGTTCCAGGCTGGCGTAGGCGCTGGCCCAGTCGCCGCGTTCCTGCGCCAGCAACGCATTGGCGTACAGCGCCTCGGGCATGTCGCCATGCACCGCGAGCAGGCCATCCATCACGCTGCGCGCCTGGTCCGGACGCCCGGCCTGCTGGTACAGCCGCGCCAGGTCCAGCCGCACCCACGGATCGCCGGGACGCTCGACCATCGCCGCTTCCAGTTCGCTCTGCGCCGAGACCGTGTCGCCGGCCTCCAGCGCCTGCTTGGCGCGGGCGCGCTGCACGTTGGAGCGCAGCGTGGTTTCGCCGCCGGCCTTCTCGCGCTGCGCCGGACTGAGCTTGGCGAACAGCGCGCTGGCCTCGTCGGCGCGGCCCTGGCGGCTGTACAGGCCGATCAGGCCCTGCAACGCGCCGGCATTGTCGGCGCTCAGCGCCAGCGCCTGGCGATAACTGCGCTCGGCCGCGGCCGCATCGCTGGCCGCCTGCAGGTCGCCGAGCAGCACGTAGCCGGTGGCTTCGTTGGGCTGCAATTTGAGCGACTGCTGGGTCAGGCGCAGCGCTTCGTCGCTGTCGCCGCGGCCACGCGCGGCCTGCGCCTGCTGCAGTTGCAGCCAGTAGCGCGCGCTGTCCAGCGCCGAACGCCACTTGCCGTTGCCGGCCGCGGCCGGACGCAGCAGTTCCTGCGCCTCGCCGAAGCGTTGCTGGCGCAGGCGCACCGAGCCCAGGCCGCCGAGCGCGTCGGCATCGCGCGGACGCGCGCGCAGTACCTGGGTGAAGCGCTGCTCGGCCACCGCCAGGTTGCCGGCGTTGAGCGCCTTGAACGCCTCGCCGAGTTGTTCGCCGGCCGGATCGCCGGCCTGCGCGGCACGTTGCTCGCCCAGCTTGGTGGCCTTGGCGGCGACCTCGGCATCGTTCGGATTGGCCGCCAGGAACGCCTGGTACAGCGGCGCGTCGGCGTTGCCGGCATTGAGCCACAGCAGCGCCTGGCGCCAGGCTGCGCGTGCCGGGCCGCCGACATCGGGACGCTTGCTCATCGCGCCGAGCTGGGCGATGCCTTCGCGTCGCGACGGCTCGCGGTAGGTCAGCACCTGCGCCAGCGCCAGCGCCGCGGCGCCGTTGTTGGGCTGCGCGGCGACCAGCCGGCGCAGGCCGTCGCGGGCGCCGTCCCAGCCCTGCGGGGTGCCGGCCAGGGCCTGGTAGTACTCCAGCGCCAGGTGATCCGGCGGCGCCTTGCCGTCGAACAGCGCCTGGTACTCGCGCACCGCTTCCACGTAGCGTCCGGCCGAGGCGGCGCGGCGCGCGTTGCGCAGGTTGACGCTGTCGCCAGTGCCACCGATCGCCTGGCTCAGGCGCTGCGTCTGCGGCGCCTGCGGATGGGTGTTCTGCAACTGCTGCAGGCGCTTGCGCGCCTCGCCCTGGCGGCCTTGCGCCAGGTCGATCTGGGCCAGGCCGAGCAGCGCATCGGGCTGGTTCGGGTCGACCCGCAGCAGCTTGCGCCAGGTATCGGCGGCGAGATCGTCGCGGCCCTGGTCGTGCCAGTAGTTGCCCTGGCTGACCAGTTGCTGGGTGGCGTTGCCGGTCTGCGCGTGCGCGTTGCCGGCGAGCAGGCACAGGTCGATCATGCCGGCCAGGTAGAGAGGCTTGAGTTTCATGCGGAACATTGGGTTCTCCAGGCGGGCTGCAGCAGGCCGTCTGCGGAAAAGCGATAGCGGTTATCGAGCCAGCCGCGCCCGAACAGGACCAGCACCCGATCGTAATAGGGAAGTTTCGCCGCGGCGGCATCGCCGGGCGCGGGAATCAGTTGCGCCTGCGCCTTCAGCAGCAGCGGTTGGCGCAGCGCGCTCAGGTACGGCAGCAGCGCGGCGGCGAAGCCGGGCGGCGCGGTGCCGCTGCCGACGCCCAGGCGCGTGTCCACCTTCTCGCTGAAATGGCCCTGCGCCTGCAACTGCTGCAGCGGACCGGACAGGTCCTCGAGCAGGGCATTGCGCAGCGGTTCGCCGGCATCGAGCATGCCCGCCCACAGGTACACGCGGACCGCGTCGTAGCTACCCAGCGCACCCTTGCCCGGATCGACCGCGAACGCGCGGCCGTCCCAGCCGATCCAGTCCGGGGCGAACCCGACCGGCGCGCTGTCGCGCAGCAGGCGTGCGCTGCGCTGCGCCAGTCCGGCCCACGGCCCTTTCGGATCGGCGGCGGCGAACCGGCGCAGCAGCTGGATCGGCATGTAGCTGGGATTGAGCGTCCAGCGCGGCGGCTTGGCGAAGCCCTGCATCGCCGGCAACAGCATGCCGCCGAAGCCGGGCAATTCGGCCAGTTCGTGGCGCCGCACCAGCGCCAGCATCTGCATGCCGGCCTGGGTGTAGCCGGGGCGCTTCCACAGGCGTCCGGCCTCCAGCAGTGCGTAGGCGATCCACAGGTCGGCGTCGCTGGCGGTGTTGTCGTCGAGCACGCGCCAGCTGCCGTCGCCGGCGCGGCCCCACAGCCAGGCCGGCAGCACCTGTTGCGGGCGGCCGCCGCTGAGGTTGTGCCGGGTCCAGCCGAGCAGCCGGTCGAACAGCACCTGATCGTTGGCGACCAGCGCGAAGAACAGCGCATAGGACTGGCCTTCGGAGGTGCTGCGCTGGTCGGCGTTGCTGAAATCGATCACCCGCCCGCTGGCGTCGATGTGCTTGGCGACGAAGCCGGTCCACTCGCGCCACGGCGCGCAGGCCGCCGCTGCGGCGGCGGCCGGCAGCGATGGCAGCAGCGCCGCAGCGCCCGCGGCGAGCGCGCCGCCGAGCACGCGGCGGCGCTGTCGCGCGTGCGGGGTCATTGCCCTTCCCGCAACCGTTGCGCCGAGTGCCGGCGCAGCACCACGCGTGCGGCCAGCGCCAGCAGCAGGCTCAGCAGCACCACCGCCAGGCCGAGCAGCAGCGGATGCTGCGAGAAGTACCAGCGCGCCCAGGTCGGCAGCGGCAGGTGGCCGACGTAATAGGACTGGTTGCCGGCCAGGCTGCGGATCTTGCCCTGCTGCAGCAACACCACGCTGCCCTGGAAATCCTTCAGCGTGGCCGGCTCGAACCAGGCGTCGAACAGCTGGCCGACGCTGGCCGGGTCCTCGGCCAGCAGCGCGACCACGCTGCGCCCGGGCTTGAGCGGCGACTCGAAGCCCATCAGCACCACGTCGCCCGGGGCCGGCTTCACCGCCACTTCGGCGGTGGTCGGCAGGTCGGTGCGGCGCGCGTCGAAGGACAGGAAGCCGGGCAGCTTGTCCTTCACCCAGTCGGTCATCGAGAAGCGCCGGCCGGTGGCGCCGTCGCCGATCGGCAGGTACTCGCTCCAGCGCTGGAACAGCGGCTGCGAGCGCGAGGAGCCGAACACCAGCAGGTCGCTGTCGGCGTGCTGGTCCACTTCGCCGGCATGGATCAGGGTCGCGCGCAGCGCCGGATAGCCGGTGGACGCGCCGAGCTTGCCGAGCAGGGTCAGCAGGTTGGATACGTCCTGGTCGCTGGCTTCGTCCGGCACCACGATGGTGGATTCGGACAGGTCGGCCAGGCGCGTGAACGGATAGCCGGCATTGCCGAACGCGGCCAGGTTCGGCATCGCCATGTAGTGGTGGAACGAGCTCAGGTCCACGCTCGAATCGGCGTCGATCGCGCCGGACACGTCGGGGAAGGTGTTCTTGCATTCGCCGGCCTGCGGACGGTCGAAGAAGAAGTGGAAGCGCAACTGGCTGTTGGCCGAGAACGGGCCGGTCGGCAGCAGCAGTTTCTGCTCCACCGGCATCGCGCCCTTGGCCTTGAGGTCGTGCCACCACTGCAGCGGCAGCGATTCGGCATACGGACGCCCGCTCAGCGGCAGCGTGGTGACGAAGGCATCGTTGATGCTGACGTTGAGCGCGGACTTGTTGCGCACGTCCGGCACCGTGTAGCGGTAGCGCAGGTTGACCGGGATGCCGTCGCGCTGCCACACGAACAGGTCCGGCGGCAGCTGCAGGCCGACCCGGATCAGGTCCGGGTGATAGCCGCTGACGTTGAGCTGCGAGGTCTGCGCGACCAGGTCGGCGAAGCGCACCGGGCCATCGCTGGAAATCCAGTTCGGCGCATCGTAGGGCTTGCGCGGCTGCGCCTGCTTGAGCTCGCCGATCCTGGCCACGGCACCGTTGAACGGCGTGCCCAGCGCCAGCGCGGTGGCGGCCTGCTGCAGGTCGTTGTCGTTGCGGCCGAGCACCAGCAGCAGCTTGCCGGCCGGATCGCGCGGATTGGAAACCACCGCCAGGGTCGGGCCGGCGATCTCGCCCAGACCGTTCTCGGCGGTCGCCAGTTCGGCCGGCAGCGTGTTCGGGGTGGCGAACAGCACCGCGTTGCCGGTCGCCGGCACGTCGCCGATGGAGACGTTGAACACCGCGCCGCGGTAGCCGGCCTGCGCGCCGAACCACGAGGACACGATGCCGGCGCTGCGCAGCGTGGCCAGATCCGGACGCTGCGGGAACACGAACGGCAGTTCCAGCCGGCGCGTGTCGCGCTTGTCGTAGAACGGCACCGGCAGCAGCGCCAGGTCGTTGGCCAGCACCAGCGGCGTGGTGCTCAGCGACAGCCGCGTGGCCGGGTCGATGTTGGCCCACAGGCTGGTGTGGTCGGGATCCTCGCATTCGCGGGTGTAGTGCCCGATCAGCTGCAGGTTGAGCTGGTTGTAGTCGCTGACCAGGCGCGGATCGATCGGCACGTCGGTCTGCTGCAGCTTGCCGGCGTTCTCGCGGGTCACCGGCAGGGTCGCCACGGTGACGCCGTTGACGGTGACCTTCAGGTGCGACAGCTCCGGCAGCAGCGCCGGCGAGTAGCTGTAGCTCAGGTGCAGCGTCGCCGCCTCGACCACTTCGTCGGTGCGCGCGCTGAACGCCACGCCGGCGCTGCCCTGGATGCCGCGCAGGGTGATTTCGTAGTCCATGCCGAGCTGCTTCAGCGTCGCCGACCGCTCCTGCACGCCTAGTGTCGGTGCGGCGGGCGCCGGCGCGGCCGGTTCTGGCACCGTGGCCGTCGCGGCGGCGGCGGCGGGCGGCGCCGGAGTGGCGGGAAGCGTCGGTTCCTGCGCCAGCGCCAGGCCGGACAGGATGGTGAGACAGCACGCGGCCAAGGCAGGTAGGCGCATCGAGGGCAACCGGAAGAAAGAGGAAAGGAAAGACGGGGGAATGCGGCTCACGGCGCGGATTCCTCGCCGGCCGGACGCGAACGGAAGCCGCCGCGCACGCTGTCGCCGACATGCTGGCCCAGGCGCTGGAAGCCGCGCATGCTCGCCGCGAACACCTGGCCCATCGATTTCCAGAAATTGTCGCGGTCGTGACGGCCCCACTGCGACACCCAGATGTCGGCGCGGGCGAAGGTGCAGGCGACCAGCCAGCGCTCCTGTTCGATCGACATGGCGCGGAACTGCACGCTGATGTGTCCGTCGCGGTCGTGGCGCACGATCGCCGGCAGGCGCCGTTCGACATTGCGGTGCGACAGGCCCACGTCGACCAGCGTATCCGGCTCCACCGGCGCCGTCTCGACCAGGTTCAGGGCCATGCCACCGGTGGAGAAGTTGACCGTGCGGCAGGCCAGTTCCTGGCCATCGGGCAGGTACAGCGTGGCCGGGATGTCCAGCGGCACGCGGTGCGAGCGGCGCACCTGGCGCATCTCGCTGGCGGTGGCGATGGTGGCGCCGAGCAGCAGCACGTTGTAGACGGTCCAGGCCAGGTTGAACCAGATCGTCTGCGCTTCGCCGGTGGCGTCGGTGTAGACCAGGCGCATCGCGCCGGCGGCCAGGCCGGCCAGGTTCAGCACCAGCAGGAACAGGTAGGGCTTGGCGATCTGCCGGTCGAAATAGCTGCGCGTGACCAGCCCGCCCTTGGGGGTGACGTTGAACTTGCCGAGCTTGGGATTGAACAGCGCCACCAGGGTCGGGCGCAGGATGTACCAGGCCAGCGTGGTCTCGTAGACCTCGTTCCACAGCAGATGGCGGAACTTGCCCTGGGTGCGCAGGTTGGTCAGGTTGGCCTGCATGATGTGCGGCAACGCGTAGGCCAGGATCATCAGCGCCGACGCGTGGATCACGTGCGCGCCGAAGAACAGGAAGGCCAGCGGCGCGGTCAGGTAGATGATGCGCGGCAGCCCGTAGAAGAAGTGCAGCATCGCGTTGGCGTAGCACAGCCGCTGCGACAGGCGCAGGCCCTTGCCGAGCAGCGGGTTGTCCAGCCGCGCGATCTGCGCCATGCCGCGCGCCCAGCGGATGCGCTGGGCGACGTGGCCGGACAGGCTCTCGGTAGCCAGGCCGGCGGCCTGCGGCACGGTGATGTAGGCGCTGCGGTAGCCGCGCCGATGCAGCTTCAGCGCGGTGTGCGCATCCTCGGTGACGGTTTCCACCGCCACCCCGCCGATTTCCTCCAGCGGCTTGCGCTTGATCACCGCGCACGAACCGCAGAAGAAGGTCGCGTCCCACTGGTCGTTGCCGTCCTGCAGCAGGCCGTAGAACAGCTCGCCCTCGTTGGGCACCTTGCCGTGGTTGCCGAGATTGCGCTCGAACGGATCGGCGGAGAAGAAGTAATGCGGCATCTGCACCACCGCCAGCATGCGGTCGCGCAGGAACCAGCCCATCGCCACCTGCAGGAACGAGCGGGTCGGGATGTGGTCGCAATCGAAGATCGCCACGTACTCGCCGCTGGACTTCTTCAACGCGGCGTTGATGTTGCCGGCCTTGGCGTGGAAGTTGTTGGTGCGGGTGACGTAGTGGATGCCGGCCTGCACGCAGAACTCGCGGAACTCCTCGCGGCGGCCGTCGTCGAGCAGATAGATGTTGAGCTTGTCCGCCGGCCAATCCATCACGCTGGCGGCCAGGATGGTGGAGCGCACCACCGACAGTGGCTCGTTGTAGGTGGGAATGAACAGGTCCACCGTCGGCCATTGGCTCTGGTCGGCGGGCAGCGGCACCGGACGCCGGTTGAGCGGCCACAGCACCTGGAAGTAGCCCAGCACCAGGATCGTGAAGGCGTACACCTCGGCCAGCAGCAGGCCCAGGCCCAGGCTCAGATCGACCACGCTGCTCACCCCCATGGTCTGGGTGATGCGCCACCAGATGTAGCGCGAGGACATCGCCAGCGACAGCGACATCATCACCAGCACGGCGAGCCGGCTGCCGCTGCGGCGCAACAGCATCGCCGCGGCGAACACCACCAGCGAGAACAGCATCTGCTGCGGCACGTCCATCGGAATGGCGACCACGAACACCAACAACAAGGCGCCCAGCGCCCACAGCGACCAGGTGGCCAGTGTGTGCATGGGTTGACCGGTACGCGATGCGGACGCAGCGCTCATCAGCGATTCCTAACGAAAAGGGGGCGAAGCCGGCGCGCGTTTTCCCCTCCGCGCGGCGACAGGACGACGATGCGCGGCGCAGCGGCCGCGCGCGGATCAGCGGTTCTGGAAACGCTTGAGCGGGCTATCGGGCGCCGCTGCGCGCGCGCTGTCGCTGTCGAGCAGGCGCTGGAACAACCGGGTCAGCGGCGTGGCCGTGCTGGCCGGCGCAGGCTCCGGCAGCGCGGGCTTGGCCAGCGGCGCGCGCGCCGGTTCGGCCGCGAGCGGCCGGACGGCAGGCGGCGCTGCCGCCAGCCTGGGCTCGGCCGGCGCACGCACCACCGACAGCGTCGGCGCCGGTGCAGCGGCAGGCGGCAACGCCGCGGCAGCCGGCGGTTCGGCGGCGGCAGGCTCCGGCGCGCTCAGCCGCGCCCCGGAAAAATCCTGGTACGCGCTGGCGCCCTGGCTGCCGAGCTTGGCGAACAGGCTGGAAATGTCGTCGGCCGCATCGGCGCCCGCATGGTCGGTTTTCTTGGACATCGATCACCCCCTAAGATGATTTTTTGTAGCCGGTGGAATCGGATGGCCCGCTCAGGCGACCCGGCACAGCACGAAACGGCGGACATCCTCTTCGACGGCCGGCACCGCGCGGATCCCCAGACCCGCCAACATGCCGGCCTGCTCGAACCAGGCGTGGTACACCCCTTCCAGGAATCCATCCGCTCCGGCCGTCTCCCCGGCCAGGGCGATCTGCAACGGCGAGCCGACGTGGGCCAGGTCGACCCGGTCGGCCTGCTCCTCGAAGCGCGCATATCCCCACTCCATGCGGTCCCAGACCCGGTTGACCCCGGCCTGCAGCTCGTCCAGCGTGGCGCAGGCCCCGATCGGATGCTCGCCGGCGAAGCGACGCCCGATCCGCGCCATCAGCAACCCCAGGTCCTCCGTCGACAGCTCCGCCGCGAACTCCTGGGCCAAGGCGCGCAGAAAGCCGCGCCACTGCCGCGAACAGGCCTGGGTGCGGAAATGCGTCTGCAGCTCGGGAGAGCTCATTCGGTGCTGCCTCTGATGGAAAAATGACGCGACGAGCGCCTGGCAAGGGTATCCAGCAAGCACGATGCCAAGATGGCAGCCGCTGCCACTAATGCGACACAGTTCTCACTTTCAGCGCCAATGGTAGCCCACTGCTGCGCCACAGCAAAGTCCCTACAACCGAATCCTCGCTGCCATTTTCGTCGCAACCGGCCGCAGCGAGGCAGGCACACGTCCCACTATGCGGGATCGGCGGCCACGTCAAAGACCTGGCGCAGATAGGCCAGGTACGCCGGGTCGTCGCACAGGTTCTTGCCTGGCGAGTCGCTGAGCTTGGCCACCGGCTGGCCGTTGCAGCGGACCATCTTGATCACGATCTGCAGCGGGGCCGGCCCCAGGTCGTTGGTGAGATTGGTGCCGACGCCGAAGGCGAGCATGCAGCGGCCCTGGAAATGCGCGTACAGCCGCATCACCTTGTCGATGTCCAGGCCGTCGCTGAACACCAGGACCTTGCCGCGCGGGTCCACCCGCTGCCGCTGCAGGTGCGCCAGCACGCGCTCGCCCCATTCGAACGGGTCGCCGGAATCGTGGCGCATGCCGTCGAACAGCTTGCAGAAGTAGGGATCGAAATCGCGCAGGAAGGCGTCCAGCCCGACCACGTCGGACAGGGCGATGCCGAGGTCGCCGCGGTATTCGCGCGCCCACGACTCCAGCGCCGCGGCCTGCGAATCGCGCAGCCGCGGACCCAGCGCCTGGAACGCCTGCAGGTATTCGTGAGCCATCGTGCCCAGCGGGGTCAGCCCGTAGCGATGCGCGAAATACACGTTGCTGGTGCCGACGAACTGCGCGCCCAGGGTCTGCTGCAGCACCGGCAACAGCTCGCCGTGCCAGGCCCGCGAATAGCGGCGGCGGGTGCCGTAGTCGGCGATCGCGCAGCCGCCGTAGCCGCTGCTGTCGCGCAACAGCGCGATCTTGGCCTGCAGCCGGCGCAGGCCCTCGGCATGATGGTCGCCGCCGCTGTTGCGGAACCAGACCTCGTTGACGATCGCCAGCAGCGGCACCTCGAACAGGATGGTGTGCAGCCACGGCCCGCGGATGCGCAGTTCGATCTCGCCCGGCACCGTGGCCGAGGCCTGCAGCTGCAGGTACTTGCGGTCCAGATGGAACAGCCCGAGGAAATCGGCGAAGTCCGGCTTGATGAAGCGCAGGCCGCGCAGGTAGTCCAGCTCCTCGGCGCGAAAGCGCAGCGTGCACAGCGCGTCGATCTCGTCGGAGATCTGCCCCAGGAACTGCGCCAGATCGATGCCCGGCGTGCGGCACTTGAAGCGGTATTCCACCTGCGCGCCGGGATGCTGATGCAGCACCGCCTGCATCATCGTGAACTTGTAGAGGTCGGTGTCGAGCAGCGAATCGATGATCATCGCGCGATTATGCGCCCAGCGTGTCGCCGGCTCCCGCCTCCACCCCTGTAGGAGCGGCTTCAGCCGCGACCGGGTCTTACCGGATGATGTCTGTCGCGGCTGAAGCCGCTCCTACAGAAGCGTCAGTGCGCGGCGCTGCGCGCCAGCACCGCCTGCGCCGGCTTGTGCTGCACGGTGAAATCGCTGTCGTGCGCGCCGCCGGCATCCGGATCGGTGTACCAGCACCACAGCGCGATGCCGGCGATGCGCTGCTCGCCCAGTACGCGGCGCCAGTCCTGCAGCACCTGCGCCTGCAGCGCGGTATCCACCGCGGCGCGGCGTTGCTCGGGACTCTCCCAGGGCGCGGCCAGGCTGCCGCGCGCCGAGCGCAGGCCCAGTTCCGCCACCCACACCGGGCGTCCGCTGCGCGTACCCAAGGCCTGCACCCGCGCCGCCGCGGCGCGCATCTGCGTCAAGCGCTGCGCCGGCACCGCCGACAGCGCCGGATACAGGCTGGTGCCGACGAAATCGAAGCGTTCCCAGTAGCCGAACCGCTCGGCCTGCTCCAGGCCGTCGGCCACATAGCCGAGCGGACCGCGATAGACCTGGCGCACTGCCGCCACCAGCGCCGGCCACTGCGGCGCGTCCTGCAGGCCGCGCAATTCGGTGCCGACGATCAAGGCCTCCGCCCGCTCGTCGGTGGCGACCTGCGCCAGTTGCAGCAGCGCGCGCTGGTAGGCGCCGAACCAGGCCGCGCGATCCGCCGGCGCGGCGTCGCCGGCCCAATGGCCGGGGATCCACAAATGCACCTTCAGCACCGGCTGCAGGCCGGCCGCGCGCATCTGCCGCAGCCCGGCGCGCACCTGTTCCACGCTGCTGTCGCTGCCCAGCACCGGATCGTCGGACTGCGGCGTGGCCTGCCAGACGAAGGCGACCAGCAGCGCGCGCTGCGCGCCGGCATCGGCCAACTGCTGCAGCGAGCGCTGCGCCGCGTCGCTGCCCCACGGCGCCTGCGCCGACACCTTGACGTTGGCGCCCATCCACGGCGCGGCCGCGGGCGTGGCCGCGCCGCAGCCGCATACGCTCATCGCGAACAACATGCCCAGCAGCCACCTCAAGGCGATCGACGCCATACCCGGTAGGACCCTTGTCGGTAGACCAGACTGTAGCCCGGCAGGCCCTGTCGCCACAGCTGCGGCAGGCGCCGGTTGACGCTGTCCAGGACCCCGGCCTGGCTCGCCGGGTCGGCCACCACCACCTGCGCCGGCATCTGCCGCGGGTCGTCCAGCGCGCGCTTGAAGCGCGGGTCGAACGGCAGGATCAGGCCCTGCGCATCGCCGCGCGCCACGATCACCGCGTAGCCGGCGCGATCGTCGAGCAGGGTCGGCAGCCGCGCCTCGGCCAGCCAGGCGCCCAGCCGCGCTTCGTCCGGATGCCGCGGCGCCACCGGCGCGCGCAAGGCCGTCGCCCAGTCGCGGGTGGTCGAGGCGGCGGTCTGCGCGATGACCCAGCCGCTGGCGACGCCACCCAACAGCAGCAGCGCCAACGCCGGCCAGCGCAGGTCGCGGCGCAGGTCGCCCAGCAGCAGCGCCGCCGGTACCACCATCAGCGCCAGGAAATCCAGCGGCTGCGCGCTGAAGCGCGCCCATGCCGCCAGCGTGCCGGCGCCGATCACGGTGACCGTCGCCACCAGCACCCAGCGCCAGGTGTTGCTCAGGCGCGTGCGCCGCACCAGCAACAGCAGCGGCGTGGTGACCAGCCCGGCCAGCGCCAGGTACAGCGGCGGCCACCACGGCCGCGCCATGGCCTGCTGCAGCCACGGCTGCAGCGCGGCCTGCGCGTAGCTGCCGCGGAACGCCGAATGCTGGTCGCGCACGAACAGCAAGGCATCGCCGAAGAACAGATAGTTCAGATACATCCAGGTCGCGACCGCGAACAGGAACGGCAGATAGCACACCAGGTAGAACGACAGCGGCGCACGCCGCAGCATGCCCTGCGGCGCGATCAGGCCCAGCCACGGCGCCATCGCCACGGCCAAGAAGCAGGCGCGCTCGTCGACGAAGAACAGCAGGCACAGGCCCAGCGCCAGGCGCAGGTAGGCGAAGGCTTCCGGATCGTCGCGGAAATGGCGCAGCGCGCGGCAGGTCAGGTAGAACACCAGCAGGCCCAGGCCCTGGTTGTTGCCCGACAGCGTCGGCCACAGGAAGAACGGCTGCAGCACCAGCGCCGCGCACAGGCCCCAGGCCCAGGCGCGGCCCAGGCCCGCGGCGAGGTCGCGCCACAGCAGGGTCACCATCGCCGCGCCGGCCAGCACGTCCACCAGGTACGGCAGCAACGGCGTGGACAGCCCCGGCACGCCGCCGATCAGCAGGCCCAGGTACAGCGAGGCCTGCGCGTACAGGAAGCCCAGGTATTCGGTGCGGAAACCGGCCGCGTCGCGCAACAGCAGCAGCTTGGCGTACTGCGCCATCGCGTCGTCGCTCATGTAGCCGTGCGCGAGCAAGCGCTGGCACAGCAGCGCCAGCAGCGCGGCGGTGACCACGAACACCGCGACGCCGCGCGGGCGCCGCGGCGTGTCAGTCGTCGAGTGCGGCGCGGCGCTCTTCGGCCATGTGCTTGCTGATGCCATGGGTGGTCTTTTCCCAGTAGAACGGATTGTGGATGAGCTGCCACAGGCCCTTGTAGGCGGCGACCGACTGCAGCAGCCAGTACAGCGGCACGGTCAGCGCATACGGCGCCAGCCGGAAGTAGTCGCGCTTGAACGCCGCCAGCAAGGTCATGTAGATCAGGAAGCCGTTGCCCAGCAGCAGGTTGAGCAGGCTCAGGTACAGCAGCGCGGGCGGGAAGAACGGATTGAACGCATGCGTGTCGGTCAGCGCCCAGATGCCGTAGATCAGCCACATCGGCGGGGCGATCAGCGCGGTGAAGAAGGTGCCGCCGACGAAGAACTGGAAGCCCCAGAAGCCGCGGAAACCGACCGAGCGGTACAGCTGCACCGGATCGCGCATGTGCACCAGCCAGGTCTGCATGTAGCCCTTGAGCCAGCGCGAGCGCTGCCGGATCCAGTTGGGAATGCTGACGTTGGCTTCCTCGAACGTGGTCGAGTTGACCACGCTGACCCGGTAGCCCTGCTGGGTCAGGCGCACGCCCAGGTCCGCGTCCTCGGTGACGTTGTACGGGTCCCAGGCGCGTACCTTGCGCAGGATGTCCAGGCGGAAATGGTTGGAGGTGCCGCCCAGCGGGATCGGGATGCGCAGGGTTTCCAGCGCCGGCAGGTAGAAATCGAACCACAGCGTGTATTCCAGCGTGAACATGCGCGTGAGCCAGTTCTCGTCGGCGTTGTAGTAGTTCAGCCGCGCCTGGATGCAGGCCACGTCGGCCGGCGACTTGCGGAACGCGGCGACCGCGCGCTTGAGCTGATCCGGCTCCGGCTTGTCCTCGGCGTCGTAGATGGTAAGCATCTGCCCGCGCGCGAACTGCAGCGCGTAGTTGCACGCCTTCGGCTTGGTCTTGGGCTGCGACGGCGGCACCCGGATGATCTCGAAGAACGCCTCCAGGCCCAGCGCCTTGGCCGCCTCGATGGTCTCGGTGTCGTCGGCCTCCAGCACCAGCTTCACGTCCAGCTTGGAGGTCGGGTAGTCGAGCCGGCGCAGCGCGTTGGCCAGGATCGGCAACACGTCCGGCTCCTTGTACATCGGCACCAGCACCGTATACACCGGCAGATCCTCGTCGCTGAGCGCGGCCACTTCCGCGTCGGTGACCTTGATCTCGATGCGGCGCCGCGCGCCCAGCCAGGCCAGCGCGAACTTCAGCGCGAACGTGGCCACGAAGGCGATGCCGACCACGCTGTTGAGCGCGATCAGGCTCGGCACCGGCCAGATCGCCAGCGCCAGCAGCGACAGCACCGCCACCGTGCACAGCGACACCACCTGCTTGCGGGTGACCACCTGCTTGGCCGAATGCTCCGGCGCGTGTTCGGCGAGCAGGTTCAGCGCGTCGTGGGTGAGCTGCGCATCGGCCTGCTGCTGCAGGCCCCAGACGACATCGAACTTGGAAGTGCCGACGAAGCGCACGTCCGCGCCGTACTGGTTGCGCGCCCAGGCGAAGGTCTCCGGGCCGGGATCGGCCACCGCCAGCACCAGCCGGCCCTCTTCCATCCGCCACGGCAGCACCAGGCGCTGCGCGTAGTCGGCCAGACGCGCCGGCTCGAACAGCGCCGGGTCGATCGGCTGCTGCAGCAGGTTGACGAAGTTCAGCCCGAAATGCGCCGACAGCACCGTGTAGAAGCGCAGCGCGGTGACCCCGCGCTGGGCCAGCACCACGTCGCCCAGGCGCGAACGCCAGCGCGCCTGCAGCGCCAGCGCCTCCTGCAACTGCGCCGCGTCGATGACCCCGGCTTCGACCAGCGCAGTGCCGATCGGACTCTGCCAACCGCGCGGCTCGGGCACGCTGCCGAGCGGACCGATCGCGTCGGCGGCCATGCCGGTCGGCGCCGGAGGATTCACCGCCGCCACCGTCAGAACCGCCACCAGGCGGCGACGAACGGGCCGCCGGCGCCGCCGGTGTTGCGTCCGGCCACCGGCTGCTGGTAGCCGAGCTGCAACTGGGTGCCGCCGGGCAGCGTGTGCAGCAGCGAGGCCTGCAGCTTGGTCAGGTCGTAGTTGTTGCCGCGGATCGGAGTGCCGGGCGCGTACACCGGGTTGGGACCATTGCCGTTGCCCAGGCCCTGGATCACGTTGAGTTCGCCGATCAGCATCCAGCGCGGCGCCAGCGCCAGGCCGCTGCTGATGTCCACCCGCGCCTCGTCGGCCGAGTCGCCGCCGCGCAGGCGTACCGCCGCGCCGAGGTCCACGTAGCCGTCGAGGTTGCCGGCCCGATAGCCGCGGCCGACGCTGTAGCGCAGTTCGGCGCCGTAGTCGCCCTGCCCCAGCGCCGGATGGTCGCGGTCGTCGGCGCCCTGGCGGCTGTAGCCGGGGATCAGCGCCAGCACCTGCAGCGCGCCCTGCCAGGGGCCGTCGCGGCCGTCCGGGTCAAGGCGGTAGCGTAGGCCGACTTCCTGGTCGGCCCAGCCGGTGGTGTGCTGGTTGCCGTAGCCGCTGTCGTTGCGATAGCCGACCTTGTCGAAATAGAAGTTGCCGACCAGGGTCAGGTCCGCGCTCAGGCCGTACTCGGCGTAGAGATTCAGTTGGTCCTGGCGGCTGCGTCCGGCATCGGGGAAGTTCTGGTCCTGGCCGTGGCTGTTGTAGACCGCGCCGCCGTCGCTATGGCTGGCCTTGAGGATCGCCAGCGCGGCGCCGTCGTCCTGCACCCAGGCACCGGCGAAACACGGACCGGCCGCCAATGCGGCCAGGCCCAGCGCCAGCGTCGACAGCCTGCGTGCGCGCCGGGCAGGTCGGTGCCGGGCGCGGCCAGCGCCGGCCACGGAAGAGGGAGCCGCGCATAGGCGCGACCACGAGCGCAGACGCTCGCCGTACGACTGGTTCATCGCAATTGTTTCCTGGAGGGGGCCCCTGGAACAGGGAGCAGGAAACGATTCCGTAGCGGAATCGCGACAGGAACGTAGCACCTTTCCTATGTGATTCAAATCACGCGATAAATGAACTGCTCATCACGCATACAGCCTGCGACAGCGCACGCACCAGCCTGGTGCTGCGTTCAGCCAGGACGGCGCCAGCACAGCCTGGCGAAGGTCACCCAGGCGTGCAGCCAGATCACCGCCCACACCGCCGCACGCACCGGCGCGGTGCGCGCCGGCGCCTCGAACTTGCGGAAATAGCGCCACAGCCCACGGTGTTTGTGCCATTCCACGAACCAGGGCCGCTTGCGGCTGGAAACGCCGCGCACGTGCAGCACGCGCAGGCGGTTGAACACCGCCACGGTGGCCCCGGCCTGGCGCGCGCGGCGGCACAGGTCCAGGTCCTCGGCATGCAGGCGGTAGCCGGCGTCCCAGCCGCCGATGCGGTCGAACAGCGCCCGCGGCAGCAGCATCAGCGCGCCGGAGATCGCGTCCACGCGCTGCAGCGGCTGCGCCGGATCCACCGTCACCGCCAGCCGCGAACCGGCCAGCGGATGCCGCAGCATCGCCGCGAAGTCCGGATCGCGGCGGCGCACCGCGGCGTCGGCGCGGCCATGCTCGTCGACTTGCTCCACCCCGAGCAGCGCGTCGCCGAGCGCGGCGACCTGCGCGCGCAGCAGCGCCAGCGTGTCGGCCTCCACCATCAGGTCCGGATTGACGAACGCCAGCCACGGCGCATCGCTGGCCGCCGCGCCCTGGTTGCAGGCGCTGGCGAAACCGGGATTGTCGGGGTTGGCGACGAAGCGCACACGCCGATCCTCCAGCGCGTGGCGCTGCACGATCGCCAGGGTGTCGTCGCGCGAGGCGTTGTCGACCACGCGGATCTGGGCGACGTCCGTCGCCGCGCGCAGCCGCTGCAGGCAGGCGTCGATGGTGCTGCCGCTCTCGTAGGTCACCACCACCACGGCCATCTGCTGTTCGCTCATGCACCGATTATCCGGGCAAAGCCGCGCGCGCAGAAGGCATCGCAGCTGGCCGGCGTTCGCGCGCGGCGATTCTGCGGCGTGGCGCCGCGCCGACGCGGTAGAATCTCCGGTTCCATGCCTTGCGCGGTGTAGATGACGGCTAGCGCCCACTACCGCGCGCTGCCGCCAGGATCGATACGCATCGGTCGCCCAGTTCGCTGGCGGCCGTGCATGCCGATGGCCCGGCAGCGTCGCCGCTTTTCGACCGATGTCGCCGTCGGCCGCCGCCGCAAACCCCAGCATCCCTGGTCTAGACCAACTTCCAAAAGACGCGAAGCATCGCGCCATTGCGACGCCATGGGTGCGTCCACGCCGCCGGGACAGGCCCGATGAGCGCGCACCAGATGCACGGCATGAGCCTGGCCCCGGCCGCGGCGGACTGGCCGCCGCTGCGCAACGACGAGGTGGACGCGCTGTTGCGGCACATGGGCCTGCCCGACACGGTCCGCGCCTTGCGCTGGCACAGCCCGCGCCCATTCTCCGCCGCGGCCGAGGTCGACAGCGCCGTGGGCACGCTGTTCGTCAAGCGCCATCACCGCAGCCTGCGCGATGCACGCACGCTGGGCGAGGAGCACCGCTTCATCGAGCACCTGCGCGCGCGCGGCATGCCGGTGCCGGTGCTGCTGCGCGCGCCCGATGGCGCCAGCGCGATCGCGCTCGGCGACTGGACCTACGAAGTGCAGCGCGCCGCCACGGGCGAGGACCTGTACCGCGACACGGCCTCGTGGCTGCCCTTCGCCGACACCGCCCATGCGCAGGCCGCCGGGCGCGCACTCGCCCTGCTGCACCGGGCCGCGGCCGGCTACACGGCGGCGCCGCGCAGCACCACCCAGTTGGTCGCCAACCTGCGCCTGTTCGGCAGCGCCGATCCGCTGCAGGCGCTGCAGCAGGACCTGTGCGAGCGGCCGGCACTGGCCGCCTGGCTGCAGCGGCGCGACTGGCGCGGCGACCTGCGCCGGCATCTGCTGCCGTGGCACGCGCGCGCCTGGCCGCTACTGCAAACACCGGCGCCGCCGCTGTGGACGCATGGCGACTGGCACGCCTCCAACCTGCTGTGGCAAGGCCACGGCGCGACCAGCGCGGTCAGCGCGGTGTTCGATTTCGGCCTGGCCGACCGTACTTTCGCGCTGTTCGATCTGGCCACCGCGATCGAGCGCAACCTGGTGCCGTGGCTGGAGCTGGACGCCGGCGGCCGCGCGCCCGCCGACCTCGATCAACTCGACGCGTTGCTGCACGGCTACGCGCAGCTGCTGCCGCTGGACGCGGCGCAGCTGCGCCTGCTGGCTGCGCTGTTGCCGATCGTGCATGCCGACTTCGCGCTGGCCGAGATCGACTATTTCGCCGGCATCACCGGCTCCGACGCGAATGCCGAGATCGCCTATCGTCGCTACCTGCTCGGCCATGCCGACTGGTTCGGCGGCGAGGAAGGCCAGCGCCTGCTGCGGCGGTTGCAGTGGCACGCGGACGCGGCGCGATGAGCGTCTTGCGTTCGCTGCCGCGCGCGCCGGCGCGCCCATTGCGCGCGCATGTCAGGTCGCTCTGCCGGCATCGCGTCTGCCCTCGCCTCCGCCGTTGCCCGCGCGCAGCGGCATCCGTCTTTTCCGTTCCGACTTCCGCTTAGAGGTTCTCCCATGTCCCATGCCTTCCCCGCACTCGCGCCGCTCGCCCTGGCGTTGGCGCTGGCCGCCACCGCCGCACCGGCACGCGCCGTCGATGCGGACACGCAGACACCTGTCGAGCTGGACGCGGTCAACGTGCAGGGCGAGCAACCGCGCAACCGCTCCGCGCTGGGCGGCTACGGCGACGCCGCGCTGCTGGACACGCCCGCCTCGATCGCGGTGATCGACCGCACGCAGCTGGACGACCGCCAGGTGCGCGTGCTCAGCGAAGTGCTGCGCGCCGACGCCTCGGTCGGCGACAGCTATGCGCCGATCGGCTACTACGAGAATTTCGTGGTGCGCGGCTATTCGCTCAACGCCGCCAACAGCTACCGCATCAACGGCCTGACCGTCACCGGCGAGCAGAACGTGGCGCTGGAGAACAAGCAGCAGGTGCAGGTGCTCAAGGGCCTGTCCGGGCTGCAGTCCGGGCTCACCGAGCCGGCCGGCGTGATCGACTACACGACCAAGCGCCCGCAACAGGTGCGCATGCTGACGCTCGGCGCCGACGACGACGGCGGCCGCTACGCCGCGGCGGACCTCGGCGACTGGTTCGGCCGCAACCGCCAGTTCGGACTGCGCGTCAACGCCGCACACGAAGACATCCGTAGCTACGTCGAGCACGCCGACGGCCACCGCAATTTCCTGTCGCTGGCCGCGGACTGGAACATCGATCCGCAATCGACGCTGCAGCTCGACGTGGAATACCAGGAGCGGCAACAGCGCTCGGTGCCCGGCTATCAATTGCTCGGCGGCGAGCGCGTACCCGGCGACGTGTCGGTGCACCGGCTGCTGGGCTACCAGCCCTGGTCCAAGCCGGTCGGCATCGACTCGCTCAATGCCCAGCTGCGCTACCAATACCGCTTCAACGACACTTGGCGCGCGCAACTGGCGGCCGCGCACAGCCGCGCGGTGATCGACGACTATTCCAGCTTCGCCTGGGGCTGCTACGGCGCGGCCAGCTGCGCCAGCGACGCGATCCCAAACTACTTCAGCCGCGAAGGCGACTACGACCTCTACGACTACCGCAGTCCCGACGACACGCGCCGCAACGACCAGGTGCAGGCGACCGTATCCGGCAGCTTCACCACCGGCGCACTGCAGCACCAGCTCAACATCGGCGTGGACTACCTGCAGCGCACCATCGATCAGCATGGCTCGATCAACGAATTGATCGGCAGTGGCAACATCGATGCCGATCCGCCGCTGCTGGCCCAGACCGATGCCGAACTCGGCCCCAAGCGCCGGCGCCTGGACAGCACCCAGCAATCGCTGCTGGCCAGCGACCGCATCGGCATCGGCGAGGCCTGGCAGCTGCTGCTGGGCGCGCGCCAGGTGCGCTACGACGAGCGCGCCTGGGACCGCGACGGCGTGCTGACCCGCCACACCCGCCGCTCGGAGTTGCTGCCGCAGGCGGCGCTGCTGTTCAAGCCGCAGGACACGCTGTCGCTGTATGCCAGTTTCGCCAAGGGCCTGGCGCCGGGCGGCACCGCGTCGTGGTTCGCCAGCAACGCCGACGCGATCCTCGCCCCGACCAGCGCCTATCAGACCGAAGCCGGCCTGAAATACGAGCGCGACGGCCTGGCGCTGGGCGCGGCCGTGTTCGACATCCGCCAGGCCTACCAGTACGCGCAGCCGCAGGCCGACGGCAGTTTCCTGTACCTGCAGCAGGGCCGCCTGCACAACCGCGGCATCGAACTGTCGGCCGACGGCACGATCGGCGAGCGCCTGCACCTGCAGGCCAGCGTCGCCGGCATCCGCGCGCGCGCCGAGGACACCGGCACACCGGCCTACGAAGACCACCAGGCCTTGAACGTGCCCAGGCTGCGCGCCAGCGCCCAGGCCAGCTGGGACGTGCCCGGGGCGAGCGGCCTGGCGCTGCTGGGCGGCGCGCAGTACAGCGGCGCCAAGTACGCCGACCGCAGCGGCCGCGTCGCCGTCGGCGGCTATACCGTCTACAACCTGGGCGCGCGCTACGCGACGCGGCTGGGCACGGTGCCGACCACGCTGCGGCTGAGCGTGGACAACCTGACCGACAAGCGCTACTGGCGCGACGTCGGCGACTACATGGGCGACGACTATCTGTTCCTGGGCGCGCCGCGCACGGCACGGCTGGCGCTGCAGTTCGATTTTTGAGGGCCGGGATTGGGGAATCGGGATTGGGGATTCGTAAAGGCCAAGCACAGGACACGGAGCGTCACTGTCTTAGGAGTGGCCTTGGCCGCGACAGGAGTTCCCTGGGAAGCCTGTCGCGGTTGAAGCCGCTCCCACAAACGAGCGCATTGCTTCGCGCTCGCGGAACATCTCCAATCCCTAATCTCCAATCCCTAATCCCGGCCTTCCAACTATGTCCCCCCTCGAACTTCTCGCGGTACTAGTCAATGTACTCGGCGTGTGGCTGACCGCGCGCCGCGTGCGCTGGTGCTGGCCGGTCAACGTTGTCGCGGTGCTGCTGTACGCGTGGCTGTTCTACCAATGGAAGCTGTATTCGGACATGCTGCTGCAAGGCGTCTACGTGTTCCTGCAGGGCTACGGCTGGTGGCGCTGGAGCCAGGGCCGGCTGGACCACGGCAAGGTCCAGGTCGGCCCGCTGCCGCGGCGCGAAGCGGCGCTGTCGCTGCTGGCCGGCGCCGCCGGCGCGCTGTCGCTGGGCTGGCTGATGCATCGCCATACCGATGCCGCCCTGCCGTGGCTGGACGCGGCACTGTCCGCCTTCAGCCTGGTCGCCAGCTTCTGGGCGGCACGCAAGCGCATCGCCAACTGGACCCTGTGGATCGTGCTCGACTGCCTCTACGTCGGCGTCTTCGTCTACAAGGGGCTGTATCCCACCGCGGCGCTATACGCCGGCTTCGTGGTGCTGGCGATCTACGGCCTGCGGCTGTGGCGGGCGGACCTGCGGCGCGCCGCCGCCGCGCAGCCGTCGTCATGAGCCGGGGCATCCGTCTGCGCCGCGATCGACGCAGGCCGGCGTTGGCGAGCAGGCCGGAACGATGGTCGTGACCGGCACGCAAGAGGCGCAGACGATTCACGTCAGCCTGCGGTAGCCCGGCGTGCCGGTCGCGCCGCGGTGCCACGAGCGCACGCGGCATCGCTATGCTGGAGCATTCTCGATCCCGGGCATGTGCAGTGAGCGGAGTGTTGTGCAAGCGACTGCGGGTGGCTTCGTGCCATTCGCCGCGGCAGGCGTTGCAAGCGAGGCCTGCTGAGACTGCAGTCGCTCCCACGAGTTTCGCTGCCTGCGACCATGGGCAAGAAAAGTGCAGCACCGCCACGGAGACCCCATGCCCACGCCGTTGAATCCCGCCGCCGGCTTCGGCCAGCGCATCGTCGATGCACTGCTCGCGCGCATCGTCGGCGGCGAATGGGCCGCGGACCAGCGCCTGCCGGTGGAGCGCGAACTGGCCGCGCTGTTCGGCTGCACCCGCATCACCTTGCGCGAGGCGCTGCAGCAACTGGAATCGGAAGGCTACATCTACCGCGAGAACCGGCGCGGCTGGTTCGTCAGCGCCGCGCGCGTGCGTCACGATCCCACCAGCATCGCCGGCTTCATGCAGTACGTCGCCGCGCAAGGCGGCACGCCGCGCACCGAACTGCTCGGCGCGCGCCGCCAGCCGGCCGGCGCGACGCTGGCGCGGCACCTGGAACTGGACGATACGCAGGCCGACGTGTTCGTGCTGCAGCGCCGGCGCTGGATCGGCCGCCGCGCGGTGCTGCTGGAGACCAATGCGATTCTCGCCGCGTGGGCGCCGAGCCTGCTCGATCACGACCTGGCCGGCTCACTCAGCGCCGTGCTGGGACAACGGCTCGGATTGCGCCAGGCGCGCAGCCGGCTGTCGATGTATCCGGCCACGCTGGTCGCCGAGCAGGCCGCGCTGCTGCAGTCCACCGCCGGCACGCCGTGCTTCCGGCTGCAGCGGGTGAGCTACGCCGCCGACGGCCGCGCAGTGGAATTCGACATCGAGTCCTGGCGCCACGACGTGCTGGAAGTGACGGTGGAAGTGCAGGCGCCGCCCGAGTGAGGCCGGCCTGCGCCTTGGCCGAAGCACGGCGAACATGCGCCTGTAGGAGCGGCTTCAGCCGCGACAGATTGCCGGCAACTTGTCGCGGCTGAAGCCGCTCCTACAGGTATCGTGCGCTAGGCGTCGAACAGCGCGCGCTGCGGGTCCGGCGGCGGCAGGTCGGCGTACAGACGCTGCAGGTCCTCGCGGCGCGCACGCAGCGGATCGTGCATCAGGAAACCGGCCAGGCGCGCGTGCCAGGCCGGCCAGCGCGTGGCCAGCGCGTCCATGTCGCCGTCGGCGGCGCGGCCTTCGCCGCTGCGCGCCACGTAGGAAGTGACGGTGGAAGTGCAGGCGCCGCCCAAGTGAGGCCGGCCTGCGCCTTGGCGGAAGCAAAGCGAATATGCGCCTGTAGGAGCGGCTTCAGCCGCGACAGATTGCCGGCAACTTGTCGCGGCTGAAGCCGCTCCTACAGGTATCGCGCGCTAGGCGTCGAACAGCGCGCGCTGCGGGTCCGGCGGCGGCAGGTCGGCGTACAGGCGCTGCAGGTCCTCGCGGCGCGCGCGCAGCGGATCGTGCATCAGGAAGCCGGCCAGGCGCGCGTGCCACGCCGGCCAGCGCGTGGCCAGCGCGTCCATGTCGCCATCGGCGGCGCGGCCTTCGCCGCTGCGCGCCACGTAGGCGGTCTCGCACAGCACGTTGCGCCAGCCGAGTCCGGCCATGCGCAGCGACAGGTCGATCAGCGCCGCGTACCAGGAACCGTAACTGCTCGCGTCCAGGCCGCCGGCGCGCTGCCGCGCCGCACCGCGCAGGGCCACCGCGTGGCACACCGCCGACGGCAGTTCCGGATGCTCCGGCGGCAGCGCCGCGCAGGCACGTGCCAGGCGCTCGCAATCGTCGGGCAGCGGATTGATCTCGCCCAGCCGCGGCCAGGCGCAGGCTTCACCGGCATTGCTCCATGGCGTGGCGCTGGCGATGGCCGCATCGCGCGCCAGGCACGCGCTCAGTTGCAGCAGCCAGCCGGGCAACGGCTGCGCGTCCGCGGCCAGCACCACCACGTCGGCGGCGGCGCAGGCGCGCAGCATTTCGTCCAGGTGCGCGACCTCGCCGAGCATGCGCGGGCGCCGGGTGTAGTCGGCCTGCAGGCGGGTATGCGCCAGCCAGGCCTCGACCACGCGCTGCCCGCGCGGCCCGGCCTGCGCGTCGTCGGCCAGCCACACGCGGGTGCCGGCCGGAGTGTGCGCCTCAAGCGCGCCCAGGCATGCGTCCAGCGCGGCGTCGTCGACGCCGACCGGCAGCAGCACGATGGGCAGGGTCACCAGCGCTTACTTCTTGCCCGAGGCCGGCAACGGCTGCATCGACTTGAACTTCTGCCCGTACTCGTCGGTGAGATTGCGCGCTTCCTGCGGGTTGCGCACGATGGTCGGAGTCAGCAGCACGATCACTTCGTTGCGGTTCTTCTGCTGCGTCTTCTGCCCGAACAGCGCGCCGACCACCGGCAGCTTGCTCAGCAGCGGCACGCCGGCGCTGCCGTCGGTGGTGCTGTCGTTGATCAGGCCGGCCAGCATGATGGTGTCGCCGCTCTGCACCGCCGCCTCGGTCTTGACCCGGCGCGTGTTGATGTCCACGTTGCAGGACGCGCTGTTGGCCACGGTGGAGGTGCCCGAGGTGCACGCCGCCGGACGCGCGCCGGGCGTGCTGACTTCCTGCACGATGTCCAGGAACACCATGCCGTCCTTGGTCACCCGCGGACGCACCTTCAGGATCACGCCGGTATCGATGTATTGCACCGACGAGTAGGTGCTGTCGGTGCCGATGCCGGTGTTGATCGAGGTCGAGTTGATCGGGATGCGCGTGCCCACGTTGAGCGTGGCCTCGGCGTTGTTGCGCACGAACACCGACGGGGTCTGCAGCAGCTTGAGATTGGTGACCTTGTCCAGCGCGCTGATCACCGCCGCGGCGTTCTTGCCGAGGAAGGTCCAGCCCAGGCCGCTGCCGCCGACCTTGCCGGCGATATCGCCCCAGATGTTGCGCCCGGCGGCGCTGGGCAGGCCGCCGCCGACGCCGAGCCCGGTGCTGTTGGCCACGTTGCCGTCGGCGGAGGCGTTGACCGAATTCTCGAAGAACCAGTTCACGCCGTACTGCAGGTCGCCGGTCAGGCTGACCTCAGCCACCTGCGCCTCGATGTGCACCTGCATCGGCATCACGTCGAGCTTCTCGACCACGTCGCGGATCGAGCGCCACGACTGCGGCGTGGAGCGCACCAGCAAGGTGTTGGTCTCCTCCACCGCCGACACGCCGACCTTGTCGCCCTGCACTTCCAGGGTCACGCTGCCGTTGCCGGAGGTGCGCGGCGACAGTTGCAGGCTGCCGTTGCCCAGACCGCCGCTGCTGCTGCCGGACGAGGAACCGCCGCTGCTCGAAGACAGGCTGTCGCTGCTGCCGTTGAGGCTGCCGCTGCCGCCCAGGCCGCCGTCGCTGCTGCCGTTGAGGCCGCCACCGCCCATCTGGCTCAGCTGCGTCCCCGGCATCAGCGAGGCGTTGGAATCGCCACGGTTGCCGCCGGCGCCGAACACTTCGGCCAGGCGGTCGGCCAGATCCTTGGCCTTGATGTATTTCAGTTCGTAGGAGAACAGCCGGCTGCCGCCGCCGGCGCTGTCGATCCGGTCCAGCCACTCCTGGATCTGGTCCAGGTAGCGCGCCTGCGGGGTGATCACCAGCACCGCGTTGGCGTTCTCCAGCGGCATGAAGCGGAACATGCCGGCGCTGGGCGTCTTGCTGTTTTCGCCGAACACCTTTTCCAGGTCGGCGGCGACCTGCTCGGCCTTGCCCGTCTGGATCGGGAACACACCCACCGACATGCCCGACAGCCAGTCCACGTCGAAGATCTGCACGGTGCGCAGGTAGTTCTCCAGTTCCGCGCGGGTGCCGCCGAGGGTGATGACGTTGCGCGAGCCGTCGATGCCGACGATCGCGTTCGGCCGCGCGTACGGCTCCAGCACCTTCTTCATTTCGCTGGCGGAGATGAACTTCAGCGGCACCACCCGCACCTCGAAGCCGCGCGCGCTGGCCGGCGAGGCGGTGCTCGGCGCCACTGTGCCGGCCAGGGCCTGGTCGGCAGGCACGATGTTGTAGCGGCCGCCGCTGTAGACCATGCGCGCGTTGTTCCAGCCCAGCACCATCTCCAGCAGGTTCAGCGCCTGCGCCGGCGACACCGGCTTGGGCGTGGCCAGGGTCACCGTGCCCTGCACGCCCGGCGCGATCACGTAGTTCTGCCCGAGCATGTCGCCAAGGATCGCCTTGACCACCGCATGCACCGACTCGCCTTCGAAGTTGAAGGTGGCGCTGCCGCTGCTGGCGTTGCCCAGCGACGGCGCCGGCGCGGCGGCGGCGCCGGAATTGATCATGGTGCCGCTGCCGCGGCGGATCACCGGGGCGACGCGGTCCGGCACGTCGTTGGGATCGGCCGTGCCGGTGGTTCCGTCGGTCGTGGCGCTGGTGCTGCCGGCGGCGCCGACGTTGGGATTGATCGCGGCGCCGCGGCGGACGTCCGGCGAGGGCGTGGTGGCGCAGCCGGCCACCAGGCCGATCGCGAGGAACAGGGAAAACAAGCGCGGCGTCATGCGATCACTCTTCAAGGGTTCTGGCCGGGGGGGGTGCCGTTCTGGCGCTGCTGCTGCAACTGCCGGCGGCGGGCTTCGATACGTTCGCGGATGGCTTGCAACTGCTCCGATGACGGCGCCGGCGCGGCCGCCGGTGCGCTTGGCGCTGGCGTTGCCGGCGTGCCGTTGGCGCCCGCCTGCGGCGTGGCGGCGACGGGATTGACCGGGGCGTTGACCGCAGGCGCGGCAGGTGGCGGTAGCGGCGGTAGCGGCCCCGACCCCGACTGCATGCCCGGCGGCCGCGCGCCCTGGCCGAGCGCGGTCGGCGGCTGGCCGCCCTTGCCGTCGAACACCTGCAACTCCAGGGTCTGGGTGCCGCTACCGCCACTGACCACCGCGCGGCGCGGTTCCAGCGACAGCAAGCGCCAACCCTTCACCGGGTCGCGGCCTTCCTGCAGGCGCAGCGATTCGCCCTGCTCTGTGGTCAGCGTGGCCATCTTGAAGCTGTCGGTGAGCAGCACGCCGGTCAGGCGCACGCTCGGCGCGGCGCCCTGGCCGTTGTCGGCGCTGAGGAAGAACGGATGCGGCCGGCGGTCTTCGGCGAACACCGGACGCGCGGCGATCTCGGCGTAGCGCGAATAATCGCCGAGGCGCTCGGCGGACGCCGCCGGCAAGCTCGGCAGGCGCTGGGTCATGCTCGGATCGTCGGGCAGCGGCACGATGCGCTGGCCCAGGCCGGCCAGACCCAGCGCCCAGATCAGCAGCCCCCACAGCGCCAACGTCGCCAGCCACACGGTGCGCAGGCCGATCGCTTCAATTCGCATGCGCGCCCTCCACTTGTTGCGGCGGCTGCGGCATGGCCGCATCGCGCATGGCAGGCGGTGCCTGCGCGGGCGGCTCGCTCGGCCCGGGGCCGGCGGGCGTGCCGGCGTCCATCGCCGGCGCGCCGGGCGGTGTCCCCGCAGGCGGCGACGGTGGCATGCCAGGCGGCATGCCCGCGGCGGCGGCCGGCGGCAGCATCGCGTTCGGGCGCAGATAGCCGGCCAGCTCGAAGGCCACGTCCAGGCCGTTGCCGCTCTCGCCCGGCGACAGCTGGTAGCGCTGCGCCATCACGTTGAGGTTGTCCACGAACAACGCCGGGGTGCCGCTTTCCAGCGCGTGCAGCACCGCCGCCAGTTCCGGCGTGCCGCAGCGCAGCCGCACCTGCACCGCGACGCGGGTGAAGCGGTCGCGGCGGTTGTCGGCGGCCAGCGGCGAACGGTTGCTGATCGCGCAGCTGCGGTTGCCAGGGCTGGCGGTGGCCACCGCGCTTTCCAGGCGCTGCACCAGCCCGGCCGAAGCCAGCTCGGCCGAGGTCTCGCGCAGGAAGCCCGGGCGCGCGGCAAGGTCGCGTTGCGCCTGCTGCAGCCGCTGCGCCACCTGCGGCGCCTGCTGCAACTGCATGCGCACGCGCAGTTCGCGCTGGCGCAATTCCTGGATCTGCGCCTCGACCTCGCGCATCGGCACCGTCCACCACGGATGCACCAGCAGCAGATAGGCCAGCGCCAGCGCCGCCAGCAGCAGGCCCAGCGCCAGCCAACGGTCGCGCTTATCGACCTGCACCGGCATTGGCGGCCTCCTTGCGCTTGGTTCCGGCCAGTTCGGCGGTCAGGGTGAAGCGGTCGCGGTGGCTGCCCGGATCGGCCTGCAGCACGCCGGTCAGCGACGGCGTGCGCCACAGCGGCGAGCCCTCCAGCCGCCCGACCAGCGAGGACGCCTCGCTGCTGAGGCCGATCAGCTGCAACTGGTCGCCCTCGACCGAGAATTTTTCCAGGTAGGTGCCCTCGGGCAGGCGCTTGCTCAGTTCGTTCCAGATTTCCAGCGCGGTCGGGCGCTCGGCGCGCAGTTGGTCGAAGAAGGCCGCGCCTTCGACCAGGTCGACCAACTGCTGGCGCTGCGCGGACACGCCACGCGCGCGCTGCGCGCCGCTGTCCACTTGCGCGCGCAATTGCTCGAGCGCGTCGCGGCGGTTGTCCAGCAGCTGCCAGCCGGCGGCGAACAGCGCCAGCAACGCGGTCGCGGCCAGGATCGCGTTCCAGCGCCGCATCGGATCGGCGCGGCGATGGCGCTGCTCCGGCGGCAGCAGGTTCACGCCCAGCGGCGCGCCGTCGGCGCCCGCGACATCGACTCCGGCCAGGGTCGGGCGCAGCGCGCCGGCGCTGGCGTGCAATTCGTCCAGCACGCGGCGCGGCGCCACCACCAGTTCGACGTCCAGTTGCGCATCGTCGCGGCGCGCGCCCAGGCGCACGTCGTAGACCACCTGGTCGGCCTGGAACGGCGTCTGCCGGTCGATCTCGAAGCGGACCACGTCGCGCAGGTGTTCGGCGGCCGCGGCCGGAAGGCGCAGCGTGCGCTGCAGCGCGGACTGCGCCGGCAGCAGCCAGACCCGCGGCAATGCGGCCAGGCGCGGGCCGAGCACGGCCTCCAGGTCGCTCGGCAGCAGCGGCCACGGCAACGCCAGCGGCGTGCCCAGTTCGGCATCGATCTGGCGCGCGACGTACAGCTGTTCGCCCTCGCGCCACAGCAGCAGCCGCGCCTGCGACCAGCCCAATTGCAGCTGCCAGCGCGGCGGCAGCCACGCCATCAGCGAACGCTGCCACCAGGCCAGCAAGCCGCCGGCACCGGGCGCCATGCGCACGCCGAGCTTGTCCATCGTGTCCCGCCACGCAGTCATCGAACGGTCGATCCTTCTTCCCATCGCAGCACAGTGTAGGCGGAGCCCGGTAGCGCCGACGAGCCTGGGCGGACCACGGCACGCAGCACCGCCGCGCGCCCCGCGGCCAATTGCGCGCGGCTTTCGATGCTGTAGGTGCCGCCGCCCCCGCCGATCGCCGCGGCCTGCGCCGGGTCGTTGCGCTCGCGTTGCGCCAGCACCTGCTGCGCATCCAGGCCGAGCGCGGTCAGCACCGGCGCCGGCGCGAAATCCGGCGCCGGGCGCGAAATCCCGCTGTACAGGGTCAGGTTCGGCAGCAGCTTGGCGTACAGATCCGCGTCCATGCCCAGCACCAGTTGCAGTTCGGCCAGGCTCTCGAACGGCGCGTCCTTGGCGCCGTACGGCAGCCCGGCGGCGGCGTAGTCCGAGTCCTCGGCGCCGCCGTTGGGCTGGCTGAGGTTGTCCGCGTCGCGCCAGTCCACGATCGCCGCGGCGATGCGGTCGGCGCGCTGCGGATCGCCGCCGACCGCGCGCACCAGCGCCGCCAGCAGCGGCGCGTCGGCCAGGTTCAGATCGACCTTGCCGCTCTCGTCGGTGATCCGCAGGTCGACCGTGGCGTCTTCGTACTGCCAGCGGTAGCGGCGCCCGTCCGCGCGCCAGCCCGGCTGCGTCGGCGTGCCGGCGAGCCGGGTCAGCGCGTACTCCAATCCGGCGCGGGCGCGTTCCTGCGCCGCCGCGCCGTCGCCCAGCACCTTGCCTTGCAGTCCTTCGGTGCGCGCGGTCAGCGCGAACGCGCCGATCAGCGCGGTCAGCAGCGCGATCAGCCACAGCACCAGCACCAACGCCGCGCCGCGCGCCTGCCGAGGTGCCGCGCTCATTGCCGCGCCTCCGCGCCGCCGGCCTGGCGCAACGCCACCACCAGCGGCGGCCACACCATGCCGTCGTCGCTGCTCAGTTCGATCGACACCAGCAGCGGCAACTGGTCGGTCTTCTCCCAGCGCTCCTGCCAGGGGCCGATCGTGCCGCGCTCCGGATCGATGCCGCGGTAGCGGAAGCGCACCTGGCGCAGGCCATCGGCCAGCGGCTCGGGCGCGCGCGGCTTCTCTTCGGCGATCTGCTTGCCGGCCTGTACCTGCACCAGCGCGATCGCCAGGCGCTGCCGGCCGCTATCGCCGCTGACGCTGAGGTCGTGCACGTAGGGGCCGCCGCGGCCCAGGTAATCGGGAAGATCGGCGACGAACTGCATGCGCTGCGGTTCGCCGACGAAGCGCACCGGCTGCAGGGTGCGGCTGTCGATGTCCAGCGCCAGCGCCTGCGCGCCACTCAGGCGCCGGCGCAGGAAACCCTCGACCGCGCGCATGCGCTCGCTTCGCCCGGCGATGGTCTCGCCGCGGCCGCTGATCGCCGTAGCCGAGCGCAGCGTGGCGAAGGCCAGGGTCAGCCCGCCGACCAGCAGCACCGTGGCCAGCAGCACTTCGATCAGGGTGAAGCCGCGCGCGGCGGCGCGGCGCGGTGCGCGGTTCACTGCGGCACCCCGTTGCCCTGCGCGCTGACCAGGCGCAGCGTCTTCCACTGCAGCGCCTGCGCCGGCGCATCGCCCCAGCGCACCTGCAGGTTCAGTTGCAGCAGCGTCGGCGCGCCCGGCGTCAGGGTCGTGTCCGGCGGGCGCCGCGCATCGACGTACGGCGCCACGTCCAGGGTCCAGCGGTAATGGCCCTGCTCGTAGCTGCCCTGTTCGCGGCCCGGCTGCAACGGCTGCTCCACGCCTTGCGCGGCCAGCACCGATTGCGCATACAGCGTGGCGCGGCTGAGCTGGTCGGCGCGCTGGACCTGGCGCGCGGCGCCGGACAGCGAACCGAGCAGCAGGGTCAGCGCCAGCGCCAGCAGCGCGAACGCCACGATCACCTCGATCAGCGTGTAGCCGCGTTGCGCCTTCATGGCATGCCCTGCTGCGGCGGACGCCCGACCTTGACCTCGCCGGTCAGCCAGGCCACGTCGATGCGCCAGCTGGCCTTGCGGGTCAACAATTCGATGCGCCCGCCGGTGGCAGCGCCGTCCTCGAAGAACTGGATCGCACCTTCGTCTTCGCGCCGCTGCGCCTCGCGCGCGCCGCTGAAGCGGATCTCCAGCGACGGCGGAATCTCGCCGTGACGGCCGTTGGGCGCCTGCCAGCGGTGCGCCTGCGGATCGATCAGGAAACGCTGCGGCTGGCCGCTGGCGATCGCCTGCGCCCGCGTGTAACGCAGTTGCGCGGCGATCTCCTTGGCCGACGAGCGCAAGCGCATGCCGTCGATGCCGCCGGTCAGCACCGAGGCCGCCAGCATCGCGGCGATCGCGATCAGCCCCACCACCAGCAGCATCTCCAGCAGCGACACGCCGCGCATGCGCGCGCGCGCCAGCGGTACGCACGCGTGCGCACCGCGCTGGGGAACGCCGGCAGGGGCCAGGATCACGGTGCAGGGATCACTCGTACTTGATGTCGGCGTCGTAGCTGGTGCCGCCGGGCTGGCCGTCCTTGCCCAAGCTGATCAGGTCGAATGGCTTGCCGTCGCCCGGCACCTTGTACTCGATCGGGTGGCCCCACGGGTCGTTCAACTCCGCGGGCTTGGCATACGGGCCGAGCCAGCCGCTGACGCCGCCCGGCGCGGCGACCAGGTCGTCGAGCTTGGACGGCAGTTTGCCGGTGTCGAGCTGGTAGTTGTCGATCTTGCCGGCCATGGTCTGGATCTGCGACTTGGCCAGGTTGGCCTTGCCGCGATCGGCGCCGCCGAGCACGCGGCTGCCGACCAGGGTCAGCACCGCGCCGATCAGCACGATGACGATGATGATTTCCAGCAGGCTCATGCCCGACTGGCGCGCGGCGGAAGGAGAACGGGTCAGGGAACGGATATTTCGCATTGCATCGGATCCTTGCGGTGGAAAACCTTATGTAACCGAACGCGGTGACAAGGGTCGCCATCGTGTGCGGTGCGTGCAGCTGCGCTTCATGCGCGGGAACGGGATTGGCGTGGCGGCGATCGACGCATGCCGCAGTTCGAGCATGACCTGGCGCACAGATGCCTTGGTCATGGTTGCCGCCATCGCTTGGACCGTGCGCGGCGCCATGGGTTCACGTTGCCATTCATGGCGCGACACGACGGCCGCAGGAGCCGCCGGCCGACCTATCCGTGGCCGGGCGTTCGGCGCCACATGCGCCATGGCGCAGCGCGAGGATGCTGCGAGCATGTCCGTTGCCGTCCTTGGCGCGACATCGCCGCGCCCTGACAGACCTGCCCGGCCATCCATGGCCGGGCGTTCGGCCATGCGCGAACCAGTGGTTCGCAAACGCATGGCCTCACCCAATCGCATTGGTGAGGTCGTACAGGGGGACGAGGACGGAAATGATCACCAGCCCGACCACCGAGGCCAGGACCAGGGTGATCAACGGCACCAGCGCGGCGAGCAGGCGGTCGATCGCCTGCGCGGTTTCCTGTTCGAAGGTGTCGGCGGTCTTCAGCAGCATCGTGTCCAGCGCGCCGGATTCCTCGCCGACCTGGATCATCTGCAGCGCCAGCCGCGGGAAGCGCTTGCCCTTGGACAGCGACGCCGACAGGCCGTGGCCGTTCTTGACGTCGTCGGCCGCGGCGCCGACGTCGGCGGTCAGCGCCAGGTTCGACAGCACGTTGCGCGAAATGCCCAGCGCGGCCAGCAGCGGCACGCCATTGCGCAGCAGCGTGCCCAGGGTGCGGGTCAGCCGCGCGGTTTCCAGCCGCGCGATCAGCACGCCGATGAAGCGCTGCTTCAGCAACCAGGCGTCGAAGCTGGCGCGGAACACCGGATCGCGGCGCTTGCGGTCAATCGCCAGCAGCGCCAGCCCGGGCACCACCAGCAACACGATCCACCAGTCGCGCACGAACAGGCCCACGCTCAGCACCGCCTGGGTGAACCACGGCAGTTGCACGTCCAGGCTCTCGTACATCAGCGCGAACTGCGGCACCACGTAGCCGAGCAGGAACAGCAGCGCGCAGCCGACCACGCTGACCAGGATCGCCGGATAGATCAGCGCATTGATCACCCGCCCCTTCAGTTCGCGGCTGCGCTCCAGGTATTCGGCCAGGCGCTGCAAGGTATCGTGCAGGCTGCCGCCGGCCTCGCCGGCGCGAACCATGTTGATGTACAGGCGCGAAAACAACCCATGCTGCCGCTCCAGCGCGGTGGACAGCGGCGCGCCGCCGCGCACTGCGTCGCGGATGTCGCCGACGGTGCGCTTGGAACGCTCGTCCTCGGGCAGTTCGAGCAGGATCGTCAGCGCGCGGTCCAGCGGCTGGCCGGCGCCGAGCAGGGTCGCCAGCTGTTGGGTGAACTGCACCAGCGCAGCGCCGTCAAACGGCTTGGGCCGGAACAGGCCGCGCAGCGAGGTGCCGCCGCCCTGCGCCGCGAGCTTGGCCTCCATCGGCATGTGCCCCTGTTCCTGCAGGCGCAGCGCCACCTCGGCGTCGCTGGCGGCCTCCATCTGGCCTTCCAGGATCTCGCCGTGCGGGTTGAGCGCTTTGTAGCGGTACAGGGGCATTAGGGCTGGGAGTCGGGAATGGGGAACGGCGAACCGGAAAGCGGGCTGCGCGCGTGCCGGCGCGGCCGCGGCAGAGCCACGATGCAAATGCGCGCTGACGCGCCTGCGCGCATCAGGTTTCCTCCGTCACGCGCAGCACTTCCTCGATCGTGGTCTGGCCGCTGAGCGCCTTGCCGATGCCGTCCTCGTACATCGTGCGCATGCCGGCTTCGCGCGCCAGTTGTTCGATCTCGCCCATGCCGGCGTGGCGCATCACCGCGCGGCGCAGCGCGTCGTTCATCACCAGGAATTCCATGATCGTGGTGCGGCCCAGGTAGCCGGTCGGCGCGATCGCCGAGGGCCGCGGGCGGAACAGGAAGATCTCGCCCTCGGGCTGCAGCCGGCGCAGTTCGAACTTCTCGATCTCCTCCGGCGAAGCCGGATAGCGCTCGGCGTGGGTCGGTTCCAGCCGCCGCACCAGGCGCTGCGCCAGGATGCCGTTGATGGTGGAGGTCAGCAGGTAATCCTCCACGCCCATGTCGAGCAGGCGGGTGATGCCGCCGGCGGCGTTGTTGGTATGCAGCGTGGACAGCACCAGGTGGCCGGTCAGCGCCGACTGGATCGCGATGCGCGCGGTTTCCAGGTCGCGCATTTCGCCGATCATGATGATGTCCGGGTCCTGGCGCACGATGCTGCGCAGCGCGTGCGAGAAATCCAGCCCGATCTGCGGCTTGGCCTGGATCTGGTTGATGCCCTCGATCTGGTATTCGACCGGGTCCTCGACGGTGATGATCTTGACGTCGGAGGTATTGAGCTGGCTCAACGCGGTGTACAGCGTGGTGGTCTTGCCCGAGCCGGTGGGGCCGGTGACCAGCAGGATGCCGTGCGGCTGCTCCAGCACCTTGCGGAACTGCGGCAGGAACGCGTCGGTGAAGCCGAGCCGGTGGAAGTCGAACACCACCGTCTCGCGATCGAGCAAACGCATCACCACGCTCTCGCCGTGCGCTGTGGGCATGGTGCTCACGCGCAGGTCCAGTTCCTTGCCCTGCACGCGCAGCATGATGCGTCCGTCCTGCGGCAGGCGGCGTTCGGCGATGTTGAGCTTGGCCATGATCTTGACGCGGCTGATCACCGCCGCGGTCAGGTTGGCCGGCGGGCTTTCGCCGTCGATCAGCACGCCGTCGACGCGGTAGCGCACCTTCAGCCGGTTCTCGAACGGTTCGATGTGGATGTCCGAGGCGCGCAGTTCCACCGCGCGCTGAATCACCAGGTTCACCAGCCGGATCACCGGCGCTTCCGAGGCCAGGTCGCGCAGGTGCTCGATGTCGTCGGCGGCCGTGCTGTCGCCGTCGGCGGTCTCCACGATCGCGCCCATCGCGCTGCGGCCCTGGCCGAACCAGCGCTCGATCAGGTCGTCGATCTCCGAGCGCAGGCCGACCCGCGGCAGCACCTGGAAACCGGTGGCCAGGCGCACCGCATCGGCGGCATAGGCCTCGTGCGGGTCGGACATCCACAGTTCCAGCACGCCGTCGTGCTCGCCCAGCGGGCACACGTGGAATTGCTTGAGGAAGCGCAGCGACAGCGGCTGCGCCTCGGGCAGGTGCTCCGGCGCGGTGGCCGGCAATTGCTTGGCGTCGAGCAGCGGCAGGCCCAGCACTTCGGCGCTGACCTCGGCGTGGTCGCGTTCGGACACCAGCCCCAGCCGCGCCAGCAGCGACAGCAGGCCGCCGCCGGATTCGCGCTGCAACTGGCGCGCGCGCAGCAGGTCGCCCTCCTTGAGCCGGCCCTTGGCCAGCAACGCATCGACGATGCGCGCCTCGGGCATATCGACAGCGGCAGCAGTGTCCTTGACGAGCGCGTTCACACAATCCCTCCAGAGCGTGCGGCGACTTTAGCAGTTCGGCGCGACTTGCCGCCTGCCTGCGCCGCGCCGGCCCGCCGCACTGTCTACGACGCCGCGGCAGCGCGGCACGCCGTCATTGGCATGACATACGCGGCGCGCAACATCGCGCGTTGCGGCGTCGTATGCACGGCGAGCGCGGCGTCGGCGCTGCAGCGCACAAGCGCGGCGGCCAGCGGCCGCACGCCTGCGCAGCGGTGGCTGCGCAGGCAGCGACAGCGATCGGCGCGCTCGATGTTTTCAGCTCCCGAACGCAGAAAACCCGGCCGAAGCCGGGTTTCCTGGGTCACTCCGGCGCCGTCGCCGGCGCCGTCCAATGCACGCTTACTGGCGCGCGACCAGGCTGACGCCGCTGTAGCTCGAGGTGCCGACCAGCTTGACGTAGTAGGTGCCGGCCTGCGGCGCGGTGAAGCGCACCGTCTCGTTGTTGCCCGGACGCGCCGACTTGGCGTCGTAGCTGGTGGTGCTAGGCTCCTTGTCGAAGCTCACGTACAGCGACACGTTGCCGCTGCCACCGTAGGTGAGGAAGCTCAGCACCGCACCGGCCTCGGCCTCGAAGCTGTACAGCACCTCGTTGCCCGCCGCACCGGTCAGGCCGGCCACCGCCACCTTGTTGGTCAGCGCGGTCGCCGGCGGTGCGCATTCCTCGGTCTGCGGATCGCACGGCACTTCCAGCGCCTTGTCCAGCGCGGCCTTGGCATCGACGATGCCGGTGCCGATCGGTGTGCTGGTCGGGATCGACACCGGGAACGGACGCGCGGTCTGCTTGAGCAGGGTTTCCAGCGCGGCCGGGGTCAACGGCGCATTGCCGGCGGCGATCACCGCGCTCTGCACCAGGGCCGCCACCGCCGCCACGTGCGGCGAGGCCATCGAGGTGCCGCCCATGCCCATGTAGGTGTAGTTGCCCGAGGTCGGCGTGGTCGCACCGGTGTAGCCGTTCTGCCAGACGTAGCCGCCCGGGTTGCCGTCCACGCCGCCGCCGCCGCCCGGACCGGACAGGTCCACCGCCGCGCCATAGTTGGAGTAGGAGGCGATGCCGCCGGTGATGCGCGTCGCGCCGACCGCGATCACGTTGGCGCAGCTGGCCGGACGGAAGTTGGCGGCATTGCCGGCGCTGTTGCCGGCCGCCACCACCACCGTGGTGCCGCGCGCCACCGCGCCGTTGATCGCATCCTGGTACAGGGCGTCGCAGGTGCCGCTGCCGCCCAGGCTCATGTTGATGACCTCGGCCGGATTGGCGTTGGCCGGCACGCCGGCGACGGTGCCACCGGAGGCCCAGGTGATCGCGTCGGCGATGTCGGACAGGTAGCCGCCGCACTTGCCGAGCACGCGCACCGGCAGCACCGTGGCGTTCGGCGCGACGCCGGCCATGCCAACGCCGTTGTTGGTGGCCTCGGCGATCGTGCCGGCGACATGGCTGCCGTGCCAGGAGCTGTCCTCGGCCAGCGAGCCCGCATAGCACTCGTTGTCGTTCTCGACCCAGTCGCCGTAGTCCAGCGCGCCCGGCACGCGCGCGTCGGTCGGACGCCGCGAGGTCTCCGCATCGGAGATGAAGTCGTAGCCCTGCAGCAGGTTCACCGCCACGTCCGGATGGTTCGGCAGGATGCCGGTATCCAGCACCGCGACGACCACGCCGTCGCCCTTGGACACGTCCCACGCCGCCGGCGAGTTGATGCCGCCGGTGGCGCTGCTCAGATGCCACTGGTACTGCGCGTACAGCGGGTCGTTGGGCACCAGCTGCGGCTGCTCCAGCGCAGCCTTGGGCAGCTCGGAGCGCTGCAGCTTGAAATCCTTCACCGCGTACTTGACCGCCGGATCGGCGGCGATTTCCGCCACCACCTTGTCCACGTCGGCCTTGCTCAACTTGCCCGACAGGCGGATCAGGTCGGCGCCCACGCCGAGGGTGCGCACGTATTCGGCACGCACGCTGGCGGCCGCGGCACGGGAGATGCCGTTGCTGCCGCCCAGGCTGGCGCGGGTCACCGCCGACTGCACCGCCGACAGCTTGGCGCTGCGGTCGCTGGCGGCGGCGGTGCCGGCGTTGTAGCGCACCACGATGCGGCTGGAAGTCTGCGCGTCGGCCGGCGCGGCCTTGGCCGGCTGCTTGACCGGCAGCGACGCACCGGCCGCGAATGCGCTCGAGGCCCCAAGCGACATCGCCAGCATGGCGGCGGCGATGGCATTGATACGGAGATTTTGCTTGTCGATCACGTTGACGTCCTCTTCAAAGTTTCGTGGATCAGGCGACTGTTGCGGCCGTAAAAAA
The DNA here is from genome assembly GCF_014236855.1 of Xanthomonas sp. SI. Taxonomy (NCBI): domain Bacteria; kingdom Pseudomonadati; phylum Pseudomonadota; class Gammaproteobacteria; order Lysobacterales; family Lysobacteraceae; genus Xanthomonas; species Xanthomonas sp. SI. Next base: position 4,284,176 of record NZ_CP051261.1, read on the forward strand.
GCTCCTTTTTCCCGAATCCGTTGGCCGGCCCAGCCAAGGTCCTTAGGTCTGCCCCCTCAGGCCATTGCGTGGGCGGACGGCGGCACGCGCCGCCGTCCGCGATGGCTCACCAGCCGAAGCCGGCGCCGATGCCGACCGAGCTGTCGTCGCCGCTGAACGCGCCGCCGATGGTCAGCGTGGCGCGATCGCTGAAGGCACGCTGGTAGCCCACCGACAACGCCGACTCGCCGTTCTGGAAACCGACGCCGGCACCGACCCGGTTCTGGGTGCGGATGCCCGCGGCGCTGGTGGCCATATTGAGCATCGCCGCGCTCATCGCGCCCTGCCGGTCGATGCGGCGGTCCTGGTCGCGCAACCGCGCATCGACGTCGCCGCGCAGCACGTCGAAGCTGTCGGCCATGGTGTTGAAGCGCGTGTCGGTGTACGACTTGGCGGTGGCGACGCCGCTGTCGAGCTGGCCCTTGTTGACCGCATCGGTGGCCTGGGTGCCGGCGGCGACGTTGGCGACCTGGCGCTCGTTGCCGGCGCTGCCCACCGACACCGTGTTGGCGCGGTCGGCGACCGACCCCTGGCCCAGCGCGACCGCTCCCTGCGCCGTGGCGCTGGCGCCCTGGCCCAGCGCGGTGCCCGAGGCGGCGGTGACGCTGGCGCCCTCGCCCATCGCCACCGCATTGGTCGCCACCGCGGCGATGTGGCTGTTGGCGCCCACCGCGGTGCTGCCGTCGGCGTTGACCTTGGCGTTGCTGCCGATCGCGGTGTCGTTGGGGCCATGCGCATAGGCGCTGCCGCCGATCGCGGTGCCGGTGACGTCGTTGGCGCGCGCCGCGGTGCCGACCGCGGTAGCGCTCGCCCCCGCATCGGCCACGACCGCCTCGCCGACCTGCGCGGTGGACGCGGTGCCGGACACCGTCGCCGACTCGGACGCCGCCTGCGCGGTGGCCACGCTCGACTCCGGCTCGGCCACCGAGGCCACGCTGGCGACACGCGCATTGCGGGAGACACTGGCAGTGCCGCCGCTGCGCGCATCCAGTTCGCTGACCTTGCCATCCAGCGCCGCCAGCGCATCGCCGACGTTGCTGTAGCTGGCGCCCTGGATCACGTAGGTCGGCGCCACGAACAGGCCTTGCGCGCCGAGCCCGGCACCGCCGCCGAGGAACGTGGCCATGTTGCTTAGCGACTGGTACAGCTGGCTGCCGTTGATCGCCTCGGTGCTGCCGGCGGCGATGCTGCCCGCGGTCAGATTGACGATGCGACGCGTGGCCGGGCCGCCGCGGCCGTTGCCGCTGCCTAGCGACACCGTGTCGGCCTCGTAGACGCGCGAACCGGCGCCGAGCGCGACCGCATTGTCGGCCGACACGCCGGCGTTGGCGCCGATCGCCACCCCGTTGCTGCCGCTGTTGCGGACGAAGCTGTTGTAGCCCAGCGCCACGCCGTTCTCGCCGATCGCATTGGTCTGCAGGCCGATGGCGGTGCTGCGCGCGCCGCTGGCCGAACTGCTGGCGCCCGACGCGGTCGCGCCGGCGCCGCTGGCGAGGCTGTCCACGCCCAGCGCGGTGCTGCGCAGGCCGCTGGCCGTGGCGCCGGCACCGGCCGCGGTGCTGTTCACGCCGCTGGCGCTGGCCACGCCGCTGCCCGAGCTCTGGAAGTCGGCGCTGGTTTCGCCGGCGGCCGCCGCCACCGCATCGAGCTGCGTCTTGTTCACCGCATCGGTGGCGTTGACCGCCGCGCCGACGTTGGTGATGCGACGCGTGGCCGGCGCGCTGACTCCGTTGCCGCCGCCCACCGACACCACGTTGGCTTCGCTGGCGCGCGAACCGGCGCCGAGCGCGACGCTATTGCTGCCGCTGGCCCAGGCGCTGGTGCCCAGCGCGGTGGCGTTGATGCCGCTGTAGGCGTAGGCATCCTGGCCGATCGCGGTGCCGCCCTGCGCCGTGGCCCAGGCGAACTGGCCCACCGCGGTGGTCTGCGCCGCGGTGGCCCAGGCCGAGGCGCCGAGCGCGGTCGCATCCTCGCCGGTGGCGCGGGCGCTGTGGCCCAGCGCCGAGGCATACGCGCCGGACGCGGTGCTGCCCCAGCCCAATGCCGAGGCGTAGTCGCCCGCCGCCTCGGCGCCGTAGCCGAACGCGCTGGTGCGTGTGCCGCTGGCACTGCTGAACGCGCCGACCGCGGTGCTGTAGTCGGTCGTGGCTTCGGCCTTGTAGCCGTTGGCGGTGGACTGCACGCCGCTGGCCGTGGCGCCGGCGCCGCTGGCGCTGCTGAACGCGGCGGTGGCCTGCGCGCCCGCACCGAGCGCGGTGGCACCGACTTCGCTGGCGGTGGTGGTGCCGTCGAGCAGCACGTTGCCGGCGTCGTCGGTGTAGTACAGCGAGCCGCCGATCGCGGTGCTGGACTCGCCGGTGGCGGTGGCGTTGTAGCCGGACGCGGTGGCGTACTGCGCACCGGCCAACGCGCCGCTGCCGAACGCCGAGGCGCCGGTACCGAAGGCGTTGGACGCCTCGCCGGCGGCGGTGGCGTAGTTGCCCTCGACATAGCTGCCGACGTCGTCGGCCGGATCTGCGCCGCCGCTGGCCTTGAACTGCTTGCCGGTGGCATCGGCGGACTGCTTGACCGCATCCAGCTGCGCGACGTTGACCGCATCGGTGTCTTCGGTACCGGCGGCGACGTTGGCGATCTGCCGCTCGCTGCCGACGCTGCCCACCGACACGGTGTTGTCGCGATCGGCCTCGGACCCTGCGCCCAGCGCCACGCTGTTGCTGGCGGAGGCATAGGCGCCGTAGCCGAAGGCGCTGGAATCTTCGGCGCTGGCGTAGGCCAGGCTGCCGATGGCGGTGCTGAAGTCGGCGGTGGCGCCGGCGCCGGCGCCGAATGCCGACGAGTTGGCGCCTGAGGCCTCGGCCGGAATCAGCCCGAAGAACGAGGTGCCGCCGACCGCGACGCTTTCCTCGCCGGACGCCACGCTGGACTCGCCCAGCGCCACGCTGCCGCTGCCCGAGGCGGCCGCACCGACACCGACCGCGGTGCCGTAGTCGCCGCTGGCGAGCGCGCCGTAGCCCAGCGCCGAGGACAGGTAGCCGCTGGCTTCGCTGTAGCCGCCGAGCGCAGTGGCGCCGATGTTGGAAGCGCTGCTGCGGAAGCCCGTGGCGGTGGCCTGGTTGTCCGAGGCCACCGCTTCGCTGCCGGTGGCGGTGGAATAGGTCCCGCTGGCCTGCGCGCCGGCACCGCTGGCGGTGGCGCCGATCTCGCTGGCCAGCGCACCGTTGCCGATGGCGATGCTGTCCTGGCCCAGCGCCTGGCTGTCGCTGCCGAGCGCGACCGCATCGCTGCCGCTGGACACCGCGTTGAAGCCGATCGCGGTGGCGCCGGCGGCCAGCGCATTGGCGCCGCCGCCCAGCGCGGTGCTGCCGTCGCCGATCGCATTGGCCGCCTCGCCGGCGGCCAGCGCATTGTCGCCTTCGACATAGGCGCCAGCATCGCTGGCGTCGCTACTGCTGGCCTGGAAGTACTTGCTGGTGGTTTCCGCCGCCTGCTTGACCGCATCGAGCTGGGCGACGTTGACCGCGTCGGTGGCGTCGGTGCCGGCGGCGACGTTGGTGATCTGGCGCTCGTTGCCGGCGCTGCCCACCGACACGCTGTAGGCGCGGTCTGCGACCGAACCCGCACCCAGCGCCACGGCGTTGGAGGCGGTCGCCTCGCTGCCCGCGCCGATCGCCACTGCGCTTTCCGCATCGGCCAGGCTGTTGGTGCCCAGGGCGATGGTGTTGACCTGGTTGCCCAGCGCCTGGAAGCCCATCGCCACGCTGTAGTTGCCGTAGCCGAACGCACCGCGGCCCACCGCGGTGGCGCTGAGGCCCGGTGCCCAGCTGTTGAAGCCGATCGAGGTGGCGCCGCTGCCGCTGGCCCACGCACCGGTACCGAATGCCGAGGCATTGGTGCCGGTCGCCCAGGCCGAGGCGCCGAACGCCGAGGCGCCGTCGGCGGTGGCCCAGGCGTAGGCGCCGCTGGCAGTGGCGTCGTCGCCGCTGGCCCAGGCGTTGTCGCCCTGCGCCAGGCTGTAGCTGCCGGTCGCACGCGCCTTGTAGCCGCCGGCGGTGCTGTGGTCGCCGGTGGCCTGCGCGCCATAACCTGTGGCGGTCGCCAGCGCGCCGGTGGCCTGTGCGCCGGCACCGATGGCGGTGGCGTTCTCGCCGGCGTTGGCGCCGATCAGTTGCGCATTGCCGTCGGCATCGGTGATCGGCTGGTTGTACTGGTCGAACGCCTGGCCCTGGCCGCCAATGGCGGTGCTGCCGGCGCCGCCGGCGGTGCTGCCGTTGCCGAGCGCGACTGCATCGCTGCCGATCGCGGCGGCGCCGCTGCCGTACGCGGCCGCGCCGTTGCCGTAGGCGTTGGCCGCATCGCCTGCCGCGACGGCGCCCTCGCCATCGGCGTAGGCGCCGACCGTGCCGCTGCCGCTGCTGGTGAAGAACTTGGCGGTGGTCTCGGCGGTCTGCTTCACCGCGTCCAGCTGCGCCACATTGACCGCGTCGGTGGCCTGGCTGCCGGCGGCGACGTTGGCGATCTGCCGTTCGCTGCCCACATCGCCGACCGACACCGTGTTGGCGCGGCGCGCGACCGAGTTGGAACCCAGCGCCACGCTGTCGGCGGCGAGCGCGGTGCTGTAGTAGCCGATCGCGGTGCTGTTGGCGCCGCTGGCCCAGGACTCGGCGCCGAGCGCCGTAGCGAAGGCGCCCGGCGCATAGGCGAAGTAGCCCAGCGCGGTGCTTTCCAGGCCGGAGGCCTCGCTGAGGCTGCCGCTGGCCAGGCTGTAATCGCCCGACGCGATCGCGCCGGCGCCGAACGCCGCCGAGCTCTCGCCGCTGGCCTGGGTCTGCACGAACAGGCCCAGGCCCGGGATCAGGTCGGCCGGGCCGCCGACGGCGACGCTGCTGGCGCCGGTCGCCGCGCTCTGCGTGCCGATCGCGGTGGCGTAATCGCCGCTGGCATTGGACACCGCGCCGAACGCCGAGGCCTGCGCGCCGCTGGCATAGGCGCCCACGCCCACCGCCGAGGCGGCAAAGCCGCCGGCATCGGCGCTGGCGCCCAGCGCGGTGCCGCCGACGCCGGCGCTGGTCGCACCGGTATCCACCGCCACCCCGCCATTGGTGATCAGCGGGTCGCCGTTCTCGTCGACCGCTACCCCACCCACGGCCACCGCCGCCGGGCCGGTGGCCTGCGCGTTGGTGCCGAACGCGGCGCTGTTCTGCCCCGCCGCGACCGCGCCGCTGCCCACCGCGGTCGCCCCGCTGCTCAACGCATCGGCGCCAGCGCCGAGCGCGGTGCTGCCGTTGCCGATGGCATTGGCCGCCTCGCCCGCGGCCAGCGCATCGTCGCCTTCGACATAGGCGCCGGCGTCGCTGTTGCCGGCGCTGGCCTGCAGATACTTGCCCGCTTCCTGCAGCTGCGCGACGTTGACCGCATCGGTGGCCTCGGTGCCGGCGGCGACACTGGTGATCTGCCGGGTCAGGCCGCTGGCCACGTCGCCGACAGAGACGCTGTTGTCGCGGTCCGCGTAGGAATACGCGCCGAGCGCGACCGCGCTGGATGCGGAACGTTCCTGTGCATCCGCGAGCCAGCTGCTGACCCGCGCGCCGTAGCCGATCGCGGTCGCGTCGGTGCCGTTGGCCGCGCTGTTGGCACCGATCGCGGTGCTGCTGTCGTGGAACATCGAGGTCACCGCATCGGCGCCGAGAGCCACGCTGTTGGCGGTCCACGCGGTGGACGCCTGGCCGATCGCCACTCCGCCCTCGCCCGCGGACAGCGCATGGGCGCCGAGCGAGACGGTGTGCGGCGCGAACGAACCGGCGCTGTGGCCGATCGCCACCGAGTCGACGGCATCGTTATCAAAGCTCGGGAACACGTTGGCGTTGTAGCCCAGCGCGATCGCGTAGTTGCCCTGGCTCTGCGCGCCCGCGCCCAGGGCGACGCCGCCGACGCCGGTCGCCGCGGCGATGCCGACGCTGTTGCCGGCACTTTCGGCGGCGGTGCTGACGCCGCCGATGGCGACGCTGTCGGTGCCGCTGGCCAGGGCATTCATGCCCATCGCCACGGTGCTGGTCGCGGTCGCCCGCGCGCCGATACCGGTCGCGGTGGCGTAGTCGCCCGCAGCGCGCGAGCCGTAGCCCACCGCCGTGCCCAGCGCGCCGGACACTTCGGACAGGCCGCCGACCGCGGTGGCGCCGTCCTGGAAGGTCTGCGCGTGGTAGCCCAGCGCGGTGCTCTGCACGCCGCTGGCGGAACTGCCGGTGCCGACCGCGGTGCTCAGCGCATCCAGCGCCTGCGCGCCGCCGCCGACCGCGGTGGCCGCAGTGCCCAGCGCCTGCGTGGTCTGCTCGCGACTGCCGACGATGAAACCGTCGTCGTCGTATTCGTAGACGGTGGCGACGCCGCCGATCGCGGTCGCCGACTCGCCATTGGCAGTGGCATTGGCGCCGAGCGCGCTGGCGTTCTGGCCATTGGCCACCGCGCCGCTGCCGATCGCCGAGGCGGCGGTGCCGCCGGCGAAGCTGCTGGAGCCGAGGGCGGTGGCGTAGTCGCCATCGGCCAAGGCGTTGGAACCGGAGGCGGTGGCGTCTTCGCCCTGCGCCAGCGCGCTGCCTTCGCCGTTGGCGGAGAACAGGCGCGCGGTGGTGTCGGCGACGTTGGCGACCGCATCGAGCTGGTCCAGGTTCACCGCATCGGTGCCCTCGGTGCCGGCGGCGACGTTGGCGATCTGGCGTTCGTTGCCGGCGCTGCCGACCGACACCGTGTCGGCGCGGTCGGCAGTGGAACCCTGGCCCAGCGCGACGCTGCCGGCGGCCGACGCCTTGGCGCCGTAGCCCAGCGCGGTGGAGTCCTCGGCCTGCGCCCATGAGGCGCCGCCGAGTGCGGTGCTGGAGTCGCCGTCGGCCGAACTGAGCCAGCCGATCGAGGTGGAGAACGCGCCGTTGGCCCAGGCGCCGGCGCCGAACGCCGAACCGCCTTCGCCCTGCGCTTCGGTCGTCAAAAAGCCCAGCACGCTGCCGCCGACCGCGGTGCTGGATTCGCCGCTGGCCAGGCTCGACTCGCCCACTGCCACGGCACTGCCGCCGCTGGCATTGGCGCCGTAGCCGAACGCGGAGGCGAACTCGCCGCCGGCCTGGCTGAAGCCGCCGTTCGCGGTGCTCGCCAGACCGCCAGCTGCGGCGGAGAAACCGGTCGCCGTGCTCTGCACGCCGTCGGCGCGCGCGGCGGTACCGAGTGCGGTGGAGAACGCGCCGTTGCCCTGCGCCCCGGCGCCGAACGCGCTGGCGCCCTGCGCCGCGGCGCTGGTGGTGCCTTCCAGCAGCACCTCGCCGTTCTCGTCGACGATCGACAGCGCACCGCCAACCGCGGTCGCCGAGGCGCCCGTCGCGGTCGCGTTGCTGCCCACCGAGGTGGCATTGCCGCCGATGCTGGTGGCGCCGCTGCCGAGCGCGCTGCTGCCGTTGCCGATCGCGTTGGCGGCTTCGCCGGCGGCCAGCGCGTTGTCGCCTTCGACATAGGCCCCGGCGTCGCTGTCGGCGCTGCCGCTGGACTGGAAATACTTGGCGGTGGTGTCGGCGGTCTGCTTCACCGCGTCGAGCTGGGCCACGTTGACCGCGTCGGTGGCTTCGCTGCCGGCGGCGACGTTGGTGATCTGGCGTTCGGCGCCGGCCTTGCCGACCGATACGCTGTTGTCGCGATCGGCGAGCGCATCGGCGCCCAGCGCCACGCTGTTCTCGCCCTGCGCCACGGCGGCATTGCCCAGCGCGGTGCTGTTGTAGCCGGACGCGCTGGCGAAGCCGCCGACGGCGGTCGCGAAGTCGGCATCGGCGGTGGCGCCCAGGCCGACCGCCGCGGTGGCGGTGCCGTTGGCGACGCTTTCGGCGCCGAGCGCGGTCGCGCCGATGCCGCTGGCGGTGCTGTAGTAGCCGAGTGCAGTGGATTCCAGGCCGTTCGCTTCGCTGAGCGCGCCGCTGGCCACGCTGCCGTCACCGCTGGCGTTGCTGGCTGCGCCGGTGGCGGTGCTCTGTTCGCCGCTGGCGTTGCTTTCGGCGCCGACCGCGGTGGCGTAGTCGCCGCTGGCGCTGGCGCCGTCGCCGATCTGCAGCGCCTGCGCCTGTACGGCCGAGGGCAGTACGGATCCGCCGGCGCCCAGCGCCATGGCGATCGCGGCCGACAAGGCCAGGCCCTGCGCGCGCCCAGCCCTGCCTTCGCGAACGAGCTGGCCGCGGGAATCGCCGCTGGCCAGTTCCGAGGCCACGGTCCACATCCCCAACGCCTTGTTCCAGACCTTGCGATAAATCCGATTCATCGAGTACTGCTCCTCAATAGGCTGGTTTTTGGTCAAAAAGCCACCCTCGCCCGGCATTCCAGCCGGCCGACCCCCTGTCGGTATTTGCGCCGCATCCCTGACCCGGAGCGCGAGAGGCGGGTGCCTGTCGCTGCGCGTCTGCCTTGATGAACCAAGACGAAATGCGGAACTGTCTGGAGTGTTAACCCCGTATCTTGAGTACGTCAAGTTTTTGACTAAAAACGGCACGAACAGGGATGGAAATCTCGGATTTACAACTTAATTGTTAATATTTCGATAAATTTCAATCAAAACAAGACATTCCGCCAAATTCTCGGCACGGCACTTGCCATGCGTTGACATCGGGAGGGAGCGACATTCGCTGCTGCGCCAAGGGTTTGACGCAGATCGGGGGTGATGGCGGAAAGCGGTTGCCGCTGGTCTGAGGGAGGGGCCGCGTTCCGCCGTGCACAAGCGCAACTGCGCAGAACGCGGTCGTTGGCCGGCGGTAGAAGGCGATGGCCGGGCAGTCGCCCAGGGATGCGAATCGGGGGTTTTCTTCAGCCGGTTGCAGGCTGCGGCGGCTGGCGGCCACTCGGCGATTCGGGACGGCTCCGGCAGTTCGCCGAGGCTGCGCCCGGACCCTCATCCGGCCCTGCGGGCCACCTTCTCCCGAGGGGAGAAGGGAACAGCCGAGCGCGCAAAGCCCCTCTCCCACCGGGAGAGGGGTTGGGGTGAGGGTACGGCGCGAAAGCGGCTCGTGGAGTTTGGGTGCACCAGGCTTCGCCCGCACCCTCATCCGCCCCTGCGGGGCACCTTCTCCCGAGGGGAGAAGGAACAGCCGAGCGTGCAAAGCCCCTCTCCCACCGGGAGAGGGGTTGGGGTGAGGGTGCGGCGCGAAAGCGGCTCGTGGAGTTTGGGGTGCGAGGCTTCGCCCGCACCCTCATCCGCCCCTTCGGGGCACCTTCCCCCGAAAAGGGGGCCATGGTCCCGAGGGGAGAAGGAAACAGCCGAGCGTTCGTAGCCTCTTTGCGCCGGAGGCGCAGGGTGAGCCCGTATCACGCCGCCGCGCCCGCCGATGGCGGGCGCGGCAGGTAGGCGCTCAGCCCACCCACACCCGCGCGTTGCGGAACATGCGCAGCCACGGCGAAGCGTCCGCCCAGCTTTCGGGGTGCCAACTAAGGTTGAGCGCGCGCGGGGTGCGCTCGGGATGCGGCATCAGGATCGTCACCCGGCCGTCGTCGCTGGTCAGGCCGGTGATGCCGTCGGGCGAGCCGTTCGGGTTCAGCGGATAGCGCGCGGCGACCTCGCCGTTGCCGTCGACGAAGCGCAACGCCACGCGCGCGGCGGCCTGGTCCACGGCGTTGTCGAACTCGGCGCGGCCTTCGCCGTGCGCCACCGCCACCGGGATCCGCGAGCCGGCCATGCCGCGCAGGAAGATCGATGGCGACTCCACCACTTCCAGCAGGCTGGTGCGCGCCTCGAACTGCTCGCTGCGGTTGCGCAGGAAGCGCGGCCAGTGTTCGGCGCCTGGGATGATGTCCTTGAGCTGGCTGAGCATCTGGCAGCCGTTGCACACGCCCAGCGCGAACGTGTCCGGGCGCGCGAAGAACGCCGCGAACGCATCGCGCAGCGCGGGCCGCTCCAGGATCGAGGTGGCCCAGCCGCGGCCGGCGCCGAGCACGTCGCCGTAGCTGAAGCCGCCGCAGGCGGCCAGGCCGACGAAATCGGCCAGGTCCACGCGGCCGGCGATCAGGTCGCTCATGTGGACGTCGAAGGCGCGGAAACCGGCTTGCTCGAACGCGTTGGCCATCTCGATCTGGCCGTTGACGCCCTGCTCGCGCAGGATCGCCACCTTGGGCCGCTGCCCGCTGGCGACGAACGGCGCTGCCACGTCCTCGGCCGGGTCGAACGCCAGCTTCGGCTTCAGCCCCGGCGCGGCGAAATCGCGCGCCACCGCGCGCTCCTCGTCGGCGCTGTCGGGGTTGTCGCGCAGCTTCTGCATGGCGTGGCTCACCGACCACCACGCATCGAACAGTTCCTCCCAGCGCCATTCGACCAGGGTCTTGCCGGCCAGCCCCACGCGCACCACCGCGGCGGTGCTGGGGCGGGCGATGCGCTGCGCGCACTCGGTCAGCGCGTGCCGCTCGATCAGATCGGCGAACGCGGCGCGGTCCTCGTTGGCGACCTGCACCACAGCGCCCAGTTCCTCGTTGAACAGGCTGCGGAACGGATCGTCGCCCCAGGCATCGAGGTTGATCTCCAGGCCCTGGCGCGAGGCGAACGCCATCTCGCACAGGGTGGCGAAGGCGCCGCCGTCGCTGCGGTCGTGGTAGGCCAGCAGCAGCCCGGCCTCGCGCGCATCGCGGATCAGTTCGAAGAACGCGCGCAGGCGCTGCGCATCGTCCAGGTCCGGCACCGCGCCGCCGAAGGCCGGCAAGCCGCCCTCGGCATGCACCTGCGCCAGCACCGACCCGCCCAGGCGCTGCTTGCCGCCGCCCAGCCCGATCAGCCACAACTCGCTCTCCGCCTCGCGCGCCAGCAACGGCGTCAGCTGCGCGCGCGCGTCGGCCACCGGGGCGAACGCGGTGACGATCAGCGACACGGGTGAAACGCTCTTGTGCGTTGCGCCGGGACCGGAGAATGGGGAATCGGGAATCGAAGAAGCGGAGTCGTCGGTCGCGGAAACGTCGCGCGTTTCCCCATTCCCGATTCCCGATTCCCGATTCACGGCGGTCACCGCCCACTGCGCCTGCATCGACAACGAATCCTTGCCGACCGGAATGCTCAGGTCCAGCTGCGGGCACAGTTCCATGCCCACCGCCTTGACCGCAGCGTACAGCCGCGCGTCCTCGCCGGCGTGGTTGGCCGCGGCCATCCAGTTCGCCGACAGCTTGACCTGCGCCAGCGCCTCGACCGGCGCCGCGCACAGGTTGGTGATCGCCTCGCCGACCGCCATGCGCGCCGCCGCGGCGGCATCGAGCAGCGCCAGCGGCGTGCGCTCGCCGATCGCCATCGCTTCGCCGGCGCAGGTATCGAACCCGGCCAGGGTGATCGCGCAATCGGCCAGCGGCAGCTGCCACGGACCGATCATCTGCTCGCGCGCGGTCAACCCGCCGACGCTGCGGTCGCCGATCGTGACCAGGAAACTCTTCGCCGCCACCGCCGGATGCGCCAGCACGCGCAACCCGGCCTCGCGCAGGTCCAGCGTGTCGGTGTCCAACTCGGGCCAACGCGGTGCCGGCGGCCGCCGCGCATCGCGGTGCATCTTCGGCGGCTTGCCGAACAGCACGTCCATCGGCAGGTCGATGGGGTGCCGGGATTGGGGATTGGGAATTGGGGATTCGTGAGAAGCGGGTGCGGCTGGCTGTTCACCATTCCCGATTCCCGATTCCCCATTCCCGCCGCCGAAGACGCCATAGCCCACGATGAGCCGTTCCTCGGCGGTGGCCACGCCGACCGCGGCGAACGGGCAGCGTTCGCGTTCGCAGAGCGCGGCGAATTCGGCCAGGCGTGCCTGCGGCACGCCGAGCACGTAGCGCTCCTGCGATTCGTTGCACCACAGCTGCATCGGCGACAGCGACGGGTCGTCGCTGGGCACGCGGTCCAGGTCGATCAGGCCGCCCACCCCGGAGTCGTGCAGCAGTTCGGGAATCGCGTTGGACAGGCCGCCGGCGCCGACGTCGTGGAACCAGCGGATCGGGTTGTCGGCGCCCAGCGCCACGCAGCGGTCGATGACCTCCTGCACGCGCCGCTCCATCTCCGGGTTGTCGCGCTGCACGCTGGCGAAATCCAGATCCTCGGCGCTGTCGCCGGAGGCCACCGAACTGGCCGCGCCGCCGCCCAGGCCGATCAGCATCGCCGGGCCGCCGAGCACGATCACCGCGTCGCCCGGCTGCAGGCGGATCTTCTCGACCTGGATGCGATCGATCGCGCCGAGGCCGCCGGCGAGCATGATCGGCTTGTCGTAGGCGCGGGTCAGGTCCTGCGTCTCCGGCAGTTCGAAGCTGCGGAAATAGCCGAGCAGGTTGGGCCGGCCGAATTCGTTGTTGAACGCGGCGCCGCCGAGCGGGGCCTCGAGCATGATCTCCAGCGCCGGGGCCATGCGCGGGTTCAACGGGCGCTCGGCTTCCCACGGCTGCGGCAGGGTCGGGATGCGCAGGTGCGAGACGCTGAAGCCGGTCAGGCCGGCCTTGGGCTTGCCGCCGCGACCGGTGGCGCCCTCGTCGCGGATCTCGCCGCCGGCGCCGGTGGAGGCGCCCGGGAACGGCGCGATCGCGGTCGGGTGGTTGTGGGTCTCGACCTTGATGCAGAACGCCGACGGCGTCACCGGCTCGCTGCGGTATTCGCCGCTGGCCGGATCCGGGCGGTAGCGCGCGGCCGGATGCCCTTCCACCACCGCCGCATTGTCGCTGTACGCGCTGAGCGTGTGCTGCGGGGTCTGCTGGTGGGTGTGCTTGATCATCCGGAACAGCGAGCGTTCCTGCTCCTTGCCGTCGATGCTCCAGCTGGCGTTGAAGATCTTGTGCCGGCAGTGCTCGGAATTGGCCTGCGCGAACATCATCAGCTCGACGTCGGCCGGGTCGCGGCCGAGTTCGCCGAAGCGCTGGCGCAGGTAGTCGATCTCGTCCTGGGCCAGGGCCAGGCCCAGCCGCGCGTTGGCCGCTTCCAGCTGGTCCAGCGCGATGCGCTCGACGTCGCCGCGCGCCGGCGCCTGGAACAGCGCCTGCGCCTGCGCGGCGCCGTCCAGCAGCGACTGGGTCATCGGGTCGTGCAGCAGCTTGGCCAGCGCGGCCTGCTGGATGGCGTCTTCGGGCCAGCCGGCCAGGTCCAGGCGGGTGCCGCGCTCCACGCGGCGGATCGCCAGGCCGGCGCCGCGCACCAGTTCGGTGGCCTTGCTCGACCACGGCGAGCGCGTGCCCAGCCGCGGCACCACGTAGCGCGAGCGGGTGCCCGCCTCGGCCACGGCCGGCGCGTCCTGCGCCTGCAGGATGCGCTGCGCGGCGGCGGTGTCCACCGCGCCGTCGGCGTCGCTGTCGATGAAGTAGACGTGCCAGGCGCCTGCGATGCGCAGACCGGGAACGACGGATTGCAGGCGGGTTTCGAGCCGAGCGCGACGGAACGGCGAAAGGGCGGAAGCGCCCTCGAGGACGATCATGTCCGGGGAACCGTGTGAGGTAAACGGGCTGCGTAGTGTAGCCGGGACTCGGGACCTGGGACTCGGGACTCGCAAAAGCCGTTTTAAGGGAGCGGGGAAATTCCCAGAAAATCAATGACTAACACACACGCCGCGAACGCCCGAGTCAACGCTCACATGCCGGGGACGCGCGTTTGCGAATCCCCAATCCCCAATCCCAAATCCCGGCCGCTTAGCGACTACCGCCCGCCCGACCCGCCTCGGCCGCACGCTTGTCCAGCGCCTCGCGCAGCTGCGCCGGCGGCAGATAGCCGCCGAGCTGGGTGCCGTCCGGGGCGAAGATCGCCGGGGTGCCGTTGACGCCCAGACGCTGGCCCAGGTTGTACTGCATGGTCACCGGGTTCTTGCAGCTGGCCGCGCTCGGCACCTTGCCGTTGGCCTTGGCCTCGGTCAGCGCCTTCTTCTTGTCGGCCGCGCACCACACCGCGACCATGTCCTTGTAGTCCTGGCTGCCCAGGCCCATGCGCGGGAACGCCAGGTACTCCACCGCGATGCCCTGCTTGTTGAGCTCGGCGATCTCGCTGTGCAGCTTGCGGCAGTAGCCGCACTCGATGTCGGTGAACACGCTGATGGTGTACTTCGGGTTGGCCGGGGCGAACACGATGCGCTCGGTGCGCGGCGCCGATTCCAGCAGCTTGCGGCGGTAGTTCAGCAGGCCCTCGCTGGAGGCGAACTGCTTTTCCTGGATGTCGAACGGCTGCGCCTGGAACAGGTAGCGGCCGTCGTCGGACACGTACAGCACCTGCCCGCCGACCACCACTTCGCGGAAGCCCGGGAACGGCGCGGCGCCGATGAAGTCGGGCTTGAAGTTCGGATCCAGCTGCAGCAGCGCCGCACGCACGCGCTGGTCGCCCGGGGTACCGGCAGCGGCAGCGGCCGGCTTGGCAGCGGCGCCGGCGGTGGGAGAAGCCGGCTGCGCGCAGGCGGAAAGGGACGTGGCGCCCAGCAGCGCAAAAAGAGCAAAACGGAGCATTGGCTATCCATGTAGGGCTGCGAATCGGCTGGATTGTCGCATACCGATTGGTCCGCTCCATGTAGACAGGCTGAGCGGCCACGGCGCGGTCCGCGCAGGCTGACAGGGGCGCCGCCGGGGGCCTCAGCCGCGCGGATGGTGCTTGCTGTGCAGTTTCTGCAGGTGTTCGCGCGCCACCAGGGTGTAGATCTGGGTGGTGGACAGCGAGCTGTGGCCGAGCAGCATCTGCAGCGCGCGCAGGTCGGCGCCGCGGTTGAGCAGGTGGGTGGCGAAGCTGTGGCGCAGGCCGTGCGGGCTGACCGAGGTGGGGTCGATGCCGGCCAGCGCCGCATAGCGCTTGACCAGGCCCCAGAACTGTTGCCGGCTCAGCGGACGCCGCGCCGCGTCGATGAACATCGGCACGGTGCCGTCGCTGGCCGGCACCGCCTGCCCCGCCGCCAGCGCCGGCCGCGCGGTGTCCAGATAGCGCTGCAGCCAGTGCTGCGATTCCTCGCCCAGCGGCACCAGGCGCTCCTTGCTGCCCTTGCCGGTGACCCGCAGCACGCCCTGGCGCAGGTTCACCGCATTCGCCGGCAGGTTGACCAGCTCGCTGACGCGCAGCCCGGCCGCGTACATCAGTTCGAGCATGGCGCGGTCGCGCAGGCCGGCCGGGTCGGTGTCGTCCGGCGTCGCCAGCAACGCGTCGATCTGGCTCTCGGCCAGCGCCTTGGGCAGGGAGCGCGGCAGCTTGGGCGGGTCCAGCAGCGCGGTCGGATCGTCGCTGCGCTCGCCGCGGCGCAGGCGCAAGCCGAAGAATGCGCGCAGCGACGACAGCCAGCGCGCGTTGCTGCGCTGCGAATAGCCCAGCCGGGTGCGCCAGGCCAGGTAATCGAACAGGGCCTGGCGATCGGCCCCGGGCAGGCCGCCGCCGGCGCCGTCGCGCCAGCGCGCGAAGCCTTCCAGGTCGCGCCGGTAGCTGTCCAGGCTCTGCCGTGCCAGGCCCTGCTCGGCCCAGGCGGTGTCCAGGAACTGCTGGATCGCGACGGCATCGGCATCGCGCAGCGGGGCGAGCCGTTGCGCCTGCTGGCGGCGTTCGGCGGGGGTGCGGAGTTCGGGCATCGGGGGAGCTTACGGGACTTGGGACTTGGGACTTGGGAAAGCCTAGCGCCGACTTCGCGCGGCGCAAGGCGGGGGCTGCGCCGATCGCGGTGCCAGCCGGTGACGCGCCGGTGGCGCTGCCGCTAAGCTGTGGCGATGACCGCCGCGTCCACTGCCACCGCCACCGCTTCCCGTCCGCGCGCGCTGCTGCCGTGGCGGCTCCTGGCGCTGTTCTACGATGCCTGGCCGGTGCTGGCGCTGTGGTTCGCGATCTCGGCGCTGTTCACCCTGGGCTACACCCTCGAAGGCCACGCGCCGCGCGAAAACATCCCTCCGTTCAGCACCTTGCAGTGGCTATTGTGGCTGTGTTGCTGGCTGGCGGCGGGGCTGTACGCGACGCTGAGCTGGCGCCGCGGCGGCCAGACCCTGGGCATGCGCCCGTGGCGGCTGCGCCTGCACGGCGCCGATGGCGGCACGCCGAGCTGGGGCGCTCTGTGGCGGCGCTATCTGGTCGGCACGCTGTCGCTGCTGCTGGGCGGGCTGGGGTTCTGGTGGGCGCTGTTCGATCGCGAACGGTTGACGTGGCACGACCGTGCCAGCGGCACGCGGCTGGTTCGGCTTCCGAAGCAAAAAAAGCCCTGACCGCAACGCATGGGCGCGCGGCGGCGCGGCGAGCTACGTTGGTGAGCCATTGCTGCTGCGATGACGCCTAAGCCGGCTCGGCTGGCGCGCCGCAGCAGTTGGAACTTCCGGCGCTAAAGCCACTTCGTCAGAAGCGCTGCCTGCTCCGCTGTGCGCTGCGCCCCGACGTAGCCCAATGCGGCGAACAAAGCCAACGATGCCGCATTGCCGGCATCGATGTCGGCCTCCAGCCGGACCAAGCAAAGCCGCTCCTTCGCGAACGCCTGCACCGCGCCAACCGCTTCGCGCATGACACCCTGCCGCCAGTGCGCCGCTGCCAGCAGGCAGCCCACTTCCGCCATGGTGTCGCGGAAGTTGTGCAGTCCCACGGTGCCGATCAACGCATCGTCGGACCTGCGGGCGATGCCCCACTCGATCGCCTGGTCCGCGCTGAATCCCCGGGCCATGCTATCGATCGTCTGCACGTAGTGCTCGGCACGCGTGAACACGGGATCGGCGGCATGGCGCATCACCTGCGGATCGCCATAGATCGTGCGAAGGCTGTCCAGATCGGCGACGCGCACCTGCCGCAGCGACAGCCGGCCGGTCTGGAGCGAAGGAAACCCGACCGGCAGCCGACGCGACAGGCGTGAGCGCGGCTCGGGCTCGCAGGCGCCGCGACTCAACTGCTGCGTTTGCGGAACAACAGCCACGACACGGTCAGCATCACCAGTGGCGGCAACGCGTAGGCGATGCGGTAGTCGAACTTGAGCGCGCCGGCCATGCGCCCGAAGAACAGCTGCAGCAGCCAGAACACCAGCGCGAACAGGATGCCCAGGAACAGGCGCTTGCCCATGCCGCCGCTGCGCAGCGCGCCGAACGCGAACGGAATGGCGGCGAAGCACAGCGCCAGCACGTTGACCGGGTAGAACCAGCGGCTCCAGTACTGGTCCTCGTAGTCGCGCGCGTCCAGGCCGTTGCGGCGGCGGTACTCGATGCTGGTGTGCAGGTCGTGCGCGGACAGGTTGCGCGGCTTGGCCAGGCCCGAGGCTAGCGCGGCGGCATCCAGCCGCGAGGCCCACGGCAGGCTGTCGAACTTCTCGCGCTGCACCGAGCGCTCGGCGAAGGTGTCGCGGTAGGCCTGCTTCAGGGTCCAGCCGCTGCTGCGGTGCTCTGCGGTGGTGGCGTGGGTCAGCGAGGCCAGGCGCCCGGCCTGGTCCAGCGTGTACAGGCGCACGTCGCGCAACTCCAGCCAGGTACCGCCGTTGCCTTCCAGGTGTTCCTCGCCGGCCTGCGCGTTGAGGAAGGTGTCGCCCTCGCGCGCCCACACCCCGGAATAGCGGGCCATGCTCATGTTGCCGTTGTACTTGGCGTTGGCCTTGATCGTGTCGGCCTGGTTCTGCGCCCACGGCGCCAGGGTCTCGCCGCTGACCACCATCGCCACGGTCAGCAGCAACATCGTCGCCGCCGCGGCCACGCTCAGCCGCGGCCGCGACAGGCCCAGTGCGCGCAGCGCGGTCAGTTCGGAGGTGGCCGCCAGCTGCCCCAGGCCCATCAGCACGCCGATCACCGCGCCGGTCGGGAACAGGGTGTAGGCGCGCCGCGGCACGGTGTAGGCGACGAACGCCACGGCGTGGCCGAGGCTGTAGCTGCCCTTGCCGATGTCCTTGAATTCGTTGGACAAGGCCATGATCACGTCGAGCCCGAGCAGGACCGCCCAGGTCAGCAGGACGGTGCCGAGCACGGCACGGCCGACGTAGACGTCGTGCAGGTTCGGGCGCAGCCTCATGCCGCCTGCCTCCGCGGCCGCGACAGCTGGCCGTCGCGCAGATAGGTCCACACCGCCAGCACCAGCAGCGGCACGGTCAGCCACCACAGGCCCAGCGCGCGCGGCAGCTTGTCGGTGCTCAGCCACTGGGTGCCGATGAACATCAGGTTGGTGCCGACCAGGTAGGCCAGGAACGCCAGCATGATCCGGCCGTAGCGCTGCTGCCGCGGCGAACTGCGCGACAGTGGCAGGGTCAGCAGGGCGAAGGCCAGCGCCAGCAGCGGCGGGGCGATGCGCGCGTGCAGCTGCGCATTGGCCTGCGGCCGCGGGTCGCCGATCAGCTTGGCGGTGGGCAGCAGCTCCGGATCGTCGTCCTTGCGCGCCTCGCTGCGGTCCGGCAGGGCCACGTCGTTGCTGACGTAGCGCATCAGCCGGTAGTCCATGTCGTCGCCGGCCAGCGGCCCTTCCACGCGGTAGCCGTCCTCCAGGCGCAGGTAGCGGTCGGCCTTGCCTTCGAAGAACATCGCGCCGCGCTGCGCGGTGACCACGTCCAGGCGGCCGTCCTTCTGCCGCTGCATGAACACCTTGCCCAGCTTGGTGCCGTCGCCGGACAGGGTACTGATGTAGACGATGCCGCCGTCGGACAGCGGGGTGAAGCGCCCGGCCTCCAGGCCCGCCATCAGCAGGCTGCGGTTGGCTTCGTCGATCAGCCGGTCGGAGGTGCGGTCGGCCCAGGGACCCAGCCACAGCGAGCACAGCCCGACCAGGACCACCACCGGCACCACCAGCATCAGGATCGGCCGCAGCAGGCGCCGCGGGCCGACGCCGATGGCGGTGATCACCGCCATTTCCGAGTCGCGGTACAGCCGCGCCAGCGCCAGCAGCAGGCCCAGCATCAGCGCCAGCGGCAGGATCAGCGGCAGATACACCACGAACTGCAGGCCCAACTGGGAAAACAGCAACTTGGCCGGGATGCGGCCATCGGCGATGTTGCCCAGGATGTCGACCAGCACGCCGCCGACGCTGACCACCAGCAGGACGATGAGGGTGGCCAAGAAGCTCTGGATGAAATCGCGCAGCAGGTATCGATCGAGCTTCGGCATGGGGGTGGGTTGATTTAAACTCTCGGATTCGTTCGCGGCGGAGCCAGCCTAACCCGGCTGGACGTAAACAGCCCGCGATTGTACGGATTTGCCAACGGAATCTGATCAATGGCCCTGGAATTCACCCTGAACCACGACGCCCCGGCTACTGCGGCGTTCGATTGCATCGTCGTCGGCGTGTTCGCCGACAAGCGCCTGTCGCCCGCCGCCCAGGCCCTGGATGCGGCCAGCGGCGGACGCCTGACGGCCCTGGCCGGCCGCGGCGACCTCAGCGGCAAGACCGGCGCCAGCGCGCTGCTGCACGACCTGCCCGGGGTGACCGCGCCGCGCGTGCTGGTGGTCGGCCTGGGCGAGGCCGCCAAGTTCGGCGTGCCGCAGTACCTGAAAGCGGTCGGCGACGCGGCGCGCGCGCTGAAGAGCGGGCCGGCGGCCAAGGCGCTGTTCACCCTGTCCGAACTGGAGATCAAGGGCCGCGACCAGGCCTGGGCGATCCGCCAGGCGGTGATCGCCAGCGACCACGCCTGCTACCGCTACACCGCCACCCTGGGCAAGAAGAAGCCCGACGACAGCGGCCTGGCCAGCCTGGCCGTGCTCGGCGAGGACGCCACCGCGCTGGCCCAGGGCCAGGCCATCGCCGCCGGCGTGAAATTCGCCCGCGAGCTCGGCAACCTGCCGCCGAACCTGTGCACCCCGGCCTATCTGGCCGAAACCGCCGCGGCGTTCGCCCACGGCATCGACGGCGCCGAGGCCGAGATCCTCGACGAGACGCAGATGAAGGAACTGGGCATGGGCTCGCTGCTGGCGGTGGCGCGCGGCTCGGCCAACCGCCCGCGGCTGCTGGTGCTGAAGTGGAACGGCGGCGGCGACGCCAAGCCCTACGTGCTGGTCGGCAAGGGCATCACCTTCGATACCGGCGGCGTCAACCTGAAGACCCAGGGCGGCATCGAGGAGATGAAGTACGACATGTGCGGCGGCGCCAACGTCATCGGCACCTTCGTCGCCACCGCCACCGCGCGCCTGCCGCTGAACCTGGTGGTGGTGGTGCCGGCGGTTGAGAACGCGATCGACGGCGACGCCTACCGCCCCTCCGACGTGATCACCAGCATGTCCGGCAAGACCATCGAGGTCGGCAACACCGACGCCGAAGGCCGCCTGATCCTGTGCGACGCGCTGACCTACGCCGAACGCTTCAACCCCGAGGCGCTGATCGACGTGGCCACCCTGACCGGCGCCTGCATGGTCGCGCTCGGCCACCAGACCGCCGGCCTGATGAGCAAGCACGACGACCTGGCCAACGAACTGCTGGCCGCCGGCGAACACGTGTTCGACCGCGCCTGGCGCCTGCCGCTGTGGGACGAATACCAGGGCCTGCTCGATTCCAGCTTCGCCGACGTCTACAACATCGGCGGCCGCTGGGCCGGCGCCATCACCGCCGGCTGCTTCCTGTCGCGCTTCACCGAAGGCCAGCGCTGGGCGCACCTGGACATCGCCGGCGTGGCCAGCGACGAAGGCAAGCGCGGCATGGCCACCGGCCGGCCAGTGGGGTTGTTGTCGCAGTGGTTGCTGGACCGCGCCGCAGGCGGCGCGGCGTGATTGGGGATTCGGGATTGGGGATTCGTGAAAAGCACCTCCCCTTTTCCCCCGTCCCGCACCATCCGCCGACGATCGTGACCTGCGTTAGCCAATCCCCAATCCCGAACAGCGAATCCCCGCTCTGATGCGCGCCGATTTCTACCTGATCGCCAAGCCGCGCTTCCTCACCGAGCCGCTGCGGCTGGTCTGCGAGCTGGCGCGCAAGGCCAACGACGCCAACCTGTGGACGTTGGTGCTGGCGCGCGACGAGGCGCAGGCCGAGGAGCTGGACGAGCTGTTGTGGGCGTTCGACCCGGATGCCTACATCCCGCACCAGATCGCCGGCGCCGATGTCGACGAGGAAGAGGCGCAGGTGCTGATCGTCCCGCCCGGCGTGGAAGCGCCGTCGCGCGCGCTGGTGATCAACCTGCGCGACGACGCCTACCTCGGCACCTGCGAGCGCGTGCTGGAAGTGGTGCCGGCCGACCCCGCCGCGCGCGAGCCGCTGCGCGAACGCTGGAAACAGTACAAGGCGCTGGGCTTCGAGGTCAGCAAGTACGACATGTGATGGAGCCGGGATTGGGCATTGGAGATTCGGGATGGATCCCTGCCCTGTCCCCCTTCATCGGCATGGCACCGCAACGAATCCCGAATCACGAATCCCCAATCCCGGCTCCCCAATGACCACCCTCGCCCCCAGCTACGACCCCACCTCCTTCGAATCGCGCCTGTACGCCCAGTGGGAAGCGGCCGGCTATTTCAAGCCGTCCGGGCAGGGCGAGCCGTACACGGTGCTGCTGCCGCCGCCGAACGTGACCGGCACCCTGCACATGGGCCACGCCTTCCAGCAGACGCTGATGGACGCGCTGGTGCGCTACCACCGCATGCGCGGCTTCGACACGTTGTGGCAGGTCGGCAGCGACCACGCCGGCATCGCCACCGAGATGGTGGTGTCGCGCAACCTGACGCTGGCAGGCAAGGGCGAGACCCGCGACTCGCTGGGGCGCGAGGGCTTCATCGCCAAGGTGTGGGAATGGAAGGCGCAGTCGGGCGACACCATCGAGCGGCAGATGCGCCGCCTGGGCACCTCCAGCGACTGGTCGCGCAGCACCTTCACCATGGACCCGCAGCCGTCGGCGGCGGTGGTCGAGGCGTTCGTGCGCTGGCACGAACAGGGCCTGATCTACCGCGGCCAGCGCCTGGTCAACTGGGATCCGGTGCTGAAGACCGCGATCTCCGACCTGGAAGTGGAGAACGTCGAGGAAGACGGCTTCCTGTGGTCGATCGCCTACACACTCGAGGACGGCGCCAGCTACGAGCACGTCGAGCACGATGCCGACGGCAACGAGACCCTGCGCGAGACCCGCGACTATCTGGTGGTGGCCACCACGCGTCCGGAAACCCTGCTCGGCGACACCGCGGTGATGGTGCATCCGCAGGACGCGCGCTACGCGCACCTGATCGGCAAGACGGTGACGCTGCCGCTGACCGGCCGCCAGGTGCCGGTGATCGGCGACGACTACGTGGACCGCGCGTTCGGCACCGGCGTGGTCAAGGTGACCCCGGCGCACGATTTCAACGATTACCAGGTCGGCGTGCGCCACAGCCTGCCGATGATCAATCTGTTCACCCCGACCGCGGCGATCAACGACAACGCGCCGCAGAAGTACCGTGGCCTGGACCGCTACGACGCGCGCAAGGCGGTGCTGGCCGACCTGGAGGAACTCGGCATCCTGGTCGAGACCAAGCCGCACAAGCTGCAGGTGCCGCGCGGCGACCGCACCGGCCAGGTGATCGAGCCCTACCTCACCGACCAGTGGTTCGTGAAGATGGACGCGCTGGCCAAACGCGGCCTGGAATTGGTCGAGTCGGGCCAGGTCACGTTCGTGCCGCCGAACTGGATCAACACCTATCGCCACTGGATGGACAACATCCAGGACTGGTGCATCAGCCGCCAGCTGTGGTGGGGCCATCGCATTCCGGCGTGGTTCGACGACGCCGGCAACTGCTACGTAGGCCGCGACGAGGCCGAGGCGCGTGCGAAGAATGGCCTCGGCACCGATGTCGCCCTGCACCAGGACAGCGACGTGCTGGAGACCTGGTTCTCCGCGCAGCTGTGGCCGTTCTCGACGATGGGCTGGCCCGATCCGCAGGCGATGGCCGAGCGCGGCTTCGAGCGCTACCTGCCGTCGAGCGTGCTGGTCACCGGCTTCGACATCATCTTCTTCTGGGTGGCGCGGATGATCATGGCCACCGACAGCTTCACCGGCCAGGTGCCGTTCCGCGACGTGTACATCACCGGCTTGATCCGCGACAAGGACGGGCAGAAGATGTCCAAGTCCAAGGGCAACGTGCTCGATCCGCTGGACATCATCGACGGCATCAGCATCGAGGACCTGGTCGCCAAGCGCACCACCGGGCTGATGCAGCCGCGCATGGCCGAGAAGATCGAGAAGGCCACGCGCAAGGAATTCCCCGAGGGCATCATCGCCCACGGCGCCGACGCGCTGCGCTTCACCATCGCCGCGTTGGCCGGCCACGGCCGCGACATCAAGTTCGACCTCGGTCGCGCCGAGGGCTACAAGAATTTCTGCAACAAGTTGTGGAATGCCAGCCGATTCGTGCTGATGAACACGCGCCCCGAGGATCCCGCGGCGGCGACAGCGACAAACGCGTCGCCACGCGCCCAGATGGCGAACCATGCGGACACCGCTTTGCATCAGGCCACGGGCAAGCACGTGCCGGTGACCGATGCCGAGAAGTGGATCCTGGTGCGGCTGGACAAGGTCGCCGCCGAGGCGCAGGCGCATTACGCCGCCTACCGCTTCGACCTGCTTGCCCAGTCGCTGTACGAGTTCGCCTGGAACGAGTTCTGCGACTGGTTCCTGGAGCTGACCAAGCCGGCCTTGAACGGCGACGACGCCGCGGCCGCCGACAGCACTCGCCACACCCTGCTGCAGGTGCTGGAGACGCTGCTGCGCCTGCTGCATCCGCTGACCCCGTTCGTCACCGAGGAACTGTGGCAGCAGGTGGCGCCGCGCCTGGGCATCGCCGCGCCGACCATCTCGCTGCAGCCGTATCCGCGCGCCGGCGACCTGGACGTGAGCGCCTACGCCGGTGCCGAAGCCGACATCGAGTGGCTCAAGGCGATGGTCTCGGCGCTGCGCCGGGTGCGCAGCGAACTCAACGTGCCGCCGTCCAAGCTGGTGCCGCTACTGCTGCAGGGCGGCCACGCCGAGGACCGCGCGCGGGTGGAACGCTTCGCCTCGCAGTTGAAGTTCCTGCTGCGGCTGGAGGCGATCCAGTGGCTGGACGCGGCGCAGGACGCACCGCCGGCCGCCGCCGCGATCGTCGGCGAGCTGCGGCTGCTGGTGCCGCTGGAAGGCCTGGTGGACCTGGACGCCGAGCGCACCCGCCTGGACAAGGAGATCGCCCGGGTCGGCGCCGAACAGGAAAAGAGCACGGCCAAGCTGGAGAAGTTCACCGACAAGGTGCCGGCGGCGGTGGTCGAGCAGGAACGCGTACGCCTGGCCGACTGGACTAAGCAGCTGGCCGGCCTGCGCGAGCAGCGCGCCAAACTGTAAGTCGCGGACAGACCCCAGCGCATGAAGCTGCGCGTGCCGCCGCCGCTGATCGTGGTCGCCGGCACGCTGTGCGCATGGGGTGCCGCACATATCTGGCCGGCGGCGACGTTGCTCCTGCCAGGTCAACGCTCGCTGGGCGCGGCGGTGATCGTCGCCGGAGCGGTCGCCAACGTGGCGCCCAAGCTGCATTTTCGCCGCGCCGAGACCACGGTCAATCCGCTGCATCCGCAGCGGGCCAGCGCCTTGGTGCAATCCGGACTGCATCGCTATTCGCGCAACCCCATGTACCTGGGACATGCGCTGATCCTGCTGAGCTGGATGCTGTGCCTCGGCCATCCGGCCGCAGGTCTTTCTCTGGTGTTCTATCTGCTGTACATCGATCGCGTACAGATTCCGCGCGAAGAAGCGGCATTAAGCGAACGCTTCAGCACCGATTACGCGGATTATTGCCGGCGCGTGCGCCGCTGGCTGTAGCGGGAATTCCGCGACACGACAATCGACCGCCGCCCGGCATCGCGGGCGGCGGCCTGCAACACTCAGAGCTTACCAGCGCCCGCCTTGGACTTGACGTCGTTCGCCACCTGGTTCGCCGGCAGCAGCGAATAGGTGTACGGCGGGGTCCAGCCGATGCTGTTGTTCCACGAGCAGGTCAGCGCCTTGCCGTTGAGCAGCGAGCCGAAATCGCGATACACGCTGCCGCCGTAGTTGGCGGCGATCTTGTCGCAGCTGCTGACCCCTGCGATGTCGAAGGCGTTGTTCTCGGAGAAGATCTTCGACTCCTTGCCGACGCCGTGCGCATGCGAGAACGGATACACCGCATTGCTGGTGCTGCCGACGTGGTAGTTGTTGTACAGGTGCACCTGGCCGAAACGCACCCGCGGCGCGCGCGCGGAAATGTTCTCGAACAGCGTGTTGTGGATGGTCACCTTGAGCTTGCCGCTGTCGGTGCTGGAGGCGCTGTCGCTGGAGCCGATCAGGTTGTTCTTCTCGTGCGACTTGAACGCCGAGTACGAGATGGTCACGTAGTTGGCGCCTTTCTTGACGTCCAGCGCGCCGTCGTGATGCTGCTTGGGGCGGCCGTTGGCGGTGCCGTTCTGGTCGTCGGTGCGGCGGCCGTCGGTGAAGGTGACATGGTCCACCCACACGTTGCTGGCGCCCTCGATGGTCAGGCCGTCGTACTCGGAATTCCAGTTGCCGGCGCTGCCATCGTCCGGATCCCACACCGGCTGCGGATCCCACGGATTCTCGATGGTGAGGTTGCGGATGATCACGTCGTTGGCCTTGACGTACAGATAGCCCTCGCGGATCTGCGCATTGGAACCGACGCCGATCAGCGTGGTCTTGGTGGGGACGTCCAGGCGCGCGCGGCTCTTCATGTCCGCGGTGGTGCTGTACGGCGTGCCTTCGCTGACGTCGATGATGCCGCTGATCTTGATGATGCGGCCGTTGCTGCCGACGCTGGCCTTCAGCGCGGTCTTCAGCTGCGCGGCGGTGCTGACGCTGTAGACGTTGGCCGCTGCGGCCTTGGAACCGCCCTTGGTGCCGCCGTTCTGCGTCGCCCACCCGGTGCTGGCGACCTCCAGGCTGGCATCGGCGTAGGCGCTGCCGGTCGCGCCCGCCAGACAGACTGCAAGCGCAATCGCATGGGTGAGCGTGCGCGGGGATGCGATGAGTGACTGTGTCTTCATCCTGGAACCTCGTAAGCATGGGTGGAGTCGTCGCAGGCGCGGCGTTTTCCGCAGGCGGAAAACACGGCAGCGCGAGCGCATTCGCTGTCCCCTCGGACAACTGCGCTAGATGCCATCGCACAGGGCAGCGCCGAAGAGGCGCGCACTGTAGGGAGCGCGTTCGGCTTGGGAAGAGACAAATGCGCTGCGCGCGGATCCAGCGCTGCGATATGGGGACGGCATCTAACAAACTGCGTTCGCGATGCGCCCGATACGCCGGCTACCGCTGCAGGACAACAACGCTGTCCCGACGACAAGTCGCGACATTGCGCAGACGCGCCGCACTCTTCGGAAAACCCTGGAAAAATGCAGCCCCAACACTGCCGGACGCGCGATCGCGTGTAGTGGATGCACCGCGAGGCGGCGGCGTCGGATACTCGAACGGACGCGGACCTGACAGCGCATGCGCCCAACGCTGGGCAGCCGACAGCGGGCGCAACGCTGCACCCTGCAACCATTATTTATAGGGAAGGAAAACGGCTCGCCACAAAAAAGGCGAGGCATGCAGAAACCCTCGCCGGCGCGGCGTCGACGGCACGCCGTCGGGCGCTACGACATGCCTTCGAAGAACAGCTCGATCGCCATCACCAACGCGTCCTCGCGGCCGTTCGCCGCCGGGTAGTAGCGCGGGCGGCGGCCGATCTCGTTGAAGCCTTCGCTGTGGTACAGCGTGATCGCGCTGGGATTGGACGGGCGCACTTCCAGGAACACGCGGCGCGCGCCCAGGTCGGCGCCGTACTTGATCAATGCGCGCAGCAGCAGGCGGCCGTAGCCGCGCGATTGCCGTTCCGGCGCGACGCAGACGTTGAGGATGTGCGCCTCGTCGGCGGCGACGCTGATCACGCCGTAGCCGACGATCTGGCCCTGTTCCAGCAGCACCCAGCCCGGATAGCCGGCCTGCAGGCAGTCGCGGAAGATGCCGCGCGTCCACGGGAACGGATAGGCGCGGCGCTCGATCTCCATCACCGTGTCCAGGTCGGTCTCGCGCAACGTGCGCAGCGTCGCCGCTGCCGGCGAGGGCGCCGAGCCCAGCGCGCTCACCGCGGCGCCTGCTTGCGCAGCGCGCGCAGCTGCGGCCACAGCGCGCGCTTGGCGGCGGCATTGCCGCGCAGCTCGGTCAGCGGCCAGGTCGCCATCAACGCCTGCGTGGCCGGATCGTTCGGATTGCGCCCGGAGGCGCGCAACAACGCGATCTGCAGCCGATCGGGCAGACGCAGGCCGGCGCGGCGCGTAGCCGGCGCCGGCGCGGCGCGTTGCGGCTCGGGATAATCCGCAGGCGCGGCCGGCGCGCGTCCGCGCGGCGACTCCGTAGGAGTGGGTGCCGTAGCACGCGGCGCGTACGCCGGTGGGGCGTGTGCGGACACCGCTGCAGGCGCAGCCGCGGCGGCGGCGGCGGCGGCGGCGGCGGCAGGAGCATCGCGCTCCTCGGCCAGCGCCGGCTGCGCGACCACCGCGCCGACCTCGGCGTCGGCCCCGACATAGAGCGTATGGCCCAACGCCTGCAGCCAGCCGTGCTGCTCGGCCGACCACAGCGGCGCCGCGCTGGTTATTGCCTCGCTCACGTCGCGTCCGGCAGCTTGCGCCAGCGCCGCCATAGCCAGTAACAGGGGCCGGACAACGCATACAGCACGCCGATCGCCAGCAGCGCGCGCGACAGGTCGATGACCAGTACCGCGATCACCACCGGCGCCAGCACAAGCATCAGGAACGGCACGCGGTCGGCGCGTGGGCCTTTGGCGGCGCCGCCCTTGAAGCTCCAGAAACGGATGCGGCTGACCATCAGCAGCGCCGCGACCACGGTCACGCCCAGCGCCACGTAGCGCAGTTGCTCGCCGTCCCAGCCGAGGTTGCCGTCGGCGAAGGCCCACACGAAGGCCATCATCAGCCCCGCCGCGGCCGGACTGGCCAGGCCGACGAACCAGCGCTTGTCCACGGTGCCGACCTGGGTGTTGAAGCGGGCAAGGCGCAGCGCGGCGCAGGCCGCGTACAGGAACGCCACCGACCAGCCGACCCGGCCCATCACGCTGCCGTCGAACTTCAGCGCCGACAGCGACCAGTGGTACATCACCAGCGCCGGGGCCATGCCGAAGCTGACCAGGTCGGCCAGCGAGTCGTACTGCACACCGAATTCGCTGCTGGTGCCGGTCAGCCGCGCCACGCGCCCGTCCAGCCCGTCCATCACCGCGGCGACGAACACCGCCACGCTGGCGTGCACGAACTGGCCGTTGGCGGCGGCGATGATGGCGTAGAAACCGGAGAACAGGCCGGCGGTGGTGAACAGGTTCGGCAGCAGATAGATGGTGCGCGAACGGGGAGGCGGTCGGGATGGTTCCATGCCCGGCAGTTTAATCGACTTGCCAGGCCCGACGGCGGGTGCTGCAATCGGCCTTCGCCCGTACCCCTGGAGAACGTGATGCGCGCCCTGACCCGGCTTTGCTGCCTGTGCCTGCTCGCCGCCAGCGGCGTGGCCGGCGCCGCCACCCTGTACCAATGGAAGGATGCGCAGGGCGTCACCCACTATTCGCAGAGCCCGCCGCCGGGCGGCAAGTACCAGGCGCGGCGGGTCGACAGCCACGGCGGCGCCCCGGCCGAGGCCACCGAGGCCGCCGCCCCGGCGGAGAACGCCAACTGCCTGAGCGCGCGCAAGAACCTGGACATCCTCGGCAAGCCGGGCAAGGTGATGACCGACCGCGACGGCGACGGCAAGCCGGACGGGGAACTGGACGAGGCCCAGCGCGACGCGCAGAAGGGCCTGGCCGAGGCCGCGATCAAGGCCTATTGCGCGCCGCCCGCCGCCGCGGAGTGAGCGCGCGCGGCCGGCGCGGACGCGGCGCAGGCCGCCTTCCGTCCCCGCAGCGCCGGCAATGACTGGCAAAATGGGCGCCCGCCGTTAGCGAAGCCCCTCGATGCGCCTTTCCCAGTTCCACCTGCACACCACCAAGGAAACCCCGGCCGACGCCGAACTGGTCAGCCACCGGCTGATGCTGCGCGCCGGCATGATCCGCAAGCTCGCCTCCGGCCTGTACACCTGGTCGCCGCTGGGTCTGCGCGTGCTGCGCAAGGTGGAAGCGGTGGTGCGCGAGGAAATGAACCGCGCCGGCGCGGTGGAAGTGCTGTTCCCGACCATCCAGCCGCGCGAACTGTGGGAAGCCACCGGGCGCTGGAAGAAGTTCGGCGGCCTGATGCTGCGGATGAAGGACCGCAAGGAACAGGAATACTGCTACAGCCCCACCGCCGAAGAGGCCGCGGCCGATTTCGCGCGCCAGGAGCTGAGCAGCTACAAGCAGCTGCCGGTCAATTTCTACCAGATCCAGACCAAGTTCCGCGACGAGATCCGGCCGCGCTTCGGGGTGATGCGCGCGCGCGAGTTCCTGATGAAGGACGCCTATTCGTTCCATGTGAGCGACGAGGACCTGGCCCGCGAATACGAGAACATGAAGGCCGCCTACAGCCGCATCTTCACCCGCCTTGGCCTGCAGTTCCGCGCGGTGCAGGCCGATTCCGGCGACATCGGCGGCGACGCCTCGCAGGAATTCCACGTACTGGCCGAGTCCGGCGAGGATTCGCTGGCGTTCTCCACCGGTTCGGACTACGCGGCCAATGTCGAGACCGCGGTCGCCGCCGATCCGGCGCCGCGCGCGGCGGCGCAGGAAGCGCTGCGCAAGGTCGCCACACCCACCCAGAAGACCTGCGAGGCCGTGGCCGAATTGCTCGGCATCGCGCTGCAGCGCACGGTCAAGTCGGTCGCGGTGATGGCCGGCGACGCCTTCGTGCTGGCGCTGGTGCGCGGCGATCACGCAGTGAACGAGATCAAGCTGGGCAAGGTCGCCGGCCTGGCCGGCTACCGCATGGCCAACGAGGCCGAGATCCGCGCCCACCTGGGCAGCGAGCCGGGCTTCCTCGGGCCGCTGAAGCCCAGCCAGCCGATCCGCGTGGTCGCCGATCGCGACGTGGCGGCGATGGCCGATTTCGTGGTCGGCGCCAACGAAGCCGGCTTCCATCTGGCCGGGGTCAACTGGGGCCGCGACCTGCCCGAGCCGGACACCGTGGCCGACCTGCGCAACGTGGTCGAGGGCGAGCGCGCCCACGACGGCGGCGAGATCCGCCTGGCGCGCGGCATCGAGGTCGGCCATGTGTTCCAGCTCGGACGCCAGTACGCGCAGGCGCTGGACGCCACCGTGCTGGACGAGAACGGCAAGACCGTGGCGATGGCGATGGGCTGCTACGGCATCGGCATTTCGCGCATCGTCGCCGCGGCGATCGAGCAGAACCACGACGAGGCCGGCATCCGCTGGCCGCAGCCGATGGCGCCGTGGTCGGTGGCGGTGTGCGTGATCAATCCCAAGCGCGATCCGGCGATCGATGCGGCCGGCGAGGCGCTGCTGGCCGAACTGCAGCAGGCTGGCTTGGACGCCGCGCTCGACGATCGCGGCCTGCGCGCCGGCGCGATGTTCGCCGATATCGAACTGATCGGCATCCCGCACCGGGTGGTGGTGTCCGAGCGCGGGCTGGCCGCCGGCACCTTCGAATATCGCGCGCGCAGCGGCGGCGACGCCGAGAACCTGGACCACGCCGCATTGCTGGCGCGCCTGCAGGGTTAATCGGAAAGGCCGGGAATATATCCCGGCCTTTTTCTTGCTCCGCGATCTTCACGACACGGCCTCGACATTTGCCGGGTCAATATGCCGGTCGAATCAGCGGCGTTACCCGGCGTTGATTTGACAATCGGAATTCGGTGCGTATAAGTGACACCCACGCCGATCCAGCGATCGGCGCACCTATCGAAATACCCGGAATATTTGTCAATCCGATAAAGCGATATTATGATTCCGCTCTAGCCAGGGAATGGCTGCAGGTCCATCACCCATTTTCCGGAGTACAAATGACCATCGATCTCAGTGGCCTGTCGGCCAAGCAGTTGGGCGCTCTTATCAAGACGGCCAAGAAGCAACAGACCATCGTCGCCAAGCGCACGCCCATCGCCAAGGTCCGCACCCTGCTGGCACGCCTGGCCAAATCGCACGGTTACGGCATCGACGAAGTGTTCGATGGCGCCGCTCCGGCCAAGCGCGGCCGCAAGCCGGCTTCCGGCAAGCCGGGTCCGAAGCCGGGCCGCAAGCTGGGCAAGGTGCCGCCGAAATACCGCAATCCGGCCAATGCCGCGGAAACCTGGACCGGCCGCGGCAAGCAGCCGCGCTGGCTGGCCGAGCAGGTGGCCAAGGGCAAGAAGGTCGACGACTTCCTGATCGCCGCGCCGGCCAAGTCCGCCGCGCCGGCCAAGAAGACCGCGAAGAAGGCCACCAAGAAAGTCGCCAAGGTCGCCAAGAAAGCCGGCAAGTCCGCCGCCCCGAAAAACTGATCGGGAAACCGATCCGGCAACGGATTGGGGATCGGCAGGTTATTCAAGAAACGCCGGCGCAAGCCGGCGTTTTTCATGCCTGCCGCAAGGGCAATGCCGCTAGAGATTCTTCCGCGCCGGCACCAGCAGATTGCCGAACAGCAGGCCGGCGACCAGCGCCATCACGATATTGGTCACCGCCAGCAGCGCCGACTGCCCGCCGGACACGTCGTGCTGCTGCACCAGGGTCAGCAATCCGCGCAGGCTGGCGCTGCCGGGCACC
Organism: Xanthomonas sp. SI; assembly: GCF_014236855.1. Classification (NCBI taxonomy): domain Bacteria; kingdom Pseudomonadati; phylum Pseudomonadota; class Gammaproteobacteria; order Lysobacterales; family Lysobacteraceae; genus Xanthomonas; species Xanthomonas sp. SI. The sequence goes on from NZ_CP051261.1 coordinate 4,315,724, forward strand.
AGCATGATGATGCCGGGCAACCGGATCAACGCGCCCGGGCGCTGCACCAGCCGGCCGAACAGATTGCCGGCGGCGGTCAGCGACATCGCCGACAGGAAGATCCCGACCGGGCTGCCCCAGGCCTCGCCGGCGAAGCGCGCGATCGCGTAGCCGGCCACCGAGGCGGCCATCACCCACGGATAGTCGCGGCCGTTGGCCTTGAACAGCAACGCGAACGCGTACGCCGCGACCAGCAGCGACGCCCATTCCACCCACACCGCCTGCGGTCGCGACGCGTGCACCAGCGGCTCCAGGCCCAGCAGCTGCGCCAGGGTCACCGCGATCACCGCGCCCACGGTGAGCTTGAGAATGGTGGTGACCGCGCCGGCGAAACGCGCCGTGCCGGACACCCAGTGCTGGCTGGTCAGTTCGTTGACCGCATTGGTCAGCGCCATCCCCGGCAACAGCACCACCAGCGAGGCGATGATCACCGAATTGAGGTTCAGCGGCGCCACGAAGGTCGCCACCAGCGCAGCGACGACGCCGGCCAGCAGCGCCGCCAACGCCTCGTTGGCTTCCTTGGCCGCCGGGCGCTTGTCGGTGAGCTGGGTCAGCGCGCCGATCAGCAGGCCGATCGCGGCGGCGGTGGCGATGTCCAGCCACGGCAGCCGCCACAGCCCGGCCACGCCCAGGGCGGCCAGGCCGAAGCCGAGCACCTGCATCGCCTTCCAGCGCCGCCCCGGCGGGCGGTCCAGCTGGCGCAGCGCGGTATGGCCCTGGGCCACGCTCATGCGCCCGCTGGCGACGTCGTCGGCGATGCTGTCGGCGACGCTGAGCTTGTGCAGATCGTTGTCGCCCGGCGCCAGCCGCACCACCCGGGTGATGTCGCTGGAGCCGATCGCCTTGGTCGGATCGCTGAAGCTGAGGATCAGCCCGGTCGGGTTGGACCAGGGTTCGCAATCCAGGTCCAACTGCTGCGACAGCGCCACCACCGCCGCCTCCAGGCGTTGCGCGGTGGTGCCGTAGGTGTGCAGACGGCCGGCGATCTCGGAGACGAAGGCGATCCGTTGCGCATAGGTGGCGCTGGCGGAGGGATTGGCGATGGGCGCGGCTTGCATGTCGGCTAGTATGGCGCGAACCCCGCGCACAGCCACCCTGTGGCGCACGACGACATTGCGGTGCAGGCGAAACAGGTATGCTCGCGCCCGGACGCCCCATGATCGAACCGCAACCGCCAACACTCAGCCAGGACGACCGAGACCCCTCGCGGGTGCGGCTGTCCGGCAGTTGGACGCTGGCCACCGCGCTGGCGTCGTCGGACGTTCTGCGCACGCTGCCGGCCGGCACCACCGGCATCGACGCCAGCGGCATCGCCCAGCTGGATTCGGCCGGCGTGCTGCAGCTGATGCGCTACGCCACCCGCAACGGCATCGCCCACGAGGCGCTGAACTTCCGCCACGACCACCAGGCGCTGGTCAGCACCATCGAGGACGTCGCCGACGACCGCCCCAAGCGCAAGCGCGACTACGGCTTCGCCGCGGCGCTGGAGCGGCTTGGCTATGCGGTACACCACAACGGCAAGGAAATCGTCAACCTGGTCGGCTTCCTCGGCGAGACCCTGGTCAAGGTGCTGCGCCTGGTGCACGAGCCGCGGCGTTTCCGCCTGACCGCCACCGTGCACCACATGGAACAGGTCGGGCTGGACGCGGTGCCGCTGGTCGCCCTGCTGTCCTACCTGGTCGGCGCGGTGATCGCGTTCCTGGGTTCGACCATCCTGCGCGACTTCGGCGCCGAGATCTACGTGGTGGAACTGGTCAGCATCGCCTTCCTGCGCGAGTTCGCGGTGCTGCTGACCGCGATCGTGCTGGCCGGGCGCACCGCCAGCGCGTTCACCGCGCAGATCGGCGCGATGAAGGCGCGCGAGGAGATCGACGCGATCCAGACCCTGGGTCTGGACCCGATGGACCTGCTGGTGATCCCGCGGCTGGTGGCGCTGCTGGTGATGCTGCCGCTGCTGACCTTCGTGGCGATGATCGCCGGCCTGGCCGGCGGCGTCACCGTCGGCGCCTTCGACCTGGGCATCCCACCGCAGATGTACCTGGCGCGCATGCACGACACCATCCAGTTGCGGCACATGCTGGTAGGGATGTCGAAGGCGCCGATCTTCGCGATCGTGATCGGCCTGATCGGCTGCCTGGAAGGCCTGCGCGTGGAAGGCACCGCGCAATCGGTCGGCGAGCGCACCACCACCAGCGTGGTGCAGACGATCTCGCTGGTGATCATCATCGACGCGATCGCCGCGCTGTGGTTCATGAACGTGGGGTGGTGATGGAGCCGGGATTCGAAATTGGGGATTGGGGATTCGTAGAAAGCGGGCGCCGTGCGCTGCCTCGTCGGGAGCCGTTGCTTTGACCAATCCCGATTCCCCAATCCCGAATCCCGAATTAGCCATCTCGGTCCGCGGCCTGCTCAACCGTTTCGGCACCCAGACCGTGCACGAAGACCTGGACCTGGACGTGCGCCGCGGTGAGATCCTCGGCGTGGTCGGCGGTTCGGGCACCGGCAAGTCGGTGTTGATGCGCAGCATCCTCGGCCTGCGCGAGCCCGACGCCGGCCACATCCGCGTGCTCGGCGTGGACACCGACTCCAAGCGCCGCGAAGACCGCCTGCACGTGGAGCGCAATACCGGGGTGCTGTTCCAGGACGGCGCGCTGTTCTCCTCGCTGAGCGTGGGCGAGAACGTGCAGGTGCCGCTGAAGGAGCACTTCGGCGAACTGCCCGACAGTTGGCATTACGAACTGGCGCTGCTGAAGGTGAAACTGGCCGGACTGCCGGCCGATGCGATCAACAAGCTGCCCTCGCAGCTGTCCGGCGGCATGCGCAAGCGCGCCGGGCTGGCGCGCGCGCTGGCGCTGGACCCGCCGCTGCTGTTCCTCGACGAACCCACCGCCGGGCTGGACCCGATCGGCGCGGCCGCCTTCGACCGCCTGATCCGCACCCTGCAGGAAGCGCTGGGGCTGACCGTGTTCCTCATCACCCACGACCTGGACACCTTGTACGCTATCTGCGATCGCGTGGCGGTGCTGGCCGACCGCAAGGTCATCGCCACCGCGCCGCTGGCCGAGATCGAGCAGGTCGACCACCCCTGGATCCAGGACTATTTCCACGGCCCGCGCGCGCGCGCGGCGCGCGACGCCAAAACCGCCTGGACCGAGACCCACTGAGCCATGGAAACCAAAGCCAACTACGTCCTGATCGGCGCCTTCACCATCGTGGCCGGGCTGGCCCTGCTGCTGTTCGGGCTGTGGGCCGCCAAGTATTCGTCCGACCGCACCTGGCAGGAATACCGGGTGGTGTTCCGCGAGGCGGTGACCGGCCTGTCGGTGGGCAGCCCGGTGCAATACAACGGCATCGCGGTCGGCTCGATCACCGAACTGACCCTGGCGCCGAACGATCCGCGCCAAGTGGTGGCGCGGGTGCGGCTGAACTCGACCACGCCAATCAAGAGCGACACCCGCGCCAAGCTGGGCATCACCAGCCTGACCGGGCCGTCGATCATCCAGCTCTCCGGCGGCACCCCGGAGGCGCCGTCGCTGACCTCCATCGACACCAGCGACGCGCCGATCATCCAGACCACGCCGTCGGCGCTGCAGAACATCACCGACACCGCCAACCGCATCGTCGAGCGCCTGGACGAAGTGCTCAGCGACCGCAACGTGGCCAGCATCACCGCCACCCTGCACAACCTGGAAACGATCAGCGGCTCGCTGGCCGATCGCGACGAAGGCATGCAATCGCTGATCCTCAGCGCGCGCGATGCCGCGCGCAATCTCGACGTGACCCTGAAGACCACCAACGGCACTATCCAGCGCCTGGACCAGAACCTGGTACAGCAGCTGCCGCCGATCCTGGACAAGCTGGAAAGCACGCTGAGCAAGCTCGATTCGGCCTCCGGCAATGCCGACAAGATCCTGGGCGAGAACCGCGCGGCGATCAACAGCTTCGCCAACGACGGCCTGGGCCAGCTCGGCCCGACCCTGACCGAACTGCGCGGGCTGATCCGCGACCTGCGCCGGGTCAGCGACCGCCTGGACAACAACCCCGCGCGCTACCTGCTCGGCCGCGACGCCCCGAAGGAGTTCAAACCCAAATGAAGCCGACGCGCGCCCTCCTGCTGCTCGCCGTCCCGGCCCTGCTGCTCGCTGCCGGCTGCTCCGCGCTGACCGGCGGCAGCAAGGATCCGGTGACGATCTACGCGCCCAACGTGCGCGTCGCGCCGGATCCGTCATGGCCGCAGGTGACCTGGCAGCTGGCGATCGCCAAACCCAGTGCCGCGCGGGTGGTCGACAGCCCGCGCATCGCGGTGCGCCCCACCCCGGGCGAACTGCAGGTCTACAGCGGCGTCAGCTGGGCGCAGCCGGCCACCGACATGCTGGAGGACACCCTGGTCCGCGCGTTCGAGGATTCCGGCCGCATCCCCGGCGTGGCCCGGCTCGGCACCGGCATCCGCGCCGACTACAAGCTGTTGCTGGATCTACGCCGCTTCGAATCCGACTACGCCGGCCACGACGTGCCCTCGGCCACGATCGAACTCAACGCCAAGTTGCTGTACACGCCCGACCAGCGCGTGGTCGCCTCGCGCACCTTCCTCGCCGCGCAACCGGCGGCCAGCACCGCACAGGCGCAGGTCGCCGACGCCTTCAGCCAGGCGCTGTCGCAGGTGACCGGCGACGTGGTCGGCTGGACCCTGCAGCAGGGCCAGGCCGATGCGGCCACGGCCATGGCGCCGGTGCCGGTGCCGAAGGTCGCACCGGCACCGCGCCGCTGACCCAAAGCCCTTCTCCCACCGGCGACCGAAGGAAGTCCCGTGGGAGAGAGGGGTTGGGGCGAGGGTGCGGCGCGTAGCATCTCGCTGAGTTTGGGTGCACGAGGCTCCGCACGTACCCTCATCCGCCCCTGCGGGGCACCTTCTCCCGATGGGAGAAGGAAGCTCGACCTGCGCGGCCTGAGACGCTGGCTTAAGCCCCTCTCCCCCCGGGAGAGGGGTTGGGGTGAGGGTACGGCGCGAAGCGACTCGCTGAGTTTGGGTGCGCGAGGCTTCGCCCGTACCCTCATCCGCCCCTGCGGGGCACCTTCCCCCAAAAAGGGGGCCATGGTCCCGATGGGAGAAGGGAATTCGTGGCCGCTTACGCTGCGGCGATCTTCCGAAACGTCAGATTGATCCGCTCGCCGACCGGCTTCGCGGTCCGCGGCAAGGCATGCCGGTACAGGCGCTGGGTCTCCCCGCCCATCAACAGCAAGCCACCGGCGCTCAGTTCCAGCGCCTGGCGCAGCGCCGGCTCCTGGCGATGGCGCAGCACGAAGCGGCGCGTGGCGCCCAGGCTCAGCGAGGCGATCAGCGGACGCGGCCCCAGTTCCCTCTCATCGTCGCTGTGCCAGCCCATCGCGTCGCGGCCGTCGCGGTAGCGGTTGGCCAGCACGCTGTTGAACGCCACTCCGGTTTCCGCCGCCAGCCGTTCGCGCAACGGCTGCAACGCTGGCGGCCATGGATGCGGCGCGAAGCGGGTGCCGGAATAGCGGTAGCTCGCCCCCGGGTCGCCGATCCAGCAGCTCAGCCGCGGCGAATCGACCATCCGCCCGAACAGGCGGATGCGGTGCACCTCCCACTCCACCCCGGCCAGCAAGTGCGCCAACAGCGCCGCCGCCTCGGCCGGGGCGAGCCAGCCGGGCAGCCAGCGGACGTCGGCGCCGGACAGATCGAGTTGCATCGCGCCACGCTAGCATGCCTGCCCTCACCATACGCCAGCGTGCGGAATTTGCCCCGTCACGCACAAAGCCTGAAAATGCAGACAGCCAGATCGAGCCAACGGGAGCGGACCAGATGACGGAATTGGAGGGCGGCGCCAGCGCGCCGGAGCCAGTGGAACGCGACGTCATGGAATACGACGTGGTCACCGTCGGCGCGGGCCCGGCCGGGCTGGCGTTCGCGATCCGGCTCAAGCAGCTCAACCCCGACATCTCGGTCTGCGTGATCGAGAAGGCCAGCACGGTCGGTGCGCAGATCCTGTCCGGCGCGGTGATCGAACCGGCGCCGCTCGACGCGCTGCTGCCCGGCTGGCGCGACGCCCCGCCGCCGATCTGCGTGCCCGCCGGCGAAGACGAATTCTGGCACCTGAGCAAGGACGGCGGGCGCAAGTTCCCGATCGTGCCGCCGGGCATGCGCAACCACGGCAACTTCATCGTCAGCCTCGGCGCACTGTGCGCGTGGCTGGCGCCGCAGGCCGAAGCGTTGGGCGTGGAAATCTATCCTGGCTTCGCCGCCGCCGAAACCCTGCATGCCGACGACGGCACCGTGCTCGGCGTGCGCATCGGCGACATGGGCGTGGCCAAGGACGGTTCGCACAAGCCCGGCTACACCCCCGGCATCGATATCCGCGCCAAGGTCACGGTGCTGGCCGAAGGCGCGCGCGGGCATCTGACCAAGCGCCTGGTCAAGCGTTTCGCGCTGGACGCCGACAGCGACCCGCAGGCCTATTCGATCGGCATCAAGGAACTGTGGCAGTTGCCGGAAGGCCGCGTGGTGCCCGGCAAGATCGTGCATACCCTGGGCTGGCCGGCCGACAACGCCACCTATGCCGGCAGCTTCCTGTATCACCTGGAGAACAACCAGGTGGCGCTGGGCTACGTCAGCGGCCTGGATTACCACGATCCCGAATACCGGCCGTGGGAAGCGTTCCAGCAGTGGAAGAACCACCCGCTGATCAAGCCGCTGCTGGAAGGCGGCACCATCCTGTCGGCCGGCGCCCGCGCCATCGCCAGCGGCGGCTGGCAATCGTTGCCGAAGGTGGAGATGCCCGGCGCGCTGCTGATCGGCGACACCGCCGGCCTGCTCAACGTGCCCAAGATCAAGGGCACCCACCAGGCGATCCGCAGCGGCATGCTCGCCGCCGAACACCTGGCTGCCGGCACGGCGCTGAACCCGGCAGGGTTCGACGCCAAGCTGCGCGGTTCGGAGGTCATGGCCGAGCTGCGCCAGGTGCGCAACATCAAGCCCGGTTTCAAGAAGGGCATGTGGTTCGGCCTGCTCAACGGCGCCTGGGAGACCCTGGTCAAGGGCGCCTCGCCGTGGACGTTGAAGGTGACCGCCGACTGGTCGTCGCTGGACCGGCTGGGCGAACACGAACAGCCCAAGCGCGACTACGTGCAGCGCGAACTTGCGCCGCGCGACCGCCTGCAGGGCGTGTACTTCGCCGCCACCGAACACGACGAGGACCAGCCCGTGCACCTGCAGGTGCTGGACCCGCAGATCTGCGTGACCCGCTGCACCGAGGAATACGGCAACCCCTGCACCCGCTTCTGCCCCGCCGCGGTGTACGAGATCGTCGACGACGCGGCCGGCAAGCGCCTGCAGATCAACGCCGCCAACTGCGTGCACTGCAAGACCTGCGACATCAAGGACCCTTACGAAATCATCAACTGGGTCACCCCGGAAGGCGGCTCCGGGCCGAACTACCAGAACCTGTGAGCCCTCCTGCCCTGCTCCCGCGGACCAAAACCTCGCTCTATCTGGCGCTGCGCGCCGCGTTCCGTGCGCTGCCGCTTTCGCAAGGCTATCGCGACCGATTACGCGCGCGCTTCCTTGCGCGCTTTTCAAGCATCGTGCCTCCACCCCCACGCGGCCAACTGGCGCAAGGCCAGATGGAGCGCAGGCCGCGGGTGCGGGCCGACGAACGCGCCATCGGCCATGTCCCGCACCGTTCCGCCGCATTGCCCGAACCGATGCCTGCCACCCTGGTGGCGTTCTACTTGCCCCAGTTCCATCCGATCCCGGAAAACGATGCATGGTGGGGCGCAGGCTTTACCGAATGGCGCAACGTCACCCGCGCGTTGCCGCAATTCGAAGGCCATGTACAGCCCCGCCTGCCCGCCGACCTGGGGTTCTACGACCTGCGCAATGCCGAGAGCATGCGGCAGCAAGTGGCATTGGCGAAGGAATACGGCATCGGCGCGTTCTGCTTCTACTTCTACTGGTTCGGCGGCAAGACCTTGCTGGAGACGCCGCTGCGCCAGTGGCTGAGCGACCCTTCGCTGGATCTGCCGTTCTGCCTGTGCTGGGCGAACGAGCAATGGTCGCGGCGCTGGGACGGCCGCGACGGCGATGTGCTGATGGCACAGGCGCATAGCGAACAGGACGATCTGGCCTTCATCGCGCATGTCGCCGATTATCTGCGCGACCCGCGCTGCCTGCGCGTGGACGGCCGGCCGATGCTGCTGGTGTACCGGCCGCACTTGCTGCCGGAACCTAAAGCGACCGCGACGCGCTGGCGCGACTGGTGCCGGCAGCACGGGATCGGCGAGATCCACCTCGCCTACGTGCAGGGTTTCGAACGACCGGACCCGCGCAGCATCGGTTTCGACGCCGCGGTCGAGTTTCCGCCGAACATGAGCAATCCCACGTCGCTGGCGGCGACGCAATGCTTGCTGGATCCCGAGTACCGCGGGACGGTGCTGGACTGGCGCGAGCTAGCGACGGAAGTCGGCACCCGCGCATTGCCCGAGTACCTGCTCTATCCAGGCGTCAACCCGGGCTGGGACAACGAGCCGCGACGCCCCGGTGCCGGCCGCGTCTATCTGCATGCTTCGCCGCGCGGCTACGAAGACTGGCTGCGCACCACCATCCACGATCGGCTGCAGCAGCGCAGCGTCGAGCAGCGCCTGGTGTTCATCAATGCCTGGAACGAGTGGGCCGAAGGCGCCGTGCTGGAACCCGATGTGCGCCTGGGCCATGCCTACCTGGATGCGACCCGCAAGGCGCTGTGGCCGGCGCGCGTACGCAATCCGGCGCAGCCGCCGTGGGCGATCGTGCACGCCTGGTATCCCGACGTCCTCGAGGAAATACTGTGCTGCCTCGCCGCTACACGGCTGCCGTGGCGTTTGCTGGTGACCACATCGGCCGAACAGGCGGATGCGGTGCAGGCGCAGCTGCGCGCGTATTCGCTGCCCTATGAAGTGATGGTGCTGGAAAACCGTGGCCGCGACATCTTGCCGTTCCTGCATGCCGCCGAGCGCCTGCTCGACGAGGGCGTGGACGTGGCGCTGAAACTGCATACCAAATGCAGCACGCATCTGGACAATGGCGATGCCTGGCGCACCGAACTGCTGCAACGGCTGACCGGGACCGACCGTGCCGCGCGGATCCTGCAGGCCTTCGCGGCGGACGCCTCGCTCGGCCTCGTCGCCCCGGAAGGGCACTTGCTGCCGCTCGACGAATACTGGGGCGGCAACCGCGCGGCCGCCGACTATCTGTTGCGCCGTGCAGGTCGCTGCGAGCAACCGCTCGACGACGCGCGCTTCATCTCCGGCAGCATGTTCTGGGTCCGGCTGGATGCGCTGCGGCCGCTGCTGGACAGTGGCCTGTGCCCATCGGAGTTCGAGACCGAACAGGGCCAGATCGACGGCACCCTGGCGCATGCAGTGGAGCGGCTGGCGGCACCGCTGGCCGCCCATGCCGGTTATCGCGTGGTCGATGCCGCCGAACTGCTCGGCCTGGCACCGAGCGCAGTGTCCGGCCACTACGCTTACGCGCGGCGCGGCGCCTGATCGGGAACCTCGCGCGCAACGCTACGAACGCACAGCCATGCGCTGAAACGGCACCCCGGTCTTGGCAACGAGTTCCGCATCCTCCACGCCATCGGCCGCCTCGACCAGTACCAGGCCCTCCGCACTCACGTCGAACACCGCCAGGTCGGTGATGATGCGGTCGACCACGCCCACGCCGGTCAGCGGCAGGTCGCACTCGGGCAGGAGCTTGTGGCTGCCGTCCTTGGCCACGTGCTCCATCAGCACCACCACGCGCTTGACCCCGGCGACCAGGTCCATCGCCCCGCCCATGCCCTTGACCATCTTGCCCGGCACCATCCAGTTGGCCAGGTCGCCGCGCGCGCTGACCTGCATCGCGCCGAGGATCGCCAGGTCGATATGCCCGCCGCGGATCATCGCGAAGGAATCGTGGCTGCCGAAATAGCTGGCGCCGGCGCGCGCGGTGACGGTCTGCTTACCGGCGTTGATCAGGTCGGCGTCGACCTGGTCCTCGCTCGGGAACGGGCCGATGCCGAGCAGGCCGTTCTCCGACTGCAGCCACACGTCCACGCCCTCGGGGATGTGGTTGGCGACCAGGGTCGGCAGGCCGATGCCCAGGTTCACATAGGCGCCGTCGGTGAGTTCGCGGGCGGCGCGCTGCGCCATTTCGTCGCGGGTCCAGGCCATGTCAGGCGTCCTTCTGGCGCAGGGTGCGCTGTTCGATGCGTTTCTCGGGATGCGGGTTGTGCACGATGCGGTCGACGTAGATGCCAGGCAGGTGCACCTGGTCCGGATCGATGCTGCCGGTGTCGACGAGTTGCTCGACCTCGGCGATGCAGACCTTGCCGGCCATCGCGCAGGCCGGGTTGAAGTTGCGCGCGGTCTTGCGGAACACCAGGTTGCCGGCCGCATCGGCCTTCCACGCCTTGACCAGCGCCACGTCGGCCTGCAGCGCGGTTTCCAGCACGTAGTGCTTGCCGTCGAATTCGCGCGTCTCCTTGCCCTCGGCGACGATGGTGCCGTAGCCGGTGGCGGTGAAGAACGCGGGAATGCCGGCGCCGCCGGCACGCAGGCGTTCGGCCAGCGTGCCCTGCGGGTTGAACTCCAGCTCCAGCTCGCCGGCCAGGTACTGGCGCTCGAATTCCTTGTTCTCGCCGACGTAGGACGAGATCATCTTGCGGATCTGCCGGGTCGCCAGCAGTTGGCCCAGGCCGAAGCCATCAACGCCGGCGTTGTTGGAGATCACGGTCAGGCCGGTCACCGCACTGTCGCGCAGCGCGGCGATCAAAGCCTCGGGGATGCCGCACAGGCCGAACCCGCCGACCGCCAGGGTCTGGCCATCGCCCACCACGTCGGCCAGCGCCGTGGCCGCGTCGGGGAAAAGCTTGCCGCGCCGTCCGGTCGCCCGGGTAGAGGTGTCGCCCATTCGCCAGCTCCGCATTCGGAAGTAGACAAGTAGTTTAGCCGCTCGCCGCGCGCGGCCTGCTGCGCACTGCCGCAATGACCGATTAAGGGCCGGAACGTTACACTCCAGGTTCCCCCATCCAAGGTCCCTCCCCTATGTCGCTTCCCGCATTCAAGGCCTACGACATCCGCGGTCGCGTTCCCGACGAACTGAACGATGACCTGGCCCGCCGCATCGGCGTGGCCTTGGCGGGGCAATTGGAGAGCGGGCCGGTAGTCGTGGGCCACGACGTGCGCCTGGCCAGCCAGGGGCTGCAGGACGCGCTGTCGGCCGGCTTGCGCGCCAGTGGCCGCGAGGTCATCGACATCGGCCTGTGCGGCACCGAGGAAGTGTATTTCCAGACCGATCACCTCAAGGCTGCCGGCGGGGTGATGGTCACCGCCAGCCACAACCCGATGGACTACAACGGGATGAAGCTGGTGCGCGAGAATGCGCGCCCGATCAGCTCCGATACCGGCCTGTTCGCGATCCGCGACACTGTGGCCGCCGACACCGCGCCGGCCGGCACGCCGACCGCCGCCGAGCACAGCCGCCCGGACAAGTCCGCCTATATCGCGCACCTGCTGAGCTACATCGACATCGGCTCGCTCAAGCCGCTGAAGCTGGTGGTCAACGCCGGCAACGGCGGCGCCGGCGCCATCGTCGACCTGCTGGCGCCGCACCTGCCGTTCGAGTTCGTGCGCGTGTTCCACGAGCCGGACGGCCACTTCCCCAACGGCATCCCGAACCCGCTGCTGCCGGAAAATCGCGAGGCCACCGCCAAGGCGGTCAAGCAACACGGCGCCGACTTCGGCATCGCCTGGGACGGCGATTTCGACCGCTGCTTCTTCTTCGACGAGAACGGCCGTTTCATCGAAGGCTATTACCTGGTTGGCCTGCTCGCGCAGGCGATCCTGGCCAAGCAGCCGGGCGGCAAGGTCGTGCACGATCCGCGACTGACCTGGAACACGATCGAGATGGTCGAGGACGCCGGTGGCGTGCCAGTGCTGTGCAAGAGCGGGCATGCCTTCATCAAGGAGAAGATGCGCAGCGAGAACGCCGTGTACGGCGGCGAGATGAGCGCGCACCATTATTTCCGCGAGTTCGCCTACGCCGACTCGGGCATGATCCCGTGGCTGCTGATCGCCGAACTGGTGTCGCAGTCGGGTCGCTCGCTGGCCGACCTGGTCGAGGCGCGCATGCAGAAGTTCCCGTGCAGCGGCGAGATCAACTTCAAGGTCGCCGATGCCAAGGCCGCGGTGGCGCGGGTGATGGAGCACTTCGCCACGCACGCGCCGGCGCTGGACTATACCGACGGCGTCAGCGCCGAATTCGCCGACTGGCGCTTCAACCTGCGCAGCTCCAATACCGAACCGCTGTTGCGCCTGAACGTGGAAACGCGTGGCGATGCGGCATTGCTGGAAGCGCGCACGCAGGAAATTTCCGACCTGCTGCGCGACTGATCTCCCCTCCCCCCAGACGCACTATGGAGTTCCCCCGCCCATGAGCGACGTCCTACCCATCATCCTGTCCGGCGGCTCCGGCACCCGGCTCTGGCCGCTGTCGCGCGAGTCCTATCCGAAGCAGTTCCTGCCGCTGGTCGGCGAACACAGCATGCTGCAAGCCACCTGGTTGCGTGCGGCGCCCGTCGCCGGGCACGCGCCGATCGTGGTCGCCAACGAAGAGCACCGCTTCGTTGCCGCCGAGCAATTGCAGCAGATCGGCGTCAAGCCGCAGTCGATCCTGCTCGAGCCCAAGGGCCGCAATACCGCTCCGGCCATCGCCGTGGCGGCGCTGGAGGCGACCCGCAACGGCGCCGACCCGCTGCTGCTCGTGCTGCCCTCCGACCACGTGATCCGCGACGAAGCGGCGTTCCAGGCCGCGGTACGCGCGGCCGCCGCGGCCGCCGAGCAAGGCAAGCTGGTCACCTTCGGGATCAAGCCGACCGCGCCGGAAACCGGCTACGGCTACATCAAGGCCGGCGCCGGCAACGGCGTCAGCGCGGTCGAGCGCTTCGTCGAGAAGCCGGACCTGGCTACTGCGCAGGGCTATCTTGCTTCGGGCGAGTACTACTGGAACAGCGGCATGTTCCTGTTCCGCGCCTCGCGCTACCTGGAAGAGCTGCGCCGCTTCCAGCCGGCGATCGCCGACGCCTGCAGCAAGGCCTGGGAAGCGTCCAAGCGCGACGCCGATTTCACCCGCCTGGACAAGGACGCCTTCGCCGCCAGCCCGTCGGACTCGATCGACTACGCAGTGATGGAGAAGACCGCCGATGCGGTGGTGGTGCCGCTCGATGCCGGCTGGAACGACGTCGGTTCCTGGTCGGCCTTGCTCGAAGTCTCGCCGCAGGACGCGCAGGGCAATGCGCACCACGGCGACGTGATCGAGATCGATTGCCGCAACACCTACGCCTACGGTTCGCGGCTGATCGCGATGGTCGGGCTGCAGGACGTGGTGGTGGTGGAGACCGACGACGCGGTGCTGGTCGGGCACCGCGAGCGCATCCAGGAGGTCAAGGAGATCGTGGCCAGGATCAAGGCCAGCGGCCGCTCCGAGGCCACCTGGCACCGCAAGGTGTATCGCCCGTGGGGCGCCTACGATTCGATCGACAACGGCCAGCGTTTCCAGGTCAAGCGCATCACCGTCAAGCCCGGCGCCACGCTGAGCCTGCAGATGCACCACCACCGCGCCGAGCACTGGATCGTGGTCAGCGGCACCGCCGAGGTCACCCGTGGCGAAGAAGTGCTGCTGCTCACCGAGAACCAGAGCACCTACATCCCGCTGGGCGTGACCCATCGCCTGAAGAACCCGGGCAAGCTGCCGCTGGAACTGATCGAGGTGCAGTCCGGCAGCTATCTGGGCGAGGACGACATCGTGCGCTTCGAGGACACCTACGGGCGCACTTGAGTCCTGCTGCAGCGCAAAGAAAAAAGCCGGGTCGATGCCCGGCTTTTTTCGTTTCCGCCTTTCAGGCCGGCGTGTGCCGCGCTATGCGGATTGTGGCGCTTGTGCGGCCAGTTCGCCGATCACCTGGCGCAGGCCATCGCGCCACTGCGGCAACACCAGCGAAAAATCGCGCTGCAGCTTAGCGATGTCCAGCCGCGAATACGCCGGGCGCTTGGCCGGCGTCGGATACTCGGCCGTGGCGATCGGCAGCACGCGCGGCGCACGCGCCAGCAGACCCGCGGCGAGCGCGTCTTCGAAGATCGCCTCGGCGAAACCGTGCCAGGTGGTCTCGCCGGCGGCGGTCAGGTGCCAGGTCCCAGATTGCGCGGCAGCGCGTTGCTCGAGGACTTGCGCGGTGATGTCGGCGATCAACGCTGCCGGTGTCGGCGTGCCGGCCTGGTCGGCGACCACGCGCAGTTCGTCGCGCTCGGCGCCGACGCGCAGCATCGTGCGCAGGAAGTTGCTGCCGTGCGCGGCGTAGACCCAGGCGGTACGGAAGATCAGGTGCTGCGCGCCGGAAGCGCGGATCGCGTCTTCGCCGGCGAGCTTGGTTGCGCCATACACGCCCAGCGGCGCCGTCGGCGCGTCCTCCGGGTACGGGCGGGTGCCCTGGCCGTCGAACACGTAGTCGGTGGAGTAATGCACCATCGGCACGCCATGCGCCGCACACCAGCCGGCGATCGCCGCGGGCGCTTCGGCGTTGGCACGCAACGCGGCGTCGCGCTCCTGCTCGGCGCGATCCACGGCGGTATAGGCCGCCGCATTGATTACGGCCGTCGGCTGCAGCCGGTCCAGCAAGGCGCCCAGCGTCTGCGGCTGGTCGAAGTCGGCGCTCTCGCAGGCGCTGCCGTCAGGCAGGCGGCCGCTGCGCGTGGTCGCCAGCAACGGCCCGCGTGCGCCCAGCGCGCGCAGCAGCTCCTGGCCGACCTGGCCGTTGGCGCCGAACACCAGCGTGGTCACGGCGCGTACACCGGCAAACGTTCGGCGGCGATGTCGGCCAGGAACGGCGCCACCGCATCCTTGGCCGACAGCAGCGGCTGGCTGATCGGCCAGTCCACGCCGATCGCCGCGTCGTCCCAGCGCACGCCGGCGTCGGCTTCCTTCACGTACACATCGGTGCACAGATAGCTGAACACCGCACGCTCGGACAGCACCGCGAACCCATGCGCGAAGCCTTCCGGGATCCAGAACTGTTTCTTGTTCTCCGCGCTCAGCACCACCGCCGCCCAGCGACCGAAGTGCGGCGAGCCGCGGCGGATGTCCACGGCGACGTCGTAGACCTCGCCTTCCAGCACGCTGACCAGCTTGCCCTGCGGGCGCGGCCATTGGTAATGCAGGCCGCGCAGCACGCCCTTGGCCGAGGTCGAGACGTTGCTCTGCACGAAATTGGTCGGCAGCCCGTGCTGGCCGAAACGCTCGGCGTTCCAGGTCTCGAAGAAGTAGCCGCGTTCGTCGCCGAACACCGCCGGCTCGATCACCACGCAGCCGGGCAGATTGGTTTCAATCACTTTCACGGAACGATTCCTCGTACAGCCAGTTCATGCAGGTATTTGCCGTAGTCGTTCTTCAACAGCGGCGCGGCGAGTTTCTCCAGCTGCGCGGCATCGATCCAGCCCTGGCCGAACGCGATCTCCTCGGGACAGCACACCTGCAGCCCTTGCCGCGACTGGATGGTCTCGATGAAGTTGGAAGCCTCGTGCAGCGACTGGTGCGTGCCCGTATCCAGCCAGGCGTAGCCGCGGCCCAGCGGTTCCAGGTGCAGTTCGCCCGCGTCCAGATAACGGCGGTTGAGATCGGTGATTTCCAGCTCCCCGCGCGGCGAGGGCTTCAACGCGGCTGCGTGCTCGCTGGCCTGGCCGTCGTAGAAGTACAGGCCGGTGACCGCATAGTTGGAGCGCGGCTGGGCCGGCTTTTCGGCGATGTCGATGACCTTGCCGGCCTGGTCGAACTCGGCCACGCCATAGCGCTCAGGGTCGTTGACCCAATAGCCGAACACGGTGGCGCCGTGCTGCCGCGCATCGGCGCGGCGCAGGGTCTCGGTCAGGCCATGGCCGTGGAAGATGTTGTCGCCCAACACCAGGCAGCTCGGCTTGCCGTCGATGAACTCGCGGCCGATCAGGTAAGCCTGCGCCAGTCCGTCCGGACTCGGCTGCACCGCGTACTCCAGGCGCATGCCCCACTGCGAGCCGTCGCCCAGCAGCGCACGGAACAAGGCCTGCTCGTGCGGGGTGTTGATGATCAGCACCTCGCGGATGCCGGCCAGCATCAGCACGCTGAGCGGGTAGTAGATCATCGGCTTGTCGTACACCGGCAGCAGCTGCTTGCTGACGCCCTTGGTGATCGGATACAGCCGGGTGCCGGAGCCGCCGGCCAGGATGATGCCTTTGCGTTGGGTCATGAGGTGCTTCCTAGGAAGTCCGCACATCGGTGTGCGGGCTCTTGCGAGGGACTCGCGTTATGCCGCCGTGCCGATGCGTTCCAGCCGGTAGCTGCCGTCGAGCACGCCCTGCACCCAGGCCTGGTTGGCCAGGTACCAGTCCACGGTGATGGCGATGCCCTGCTCGAAGCTGTACTTCGGCTCCCAGCCCAGTTCGTTCTTCAGCTTGGACGCATCGATCGCGTAGCGCCGGTCGTGGCCGGGGCGGTCGGCGACATGGGTGATCTGGCTGGCGCGCGGCTGGCCGTCGGCGCGCGGGCGGCGCGCATCGAGCAGCGCGCAGATCGCCTGCACCACCTCGATGTTCTGCTTCTCGGAGTTGCCGCCGACGTTGTAGGTCTCGCCGACCCGGCCCTTGGCCAGCACCGTGCGGATCGCCTCGCAATGGTCGCCGACGAACAGCCAGTCACGCACCTGCTTGCCGTCGCCGTAGACCGGCAGCGGCTCGCCGGCCAGCGCCTTGGCGATCACCAGCGGGACCAGTTTTTCCGGGAAGTGGTACGGGCCGTAGTTGTTGGAGCAGTTGGTGGTCAGCACCGGCAGGCCGTAGGTGTGGTGGAACGCGCGCACCAGGTGGTCGGAGGCCGCCTTGGAGGCCGAGTACGGCGAATTGGGCGCGTACGGCGTGGTCTCGGAGAACTTGCCGGTCTCGCCCAGGGTGCCGTAGACCTCGTCGGTGGACACGTGCAGGAAGCGGAACGCGGCGCGCGGTCCTTCCGGCAACGCCTTCCAGTGGTCGCGCACCGCTTCCAGCAGGCCCAGGGTGCCGACCACGTTGGTCTGGATGAAGGCGCCGGGGCCGTCGATCGAGCGGTCCACATGGCTCTCGGCGGCGAAGTTCAGCACCGCGTCGGGCTGGTGCTCGCGCAGCAACCGGGCGACCAGGTCGCGGTCGCCGATATCGCCTTGCACGAAGACGTGGTCGGGATTGCCCTCCAGCGTCGCCAACGTGTTCAGATTGCCGGCGTAGGTCAGCGCATCGAGATTGATCACGCGGACGCCGCGCGACACCGCTTCCAGCACGAAATTGCCGCCGATGAACCCGGCGCCGCCGGTTACAAGCCAAGTAGCCACTGTCACGTCTCCTGGTCGGGCGCCGCGAGGCGCGCCGGTGCTCAAACCGCACAGGATATACGCTTTGCCGGGGACGGTCGCCTGCGCCCGCTGTGCCGGGTTCAGACTCAGGCAGCCGCCTGCGACGGCCACCATACGCCCTCGCATGGTCCACCGCTGCCGGTTAGAATCCACCGACTGCCCCGTGCCAGCCGCCGCGGCCGGGCCTTCCCGTATTGCTGAAGGATCTCTTACAAGATGAAAATCCTCGTCGCCTACAAGCGCGTGGTGGACTACAACGTCCGCATCCAGGTCAAGCCGGACGGCTCCGGCGTCGTGACCGAGGGCGTCAAGCTTTCCCCCAATCCGTTCGACGAAATCGCCCTGGAAGAGGCGCTGCGCCTGCGCGACGCCGGCATCGCCAGCGAAGTCGTGGTGGTCACTCTGGCCCCGGCCGATGCCGCCGCGCACCTGCGCAACGGCCTGGCGATGGGCGCCAACCGCGCCATCCACGTGGTCACCGATGCCGCGATCCAGCCGCTGACCGCGGCCCGTACCCTGCTCAAGCTGGTCGAGCAGGAGCAGCCCGACCTGGTGATCCTGGGCAAGCAGGCGATCGACGACGACGCCAACCAGACCGGACAGATGCTGGCCACGCTGTGGGGCCGCCCACAGGCGACCTTCGCCGGCAAGCTGGTGGTCGCCGACGGCAAAGCCACGGTGACCCGCGAGGTCGACGCCGGCCTGGAAACGCTGGAAGTGGACCTGCCGGCGGTGGTCACCACCGACCTGCGCCTGAACGAACCGCGCTTCATCAAGCTGCCGGACATCATGAAGGCCAAGAGCAAGCCGCTGCAGACCCTGGCCTTCGCCGACCTGGGCGTGGAGTCCAACGACAGCCTCGCCACTACCCACTACGCGCCGCCGCCCAAGCGCAGCCGCGGCGTGATGGTCAAGGACGCCGCCGAACTGGTGGCCGCACTCAAGCAGAAGGGGTTGTTGTAATGGCCAAGATCCTCGTCGTCGCCGAACACCTGAACGGCCAGCTCAACGCGGCCACCGCCAAGACCGTCAGCGCGGCGCAGGCGCTGTCGCCGGAAACCATCGACATCGTGGTGCTGGCCGCCGACCCGGCCGCGGTCGCCGCGCAGGCCGCGCAGATCGCCGGCGTGAGCCGCGTGCTCACCGTCGCCGATCCGGCCAACGAACACGCCATCGCGCAGGTGCTGGGGCCGCAGATCGCGCAGCTGGCGCAGGGTTACAGCCACGTGTTCGGCCCCTCCACCACCTTCGGCAAGGACCTGATGCCGGTGGTCGCCGCGCTGCTCGGGGTCAACCAGATCTCCGACCTGATGGCGGTCGATGGCGAATACGCCTTCAAGCGCCCGATCTACGCCGGCAACGCGATCATCAGCGTGCAGGCGCCCGCCGACCAGACCGTGGTCGCCACCGTGCGCAGCGCCTCGTGGCCGGAAGCGGCCCGCTCCCGTGAAGGCGATAGCGGCAGCGCGGCGATCGAAGCGGCCAGCGTGAGCGCCACGCTGCCGACCCACACCCGCTTCGTCGGCCTGGCCGCCGGCAGCTCCGACCGCCCCGACCTGCAGAGCGCCAAGCGCGTGGTCTCCGGCGGCCGCGGCGTGGGTTCGGCGGAGAATTTCCAGATCATCTACAAGCTGGCCGACAAGCTCGGCGCCGCGGTGGGCGCCTCGCGCGCGGCGGTGGATGCCGGCTACGTGCCCAACGAACTGCAGGTCGGCCAGACCGGCAAGATCATCGCCCCGGACCTGTACGTGGCGGTCGGCATCTCCGGCGCGATCCAGCACCTGACCGGGATCAAGGACGCCGGCACCATCGTCGCGATCAACAAGGATCCGGAATCGCCGATCTTCGAGATCGCCGACATCGGGCTGGTGGGTGACTTGTTCACCTTGCTCCCGGAACTGGAAACGGCGCTGGGTTGACGCCGATGCGGTTCCGATGACCTCGCTGCCGCCCTCCGGCGCCGACGGCATGCCGATGCCGCGGCGGCGGCGCATCGATCACCTGGCCGGGTTCGTGCTGCTGTTGTGCGCGGGCTACGTGGCCACGCTGTTCTGGGTGGACCGCGGCAACGGGACGTTCTCGCGATTGAGCGAGGTCGGCCACCTGATGGCGCTGGCGACCTTGCCGGTCAGCGCCAGCTACCTGTTCCGGTACTGGCGCTGGCGCTGGCTGCTGCAGCGCTACGGCCATCCGGTCCCGTTCGTCGCCGGGCTGGCCGGCTACCTGGCCGGCTTCGCCTTGACCGCGACGCCGGGCAAGGCCGGCGAATTGCTGCGTATCCGCTATTTCGCCCGCATGGGCGTGCCCGCGCGGCGCACCATCGCCGTGTTCGTGTTCGAGCGCGCGTCCGACCTGCTGATCATTCTGGCGCTGTCGCTGCTGGCCGCTCCCGTATTCCCTACGCTGGGCGTGCTGGCGGCGGTGGTCCTGGCCTTCGTCGGCCTGTTGTTCGGCGCGGCCGCCTGGCCGCCGCTGCTGGACCGGCTGACCGGCCTGGTGCGCTGGATGCCCGGGCGCTGGCTGCAGCGCCTGGCCCAGTTCGCGCTGGCCGCGGCGCTGGAGCTGCGCGGCTGCCTCGGTGCGCGCCAGTTCGGCCAAAGCATGGTCGCCGGGTTGATGGCCTGGGGCCTGACCTCCTCGGTGTTCGTGGGCCTGTGCCTGGGGATGGGCCTGCAGTTGGACCCCATCGTGGCGTTCGGCATCTACCCGCTGGCGATGCTGGTCGGCGCGCTGTCCTTCGTGCCCGGTGGCGTCGGCACCACCGAACTGGCGATCGTGCTGATGCTCGACCGCCTCGGCATCGCCACCGCCGACGCGATCGCCGTGGCGGTGGCGGCGCGCCTGGTCACGCTGTGGTACGCCATTCTGGTCGGCGCGCTGGCGATGATCAGAGCCGAGTTCCGGCCCCGCGGCAGGGCCATCTGATCCGCTAGGTATAATCGCGGCCCCGCAATGGACCGCCAGGCCGTCGAATGTCCGCCCCTACCAGTTCCCCGCCCCACCATCCGGCAGTTTCGGGGCGAGCCCTGTGCGTGGATCTGGATGGCACCCTGCTGAACTCGGACATCCTCTACGAGTCGGTGCTGGCGCTGCTGGCACGCAATCCGCTGTACCTGTTCCTGCTGCCGCTGTGGTTGCTGCGCGGCAAGGCGGCGCTGAAGCGCGAACTGGCCACGCGCGTCACCTTGCCGGCCGAGACCCTGCCCTACAACGAGAAAGTCCTGGAACTGCTGCGCACCACCACGCAGCGTCCGCGCGTGCTGTGCACCGCATCCGATGCCTTGCTGGTGACGCCGATCGCGGAGTATCTGGGCCTGTTCGAGCAGGTGATCGCCAGCGACGGCAAACGCAATCTCTCCGGGCGCAACAAGGCCGATGTCCTGGTCGAAACGTTCGGTGCCGGCAATTTCGACTATGCCGGCAACGGCAGCGTGGACCTGCACGTATGGGAGAAAGCCGGCGGCGCCTGGGTCGTCAACAATGGCACCGCGCTCAGCAAGGCCGCCGCGCAACGCACCACGGTGCATGCGCATTGGCCCGCGCCGCCGCGCGCCCGTGCCTGGCTGAAGGCGCTGCGGCTGCACCAGTGGCTGAAGAACCTGCTGGTGTTCGTCCCGCTGCTGACCGCGCATCGCTTCCTGGATCCGGAGTCGGTGCTGCAGGCGGCGATCGCACTGATCGCATTCGGCTTGTGCGCCTCCGGCGTGTACGTGCTGAACGATTTACTCGACCTCACTCCGGACCGGCAGCACCCGCGCAAGCGCAAGCGTCCCTTCGCCGCCGGCCGCCTTCCCCTGCTGCACGGCCTGTTCGCCGCTCCGGCGCTGACCGTGGCCGGACTCGCGCTGTCGCTGGCCTGCAACCTGGAATTCACCCTGGTGCTGCTGGCCTACTACGTGATGACGCTGGCGTACTCGCTGCGGCTGAAGCGGATCGTGATGATCGATGTGGTGCTGCTGGCGGCGCTGTACACGGTGCGCATCATCGGCGGCGCGATGGCGATCGGCGTCGAACTGTCGTTCTGGCTGCTGGCGTTCTCGATGTTCATGTTCCTGTCGCTGGCCCTGCTCAAGCGCTATACCGAGTTGCACGCGATGCTCAACAGCGGCAAGACCAAAGCCAGCGGACGCGCCTACTCGGTGGAGGACCTGTCGCTGCTGCAGTCGATGGGCGCCGCCGCCGGCTACATCGCGGTGATGGTGATGGCGCTGTACATCAACAGCCCGGAGAGCGTGGAACTGTATAGCCACCCGAAAGTGCTGTGGCTGGTGTGCCCGGTGTTGCTGTACTGGGTGAGCCGGGTCTGGGTGATCGCGCACCGCGGCGACATGCACGACGACCCGATCGTGTTCGCCGCCACCGACCGGGTCAGCCAGGTGGTGGTGGTGCTGTGCGGACTGTTCGCGCTGAGCGCCATCTGATGGCGGACGCGGGGCAATCCTGGGGACGCTATCCGAAGGCGAGGCAGGCGTTGCTGCCGGTCACCGACCGGGCAGCGGACCTGCCGGCATTCGACGGCCACGCGCTGCCGCGCGGCAACGGCCGCAGCTATGGCGACAGCTGCCTGGACCCGGACGGCAGCTTGCTGTGCACGCGTGGCCTGGACCGGTTCATCGCATTCGATCCAGCGACCGGCCTGCTGCGCTGCGAAGCCGGGGTCACCCTGGCCGAGATCATCGACCTGGCCTTGCCGCAAGGCTGGTTCCTGCCGGTCACCCCGGGCACCCGCTACGTGACCGTGGCCGGCGCAATCGCCAACGACGTACACGGCAAGAATCACCACCGCACCGGCAGCTTCGGCCACCATGTGCACGCCTTCGAGCTGCTGCGCAGCGACGGCACGCGCCGCGTGTGCACGCCCGACGACGATGCCGAAGGCTGGTTTGCGGCCACCGTCGGCGGCCTCGGATTGACCGGCCTGATCACCTGGGCGCAACTCCAGTTGCGCCGGGTCGCGAGCGCCGCCCTGGAAACGGAGAACATCCGGTTCGGTTCGCTCGACGAGTTCTTCGCCTTGTCCGCGGCCTCCGCCGACAGCCACGAATACAGCGTCGCCTGGATCGACTGCCTGGCCAGCGGCCGCGCGCGCGGCCGCGGCCACTTCACCCGCGCCGACCATTGCCCGGGCCTGCCGGAAGAACGGCCCAAGCCCCCGGGCGCAGGCCTGCCGATGCCGCTGACGCCGCCGTTCTCGCTGGTCAACCAGCTGTCGCTGCGGCCGTTCAACGCGCTGTACTTCTGGCGCCAGCCTGCGCCGCGCAAGCGCTCGGTCAGCCACTTGCTGCCGTTCTTCTATCCGCTGGACGGCATCCGCAACTGGAATCGCATGTACGGCCCGGCCGGTTTCCTGCAGTACCAGTGCGTGCTGCCGCCGGCGGCCTCGCGCGACGGCATCGATGCGTTGCTGGCGGAGATCGCGCGCAGCGGCAGCGGCTCGTTCCTGGCGGTACTGAAGGAGTTCGGCGCCGCGCGCTCGCTCGGCATGCTGTCATTTCCGCGCCCGGGCACCACCCTGGCGCTGGATTTCCCCAATAGCGGCCCGGAGGTGTTTCGGCTGCTGGAACGGCTGGACCGCATCGTCGACGCGGCCGGCGGCGCTCTGTACCCTGCCAAGGACGCGCGCATGAGCGCGGCGTCGTTCCAGCGCGCCTACGGCCGCTGGCGGGAATTCAGCCATTACCTCGATCCACGTTTTTCTTCCGGCTTCTGGCGCCGGGTCACGGAGTAGACATGCAACGCGTCCTCATCATCGGTGCCACCTCGGCCATCGCCAAAGCCACTGCCCGACGCTACGCCGCACGCGGCGCGGCGATCCACCTGCTCGGCCGCCAAGCCGCGCGCCTGGAGGCGATCGCGGCAGACCTGTCGGTGCGCGGCGCCAAGAGCAGCACTGGCGTGCTCGACGTCAACGACGGCGCGCACCACGGCGCAGCGTTCGACGCGGCATGGTCGGCCCTCGGCGGCGTGGACGTGGTCCTGATCGCGCATGGCACCCTGCCGGACCAGGCCGCGTGCGACGCCTCGGTCGACCTGTCGCTGCGCGAGTTCGCCACCAACGGCACCTCCGCGATCGCGCTGTGCGCGGCGCTGGCGCCGCGCCTGACGTCTGGCGCGACGCTGGCGGTGATCTCGTCGGTCGCTGGCGACCGCGGCCGCGCCAGCAACTACCTGTACGGCAGCGCCAAGGCCGCGGTCAGCGCCTACCTCAGCGGCCTCGGCCAGCGCCTGCGTCCGGCCGGGATCAACGTGCTCACGGTCAAGCCGGGCTTCGTCGACACGCCGATGACCGCCGCCTTCAAGAAGGGCGCGCTGTGGGCCAAGCCCGACCAGATCGCAAAGGGCATCGTGCGCGCCGTCGATCGCCGGCGTGCCGTTGCATATCTGCCTGGGTTCTGGTGGGCAATAATGATGGTGATCAAGAACATCCCGGAGTTCGTTTTTCGTCGCATTTCTCTATAAACCGACCCATCCACCAAGGAAGTGCTGAGATGCCTGATATCGACCAAGATCTGGATGTGCTCTACCAACATCGTTTCCCCAAGGAAGAACTCGCCAACAAGAACCGGATCTGGCAAGTGTTGTGCAGACAGTATTTCAGCCGGTTCGTCGGGCCGAATGAAACCGTGGTGGACATTGGCGCTGGCTACTGCGAGTTCATCAACAATATTCAAGCTGCCCACAAGATCGCCGTCGACCTCAACCCCGACGTGCGCAAGTTCGCCGCCGACGGCATCCGCATCATCAACGAGTCGTGCGTCGCGGTCAGCTCCATCCCCAGCGCCAGCGTCGATGCAGTGTTCATGAGCAACTTCCTTGAGCATCTGCCGACCAAGGACCTGGTCCTGCAGACACTGCGGGAAAGCGCACGCATGCTCAAGCCGGGCGGCAGGGTGATCATCCTGCAACCCAACATCCGCTTCCTGTACGACGAGTACTGGGATTACTTCGACCACCATACGGCGCTGAGCGATCGCAGCCTGGTCGAGGGCGTATTGATGGCGGGGCTGGATCCGAAGGTCGTGATTCCGAAATTCCTGCCGTATACCACCAAGAGCCGGCTGCCGCAGGCCCCTTGGCTGGTGTCGCTGTATCTGCGCATCCCGCTGGCCTGGCACATTCTTGGCAAGCAGGCGCTGGTCGTCGCGTACAAGCGCGCCTGACCCTTCATCCACTGTTTTCGAGTCCGTCCATGGCACAGAAAAGTGACAAGATCGTCTTGACCGGTGCCGCAGGCCTGGTGGGGCAAAACCTCATCGTCGAGATGAAACAGCAGGGATACACGCAGCTGGTCGCCATCGACAAACACGAGCACAACCTCGAGATCCTGCGCAAACTGCACCCGGACGTGAAGACGGTATTGGCCGACCTCGCCGAACCTGGCGCTTGGACCGAAGCGTTTGCGGGCGCTCAGTTGGTAGTGCAGTTGCATGCACAGATCACCGGCAAGTTCCGCACTTTGTTCGACCGCAACAACCTGCAGGCGACCGAGCGCGTGCTGCAGGCCTGCAGGGACCATCAGGTTCCCTACATGGTGCACATCAGCTCGTCGGTGGTGAATTCGGTTGCCACCGATGACTACACCGAGACCAAGAAGCTGCAGGAGGCGCAGGTGCGCGCCAATGGAATTCCCCATTGCGTGCTGCGCCCCACGCTGATGTTCGGCTGGTTCGATCCCAAGCATCTCGGTTGGTTGTCGCGTTTCATGGCGCGCACCCCCGTCTTCCCGATTCCCGGCGACGGCAAGTTCATGCGCCAGCCGCTGTACGAGCGCGATTTCTGCCGCTGCATCGCCAAGTGCATCGAAACGGAGCCGGATGGCACGGTGTACGACATCGTGGGCGACACTCGCGTGGACTATGTGGACATCATCCGCACCATCAAGCGGGTCAAGAAGCTGCATACGCTTATCGTGCACATCCCGATCGGCTTCTTCGCGTTCCTGCTGCGCACGTATTCGTTGTTCAGCAGCAAGCCTCCCTTTACTGCCGACCAACTGAAAGCACTCAGCGCCGGCGACGATTTCAAGGGAATCGACACCGAAGCGGTGTTCGGCGTGCGGCAGACACCGTTCGAGGACGCCATCCGCGAAAGCTATACCGACCCACGCTACAGCCATATCGTGCTGAAGCGCTGACCAGACAAAACAGACGGAACAACATTGGAATGAGCAAATTCGCCATCACCGGCAGCGGGCCGATGGGCCTAATGGCAGCGCTGGAGCTACTCAAGCAGGGCCACGCGGTCGACGTCTACGAGCGCGACGACCGGATCGGCGGCATGTCGGCCGACTTCGATTTCGATGGCCTGCGCATCGAGCGCTACTACCACTTCATCTGCAAGACCGACTACCCGCTGTTCAAGCTCCTGGATGAGATGAAGCTGTCTGATCGCCTGCATTGGACAGACACCAAGATGGGCTATTACTACGAAGGCAAGCTGCACAAGTGGGGCACGCCGTTCGCGCTGCTCGGCTTCCCGCACCTGGGCCTGATCGACAAGGTCCGCTATGCCCTGCACGTGATGCACACCAAGGGCATCAAGGACTGGACCGCGCTGGACAAGCAGAATGCCCGCGACTGGATTACCCGCTGGATCGGCCCGAAGGCCTACAAGGTGATGTGGGAAAAAGCATTCGCGCTGAAGTTCTTCGAGTACCAGAACGACCTGTCCGCATCCTGGATCGGCACGCGCATCAAGCGCGTGGCGCTGTCCCGGCGCAATCTGTTCAACGAGAGCATGGGCTACCTGGAAGGTGGCTCGGCGGTGCTGCTCGACCGCATGGCCGAAGAAGTCCGTCGACTGGGAGGCAACATCCTGCTCGGGCAGCCTATCGAGGAAATCACTTCCGATGCCGGCAAGGTCACCGGTATCCGCACCCGCGACGGAAAGCATGCCTACGATCGCGTTATTTCCACTGCACCAATCCAGTACGTCCCCAAACTGGTGCCTGGTCTGCCAAAAGACTATGCCGACAAGGTCGATGCCATCGACAACATTCCCGTTGCGTGCGTGATCCTGAAACTGTCACAGCCGCTGAGCGAGAATTTCTGGATGAACATCAGTGACGATCGGATCGCGATCCCGGGCCTGATCGAATACAGCAACCTCAATCCGGGCAAGGGGCCGGGCGAACACATCGTGTACGCACCTTACTACATGCCCAAGACGCATCCGAAGTGGCAGTGGAGCAACCAGCAACTCATCGATGAGGTCATCAGCTACCTGCCGATGATCAACCCGGAGTTCAAGCCCGAATGGATCCGTGCGACCCATTGCCACCGCTATGAGTACGCACAGACCATCTGCCCCCCGGGCTTCCAGGACATGTTGCCGCCGATGAAATCGCCGCTCGACGGCTTTTTCATGGCCGACACGGCCTATTACTATCCGGAAGACCGTTCGATCAACGAAAGCATTGCCGTGGGTCAGACCTTGGCCCGCGTTGCGTCGTCTGGCACGAGCAACGAATGAGGACTTCCGTTCCGTCCCGCCAATTCGTGCTGTTCCTGATCGCCGGTGGACTTGCCGCGGCGATCAATGTCGGCTCGCGTATCGTTCTCAGCCACTGGCTGCACTATGTGCCTGCCATCGTCGTCGCCTACTGCCTGGGCATGATCACCGCTTTCACGCTCAATAAGATGTTCGTCTTCGGCGAAACCAGCAACCGCTTCCACCAACAGGTACTGTGGTTTGCTGCAATCAACCTCGCTGCCGTCGCGCAGACGATCGCGATCAGCCTGCTGTTCGCGCTTTTGCTCCTGCCAGCCATAGGCATCGACTTCCACAGCGAAACAATCGCGCACGCAATTGGCGTCGCCTTTCCAGTCATCACCAGTTACTTCGGCCACAAGCGCTTGTCGTTCGCGTAGAAACGCATCGTTGAAAAAGCACAACGGATACCACCGCACATGATCCTGCACTCCAATCCGCCGAGAGATCGGCAATTCCAGACGCTCAAGGACCGGATTGGGTTCTTTCTCGTCGTCCTTTTCGCTATCGCCTATAAGAGCAACGACGCACTCAGCAACCCGCAGTTCTGGGCGGAAGATGCCACCGTTTTTTTCAAGGACCAGTTCGGAAGCGCGCTACCCCAGCTGTTCACCCCGTATGCCGGTTATCTGCACACCATCCCCAGACTAGTGGCATGGATCGCGTCCTGGCTGCCTTCTGCGAAGGCGCCGCTGATCTACAACGCCTGCGCCGTCATCTTGAGCGCAGCAGCGCTTGCGCTTACCTGCAAGCGGCTGCAGACCTACATTCCCACTTGGATCGTTGCACTGTCCCTCCTTGCTGTGCCGACCAGTGGCGAGATATTCGGCACGATCACCAACGCGCAGTGGTTCCTGCAGTTCGCACTGGCAGCCTACTGCCTTACACCGGCGGAGCGAAGCGGCACGACCCGCGCCTATTTGCTGCGCGCCATTGGCATTCTGGCCATTGCGCTGACCGGCCCCTTTTCCATCTTGCTGCTGATCGTCGTCGCAGGAATGCTCGCTGCTAGCTGGGCAGCCAAGCGGTTTGCCGTGGATCCGTTCGATGGCGCCCTGAGCGACTTTGTCGCCAGCCGCGATTGGTACATATTTTCGGCGCTGTCACTGGGCGCAGTGGTTCAGGCGGCCGTGCTGATCACCAACCCCCCAGCGGAGAATGGAATCCAGCATGGCCTGCTTCCGACACTCAAGAGCACCTTCACCGAGCTCGTGCCAATCCATACCTTTGGCAGCGACTTCCTGACGGGAACTGCCTGGCTTCTTCTGTATGCGCTGATCATCGGCACGCTGGTGCTCTCCAAAAAGATTGACGGGCGCGCCCGCCTGATCGTAATGGGATTCATGGCGTTTGCCGCGATCGAAGCCTTCGCGCCCGTCGCCAGGATGAAGGATTTCTCCCCTCTTTACACACTCGCGGCAGCGGACCGCTACTTCTATCTGGCCAAAGTGATCTGGTGGTGGGCGGTGTGGCTGGCACTCTCTGCAACCGGCAGGCGCAGCCGATCGAATGCCACTGTGATGACCGCCGCGCTGATCTGCTTGTTTGCTATCACCAATCTACAAAACCTGCGGCGAACTGCGTTCATAGATTACGCGTGGCGGAGCCATGCCAAACAGCTTGAGCTGCCTGGTCCTCATACGGTCCCGGTCAATCCTCCGGGATGGGGCGTTACCGTCGAAACCACGCCAACTGAGGCGAAACGATGAGCAGCCGAGGCATAGCCCGAATGGTTCCGCAGAGAGCCGGCTGCCGATGAGGACTCCCGCTCTTTCCCGGCAATTCTTGCGATTCTTGGCAGCCGGCGGCCTTGCCGCGGCGGTCAACTTCGGCTCGCGTATCGTCTTCAGCCAATGGCTGCACTATGTCCCCGCGATCATTGCCGCGTTTTGCCTTGGTTTGGTCACCGGCTTCACCCTCAACAAACTGTTCGTGTTCAACGAGGCAGGCAATCGTTTGCACCATCAAGTATTGTGGTTCACAGCGATCAACCTCGCTGCCGTCGTACAGACGATCCTGATCAGCCTGCTGTTTGCGCGCTGGCTGTTGCCAAGCTTGGGGGTCGATTTCCACAACGAAACAATCGCGCATGCCATCGGCGTGGCTGTTCCCGTCGTCACAAGCTACCTTGGTCACAAGCGCTTTTCATTCCGGACATGATTCGACTCAGCCGGCCCCTGCTTGCGTTCGGCTTGACCAAGCTGTCAGAGTCCGCCGATGCAGCGTGTCTGGCCGAAGTGATCATGGATATACCAACTTGTAGCCCTACAGCCGCATAGTGAACATCGTTGCGCTCGGGCACAGCGTCCCTGCAAGCTGTAGCGCGATGTCGATCGTCCAGAAGCGCGATGCCTACCCTTAGCTTGCTGGAAGATGCGCTGGCGACGGCCTACCCCATGCGCTGCTGAACCGCAGTTTTGGATGGAAAGGACTCCCGGCTGGGACCTGGCCAGGTTTCAGTGCGACGCGCTGAACCACCGTCCTCTCGCGACACTATTCGACTGCGAGCTCAGCAACCGAGGCCTGACGCTGTCCAGGAATCCGCCCGCAACCCAGCAGACGTAGGCGGCTCTGGACCATCCTGGCAGCAAGCTGCTGGCGCGACAATGAGACGGCGCGCGGACCGACGTGCCAGCAGCCTCGCAGCCTGGCAGCTCCCAGGCGTTCGCATCACACTGAGGGGCCAATACCCCTCAACCGGAAGGAGCGTCAACTCGCGCTGGCAACACTGTGCCCTGTTCGTCACTGTCCAGGCTAGCCAGGGACGGAGCGGCAGCTGACGACGACGTTACCTGGATGGCGCCGGCACATCATCTGTCCGATGGATTGTGAGCATCGCAGGACTACAGAGCAGTTGCCGGCTGCCATTGTCTTGGACAACGCGGATCTGGGCATCAGCGGGAAGCTGCCGAACGTCCACATAAGCCTCATAGCCTGCATATTCGAGTACGGGTTGCTTGAAATAATCAGCTACATCAGGGCGGGATACGTGGCTCGCCGGCACGACATGCGTCACCAGATCGCGTCCGGTGACAAGCAGGGCCACCCCCTTGTTCGGCCTGCCTTTAGCGCTGTCCAGCGCGGCCCACCCTCTGATGACCACTATGCTGCCGGACAGATCCATGGCCGAGGCCGTGACTTTGCGACGGTCAACGTCGTCGATGTTGCAATCACCGCCTGTCGCATACGACGACGGCGGCGAACTTGGCGTGCTCGATCCGGCCAACACCGTATCCGCTTCGACCGACAACGGGATATCCAGGCGCGCGAAGCTGACGCGATAATCGAGATCCCAGAGAAACCGCGTGCCGCTGTCACCGATCACGTTGAATGCGACCACCTTGCGCTTGCCAAGCAGCTCGGGACGATAAAGTGAACCGATCACGACGAAATCTCTGGCATCGGCCACCGTGGGCGAAAGCAGGAAGCCGGTCTGGGTCATGCCCGCAACGAGCCGGAAGCCGGCGGTATCGCCGTTCTCATAGCGCACTTTCAGCGACAACTTTGGCGCCTTGTAGAAGATCGAGAACAGCCTGCCGACAAGGGTAGGTCTGATATCCATCGTGACCCACACCGGCTGGTCCGAACCGACCACCGTCACCTCTTCTCCCAGCACGGCGCTTACCTGCACCGGTGTCTGAGGAACCAGCGCTGGCCTGCCGGGATCAGCTCGCTCGAGCACCGCATACCCACCGTCGAGAGCCTTCGGAGTGAAACTGCCGAGCAACGCCAGCCAACTGGCGCCATCCTCGAGCGAAGGATACCGATGATCGATGGGAGCGACTTTGAAATACACGCGCGACGGCGGGTTGTTGGCCAGATGAGCGGCATTGGCCTTGAGAAGACGAGGCGAATAAGCCGCATAGCTCTGCAGCATGGGGCGCGGCTTCCAGACCCCGCCGGCGGCCAACATCGGTGACAGTTCCGAGGGATAGACATCGGCGGTTCCCATGTAACCGGCGAATGGTGGCCGCGTTCCCATATACGCGACCTGCTTCTTGAACTGTCCAGACAATAGGTCCGGCTGGGTCATCCGTAGCCATACGCCGTGCGCATGATGACGCACCATCAGGGAGAACCTCGCTGTCGAGGTATCCCAGGTGACCGGCATGTAGGCGTTTGCGATCAGTCCCCAGCCCAGCAGCCCCGCAAAGACTGCAAGGGCGCCTGCGCGGCCACCCTGGGCCAAGCAAAGAAGAAGTCCCACAAACGCCAGGGCGACAGCGGAAACAAGCGCATGCTCGTCATGCCTGACGAAACCGGATTTGAAGGTGATGAACAGATAGGCAGTCACCAGGATCGGGGCATACCAGTGACGACGCAGCCCGCCAAGCGTGGAGATTGCCAACAAAAATGCGCCGGCCACCATGAAGATGGCAATATCGAGCGTACGCCCCTCCACCGACATGCCATCGGTGTATCCGGAGAGCGTCGGTCCTTGTGCCAGGAAATAGCTCGGCAGATCAATCAGCGCCTGCCCGGAAATCAACCAGGCACCCACCATGACGACAAACTGGACGGCGAGGATAATGAGTGCGGTCTTGCGCGAAGAGCGCCAGCAGAGAATCAACGCAATCGCCGTTGTCAACGCGACTATCAGGCCGAAGTTGCCCTTCACCAGGGGCAGAATGGCCATGGCCGCCGCCACGATGCACAAGGTCGCCGTGAACGGCTTGCCCCGCTCCACTCCGCGCATGACGACATAGGGCAGCAACAACGGCAGGAAAAGGAGAGCGGCATCACGCCCCCATCCAAGGCTGATGATCACAGGCAGCAGCAGCAGCAGGGTACGCCGTTGCGGAGGGACTACCGCGAACAGTCCAGCGAAGAGCGCGATGGCGATGAGCAACGACCCACCAAGCATCAAACTGTCAGTGGCGGGGTGGTAAATGCCTGTGTAGATCGATGCCAGCGGGCCAAACGTAAAGACGATGTCCGACCCGAACCTCAGGTGTTGCGCGGTCGCGACATTCATCGCGTAGGCCCACGATCCATCGATACCAGCGAAAGGCATCGTCACGGCGAAATGCGTCAACATCAGTACCGCCAAAATGCAGGCAAACGCCGACGCAAGCCAGCTCCACGTCGTCGTCGACTCGCTGTCGGTTTTTGCGTTGCCGTTGTCCATGTGTACCTTACTGTTCCGCGTATCAGGTGATGCGCCGTGGTTGACTTGGATCAACCCGGCACAAGTGAACGCAGTTTACGCCTTGCTCTCTGCACTAACGATGCCTTTTTGCGAACAGTGAAGAATCCCTGCGGCAGCAGACCCGGGTCGTCGACGAATGCGATCGACCGAGCCAGCGCACCAATCTCCCTTTCCACGAAGGCCGGCGGCATGGCCGCCCACCCATAGTTTGCAGCCTCCAAGACGTCCGCATTGCCCGCCACGGCGGCATATACATGCTCACCGGCAGCGTAACGACGACGCGCGTCCGCAGGGTCGGCAAACATATGCGCATAGTCCTCTTCGTAGCGATTGCGACCGCTCTCCTTGAGCGAGCACGCCTGGCATAGCTCAAGGAAATGATCGGTCGTGGTGGTCATGACCAATGTGCCGCCCGGCTTGAGCACTCGCATCAACTCACCCAGCCAGAACGTCGCCGACACCGCCGAAAGATGCGAGAACACCGAAAACGCATAGACGATGTCGAAGTAACCGTCTTCGTAAGGAAGGCGAGCATTAGGGCCGATAAGACTCAGGTTGCCTGGAACTCCCGTTGCCCGAGCCACATCGAGAATGGCTTCGTCGACATCGACACCATGCAGGTTGCTCGCATCCACATCGTTGAGGAAGAACCGGATGATACGTCCCCAGCCAACGCCGAAATCGAGAACCCGGGAATTGTTGCGGAGGGGATAACTGCTTGCCTTGACGATCTTGTAGAACGTGAAAGCTTCGGCCAACGCAACTTCGTTCGACTTACCAACGAAGACTTCCTGCTGGTATACAGATGGAAACCCTGGCAACCCAAGTGATGGATCGTCCACGGAACGAAGAATGCGCTCATACCACTGCTGATCATCCATTTCTTGCTCCGTTGGGTAAAGCCACTACATCAGGAAGGCAAAACGGAAATACCCTGCTTCTCGTAATCATCATGGCGCAGTGCGATACGAGGCGAGCGTGTGGTTGCCGCGAAGTAGCCTGCCTGCTCGACCCACAGCACAAAGAGCCGCTCGATCACGTGCGCGAGCGTAGCATCGCGCTGTCCTGCCTCCGGATCGAATTCGCTCAGTCCGATGTTTCGCATACGAAGCGCAGCCAGCGCAGCAGGCCGAAACCAGAACATTGTGCCGGCGAAGAAGCCCAGACGGATGCGCGCGTCGTCGATACCCGTCTCGGCGGCGAGGACGCGCAGGCGCTCCTCATTGCCCCCCCAGAACCGTGCATTGCTGAGGTAAGCCGACTCTGGGCCAACGATACCGCAAACCGGATTGTCGTCAAAAGCGCGAAGAATCCTCAGGACATCGAACGAAGAGCCCAGCAAGGACTTCATCAATTCATCGCGCCACTGACCACCGCCATCGTGATAGACGCTCTTTTTCGAATGGATCTTGCAGACCGCGTCGTAGCGATCGAGCAGACCGGTGTTTAGCAGACTGACGAACGGTCCGACATCCCGCCCGACATTGGGGTGGATGAATACGAACGCCCGAACCTTATGCTCCTGGAAGTACCGAACCGCGATGCGACGATCGGCAATCGACTTCACTGACACGAAAACATCGTGATCGACGATCACGTTGCGCATGTACGCGTAAATCGAATCGATCAGATCGACATGAAACAGGTGCAATACAATCGCGAAGCGCGCGCCCAAGCTTTCGGCATCGATCGCCCCCACACCATAACGTTCTAATTCTTCCGGGGTCGGGACATCGCGCTCTCCCGTGGCGATTGGCATGGTGTTCTTGCGTGTCTGGCGCATCCGCGCAATTTCACGCTCGAGCATCGCACGCGCGCCGGCATCGGGGATCACGCGTTCCAGCTCTACATCGAGCACGCCATTAGGGTCATCACGGAGAACTTCGCTCTTGATGAAACCAAAACGACGATACAGCGCGTCCCAGAGATAATGAGCGGGATTGGCATGCATCACCCCCTGCTTGCTCGGCGCTGCGATCAGGGCATTGACACCATCGCGCAAGCGCTTCCGCTTCAATCTGACCGCCACGGTCCGCTGTGCAGCGGCATCGGGCTGGAATGCCACCCCGATCTTCGCGCCGTGAGAGAGCAGCCACTGGGTCAAACCGACTTCATAGGAAAGAATGATTTCCCACTTGTCGTCCAGTACCCGGACATTCCTCCAGAACCGTTCGAAGTAATGGCTGAAAAAGGCGCTCTTGCGGAATACCAAGAAATAGGATTGCAGGTGGCGACTTACCTGCAACGACTCGGTCATTCCCCAAACATCGCATTCGACATCGCGCATCTGCGCGAAAGCCTTGCCTATGCCCCCGCGATCGATCGTAATCACGCTGTCATTGGCGATAATCAGTTCGTCGTAGGAATACAGTGCCTCGACGGCGAAGATACCAGTACGGAATGAGTAGAAATCATAGCCGACGTTTTCGCGTACGATCACCTTGATCCGATCATCCAGACCCGCGGCCTGCTCGGGCGCCAGCCGTGTCGACACCAGCACGATCCGCTCGGCGTGCAGCAGCAACTCATCGAGCAGGCGCCGAGTGAACTCGGTCAACAGGCCTTCGGCGTCGAAGTGGGCGACGACCGCAACCCGACGCGAGGCCTTCATCGATTCCATACCTGGTAGATCTGGACAGCGGACGCACGGAGTCGCGGAAAGGGTCTGAGCATCCTTCCGATCAGCGATCGAACACGGGACGGCTTAATGACAGGAGCTTCCAGGGGCTTCGCCCGGCGTAGTTCCGCGGAAAGCAGAACCACTTCGTTGATGAGACGGTCACGGTCATCCAGCAACGCCGCCGCGCGTTCGCCACCGATTGCGCGAAGCAACTTGCCATCCTTGAGAAGATCGTCCAGATCGGGATTGCCCCCTGTCACCGCGACATGTGTCGCCTCGAGATAGGCCAGGCCATGCTTCAGATCGGGCTCAAGATGGCAGCCCTCCCCCCATTCGTTCCACGCATTAATGAAGATCAGCTGGTCGTCGGGCGCGTTATTGAGACGCGTGTACTCGACCAGCAGGCGCAGCCAATACTGGTAGAGCGATGGCGAGGAATCCACCAAGATGTGCGACGTATGCTGGCGTCGGGCAGTGTTGTCCCATGACGGGACGATGCCGCGGTACCAGCGAAAATCGGGCTTTTCGCGGCTGATGGACTGTGCGATGACCTTGCGGTAATCGGCCATGCCACCCCGGAATTCCGGGTTGATCATGTCCACGTGGTGGGTTACCCGGTTTTCCGAGCCGAGGAAGGTATGCGGCGGGAATTCAACGGCAGCATCGAAACCCCAGTCGCGCGGATCCACGATCCCGTAGAACTGCACGGCGACCAGATGGATTTCGCCGATGCCATGCTCCCGCGCGACATCGCGCCAGCGCTCGGCGGTCTGCTTCGAGTTCGGAAACAGGTCTGCGCGGTAGACGAGCAGCATCGGCTTGCCGTCTACCCGGATCGCCCGCCGGTCGCCCAGCAGCGGAAGGATATCTTCGAGGAAACGGCGATCTTCATCATCACCATGCTTCTGCTCCAGCAGGACATCTTTCTCCATGCCGTCCCAAGTGCGCGTCCAGTTCTCGTTCGCCCAACAGATGCAGAACGGGAACTCGATGTCGCTCTTCAAATAGTTGTCGATCGGCAGCTCGAGGATACGACGCCCATCGAACCAGTAGTAATAGAAGCAGAACCCATGAATACCGTAAAGCTTTGCAAGTTCGGCTTGCGCTCGCATGTTGTCGACAAGGCGCAGATCATAGAACCCAAGTTCGCGGGGAACATGCGGTTGATAATGGCCGACGAAATTCGGCCGCCCCTTGGCAACATTGGTCCATTCCGTGAAACCGGGCCCCCACCATTCTGAGTTTTCAGCCACCGGGTGATATTGCGGCAGATAAAAGGCAATTGGCTTTACAGTCGACATTGTTATCCCAAAAATTCGGATAGATCCCGGTTACCGAGACACCTTCAAGGCTGAAAGCAGAAAATCCCCCTGCTACAGACTGATTGATCGTACATGACCAGGAACTTCCTAGTCTTTTGCAGCCTTGGCAGCGAGAGACACGACCGAGGCACACAGCGTGAGCTTAGTGGCCAATCAACGACGCCACCAGCGTCGCTGCAGCAGCAACTTATCCAGTTTTTGCTCACTACTCTCCAAATATGGCACCACCACGGCCTTCATTTCGTTCAGCATCTGTGCGTGATCCTCGGCAATTGTCCGCTGCAGCTCTGCCGACGCCGCCGAGTCCTGTGAAAGCTGTTGAATCTGCTGCTCCATTAGCTGAGCACGCAACAAGTATTCCTGGGACTGCTGTCCAAGTTGCTGGAGGTGCTGCTGGACCTGCTGCTCTAGCTGCTGGACCTGCTGCTGCAGCTGTTGTTCCTGCTGTTCCAGTTGCTGGACGCGCTGCTGATGTATCTGCTCCTGCTGGGTGAGGCCAACAACCTGACCACGCGCATCGGCAAGACCGGCGTAGACGCGCTCAAGTTCCTCAGTGCCCTTGACGTTACGCCCAAGCACGTCGAACAAGCGGTTGATCAACGCAAACTCGCCAGCGGCGGCAGTATCGGCAAGCTTCAACAACGCAGGACTGCGCTCCTTGCCGACCAGCAGCACGCCCAGTCCATGCGTGTGGGTAAATTCGAACGCGGGATATTGCTGACTGATTTCGGCCCAATATTGCCAGACGCCAAATCCACGCTCGCGTACGCAGGTGTCATGGAACAGGACCACGCCGCGACTGGAAAGCTTCGGCAGCCACGTCTCGAAATCCTCACGGACGGCTTCATAGGTATGCAGGCCATCGATGTGCAGAAGGTCGACTGAGCCCTCGGCGAAGTACTCCAGCGCCTCGCTGAAGCGCATCCGCAACATCTCGGAAATGCCGGCATAGTTGCGCTGTTGGTAGTCGCGCAGTTCGTTATAGATGTCGTCGCCGTAGAAACCTGCATGTTCATCGCCTTCCCAGCTGTCGACTGCGAACACGCGCGAAGTGAACTTCTGCTCCTCGACGGCCTGGCAGAAGGCAAGAAAAGACGCACCGCGATGCGTCCCCAGTTCTACGATCGACTGCGGCCGAAGCTGTTCCACCAGCCAAGACGCGAATGGAATATGTCCCAACCATGCGCTGAAGGAGAGCGAGCGCGGAGCGATCAACATACTGGGGGATAACGGAAAATCGATCATGGGACGGTATGGTTCGCAAAAGGGGAAACGGAATCGTCGGCGCGCGGCGCAGCAGCGACGAAGGCACTGATGTCGTCGGAACACAACAGGGACTCGAAGGCACGGATCTTCTCGATCGGCCACTGCCACCAACGAATCTCCAGCAGGCGTGCGACGATCTGCTCGTCGAAGCGCATGCGCACCACGCGCGCGGGGTTGCCGGCGACAATCGCGTAAGGCGGCACATCCCTGCTGACGACCGCGCCAGCACCGATACACGCACCGTCGCCCACGGTGACACCGGACACAACCATGGCGCCATGGCCGATCCAGACGTCGTTACCGATGACCGTGCGACCCTTCGTGTGCGGATGTCCGTCCTGTCCGGCGCCCGGGGAATTCAATGCAATCCGCAGCGGATAGGTGGTGACCCAGTCCAGGCGATGCTCGCCGCCACCGAAGATGAGCACATCGTCGGCGATCGAACAAAACGCACCGATATCGATCCTCTCGCCTTCACTCCACACTTTGAACTGCGGATTGCCGTAGGTAAAGCGACCAACGGAGATGCGCGGGTCGTTCGTCACCAATGGCGGGATGAATCCGCTGCGCTCCGTCACCGCCATTGGAAGAGATGCATCACTCATGGTTTGGGACTCGTGCGCTCCATCGTCACCTCATCGAAAGGAATGCCGACCAACCCGTAGCGCAGACGGGGCGAAGCGACCCGGATCAACACAGCATCATGCAACCAGGCATGCTGCGTATTAGCATAAGGATCGCCATCGGCGATAGAGACCGTCATGGAGTATTCGCCATTGGGCAGAAGCGGCAAGGTGAAGCGGAAGGACGCTTCCAGACCGGTATCGGCCTCCACCTGCATGGGCGGCTGCACATAGGTATAGGTGTGCTCGCCGAACAACGACTGGCCGAGCCGGTCCTTGACGAAGAATCCGATCAGCGGACTCTGCAGCGGTTGGTAGGCAGTGGCCCGGATTTTTAGCACCACATCCTCGCCACCGGCGAAAGAAGTAAAGGGCTCTCCCCGGTCGTTGCACAGCGTCACCGAATCGATGCTCGCAACGCCGGACTGCCACCCACCAGAGTTGGCCACGTTGTCGAAAAGCTCGACCTTCAGGTCCTTTTCTATGCGACCCGGCGACAGCGCCTTCGGCTCGGCCTTGCCTGCCTGTCGCGACTGCAGCTTCACCGTGTCGCCATAGACTTCCTGGGAGCAATACTCGATGTAGGCGTTGCAGGTGTCCTGTGCCGTGCCGTGCATCCGCATCTCGCCACGATCGAGCCATACCGCGCTCTGGCAGAAATTCAGTACCGAGGACGTGTCATGGCTGACGAACAAGAGAGTGCCGTTCTCGCGGAATTTGCGCAGGAAACGCATGCACTTCTGCACGAAGATGGCGTCGCCTACCGCCAGGGCCTCGTCGATCACCAGGATGTCGGCGTCGACG
Source organism: Xanthomonas sp. SI (assembly GCF_014236855.1). NCBI lineage: Bacteria > Pseudomonadati > Pseudomonadota > Gammaproteobacteria > Lysobacterales > Lysobacteraceae > Xanthomonas > Xanthomonas sp. SI. The sequence goes on from NZ_CP051261.1 coordinate 4,354,477, forward strand.
TGAGCGATCACCGCGAACGCCAGTCGCACATACATGCCGCTGGAGTAGGTCTTGACCGGCTGTTCAAGGAAGTCGCCGATATCGGCGAATGCCACGATGTCGTCGTACTTGCGATCGATGTCCTCGTACGACAGACCGAGGATCGAGGCACTCATGTAGACGTTCTCTCGACCGGTGAATTCTGGGTTGAAACCCGCACCCAGTTCCAGCAGCGCCGCGACGCGCCCACGCACGGCGACTTCGCCGGTGGTCGGTTGCAACGTGCCGCAGATGATCTGCAACAGGGTGGACTTGCCTGAGCCGTTGCGTCCGATGATGCCTACCGTATCGCCACGGCGCACTTCGAAATTGACGCCCTTCAGCGCCCAGAACTCGCGGTAGTGTCTGTGGCCAGGCTTGCCCAGGAAGCGGGAAAGGCGCGGCAGGATGGCCTGCTTGAGGCGATCCTGTGGCTGCGAGTAAACCTGGAAACACTTGGTGACGTCCGATACGCGGATCGCAAGCTCCGCCTGGTCCTGGACCGATTGCTTAGATGACATCGGCAAATCCTCGGCGCATCTTCTGGAAACACACGTAGCCGAACCAGGCGACGAACGCGGCGAAGACGGTGTATTTGCCCAGCCCGCTGAAATCGGGCGTCTTGTTCCAGATCAGCACATCGCGCGATGCTTCGATGATGAAGGTAAGCGGATTGAGATAGATCCACTTGCGAATGCCCTCGGGCAACGAGGAGACCGGATAAAAGACCGGCGCCAGGAACAGCAGGATCGTCGTCAGGATGCCGGTCATCTGTCCGATGTCGCGCACGAACACACCCAGTGCCGACAGCAGCCAAGCCAGGCCCATGGTGAGCAGCACCAGCGGGAGCAGCACCAGCGGGAGGTAAACGACCGTTATCGGCAGAACCCCGCGAATGAGCAACTGCGCAAGCAGCAACACGCCCAGCGATACCAGCGCATGGAACAGCGCGGCGCCCATTGCCACCCACGGCAGCGTCTCCAACGGAAACACGACGCGCTTGACGTAGCTTGCGTTGCCGACGATCAAGCTGGGGGCACGATTCACGCATTCGGCGAAGATGCCATGCACCAGAATGCCGACGAACAGAATGATGGCGAAATCACCCTTGTTCGCTGTCTCCACGCCCCAGCGCGCATTGAAGACCACCGAGAACACGAACGTGTAGACGGCCAGCATCAGCAGCGGATTGAAGAACGACCAAGCCAGGCCCATCAACGAACCGCGATAGCGGCTGATAACCTCGCGCTTGGACAGTTGATAGATGAGCACGCGATTGCTGACGAAGCTGCGGATCATTGCCATCGGCGAACCCGAGATGGCGACGGAGGAAGAGATCATCGGGTTCATGCGGAAGTACCAGCTAGCGCCCTTTGCAAATCCGCCCGCAAATCCCCCACATCCTCAACCCCAACGCTCAACCGCACCAGCGCATCGCTGATGCCGAGCTGGGCGCGCCGTTCCACCGGCACCGAGGCGTGGGTCATGACCGCAGGATGGTTGACCAGGCTTTCCACGCCGCCCAGCGATTCGGCCAGGGTGAACAGCTCGGTACGTTCGCAGAAGCGCTTGGCCGCGTCGAAGCCGCCCTTGAGCACGATCGAGACGATGCCGCCGAAACCGGACATCTGCCGCTGCGCCAGGGCGTGCTGCGGATGCGAGGCCAGGCCGGGGTAGATCACCTTGTCGATCGCCGGATGGGTGTCCAGCCACTGCGCCAGCTGCAGCGCATTGTCGCAATGCGCGCGCATCCGCAGCGGCAGGGTCTTGAGCCCGCGCAGCGCCAGGAAGCTGTCGAACGGGCCCTGCACGCCGCCCACCGAGTTCTGCAGGAACGCCAGCTGCTCGGCCAGTTCGGCATTGGCGCCGACCACGGCGATGCCGCCGACCATGTCGGAGTGGCCGTTGAGGTACTTGGTGGCCGAATGCACCACGATGTCCGCGCCCAGTTCCAGCGGGCGCTGCAGCATCGGCGAGGCGAAGGTGTTGTCCACCACCACCAGCAGGCCGTGCTGGCGCGCGATCGCGGCGATCGCGGCAATGTCGACGATCTTCAGCATCGGGTTGGTGGGCGTCTCGATCCACACCATCTTGGTCTTGGACGTGATCGCGGCGGCGAACGCGGCCGGATCGGTCAGGTCGACGAAGCTGAAGTCCAGTGCGGCGGTGCGCCGGCGCACGCGCTCGAACAGGCGGTAGCTGCCGCCGTACAGGTCGTCCATCGCCACCACGTGGCTGCCGCTGTCCAGCAGTTCCATCACCGTGGAGGTGGCGGCCATGCCCGAGGCGAACGCGAAGCCGCGCGAGCCGCCTTCCAGCGCGGCGACGCAGCGCTCGTAGGCGAAGCGAGTCGGATTGTGAGTACGCGAGTACTCGAAGCCCTGGTGTTCGCCGGGGCTGGACTGGGCGTAGGTGGAGGTCGCATAGATCGGCGGCATCACCGCGCCCGTGGACGGGTCCGGATGCTGGCCGCCATGGATCGCCAGGGTCGCCAGCGACAGCGCGCGGCCGTCGCCATTGGGGTTGGACGTGTGGTCCGTCATGAGGGGTTCCCGGAGAAGGGGCGTGATTCTAGCAGCGAGGTCTGAACGGCCCCCTGTATCGGGGGCCGTCCACGAGGCACCGTCACTGAACGCGGCGGCGCAGGTAGTTGAGCAGGTCGATGCGGGTGATCAGGCCAAGGAAGGCGCCGTCGTTCATCACGATGGCGACCTGGCCGCGGTCGAACACCGGCAGCAGCGCTTCGATCGGCGATTTCACGTCGAGCCGGTCGAGCTTGCTGACCATGGCCGTGGACACCGGGTCGCGGAACCGTGCCTCGTCGCCATAAACGTGCAACAAGACGTCGCTTTCGTCGACGATGCCGACCAGTTGGTCGCCGTCCATCACCGGCAGCTGCGACACGTCGTACAGCTTCATGCGCTGGTAGGCGGTGGTCAGCAGGTCGTTGGGGCCGACCACCACGGTGTCGCGCTGGCTGTACGGGCGCAGGATCAGGTCGCGCAGGTCGCCGTGCTGCGGGCGCTCCAGGAAGCCGTTGTCCAGCATCCAATAGTCGTTGTACATCTTCGACAGGTACTTGTTGCCGGTGTCGCAGACGAACACCAGCACGCGCTTGGGCTCGGTCTGCCCGCGGCAGTACTTGAGCGCGGCAGCCAGCAGGGTGCCGGTCGAGGAGCCGCCGAGGATGCCCTCCTTGGCCAGCAATTCGCGCGCGGTATGGAAGCTCTCGGCGTCGCTGATCGAATAGGCTTTCTTGACCCGCGAGAAGTCGGAGATATCGGGCAGGAAGTCCTCGCCGATGCCCTCCACCAGCCAGCTGCCGGACTTCTCGCTGACCGTGCCCTGCTCGATGTACTCGGTCAGGATCGAGCCGACCGGGTCGGCCAGCACCAGCTCGGTATGCGGCGAGGCGGCGGCGAACGCGCGCGACAGGCCGGTCATGGTGCCGGAGCTGCCGCAGCCGAACACGATCGCGTCCAGCTTGCCGTCCATCTGCCGCAGGATCTCAGGGCCGGTGCCGAACTCGTGCGCGGCCGGGTTGTCGGGATTGCCGAACTGGTTGACGAAGTACGCCCCGGGCGTCTCGGCGGCCAGGCGCGCGGCCAGGTCCTGGTAGTACTCGGGATGGCCCTTGGCCACGTCCGAGCGGGTCAGCACCACTTCGGCGCCCATCGCCTTGAGGTTGAAGATCTTCTCCCGGCTCATCTTGTCCGGCACCACCAGGATCAGCTTGTAGCCCTTCTGCTGGGCGACCAGGGCCAGGCCGATGCCGGTGTTGCCGGCAGTGCCCTCCACCAGCACCGCGCCGGGCTTCAGCTCGCCGCGGCGCTCGGCCGCCTCGATCATCGACAGGCCGATGCGGTCCTTGATCGAGCCGCCGGGGTTGGCGCTTTCCAGCTTCAGGTACAGCTCGCACACGCCAGTGTCGAGCTTGCTGGCCTTGACGATGGGGGTGTCGCCGATCAGGTCGAGTACGGAAGAGTGAATGGCCATCGCGTCCGGATGCATCGCGCCGTCATAGCGGCTGGACCGGTGATTATCCGCGGTATGCGCCGGAATGTCAGACATAGCGCGGAACCGGCACGAAAAAAGCCGCGATCGCGGCTTCGGGAGGAGATGACGCGGACGGTGGCAAGCCGACGAGGAGGCCGGCCACCGCCCGCGACAATTGAACGCTTGTCGTGGGAGAGAGGAATCAGTGAGGCTTTTGCTGCTCGTCGTAGAGCCGCAACAGCTTTTCCTTGGCCGCGAGCTTTTCCCGCTTCATCTGCGACAGGGTGAGATCGTCGATCGGCAGCACGCCGAGCTCGGCGTCCATACACTTCTTGTCCAGGGTCTTGTGGCGTTGGTAGAGCTGCTTGAATTCCGGATCGGACTTGATCAACGCGTCGATTTCGGTCTGCGGTTGCCCTTCGAACATAGGAATAGCCTCCTTCAGCTGGAAACAAGAACGCCCCGGCCGGAACGGCACGGGGCGTTGCCTGGGAGCGGAGTCGCGCGGGTCGCCAGCCACTCCACCGCAACGCCCGGGCCTGCTGCCCTTGGAACGTCTCGCTGCGGTGCGTGCCACTGCTTCATCGGCCCGGAGTCTCCGTGGAACCAGGCGACGATGTATCGCCTGGGAGTTCGACCCTACGCCTCCCCACCAGTTCCGGCAAGGGCAGCAGCGCGCGCTTTCCGCATTCAGTTGCTTGCCGCTCAGGCCCAGAGAAAAACCGCGTTAAACGGGCTCCAGGACCTGCAACGGCCAGCCCCGCTCAGGGCGCGATCACCACCTCGGCGGCACGCGCCTTGGTCGCCGGCGCCTTCTTGCCGACCGCCTGCAGGCGACCCGCCGCGACGCCGCCAGCGACCAGCGCGTCGCGCAACGCGTCGGCGCGCTTCTGCGCCACGCCGGCATCGGCGTCGTAGGCCTCGATCCGCACCCGGCCCTTGGCGCCGATCTGCAGATACTGCGCCAACGCCTTGGCCTGGCCGCCGGCATCGGCCGACAGCGCCGCCTTGCCTGCGGCGAAGGCGCCGCCGGTGACGGTGAACACCTCCCCGCGCGGCTCGAAACGCGACGCCGGCAGCTTGGCCCCGGCGACCAACTCGGCCTCCTCGCGGGCCAGCTTGGCCGACTTCTGCTGCGCGGCGCTGAGCTTGGCGGTCTGCTGCCCGGCGACGTTGGTCAGCGCCTGCTCGGCATCCTGCCGCGCCAGTTGCTCGGCCTCGGCGGCCTGGCGCAGGCTCTCGGCCTCTTCGGCCTGGATCTGCGCCTGCACCCGCAGCCGCTCGGCTTCCTGGCGCGCGCGCGCGGCCTCGCGCCGGCTGGCCTCGACCAGCAAGTCGCTGCGGGTCTTCTCCAACTGGTCGACCTGGCGCCGCGCCAGTGCCGCGCGTGCGGCGGTCTCGGCGATCTCGACGCGGCGCTCGGCGAGATAGCGTGCGTCGTCCTGCTCCTTGCGCTTGGCCGCGGCGAACGCGGCGACCGCCTGCTGCGCCTGCAGCCGCTCGTAGGCGGCCACGTCGGCACTCAGCGGATCGGCCTGCAGCGCGACCAGGCGCTGGTTCAGCACCGCCAGTTCCGGATCGTCGGCCGCGAACGCGGCCAGCGGTGCGACCAGCAACAACAGCGCGGCCAGGCGGCCGGCCATCCCCAGGTAGCGGCTCATGGACGGCCCTCCCCGGTGTTCAAACTGCGCTGCAGGTCGGCCACCTCGGCCTTGCGCTGCTTGAGCTGCGCGTTCGCCACCGCCTCCTCGCTGCGCACCCGCGCCAGGTCGGCGTCGGCCGCCACGCGCAGCGCCAGCTGCGGTGCGGTCTTGCGTTGGCGGCGGTCCAGCGCCGCCTGTTGCGCCTGCTCCAGGCCCTGGCGGGCGGTGGCGATCAGGTCCGGGGCGTATTGGTCGGCGTCGGCCTGGATCGCGCGCTGCACCGCCTGCTGCGCGGTCTGCAGTTCCGGCGAGGCGACCTGGGCAAAGGCGGCGGGCGTGGCAAACAGCGCCAATGCGCACGCCATCACGTACTGCGGGCAACGGATTTGTGCGAAGCTAGTTTTCATCAAGGGGGGCCGTAGGCGGAGACGTCGAGCACGGCCATTGTCGGAAGCCTGTGGCGCGCTTGCAACGGGCTGCCGCGGATTGTTGGGGAACCATTGCGCATGGATATCGGCTACTTCCTGAAGCTGATGACCGAAAAGAACGCCTCGGACATGTTCCTGACCACGGGAGCACCGGTCTATATCAAGATCGAAGGCAAGCTGTACCCGCTCGGCGCCACCGGCCTGCCGCCGGGCATGGTCAAGAAGATCGCCTATTCGCTGATGGACGAGGGCCAGGTACCGCAGTTCGAGCGCGAGCTGGAGCTGAACATGGCCATCGCGCTGCAGGACGCCGGCCGCTTCCGGGTCAACGTGTTCAAGCAGCGCGGCGAGGTCGGCATGGTGATCCGCGCGATCCGCAGCAAGATCCCCAGCATCGAGGAACTGCACCTGCCGCAGGTGCTCAAGGACGTGATCATGACCCCGCGCGGGCTGGTCCTGGTGGTCGGCTCCACCGGCTCGGGCAAGTCCACCTCGCTGGCGTCGATGATCGACCACCGCAACAGCACCACCACCGGGCACATCCTCACCATCGAGGACCCGATCGAATACCTGCACAAGCACAAGATGTCGATCGTCAACCAGCGCGAGGTCGGCCTGGACACCCATGCCTTCCACAACGCGCTGAAGAACGCGATGCGCGAGGCGCCGGACGTGATCCTGATCGGCGAGATCCTGGACGCGACGACGATGGAGGCGGCGATCGCCTTCGCCGAGACCGGCCACCTGTGCCTGGCCACGCTGCACTCCAACAACGCCGATCAGACCATCGAGCGCATCCTCAACTTCTTCCCGGAAAGCGCGCACAAGAACGTGCTGATGAACCTGGCGCTGAACCTGCGCGCGGTGGTCTCGCAGCGCCTGGTCAAGGACAAGAACGAGCGCCGCCGCCCGGCCACCGAGGTGCTGCTGAACACGCCGATGATCCGCGACCTGCTGCGCCGCGGCCAGGTCCACGAGATCAAGGCGGCCATGGAGGAATCGCTGGAGGAAGGCATGGAGACCTTCGACCAGTGCCTGTTCCGGATGGTCAAACAGGGCCAGATCGAGCAGGAGGAAGCGCTGCGCGCGGCCGACTCGCGCGACGGCCTGGCGCTGAAGTTCCGCCTATCCGAAGGCTCCAGCGGCGAACACGACCCTTACGCCGACTACGACGCCGGCGGCAGCGGCGGCGCCAGCTCGCCGCGGATCACCCACGGCTTCGGCTGAGACCGCTGCGCATCCTGTGGGGCGGCTTCGGCCGCGACACATATCGCCCGGCAAGACCCTGTCGCGGCTGAAGCCGCTCCTACAGGGTCGAGGCGCCAGGCTCAGCCTTGGGCGTCCGGCTGCCGCTCCGGGCGCGCCGCCTCGAATGCCGGTAGCGCCAGGCAGGCCTGCTCGATCCGCGCGATGGTCGGATACGCCTGCATGTCCACGCCGAAGCGGCGCGCGTTGAACGCCTGCGGCACCAGGCAGCAATCGGCCAGTCCCGGCTGTTCGCCATGGCAGTAAGTGCCGGTATCCGGCGATTCGGCCAGCAACTGCTCCAGCGCATCGAAGCCCAGCACGATCCAGTGCAGCATCCACTCTTCGCGCTCGGACTGCGGCACGCTCCAGACGGTCTCGAAGAATTGGGTCACGCGCAGGTTGTTGAGCGGATGCACGTCGCTGACGATCAGTTGCGCCAGCCCGCGCACCCGCGCGCGGTCGATCGCCGCATCGGGCAGCAGCGGCGGCTCCGGCCAGCGTTCGTCCAGGTATTCCAGGATCGCCAGCGACTGGCGGATCGGCTGGCCGTCGTGGCACAGCGTCGGCACCAGTTCCTGCGGATTGAGCCGCGCGTACTCCGGCGAATGCTGTTGGCCGCCGTCGCGCAGCAGATGCACCGGCAGCGCCTGGTAGGCCAGCCCCTTCAGATTGAGACCGATGCGAACGCGATAGGCGGCGCTGGAACGCCAGTAGGTGTACAGCTGCAACGCCTCTTCCACGCTCTGCTCTCCGCATTCGGACGATCAAGATACCGGTGGACAGCGGCGCAGCGGTACCGCCGGTCGTCTCGGTGCCGCCACTGGCCGGCTCAGGGCCGGGAGGCTGGCTCGATGCGCTGCTCGATCGCGCCGAAGATGCTCACTCCATCACGGTCCAGCATCTCGATCCGCACCACATCGCCGAATTTCATGAACGGCGTACTCGGCTGGCCGTCGCGCAGCGTCTCCACCACGCGCAGCTCGGCGAAGCACGAGGCGCCGCGCGAGGTGTCCTGGTTGGCGATGGTGCCCGAACCGATCACCGCGCCGGCCGCCAGCGGCCGTGTCTTGGCCGCGTGCGCGACCAGTTGGGCGAAGTCGAACTGCATGTCCTCGCCGGCTTCCGGCGCGCCGAACCAGGCGCCGTTGATGTGGGTCAGCAGCGGCAGGTGCAGCTTGTTGTCGCGCCAGGCCTCGCCCAGCTCGTCGGGGGTGACGAACACCGGCGACAGCGCGGAGCGCGGCTTGGACTGCACGAAGCCGAAGCCCTTGGCCAGCTCGGCCGGGATCAGGTTGCGCAGCGACACGTCGTTGACCAGCCCGATCAGCTGGATATGCGCGGCGGCCTGCGGCGCATCGACCGCCATCGGCACGTCGTCGGTGACCACCACGATCTCCGCCTCCAGGTCGATGCCGTAATCCTCGCTGACCACCTTGACCGCCTCGCGCGGGCCATAGAAGCCGGCGCTGACCGCCTGGTACATCAGCGGATCGGTGTAGAAGCTCTCCGGCACCTCGGCGCCACGCGCGCGGCGTACCCGCTCCACGTGCGGCAGGTAGGCGCTGCCGTCGAGGAATTCGTAGGCGCGCGGCAACGGCGCCGCCAGCGCGGCGATGTCCAGGTCGAACTGGCCGTCGGCGCTGCCGTCGTTGAGCGACTCGGACAGCGCATTCAGGCGCGGCGCCAGATTGCTCCAGTCCTCCAGCGCGCGCTGCAGGGTCGCGGCGATGCCGGTGGCGCGCACGGCGCGGGTCAGATCGCGGGAAACGACGATCAGGGTGCCGTCGCGGCCGCCTTCCTTCAGGGAACCTAGCTTCATGTCCGTCCAGTGCTGGGGAGCTGATCGGGCGATTGTACGGCCAGACCGGATATTGGTTGCAACTGAAACGGAATCGCCGACTGTCGGCTGGTTCTCTGCGGCTTTTGTGCAACGCGCCAATTCAGCGTAGACTGGCCAGGTCTGCATGCGGCCGTCCGTTTCCCTTAGGGATCGCCGGCGAGGCCAGGATCGTTCCGATCCGCTCGCCCGCCCCGCCCGACGCCTTTCGTGGTGCCGACAAACCCGAGCGCTGTTCTGCTCCGGGTTGATCCACCCTCTCGCAGCGCGGTTCACGGGAACGCTCCGAGCCTCACCCTACTTGCGTCTGCACTCCGGGCACGTCCCGGCGACGGCGCGTTATCCGGAGCTTTCCTCGATGTCTTTCGAATCCCTGGGCCTGGCGCCCTTCCTGCTGCGTGCGTTGGCCGAGCAGGGCTATGAAACCCCCACCCCGATCCAGTTGCAGGCGATTCCGCTGGCGCTGGCCGGCCACGACCTGATGGCCGGCGCGCAGACCGGTACCGGCAAGACCGCCGCGTTCGGCCTGCCGCTGCTGCAGCACCTGGGCACCTCGCCGCAGCCGGTCGGCAATGGCGCACGCAAGCCGCGCGCGCTGATCCTGACCCCGACCCGCGAGCTGGCCACCCAGGTGCACGACAGCCTGCGCGGCTACAGCAAGTACCTGCGCATTCCCAGCACCACCATCTACGGCGGCGTCGGCATGGGCAACCAGCTCGACGCGCTGCGTCGCGGCGTGGACCTGCTGATCGCCTGCCCGGGCCGCCTGCTCGATCACCTCGAGCGCCGCAGCGTGGACCTGTCGGGCATCGAAATCCTGGTGCTGGACGAAGCCGACCGCATGCTCGACATGGGCTTCCTGCCCTCGATCAAGCGCATCCTGGCCAAGCTGCCCAAGCAGAACCGGCAGACCCTGCTGTTCTCGGCCACCTTCGAGGAAGGCATCAAGCAGCTGGCCCGCGAGTTCATGCACAACCCGCAGGAAATCCAGGCCACGCCGAGCAACACCGTCGCCGACACCATCACCCACCGCGTGCACCCGGTCGACGGCACCCGCAAGCGCGAGCTGCTGCTGCACCTGCTGGCCGCCGATTCGCGCATGCAGACGCTGGTGTTCGCGCGCACCAAGCACGGCGCCGACAAGCTGACCATGTTCCTGGACAAGTCCGGGCTGAAGACCGCCGCGATCCACGGCAACAAGAGCCAGGGCCAGCGCCTGCGCGCGCTGAGCGACTTCAAGGCCGGCCGCATCACCGTGCTGGTGGCGACCGACATCGCCGCGCGCGGCATCGACATCGACCAGCTGCCGAAGGTCATCAACTACGACCTGCCGATGGTCGCCGAGGACTACGTGCACCGGATCGGCCGCACCGGCCGCAACGGCTCGCAGGGCGAGGCGGTGTCGCTGGTGGCGCAGGACGAGGCCAAGCTGCTGCGTGCGATCTCGCGCATGCTCAAGCGCGAGATGGACATCCGCGACGTGCCGGGCTTCGAGCCGTCCACGCCGATCCGCTGGGGCAACAACAATCCGGCCGACGAGCGTCCGGGCGGCCAGCGTCCGCCGCGCAAGAGCACCCACGCGCGCCGTCCGCACGGCGATGCGCCGCGCCCGCACGCGCATGCCGGGGCCAAGCCGGCCGGCGGCACCCAGCCGGGCGGCGCACGCCGCCAGGGCGAGCGTCGTCGCAGCGGCGGCCAGCCCAGCGCCGCGCGCTGAGCGCAGCCGACCGCAGTACCACGAACGCCGCCTTCGGGCGGCGTTCGTGTTTTCGCGACGCACCGTTATCGCGAAACCGCAGCAGTGCTGGCGATCCGCCGGCCACTTCCCCCGCCACCTACAATGACGCCATGGATATCTTCAAGAGTTTTACCCTCGAGGCAGCGCACCGCCTGCCCAACGTCCCGCCCGGCCACAAGTGCGCGCGGCTGCACGGGCATTCGTTCCGGATCGAGCTGCACGTCAGCGGCGAACCCGGCGCCGACACCGGCTGGGTCATGGACTTCGGCGACATCAAGGCCGCGTTCCGCCCGCTCTACGACCGCCTCGACCACCACTACCTCAACGACATCGAGGGACTGGAGAACCCGACCAGCGAACGCCTGGCTATGTGGATATGGGAGCAGCTCAAGCCTGCATTGCCGCTGCTGAGCGAGGTGGTGGTGCACGAGACGTGCACTTCTGGGTGCCGGTATCGCGGGCCGGCTTGAGGCAGGGATTCGGGATGGGGGATTCGCAAGGGCGGCATGGCGGCGACTGACCGGTGCGGATGGATGGATGGCCCCGTTCCGGGGTGCCCGCCTCAGCGCAACCGGCGTCCGCGCGGTGCCTGCGCAGGCCAGATCAGCGCCAGGCAGATCGTCTCCAACTCATTGATCCGAAAGAAAGTTTGAACGAAGCCTGAGCGGCTTCAGAAAATAATGTTGCATTGCAGCAGAATGCGCGTATGTTGCACTGCAACAGCAATCGGCATTCCCTTGGAGTCGCATGATGTCCGCTCAGTTCAACGATCAATTCAGCAGCTACACCCAGCAGTTCGCCGCCGCCGCTTCGCGCGCCAACCGCCTGGCATTGGAAAGCGCTGAGAGCGTGTTCGGCGTGCAGCTGAAGACCTTCGAGAAGAACGTCGCCGCGACCACCGGCTTCCTCGGCGAGCTCACCGAAGCGCGCGACATCGGCAGCGTGCAGTCGCTGTGGCCGAAGGGCCTGCAGATCGCCCGCGACAACTTCGAGCGGCTGGCCACGGCCAACCAGGAAATGTTCGGCCTCGGCCTGAAGACCTCCGAAGCCATCGGCCAGCTCGCCAAGAGCCAGTTCGAGGCGGCCAGCGACCAGGCCGCGCCGAAGGCCAATACCAAATAAGTCCACTGCGGCGCAGCCGCACGACTGACCAGTGGTACGCGCGGGTCCCTCCCCCCGCGCAGCCAAGACCCGGTAGATCCCTCCCTCTACCGGGTCTTTTTTATGGCCGGGATTTGGGATTCGGGATTTGGGATTCGCAAGTGCGGGCATTCCTGCGCTGCTTGCCAGGGCCTAGGGCCGAAGTTTTTCCAGTCCGGCATCCGGGCTGAAAGTCCCTCCTTCACAACAGTCCTTTCCTCGCGAAAGCGGCTACTGCGCTGCGTGGCGCTTCCGGCCAGGTGCCGGCTCAGTCCTGCGCCATCTACGCGCCCTGCCATGGGGTCAGCGACGCCGCAAGCGCTGCCGGGTCCGGCTGCGGCCGATACGGCAGCCGCCCCCAGCACGGTATCGGCAGCCGCTCCTGCAGCATGCGCATGTTGGCGTCGATGCGCTCCATCGCCGGATCGATCTCGTTGCCGATCCAGCCGATGCAGCGCAGGCCGTCGGCGGCGATCGCCGCGGCGGTGAGCCGGGCATGGTTGAGGCAGCCCAGGCGCAGGCCGACCACCAGGACTACCGGCAGCGCCAGCGCGCGCGCCAGATCGGCCTGCTCCAGGCTCGCCGACAGCGGCGCCGCCCAGCCGCCAACGCCTTCCACCACCACCACGTCGGCTTGCGCACGCAACCGCGCGAAGGCAGCGGCGATCGGCGCCAGTTCCACGCACACCCCGGCGTCGGCCGCGGCCAGTTCCGGCGCCAGCGGCAGCGGCAAGGCGTAGGGATTGAGGTCGGCATAGTCCGGGCGCGGCATGCTCGCCGCCTGCAGCGCCAGTGCATCCTCGTTGCGCCAGCCGTCCGCGCTGCGCTCGCAGCCGCTGGCGACCGGCTTCATGCCCACCGCGGCCTGCCCGCGCGCGCGCAGCGCGTGCAGCAACGCGGTGCTGGCGACGGTCTTGCCGATGCCGGTATCGGTGCCGGTGACGTAGAAGGCGGGAAAGCGCATCGTGGCAGGATCCTCGAGGTCGGCGCATGCGGCGCGGGCGCGCAGGATAGCTGGCGCGCCGCGTCAGCGCTGCCCGGCCTTTCGCCGGCGCGCTTGAGAATGGTGCCTCGGGATACCGCCCTGCCTCGCGCCTCGACCGGTACCGGCGCGCAGGCCGCCATCGGCCGCTGCTAGACTCGCGCGATGTTCGCTTCCTCTTCGCTCACCGGCAGCAAGCCGGAACAGTACGCCCAACTGCTCGCCCAGGCCCGCTCCCTGGTCAGCGGCGAGCCCGACCGCATCGCCAATGCCGCCAACCTGGCGGCGCTGGTGTACCACGCGCTGCCGCGGCTGAACTGGGTCGGCTTCTACCTGTACGACGGCAAGGAACTGGTGGTCGGGCCGTTCCAGGGCCTGCCCGCCTGCGTGCGCATCCCGCTGCACAAGGGCGTGTGCGGCGCCGCCGCCAGCAGCGGCCAGACCCAACGCATCGACGACGTCGAGGCCTTCCCAGGGCATATCGCCTGCGATGCGGCCTCGCGCTCGGAACTGGTGGTGCCGCTGCTGCGCGCTGGCGAGCTGATCGGCGTGTTCGACCTGGACAGCCCGGACCTGGCGCGCTTCGACGCCGACGACCAGCACGGCCTGGAAGCGATCGCCCAGGTCTTCGTCGACGCGCTGCGATGAGCACCGAAAAACTGCGCAACATCGGCCCCAAGAGCGCGGCCTGGCTGCGCCAGGTCGGCCTGCGCACGCAGGAGGACCTGGCCGCGGCCGGCGCGGTCGGCGCGTTCCTGAAGGTCAAGCGCGCCGGCTTCAAGCCCAGCCTCAACCTGCTGTATTCGCTGGAAGGGGCGCTGACCGGTTGCCATTGGCAGGAACTGCCCGAGGCGCGACGCGCGCAGCTGCTCGGCGAGCTGGAAGCCGCGGCGGCGCAGCTGCCGGCGCAGCGCGGCCTGCCGGTGGCCGGGCCGGTGGCGACCACCCATTTCGACCGCGACGGCGACCGCAGCGACACGCCGTATGCGCAGGATGCGCACGACGCATCCGACGAGCACGAACGCGACGACGATGGCCACGCCAGCGAGCGCGACGACGACTGATCCGCGCGCAACAGCGGCGATCGCGTACAATCGCGCCGCTTCAAGGTGACCTGCCGGCTCCGGCCTGCAGGTTGAAACGGGAAGCCGGTGCGTCTTGCGACAAGGCCGGCGCTGCCCCCGCAACGGTAAGCGATCCGCGCTGACGACTTGCGCCACTGTGCCTTGGGCATGGGAAGGCGTCGCAGCCGGGAGTCCGACTCCCAGATCGCCAGCCCGGAGACCGGCCTTGCAGTTCACTGGTTGCGATGCGGAGGGCGTCGCGGCGTGCCGCGCCGCGTCTGGCGCCGTCCGCTTGCACCCTCCGTTCGCGACTCCTTTGCCGTCACAGCGCGCCCGCGCGCCGGAGTTGCCCCATGTCGTTCCGCCTGCTTTCGGTCGCGATCGCGTCCGTCCTGTCCCTGCCCTCGCTGGCGCTCGCCGCCGATGCCGCCACCGATCTGGACCAGGTCCTGGTCACCGCCACCCGCACCCAGATCTCGGTCGAGGACAGCGTGGTCCCGGCGCAGGTGATCGACCGCGCCGAGATCGAGCGCAGCCAGGCCACGTCGCTGGCGCAGCTGCTGCAGGGCCGCGCCGGCATCGGCGTGTCCAACCAGGGCGGGCTGGGCAAGCTGACCACGCTGAGCCTGCGCGGCAGCGAATCGGACCACGTGCTGGTGCTGGTGGACGGCGTGCGCATCGGCTCGGCCAGCGCCGGCCTGGCCGCGTTCCAGGACCTGCCGCTGAGCCAGATCGACCGCATCGAGATCGTGCGCAGCCCGCGCTCGAGCCTGTACGGCTCCGATGCGATCGGCGGCGTGATCCAGATCTTCACCCGCCGCGGCGGCCAGGGCCTGCAGCAGAACCTGAGCCTGGGCGCCGGCAGCCACGGCCTGCGCGAGGCCAGCGCCGGTTTCAGCAACCGCGGCGAGCGCGGCTGGCTGTCGGTGCAGGGCGGCTACCAGAACAGCGACGGCATCAACGCCTGCAACGGCTCGGCCACCCTGTTCGCTGGCTGCTTCGTCGATGAGCCGGACCGCGACGGCTACCGCAACACCTCGCTCAGCGCGCGCGGCGGCTATGCGCTGAGCGACACGCTGCGCATCGAAGGCCAGGCGCTGAACATCGACAGCCGCAACGAGTACGACGGCGATGCGCTGTTCGCCGGCAACGAGGCCGACAACACCCAGCAGGTGTTCGGCGGCAAGCTCGACTGGACCCCGTCCGAGCGCGTGCATCTGGCCGCGCAGCTGGGCCGCAACACCGACCAGGCCGACAGCTACTACCACGCCGCCGGCAGCGACACGCGCAGCTTCGTCAGCACCTTCGACAGCCGCCGCGACACCGCCTCGCTGCAGGGCGACTTCGGCCTGGCCGAAGGCCACCTGCTCAGCGCCGGCGCCGACTGGCAGCGCGAGGAAGTCACCGGCACCACCGCCTTCGACGTGGACCAGCGCGACAACACCGGCGTGTTCGCCGAGTACCAGGGCCGCTTCGGCGCGCAGCAGGTGCAGGCCAGCGTGCGCAGCGACGACAACGAACAGTTCGGCCAGCACACCACCGGCAGCCTCGGCTGGGGCCTGGCGCTGGACGGCGGCTTCAAGCTCACCGCCAGCCTCGGCACCGGCTTCAAGGCGCCGACCTTCAACGACCTGTACTACCCGTTCTCCGGCAATCCGGAACTGAAGCCGGAGAAGTCCAAGAGCGGCAACCTGGGCGTGGCGCAGTACGCCGACAGCTGGAACTGGACGTTCAACGTGTACGAGACCCGGGTCGACGACCTGATCTCCTACGATGCCGCCACCTTCCTGCCGGTCAACGTGGACAAGGCGCGGATCCGCGGCGCCGAGCTGACCGGGTATGCGACGCTGGCCGGCTGGGAACTGTCGGCGCAGCTCAGCCACACCGATCCGCGCAACCGCAGCGACGGCGCCAACCGCGACAACTGGCTGGCGCGGCGCGCGCAGGACACCGCGCGACTGGACGTGGACCGCGGCTTCGGCCCGGTCAAGCTCGGCGTCACCGCGTTCGGCAGCGGCCACCGCTACGACAACGCGGCCAACAGCGTGCGCCTGGCCGGCTACGGCACGCTGGACCTGCGCGTGGAATACGCGTTCGCGGCGGACTGGACGCTGCAGGCCAAGGCCAGCAACGTGTTCGATCGCGACTACCAGACCATCAGTTGGTACAACCAGCCGGGCCGCGAATACGCGCTGACCCTGCGCTACGCGCCGGCGGCGCGCTGAGTCAGGAAGGGCTGCGCCATTCGGCGCAGCCCTCTGCACGAACACGGGTCCGCCTCCTGCAGTCTCGCCAACGCCGCTACAGCGCTTGGTGGTCGTGAACGCAACTTCCTCGATGCGCACGTGACAGTTAACGCGATGGTGTGGGAGCGACTTCAGTCGCGATTGGCGCTACCGACAAGGCCCGTCGCGACCGAAGTCGCTCCCACAATTTTTTGTGCCTGCAGTTGCATGAAGAATGCTGTGGCGATGCCAGATCGGCCACGCCGACGACCGCACCCCCAATGTCGGTAATTCGCATGCCGTGCGTCGGCGTACGAGTGCAGAGGCTGCGCGCCCCTGTAGGAGCGGCTTCAGCCGCGACAGAACGTATCGGTAAAGCCCGGTCGCGGCTGAAGCCGCTCCTACTCGACAGTCAGCTCGATTGCAGCGGCACGCGTGCAATGACCCGCATCACCCCAGCGCCAGCAACTCGCGCATGTCGTCCATCAGCAGCACCACGTCGGCGGTGGCCAGGTCCAGGTCGCGCGGATAGCCGTAGCGCACCAGTGCGGCCGGCATGCCGGCGGCGTGCGCGGCCTGCAGGTCGGTGCCGGAATCGCCGACCATCAAGCAGTGCGCCGGCGGCTGCGCGAACTGCTGCGCCAGGTGCAGCAGCGGCAGCGGGCTGGGCTTGCGCTCGGGCAGGCTGTCGCCGCCGAGCGCCGCGGCGAACGCATCGGCCACGCCGAGATGGCGCAGCAGCGGCAGAACGAACGCCGACGGCTTGTTGGTGCACAGCGCCAGGGTGACGCCGCGCGTGCGCAACTGCGCCAACGCCTCGGCAACGCCCGGATACAGGCGCGGGCTGCGCAGCAGGCATTCCTCGTAGTGGCGCATGAAGGTCGGCATCACCGCGTCGATCGGGGTGGCGTCGTGCGCATGCCGCCACGCGGCTTCGACCAGCTTGCGCACGCCCTCGCCGATCCAGCCAAGCACGGTAGCTTCGGGCACGCGCGCCAGGCCGAACTCGGCCAACGTGCGATTGAGCGCTTCGGCGATATCGGCGCCGCTGTCCACCAGTGTGCCGTCCAGATCGAACACCACCAGCGCGTACGGAAATGTCATGTCGTTCCTGGATGCGAAAGCAGCGCCCATTGTAGGCGCCGCGCTCAGTCGCGATCCCAGTACGGCACTTCGCCGAAACGCGCGACCAGGAAATCCAGGAACGCGCGCACGATCGTCGGCTGCTGCCGGCGCGATGCGTACACGCCGAAGATGTCCATCGTGTCCAGGTCGTGGTCGGGCAGCACGCGCTGCAATTCGCCGCTGCGCAGCAACGCCGCGGCCTGGTAGGTCGGCAGCATGGCGATGCCGGCGCCGGCGCGCACCGCCTCCAGCAGCACAGTGGCTTCGTTGGCGGTGAAGTTGCCGCTCACCGCCACCGACACCGGTTCGCCGCGGTAGCGCAGCGGCCATTCGTGCTTGCCCACGTAGTGGTGGCCCAGGCAGTTGTGCGCGACCAGGTCGGCGGCGCTGTGCGGTGCGCCTTGCCGCTGCAGATAGGCCGGCGCCGCGCATAGCACCGAGCGGCACACGCTCAGGCGCCGCGCGATCAGCCCGGGGTCGACGCGATGGGAAATGCGCACCGCCAGGTCGATGCGTTCCTCGACCAGGTTGACCGTGCGGTCGGCCAGCAGCATGTCCACCCGCGCCTGCGGGTAGCGGGTCACGAACTCGGCCGCCGCCGCGGCCAGATGCGCCTGCCCGAACGAGGCCGAGGCGGTGACGCGCAGCTGTCCGTGCGGCTCCGGGTCGTCGCTGGCCAGCTCGTCGCGCAGCGAGGCGCCGATCGCCAGCATCGGCCGGAACCGCGCCAGCGCGGTCTCGCCGGCGCCGGTCAGGGTCACCCGCCGCGTGGTCCGGTGCAGCAGGCGCGCGCCGAGCCAGCGCTCCAGTTCGGCCAGATGCCGCGAGACCATCGCCCGCGACAGGTCCAGCGCCTCGGCGGCCGCGGTGAGGCTGCCGCGCTCGGCGACCTCGACGAATACCGCAATCGCGGTCAGACGGTCCATTTGATCGTTCCATGCAACAAATTGGCGACTTATACGCTGTTTATCGTGCTAATTGCCAGGACTAGGCTGTGCGCATCCCGTCCACCCTCCCCGGAGAACCTCAATGCACATCGCCCTGTTCGGCGCCACCGGCAATATCGGCCGCCATATCGCCCAGGAAGCCCTGCGCCGCGGCCACGCGGTCACCGCCCTGGTCCGCCGCACGCAACCGCTGCCGCCGGAACTGGACGGCGCCAGCATCGTGCTCGCGTCGCTGGACGACCGCGCCGCCCTCGCCGCCGCGGTGCGCGGCCACGACGTGCTGGCCAGCGCCTACGGCCCCAGCGCCGCGGCCGCCGACACCATTCCGGCCGTCGCCCAGGCGCTGATCGAGGTCGCCCGCGACGCCGGCGTGCAGCGCCTGCTGGTGGTCGGCGGCGCCGGCAGCCTGGAAGTGGCGCCGGGCGTGCAGCTGGTGGACACGCCGAACTTCCCCGACGCCTACAAGCCCTACGCGCTGGCGCACCGTGCCGCCCTGCAGCACTTCCATGCCGCCGCCGACCTGGACTGGACCTTCTACGCGCCGGCCGCGGAAATCGGCCCGGGCGCCAAGCGCGGCGGCGTGCGCACCCAGGCCACCGCGCTGCTCAGCGATGCGCAGGGCCGTAGCGCGATCAGCTATGCCGACTACGCCAGCGCCTTCGTCGACGAGATCGAGCGCCCGCAGTACCTGCGCCAGATCGCCACTGCCGCGTACTGAGCGCAACGCCGGGCAGGCGGTTGCGGGCGTGCATGGCAGCGCGCGCAGTCGCCCTCCCCCGCCGCGGCCACTGCACGGTCGCGGCCCGATTGCCTCACGCCATGCCGATGCATGGCCTCGCCTTCTCCGATGGAGTTCCGCATGCCTAGCCTTTCGTTGTCGCGCCTGAGCGCCGCGCTGATCCTTGCCCTCGGTCTCGCCGGCGCGGCGCATGCCGCCACCGGCACCGCCGCCCACGCCGCGGCTGCCACCGCCACCGCGGCACAGCCGGCCGCCGCGCCGCTGCAGGTGCAGGTCTACCACCCGGACGCGAACGCGATCTTCGGCGTCGCCTCGGTGCTGGTCAGCGGCGCCAAGGACGCGATCCTGGTCGACGCGCAGTTCTCCGCGGCCGATGCGCGCGCCCTGGTCGCGCAGATCCGCGCCTGCGGCAAGCGCCTGACCACGATCTACATCAGCCACGGCGATCCGGACTACTACTTCGGCCTGGACGTGCTGACCCAGGCGTTCCCGCAGGCCAAGGTACTAGCCAGCCCGGCGACCGTCGCGCACATCCGCCAGACCCAGGCGCAGAAGCTGCAGGTGTGGGCGCCGAAGCTGGGCGCCGACGCGCCGCAGCGCATCGTGCTGCCGCAGCCGCTGCACGGCGACCGCCTGCTGCTGGAAGGCCGCGAACTGCAGATCGTCGGCCTGGACGGCGCGAGCCCGGACCGGACCTTCGTGTGGATTCCGTCGATCAAGACCGTGCTCGGCGGGATCCCGGTGATGGCCGGCGAACACGTGTGGATGGCCGATACGCAGACCCCGGCGTCGCATGCGCAGTGGCTGGCCACGCTGCAACGGATCCAGGCGCTGCAGCCGCAGCGGGTGATTCCCGGACACTTCGTGCCCGGCGCGGCGCAGGACCTGGCCGCGGTGCGTTTCACCGCCGACTACATCCGCGCCTTCGACGAGGAAACCGCCAAGGCCAAGGATGCGGCCGCGCTGGTCGCGGCGATGCAGCAACGCTATCCGCAGCTGGGCGGCGTGGACTCGCTGCAGCTCAGCGCGAAGGTCGCCAAGGGCGAAATGCGCTGGCCCTGAGCCGGCGCAATGCGTTGGCCATGAGCGAACTGCCGGCGCGCGCGGCGGTGCATACGACCGCCGGCGCCGGCAAGCGGCTCAACGGAACAGCCGACCTTGCGCCTGCCCGGGCTCGCGCTCGTGGAAACCGGCCAGCCCCACGCCGACCAGGCGGTAGCGCGTGGACGCGGGCAAGTCGACGCGCTGGCGCAAGGCCAGCGCGATGTCGGTCAGCACCTGCAGCGATTCCGGCGGTTGCTCCGGGGTGAAGCTGCGGGTCAGGATGCGGAACTGCGCGGTCTTCAGCTTCAGCACCACGGTGCGCGCGACGCGCTCGGTGCGGCGGGTCGCGTTCCAGGTCTTTTCCGCCAGTTGCCGGATCGCCGGCTCCAGCGCGTCCAGCGCCAGGTCTTCGGCGAACGTGTCTTCCGAAGAAATCGACTGCACCTGTTGATCCGATTCCACCGGACGCTCGTCGATGCCGCGCGCGCGCTGATACAGGCGACGCCCGAAGCTGCCGAAGTGCGCTTCCAGTTCCGCTTCGCCGTGCGTGCGCAGGTCGCCGACGGTGACGATGCCCAACGCCGCCAGCTTTGCCTGCATCACCTTGCCCACGCCGTGCACCTTGCTGACCGGCAGCGGGGTCAGGAACGCTTCCACCTGGTGCGGGCGGATCACGAACTGGCCATCGGGCTTGCGCCAGTCCGAGGCGATCTTGGCCAGGAACTTGTTCGGCGCGATGCCGGCCGAGGCGGTCAGCGCGGTTTCCTCGCGGATCTGCGCGCGGATGGTCTGCGCGATCTCGGTGGCGGTGGCCAACTCCCCCTTCGGCGCGGTGACGTCGAGATAGGCCTCGTCCAGCGACAGCGGCTCGATCATGTCGGTGTGGCGCTGGAAGATCTCGCGCACCTGCCGCGACACGGCCTTGTAACGCGCGAAATCCGGCGGCACGAAGATCGCGTCCGGGCACAAGCGCTCGGCGCGCAACGCCGGCATCGCCGAGCGGATGCCGAACACGCGCGCCTCGTACGACGCGGCGCACACCACCGAACGCATGCCGCGCCAGGCCACCACCACCGGCTTGCCGCGCAATGCGGGATCGTCACGCTGCTCCACGGACGCGTAGAACGCATCCATGTCGACGTGAATGATCTTGCGCATCGGCCCTGCACCCTACGCCAGCGAACGGTAGCCGCATGATAAGCCAGGCCTGCGCATGCGCTGCGAACGCATGCCTTGATTTCGCTTAGCGCGCCGCATTGCAGCACTGCCTACGCTACGCGTGCGTACGGATAAAACGTTTGATTGAAAGCGCGGGCGTCGTGCACGCTTGCGCGCCTCGACTGTCTGCCCTGGGAAATTCGCTCATGAGCCGCCTCACTTCGTATTCACGCGAACACCTTCTCGCCAGCGCGCGCGGCGAACTGTTCGGCGCCGAGGCCGCACGCCTGCCCAACGATCCGATGCTGATGTTCGACCGCATCACCCACATCGACGACAACGGCGGCACGCACGGCAAGGGCGTGGTCCGCGCCGAACTCGACGTGCGCCCGGACCTGTGGTTCTTCGGCTGCCACTTCATCGACGATCCGGTGATGCCCGGCTGCCTGGGCCTGGATGCGCTGTGGCAACTGACCGGGTTCTTCCTGACCTGGATCGGCGCGCCCGGCCGCGGCCGCGCGCTGGGCGTGGGCGAAGTGAAGTTCAGCGGACAGGTGCTGCCGACCGCCAAGCAGGTGGTCTACGAGCTGGACATCAGCCGGGTCATCAACCGCAAGCTGGTGATGGCGGTGGCCGACGGCCGCATGTCGGTGGACGGCCGCGAGATCTACACCGCCAAGGATCTGCGCGTGGGCCTGTTCACCTCGACGGAGGCGTTCTGATGCGCCGCGTCGCGATCACCGGCATGGGCATCACCTCATGCCTGGGCAACGATCTGGACACGGTGTCGCGCGCGCTGCGCGAGAGCCGCGCCGGCATCCGCGCCAACCCCGAGGCGGCCGAACACGGCCTGCGCAGCCAGGTCGCCGGCGACGTGCAGCTGGACCTGGAGGCCTTGATCGATCGCAAGCTCAAGCGCTTCATGGGCGATGCGTCCGCGTACGCGTACCTGGCGCTGCGCGATGCGATCGCCGATGCGGGCCTGGACGAGGCCGTGGTCAGCGACGTGCGCACCGGCCTGATCGCCGGTTCCGGCGGCGGCTCCAGCCACTGGCAGGTGGAAGCGGCGGACCTGCTGCGCAACCGCGGCGTGCGCAAGGTCGGCCCGTACATGGTGCCGCGCACGATGTGCTCGGCGGTCTCGGCCAGCCTGGCCACCGCGTTCAAGATCAAGGGCGTGAGCTATTCGCTGTCGGCGGCCTGCGCGACCTCGGCGCACTGCATCGGCGCGGCCGCGGACCTGATCCGCCACGGCCAGCAGGACGTGATGTTCGCCGGCGGCGGCGAGGAACTGGACTGGACCATGAGCCTGATGTTCGACGCGATGGGCGCGCTGTCCAGCAGCTTCAACGACCGCCCGGCGGTGGCCTCGCGTCCGTACGACGCCGAACGCGACGGCTTCGTCATCGCCGGCGGCAGCGGCATGCTGGTGCTGGAGGATTACGAACGCGCGGTGGCGCGCGGCGCGCGTATCCATGCCGAGCTGCTCGGCTATGGCGTGACCTCCGACGGCGCCGACATGGTCGCCCCGTCCGGCGAAGGCGCGGTGCGCTGCATGCAGATGGCGATGCAGGGCGTGGACGCGCCGATCGACTACCTCAACACGCACGGCACCTCGACGCCGCTGGGCGACGTCACCGAGTTGGGCGCGGTACGCGAGGTGTTCGGCGATGCGGTGCCGCCGCTGTCCTCGACCAAGGCGCTGTCCGGGCATTCGCTGGGCGCGGCCAGCGTGCACGAGGCGATCTACTGCCTGCTGATGATGCGCGACGGCTTCATCGCCGGCTCGGCCAACATCGACGCGCTGGACCCGCGCGCCGAGGGCTTCCCGATCGTGCGCGAGAGCCGCGAGGCGAACCTGCGCACGGTGATGTCCAACAGCTTCGGCTTCGGCGGCACCAACGCCGCGCTGGTGTTCGGCAAGCGCTGAGCGCGCCTGCGCACCGCAGCGGCAGGGGCGTCCTGCCGCTGATCACCGGCGACGTCAGCGTTCGAGTTGCTTGTCGTCGCGGCGCTTTTTCTCGTCCTCTTGCTTGGTCCGCTCTTTCCTGGGCGGCGGCGCGGATGGCGGCGGTGCTGGTGGGGGCGAAGCAGGCTTCGGCGGCGGCGGCGGCGGCGTGTGCTGCGCTGCCTGCACCACCGTCTCCGGCTTCGGCGGCCACCATGGCGAGGCGGACGACGAGGGTTGCGACGGCTCGGGCGTCTGGTGCAGGGACTCGCGCCAGCGGCGATCCTCTTCGTCGCGCCGCTGCTGCTCGGCCAGTTCCTTGTTGCGCTTTGGGTTGAGCGCATCCGGCGGCGGCACCTGGTACATGCGCTCGCCCGGCGGCACCCATTGCGACTGCATCGGCGCCTCCACGGCGGGCGGCGCCGGCTGGTAGCCGCGCGTGTCGGCGATGCGTTGCGGGATCAGCTGGCGCTTCAGCGCATCGGGCATCGGCGCCGGCGCAGATGGCGAGGCCTGCGCTTGCTGCCGCCAGCGTGCGCGGTCGCGGGCCCAGGGCCGGCCACGGTAATGCGCGTCCCAATAGGGATCGATGGCGAACCCGATGGCCGGAGCGAAGACACCGTCGCGCGCGTCGAACTCGACCACGCCGGCCGGCAACCATCCGCGCGCCTCGCGCCAGCGCACGTCGCACCACGAAAAATCGTTGACGCACCCGTAGACGGTGATGCTGTCGCCGCCCACCACCGTGGCGACGCGCGGATAGTCGTTGGCCGGGCCTGCGCGCAGATTGGCGCCGCTGCGGGCGAACCCGCCATTGCTCTGCGCCAGCACCGGCGCGACGGCGGCCAGCAACAGTGGTGCGATCCAGATGCAGCGTTTCATGCCCAACCTCCTGTGCCTGGCCGGCCCTGTGGCCGGCGCTTCTTCCATGGGCTCGTGCGAGCCATCGTATTCGGCAATGTTCTAGCACGCCGATGCGCTAAGGACCTGTTAACCCGCTCGGGTCGCGCCGTGCCTGGGCGCATGCGAGGCAGGAAGACAAGGAACCGCTGCCACGAGCGACCACGCACTCATGCTGCCGCGTGCGCGGCCAAGCGGATTGTCGGGTTGCTGCGCGCGACAAGCGGATGGGTGCGCCAGCGCATTCGGCACGTCGCCCCCGCGCCGCATGGATAGCGGCGCGGGGGCGGGCGATCAGCCAGCCATGCCGCTATGCCGCAGCAAGGCATCCAATTCCGGCGCACGACCGCGGAACGCGGTGAAGTTCTCCAACGCCGGACGGCTGCCGCCGCGCGCCAGGATCTCCTGCAGGAAGCGCGCACCGGTGGCGGCCAGCTGGTCAGGCGCCTCTTCGAATGCGGCGTACGCGTCGGCGCTGAGCACTTCGGCCCACTTGTAGCTGTAGTAGCCGGCGCCGTAGCCGCCGGCGAAGATGTGGCTGAACTGATGCGGGAAGCGGTTCCATGCCGGCGGCCGGTTCACCGCGACCTCGTCGCGCACGCGTTCGAGCAGTTGCAGCATGCTGTCGCCGGCGGCGTCGAAGCTGTGATGCAGCTGCATGTCGAACAGCGCGAACTCCAGTTGGCGCACGGTGAACATGCCGCTCTGGTAGTTCTTCGCCGCGAGCATCTTGTCGAACAGCGCGCGCGGCAGCGGTTGCGCGCTGTCCACGTGCGCGGTCATCGCCTGCAGCCGCGGCCATTCCCAGCAGAAGTTCTCCATGAACTGGCTGGGCAGCTCCACCGCGTCCCATTCCACGCCATTGATGCCGGCCACGCCGAGTTCGCCGACCTGGGTCAGCAACTGGTGCAGGCCGTGGCCCATCTCGTGGAACAGGGTGGTGACTTCGTTGTGGGTGAAGGTGGCCGGCTTGCCGTCGCCGCCACGGCCGAAGTTGCACACCAGGTAGACCAGCGGCGTCTGCACGCCATCGGCGCGGTCGCGGCGGTTGCGGCAGTCATCCATCCAGGCGCCGCCGCGCTTGCCCTCGCGCGCGTACAGGTCGAGGTAGAACTGTCCGATCAGGCGGCCGCGCGCATCGCTGACACGGAAGAAGCGCGCGTCCGGATGCCACACCGGCGCGCTGTCGGCCTGCACCTGCAGGCCGTACAGGTCGTTAATGACGCCAAACAGGCCATCCAGCACCTTCGGCTCGGTGAAATACTGCTTCACTTCCTGCTCGGAGAAGCTGTAACGCGCCTGCTTGAGCTTTTCGCTGGCGTAGGCGACATCCCAGGCCTGCAGTTCGTCCAGGCCCAGATGCTCGCGGGCGTAGGCTTCCAGTTCGGCGCGGTCGCGCTGCGCGTAGGGCTTGGCGCGCGCGGCCAGGTCGCGCAGGAAACCCAGCACCTCGTCGGGGCTCTGCGCCATCTTGGTCGCCAGCGAATATTCGGCGTAGCTGGCGAAACCGAGCAGGCCGGCCAGTTCGCCGCGCAGCGCCAGGATGCGCTCGATCGCCGCGCTGTTGTCCAGCGCCGCGTCACCGAATTCCGAGGCGCGGATCGCGTTGGCGCGGTACAGGGTCTCGCGCAGTGCGCGGTCGTCGGCGTACATCTGCACCGGCAGATAGCACGGCATCTGCAGGGTCAGCTTGCAGCCGGCCTGGCCGTCCTTTTCCGCCGCCGCACGCGCCGCGGCGACCACATCGTCGGGCAGGCCGGCGAGACGAGACGACTCGTCGATGAGCAGCGACCACGCATCGGTGGCGTCGAGCACGTTCTGCGAGAACTTCGCCGACAGCGCCGACAGTTCTTCCTGGATCGCGGCGAAACGCTGCTTGTCGGCATCGCCCAGTTCGGCGCCACCCAGGCGGAAATCGCGCAGCGCGTTGTCCAGCACCTTGCGCCGCGCCGCGTCGTAGCCGGCGGCCTCGGGCGTGGCGGCCAGCGCGCGGTATTGCGCGAACAGCGCCAGATTCTGCCCCAGCGCGCTGGAGAAGCGCGTCACCTTGGGCAGGTTGGCGTTGTAGGCCTCGCGCAGCGCCGGCGTGTTGACCACGCCCTGCAGGTGGTTGACCTGGCCCCAGGCGCGCCACAGGCGCTCGGCGGCATCGTCCAGCGGCGCCACGAAGCTGTCCCAGCTCACCGGCGCGACTTGCTCGGCGTGCGCGACCGCGGCCTCGGCGGCGGCCAGCAGCGCGTCGATCGCCGGGCCGACGTGCTCGGGCTGGATCGCATCGAAGCGCGGCAGGCCGGAAAAATCGAGCAGGGGATTGGTCATCGCGGGAATCTCGGTAGCGGGGGAAGGGCCGGCGTTGCCGGCCTCGAAGGGGATATGGCGGTCAGGACAACGCGGCACAAGCCAGCGGCGGCAATCCGGCGCCGGCCACCGCCGCGGCCAGTTGCGCGTCGGCCTGCTCCACGTCGATGCCGTGCTCGCGGTACCAGTCCGGCCGGTAGTAGCTGTGCCCGTAGCGCTCGCCGCTGTCGCACAGGATGGTGACGATGGAACCGCTGCGGCCATGCTCGCGCATCCGCGTCGCCGCCTGCAGCACACCGACGAAGTTGGTGCCGGTGGAACCGCCCACGCGCCGGCCCAGGCGCACGCTCACGTAGCGCATCGCCGCCAGGCTCAGCGCGTCCGGCACCTTGACCATCGCATCGACGCAGCTGGGGATGAAGCTCGATTCCACCCGCGGCCGGCCGATGCCCTCGATGCGCGAACCGCCGGTGCTGGCCAGGCCGGCGTAGTCGCGCCCGGCCAGCGCCTCGCAATAGCCGTCGAAGAACACCGACACCTCCGGATCCGCGCACAGGATGCGGGTGTCGTGGCGG
The DNA here is from genome assembly GCF_014236855.1 of Xanthomonas sp. SI. Taxonomy (NCBI): domain Bacteria; kingdom Pseudomonadati; phylum Pseudomonadota; class Gammaproteobacteria; order Lysobacterales; family Lysobacteraceae; genus Xanthomonas; species Xanthomonas sp. SI. The sequence continues at coordinate 4,381,530 of NZ_CP051261.1, forward strand.
CGGTAGCGCACGTAGCGGCCCAGCGTGGCGGCGGTGCCGCCGGTGCCGGGACTGCACACGATCCATTCCGGCACCGGATGCGGCTCTTCCTGCATCTGCCGGAAGATCGACTCGGCGATGTTGTTGTTGGCGCGCCAGTCGGTGGCGCGTTCGGCGTACAGGAACTGGTCCATGAAATGGCCGCCGCTCTCGCGCGCCAGCTGCACCGAATCGGCGTGCAGGTCGCAGGCGCGCTCGACCAGATGGCAGCGCCCACCCTGGAACTCGATCGCGGCGATCTTCTCCGGCGAGGTCGTGGCCGGCATCACCGCGATGAACGGCAGCCCCAGCAGGCGCGCGAAATAGGCTTCGGACACCGCGGTGGAGCCGCTGGACGCCTCGATCACCGGGCGCCCCTCGCGCAGCCAGCCGTTGGCCAGCGCGTACAGGAACAGCGAGCGCGCCAGACGGTGCTTGAGGCTGCCGGTGGGATGGCTGGACTCGTCCTTGAAATACAGGTCGATGCCGGGGAAACCGGGCAGGTCCAGCGGAATCAGGTGGGTGTCGGCCGAGCGGTTGAAATCGGCTTCGATCTTCTGGATGGCGTTGGCCACCCAATCGCGATAGGTCATGGCGGTGCGCAGGACGGAAAAAATCGCGTCCACGATACACGCCCGCCCCATGCACTGGGGCTGCACGCGGCGGCGTGGCGTGGCGACGTTCACTTGGCGGCGGTGGCTTTGCCCCGGGCGGCGCGCCGCCGCTCAGCGGGCCGCGACGCCGAAGCCGGCATCGACGATGACGCGCTCGATCGCCGCGGCATCGGTGCGGGCCTCGTCGTAATCGACGCCGACGCGCCCGCCATCCAGCACCACCTCGGCCGCGGCGACTCCGGCGCTGGCGTCCAGCACACGTTTCAACCGCGCCGAGCAGCCGCCGCAGGTCATGCCCTGAACGGTCAATTCGAGATGGCGCATTGCAGTGTCCTCGTTTGGAAAGAGCGTTGCTGCGGCACTGCGCTCAGCGCGGCCGCCAGCGGTTCAGCAGCAGGGAATTGGCCAGCACCGAGACCGAACTCAGCGCCATCGCCGCGCCGGCGAGCACCGGATTGAGCAGACCGAACGCGGCCAGCGGGATGCCGAGCACGTTGTAGACGAAGGCGAAGAACAGGTTCTGGCGGATCTTGCGCAGGGTCGCCGCGGACAGGTCGATGGCGGTGGCCACGCCATCCAGGTCGCCATGCACCAGCACGACGTCGGCCGCCTCCACGGCGATGTCCGAGCCGGCGCCGATGGCGAAGCTGACGTCGGCCGCGGCCAGCGCCGGCGCATCGTTGATGCCGTCGCCGACCATGCCGACGTGCGCGCCGGGTTCGACCTGCAGGCGCCACACTTCCTCGGCCTTGTGCTGCGGCAACACCTCGGCCAGCACCCGCGCGATGCCGACCTGCGCGGCCACGGCCTGCGCGACATGCCGGTTGTCGCCGCTGAGCATGATCACCTCGATGCCGCGCGCCTTGAGCCGCGCCACCGCGTCGAGGGCACCGTCGCGCAGCGGATCGGCAATGGCGATGTAGCCGGCGAGGCAGCCGTCCAGCGCGACCGCGACCACGCTCTGGCCCTTCGCCTGCGCCGCCTCGGCGCGCTGCAGCAGCGTCGCATCCGGCGCCTGCACGGACAGCTCGCGCAACCACGCCAGCGACCCCAGCGCCACCTCGCGGGTATCGACGCGGCCGCGCACACCCTTGCCGGGCACCGTTTCGACCGCCGCCACCGGCAGTGGCACTGACCCGCGCACGCCCTCGTCGGCGGCCCGCCGCACGATCGCATCGGCCAGCGGATGCGCCGAACCGACCTCCAGCGCGGCGGCCAGGCGCAGCAGCGCCGTCGCATCGTCGCCTTCCGCCACGCCGATCGCAGTCACCTGCGGCCGGCCTTCGGTGAGGGTGCCGGTCTTGTCCAGCACCAGCGTGGTCAGCGCACGCGCGCGCTCCAATACCTCGGCGTTGCGGATCAGGATGCCGGCCCTGGCGCCCACACCGGTGCCGACCGTGATCGCGGTTGGCGTGGCCAGGCCCAGCGCGCACGGACAGGCGATCACCAGCACCGCCACCGCATGCACCAGCGCGGTGGCGAAACTGCCGCTGAGCCACCAAGTCGCGGCCAGGGTCAGCGCGGCGATGGCGATCACCGCCGGCACGAACACCGCGGCGATGCGATCGACCAGATGCTGGATCGGCGCCTTGGAGCCCTGCGCCGCATCGACCATGCGGATGATCTGCGCCAGCAGCGTGTCGGCGCCGACTCCGGTGGCACGCGCGCGCAACATGCCGAACTGGTTCACGGTGGCGGCGAACAGGCGGCTGCCCGGCTCCTTGGCCACCGGCATCGCCTCGCCCGACAGCATCGCCTCGTCCACGCTGGAACGGCCGTCGAGCACCTCGCCGTCCACCGGCACGCGCTCGCCGGCAGCGACCACGAACACATCGCCGACGATCAGTTCGGCGGCATCGATCTCCACGATCGCGCCGTCGCGCTCCACCCTGGCGGTCTTGGGCTTGAGGTCGAGCAGCGCGCGGATCGCCGAGGAGGTCCTGCGCCTGGCGCGCGCTTCCAGCAGGCGCCCGAGCAGGATCAGGGTGACGATCGAGGCGCTGGCCTCGAAATACACATGCTGCCCGGCCAGGCCGAACACGGTGACCGCGGCGCTGTACAGGTAGGCCATGCTGGTGCCGAGCGCGACCAGCACGTCCATGTTGGCGCGGCCATTGCGCAAGGCCGCGAACCCGGCGCGGTAGAAGCGCGCGCCGAGCCAGAACTGCACCGGCGTGGCCAGCAGCAGCTGCAGCCAGCGCGGCAACGGCTCGGCGTGCTGGCCGCCGAGCGCATGTTCGATGGCGGAGACGTCCAGCATGCCGAACATCTGCACGAACAACGGCAGGGTCAGCAGCGCCGCCGCGGCGAACCGGCCCAGCTCGCGGTGCCAGGCACGGCGCTCGGCCTGTTCGCGCGCTTGCAGTTGGACCTGGTCCAACTCGCGCACGACGCTGGCGCCGAAGCCGGCGCTGCCGATCCGCGCGACGATGTCGGCCGGCGCGACCAGTTCCGCCACGTACTCCACACGCGCCCTGGCCGAGGCCAGGTTGACGCTGCCGGCGATCACCCCGGGCGTGTTCGCCAGCACGGCTTCGATCGCGGCCGCGCAGGACGCGCAGCTCATGCCGCTGAGTTCCAACGTCACCATCTGCGTCGGCACCGTGTAACCGGCCTGGCCGATGCGCTGCAGCAGCGTCTGCGCATCCACCTGCTGCGGGTCGTAGTCCAGGTGGACGCGCGCGGCGGCGTAATTGGCTTGCGCGACGACTCCGGGCAAGCGGTTGAGCGCCTGCTCCAGGCCGACGGCGCAGGACGCGCAGCTCATGCCGTGTACCGGCAGGCTCACTGTGGCGGTGGTGGCGGCCGTCGCGTTCACGGCTGCGGCTTGCCTGGCGCGGCGTCGCCGCGGATGTCGCTGAGAATCGGGCAGCATGCGGGTTCGCCGCTGCCCGGGCATTCGGCGACCAGCACGGCCAGCGCATCGCGCATCTCGGTGAGCTGCGCGATGCGACGATCCAGTTCGTGCAGGCGCTTGCTCGCCCGCTGCTTGATGCCTTCCACGCCATGCAGGCGATCGTCCTGCAGCGCGAGCAGGTCGCGGATCTCCTCCAGCGAGAAGCCCAGGTCCTTGGCGCGGCGGATGAAACGCACCCGCTCCACCGCGGCCGCATCGTAGTCGCGGTAGCCGGACGCGCGCCGCGGCGGCGTCGGCAGCAGGCCCTGGCGCTCGTAGTAGCGGACCGTGTCGATGGCGACGTCGGCCTGGCGCGCGAGCGCGCCGATGGTGAAGCGGGACGGAGTGGCGACCGGATTCATGCGTGCAAGCTACTCCCTGGAGGCTGGTCCAGGGTCAAGCCATTGTCGCCGTTGCGCGCGAATTGTTCATTGGCGACTCACGCTGGCGCCAAACCCTTGCCGCGCAGGCCTTCGCCGGGCATGGAGGCGTGCCCTGGACCCGGCTCCAGGGTGCGACGATGGCTAGCCGCCGCCTCGTCCCGGCGCTTGCCCGCAGCCGTCGCTGCAGTATTCTCCGCGTATCCCTTTGCGTGCTCTGCGTGTTCCGTGCCGATCTTCGCCTTGCTGACCCGCCTGCTGCTGTGCCTGAGCCTGCTGCTCAATGGCGCCGGCACAGCTATGGCGATGCCGGGCATGGCAGAGGCGCCGCAGCGCACGGACGCCGGCATCTCCCGGCACCGCGCCGCCGAGCATGCGCATGCCACGCACGTCGCGGCGGCGGCGATGCCGTGTCACCACCATGAGGCCGCACCGCCCGCCGCGGAGCATGACGATGGCCATTGCCCCAAGCAGGCCGGCAAGCACGGCTGCTGCGGCACCGCGGCCGGTTGCCAGTGCCCGCATGCGCAGCCGCTGCCGGCGCTGATCGCGCTGCCGCTGGCACTGCCGATCGCCGCGCAACCGCTGTTCCCGCGCGGCCGCCAGGATGGCCGCGGCGCGCCCGGCCTGCCGCGGCTGGAGCGACCTCCCAGCGCCTGATCGCGACGCCGCCGCCCGCTCGGGCGGCGCCACGGCGACCGCGCATCCGCGCGCGGTCGCTTCTGCGCACGCACCGCCCACGCGGTCGCGCATCGCATCGCATCGCATCGAGGTTCGCTCATGAAACCACCTTCCTCCGGCCTGCCGGCCCTACCGTCGCGGCGTCGCTTCGTCACCGGACTGGCGCTTGGCGCCGCCGCCGGCATCGGCGGCCTGCCGCTGCGGCAAGCCCACGCCGCGGCGCTGGCGCGCAATGGCGCCGTGCCGTATCAGCTGCGCGGCACCGATTTCGACCTCAGCATCGGCAGCGCGCGGGTCAACTTCACCGGGCGCGAGCGTCCGGCCATCACCGTCAACGGCAGCGTGCCCGCACCGATCCTGCGCTGGCGCGAAGGCGACACCGTCGAGGTGCGCGTCGCCAATCGCCTGCCGGGGCACGCGCAAACCTCCGTGCACTGGCACGGCATCCTGCTGCCGGCGAACATGGACGGCGTGCCGGGCATGAGCTTCGACGGCATCTACCCGGGCGAGACTTACCGCTACCGCTTCGCCCTGCGCCAGTCGGGCACCTACTGGTACCACAGCCACTCGCTGCACCAGGAACAGGCGGGCCTATACGGCGCGATCGTGATCGACCCGCTGCAGCCGCCGCCCTACCACTACGACCGCGAACACGTGCTGCTGTTGTCGGACTGGACCGACCTGGACCCGGCGGCGCTGTTCCGACGGCTGAAGAAGATGCCGTCCTACGACAACACCTACCAGCGCACCGTCGGCGACTTCCTGCGCGACGCGCGCGAAGACGGTGTGCGCGCCACCCTCGCCGACCGCGGCATGTGGGGACGCATGCGCATGACCCCCAGCGACCTGTCCGACGTCAACGCCAATACCTACACCTACCTGCTCAACGGCGTCGCCCCCGGCGGCAACTGGACCGGCGAATTCCGTCCCGGCGAAAAGGTACTCCTGCGCCTGATCAACGCCTCCAGCATGACCTATTTCGACCTGCGCATTCCCGGGCTGAAGATGACCGTGGTCGCCGCCGACGGCCAGTACGTGCACCCGGTGAGCGTGGACGAACTGCGCATCGCCGCGGCCGAGACCTACGACGTGCTGGTGGAACCCAACGGCCAGGACGCCTATACCGTGTTCGCCCAGGACATGGGCCGCACCGGCTACGCGCGCGGCACCCTGGCCGTGCGTCAGGGGCTGCAGGCGCCGGTGCCGGCGAACGATCCGCGCCCGCTGCTGCGCATGCAGGACATGGGCCACGCCATGGGCGGGCACGCCGGCATGGACCATGGCGGCACCGCCACGATGAAAGGCATGGAAGGCGGCTGCGGCGCCAGTATGGGCATGGCCGGCACGGACCATGCCGCGATGGGCCACGGCACGATGGACCACAGCGCGCATGCGCCTGGCGACGCCGGCGCGGCGCCCACACATCCGCGCAGCGAGCGCGGCAATCCGCTGGTGGACATGCAGTCCTCCGCCACCGCGCCGAAGCTGGATGATCCGGGCATCGGCCTGCGCGGCAACGGCCGCCGGGTGCTGAGCTACGCCGACCTGCACAGCCTGTTCGACGACCCCGACGGCCGCGACCCCGGGCGCGAGATCGAACTGCACCTGACCGGCAACATGGAAAAGTTCGCCTGGTCCTTCGACGGGATCCCGTTCGCCAGTGCCGAGCCGCTGCGGCTCAACTACGGCGAGCGCCTGCGCATCGTGCTGGTCAACGACACGATGATGCAGCACCCGATCCACCTGCACGGCATGTGGAGCGACGTGGAGAACGCAGCAGGCCAGTTCCAGGTGCGCAAGCACACCGTGGACATGCCGCCGGGCACGCGCCGCAGCTACCGCGTGCGTGCCGACGCGCTGGGCCGCTGGGCCTACCACTGCCATCTGCTGTACCACATGGACGGCGGCATGATGCGCGAAGTGCGGGTGGACGCATGAACGCCACGCCGCTCGCCACGCTGGCGCAGGCCGTCGGCCTGGCGCTGCTGCTCGCGCATGGTGCTGCAGGTGCGCAGCATGTGCATGCGCCTGGAGCTGCCGATGCCGATAGCGCAGCAGCTGCAGCTGCAGCTACATCCACATTTACATCCGCACCTGCGGCATGCGTGTGTCCGCCACCCGACGATGGGGCGCATGCGCACACCGCGCCAGCGCCGCCCGCCGTCGCCGACGTCGATGACGCAGCGATGGCGCATGCCGGCATGGATCACGCAGCGATGGGTCACGCTGCGCACGCCGCCAGTGTTCCGGCCGCTCCGACGACGAGCGACGGGAGCATGCAGCACTTGGACGTAGACATGGACCACGCAGCACATGGCGAGCATGCCATGCCCGGCCACGCAGACATGCAGCACATGGACATGCAGCCGGCCACGATGGAGCACGGCAAGCCAACAGCAGCGCAGGCCGATAGCGCCATGCAGGACCACGCCGGGATGCAGCCGGGGATTGTGGAGCCGGGACCACGGGCCGAGGACCAGGGGTCCGGGAAAATAGAAGCGCGCCATGCTCACTCCAGCGCAGCGGCGACGTGTACCTGCGCCAGTGCATCCGCTCCCACGCTACCGCGCGAGCCGATCCCAGCGCTCACCGACGCCGACCGCGCCGCCGCATTTCCGACCCTGCGGACGCACGCGATGTTGCATGCGCCGTCGCGCACCGGCTACCTGCTGTTCGACCGGCTGGAAGGCTGGGACAACGACCACGGCAACGGCCAGGCCTGGGCAGCCAGCGCCTGGTACGGCGGCGACATCGATCGGCTGTGGCTGCGCAGCGAAGGCGAGCACAGCGGTGGCCGCACCGAAGCGGCGGACCTGGAAGCGCTGTACGGCCACGCGGTCTCGCCGTGGTGGGACCTGCTGGTCGGCGTGAAACAGGACGTCGCCCCCGGCGATGCGCGCACCTCCGCCGCATTCGGCGTGCAGGGCATGGCGCCGTACAAGTTCGAGGTCGCGGCCACCCTGTACGTCGGCGAAGGCGGCAGCGCCAGCGCACGCCTGGAAAGCGAGTACGACGTGCTGCTGACAAACCGCTGGATCCTGCAGCCGCGACTGGAGGCGCAGGCGGCGTTCGCCGACGATCGCGCGCACGGCATCGGCAGCGGCCTGTCCACGATCGAGGCCGGGCTGCGTTTGCGTTACGAGATCAACCGCCGTTTCGCGCCCTATCTCGGCGTGGTCCACGAACGCGCGTTCGGCGCCACCGCGGACTATCGGCGCGACGCGCGAGAAGCCGCGCGCGAAACGCGTGTGGTGGCCGGTGTGCGGGTCTGGTTCTGAGCGGCCGCCAGAAAATTCCCGCCATTTGAAGGGCAATGGCTGTTGCTGGCTCTTGTAGGAGCGGCTTCAGCCGCGACAGGTACCGATAGATCCTGTCGCGGCTGAAGCCGCTCCTACATCGCTTCGCCAACCGTAATGGCACGGCGCGCATCGCGCGCCACCACGGTGTCCAGCAACCGCTCACTCACACCAGTCCCGGCCGCTCAAGCACGCAGCGAACCATCCTCACCGATCCGCCAGTCGCGCGGCGGACGCAGCGCGCCCAGCGTGCGCACCAGTTCCTGGTAGCTGCGCGCCAGCTGTCCGAACAGGCCGGCATCGCTGGCGCGGGTTTCGGCCACTTCGTAGTAGGCACCGCGGCCCAGGTCGATGAAATAGTCCACGCTGACCCGGCGCCGTGCGGCCACGCCGGGAAACAGGCCGGCGATCAGCAGGCAGCCGTCGCCGACCTCGCGCAACGCATCGGCGCGGGCGCGCCCGACCTGCTCCTGCGCATGCAGCCAGGCCAGCGCCTGGGTGCGCGACAGCAAGTGTCCATCGGCCTGGTAGCGCAGCAACACGAACACCAGATAGCTCTCGCGCGACTCGTCCAGCGGCCGGCCCAGCCGCTGCCCTGCCTCGTGCACCAGCGCCTGCCACAACTCGGCCGGCGCCCCCTGTCTGAAAGACTCGTACATGCGTCCTCCTGCGTGGTGGGAACCCTCGCCAGGAGCTTATGCATAAGCTGGGCCATTGCGTTGGCAGCCGACCGCGGCGGCTGCCAATCCGGCGTGCGCACGCACGGAGAACGCCGTGGAGCCAGGCGGATACGCGGATGCCGCACGATGCCGCAATCACCGAACATGCGTGCATGAAACCGGTACGCCGCATGCGCCGACGACCAGCGGCGATCCGGCAACCGTAGAGGCTCGCGACCGCAATGACGGCACATGGCGCCAGCATGTTGACCAGACCGGTCCGCTACACCCGCCGTGCCGGCACCGCGACGCGACGGCACCCCCCCGCTACTTCTTCTTGGTGGCGATCTTGCGGCCCGGCACGGCGGCCGGCTGCGCCTGCGCGCGCCGTGCCGCCAAACCGTGCAGGATCAGGTCGATGCCGGCCAGGAAATCCACCCGGTCGTCATGCGTGCGCAGGTGTACGGCCATGCCGCGCACGAACGGGTACGTGTCCGCATCCAGCCGCGACCACGCCGTCGCCACCGCATCCAGGAAATCGGACCTGACGATGCCGCGCGTGCGCGCGAGCTGCGTGTTGGCCGCGTTCTGCCCGGCAACGCCGAGGATGTAGCTCAACAACGCGGAGACCGCGGCCCACTGCTCGTGGTCCGGCACGCCGAGCGCATGCACCTGCTGGCCGATGCGCTCGACGACGCGCACGATCGGCAATTCGCCGGGCGCGCGGGTGAGCGCCGAACCCATCCACGGATGCGCATCGATCGCATCGAACATGCCCAGCGCCAGCGCGCGCAGCGCCGCCTCCGGCGTGGCGTCGGCGGAGGGCGCATGCAAGGTGCGCGCGACGATGGCGTCGCAGGCGGCGGTCAGCAGGTCGCGCTTGTCGGCGACATGCCAGTAGAGCGCACCGGGGCCGGTGGCGAGCCGTTCGGACAGCGCGCGGAAGGTCAGGCCGCCCTCGCCGCCGCTGTCCAGCAGCGCGATCGACGCGTCCACGATCTGTTCGCGCGAGAGCGATGCCTCGCGTCGCGGGGTGCCGCGCGTTGTCTTGGCCATGCCCCATCTTGACATGAATGGAACACCATTCCAACATGTGGAACGACGTTCCATCCGTATTCGCGCCCGTCCCGGCGCAGCCACTCGATCAAGGATTCAGATGCACACTCCCATCGCGATCATCGGCGCCGGGCTCGGCGGGCTCATGCTCGCCCGCGTGCTGCACGTGCACGGCATCGCCGCCACGATCTACGAAGCCGAAGCCTCGGCGGATGCCCGCCCGCAGGGAGGCTTGCTCGATATCCACACCTACAACGGGCAGCGCGCGCTCAAGGCCGCAGGCCTCTACGAGGCGTTCCTCGGCCTGGTCCTTCCCGGCGCGGACGCAAAACGCGTCGTCGACAGCCAAGGCGCCATCCTGATCGACCGGCCCGACACGGGTAGCGGCGCCAGGCCCGAAGTGGATCGCGGAAACCTGCGCAGGCTCCTGCTCGGCGCGCTTCCCGCGGGCACCATCCGCTGGGGGCGCAAGCTGGCCACGGCCGCCCCGCTCGGCGACGGGCGGCACCTGCTGCGCTTCGCCGACGGCGCGACCGTGACCACCGATCTGCTCGTGGGCGCGGACGGCGCCTGGTCGCGCGTGCGTCCGTTGCTGTCGGCCGCAGTGCCCGCCTACGCCGGCACCTCGTTCATCGAGACCTGCCTGTTCGACGGCGACACCCGCCACCCCGCCAGCGCGCAGGTGATCGGCGGCGGCACGCTGATGGCGGTCGCGCCGGGCAAGGGCATCCTCGCCCACCGCCATGCCGATGGCACCCTGCAGACCTATGTGTCGCTGAACAGGCCGCAGGACTGGTTCGCCCGCCTCGACTTCGCCGACCCGGCGGCCGCACTGGCCCGCGTCGCCGCGGAATTCGATGGCTGGGCCCCGGCGTTGACGGCACTCGTCACCGATGGCGACACCGACCCCGTGCTGCGCCCGATCCATGCACTGCCGATCGAGCACCGCTGGGAGCGCACGCCTGGCGTGACCTTGCTCGGCGATGCGGCGCACCTGATGTCGCCGTTCGCTGGCGAAGGCGCCAATCTCGCGCTCCACGACGGCGCCGAACTCGGCCAGGCCATCGTCGCCAATCCCGGCGCGATCGACGCCGCGCTCGCCGCGTACGAAAGCGAGCTGTTCCCGCGCAGCGCGGCCTTTGCCGAAGAGTCGGCGCAGAATCTCGCGATGTTCTTCGACGCCGATGCGCCGCAGGGCCTGGTCGCGTTCTTCGACGGCGTTGCCGGGTAGCCGAATCGGTTACGCAGCGGCAGTCGTGCCGCATCGCCCGACACGGCCGTGCCGGCATCGGCCATTGGCTGCGGCCTTCTCGAACCAGCGATGCGCCAGCGATTTCGCTGCGCAGCGCCGGCTGGCCTGCGAAGGCAGGCAGGCCCCAGTGACGCACGCCCGCCGCTATTCCACCGTCACCGACTTGGCCAGGTTGCGCGGCTTGTCCACGTCGGTGCCGCGCGCCAGCGCGGTGTGATACGCGAGCAATTGCACCGGGATGGTGTGCACCACCGGGCTGAGCAGGCCGGCGTTGCGCGGGGTGCGGATCACGTGCACGCCTTCGGATTCGCTGAAGTGGCTGTCCTGGTCGGCGAACACGAACAGCTCGCCGCCGCGCGCGCGCACTTCCTGCATGTTGGATTTCACCTTCTCCAGCAGCGCGTCGTTGGGCGCGATCACCACCACCGGCATGTTCGCATCGACCAGCGCCAGCGGGCCGTGCTTGAGTTCGCCGGCCGGGTAGCCCTCGGCATGGATGTAGGTGATTTCCTTGAGCTTGAGCGCGCCTTCCAGCGCGATCGGATAGTGCAGGCCGCGGCCCAGGAACAGCGCGTTGTGCTTGTCGGCGAAACGCTCGGCCCACACCGCGATCTGCGGCTCCAGGTTCAGCGCGTGCTGCACGCTGCCCGGCAGGTAGCGCAGCTGTTCCAGGTACTCGGCTTCCTGCGCGGCGCTCAGGCGTCCGCGCAGCTTCGCCAGCACGCAGGTCAGCTGGAACAGCGCCGCCAGCTGGGTGGTGAAGGCCTTGGTCGAGGCCACGCCGATCTCGGCACCGGCGCGGGTGTAAAGCACCAGCGCGCTGGCGCGCGGAATCGCACTCTCCGGCACGTTGCAGATCGACAAGGTCTTGGCGTGGCCCAGCGACTTGGCGTATTTCAGCGCCTCCATCGTGTCCAGGGTCTCGCCGGACTGGGAAATGGTGACGATCAGCTGGCGCGGGTTGGCGTAGGCGGCGCGGTAGCGGTATTCGCTGGCGATCTCCACGCTGCATGGCAGGCCGGCGATCGACTCGATCCAGTAGCGCGCGGTCAGCCCGGCGTAGTAGCTGGTGCCGCAAGCGAGGATCTGCACGCCGTCGATGTCGGCCAGCATTTCGGCATTGCGCCCGAACAGCGTGGTATCGAAGCCGCCGGCGTCGAACAGCGCTTCCAGCGTGTCGGCCAGCGCGCGCGGCTGCTCGTGGATCTCCTTCTGCATGAAGTGGCGGTACGGCCCCAGTTCCAGCGAGGCCAACGACACTTCCGACATGTGCACTTCGCGTTGCGCCGGCCGGTCCTCGGCGTCGTACACCTGCACGCCGCTACGGCTCAGCTCGGCGGTGTCGCCCTCTTCCAGGAACATCACCCGGCGCGTGGCCTGGATCACCGCCGACACGTCGGAGGCGATGAAGTTCTCGCCCTCGCCCAGGCCGATCAGCAGCGGGCAGCCCATGCGCGCGCACACCAGCACGTCCGGGCGCGACTTGCTGATCGCGGCCAGCGCGTAGGCGCCGGTCAGTTCCTTGGCCGCGGCCTGCAGCGCCGCCAGCAGCGAAAGGCCCTGCGCGGCGTGATGATGGATCAGGTGCGCGATGACCTCGGTGTCGGTCTGCGACTCGAACACATAGCCCAGCGCGCGCAGCCGTTCGCGCTGCTGCTCGTGGTTCTCGATGATGCCGTTGTGCACCAGCGCCAGGTCGCCATGGCTGACGTGCGGATGCGCGTTGGCCTCGGTGACGCCGCCATGGGTGGCCCAGCGGGTGTGGCCGATGCCGAGCGTGGCGTGCAGGTCCTCGGCCAGCGCCGCGCTTTCCATCTCCGCCACGCGCCCGGTGCGGCGCACCCGGCGCACGCTATCGCCGGCGACCACGGCGATGCCGGAGGAGTCGTAGCCGCGGTACTCCAGCCGCTTCAGGCCTTCGATCAGCACCGGCACCACGTCCCGTTCCGCAATCGCACCCACGATCCCGCACATAGCCGCACCCTGCACCGAAAGAACGCCATTCTAGCTTTGTCCGCTGAATGTCCTATAGGACCTGCCGACGCGACTTGGATGCGCCATCGCATGCCCTGGCGGTACGGCTCGGGTTGCGGCGAACCAGCACGAAGCTTCCGTATGTGGCGCGACCGAGTGGGGACCGCCGGACCTGGCCCCGTACACGATCCAGACGCGGATCGCGGCAGCGCGGCCTGTCCCGATCGTCCGGGAAGGCTGCGGACACGGTGTCCGCGAACGTGTCCGCGGACACACGGACAGCCGTCCGCCCCAATCAAACCTAAGGTATTTCAGTCACTTGCGATTGGCACGCGACGTGCTTTGGATTCGTTCATTCTCCACTGCGCCGACCCGACCGATGATCCGCGACACTTCCGCCCAGGACCAGGTTCTCGCCCGCCCCCGCTCCGCCTCCGCCTGGCGCCGCTGGCTCTGGCCCGCACTGATCGCGCTGGCGGTGCTGCTCGGCATAGCCTTCGCCGCGCGCGGCTGGATCGCCGGCAGCCGCTCGTTCGACGCGCAACGCGTGCGCATCGCCACGGTCAGCCGCGGCGACCTGGTCCGCGACATCTCCGCCGACGGGCGCCTGATCGCCGCCAACAGCCCCACCCTGTACGCGATCTCCGGCGGCACCGTGAGCCTGAAGGTGGTCGCCGGCGACGTGGTCAAGCAGGGCCAGGAACTGGCCGAGATCGACAGCCCCGAACTGCGCAGCAAGCTCGCCCAGGAAGAAGCCACGCTGGCCGGCCAGGAAGCGGAAGCCGGCCGCGCCGACCTGGATGCGGTGCTGGCGCGGGCCAATGCCAGCAAGCTGGTCGACCAGGCGCAGATCGAGCGGCAGGCGGCCAGCCGCGATCTGGAGCGCTACCAGCGCGGCTACGACGGCGGCGCGGTGCCGCAGGTGGAACTGGCCAAGGCGCAGGACTCGCTGAAGAAAGCCGACATCGCGATGAGCCATGCGCAAAAGGATTCCGGCCTGCAGACCCAGGGCGCCAGCCTGGATGCGCGCAACAAGCGCCTGCTCGCCGAGCGCCAGCGCGCGGTGGTGACCGAGGTGAAGCGCCAGGTGGATCTGCTCACCCTGCGCTCGCCGTTCGACGGCCAGGTCGGCCAGGTGCAGGTGTCGCAGCACACCAACGTCGCCGCCAATGCGCCGGTGCTGAGCGTGGTCGACCTGTCCAAGTTCGAACTGGAGATCAAGGTGCCGGAGAGCTTCGCCCGCGACCTGGCGATCGGCATGCCGGCGCAGCTGACCAGCGGTGCCGGCGAACCGTTCGCCGGCGCGATCTCGGCGGTATCGCCGGAAGTGGTCAACGGCGAGGTCAACGCGCGCATCCGCTTCACCGACAAGCAGCCGCCGGGCCTGCGCCAGAGCCAGCGCATGAGCGCGCGGGTGCTGCTGGATACCCGCAAGAACGTGCTCAAGCTCGAGCGCGGTCCGTTCGTCGAACAATCCGGCGGCCGCTACGCCTACGTGATGGACGGCAACTCGGCGATCCGCCGCCCGGTGGAGCTGGGCGTCACCAGCCTCGGCGAAGTCGAGGTGCGTTCGGGCCTGCAACCGGGCGACCGCGTCGTGGTCTCCGGCAGCGACCTGTTCGGCGAGGCGCCGCAGGTGACGGTGCATTGAAGGCTGGGATTGGGGATTCGGGATTGGGGATTCGTCTTCCCCTGCCGTTTTCCTTCCCCGCTTGCTGATTCCGAATCCCGATATTCCCAATCCCAATCCCCAATCCCCGCTCCACCGCCAAAGGACTACGTCATGCTCGAAATGCGCTCCGTCTCCAAGGTCTTCCGTACCGAACAGGTCGAGACGCACGCGTTGCGTTCGCTGGATCTGCATGTGCGCGAAGGCGAATTCGTCGCCGTCACCGGGCCGTCCGGCTCCGGCAAGACCACCTTCCTCAACATCGCCGGCCTGCTGGAGACCTTCACCAGCGGCCAGTACCTGCTCGACGGCCAGGACGTCAGCAACCTCAACGACGACGCGCGCTCGCGCATGCGCAACCAGAAGATCGGCTTCATCTTCCAGGGCTTCAACCTGATCCCCGATCTCAACCTGTTCGACAACGTCGACGTGCCGCTGCGCTACCGCGGCATGGCCGCGGCCGAGCGCAAGCAGCGCATCGAGGACGCGCTGGGCCGGGTCGGGCTGGGCTCGCGGATGAAGCACTACCCGTCCGAGCTGTCCGGCGGCCAGCAACAGCGCGCGGCGATCGCGCGCGCGCTGGCCGGTAGCCCGCGCCTGCTGCTGGCCGACGAACCGACCGGCAACCTGGACTCGCAGATGGCGCGCGGGGTGATGGAACTGCTGGAAGAGATCAACGCGCAGGGCTCGACCATCGTCATGGTCACCCACGATCCGGAACTGGCCGCGCGCGCTCAGCGCAACGTGCACATCGTCGACGGCCAGGCCACCGACCTGCAGCGCGAACCGGTGCTGGGGCATACCGGCCACGGCGCCGCGGCCAACGGCTGACGGCGCGGCGACGGCAGGCGAAGAACGGCATGTTCGGCTACTACCTTCAGCTTGCGCTACGCAGCCTGCGCCGCAGTCCGGTGTTGAGCGCGTTGATGGTGCTATCCATCGCCGTCGGCATCGGCGCGGCGATGACCACGCTGACGGTGATGCGGCTGCTGTCCGGCGATCCGTTGCCCGGGCGCAGCCAGCGGATCTTCTACCCGCAGCTCGATCCGCGCCCTGCCGGCAGCACCGGCCGGCAGCCGTTCGACAAGCTCGACTATCCCAGCGCGATGGACCTGTGGAAGACCGGGCGCGCCGATCGCCAGGCAATCGTGGCCGAGAGCCAGATCAAGCTGCGCGCGCCCGAACGCGACGGCCCGGCATTCATGGCGCAGATGCTGTCCACGCAAGCCGATTTCTTTCCGATGTTCCAGGTGCCGTTCGCCTACGGCAGCGGCTGGCGTGCGCGGGACGACCAGGACCGCGCCCGGGTGGCAGTGATTTCGGCCGATCTCAACAACAAATTGTTCGAGGGCCGCAACAGCGTCGGACAAAGCCTGCTGGTACGCGGCAATGCGGTGCGCATCGTCGGCGTGCTGGCGCCCTGGCGGCCGTCGCCGCAGTTCTACACGCTGGCCGGCGGCAGCTTTTCCCACGGCGATACCGGCAGCTTCTATGGCAAGCCGCAGGACGTGTTCGCGCCGCTGTCCACCAGCCTGGAGATCAACGACGGCCACATCGAGCCGTGGACCTGCTTCGGCACGCCGGCGCAGCCGCTGGACCTGCGCATTGCACCCTGCGTGTGGGTGCAGTTGTGGGTGCAACTGGATACGCCAGCCAAGGTGGCCGCCTACCGGCGCCTGCTGGCCGATTACGCCGCCCAGCAGCAGGCGGCCGGACGCATCGGCCGCACCGACACGGCGCGCCTGCTGTCCTTGCCGCAGTGGCTGGACCACAACCGGGTCGTGCCTGGCGACGTGCGCCTGCAGAGCTGGCTGGCGGTGGCGTTTCTGGGCCTGTGCCTGTTCAACAGCGTCGGCCTGCTGCTGGCCAAGTTCCTGCGCCGCGGCGGCGAAATCGGCGTGCGCCGCGCGCTGGGCGCGTCCAGGCGCGCGATCTTCGCCCAGTGCCTGACCGAAGCCAGCGTCATCGGCTTGATCGGCGGCATCGGCGGATGGCTGCTGACCCTGCTGGGGCTGTGGAGCGTGCGCCAGCAGCCGGCCGCCTACGCCGATCTGGCGCGCCTGGACCTGTTGGCATTCGCCGGCACCTTCGTGCTGGCCGTCGGCTGCAGCGTGGCAGCCGGCCTGTTCCCGGCCTTGCGGGCAAGCCGGATCGCGCCGGCGCTGCAGCTCAAGACCCTGTGACCGGGACCCCTCCATGATGCAGATCGCCCCCATCCTGCGCGCCCTGTCGCGCCACCGCATCGCCGCGACGCTGATCGCGCTCGAAGTCGCGCTGGCCTGCGCCGTGCTGTGCAACGCGTTCTTCCTGATCGGCAACCGGCTGGATCTGATGCATCTGGACAGCGGCGTCGACGAAGCCGCGCTGGGGCTGGTGTCCCTGTCCGGTTGCGACGGCTGCAACAACGCCGATCTCAATGCGCGCGTGCTCGATGCCATGCGCCGCATCCCCGGGGTACGCGCGGCAGGCACCATCAACACGGTCCCGTTCGCTCCGGCTGCAGGCAACAGCGGCATTTGCCTGGACCAGGCCTGCACCGAGGTCGGCGGCGTACCGCATTTCTATACGGCCAGCCCGGGCGCCGTGGCCGCCCTGGGCCTCAAGCCGGACAGCGGCCGCGCGTTCGACGACGCCGACTACCAGCCGTTCGAGCACTTCGCCCCGGACACGGCCGACGTGTGGATCACCCGCGCCCTGGCCGACCACCTGTGGCATGGCCAGGATCCGCTGGGCCGCGAATTCTGGGCCGGCGGCCACTACCGCGTGGTCGGCACGCTGCCGCACCTGGCCCGGCCCGATCCCGGCCGCAGCGAGGATGGCGCGATCGGCAGCGACTGGTCGGTGCTCATCCCGGTGCGCGAGGCGTCGCAATCCGGCATCTACGTGCTGCGCGCCGATCGGCGCGAGCTGCCGCGCGTGATCGAACAGGCGCGCACCGCGGTGGCGCGCGCGGCGCCCGACGCGGTCCTGGACGGCGAGTACAGCAAGCCGTTGAACGAACTGCGCCAGCGCTACTTCCAGAGCGATCGGGCCATGGCCAAGCTGCTGCTGGCGGTCATCGCCGCGATGCTGCTGGTGACCGCGCTGGGCATCGTCGGCCTGGCCAGTTTCTGGGTGCAGCAACGCACCCGGCAGATCGGCATCCGGCGTGCGCTCGGCGCCACCCGCCGCGACATCCTGCAGCACTTCCACACCGAGAACCTGCTCATCGTCGGTGCCGGCGTGGTGCTGGGCATGCTGCTGGCCTACGCCGGCAACGTCCTGCTGATGCGCTTCTTCGAACTGGACCGACTGCCCGCGACCTACCTGCCGGCCGGTGCCGCGCTGCTGTGCGCGCTCGGCCAGCTCGCCGTCCTCGGCCCCGCGCTGCGCGCCGCCGCCGTCCCACCCGCCACCGCCACCCGTAGCGCCTGACCCGAGACCCACGATGTTCGGTTATTACCTCCACCTCGCCCTGCGCAGCTTCGGCCGCAACAAGATCCTCACCACGCTGATGGTGCTGGCCGTGGCGCTGGGCATCGGCGCCTCGATGACCATGCTGACGGTGCTGCATACGCTGTCCGGCGATCCGCTGCCCGGCCGCAGCGCCACGCTGTTCCATCCGCAACTGGACCCGCGTCCGCGCGACCTGCCGGGTGCCGACCAGGAGCCGCCCGACGAACTGACCTGGCAGGACGCGAATGCGCTGTACCGGCTGCACGCTGCGCCGGCGCAGACCATGACCAGCGCGAACTGGCTGCCGGTCCGCCAGACCCTGCCGAATAGCCCCTTGCGCATGCTCACCACCCGCGCCGCGACCGCCGACCTGTTCGCGATGTTCGGCATGCGCTTCCTCTACGGCAGCGGCTGGAGCCGTGGCGACGATGCGCAGCGCGCGCAGGTGGTGGTGCTGACCCGCACGCTCAACGACACCTTGTTCGGCGGCGCCGACAGCGTCGGCAAGACCTTGACCATCGCCACCCGCCCGTTTCGGGTGATCGGGGTGATCGACACCTGGGATGCGCAGCCGCGTTTCTACGATCTCAATTCGGGCGCGTACAAGGCGCCAGAAGCGCTGTACGTGCCGTTCGAGACCTGGCTGGACCTGCCCCAGGACTACGGCTATGGGCCAATGCAGTGCTGGGGCCGGGACCAGGAAGCGGGCCTGCACAATCCCAAGAGCGCGCAATGCACCTGGGTGCAGTATTGGGTGCAACTGCGCACGCCGGCGCAGGTCCAGCGTTACCGCACCGCGCTGGACGACTACAGCGCGCAGCAACGTCAGTTGGGCCGGTTCGAACGCGCACCCAACACACGCCTGCGCGATCTGCTCGACTGGCTCGACTACAAGCGGGTGGTGCCGGCCACCGTGCGCATGCAGAGTTGGATCGGCTTCGGCGTGCTGCTGGTGTGCCTGCTCAATGCGGTCGGCCTGCTGGTCGCCAAGTTCATGCGCAAGGCCGCTGAGATCGGCGTGCGCCGCGCGCTGGGCGCCAGCCGCCGCGCGGTGTTCCTGCAATGCCTGGCAGAATCCGGGCTGATCGGCTGCCTCGGCGGACTGCTCGGCATCCCGCTGACCTGGATCGGCCTGTGGCTGGTGCGTCAGCAACCGGTGGCCTACGCCCAACAGGCGCATGCCGACCCATCGCTGCTTGCGCTCGCGCTGGCCGTGGCGGTGCTGTCGGCCCTGGCGGCCGGCGTGTGGCCCGCATGGCGCGCTTCGCGCATCGCTCCCGCCCTGCAGGTGAAATCGCTATGACCGCGCTGAGACACGCACGCCCCATTCTTTCCGCGCTGGGCAGCCATCGTGCCGCGGTGGTGTTGATGGTCTTGCAGATCGCCCTGACCCTGGCGGTGCTGTGCAACCTGGTGTTCATCATCGCGCGCACCTACCAGCGGGTGGACACGCCGACCGGGGTGATGGAGCAGGACATCGGCCTGATCCAGAGCATCTCCGTGATCGGCGAGCAAGACAGCAAGAGCAGCGTCGGGCGCAGCCTGGATGTGTTGCAAGCGGTGCCCGGCGTGGAAGCGGCCGCCTTTGGCGCACCGCCGCTGTGGAATCCGAACCGGGTGCAACTGTTCCGGGAAGCGCAGGCGACGCAACCGGCGGCGCACGCGACGCTGTTCTCCGGCAGCCAGGGCCTGAACCGCGCCCTGGGCATCCGCATCGTCGCCGGCCGCGACCTGCACGACGCCGAGCTGCCGGCTGCCGCCGAGATGTTCGCGGAGAGCAACCATGGCGAGCGGCAGCTGCCGACGCTGATCACCCCGTCGCTGGCCGCCAAGTTGTTTCCTGGCGTTTCGCCGCTGGGGCAGAAGATCTACACCACGATGTGGAACCAGGCGGTACGGCTGGATGTCGTTGGGGTGATGGCACCGCTGCGTGGCGTGATCGCCGGCCACGACGACGATGCAGACGCGCTGCTGACCGAACTGCGCGTCGGCGCCGAAGGCTGGGGCGGCGGCTATCTGATCCGCAGCAAACCGGGGCAACTGCCGCAGGTCCTGCAACGCGCGGCGGCGGCGATGCAGCATGCCAACCCGACCTATGTGCAGCACCAGGTCGCCACCATGCAGGAACTGCGCGCGGACTATTTCAGGAGCGACAGCGCAGTGGCGCGCATGCTGCTGGCGATCATCGTGATCCTGCTCACCGTCACCGCGTTGGGCATCGGCGGGCTGGCCAGTTTCTGGGTGCAGCAGCGCACCCGGCAGATCGGTATCCGCCGCGCCATCGGTGCCACCCGCCGCGACATCATGGGGTACGTCCAGCTGGAAAACTTTCTGATCGTCGGCGGCGGCGCCGTGTTGGGCGCCGTCCTCGCCTACGTCATGAACCAATGGCTGATGCAACGCTTCGAACTGGAGCGGCTGTCCTCGCCCACGGTGCTCACCGGCATCGTGGCGGTATGGCTGCTCGGCCAGCTCGCCGTCCTCGGCCCCGCGCTGCGCGCCGCCGCCGTCCCACCCGCCACCGCCACCCGTAGCGCCTGACCCGGAGCCACCCATGTTCGGCTATTACTTCCGCCTCGCCTTGCGCAGCTTCCGCCGCAACAAGGTCCTCACCGCGCTGATGGTGCTGGCCATCGCGCTTGGCATCGGCGCCAGCATGACCACGCTGACCGTGTTCTACGTGCTCTCCGGCGACCCGATCCCGCAGAAGAGCGATCGGTTGTTCTACGTGCAGGTCGATGCGCAGCCGAAAGCCGGCTTCCAGCCCGGCGAGGAGCCGGACTTCCAGAACACGCGCTACGACGCCGAAACGCTGCTGCGCGAGAAACGCGCCAAGCGGCAGGCGATCATGACCGGCGGGTCGGCGGCGATCGAGCCGCTCAGGAGCGGGCTGAAACCGTTCAAGTCGGAAGTACGGCTTACCTCAGCGGATTTCTTCCCGATGTTCGACACGCCGTTCCTGTACGGCCACGGCTGGACCGGTACGGAAGACGAACGCCACGAGCGGGTGGCGGTCATCAGCAAGAAGCTCAACGAGAAGCTGTACGACGGCGCCAACAGCGTCGGCCGCGAACTGCGCATGGACCAGAACACGTTCCGCATCATCGGCGTGCTCGACACCTGGGCCCCCAATCCGCGCTTCTACGACATCACCAACACTTACGGTTCGGACGAACAGGCCTACCTGCCGTTCTCAGTCGCGATGGACCTGAAGATAGACCGCAACGGCAACATGAACTGCTTCGGCGACAGCAACGGCGATCAGACCTCGCTCAATGCGCCTTGCACCTGGATGCAGTACTGGGCGGAATTGGAGAGCCCGGCGCAGGCCGCCGATTACAAGGCCTACCTAGAGAACTACTCCAACCAGCAGCGCGCCGCCGGCCGCTTCCAGCGTCCGAACAACGTGCGCCTGCGCAACGTGATGCAGTGGCTGGACCACAACGAAGTGGTGCCGGGCGACGTGCGCCTGCAGCTGTGGCTGGCGATGGGTTTTCTTTTGGTATGCCTGCTCAATACCGTCGGTCTGCTGCTGGCCAAGTTCCTGCGCCGCAGCGGCGAGATCGGCGTGCGCCGCGCGCTGGGCGCCTCGCGCCGTGCGATCTTCGCGCAGTGTCTGGTCGAAGCCGGCACCATCGGCCTGGCCGGCGGCATCGCCGGTCTCGGCCTGGCCGTGCTCGGCCTGTGGGCCGTGCGCCAGCAGCCCTCCAGCTACGCCAAGCTCGCCCATATGGACCCTACGATGCTGGCACTGACCTTCGCCCTGGCCCTGGCCGCCAGTCTGCTGGCCGGCCTGCTGCCGGCCTGGCGCGCGATCCAGGTGGCGCCGGCGCTGCAGCTCAAATCGTCCTGATCATCGCCCCCGCCGCACGGCGGCGGGCAGACCGCCAACGAAGGTCCCTCACAAGGTTATCGCCATGGACATCCGCCCCATCCTTTCCACCCTGCGCCGGCACAAGACCGCCGCCGCGCTGATCGTGCTCGAGATCGCGCTGGCCTGCGCGATCGTGTGCAATGCGCTGTTCCTGATCGGCAACCGCATCGAGACCCTGCACCGGCCCAGCGGCATCGCCGAGTCGGAACTGGTGACGGTCTCGCTCGGCGGCATCGGCCAGCAGGTCAATGCGGCCGCGCGCACCCGCGAGGATCTGGCCGCGTTGCGCGCCGTGCCGGGCGTGCGCAACGCGACCGTGCTCAACCAGGTGCCGTTCGTGCACTACTCCTCGAACACCAGCCTGTCGCTGACCCCGGACCAGGAGCGGCCCACCCTCAACGCGGCGCAGTACATGGCCGAGGAAGGCACGCTGCAGACCCTGGGGCTGCAGTTGGTGGGCGGGCGCGACTTCACGCCCGACGAATACCTCGATCTGGAAATCGCGAAAACCGACAGGGACGCGCAGAAAAAAGGTACCGCCATCATTCTCAATCGCGCCACCGCGGAGAAGATGTTCCCCGGGCAGAATGCCCTCGGCAAGACCCTCTATATCGGACAGATCCCGGTGCGCGTGGTCGGCATCGTCGACACGCTGGCGCGGCCGGCCGCGACCAGCGGCCTGGCCGAGATCGACTACGCGATGCTGCTGCCGCTGCGCCTGAACTACACCAAGGGCCTGTACGTGCTGCGCGTCACCGACCCGGCGCGGCGCCAGGAAGTGCTCACCGCGGCGACCGCGGCGCTGATGAAGGTGGACAGCAGCCGCCTGGTGCTGAAACAGCAGACCTATGCCGAGATCCGCGACGAATACTTCCAGGGCGACCGCGCGATGGTCTGGCTGCTCGGTGCGGTGTGCATCGCGCTGCTGATCGTGACCGCGCTGGGCATCGTCGGCCTGGCCAGTTTCTGGGTGCAGCAGCGCACCAGGCAGATCGGCATCCGCCGCGCGCTCGGCGCCACCCGCGGGCAGATCCTGCGCTACTTCCAGACCGAGAATTTCCTGCTGGCCAGCACCGGCATCGTGCTCGGCATGCTGCTGGCGTATGCGATCAACCAGTGGCTGATGGGCAAGTACGAACTGCCGCGGCTGCCGCTGTACTACTTGCCGTTCGGTGCGGTCACGCTGTGGCTGCTCGGCCAGATCGCGGTGTTCGCGCCGGCGCGCCGCGCCGCGGCGGTGCCGCCGGCGGTGGCCACGCGCAGCGCTTGAAGCGTCCCCTTTGGCCGGCGTCATGCCGGCCTTTTTTCCAGGACTTCCCATGTTCGGCTACTACTGCAAACTGGCGTTGCACAGCTTCGGCCGCAACCGGCTGCTGACCGCGTTGATGGTGCTCGCCATCGCGGTCGGCATCGGTGCGTCGATGACCACGCTGACCGTGTTCCACGTCCTGGCCGCCGACCCGATCCCGGGCAAGAGCGCGCAGCTGTTCTATGTGGAGATGAACGTCTATCCGGACGAAAAGTACGAACCGGGCGCAACCGAACCGCTGCAGCTGACCCGCCGCGATGCCGAAGCGCTGTTGCGCGACAAGCGCGGCGACCGCCAGGCGATGATGTCCGCCGGCGGCGTGAACGTGGTGCCGGTCAAGGCCGAACAGACGCCGGCCCACGTCGAAGCACGCTTCACCTCGTCCGACTTCTTCCCGATGTTCGCGGTCCCGATGCGCTACGGCCACGCCTGGACCGCCGAGGACGACACGCGGCGCGCGCGCGTGGCAGTGCTCTCGCGCAAGCTCAACGATCAGCTGTTCGGCGACGTGGACAGCACCGGGCGCGACCTGCAGGTCGGCGAAAGCATGCTGCGCATCGTCGGCGTTACCGAAGACTGGAGCATGAATCCGCGCTTCTACGACCTGACCAACACCGAATACGGCGACAGCGAGGACATCTTCATCCCGTTCTCGACCTCGCGCGACCTGCAGATGGGAGCGAGCGGCAGCATGGAGTGCTGGGGCAGCAGCGGCGATGGCCAAGACAGCGAGAACGCGCCCTGCGCGTGGATCCAGTACTGGGTGGAACTCGCCGACGCCGGCAAGCGCACCGCCTACCGCGATTACCTGGACAGCTACGCGCGCCAGCAACACGATGCCGGCCGTTTCAGCCATCCGGCCGATGCGCGCCTGAGCGACGTGATGACCTGGCTGGACCGCAATCATGCGGTGCCCGCCGACGTGCGCCTGCAGCTGTGGCTGGCGCTGGTGTTCCTCGGCATCTGCCTGCTCAACACCGTCGGCCTGATGCTGGCCAAGTTCCTGCGCCAGGGCGGCGAGATCGGCGTGCGGCGGGCGCTCGGCGCATCGCGCCGGGCGATCTTCGCCCAGCACCTGGTGGAAGCGGCAATGATCGGCACAGTTGGCGGCGCGATCGGCCTGCTGTTCGCCTGGATCGGCCTGTGGCTGGTGCGGCAGCAGCCGGCCGACTATGCCGGGCTGGCGCATATGGACGGCAGCATGCTGCTGACCGCACTGGCGCTGACCCTGGGCAGCAGCCTGCTGGCAGGCGCGCTGCCGGCGTGGCAGGCCATGCGCGTGCAGACCGCGCTGCAACTCAAGTCGCAGTGACGCGCCGCGCACCCTCCTTCCCATCAGGAACGTTCCCGTGCATATCCGCCCCATCCTCTCCAGCTTGCGCAAGCACAAGATCGCCGCACTGCTCATCGTGCTGGAGATCGCCTTCAGTTGCGCCGTGGTCTGCAACGCGCTGTTCCTGATCGGCACGCGCCTGCACAACATCCAGCGCCCCACCGGCGCGGCGGAATCGCAGCTGGTCTACGTCAAGGTCGGCAACGTCCTCGGGCAAAGCGATGCCGCCGCGCTCACCCGCGCGGACCTGGATGCGCTGCGGCGCATTCCCGGCGTGCGCAACGCCAGCGTCGTCAACCAGCCGCTGTTCGGCAGCTCGATCGGCTCCAGCGGCGTCTCGCTCGGCCCGGACCAGCAACGCGCCACGCTGAGCGCCACCAACTACTTCGGCGACGCGCAGTTGCTCGACACGCTGGGCCTGAAACTGGTGGAGGGCCGCCGCTTCAACGCAGACGAGATCCTCGACTACGCGCACCTGATGGACCCGAACGACAAGGCCGTGGTGCCGTCGGTGATCCTGAGCCGGACTCTGGCCCAGCGCCTGTTTCCCGGGCAGTCGGCGATCGGCAAATCGATCTACGTGTACGGCCAGCAACGGGTGGTGGGCGTGGTCGAGCGCCTGGTCCAACCCCGCGACTACGGTTCCGCGATGGACTACGAAAGCGCGATGCTGTTCCCGGTGAACATGCCCTACACCCGCGGCACCTACGTGCTGCGCGTGGACGACCCGGCGCAGCGCGAGGCGGTGCAGCAGCAGGCGCGCAAGCTGCTGCTCGCGCAGGGGCCGCGGCGCATGATCCGCGACCAGAGCAGCGTGTCCCTGGAGCAGGCGCGCGCGCTCTACTACCGCAACGACCGCGCGATGGCCTGGCTGCTGGTCGCGGTGTGCGCGATGCTGCTGTTGATCACCGCGCTGGGCATCGTCGGCCTGGCCAGCTTCTGGGTGCAGCAGCGCACCAAGCAGATCGGCGTGCGCCGCGCGCTCGGCGCCACGCGCGGCCAGGTGCTGCGCTATTTCCAGCTGGAGAACTTCCTGCTCGCCAGCGCCGGGATCGGCCTGGGCATGCTGCTGGCCTATGCCGCCAACCTGTACCTGATGAGCGCCTACGAACTGCCACGGCTGCCGCTGTGGTACCTGCCGGTCGGCGCGCTGGCGCTGTGGCTGCTCGGCCAGCTCGCGGTGCTCGGGCCGGCGCGCCGCGCTACCCGGGTACCGCCGGCGGTCGCCACGCGCAGCGCCTGAGCGGGGCAATCCGGCGCATGGATCGATTGCTGATCTCGCCGTGCAGGCATCCGCTGCTGGCGGCGCTGATCGTGCTGCAGATGGCGCTCGGCTATCCGGTGCTGCTCGCCATGGGCACGCTGGCGTCGCAGGCGCATGCGCGGATGCACGCCTCCAGCGGCATCGACGACGACGCACATCTGCTGACGCTGCGGCTCAACGGCCGCGTGTCCGCCGCGCAAGCGCAGCGCCAGGTCGCGGCATTGGGTGCGATCCCCGGCGTCCTGCACGTGGCGGCGATCAATCAGCTGCCGTTCGGACCCGAGCAGTGGAGCACGCTGATGGGACCGCGCGCCGACGGTGCCGGCGGACAATTCCGCGTGACCACCTACCTCGGTGGTCCCGGACTGGTGGCCGCGCTGGGCCTGCGCCTGCAGCGCGGTCGCGATTTCGCCAGCGACGAGTACCGCGACCTCGCCTCGCCCACCGCGCTGGACCTGGCGCAGCGGGTGATCCTGACCCAGTCGCTGGCAGCGAGGCTGTTCCCGGGCCGCGACGCGGTGGGAGAGGCGGTGTATCTGGGCGGCGGGCCGCCGGCACGGGTGGTCGGCATCGTCGAGCGGCTGCGTGCGCCGGGCGCCGGCGACGAGGACGGCGCCATCCTGGCGTTGCGCCTGCGCGATGACGGCGACGCGCTGTATGTGCTGCGCGTCGCGCACGGCGATCCGATGCAGGTCCGCGCGCGCCTGGGGGCGGATGCGCAACGGATCGCAGCGGGGCGGATGCATGACCTGGGCAGCGCCGGCGAACTGCGCTCGCAGCAACGGCGCGTGCATCTTCAGCGGCTGATGCTGCTGACTGCAGGTGCGGCGCTGTGGTTGCTCGCCACGACCGCGACGGTCTACGCCATCAGCGAGCTGATGGTGCGCCAGCGTTATCGGCAGATCGCGTTGCGGCGTGCGCTGGGCGCGCGCGCGGCGCAGATCCGCCGGCAGCTGCATCACGAGAACCTGCTGCTGTGCGGCCTGGGCGTCGCCATCGGCACGGGTGTCGCCGCGCTGCTGCGCCGGGTCCTGCCGGATGCCGCAGCGCTGTCGCCGCCACCGCTGTCCGCGCTGGCCATCGCATTGCTGTTGCTCGCTGCCGGCTGGCTGGCGATGCGCGGACCGGCGGTTCGCGCGGCGCAGCTGTCGCCTGCGGCGTCTCGGTGATGCGCATGCGCGTGGTCGCCGCATCGCGCGTGCCCGCGCTGGCATCAGCCGCACGCCGGCAGCCGCTGTCGCACACGACAAGCCACACCGGGACTGCGATGATGCCGCTTCGCCCGGCATTCGCCCGTTCCGCCCAAGCCATCCGACAAGGTTCCCGATGCCCTGCATCCTGATCATCGACGACAACCCCGCCGTCGCCACCGCGCTGGAAGTGCTGTTCTCGCTGCACGACATCGAGACAGTGCATGCGGACAGCCCCGATGCCGGGCTGCAGCGACTGGCCGAGGGCGATATCGACCTGGTGCTGCAGGACATGAACTTCACCGCCGACACCACCTCGGGCGAGGAAGGCGTGGCGCTGTTCGATGCGATCCGCGCGCGCCACCCGGACCTGCCGGTGATCCTGCTCACCGCCTGGACCCAGCTCAGCAGCGCGGTGGAACTGGTCAAGGCCGGCGCCGCCGACTACCTGGCCAAACCCTGGGACGACCGCAAGCTGCTGACCACGGTCAACAACCTGCTGGAACTGTCCGAGGCGCGGCGCGAACTGGAACGGCGCCGCGACGGCGAACGCCGCCACCGCCAGCAGCTGGCGCAGCGCTACGACCTGCGCGGCGCGGTGTTCGCCGACCCGGCCAGCGAGCGCGCCATCGCCCTGGCCTGCCAGGTCGCGCGCTCGGAACTGCCGGTGCTGATCACCGGCCCCAACGGCAGCGGCAAGGAGAAGATCGCCGAAATCGTCCAGGCCAACTCGCCGATGCGGCAGGGCCCGTTCGTGGCGCTGAACTGCGGCGCGATTCCGGCCGAGCTGATCGAAGCCGAATTGTTCGGCGCCGAGGCCGGCGCCTACACCGGCGCCAACAAGGTCCGCGAAGGCAAGTTCGAGGCCGCCGACGGCGGCACCCTGTTCCTGGACGAGATCGGCAACCTGTCGCTGGCCGGGCAGATGAAGCTGCTGCGCGTGCTGGAAACCGGGCGCTTCGAACGGCTCGGCTCCAACCGCGAGCGCCAGGTCAAGGTGCGGGTGATCAGCGCCACCAATGCCGACCTGACCACGATGATCCGCGAAGGCAGCTTCCGCGAGGATCTGTACTACCGGCTCAATGCGGTGGAACTGTCGCTGCCGGCGCTGGCCGACCGCCCCGGCGACATCCTGCCGCTGGCCGAGCACTTCCTGTCCGGCGCCAAGGCGCTGTCGGCCGGCGCCGCGCAGGCGCTGCAGCGGCATGCCTGGCCCGGCAACGTGCGCGAGCTGCGCAACGTCGTCCAGCGCGCCGAACTGCTGGCCGGCGGCCGCCTGATCGAGGCCGCCGACCTCAACCTGCCCAAGCCTGCAGCGCAGCGTCCGGCGCCCGGCGCCGAACCGGACCGCGAGCGTATCGTCGCGGTGCTCGGGCGCGCCAACGGCGTCATCGCCCAGGCCGCGGCCGAATTGGGCATGAGCCGGCAGGCGCTGTACCGGCGCATGGACCGCTACGGAATCCCTCGCGAATGAAACTGCGCCGCTCGTTCACCGTCGGCCTGTTCCTGCGCCTGTTGCCGGTGCTGGCGCTGGCCGCGGCGATGCCTTGGCTGCTGGCGTACTGGATGGACCGCGGCTGGGAAGTGGTGACGTTCTCGGCGCTGTCGCTGCTGGCGCTGATGTGGTTGACCCTGCGCCGCGCCACCGCGCCGATGCGCTCGCTGTTCCGCGCCCTGGCCGGCACCGTCAGCAGCTACCGCGACGGCGAATACAACTTCGGCGTGCACTGGCGCGGCGACGACGAACTGGGCGAGATGGTCGCCGCGCACCGACACCTGGGCGAGATCCTGCGCGAGCAACGCCAGGGCCTGGCGCAGCGCGAACTGATGCTCGACACCATGGTGCAGAACACCCCGGTGGCGATGCTGCTGACCTCCAACGGCGGCGACGGCCTGCGCCGCGTGGTGTTCTCCAACCTGGCCGCGCGCAAGCTGCTGCATGGCGGCTGGAAACTGGAAGGCCAGCGCCTGGACGACCTGTTGCTGGGCATGCCGCCGGCGCTGCGCGAGGCCGTGGCGCGCGGCGGCGACAGCCTGTTCACCATCGACGACGACGAGGACCCGGAAGAGGAGCAGGTCTACCACCTGTCGCGGCGCCGCTTCCGCCTCAACGGCCGCCCGCACGAACTGCTGCTGATCCGCCTGCTCACCGCCGAACTGCGCCGCCAGGAAGTGCATACCTGGAAGAAGGTGATCCGGGTGATCAGCCACGAATTGAACAACTCGCTGGCGCCGATCGCCTCGCTGGCGCACTCCGGCGCCGAGCTGGTGCGGCGGCAGAAGGTGGAGCGGCTGGAGGAAGTGTTCGGCACCATCGAGGAGCGCGCGCGGCACCTGGAGGGCTTCATCCGCGGCTACGCGCGCTTCGCCAAGCTGCCGCAGCCGCAGTTGCAGACCGTGCACTGGGCGCAGTTCCTGGCCGGGCTGCAACAGCAGATCCCGTTCGCGCTGGAACTGGAAGCGCCCGACCTGCACAGCCGGGTCGATCCGGCGCAGCTGCAGCAGGCGCTGCTCAACCTGGTCAAGAACGCGCACGAATCCAGCCCCGAAGGCCAGGCACCAGCCGACAGCGTGCGTATCCGCGTCTCCACCCGCCCCGAATGGCTGCGCATCGAGGTGCTGGACCGCGGCAGCGGCATGAACGAAGCAGTGCTGCACAACGCGCTGATGCCGTTCTATTCGACCAAGCGCAACGGCACCGGCCTGGGCCTTGCGCTGACCCGCGAGATCGTCGAAGCGCACGGCGGCCGCCTGTCGCTGCAGAACCGCGACGAAGGCGGGCTGTGCGTGGCGGTGCAGTTGCCGCTGGCATCGGCGAGCTAGCGCCTCACGCCCCCTTGTAGGAGCGGCTTCAGCCGCGACAGACATTCCGGTAGAACCTGTCGCGGCTGAAGCCGCTCCTACAGGGTGCATACGGACTTACTCGTGTACGGTGCCGCTCTCGACGATGCGCGGCGTGCCCAGCGCACCGCAGGCGTCGTCGGCGCCCGTCGTGGCCGTGGCCGGAATCGCGCCGTAGTAACCGGCGCCGACCGTGTTGTCGACGAAGCGCCCGCCCTGCGACGGACATTCGCCTTGGTCCGGGTCGAACCAGTCGGAGAACGCGGCGTACTTGCCGGCGCGCACGAAGTGGTTGCCACGCACAACGGTATCGTCGGAGGCATCACGGGTGCGCACCACGTCGCCGTTGACGTCGGTGAAGCTGTTGCCCTCGACCGTATTGCCGGTCGAATGCCGCGCCAGGTACAGCGCATGGATGTAACCGGAGGTTTCCTTGCTGTTCTCGATCGCGCTGAACTGGTTGTCGGCGATCACGTTGTCGCGCGAATTCTGCAAGCGGATCGCCGCATACGAATACGCCGGATCGCCCTGGCCGTGGATGCCGCCGATGCGGACGAAGCGCATGCCACGGATCTCGTTGCCGGCGTTGCCGTCGGCAGCCGCGTTGCTGCTGCCCAGGTCCATCGCCATCCAGTAGTCGCTGACTTCCAGACCGACGAACTGCAGCTGGGTGCGCTGGTTGCCGCCGCCACGCAGGGTGAACCAGGTACCGCCGCCGCGTCCGTCGAAGTGCGGCATCGTGCTCGCACCGGAGGCGGCGACGATGCGCAGCGGCACGCCGTTGCGGAACGTCCAGCGCACCGACTGGCCCAGATAGGTGCCGGGCGCGACCACGATTTCCACCGCCGCCGGCGGCGGTTGCGCCAGCAGCCGTTGCTGCGCGGCGCTCAACGTCTTCAATGCGGTGGCGGCGCTGGTCCCGGCCGCGGCATCGTCGCCATCGGGCGCCAGGTACAGGCGGAAGGTCTGCGCGTGCACGCCGCCCGCCGCCACCAGCACCATCAAGACCCACCATCGCATGCGTCGTACCGACATCGAACACCTCCATGGAGCGTTGCGACGCTGGCGCCGGATCCGGCCAGCCGCGCCACCTTAGCGCGGCCCTGCGCGTGCGGTTGCGATGCCTGTCACGCGCCGCCCAGCGCCCCGCTGCCGGCTATTTCTTCTTCGGCCGCTTCCAGTCTTCGTGCGTGGCCTGCCGCGCCCGCGCCACGGTGAGCTGGCCGGCCGGCGCATCGCGCGTAATCACCGACCCGGCGCCGATGGTGGCGCCCGCACCGATCGTCAGCGGCGCCACCAGCGCGCTGTTGGAGCCGACGAAGACGTCGTCGCCGATCGTGGTCTGCGACTTGTTCACGCCGTCGTAGTTGCAGGTGATGGTGCCGGCGCCGATGTTGACCCCGCTGCCGATCGTCGCATCGCCCAGATAGCTCAGATGATTGGCCTTGCTGCCGACGCCGAGCACCACCTTCTTGGTCTCGACGAAATTGCCGATGTGCACGCCGTCGGCCAGCACCGTGCCCGGCCGCAGCCGCGCGAACGGACCGATTATCACCGCGCCTTCGGTGACCACGCCTTCCAGGTCGCAGTGCGCGCGCACTTCGGTGCCCGGCCCCAGCACCACGTCCTTCAGCCGCACGAACGGACCGATGCTGACCCCGTCGCCCAGTTCCACCTCGCCTTCCAGCACCACGTTCACGTCGATGCACACGTCGCGGCCCACGCGCACGCGGCCGCGCTGGTCCAGCCGGTTCGGATCGAGCAGGTGCGCGCCCTGCTCGCACAGCGCGCGCGCCGCGCGCAGCTGCCAGGCGCGCTCCAGCTGCGCCAGCTGCCATGGGTCGTTGGCACCCTCGGCCTCGATCGGATCGGCCACCAGCACCATCTCCGCCGGGGTGAATTCGGCAGCGGCGGCGGCGAACACATCGGTCAGGTAGTACTCGCCCTGCGCGTTGTCGCTGCGCAATTGCGCCAGCCAGCGCTTGAGCGCGGTGGATTCGGCGGTGACGATGCCGGTGTTGATGGCGCGGATGCGGCGCTGCTCGTCGTCGGCATCCTTGTGCTCCACGATCGCCGCGACCTTGCCCGCCGCGTCGCGCACGATGCGGCCATAGCCGCTGGGGTCGTCGGGTTCGGCCACCAGCACCGCCAGCCGCCCCGGCGAGTGCAGCAGGCGCAACAGGGTATCGGCACGGATCAGCGGCACGTCGCCGTACAGCACCAGCACCGTGGCCGCGTCCGGCACCGCGGCCATCGCCTGCTGCACCGCATGCCCGGTGCCCAATTGCCGCGCCTGCTCGGCCCATAGCAGATCCGGCTGGTCGCCGAAGGCCGCGCGCACCGCATCGCCGCCATGGCCGTAGACCACATGGATCGCCGCCGGCTGCAGCTGGCGCGCGGTTGCGATCACGTGGGCCAGCATCGGCCGGCCGGCGATGGGCTGCAGCACCTTGGGCTTGGCGGACTTCATCCGCTTGCCCGCACCGGCGGCAAGGATCACGACGTGCAGGGGCAGGCTCATGGGGAAGTTCCATTCCGGGTCAGACGGGGATTTTAGAGGCAGCCGTGTCTGCGTGCCGCAACGCCCGCAGCCTCGCGATGCCGCGGCATTTACATCTGCGTGGCAGACGCTAGCATGCGCGCTTGATCCCAACCCAGGGCTTCCATGAGTCTGCTGCGCCAGGGCGGTCAATTCGTGCTGATCGGATTGCTGCAACTGCTGATCGACTGGAGCGTGTTCGTCGCGGCCACCGCCGCCGGCATGCCGCCGATCCCGGCCAACGTGCTCGGCCGCGTGTGCGGCGCCCTGCTCGGCTTCTGGCTAAACGGCCGCATCACCTTCGCCAGCGACGACGGCGCGCGCCTGGGCTGGCAGCGCTTCGGCCGCTTCATGGCGATGTGGATCCTGATGACCCTGCTCAGCACCTGGCTGGTGTCGCTGTGCGTGGACGCGCTGGGCCTGCGCCTGGCCAGGCTGGCCAAGCCGGTGGTCGAGGGCGTGCTGGCGGTGCTGTCGTTCTTCGTCGGGCGGCACCTGGTGTACCGCTAGGCGCGCTAGGCGCTGGCTTCAACATGCACAGATCCCTGTAGGAGCGGCTTCAGCCGCGACAGGCCCTATCGGGAAAGCCCGTCGCGGCTGAAGCCGCTCCTACAGAATTGACCGAATTGCGACCGCATCTGCGCGCAATCGGACTACGCCGCGCACCCACTCAGTGGCAGAAATCGCCCAGGCTGCGCACCAGCGCGGTGCGATGGACCTGGTCCAGCTGCCAGCGCAGCGCATAGGCCTCGGCCGCGCGCGCGGTCGCCGCCGGGCAGTCCGGCGCCTGCCGGGTCGCGGCATTGGCCTGCAGGGCGTCCAGCATCTCGCCCTGCAACTGGTCCAGGCGCGCGCGCAGCGCGGTCAGGTCGGGGCGCGGCTGATCCGGCGCGCGGCCGCGCAGCCGCCAGCGCTCCAGCAACTGGTATTGCACCAGCTTGTTGGACTCGATCTGCATGCCGAAGAAGCGCGCCGCGTCGTCCGCATCCACGCCGTGCGCCGGCGCCTGTTCGCGCACGCTGGCCAGCACCGCGGCCTCGCGGGTGGCGTCCAGTACCGGCTTGCCGCTGTCCCACTTGCTCAGCGCGACCTGGTCGCCGATCGCGTTGCGTTCGACGATGCGATCGAGCAGCGGCTCCAGCGGCGTGGCGCTGCGCGCGGGCATCGCGCAGCCCAGCATGGCGGTACCTGCCAGCAGTGCGCTCAGCACGCGCGGAAGTGTGGCAGCAGCGGAAGCGGTCATCGGGTCTCTCCTGAAAAACCGTCTGCGTGGGGGAAGGAGTCCGCAGATCGGGCCGCCATCTTGCACAAGCCGTTGGACGATTTCGTTGCAGCACGCCGCGGTTGCGACGCGCGCGCGCAATCGAGTCAGCGGCGATAAAGCCAGCGCCGTGCGCCATGTCACTGTTGCGCGGCGATGCCGGCATACGCACGCTACGCCAGCTACTCTCTTCGCCGCTGCATAACGGCGCCGCGCGGCAAGCGGCCAACCGCACCGCACAAACGAAAAACGCCGGCAGTTGCCGGCGTCTTCGTCGCATGCCTGCGCCAGGCGGCGCGTGCAGCGAGGCTCAGTGCTTGAGGTTCTTGCGCAGGCGTTCCAGCGCCTGCAGCTGCGCGGTGACTTCCGCCAGCTTGGCCTGCGCCTCGGCCACGTCGATGCCGTCGCCGCGGTTGGCGAGCATGCGCTCGGCTTCTTCCTTGGCCTTGCGCACCGACGCCTCGTCGATGTCCTGCGCGCGGATCGCGGTGTCGGCCAGGATGGTCACCACCTGCGGCTGCACCTCGAGGATGCCGCCGGAAATGGCGAAATCCAGCTGCTCGCCGCTGGCGGTGGTGACCACCACCTTGCCGGGCTTGAGCCGGGTGATCAGCGGCGCGTGCTTGGGCGCGATGCCCAGCTCGCCCAGCTCGCCGGTAGCGACCACCAGGGTCGCTTCACCGTGGTAGATCTCGTGCTCGGCGCTGACGATGTCGCAACGGATGGTGCTCATGGTTACCTCGCTGGCGCGAGGCGGGATTGGGGATTGGGGATTCGGGATTGGCCAAAGCGGTCACGCCGCCTTGCCTTCACTCCGAATCCCTCGCCCTCGATGCCGCCTTGCGTATCCCTAATCCCGAATGCCGAATCCCGGCTGTTACGCCTTCTCGGCCATCTTCTTGGCCTTCTCGACCGCTTCTTCGATGCTGCCGACCATGTAGAACGCCTGCTCCGGCAGGTGGTCGTACTCGCCTTCGACGATGCCCTTGAAGCCGCGGATGGTGTCCTTCAGCGACACGTACTTGCCCGGCGAGCCGGTGAACACTTCGGCCACGTGGAACGGCTGGCTGAAGAAGCGCTCGATCTTGCGCGCGCGCGACACCGACTGCTTGTCCTCTTCGGACAGCTCGTCCATGCCCAGGATCGCGATGATGTCCTTCAGTTCCTTGTACTTCTGCAGGGTCATCTGCACGCGGCGGGCGGTGTCGTAGTGCTCGTGGCCGATCACGTTCGGATCCATCATGCGCGAGGTCGAATCCAGCGGATCCACAGCCGGGTAGATACCCAGCGAGGCGATGCTGCGCGACAGCGCGACGGTCGAGTCGAGGTGGGCGAAGGTGGTCGCCGGCGACGGATCGGTGTAATCGTCCGCGGGCACGTACACGGCCTGGATCGAGGTGATCGAGCCGGTCTTGGTCGAGGTGATGCGCTCCTGCAGCACGCCCATTTCCTCGGCCAGGGTCGGCTGGTAGCCCACCGCCGACGGCATGCGGCCCAGCAGCGCCGACACTTCGGTACCGGCCAGGGTGTAGCGGTAGATGTTGTCGACGAACAGCAGCACGTCCTTGCCCTTGCCGTTCTCGTCCTTCTCGTCGCGGAAGTACTCGGCCATGGTCAGGCCGGTCAGCGCCACGCGCAGGCGGTTGCCCGGCGGCTCGTTCATCTGGCCGTACACCATCGCGACCTTGTCCAGGACGTTGGAGTCCTTCATCTCGTGGTAGAAGTCGTTGCCCTCGCGGGTACGCTCGCCCACGCCGGCGAACACGGACAGACCCGAGTGCGCCTTGGCGATGTTGTTGATCAGCTCCATCATGTTGACGGTCTTGCCGACGCCGGCGCCGCCGAACAGGCCGACCTTGCCGCCCTTGGCGAACGGGCACATCAGGTCGATGACCTTGATGCCGGTTTCCAGCAGCTCGGTGGCCGAGGACTGGTCTTCGTAGCTCGGCGCGGCGCGGTGGATTTCCCAATGATCGGTGGCCTGCACGTCGCCGGCCTCGTCGATCGGGCGGCCCAGCACGTCCATGATCCGGCCCAGCGTGCCCGGGCCGACCGGCACCGAGATCGCGCGGCCGGTATTGGTCGCCAGCAGGTTGCGCTTGAGGCCGTCGGTGGAACCGAGCGCGATGGTGCGCACGATGCCGTCTCCGAGCTGCTGCTGCACTTCCAGCGTGATGGCCGTGCCTTCGACCTTCAGTGCGTCGTAAATCTTCGGCACATCGGCACGCGCGAATTCGACGTCGACGACCGCGCCGATGATCTGAACGATCTTGCCCTGACTCATTTTGCTGCTCCGGTTAGCTTTAGTTCTGTGCGGATGGCCTGCGCCATCCCATGGATTTCGTGATTGGGGATTCGGGATTCGGGATTCGTAAAAGCGCGCTTCGCAGCTCTTGCCAATCCCGATTCTCCAATCCCGAATCCCGGCACTTAGACGGCCGCCGCGCCGCCGACGATCTCGGAAATTTCCTGGGTGATCGCCGCCTGCCGCGCCTTGTTGTAGATCAGCTGCAAGGTGCTGATCAGCTTGTTGGCGTTGTCGCTGGCCGCCTTCATCGCGACCATGCGCGCGGCATGTTCGGAGGCCACGTTCTCCAGCACCGCCTGGTACACCAGCGACTCGATGTAGCGCGTCATCACGTGCTCCAGCACGGTCGCGGCATCGGGTTCGTACAGGTAGTCCCAGTCGTGGTGCGCGACCTGGTTCTCCGCCGCCGGCAGCGGCAGCAGCTGGTCGAAGCTGGCCTTCTGCGTCATCGTGTTCACGAAGCGGTTGTAGACCAGGTAGACGCGGTCGACCTTGCCCTCGGTGAACGCATCCAGCATCACCTTGATCACGCCGATCAGCTGCTCCAGCTGCGGCACGTCGCCGAGGTGGCTGACGCTGCCGACCATCTCGACCTTGAGCCGGCGGAAGAACACCGAGGCCTTCTGGCCGATGGTGACCACGTCGATGCCGGCGCCCTTATCCTGCCACTGGCGCACTTCGCCCAGCATCTTGCGGAACAGATTGTTGTTGAGGCCGCCGGCCAGGCCGCGATCGGAGGAGATCACGATGTAGCCGACACGCTTGACCTCGTCGCGCTGCACCAGGAACGGATGCGTGTAGTCGGTGCTGGCCTGCGCCAGATGCCCGATCACCTGCTTCATCGCCTGCGCGTACGGGCGCGAGGTCTTCATCCGATCCTGCGCCTTGCGGATCTTGGAGGCCGAGACCATCTCGAGCGCGCGCGTCACCTTGCGGGTGTTCTGCACGCTCTTGATCTTGGTTTTGATTTCGCGTCCGCCTGCCATTACTCGCTCGCTCCGCTCGTGGGATTCGGGATTGGGGATTGGGGATTAGCTAAAGCTCCCAAACCCACCTCACCTACAAATCCAAATATCTGAATCTGAAGATTCGCAACGATGATCGGGGATCGACCAGCCCCCTGAACCACCGCTCTTACGAATCCCGAATGCCCAATCCCAAATCCCGGCTCTTTACCAGCTGCCCGTGGTCTTGAACTCGCCGATGCCCTTCTTGAACGCCGCTTCGATCTCGCCGTTCCAGTCGCCGCTGTCGTTGACCTTGGCGATCAGCTCGCCGGCGGTGTTGGCGAAGTGCGCGTGCAGGCCTTCTTCGAACGCGCCGATCTTGTTGACCGGCACGTCGTCCAGGAAGCCTTCGTTGACCGCGTAGATCGACAGCGCCTGGTTGGCGATCGACATCGGCAGGTACTGCTTCTGCTTCATCAGTTCGGTGACGCGCTGGCCGCGCTCGAGCTGCTTGCGGGTGGCTTCGTCCAGGTCCGAGGCGAACTGCGCGAACGCCGCCAGCTCGCGGTACTGCGCCAGCGAGATGCGGATGCCGCCGGACAGCTTCTTGATGATCTTGGTCTGCGCGGCGCCGCCGACGCGCGACACCGAGATGCCGGCGTTCACTGCCGGACGGATGCCGGCGTTGAACAGGTCGGTTTCCAGGAAGATCTGGCCGTCGGTGATCGAGATCACGTTGGTCGGCACGAACGCGGACACGTCGCCGGCCTGGGTTTCGATGATCGGCAGCGCGGTCAGCGAACCGGTCTTGCCCTTCACTTCGCCGTTGGTGAACTTCTCCACGTAGTCCTCGGACACGCGCGCGGCGCGCTCCAGCAGGCGGCTGTGCAGGTAGAACACGTCGCCCGGATACGCTTCGCGGCCCGGCGGGCGCTTCAGCAGCAGCGAGATCTGGCGGTAGGCCACGGCCTGCTTGGACAGATCGTCGTACACGATCAGCGCGTCTTCGCCGCGGTCCATGAAGTACTCGCCCATGGTGCAGCCGGCGTAGGCGCTGATGTACTGCATCGCGGCCGATTCGGAGGCGGTCGCGGCGACCACGATGGTGTGCGCCAGCGCGCCGTTCTCTTCCAGCTTGCGCACGATGTTGGCGACGGTCGAGGCCTTCTGCCCGATCGCCACGTACACGCACTTGATGCCGGTGGTCTTCTGGTTGATCACCGCATCGATCGCCAGGGCGGTCTTGCCGGTCTGGCGGTCGCCGATGACCAGTTCGCGCTGGCCGCGGCCGATCGGGATCATCGCGTCGACCGACTTGTAGCCGGTCTGCACCGGCTGGTCGACCGACTTGCGCCAGATCACGCCCGGCGCCACGCGCTCCACCGGCGCGGTCGCGCTGGTGCCCAGCGGGCCCTTGCCGTCGATCGGCTCGCCCAGCGCGTTGACCACGCGGCCGAGCAGTTCCTTGCCCACCGGCACTTCCAGGATGCGGCCGGTGGTCTTGGCCACGTCGCCTTCGCGCAGGTTCTCGTAGTCGCCGAGCACCACGGCGCCGACCGAGTCGCGCTCCAGGTTCAGCGCCAGGGCGTAGGTCTCGTTCGGCAGTTCGATCATTTCGCCCTGCATCACGTCGGCCAGGCCGAAGATGCGCACGATGCCGTCGGACACGCTGGTGACCGTGCCTTCGTTGCGCGACTCCGCAGTCAGCTTGACCTGCTCGATGCGGTTCTTGATCAGTTCGCTGATTTCGGAGGGGTTGAGCGTGGTTGCCATCTTGGTTTCCTTCGGATCGTCCACCGCGCGAAGGCGGATGGCGACTTTTGGTTAGCTTCTTTGAGAATCGGGAATGGGGAATCGGGAATCGCTGGTGGCGTCGCCGCCGGGCCGGGTTCTCTTTTCTCTATTCGCCATTCCCGCTTCTTAGTGGGCCAGTGCGGATTGCAGGCGCGACAGCTTGCCTTTCAGCGAACCGTCGATGACCACGTCGCCGGCGTCGATCACCGCGCCGCCGATCAGCGAAGCGTCCACCGCCGTGGTGATCTCGACCTCGCGGCCGAAGCGCTGCTTCAGCGCCACCTTCAACGAGGCCACCTCCGCGTCGCTCAGCTGGGTGGCCGAGGTCACGTTGGCCTTGACCACGCATTCGGCCTCGGCACGCAGCTGATCGTACAGCCCGGCGATCTCGGGCAGCAGCGGCAGCCGCTGCCCTTCGGCCAGCAGGCTCAGGAAGCGCGCGTACTGCTCGTCGGCCACCTGCGGCGCCAGCAGCGCCACCGCCTGCTCGCGCTGCAGCTGCGGGTTGTGCAGCAACGCCGCCACGCGCGGATCGGCGGCGACCTGGGCGGAGAACGCCAAGGCCTGCGACCAGGGCGCGAGCTTGCCGGCATCGCTGGCCGCGGCGAACGCGGCGCGGGCATACGGACGCGCCAGTGTGAGGGCCTGGCTCATCTCAGATCTCCGCCGCCAGCTCGTCGAGCAGCGCCTTGTGGGCGTTGGCGTCGATTTCGCGCTTGAGCAGCCTTTCCGCACCGCTCACTGCCAGCAGCGACACCTGGCGACGCAGTTCTTCGCGCGCACGGTTGGCCGCGGCATCGATCTCGGCCTGGGCCAGATCCTTCTGCCGGTTGGCCTCGGCGATCGCCTCGTTCTTGGCCGCTTCGACGATCTGGTTGGCGCGCGCGTGGGCCTGGTCGATGATTTCGTTGGCCTTGACGCGTGCGTCCTTCAGCGCTTCGTTGACCTTTTCCTGCGCCTGCGCCAGATCCTTCTGGCTGCGATCGGCGGCGGCGAGGCCTTCGGCGATCTTCTGTTGGCGCTCTTCGATGGCCTTCATCAGCGGCGGCCAGATCTTGGTCGCGACGATCCAGATCAGACCGGCAAACGCCAGCGCCTGGGCAAAGAGGGTGAGACCGATATTCATTGGGTACGCTCAGCCAAAGTGACGGGGTGGACGCGCCGCCATCGCGGCGGGCGCGTCCGAACCTTCATCCGCAGCGGGGCGGCCGCATCGCTGCGGCCGTCCGCCGGTGCTACTGGATCAACCGCCCTGCGGCAGGCGCGACACGAACTCGCCGATCATCGGGTTGGCGAACGCGAACAG
This sequence comes from Xanthomonas sp. SI, assembly GCF_014236855.1. Taxonomy (NCBI): domain Bacteria; kingdom Pseudomonadati; phylum Pseudomonadota; class Gammaproteobacteria; order Lysobacterales; family Lysobacteraceae; genus Xanthomonas; species Xanthomonas sp. SI. The sequence continues at coordinate 4,421,426 of NZ_CP051261.1, forward strand.
CAGGCCGACCGCGACGCTGATGATGAACGCGGCGTCGATCAGGCCGGCGGTGATGAACATGCGCACCTGCAGCACCGGGATCAGTTCCGGCTGGCGCGCGGCCGACTCCAGGAACTTGCCGGCCATGATGGCCAGACCGAGGCCGGCACCCAGCGCGGCCAGGCCGATCATGATGCCGACGGCGAGGACGGTGGAGCTCTGGACTTGGGCGAGGTTGGTCAGGACGGCGAAGTACATGGTTTTCTCCGAGAACAAAGTTGCTTGAGGATGGTGAATCGAACGAAGGGTTGCGTAAAACGCGTGAAGCAGAAACGTCAGTGGCTGTCTTCCGCCAGGCTCAGATACACGATGGACAGCATCATGAAGATGAAAGCCTGCAGCGGGATCACCAGCAGGTGGAACAGCATCCAGCCGAAGCCGAACGCGCCGCCGGCCAGCGCGCCGAAGATGCCGGCACCGCCCAGCACCCAGATCAGCAGGAACACGATCTCGCCGCCGAACATGTTGCCGAACAGTCGCATCGCCAGCGAGATCGGCTTGCTGACCCACTCGACGATATTGAGGATCAGGTTGAACGGCAGCATCCACTTGCCGAACGGGGCGGTCAGGAATTCCTTGGTCATCCCGCCCACGCCCTTGGAGCGCAGCGAGAAGAAGATCATCAGGAAGAACACGCTGATCGACATGCCCAGGGTGGCGTTGACGTCGGCGGTGGGCACCGGCTTCCAGTAGTGAATGCCGGCCCAGGCTAGCGGGATCGCGATGAAGTCCGCCGGGATCATCTTGATGAGGTTCATCATCAGGATCCAGAAGAACAGGGTGATCGCGATCGGGGTCACCAGCTTGCTGGTGCCGTGATAGGTGTCCTTGGCCTGGCGGTCGACGAACTCCAGCAGGATCTCCACGAACGCCTGCCACTTGCCCGGCACGCCGGCGGTGGCCTTGCGCGTGGCGATCCAGAAGCCGAACACCATCAACAGGCCGGACAGCACCGACATCACCAGGGTGTCGACGTGCACCTGCCAGAACCCGCCTTCCTGCACCTGGAAGGTGAGGTTTTGCAGGTGGTGCTGGATGTAGGAGGTAGGGGTTGCTTCCTCGCCCGCCATGAGTCCTGAGCCTTTATCGTGATTCGATCAACGTCTGGCCAGAGCCAGAACCTGGAACATCAGCCCGACGGCGATACCCGCCAACAGGGCCAGAGGAGGCAGCCGCCACCAGGCAAAGCCCAGCGCCAGTACCGCGAACACCAACACCCACTTCAGCACCATGGCCACGATCAACCGCGCCATCGCCGCACCTGCCGCCTGCACGCCACCGCTCAACGCGGTGCGTGCCGCCAGCCATCCTCCCGCCACCGTCGCCAGCCCGGTTGCGGCAGCGCCCATGGCGTACTTCGGCCCCAGCAGCAGGAACGCCAGGGAAACCACGGCCACCGCCACCAGCGGGTAAATCGCTGCGCGCAGCATCAGCCGCCGACCCGCATCAACGGAGTTCAGCACAGAAAATCCTGCAGTTGGTGGTGGGTTGAGGACGTCTTCGCGTCCGTCGAGCCGCGGAATTATAGCAATGGGACAATTTGCGAGACAACCGCCAAAGGTCGCGGCCGTCCCCCGATCGAGCCAAGCCGCCAACGATAGCACGTCGCGGACCCGCACCGCGGCCCGCATTGATGCATCGCAACAGGGATTTGCGTGGGAACTTTTCATCCCGTCCCCGGTCCGATCCTGCAGGGACTGCGCCCATCCTCGTCGATTTGCAGCGCGGACCCATGGAGCCCCGGGCGACCGGGGCTCTTCTTTTTGCCTGCGATTCTGTGACCGATGCACCTCCATACCTTCACGGATGGTGGACATGGTTTTAAGGATAGTTGCGGCACGCGGTGGCGCTCGCCATCGGCGCATCCATCCCCAGATGACGGAGCTTCGCCCCCTATGAAACATTTGCTCGCCCTTGCGTTGCCGTGCGCGCTCGCCGCCGCCTACGCCCTCCCCGCCCACGCCGAAGACACCGACGACCGCTTCACCATCCGTCTCGGCGCGATGAACGTGGACAACGACAACACCCTGCGCGGCAACACCACCATCGCCGGCAACGAGATCTCCGGCTCGCAGGACTTCGACTTCGGCGGCAAGGAATGGGAGCCGCGCGTGGACGGCATGTTCCGCATCAGCACCCGCCAACGCCTGATCTTCGACTACTTCAAGTACGACAAGGACCGCCGCGAGGAACTGGGCGAGGACCTCAGCTACGACGGCGCCACCGTGCCGGCCGGCAGCTTCGTCAAGGGCGAGCTGAAGTACCAGGTCGCCAGCCTGGTGTACGACTACTCGGTCATCGACACCCCGCAGTTCAGCCTCGGCCTGCAGATCGGCGCCGAATGGGCCAAGGTGCAGGCCAATGCCTACGCCGACCTGGGCGACCTGTATTCGGGCACCTTCATCGACGAGAGCGAGGACGGCGCCGCGCCGGTGGTCGGCGTGCGCTTCACCGCCCAGCCGAACGAGCACTGGCTGTTCAGCGCGCAGGGCCAGTACGTCAACACCAAGTGGGGCGATTTCGGCAAGTACGACGGCGACCTGAGCCGCGCCAATGCGATCGTCGAGTACCGCTTCACCCGGAACTTCGGCATCTTCGCCGGCTACGACTGGTTCAAGCTGGACGTAGACCGCGAGACCGACTCCAACTCCGCGTCGCTGACCAACGTCGGCCTGAAGCAGGAGTTCAAGGGCCCGGTGGCCGGCGTGACCTTCGCGTTCTGATCGCGCGATCTCCGTTGCACCCAGAGAAGGCCCGCCATGCGCGGGCCTTCTTGCGTCCGCAGGGAGCGCGTCGCACTACGTGCCAGCGCAGGCGCGCCGCCCAGGCGGATCGACCGGGTCGCCGCGCCGCAGCCCCCGTCACGGCAGCTTGGTGGCGCCCGCGACCAACAAGTGCTTGTGCAGTTCGCAATAGCACTCGTCGTGCCAGCCGTAGTGCGGATCGCGGCATATCGTGCGGCGCACCGCCGCGGGCAGATCGCCAATGGCGCTGCGCAGATCGTGCCGCAAGGCCACGAACACCGAGCCAGGCTCGGGCCAGTCGCTGCAGTGTGGCGGTTCCTGCATGCGGTTGCCCTGGCCAAGTTCGCGGTCCAGCAACGCCTGCAGTTCGGGGCACAGCGGCATTTCGCGCATCGGGCTCTCCACAATCGCCGCAGCGCAGACACGACGACGCCCCGCAGCGGCGGGGCGTCGTCGGCATCGCAGGCGCGAGGCGGTTTACTTCTTTTTAGGGATGTACAGGTCGGTGATGGTGCCGTCGTAGACCTCGGCGGCCATGCCGACCGACTCGCTCAGGGTCGGATGGGCGTGGATGGTGTGGCCGATGTCCTCGGCCTCCGCGCCCATCTCGATCGCCAGGCCGATCTCGGCCAGCAGGTCGCCGGCATGCACGCCGACGATGGCGCCGCCGACGATGCGGTGCGTTTCCTCGTCGAAGATCAGCTTGGTGAAGCCCTCGGTGCGGCCGATGCCGATGGCGCGGCCGCTGGCCGCCCACGGGAACTTGGCCACGCCGACCTTCAGGCCCTTGGCCTTGGCCTCGGTCTCGGTGACGCCGACCCAGGCGATCTCCGGGTTGGTGTAGGCCACCGACGGGATCACCCGCGCCACCCATTCCTTCTTCTCGCCCGCCGCCACTTCCGCGGCGAGCTTGCCCTCGTGCGTGGCCTTGTGGGCCAGCATCGGGTTGCCGACGATGTCGCCGATGGCGAAGATGTGCGGCACGTTGCTGCGCATCTGCCGATCGACCGGGATGAAGCCGCGCTCGGTGACGTTGACGCCGGCCTTCTCCGCGCCGATCTTCTTGCCGTTCGGCGAGCGGCCCACCGCGACCAGCACGCGGTCGTAGCTGGTCGCGCCCAGCGCCGGCTGCTCGCCCGCGGCCGCGGCCTCGAAGGACACGGTGATGCCCTTCTTGTCGGCCTTGACCTCGGTGGCCTTGGTCTTCAGGTAGACCTCCACGCCCTGCTTCTTCAGGCGATCGGCCAGCGGCTTGACCAGGTCCTTGTCGGCGCCCGGCATCAGCTGGTCCATGAACTCGACCACGGTGACCTTGCTGCCCAGCGCGCTGTACACGGTGGCCATTTCCAGGCCGATGATGCCGCCGCCGACCACCAGCAGGGTCTTGGGGATCTCCTGCAGCTCCAGCGCGTCGGTGGAGTCCATCACCCGCTTGTCGTCCCACGGGAAGTTCGGCAGCTTCACCGCCTGCGAACCGGCGGCGATGATGCAGTGTTCGAAACGCAGCAGTTGGGTCTTGCCGTCGGCACCGACGATCTCCAGCTCGTTGGGCGACACGAACGACGCCACGCCGGTGACGGTGCGCACCTTGCGCTGCTTGGCCATGCTGGCCAGGCCGCCGGTGAGCTTGCCGACCACGTTTTCCTTGTACGCGCGCAGCTTGTCCAGGGCGATCTTGGGCGCGCTGAAGGTCACGCCGAAGTCGCCCGCATGGGCCACCTCGTCGATCACCGCGGCCGCGTGCAGCAGCGCCTTGGACGGGATGCAGCCGACGTTGAGGCACACGCCGCCGAGGCTGGCGTAGCGCTCGATCAGCACCGTATCCAGGCCCAGGTCGGCGGCGCGGAACGCGGCGGTGTAGCCGCCGGGGCCGGCGCCGAGCACCACCATCTTGCATTCGATATCGGCCGGCTTGCCGCTGGCCAGCGCCGGCTTGGGCGCCGGCGGCTCGGCCGGGGCGCGGTGCGACGGCGCCACCGGCGGCTTGCTGGCCGGCGCCTCGGCTTTGGCCGCCGCGGGCGCAGCGGCCGGCGCGGCGCCGGCGTCCTCGGTTTCCAGCAGCGCGATCACCGCGCCCTCGGACAGGACGTCGCCGAGCTTGACCTTCAATTCCTTGATCACGCCGGCCGCCGCCGACGGCACTTCCAGCGTGGCCTTGTCCGACTCCAGGGTCAGCAGGCCCTGATCCTTCTTCACCGTGTCGCCGACGGCGACCAGCACTTCGATGACCGGAACCTCGCTGTAGTCGCCGATATCCGGGACCTTGACCTCAATGACCGCCATGCAGCTTCTCCTGTGGCCCGGCCGGCGCGCCGGCGGGCGATTGCAGTTCTACGGCGGCGCCGCGATGGACGCGGCGCACGCAGGTGGGGGAAACACGGGCCGCGCCAGGCGCGGCGCCGTTGCGGCAGGACTTACAGCAGCACGCGGCGCATGTCCGCCAGCACCTGACTCAGGTAGGTGGTGAAGCGTGCCGCGGCGGCGCCGTCGATGACCCGGTGGTCGTAGCTCAGCGACAGCGGCAACATCAGCTTCGGCGCGAACTCCTTGCCGTTCCACACCGGCTGGATCGCCGACTTGGACACGCCCAGGATCGCCACTTCCGGCGCGTTGACGATCGGCGTGAACGCGGTGCCGCCGATGCCGCCGAGCGAGCTGATCGAGAAGCAGCCGCCGCTCATCTCGGCCGGACCGAGCTTGCCGTCGCGCGCCTTCTTGGCCAGCTCGCCGCTCTCGCGCGCCAGTTCGACCACGCCCTTCTTGTCCACGTCGCGGATCACCGGCACCACCAGCCCGTTCGGGGTATCGGCGGCGAACCCGACGTGGAAGTACTTCTTCAGGGTCAGGTTCTCGCCGGCCGCATCCAGCGAGGCGTTGAAGTCGGGGAACTGCTTCAGCGCCGCGGCGCTGGCCTTGAGCAGGAAGGCGAGCATGGTCAGCTTGATGCCGGCCTTCTCGTTCTCCTTGTTCAGCGCCACGCGCAAGGCTTCCAGGTCGGTGATGTCGGCCTGCTCGAACTGGGTGACGTGCGGGATCATCGCCCAGTTGCGCGCCAGGTTGGCGCCGGAGATCTTCTTGATCCGCGACAGCGGCTTGACCTCGACCTCGCCGAACTTGGCGAAATCGACCTTGGGCCACGGCAGCAGGTTCAGACCGTTGCCGCTGCCGGCCGACGCCGCGCCGCCAGCTGCGGCGGCCGGCACGCCGCCGGCCAGCGCGGCCTTGACGTAGCGCTGCACGTCGTCCTTGGTGATGCGGCCGCCGTGCTCGGTGCCGCTGACCTGGAACAGGTCCACGCCCAGTTCGCGGGCGAACACGCGCACCGCCGGGCTGGCGTAGGGCACCTTCTGCGGCAGCACGCTGTCGGCGTTGAACTCCACCGGCGGGCTGCTCGGGGTACCGGCCGACGGCGCGGCGGCCGCCTTGGCCGGCGCCGAGGTCTGCACCTGGGCGATCTCGCGCTGCGCGAGCTTGTCCGGCGCGGCCGAGGCCGGCACCGGCTCCACTCCGCCGCCGGTCTCGGCGCTGGGCTGGATCGCGCCTGCCGCCGGCGCGTCGGCGCTGGCGCCGGCCACTTCGATCAGCGCCACGACCTTGCCCTCGGACAGGCTGTCGCCGACCTTGACCTTCAGTTCCTTGACCACGCCGGCCACCGACGAAGGCACTTCCATCGTTGCCTTGTCCGATTCCAGGGTCACCAGGCTCTGGTCCTTGGCCACGGTGTCGCCGACCGCGACCAGCACTTCGATCACCGGCACGTCGCTGTAGTCGCCGATGTCCGGCACGCGCGCCTCGACGATGCCGCCGCCGCCCGCGGCCGCCGCCGGCTTGGTCGCCTGCTGCGCGGCCGGCGCCGGCTGGGCCGGTTCCTGCTTGGCCGGCGCGGGCGCGGCCTTGGCCGCTGCCGAAGCAGGTGCGGCGGCGCTGGCGCCGTCCTCGGCCACTTCGATCAAGGCCACCAGCTTGCCTTCGGACAGGCTGTCGCCGAGTTTGACCTTCAGCTCCTTGACCACGCCGGCGAACGGCGACGGCACTTCCATCGTCGCCTTGTCCGACTCCAGGGTGACCAGGCTCTGGTCCTTCTTCACCGTGTCGCCGACCGCCACCAGCACTTCGATTACCGGGACGTCGCTGTAGTCACCGATATCGGGGACAAGTGCTTCCTTGATTTCGGCCATGCGGGCAACTCCGGCAACTAATGAGGGGGAAACCCCTATTGTGGCGGCCCGCAGCCGCAGCGCCAACCTTTGCCGGGCAAAAAAACCTGCAGCGGCCGCGCGGCGGCGCCGAGAAGCGCCGGTCTGCGGCGTTCGCGGCGGACTGTACGCCTGCGCATTGTCCCGGCGTCATCGCCGTGGCAAGCGCCGCACCGCCTTCACGGGCGCGCGCCTAGGATGCGCCGCACCCTGATCGGAGTGCCGCCATGCGTGCGTTCGTGCTGTTGATGTCGCTGGCGATGCCGCTGGTCGCCTGGTTCGCGCAACGCGGCGCGTTCGGCCCGACCAACGGCGCGGTCTCCGACCGCTACCCCACCCTGGTCGTCGCCGCCGGCTACGCGTTCGCGATCTGGGGCCCGATCTTCCTGCTCGACCTGGCCTTCGGCCTGTGGCAGCTGTCGCCGCGGCGCCGGCGCGACAGCGCGCTGGCGCAGGTGCGGCTGCCGGCGGCGCTGGGCTTCGGCCTGACCGCGCTGTGGATGCCGGTGTTCTCGCAGCAGCATTTCCTGCTGGCGCTGGCGGTGATCTGGGCGGCGCTGGGGTGCCTGGCGCTGGCCGCGCTGCGCCTGTCGCGCGATCCGCGCGCCGAGCCGTGGCAGGCGCTGTGGGCCTGGCTGCCGCTGTCGTTGCACGCCGGCTGGCTGTCGCTGGCCGCCTTCCTCAACACCGCGCAGGTGATCGTCGCCTACCGCTGGCTGTCCACCGAACACATGCTGCCGTGGAGCCTGCTGCTGTTCGCACTGGCCGCGGCGCTGCTGCTCGGCCTGAACCGGGCGATGCGCGGCAACCTGGCCTATGTCGCGGCGGCGCTGTGGGCGCTGGCCGCGGTCTACGTCAAGCAGGCCGGCAGCGGCCTGGACGGCGCGCGCAGCGCGGCCTGGGTGGCGCTGGCGCTGGCCGCGGTGCTGCTGGTGCAGACGCTGTGGCTGCGGCTGCGCGCGCCGAGGCTGCGGGCACGGCGCTGATCAGCGCTGCGCTGGCGCTGCAGGCGGCGGCATGAGCCAATCCTGCAGCGGCGCCCACGCCTGCTGCAGCCGCGACAGCGAAAACGCGGCGTTGGCCGGACTGGTCGAGGGCAGCGCCAGCACCGCCAGCGGCGGTACGCGCGGCGCCAGCTGCGGCTGCACGAAACGCGCGAACGCCTGCGCCGCCGCCGCGCCATTGCAGGCGATCGCGCGCAGCTGCGGCAATTGCGCGATGCGCGCCGGCAAGGGATTGGGCACTTCGCTACCGCGCACGATCGCCGTGTCCAGGCTGCCGCTGCGCCGGCACTGGCCGATCACGTCCCACAGCCCAACGCAGCAGGCCTGCATCGCCTGCAACCGCACTGCGTAATCCAGTCGCGGATCGAAGCCGCACAGCGCGCCCAGCAGCGGCCACAGGCGATTGCGCGGATGCGCGTAATAGCGCGCGTGCTGCAGCGACATCGCGCCGGGCATGGAGCCGAGAATCAGCACCCGGCAATCGCCGCGAATCTGCGCAGGCAAGCCTTGCAACACCGCCTGCATCGTCACGTCGCACGCATCTGGGTGAACATCGGCAAGTCTTAAAACCTCGTTATTTCAAGCATCGGACACCTGTGTCTGAACGATGCCTGGATCCATCCGGCCGAGGTCGGCGTCGATTCATCTTCTCATCGATACGGTGTGCGCGCCCACTCCTGTGGCCCCACAAAAAAAAGATTGAGGAGATTCCCATGCGGTCCATTCAAATCCTGAGCCTGGCTGTCGTTTCCGCCCTTGCGTTCGCGCCTGCCGCATTTGCGCAGGACGGCGACACCGCATCCGGCAAGCGCTTTGCCGTCGTCGGCAGCGCGACCCTGCTCGACCCCCATTCCAAGCCGGCCAACGGCCTCGACGTCGACGGCGGTCCGGCGCCGACCATCAGCGCCAGCTGGCTGATCAACGACAACTGGGCCGTCGAGCTGTGGGGCGCCGCCGACAAGTTCAACCACCGCGTCAGCGCCAGCGGCGTGGGCAAGGTCGGCACCGTCGAGCAGCAGCCGATCGCGCTGAGCGGTCAGTACCACTTCGGCCAGGCGGACAACGTGTTCCGTCCGTTCGTCGGCGTCGGTTACTACGAGTCCAACTTCAGCAACGAGAAGATCGACGGCCTGTCGGCCAGCGGCCAGCACGTCGGCCTGGACACCGCCAAGGGTGCGATCGGCACCGTCGGCGTGGACATGAACATCAACTCCACCTGGTTCGCCCGCGCCGATGCCCGCTACATGCATTCGCGTCCGGAAGTGCAGGTCGCCGGCAGTGGCACCGGCCAGGATCTGAAGCTGGATCCGTGGCTGGTCAGCTTCGGCGTCGGCGCGCGCTTCTAAGCACGCCTGCACCGCGTCACATGCAAACGGGCCTTCGGGCCCGTTTGTTTTTGTGTCGCCGCTTGGCGCTCAGCGCGGCGAGCGGTCGTAGCCGCGATAGCGATCGAAGTGGCGCACGCGGCGCCGCAACAGCCACGCATACGCGCACGCGTAGCCGAGCAACAACGCCGCGGCGCCGAGCAGGCTGGCGTGGCTCATCCATCCCTGCGCCGGCCACGCCGCGCCCTCGCTCATGCTGCGCCAGCCCTGCAGCAGGCCGGCGCCGATCCGCGCCACCACCAGCAGCGTCAAGCCCAGCACCAGCCACAGGTTCGGCGTGTAGTACAGGCCCTGCGGCAGCGGTTCGAACCGGCTCAGCCAGATGCCCAGCGCGCCCAGCGCCAGGCCCGCTACCCAGCCGATGCAGGCATACGTCGCCGCATCGGGCCACCAGTGCGTGGCGATCAGCGCGAAGCCCAGCAACACGAGGTTCGACACCAGCGCCGACCAGAACTGCACGCTGGCCAGCCACGCCCGCGCCTGGCGCCGCGAGGTGCCGTAGCGGAAGCGCTGCAACAGCGACAACGGCAACAGCACCGCGGTCACCGCCAGCGCGATCACGATCGCCAGGGGAATGGCCAGCAGCAACGGCATGCGCGCGCTCCGCTCAGAACGCCGGCAGGACGGCGCCCTGGTACTTGCGCTCGATGAAGGCCTTGACCTCGGGGCTGGTCAGCGCCTTGGCCAGCTTCTGCACGCGCGGATCGTCCTTGTTGTCGGCGCGCGCGACCAGGAAGTTCACGTACGGCGAGTCCTTGCTCTCGATCGCCAGCGCGTCGCGGGTGGGATTGAGCCCGGCGTCGAGCGCGTAGTTGGTATTGATCAGCGCCAGATCGACCTGGTCCAGCACGCGCGGCAGCATCGCCGAATCCAGTTCGCGGAATTTCAGCTGCTTCGGGTTGGCGACGATGTCGCGCTGGGTGGACAGCGCATTGCCCGGATCCTTGAGCTTGATGACACCGGCCTTGTCGAGCAGGATCAGCGCGCGGCTGTTGTTGCTGGGATCGTTGGGAATCACCACGTCGGCGCCCTGCGGCAGTTCGGCCAACGACTTGAAGCGGCGCGAATAGGCGCCGAACGGCTCGATGTGCACGCCGATCACGGTGACCAGGTCGCTCTTGCGATCGCGGTTGTAGGCATCCAGGTACGGCTCGGTCTGGAAGTAGTTCACGTCGATCTGCTTCTGCACCACCTGGTCGTTGGGCTGCACGTAGTCGTTGAACACGCGCACGTCCAGGGTCAGGCCCTCTTTCTGCAACATCGGCTTGACCACCTCCAGGATCTCCGCATGCGGCACCGCGGTGGCGGCGACGCTGAGCCGCGCGGTGTCGGTCGCGGGCGTGGACTTGCCGCAGGCGGCCAGGGCGAGCACGGCGGCGCCGAGCAGCAGACGAAGCGGGAGTTTGGTCATGGGCAGGAATCCGAGAACGTGGGGAAGAAGAGCGGCCAGGCCGCCATGCGGGCAAGCTAGCAGACCCGGGCGCTGCATGCGGCGAAGGGCCAAGGATGGCTTTTCTGTAGGAGCGGCTTCAGCCGCGACCGCTTTACCGATAGATCCGGTCGCGGCTGAAGCCGCTCCTACAGCAGTGCGATGCAAGGCACTGCGCGCTCAGCGCCGGCTGTAATGCGCGACCAGCCGATCGCCGAGCATCTGCAGCCCCTGCACCAGCAACAGCAGCACCACCACGGTGATCAGCGCCACGTCGGCGTGCGAGCGCTGGTAGCCGTCGCGATAGGCCAGGTCACCGAGCCCGCCGGAACCGATCGCGCCGCCCATCGCGGTGAAGCCGATCAGCGCGATGGTGGTCACCGTGGCGCCGGCGATCAGCCCCGGCCGCGCCTCGGGCAGCAGCACCCGCGTCACCAGCTGCCAGGTGGTCGCGCCCATCGCCAGGCTGGCCTCGACCACGCCGCGGTCCACTTCGCGCAGCGCCGTTTCCACCAGCCGCGCGTAGAACGGCGCTGCGCCCACCACCAGCGGCAGGATCGCGCCGCGCACGCCCAGCGAGGTGCCCATCGCCCACAGCGTCAGCGGGATCATCGCGATCATCAGGATGATGAACGGCACCGAGCGCAGCACGTTGATCGCCAGCGCCAGCGCGCCATACAGCACCGGCCGCTGGTGGGTCTGGCGCGGCCCGGTCAGGAACAGCAGCACGCCCAGCGGCAGGCCGATCAGCAGGGTCAGCGGCAGCGAGCCGCCGAGCATCAGCAGCGTGTCCAGCGTGGCGCGTCCGATCTCGTCCCATTTGCCGGCGTCGAGATTGCGGAAGAAGCCGCTGGCGGCGGTGGCGAACGGGATCATCGGCGCAGCTCCTCGACATGCACGCCGGCAGCGACGAACCCGGCCTGCGCCGCGTCCAGATCGCCGCCGACCAGGGCCACGGTCAGCTGGCCGTACGGGGTGTCCTTGATCCGGTCGATGCGCCCGGACAGGATGTTGTAGTCCACCGCGGTCTCGCGCGCGATGCGCCCGAGCAGCGGCGCGTAGGTGTCGCCGCCGAGGAAGGTCAGGCGCAGGATGCGCCCGGCCACCGCGGTGAAGTCGCGATGCAGTTCGCCCTCGTCCACGTGCTCGGCCTCGGACACGAAGCGGCGCGTGGTCGGATGGCGCGGATGCAGGAACACCTCGGTGACCGGCCCGCTCTCGACCAGGTGCCCGGCATCGAGCACCGCCACGCGATCGCAGACGCGGCGGATCACTTCCATCTCGTGGGTGATCAGCACGATGGTCAGGCCCAGCTCGCGGTTGATCTGCGCCAGCAGGCTCAGCACCGAGGCGGTGGTCTGCGGATCCAGCGCGCTGGTGGCCTCGTCGCACAGCAGGATCTGCGGCCCGGTGGCCAGCGCGCGGGCGATGCCGACGCGCTGCTTCTGCCCGCCCGACAGCTGCGCCGGATACTTGTTGGCGTGCTCGGCCAGGCCGACCCTGGCCAGCAGCTCGGCCACCCGCGCCTCGATCTGCGCGCGCGGCGTGCCAGCCAGTTCCAGCGGAAAGGCGACGTTGCCGGCCACGCTGCGCGAGGACAGCAGGTTGAAGTGCTGGAAGATCATGCCGATGCGCCGGCGCAGCGTGCGCAGCCCGGCACGGTCCAGCGCGGTGACGTCCTCGCCATCGATCAGCAGGCGTCCGCCGCTGGGTTCCTCGAGCCGGTTGATCAGCCGGATCAGGGTCGACTTGCCGGCGCCGGAGTGGCCGATGATGCCGAACACCTCGCCGGCCCGGATTTCCAGGTCGAGCGGATGCAAGGCCACGACCGACTGGCCGGCAACGGGATAGGACTTGTGCAGGTGCTCGAACTGGATCACCGCGCGGGGCCGGCAGCGAAGGGGGCGCAAAGCCTAGCAGGCCAGGCCTGCAGGCGTTATTCCATTCGATTCTAACGCTTGCGCTCGGAAGTCCGCGGCGGTGCGCTAGGGATGCGCCAGCGGCGGCGGACGCACGGTGGCGCGGACCCGCTCGCGATGCAGCAGGTACAGGCCGCTGGCGACGATGATCGCCGCGCCCAGCCAGGTCCAGGCGTCGGGCAGCTTGCGCCACAGCAACCAGTCCCACGGGATCACCCAGATCAGGCCGCTGTACTCCAGCGGCGCGATCAGCGAGGCGTCGCCGCGGCGGAACGCCTGGGTCAAGGCCACCTGCCCCAGCGCACCGGCCAGGCCGAGCGTGGCGATCCAGCCGGCATCGGCCAGGCGCAACGGGATCCAGGCCGGCCACGCCAGCGCGCCGGCGCCAAGCGCCATGATCAGCAGGAACCAGACCACCAGCGACTGCGGCGTCTCGGTGCGCGCCAGCAGGCTGACCAGCACCGCCGCGAGCGCATAGGCGGTGGCCGCCAGCAGCACCATCAACCCCGGCAGCGACACGAAGCCGCCCACGCCGGGGCGCAGCACCACCAGCACCCCGACCAGGCCGACGCCGATCGCGGCCCAGCGCCGCGGGCCGACCTGTTCGCCCAGCAGCGGCACCGACAGCGCCGTCACCAGCAGCGGCGCGACGAAGTAGATGGTGTAGGCGGTGGACAGCGGCAGGCTGCGCAGCGCCCAGGCGAAGCAGCCGATCATCGCGATGCCGAGCACGCCGCGCAGCAGATGCAGGCCCCAGCGCACCGGCAGGATCGAACGCGGGCCGGCGGTGGCCAGCACCCACAGCAGCACGAACGGCAGCGAGGCGCCGCCGCGCAGCGTGGCCACCTGCAGCGCCGGATAGTGCGCGGTCAGCAGCTTCATCGCCGCATCCATCAGCGCGAAGCAGGCGACCGCCGCGATCATCCAGGCGGCGGCCGCGGCGTTGGAACGGGAGGTGGGCATGCGCGGATTATCGCCGCGATCGCACGCGCCGCCCAGCGACGGCACCGCGCCGGCACCGCGACGGCAGCGGCGCTGCGGCGAGATCGGTAGGATATGGCGTCTTTCCCCGAGGAACTGCCATGCCTTCCTTCGACGTCGTCTCCGAAATCGACAAGCACGAACTGACCAATGCCATCGACCAGGCGAACCGCGAGCTGTCGACCCGCTTCGATTTCAAGGGCGTGGAGGCCAGCTTCGAGCTCGACGACCAGGTCATCAACCAGGCCGCGCCGAGCGACTTCCAGGTCAAGCAGATGACCGACATCCTGCGCGCGCGGCTGATCGCGCGCGGCATCGACGTGCGCTGCCTGGAATTCGGCGACGTGGAAACCAACCTGGCCGGCGCGCGGCAGAAGGTCACGGTCAAGCAGGGCATCGAGCAGAAGCTGGCCAAGAAGATCGTCGCGACGATCAAGGACGCCAAGCTCAAGGTCGAAGCGCAGATCAACGGCGACAAGCTGCGCATCAGCGGCAAGAAGCGCGACGACCTGCAGGACGTGATGGCGCTGCTGAAGAAGAGCGATTTCGAGCTGCCGCTGCAGTTCGAGAATTTCCGCGACTGAGTCGCCCGCGGCGATATGCGCCGCAGCCGCTTGGCCCAATCGCCGCCCGCCCTCGCCCGCCGGAATCGCCTTGAACGACCTCGACCCCACCGCCGACCCGATCGCGCTGACCCGCCAATGGCTGGAACGCGCGGTGATCGGATTGAACCTGTGCCCGTTCGCCAAGGCGGTGCACGTCAAGCAGCAGATCCGCTACGTGCTCAGCGACGCGACCACGCCCGAGGCCTTGCTGGAAGAGTTGAGCGAGGAACTGCTGTTGCTGCGCGACACGCCGGCCGAGCAGATCGACACCACCCTGATCGTGCATCCGCAGGTGCTGGGCGATTTCCTGGACTACAACGATTTCCTGGACAACGCCGACGCCGCGGTCGAAGCGCTGGACCTGCACGGCATCCTGCAGGTGGCCAGCTTTCATCCGCACTACCAGTTCGCCGGCACCGCGCCGGACGACATCGGCAACTACACCAACCGCGCGCCCTTCCCCACCTTGCACCTGCTGCGCGAGGACAGCGTCGAACGCGCCGTGGCCGCGTTCCCGGACGCGGACGTGATCGTGGAGCGCAATCTGCAGACGTTGGAGACACTGGGATTGGACGGCTGGAAGAAGCTGTTCGCGTGACACGCCGAGCGCACCCGGATTCCTGATCCCTGTAGGAGCGGCTTCAGCCGCGACAGGCATTACCAGTGATGCTTGTCGCGGCTGAAGCCGCTCCTACAAACGCTGCCGCGCACTGCAACTATTCGGGGCTACATCGCACCAAGCAGCAAACCGGTTTTTCCAAATCCCGATTCCCGGCTCCTCAACCAAACACCCGCCCCAGATCCGCCGCATCCAGCGCGCGCCACTGCCCGGCCGGCAAGGTCTCGTCCAGGGCGAAGCCGCCGATACGGCTGCGGTGCAAGCTCGCCACGTGGTTGCCGACCGCGGCAAACATGCGCCGCGCCTGGTGGTAGCGGCCTTCGTACAGGGTGATGCGTGCCTGGCGCGGGCCCAGCACCTCCAGCTCCACCGGCAGCAGCGGCGTGGTCTCGCCGTCCAGCAGCAGGGTGCCGCTGGCGAACTGCGCCGCCTCGTCGCCGCGCAGGTCCTCGGCCAGGGTCGCTTCGTAGACCTTGGCCAGCTGCGATTTCGGCGAGACGATGCGGTGCAGCAGTGCGCCGTCGTCGGTCATCAGCAGCAGGCCGCTGGTGTCGCGGTCCAGCCGCCCGACCGTGGACAGCAGCGGCGAGCGCAGGCGGAAGCGCGGCGGTAGCAGGTCGTAGACGATGCGGCCCGGATCCTTGGTCGAGCAGGTGTAGCCGACCGGCTTGTGCAGCGCCAGGATCAGCCCCGGCGGCGGGTCCAGCGCCTCGCCGTCGACCCGGATCGCGGCATGCTCGACCTGGTCGTCGGCGTACAGCACCTCGCCGTCGGCGTCGGTGATGAGGCCTTCGCGGAACATCTGGGTGACCTGCTTGCGGCTGCCGTAGCCCAGGTTGGCCAGGTGTTTGACCAGCTTCACCGGCGCACCGTGGCGCGGGCGCGCACCGCCTGGATCAGCTTGAAGCCGTCGCGGGTGGCGATCACGCTGGTGTCGCCGAAGCTGGCGTCGAGCACCGCCTCGTACGGCAGGTGCCGGTTTGCGACCAGATACAGCTTGCCGCCGGGCTTGAGCGCCTGCGCGGCCACGGCGATGAAGCGGCGGCCGATGTCCGGGCGCTCCATCCGCCCCGGCGCGTGGAACGGCGGATTGGTGACGATGAAGTCGTACTGCGCCGGCAGCCCGGCGGTCACGTCGTGCCAGTGGTAGCCGATCTCCACCGCGGCCGGCGCCTGCGCCAGGTTCGACCGCGCCAGCGCCAGCGCGCGCGCATCGGCTTCGAACAGGTCCAGCGCGGCGATCTTCGGGCAACGTGCCAGCAATTCCGCCGACAGATAGCCATAGCCGGCGCCGAGGTCGGCCCCGCGGCCGGCCAGGTCGGCCGGCAGGTGCTCGGCCAGCAGCGCCGAGGCAGGATCGATGCGGTCCCAGGCGAACACGCCGGGGCGGCTGCGGAAACGCCCGTCCAGGATCGGCCGCGCCGCGTCGAGCTTGGCCCAGCGCTGCTGCAGCGCGGCGTCGTGGCCGCCGTGCAGCGGCGCGGTCCAGTACACGCGGCAGTGGTGCTTGGTCAGCTTGCCGCCGAGGCCGGCCAGCTGCTGCAGGTCGTCCTCGCCGGAGCGGGCGCCCTCGTTGTTGGACTGGCAGGCCACCACCACCCCGCCCGGCGCGGCTAGCGCCAGCGCACGCGCCAGCAGCGCCCGCGCCTCGTCGCGTTGGCGCGGCGGCAGCACCAGCACCAGCGCATAGCCGCCGGCATCGTCGTGATCGTCGGCATCCTCGGCGCGGACCTGCCAGCCGCCCTGCTCCAGGGCGGTGGCGAACGGACGGTAGCCCTGTTCACAGACCAGTTGCGCCGGCTGCGCGTGCTGGCGCAACGCCCAGCCGTCGCGCGCGCGCAGGAACAGCACCTTGCCGGCCGGCCAGCGCAGCGCGCCTTGGGCGAAGGGCAGGAACAGGGTATCGAGGGGAGCGTCTTGCAGAGCCGGCATCGGGATCGGAATCGGTCGGGGAGCGCGCATTCTACCGGCAGCCCGGCGCCGGCCCGGTTTTGCGCCAAGTGAACGCATCATTGATGCAATGGCAACATCGCCGCGCCTAGGCTGCAGGTCAACCCGGACGGATGGAGTGGCATATGCGCGCAGTGTTCATCGGTGGCGTCGTCGACAACAGCGAAGTGGATCTGGAAGGCAGCCAACCGCCGCTGCACTATCCGGAAAACACCGGCACCGGACGCCCGCGCTACCGCCTGCACCAGCGCGGCGCGCGCGACGACGGCAGCGTCGTATACGCGGTCTATGCCGCGCCGGAATTGGGCGACACCGAGGTGGAGCGCGTGTTCAACGAGCGCGGCTACGCACGCCGCTTCGGGGTGGAACCTGCGCCGGTGGAGCATTAAGCGCAGGCGGGGCCTTCGGATCGGTTAGCGCGGCGCTTCGCCTGAATTGACCGTTCCATCCAGATGCAAACAACTCTGGGAGCGACTTCGGTCGCGACGGGCGCTATAGATAAGGCCCGTCGCGACCGAAGTCGCTCCCACATGAATATTTCGACCTAGGGCGGATTGCCCCAAGGCAAGGCGGTTGCGGCGAATTGGCCTTCAAGGCCGCGGTAGCTCGCGAGACCACTTGGAAGCTGCTTCCTACGGATGCAGCTAGTCCTCGCCCGCCGAGATGGCTGCAAACCCACAACTCGTACATCCAACCCAGCGCCTGAGTGGACATCAACGAAGACACCGGCGATCGGCGGCGCAGCAAGCGACGACCTGTCGCGCCGTCTGGCTCTGAGAGAGCCAAGCGGCACGACTACTCGATTACGGCCCGGCCTTCGGCGTCACCCGCCAGATCACGTTGCCGACATCGTCGGCCACCAGCAGCGCGCCGGGCTTGTCCACCGCCACGCCGACCGGGCGGCCCTGGGCCTTGCCTTCGGCGTCGAGGAAGCCGGTCAGCACGTCCTGCGCCTTGCCGCTCGGCTTGCCGTTGGCGAAGGGCACATAGACCACTTTGTAGCCGGACGGCGGATCGCGGTTCCAGGAGCCGTGCTGGCCGATGAAGGCGCCGCCCTGGTAGGCCTGCGGCAGCAGCGCGCCTTCGTAGAAGGTCAGGCCCAGCGAGGCGGTGTGTGCGCCCAGCGCGTAATCGGGCTTGATCGCGCTGGCCACCATCTCCGCATTCTGCGGCTGCACGCGTTCGTCCACGTGCTGGCCGTAGTAGCTGTATGGCCAGCCGTAGAAGCCGCCTTCGCGTACCGAAGTCAGATAATCGGGCACCAGATCGCTGCCGATCTCGTCGCGCTCGTTGACCACCACCCACAGCGTGTCCGCGCCGGGCTGCCAGGCCAGGCCCACCGGATTGCGCAGGCCGCTGGCGAACACCCGGGTGGCGCCGCTGTGCGCGTCCACTTCCAGGATCGCGGCGCGATTGAGTTCGGCGTCCATGCCGTTCTCGGCGACGTTGCTGTTGGAGCCCACGCCGACGTAGAGCTTGTTGCCGTCGCGACTGGCCAGCAGGCTCTTGGTCCAGTGATGGTTGATGCCGCCGGGCAGGTTGGCGACGAAACTCGGCGCGGCGCTGATCTGGGTGTCGCCGTCCTTGTACGGGAAACTGACCAGCGCGTCGGCATTGGCGACGTACAGGCGGTCGCCGACCAGGGCGATGCCGAACGGCGAATACAGGCCCTTGAGGAATTGCGTGCGCACCTCCGCCACGCCGTCGCCATCGGCGTCGCGCAGCAAGGTGATGCGGTTGGCGCTGGGCACGGTGGAACCGGCCTTGGCCATCATCGCGCCCTGGATCTTGTCGCGCAGGCCGCTGCTCTCTTTTTCCGGCGCCGGCGGCGCGGCGGTCTCGGCCACCAGCACGTCGCCATTGGGCAGCACGTACAGCCAGCGCGGATGGTCCAGATCGCGGGCGAAGGCCTGCACCGCCAGGCCGGCGGCCGGCACCGGCGCGGCGCCTTCGGCCCAGCGCTTGACCTCAGCGACCTTCACCGTGGGGATCATGCGCTTGACCGGATCGGGCAGCACCGGATCGGGCCCCATCCCATCCTCGATGGAATGCTTGGCGGTATCGCCACAAGCGCTCAACGCGGCAGCGGACAGGAGACACAGTGCCCAACGGGCCGGGGACGAGGGAAGGCGCATCGCTGCTCAACTCTCCAGGGTGGCGACAGGACCACCGATGATGCACAGCGCGCGCTCGGCAAACGTGAAATAGATGTCAAATGCCGTTACGCGTCGCCCGCCGCGCTCATGAGGTCGGCGTCAATGGCTCGATCTCGCGGATGCGGTCCAGCCAGATGTAGTGCTGCTGCTCCGGATGCAGCAGGTCGTCCAGACGCACCACGCCGTTGATGCCTTCATGCTCCTCGTGATCGCGAAAGGTCTGCAAGGTGGGACGCACCGAGACCGTGCCGCTGACCTGGCTGCCATCGACCAAGCGCAAAAGCACCTGCGCCTGGTCCGGCAATTTCGGCAGCCATGCCTGCAATGCGGCGATGGCCTCGGGATCGGTATGCACCGCGTCGGCGTACTTGCTCATGCGCATCTCCAGCGAGGGAAAACCCGCACGCTAGCGGCCATCGCGTGAATGCACGGGAAAAAACGCCGCGGTTATTCCTGCCGCGCGAAACGCACCGCGGACACCAACTGCGCCACGCTGTACGGCTTGGCCAGATGCTCCTGGAAACCGGACTGCAGGGCGCGCTGGCGATCGTCGTCGCGCGCCAGCGCGGTCACCGCCACCGCCGGCAACTCGGCCGCCTGCAGGCCCATGTTCTCGCGGATCGTGCGGATCAGGCCGTAGCCGTCCATGCCCGGCATGCCGATATCGGTGACCATCACGTCGATGCGGGTGTGGCCGCCATCGTCGAGCACCGCCAACGCTTCGCTGGCGGAACCGGCTGCAACCACCTCGGCGCCCTGCTCTTCCAGCAGCCGCCGCAGGTATTCGAGCATGTCCGGCTGGTCTTCCACCGCCAGCAGGCGCATGCCCTTCAGCGCATACGCTTCCACAACCTGTTCAGCCATCGCAAACGCGCGCACCTCGCGCAACGGCCGCTTGCCCGGCGTGTCGCGGTGCAACGGCAGGCGCACGGTGAACACCGCACCGCAGCCGCGGCCCTCGCTGGCCGCACTGACCTGGCCGCCATGCATTTCCACCAGCTGCTGCACGATCGCCAGGCCCAGGCCGAGCCCGCCGTGCAGACGCGTGGTGGTGCCGTCGGCCTGGCGGAAACGGCCGAACAGGTGCGGCAGGAAATCCGCTGGAATGCCATCGCCGGAATCGCGCACCGCCACCGTCACGTGCTCGCCATCGGCATCGAGGTCGATCGCCAGTTCGATCCGCCCATGCGCCGGGGTGAACTTGATCGCGTTCGACAACAGATTCCAGAACACCTGCTGCAGGCGCGTGGCATCGCCCAGCACCAGGCACGGCTGCGCCGGCTCGCGCAGGCTCAACGCCTGGTCCTTGCCTTCGGCCACCGGCTCCTGCGCACGCAGCGCCTCGCGCACCTGTTCGGTCAGGTCCAGCGTCTCGATTTCCAGCTGCACCTTGCCCAGCAGCATGCTGCTCAGGTCGAGCATGTCCGAGATCAGCCGTTGCTGCGCGCGCGCGCTGCTGGCGATCACCGACAAGCCCTTGTTGCTCGGATCGCCCGGCGGCAGCCGCTGCAGCAGCAGGTCGCTCCAGCCCAGGATGGTGGTCAACGGCGTGCGCAGCTCGTGCGACAGCGTGGCCAGGAATTCGTCCTTCAGCCGCGCCATGCTCTCGGCGGCATTGCGCGCGCTGCGCTCCGATTCCAGCAACTGCTCGCGGGCCAGTTCGATGTCGCGGCGCTCGGTGACGTCCGGGCTGCTGCCGGCCAGGCCGATGAACTCGCCCTCGGCCGAATAGCGCGGCACCGCGGTCATCTCCACCCAGCGCCATGCGCCGTCGTGGCGGCGCGCGCGCACCAGCGCGCGCAGGTTGCGTTGTTCGTCCAGCGCGCTGCGCAACTCGAAGGCGAACACGCCGGCGTCCTGTGGATGCAGCACATCGCCCCAGCCCGGCCGCGCCTCGTCGGCCTGCAGGTCGATGCCGAAGAATTCGGCGTAGGCGGTATTGGTGAAACGCAACTGGCCGGTGGCGTCCAGCACCCAGACCGGCATCGGCAGGCCTTCGGCGAGCGCACTGAAACGCGCCTCGCTCTCGGCCAGGTCGCGCTCCACGCGCTTGCGTTCGGTGATGTCGAGGAACTGCACGGCGACCAGGTGCCGTTCCGGCGCACCGACGCGGAACGCATCCACCGCCCACCAGCGGCCCAGCGCGGATGCGTAGTTCTCGAACTTGGCCGAGCGCCCGCTCAGCGCGACCTCGCCGTACACGCGGAACCAGTGGTCCTCGTGGGTTGGCGACAGCTCGCGCATGCGCCGGCCGATCACGTCGCGCATGCCGGTCTCGCGCTCGAACGCCCGATTGACCTCCAGGAACACGTAATCGACCGCGCGTTGCGTGTCGTCGAACAGCACCTGCACCACACAGAAACCGGAGTCGATCTTGTCGAAGATCTCGCGGTAGTTCAGGCCCGACGCCTGCGTGGGCGACGTGGAAGAAGATTCGGTGCTGACATGCATGCGGGAATTTGCTCTGGAGACGGCCTGCGGTGGCAGAGGCGGCGACGCGCTCCGCGCCTGCGGCGCGATGACGATGGCTCAGGACCGGAAAATGCTCAGACCGGAACAGCGCGACGGACCCCGCATCTTGTTAAGCCGCTCCGCTGCCGTCAAGCCGGCCAGGCTGGCCGGTGCTGCAGCGACGCTGGGTCACCAGAGAAAAGCGACGACCAGCACGATCCCCAGCAGCGACAGCGCGATGCCGGCGATGACGCCCCATTGGGTCAGACGCGCGCTGCGCAGCGCCTGCTCTTCCAGCCAGCGTTCGGCTTCCTGCCGCCACGACGGCGGCGGCGACTGGTCCAGCATCTGCTGCACCCGCGCCACGCCGAGTTCGCGGCATTGCTGCCGACACTGTTCCGGCGCGGTGACGTCGTCGGGCGAGATTGCATAGGACATGCGCGGTCTCCCTATTCTCTAGCCCAGCGTGAAACGCGGGCTGTCGCTGGCCAGTTCGTGCTCCACCGCCATCCGCGCCAGGCGCGTGTAATTGGCGCGCGGGCCGGCGCCGCGGCCGACGATCAGGCCCAGGTATTCCAGGCCGGTCCAGACCCGCGCCTTCCACTCGACCCCGCTCTCGGCCAGGACCAGGGTCAACGAATAGCGGAACGCCTGCCCCTGCGGACTGCGGTAGGCATAGATCGGCGGGAACTGCACCGCCACGTCCTGCTGCTCGCCCAGCGAGGCCAGATAGCGGCGCAGTTCCTGGCGCACGTCCTCACCCGGGTTCAGGCGCAGGTGGCGCGCGGCCGCATCCAGGTCCGCTTGCTGATCGACGAAACTGGCCGCGCCGCTCGCCGGGCTGTGCCCGTGCCGCTTGGCCCAGTCGATGAACTGCAGGCGGACGTCCGACGCTGCGTGGGCCTGGTGGAACAGCGGCATCTTCATGCGATCGATCCCCGAATCGTGTTTATGTGCGAATGTGCGCATGGTCGCGCGGGCGGCGTGAAGCACGCGGCGACGCAGCGTGAACCGCATGTCACATGCCAGGACCCATGAACCGGCGGAGAACGAGCGCGGCCGGTGGCCGCGTCGCGATTGCGGTGGCGCCCGCGCAGGCACACACTGGCATTGCCGTTTCCGTGGAGATCCGCGATGAAGATCCGATATGCCTGGACGGCGCTGGCCCTGGCCTGCCTGGTGGCAGGCGGCGCTTCCGCCGAAATCCGCAATGTCACCGATCCGCAGGCCGTGCGCAGCACCGAAGGCGACAGCCCGGTGCAGGTGCGCTGGACCGACCCCGCCGCTTTCAGCGAACTGCGCTACAGCCGCAATCGCTGGGAAGCGCAGCGCGGCGACTGGGTGCGCGACCTGGCCGATTACCTGCAGCAACGCGCCAGCAAGCAGCTGGCGCCCGGGCAGCGGCTGGAGGTGGAGCTGACCGACATCAAGCGCGCCGGCGACTACGAATCCTGGCACGGTCCGCAATGGAACGACGTGCGGGTGATGCGCGACATCTACCCGCCGCGGATCAGCCTCAATTTCACCCTGTACGGCGCCGACGGACAGGTGCTGGAGCAGGGCGAGCGCAAGCTGCTCGACAGCAGCTACCTGATGAACAGCTCGATCGGCCTGAACACCGACCCGCTGCGCTACGAGAAGCGGATGTTCGACGATTGGCTGCGCCGCGAGTTCCGCGACAAGGCGGCGGTGGCCGAGCGCTGAGCGGCGTGGCGTGCCTTCGGGTACCTATGTGTCGCGGCTGAAGCCGCTCCTACAGATGAGCCGAGGACACGCTGCGGCGCGCCTCTCTGTGGGAGGGACTTCAGTCCCGACGCTGACTGGTTGAGGCACATCCACCGCTCCGCTCGTCGCGACTGAAGTCGCTCCCACAGTCGCTTGCGGCCGGCATGCCGGGGCCCTGTAGGAGGGGCTTCAGCCCCGACGGTATCCGACCGAAGCCGAAGGTCTATCGCTCAGCTTGTCGCGGCCGAAGCCGCTCCCGCAAAGCGCTGCGCCAGATAGGCGCGGGCGGACGCGCCGCTCAGCCGTCCAAGTACTGCCGCGGCGCGCGCTTCAGGCCGCACAGCAGGCGGTAGGCGCTGGAGCTGCAGCGCGCCGCCAGGGTGTCGATGCGCGGCTGCGCGCCCCACAGCTGTACCTCGCTGCCGAGTCCGGCCTGCGGGTGCTCGGTGAGGTCCACGGTCAGCATGTCCATCGACACCCGCCCGATCAGCGCGCCGGGCGCGCCGTCGATCAGCACCGGCGTGCCGTTCGGCGCGAACTGCGGATAGCCGTCGGCATAGCCGATCGCCACCACGCCGACCCGGGTCGGCCGCGACGCGACGAAACGCGCGCCGTAGCCCACCGGCTCGCCGACCGCCAGTTCGCGCACCGCGATGACCCTGGACTGCAGGGTCATCACCGGACGCAGCTCGCCCGGCAGCTCGGCACCGGCGGCGAACGGGTCGGCGCCGTACAGCATCAGCCCGGGGCGGCCCCAGTCGCTGTGCAGTTGCGGCCAGCCCAGCAGGCCCGGCGAATTGCACAGACTGGTCTCGCCGGCCAAGCCGGCGGTGGCCTGGCGGAACACCTCGGCCTGCTCCAGGGTGCGCGCGCTGTCCAATTCGTCGGCGCGCGCGAAATGGCTCATCAGCACCAGCCGTTCGACCTGCGGCAACACGCTCAGCCGCGCATGCGCGGCACGGAATTCGTCCGGCGCCAGGCCCAGCCGGTGCATGCCGCTGTCCAGCTTCAGCCACAGGCACAGCGGCTGCGGCGCGGCATAGGCGGCGATCGCCTCCACCTGCCACGGCGAGGCCACCGCGCACCACAGCCGGTGCTCGGCGATCAGCGGCAGTTCGTCGGCGTCGAAGAAGCCTTCCAGCAGCAGGATCGGCGCGGCGATGCCGGCCTGGCGCAGTTCCAGCGCCTCCTCGATGCAGGCCACCGCGAAGCCGTCGGCCTCCGCTTCCAGCGCGCGCGCGCAGGCCACCGCGCCGTGCCCGTAGGCATCGGCCTTGACCACCGCCAGCGCCTTGCCGCCGCCCAGTCGCCGGGCCAGGCGGTAGTTGTGGCGCAGCGCCTGAAGATCGATCAACGCACGGGCTGGACGCACGAACTTGCCTCTGCGACGGGCGCCGAGGCGCCGCGCGAATAACGGAAAATATCCAGGCCCTCGCCGCTGATCTGCGGCTGGCGCTGGGCGATCAGGTCGGCCAGGTAGCGGCCGGAGCCGCAGGCCATGGTCCAGCCGAGGGTGCCGTGGCCGGTGTTGAGGAACAGGTTGCGGTAGCCGGTGGCGCCGACCACCGGGGTGCCGTCGGGCGTGGCCGGGCGTAGTCCGGTCCAGAATTCGGCGCGGGCCAGATCGCCGCCGCGCGGGTACAGGTCGTTCACTACGTTTTCCAGGGTGGCGCGGCGCCGCGCCGGCAGCGACAGGTCGAAGCCAGCCAGTTCGGCCATGCCGCCGACGCGTATGCGCTGGTCGAAGCGGGTGATCGCCACTTTGTAGGTTTCGTCGAGGATGGTGGACATCGGGGCCAGCGCCGCGTCGCGGATCGGCAACGTCAGCGAATAGCCCTTCAACGGATACACCGGCAGGCGGATGCCCAGCGGCGCGAGCAGCTGCGGAGAATAGCTGCCCAGGGCGACCACGTAGCGGTCGGCGCGCTCCAGGCGGCCACCGATGCGCACGCCGTCGAGGCGGTCGCCATCGGCATGCAGGCCGTCGATGGTCTCGCCGTAGCGGAACTGCACGCCGGCCGCGGCGGCCAGCGCGGCCAGGCGCTGGGTGAACAGGCGGCAGTCGCCGGTCTGGTCGTTGGGCAGGCGCAGCGCACCGACCAAGGTGGCCGGAGCGCTGGCCAGCGCCGGCTCGATCCGGGCGATGCCGGCGCGGTCGAGCAGTTCGTAGGGCACGCCGTACTCGCGCAGCACCTCGATGTCCTTGGCCGCGCCGTCCAGCTGCGCCTGGGTGCGGAACAGCTGGGTGGTGCCGAGCTGGCGGCCTTCGTATGCGATGCCGGTGTCGGCGCGCAGCTGGTCCAGGCAGTCGCGGCTGTATTCGGACAGCCGCACCATGCGCGCCTTGTTGATCGCATAGCGCTCGGCGGTGCAGTTGCGCAGCATCTGCGCCAGCCACAGGTATTGGTGGATGTCGCCAGTAGGGGTGATGGCCAGCGGCGCATGGCGCTGGAACAGCCATTTCAGCGCCTTCAGCGGCACCCCGGGCGCGGCCCACGGCGAGGCGTAGCCGGGCGACACCTGGCCGGCGTTGGCATAGCTGGTTTCCAGCGCTGCCGCGGGCTGGCGATCGACCACCGTCACCTCGCAGCCGCTGCGCGCCAGATACCACGCCGTGGCCGTGCCGATCACACCGCTGCCGAGAACCAGAACGCGCATGCGCTTACCTCTGTCGGATCAAATCCCTGGCTGAATGGCGCCACGGATGGGTTTAGGCGCAGTATATGGAGCGCAAGCCAGGATTTTCCGCTGATTTTCGAATACCCGGCAGGTCAATCCCCTGCCCCAGCCCACCGAGACCCGCGTCATGGCCGCACGCACCCGCGAACTGGACAAGATCGACCGCAAGATCCTGCGCATTCTGCAGCAGGAAGGGCGTATTTCCTTCACCGAACTGGGCGAGCGGGTCGGCCTATCGACCACCCCGTGCACCGAGCGGGTACGCCGGCTGGAACGCGACGGCGCCATCACCGGCTACTACGCGCGGCTGGACCCGCACTTCCTCAAGGCCAGCCTGCTGGTGTTCGTGGAGATCAGCCTGGCCTACAAGTCGGGCGACATTTTCGAGGAATTCCGCCGCGCCGCGTTGAAGCTGCCCAACGTGCTGGAGTGTCACCTGGTCTCCGGCGACTTCGACTACCTGCTCAAGGCGCGGATCAGCGAGATGGCCTCGTACCGCAAGCTGCTCGGCAGCACCTTGCTGACCCTGCCGCACGTGCGCGAGTCGAAGAGCTACATCGTGATGGAGGAAGTGAAGGAGACGCTTAGCCTGCCGATCGCCGACTGAGCGTCATCCCCCTCTCCCGCCGGCGACCGAAGGAAGTCCCGTGGGAGAGAGGGGTTGAGGTGAGGGTATGGCGCGAAGCGTCTCGCGGAGTTTGGGTGCACTAGGCTTCGCCCGTACCCTCATCCGCCCCTGCGGGGCACCTTCTCCCGGAGGGAGAAGGAACCGCGGCTAGCCCCTCTCCCTCCGGGAGAGGGGTTGGGGTGAGGGTAAGGCGCGAAGCGTCTCGTGGAGTTGGGTGCACGAGGCTTCGCCCGTACCCTCATCCGCCCCTGCGGGGCACCTTCTCCCGGAGGGAGAAGGAACCGCGGCTAGCCCCTCTCCCGCCGGGAGAGGGGTTGGGGTGAGGGTATGGCGCGAAGCGGCTCGTGGAGTTGGGTGCACTAGGCTTCGCCCGTACCCTCATCCGCCCCTGCGGGGCACCTTCTCCCGGGGGGAGAAGGAACAGCCGCTAGCCCCTCTCCCGCCGGGAGAGGGGTTGGGGTGAGGGTACGGCGCGAAGCGTCCCGCGGTGTATGGGCGCACGAGGCTTCGCCCGTACCCTCATCCGCCCTTCGGGCACCTTCCCCCCAAAAGGGGCCATGGTCCCGAGGGGGAGAAGGGAGTATGCGCATGCCAAATCGGCCTGCGCGACGGACACGCTTACGCCAGCAGCTTTTCCAGCTCGTCGCGCGAGGTATGCGCATGGTTCTTGGCGAGTTCCGACACCACCCGCTTCTGGACTTCCTTGTGCAGCAGCGGCCGCAGCTGGCCCAGGGTCTGCGGATCGGCGACCAGCACCAGGTGTTCGAAGTCGCTGCGCAGTGCGCCCTGGTACAGGCGTTCGGCCAGCTGGCGGACGAAGCCGGCCTCGTCCATGGTCATCGGCCGGTCGCCGTCTTCGACGCCCTCGATCGGCGTGGGCGTCAGCACTTCGGTCTGCTCCAGCAGCGAGGTCTGGCCGGCCAGATTGGTGCGGAACAGGCGGGCGCTGGCGCGGTCGGCGACGACGACCAGGGTGTTGTCGGGAAGCTTGCTCATCGGTTCTCCTAGCGAAGGTGCGGCGCAGGCACCGGCGGCACCTGCGTGCAGGCAGTCTAGGAACCGGTTCGTGAGGATTGCGGCCACGGAACGTTCGCCGCGCGTTCACGCCAGCGCAACGGATCGGCCCGGGTGCACGACACACCCGCTGTGCGGACATGCCTGCGTCGTCGGGCTACTCGTTGATGCGCTGGCCGTCGCCGCTGGGCACGGTGCTGTAGTAGCGGCCGCTGCGCGTGTCCAGCACGCGGTTGGGACCGACCTGCACCGCGCCGGGAATGACGCGGCCGCCGCGGTCGTACAGCTTGACCGGGCGCCGGTCGGCGGCGGCATTGGCGCCGTTGGCGGGTGCCGGCTTGGCCTTGGCTGGCTTGTGCGCGGGCGACTGCGAGGACTCCGGGCGGTCGTCCAGGCTGGAACGCACGGGCGCGGCCTTGGGCACCGGTGCCGATTCCAGCACGGTCGATTGGCGGGTGGCAGTCGGCGACGACGGGGCCGGATTCAGGCTCTGCGCCGTCGCCAGCGCCGGGGCCAGCAACGCGATGGCGGCCATGCGAACGAGGGAAGGATGCACAACAGCTCCGTAGCACCGTGATCGGGAAGCCGACGCTAGCGCAACCAGGGCGCCACGTCGATGCCCCGCCGCTGCAGCTTGATCGCGGCAGCGGCGCCCTCATCTTGTGCCCATCCTTCCGCGCCACAGGCCCCTGCCATGAGCCGATTCGACCTCACGCCTCCCTCGCCCGCCGAACGCGAGCGCCTGATCGCAGGACTCGACGACGAGGAGCGGCGGGTGCTGCTGCAGCACGGTACCGAGGCGCCGTTCTGCGGCGTGTTCCTGGACAACAAGCTGGAGGGCGTCTACAGCTGCCGGCTGTGCGGGCTGCCGCTGTTCCGTTCCAGCGCCAAATTCGATTCTGGCACCGGCTGGCCCAGCTTCTTCGCGCCCTATCATCCGGCCCATGTGCGCGAGATCCGCGACACCAGCCACGGCATGATCCGCACCGAAATCGTCTGCGCCCGCTGCGACAGCCATCTCGGCCACGTGTTCCCGGACGGCCCGCCGCCGAGCGGCGAGCGGCATTGCCTGAATTCGGTGTCGCTGCACTTCACCGAACAGGGCCAGGCGCTGCCGAACCCGTTGCAGCGCGGCGGCGGCGACACCGAACCGGCCTGAAGCGGCGGCGGCCCTGCGCCGCGCGCGCGCAGGGGAACCGGCGTGCGCCCCCATCTTGACTGTTCGCCGATCTTGCCGCGCAGCGCATGTGGACGCGCACCTGACACGGCACCACTTCCGCGCCGCACTTGGCCGCAAGCGCGGACCTGCAGGCCGATACGCTGCGCGTGCCATGGCACCGCGGCGATAGCGGTGCGGGCTGTATTCGCAGCAATGCGCGAACATGCAGCGCTGCCGATGCACGGCCTTACGCTGCGCATGTATCGGGCCGATGCCGACAGCGCTGCGCTACGCCGAGGCGGAGGCAACGTGTGCTGGAATCCTTCGCATGATGCCGCCACGCTGAGCCTGTTCGAGCAACGCGATACGCGTGAGGCAATGCACCAAGGCAACGGCGCGATCGGCTGAGGCAAGGCCTCCAAACGCCTGCGTACGTCGCCGCAGCGGCGACAAAAATGACGCCTTCACATACGTCTTCACGCAGGCGCGGCCGCGCCGCCGCCTTCAGAAAGCCGCCGCCGGGCCGAAATGGAGGTATCCCCGTTCACGGCTCGCAGGCTGCTTCCGCCATGCTCATCATTGTTGGCTTCCTTGTCGTCATCATCAGCGTGGTCGGCGGCTACGTGCTCTCGCACGGCAAGCTCGGCGCGCTGTGGCAGCCCTACGAATTGCTGATCATCGGCGGCGCGGCGCTGGGTGCGTTCCTGGTCAGCACCCCCGGCAAGATCGTCAAGGCGACCCTCGCCGACATCGCCGGCGTGTTCAAGGGCCCGAAGTACAAGTCCGACGACTACCGGGCCACCCTGACCCTGATCTACGAACTGCTGAACAAGGCGCGGCGCGACGGCTTCATGGCGCTGGAAGATCACGTGGAGAAACCGGCCGAAAGCGCGATCTTCAGCAACTACCCGAAGGTGCTGGCCGACCACCACCTGCTCGACTTCATCACCGACTGCCTGCGCCTGATGATCGGCAGCAACATCGAGCCGCACGAACTGGAACCGCTGCTGGAACTGGAGCTGGAGAAGCATCACCACGAGGCGATGGCACCGGCGCATGCGTTGAGCAAGGTCTCCGACGGTCTGCCCGGCTTCGGCATCGTCGCCGCGGTGTTGGGCATCGTCATCACCATGGGCTCGATCGGCGGCCCGATCGAAGAGATCGGCCATCACGTCGGCGCCGCGCTGGTCGGCACCTTCCTCGGCATCCTGCTGGCCTACGGCTTCGTCGCCCCGCTGGCGGCGGCGATGGAAGCGCGCGCCGAACAGGACAGCCGCATCTTCGAGTCGGTGAAGACCGCCCTGCTGGCCTGCCTGCGTGGCTACAACCCGAAGATCGCGCTGGAGTTCGCACGCAAGACCCTGCCGAGCAACGTGCGGCCGAGCTTCGCGGACTTCGAGACGCACCTGAAGACGATCAAGTAGCGCTGCCGTCATGCCCGAAGCCAAAGCTACCGTCGTCATCCGCCGGGTCAAGAAGGTCCAGGGCGGCGGCCATCATGGCGGCGCCTGGAAGGTGGCGTTCGCCGACTTCGTGACCGCGATGATGGCGTTCTTCCTGGTGCTGTGGCTGGTCGCGGCCACCACCAAGGAACAGCGTATGGCGATCTCCGAATACTTCCGCAATCCCAGCCCGCTGGAGGGCAAAAGCCCGGCGCCGAGTCCGGGCATGGCCGGTCCCGGCGGCGCAAGCACCTCGATGATCAAGCTCGGCGGCAGCGCCGACATACAGCGCGGCAACAACAAGGATCCGTTCGGCAGCAAGAGCCTGACGGGCGACACGGAAAGCAAGACGGCGCAACGCGAGAAGGAAAAGCAGCGGCTGGAAACGCTGATGCAGGAGCTGAAGGAGGCGATCGACAAGAGCCAGGCGCTGGAACCGTTCAAGGACCAGTTGCTGCTGGACCTGACCCCGGACGGCCTGCGCATCCAGATCGTGGACAAGGAGAACCGGCCGATGTTCGACATCGGCAGCGCGGTGCTCAAGCCCTATACCCGCGACATCCTGCACGAGCTGTCCAGCTTCATCAACGAAGTGCCCAACCACATCAGCATCACCGGCCACACCGACGTCACCCAGTACAGCGGCAAGAACGGCTACAGCAACTGGGAGCTGAGCGCCGACCGCGCCAATGCGGCGCGGCGCGAACTGGTGGTCGGCGGCATGGGCGAGGACAAGGTCTCGCGCGTGGTCGGCCTGTCGTCCTCGATCCTGTTCGACAAACAGAATCCGGACAACCCGATCAACCGCCGCATCAGCATCGTGGTGATGACCAAGGACGCCGAGGATGCGGCGCTGGCCGGCAGCGATCACGCCGTGGCGCTGGGCCAGCGGCAGAACGATGCCGACACCAAGGTGCCGGACCTGAGCGCTGGCGCTGCCGCTGCACCGCCGGTGCGGGCTGCGACTTCAACCACGGTTGCGGCTGCGGTTCCGACTGCGACTCCGGCAGCGAATGCCGCTGCCCCGGCGGCAAGCATCGCCAAGCCGGCGACGGTGACAGTCGCGCCGCCGCGCACCACTTCACCGGAGGCCGCGGCCGACGCCGCCCGCGAAGCGATCCGCGCGGTCAACAGCGTCACCGGCAACACGCCGCGCAACAGTGCCGCGCCGTCGCCGGCAACGGCAACGGCCGCCGCCGAGAGTCCGGCGCAACGCTGAGGCTTTTTCCTCTCGGGTTTACACGACCTGCTGAGCTCCGGCCACGGCCGGAACTGTCCTGATCGAGTCAGGTCGCGAGCAACTCCTGCAAGAAGCTCGCGGCTATGGCGTCGCGGTTTCCGACTTCGTTTGTCGCGGCTGAAGCCGCTCCTACAAGAGCTCGCGGCGAACTTGCCGGGTGCACTGTAGGAGGGGTTTCAACCCCGACGGATAACCAGTGTGCGCCCGCAGCGTGCCTCACTGCGGCAGCGGTTGTGCCACGCCCTGCGCGATCGCCTGGCGGGTGATGCGTTCGATGTCGCGTTGCATCGCCGCGTTGGCGACCTGCTGGCGCTTTGCCAGCACTTCCTGTTGCCGGGCCAAGCCCTCCTGTTGCTCGGCCAATGCCGATTGGCGCGTTTCCAGCGCAGCCATCTGTTGCTCGAAGTCCGCATGCGCGGCATCGGTACGTGCCGCGGATCGGGCAGCGGCCTGGCCGCCGCTGGCGGCAAGTCGTGCCTGCTCGCCAGCGCGCCTGGCTTCCTCCATCGCCTGGCCTGCCTGGCCCTGCGCGATGGCGCCCTGTTGCCGGCCGATCTCGCCCTGGCGCGTGCCCAGCCGCCCCTGCCGTTCGCCCAGTTCTCCCTGTTGCCGCCCCAGCGCTTCGACCGGCGCGTAGGCGGCCTTCAGCTGCTGGATCGTGGCCGCATCGCGCACCACGTAGCGCTTGCCGTCCCTGCGGATCCACCACAGCGTCTCGTCGCCGTGGCGCGCGCGCCGCGCCTCGCGCAGGTCGTCGCTGCTGCCGTACATGTTGGTGCTGGATTGTTCGAACAGCACCGATGCGTTGCGGCGATCGTCGGACAGGGTGATGGTGGAACTGCTCGTCACCCGATGCGCGCCGGCCACGGGCGCGGGCGGCACCGGTGGCACCGGTGGCACGGGCGGAACAGGCGGAACAGGCGGCGCTGCGGGCGACGCCGGTTCGGCCGGTTCGGCGATGTCGGTGGTTGCATCCTGGGCGCTCGCCGGCACGGACGCGATCGTACCGGCCGTGGCGCCGGCCAGGACCAGCAATGCGGCGCCGCGGCGCCAGAGCGGGATGTTCGAGTGCAGCATGGCGGATCTCCTTGTGGGCATGGCGGATGGACGAAGCGATGGCCTGGGCCGTGGCGACCAGCGGCCCGAGCGGCGACGCGAACCGCGCGTTGCCGACCTCCGCAGATGCACCTCTGCCGTGACTGTGAATCCGCTGCTCGCGCAGCGGGCAACGGCATCAGGGCTGGATAGCTACAGCTGTAGTCAAACTAGCCATGCCTACAAATGTAGTCAAGCCTGCCGAAGGTCATGCCCGGCCACCCCGCTTACAATGGCGGCCACTCCGCGAGCGAGACGAACGTGTCCAAGCAATCCAAAGCCAAGCGCGACAAGCGCAAGAAGCAGCAACCCAAGCGGGCCTTCGCCCGACTGGGCCGCGACCAGCCCATCGCCAACCACGCCGTGCTGCAGGACGAGAGCGGCCGCGTGCTGGCCGCGATCGGCCTGCAGGGCACCGAATGGCTGCTGTCGGTCGGCGGCCAGACCATGGGCAACGCCGACAACCCGGTGCCGATGCTGGCGATGCTCAAGCATCTGGCCAACGTGCAGGAGCAGGAAGGCAATACCATCACCCTGGACTATTCGACCCAGTTGCAGCAGATGATCGACGACCTTGCCGCCGATGAGGGCAAGACCGCGGCCGAGTATCTGGACGCGCTGGTCGCCGAGTTCGCCGAGAGCGATGGCGACGCGGCCGCAGAAGAAGATGGCGTTGCCGAGGCGGGCGACGATGCTGCCGATGACGCGGATGCCGAGGCATCGGCGGGCAAGGCAGAAAGCGACGCGGTGGCGGCCCCGGACGCCGACGCGGACGGCAAGCACAAGCCAGCCTGATCGGCGCGATGGCGGTCTACATCGACGATGCGGTGCATCCCTGGCGCGGCCAGCGCTGGGGACACCTGCTTGCCGATACGCTGGACGAACTGCATGCGATGGCGGCGCGGCTGGGCATTCCCCGCCGCGCCTTCCAGAACAAGCTCAGCGGTGCGCACTACGACGTGCCCGCCGCCTTGCGCGACGAAGCGATCCGGCTCGGCGCGGTGCCGGTGTCCCGGCACACCGATCGCGCCCTGATGAAGGCGCTGATCCGCCAGGCCCGCGCGCAGGCGCGCGGCGAGGTCGATTGAATATTTATTGCGGCATTGGAGTACGGCGCATGGCTGTGGCGCGGGCTTGCGGATGCGTTGGGGCGTCGCTTCCGGCAGCGGCCGGCGCGGTTGCGGCTCGCGGCTTCGCTCGTCGCGACTGAAGTCGCTCCCACAGGGAGCTGCGGATGCTTGCTGGTGCACTGCTTCGGATGCCTGGCTGGTGTGCTGCAGGAGGGGATTCAGCCCCGACATTCGCCGAAAAAGCAGTGCAGTTCCGGGCTCCATTGTCGCGGCTGAAGCCGCTCCTACAAGAGCTGGCGGCAAGCTGGCTGGGGGCACTGTGGGAGGGACTTCAGTCCCGACTGCATCCCAAACCGGAAAATCCACCGCTTCGCTCGTCGCGACTGAAGTCGCTCCCACAGGGAGCTGCGGATGCTCGCTGGTGCACTGCTTCGGATGCTTGGCTGGTGCGCTGTAGGGCTTCAGCCCGGACACCCGCCGAAGCCGGTGTAGTTCCGGGCTCCGTTCGTCGCGGCTGAAGCCGCTCCTACAGGGAGCTTGCGGCAAACTGCTGGGTGCACGGTGGGAGGGACTTCATTCCCCACTCGCCCGACGGAGCACGCCTAGAACGGGTCGCTGCCCGGGCGCAGGTCGATGCCCAGGATCGCGGCCAGGCGCTGCATGTCCTCGTCGTCGCGGCTGAGCGCCATCCAGCCGGCGCGGTCGTCGTTGCCGGTGTCCCAGCACCAGATGCTGTAGCCGTATTCGCGCAGGCGGTCGTAGGCCACCGCCAGCAGTGAGGCGGTGTCGTGGGCGCCGAGGAAGTCCTCGTCGTCGATGTCGCCACCCCAGTCCAGGCGCAGGTTCCAGCGCGCGGCCAGTTCGTTGATCGCGCCGATCAGCGCTTCGCTGTCGCCGCCGTCCACGTAGAAACCGGAGGTCCAGTCGATGGCGTCCTTCAGCGTCCACAGCCAGCCGTCGCCGTCGCTCTCCCCTTCGCCCGCCGCCTCGCGGTAAGCGTTGAACTGGCGCAGCGCGGTCTCGTCGTCGCCGGGATTGATCAGCAGCAGCAGGTTCCAGATCAGCCCCTGCTGGGTATCCGGATCGTCGTCGTCCGCGTCGCCGCTGAGGTCGTCGGGGTCTTCGTAGTCGGCGCTGTTGTCGGGCATGGCGGCGGATCGGGCAGTGCGGGACGCGCAGTGTGACGCGCCGGGCGCGGCGACGGAAGCGCGGCGAAACTCGGCAGCGGCGCCGCAGGCGTTTATCCTTCGCCCCCGGAAGACGGCGCCACCCGCCGCCAAGCGAACCCACGACGATGAGCGATACCCCTCCCGATCACCTGGCGATCAGCCCGCAGAGCCCGTTCCACGACGCAGAGGCGCTGGCGCGCGGCGTCGGCATCCGCTTCAACGGTGTGGAGCGCGACAACGTGGAGGAGTATTCGCTCAGCGAAGGCTGGATCCGCGTGCAGGTCGGCAAGGCGCGCGACCGCCGCGGCAATCCGATGACGATGAAGATCAAGGGCGCCGTCGAGGCGTACTACCTCGAGACCAATTGACCGTCCAGGCGCGGCGAGCGCGCGACAACGTGCGATGGCAGCTGTCCGCGTTGGCGATCGATGCGCTCAGGGTGGTCGTGGTCTGACCCCCTGCCGTGTGCCGCGGCTCGTGTGGATGCGGTCGGGCAGGCGCATCGCGTGCGCCTGCGCAGCAGGCCGGAGCGTCGTCACCGACCTGTTCTGTCGCGGCTGAAGCCGCTCCTACACGGGGCTGCGGCTGGCTTGCTGGTGCGATGTCACGTGGGACTTCGGCCCCGGCAGTGGCCAGATCCGTCCTCGCGTTGCCTCTGCACCGCGCCGGATCGCGGCGGCGGCCCGCGCACAAGCGTCGCGGCGGCAACGCGCGATCGGCGCCGGCTCAGGACTTGAGCCGGTAACCGCTGCGGAAGATCGCCCAGACCACGAGCAGGCACAGCGCCAGGAACACCGCGGTCATGCTCGCACTGACCGCGATGTGCACGTCGGCCTTGCCGAAGAACGCCCAGCGGAAGCCGCTGACCAGGTACACCACCGGGTTGAACCAGCTGATCTTCTGCCACAGCGGCGGCAGCATGCTGATCGAGTAGAAGCTGCCGCCGAGGAAGGTCAGCGGGGTCACCACCATCAGCGGGATCACCTGCAGCTTCTCGAAGCCGTCGGCCCAGATGCCGATGATGAAACCGAACAGGCTGAAGGTCAGCGCGGTCAGCACCAGGAAGCCGAACATCCACAGCGGATGCGCGATCTCGTAGGGCACGAACGCGCGCGCGGTGAGCAGGATCAGCAGGCCCAGCAGCACCGACTTGCTCGCCGCCGCGCCGACATAGCCGATCACCACCTCCCACCACGCCACCGGCGCCGACAGCACCTCGTAGATGGTGCCGGCCCAGCGCGGCATATAGATGCCGAACGAGGCGTTGGACACGCTCTCGTTGAGCAGCGACAGCATCACCAGCCCGGGGATGATGTAGGCGCCGTAGCTGATGCCGTCGATGGCGCCCATGCGCGAGCCGATCGCCGCGCCGAACACCACGAAGTACAGCGAGGTCGACAGTACCGGCGAGGCGATCGACTGGGTGAGCGTGCGGAAAGTACGCGCCATCTCGAAACGGTAGATCGCGGCGATCGCATGCAGGTTCATGCGCGCGCCTCCGTGCGGCCGGCGGCCGGGCGCACCAGGTTGACGAAGATCTCCTCCAGCGAGCTTTCGCTGGAATGCAGGTCCTTGATCTCCACGCCTTGCTCCTCCAGCTGCCGCAGCAGGCTGCCGATGCCGGTCTGCTCGGCCTGCACGTCGTAGGTGTAGGTCAGCACGGCGCCGTCGGCGGACAGTTCCAGCGGCTGCGCGGCCAGCGCCGCGGGCAGCGCCGGCAGCGGCGCCTGCAGGGTCAGCGCCAGCTGCTTCTTGCCGAGCTTGCGCATCAGCGTGCGCTTGTCCTCCACCAGCACCAGCTCGCCGCGGTTGATCACCCCGACCCGGTCGGCCATGTCCTCGGCTTCCTCGATGTAGTGCGTGGTCAGGATGATGGTGGTGCCCTGCTCGCGCAGGCGCCGCACCATCTGCCACATGTCGTGGCGCAGCTCCACGTCCACGCCGGCGGTGGGTTCGTCCAG
This sequence comes from Xanthomonas sp. SI, assembly GCF_014236855.1. Lineage (NCBI taxonomy): Bacteria > Pseudomonadati > Pseudomonadota > Gammaproteobacteria > Lysobacterales > Lysobacteraceae > Xanthomonas > Xanthomonas sp. SI. Next base: position 4,458,086 of record NZ_CP051261.1, read on the forward strand.
GAACAGGATGCTCGGCTCGTGCGCCAGCGCCTTGGCGATCAGCACGCGCCGCTTCATGCCGCCGGACAGGGTGGAGATCTTGCTGTCGCGCTTGTCCCACAGCGACAGCTCGCGCAGCACCTGCTCCAGGTAGGCGGGATTCTTCGGCTTGCCGAACAGGCCGCGGCTGAAGCGCACCGTCGCCCACACCGTCTCGAACGCATCGGTGGCCAGTTCCTGCGGCACCAGGCCGATCTTGGCGCGCGCGGCGCGGTAGTCGCGGACGATGTCGTGGCCGTCGGCCAGCACGGTGCCGGAGCTGGGATTGACCAGGCCGCAGACCACGCTGATCAGCGTGGTCTTGCCGGCGCCGTTGGGCCCGAGCAGAGCGAAGATCTCGCCGCGCTGGATGTCCAGGTCGATGCCTTTCAGCGCCTGAAAACCGCCGGCGTAGGTCTTGGTGAGCTGCTGGATGGAAATGATCGGCGACACACGAACTCCTTGCGCAGCGGTCGGGCACTGCGAGCGCCGACAGGGTAGAGGTCCGCTACGCTCAGATAAACCGCGTTAGGCGGAAGCAGTCTCCCGCATGCGGGATAGTGGTGAGGCCGGGATTCGGGAATGGGGATTCGGGATTGGAAAAGCCTAGCAGCAACGACGTCACGGACATGGCAAGCTCCAGCGTCCGCCGGCCGGGCCGGCATCCAGCGCGGCGCTCCTCAAATCCCCAATCCCGAATTCCCAATCCCGGCTTTCAATTTTTCCGCCGCGCCTCCAGCAGATCCAGATTGCGGATCAGCCGGCGCGCGATCTCGTCGGAGATCCTGCGCTGGCGGGTCAGCTTGAACAGTTCCTGGCGTTCGGCCTGCAGGCCGGCGTGGCGCAGCTGGCGCAGCACGTCGTCCAGCCGCCGCGCCTCTTCCGGATCGCTCTCCATCGCCTCGCCGTGGTCGAGGTGGCGCTGGTACAGGGCGCTGACCCGGATCGCCGCCTCGTTGTAGAGATCGGCATGTTCGCTGTCGTGGACCAGCCGCTGGCGCAGCTTCTCCACCGCCACCAGTGCCGCGCGCGAGGATTCGCGCCGGGCCAGGTCCTCCTCCAGGCGGTCGCTGGGTTCCTCCGGCAGTTCCAGGCCGCGCAGCAGCCGCGGCAGCGCCACGCTGGCGACCAGCAGCGAGGTGACGATCACCGCGCTGGCCAGGAAGATCACCAGGTCGCGCGCCGGGAACGCGGCGCCGGTGGGCAGCAGCAGCGGCAGGGTCAGCACGCCGGCCAGGGTGATCGCACCACGCACGCCGGCCAGCGAGGCCGCCACCACGATCCGCCACGGCGGACTGAGATGCGCCTCACCGCGGCGCCGCGCCTTGAGCAGGTTCCAGCGCAGCGATAGCCACACCCACACGAAGCGCAGCAACAGCAGGCCGACATAGATCGCCAGCGCATAGGCCAGCAGCCACCACGGATTGAGATGCCCGGCTTCGTCGATGTTGTGCACCGCGCCCTGCACGATCCCCGGCAACTGCTCGCCGAGCAGCACGAACATGATGCCGTTGAGGGTGAACTGGACCATGTCCCACACCGCCGAGCGCTGCACGCGCATGCTGCCCGGGGCGCGGCCGCTCAGTTCCACGTAGCTCATGCTGATGCCGGCGGCGACCGCGGCGAGGATGCCGGAGGCGTTGATCGCCTCGGCCAGCAGGTAGGCGGCGAACGGCAGCAGCAGGTTGACCAGGATCGCCGCGCCGGGTTCCTCGCCGACCTGGCGCCAGATCCAGCGCTGCGCCAGGCTCGCGCCCAGGGTCACACCGACACCGGCGGCGACGCCGACCAGGGACACCCACAGGAAGGTCAGCGAAGCGTCGGCCAGCGAGAACGTGCCGGTCATCGCCGCGGCCACCGCGAACTGGAAGCAGACCAGGCCCGACGCATCGTTGAGCAGCGATTCGCCCTCCAGGATGTGCATCAGCCGCTTCGGGATCGGCGCCCGCGCCGCGATCGAGGACACCGCGATCGGATCGGTCGGCGACACCACCGCGGCCAGCGCGAACGCCACCGCCAGCGGCATCGCCGGGATCATCCAGTGGATCAGGAAGCCGGCGCCGACCACGGTGAACACCACCAGCCCCAGCGCCAGTTCCAGGATCGCGCCCTTGTCGCGGAACAGGCCCTGCTTGGGGATGCGCCAACCGTCCAGGAACAGCAGCGGCGGCAGGAACAGCAGGAAGAACAGCTCCGGCTCCAGCGCGTAGCCCTTCTTGAACACCCCGGCGATGACCGCACCCAGACCGATCTGCACCAGCGGCAACGGCAGCGAGAACGGCAGCACGCGCACCAGATAGCCGCTGGCCACCACCGCCAGCAACATCGCCAACACCACTTCGATCGAATGCATGCTCGTCCGGACGGCGGCGCCGCGCCAGGCGCGCACCATGAATGGGGGAAGCGGCAAGCAAAGCGCACCGCAGGCGCGATGTCCAGTGGCAGCCGCGCGCGGCATTTAGGCGGCGGCCCGGAACCGCGCGAGCGCTACGCCCGGGTGGCGGGCAAACCTGCGCGATCCGGCGCCGCAGCGCGGCACGCGCTACCATCGAAGCGATCCGCACGCAGACCCGAACCCCAGCGTGCCGCCGTCGGAGACTCCATGCTCAGCATCCAAGAACTCAACCGTTTCATCGACGACCAGGCGGTGAGCGACAACGTCACCCAGGTCTGGAACCTGATCGGCGCGCATTTCGAGCAGGCCAAGGCGAGCCTGCCGGCCGAGCACGCGATGTCGCGGCGCGAACTGTCGTTCCACGATCACGTGCGGCTGTTGGGGTATCTGTGCCTGCTGCTGGAGGGCATCCCCGGCGACCTGGTGGAGATCGGCGTGTGGAAGGGCAAATCGCTGGTACTGATGAACGAAATCAGCAATCGCCAGCGCCGGGTGATCGGCATGGACCCGTTCGCCTTGCCGAACCAGTTCGAGGAATTCAACCACTACCGCCAGCTGCTGCTGCCCAATGCGCAGTTCATCCGCGGCTACTCGGAGTTCTGCGCCCAGCACTTTTACAACATGAAACCCGAAGTGGCATTGCTGCATATCGACGGCGGCCACACCGGGCGCAACGTGCTGCTGGATTTCCTGCTGTATGCGCCCAGCGTGGTGACCGGCGGGTTCGTGGTGTTCGACGACTACGGCGACCACCAGCATTCGCCGGAAGTCGGTCCCGCGGTCGACCTGCTCAGGGCCACCGGCTACTTCAACGACTTCCATGTGCTGGGCTGCGCGCATGGGTTCGAGAACAGCTACGTGCTGCAGCGGCGCTGACCAACGACGCTTTGCCCGTCCGGCGCCGCCTACATTGGCGGCGGCATTGCCTGCGTGAGTACACAACGACGCAACACATGCATTACGGGCATGGCGCACGAGTCGCCGCGGAGCGCGGCTTTAATGACTGCAGCGTTTGCGCTGCTCTGCACAGGCGCGCTTGCCGGGAAAAAGGCCCGTAGCGCGTGTGGCGATCCTTGCCCGCGACGCCCATTCATCATTATCTGGGTCGCGTGATGCAACCGCGCCAGCGCAATCGCCGTAAAGCCTGTGCTCGGTCGACTGGCCGGGCATTCCCTCAAGGAGCAACCCATGAAGATCCACTTGCTGGCCCTCGCCCTCGCTGGCCTCGTCGCGATGCCCGCCATGGCCGCGACCGGCCAAACCGCGATGCACGACCACGCCGCGATGACCGAGGCCAAGCCGAATCCGATGGTCGGCGGCGCCCCGATGTACGCGACCAAGGACATCATCGACAACGCGGTCAACTCCAAGGATCACACCACCCTGGTCGCCGCGGTCAAGGCCGCCGGCCTGGTGGACACGCTGAAGGGCGCGGGCCCGTTCACCGTGTTCGCACCGACCAACGCCGCCTTCGCCGCACTGCCGGCGGGCACCGTGGACACGCTGCTCAAACCCGAAAACAAGGAAAAGCTGACCCAGGTCCTGACCTATCACGTGGTCGCCGGCAAGCTCGATGCGACGACGCTGCTGGCGCAGATCAAGGCCGGCGGCGGCAGCGCCAAGCTGACCACGGTGCAGGGCGAAACGCTGGTCGCCAAGACCCGCGGCGGCAAGGTCACCCTCACCGACAGCAAGGGCAATACCGCCCATGTCACCACCGCCGACGTGATGCAGAGCAATGGCGTGATCCATGTCGTGGACAAGGTTTTGATGCCGTAAGCACCCCTCGGGGAGTGCATTGGCATCGCGGGGACGGCTACGGCCGTCCTCGTTTTTGTGCCGTACGTTCGACCGGCAACAAACGGCGCGGCTTGCCCACTCCAACGGCGGGCGAACTCGCACAGGCAATCAGTCGCCGGCACTGGCGCCGCGCGACGCCTGCATCTGCTCCGCCAGAACGCGCAAGTCGTGCACGAAGCCTCGATAGGCGGCATCGGCCGCATCGCTGCCGTGCTGGCGCAGCACCCATGACGGATGCACGGTGGCCAGCGCACGGGTGCCATCGGCCAGCGCCTGCCATTGCCCACGCTGCGCCATCAGCGCAAAGCCGTTGCCCAGCACCGCGCGCGCCGCGGTCGCGCCCAGGCACAGCACGATGCGCGGGCGCACCCGCGCCAGCTCGCCGGCCAGCCAGAAGCGGCAGGCTTCCACCTGCGCACGTTCGGGATTGCGATGCAGCCGCGCCTTGCCGCGTTGCTCGAAGCGGAAATGCTTGACCGCATTGGTCACGTACAGCCCGGCGCGGGCGATGCCGAGTTCATGCAGCGCGCGATCGAACAGGCGCCCAGCCGGACCGACGAACGGCCGCCCGCTCAGATCCTCCTCGTCGCCGGGCTGCTCGCCCACCACCATCACCGCCGCATCGTGCGGCCCCTCGCCGAACACGGTCTGCGTGGCCGGTTGCCAGAGTTCGCAACGCCGACACTCGCGCGCCGCGGCGCGCAGCGCATCGAGACTGCCATCGGCATCGGCATCGACCGCGACCGGCGACGGCGACGGCGACGGCGACGGCGCGGGAATACGCCGCCGCACCGACTCCGGCGCGCGCTCGGCCATCTCGCGCACGCGCTGCCCGGCATCGCGGATCAGGCCCGGCAGCAACTGCGTCTCCGGCAGGTTCTTCCAGTACTTCTGCGGCATCTCCTGGCGCATCATGTCCGGGTTGAGCCGTGCCGGATTGAAGATGTTCGCGTAGTAGGTGCGCCACAACGCATCCTGCGCATCGTCGGCCGGCGCATCGGCGCGCTGCGCGCCGGCGCCGAACTGCAGCACCGCACCATCCCAGCGCACACTGCGATACGGGGTCAGGATCGCCCAGCGCATGCCGGCGAAACGGCGCGCGAAGAACGGCGCGATGCGATCGACGATGTGATGTTCCGGCTCGAACCAGGCGACGAACGCCTCCTCCTCGCCGGGCACCTCGCGGAAGCGCACGAACGCCTTCATCTTGTGGCTATCGCGGCGCACCGCCTGCGCCCACTGCTGCGCCCGATGCACATCGGCATCGGTGACCCGCTGCAACAGCGCCCGCTCGCCCGACGCGATCCGCCACAACAACCGATACAGCAACGCATGCCGCTGCGGATCGCGATGGCACAGCACCGCCCCCGCCAACGCCAGGAACTCCGCGGACACCCGCGGCGCCGCCACCGTCGCCGGCAATGCAGCCACATCGGTCCCGGCCAGCAACCCGCCCTGCGCATCCCCTTCCCAGACCAATAACTCCGGCACCACCTGCGCACACCACGCCGCCCGCGCCGCCGCCCGCCACGCCTCCAGACACCACGCCGGCACCACCTCAGCCCGAAACACAGTTCAACCCTCGCATCACCCCACCAACACCAACCCAACAGCCACCAGCGCCACCATCACCAAAGCAACGACCGTTGCAGTTGCAGTTGTTGTTGCCTTTGCTATTGCTATTGCTATTGCTGTTGCTGTTGCCGGCGATCTTGCTGTTAAACCTTCCCGCCTTAAAGCGAGCCGAGCACCGCAGCGGCGAGCGGCCGAAGAGGCGCCCTTGTTTGAGCGAAGCGAGTTTGGGCGCCGTGCCGCTCGTCGCGAGGAGCGCAGGGCACCGGTGCGGCTGTATCGCACCGGCTCGTGTCGGGCGGGAGCGGTTTTGGTTACTTTTGCCAAGACAAAAGTGACTCGCGCCGACCGGCGCGAAAGCTCTTGCTCTTGATCTTGCTTCCGCAACTGCCGTTGCCTCTGCGGTTGCAGTTGCAGTTGCAGAAGCAGCAATCATCGCAACAACCCAGCCACTACAGCGCCACAGCACAGCGTCAATCAAACAACCCACCCTGCCGCGGCGCCGGCGCCAACTGCGCCCGCAACCGCTGCGGATCGTCCAACCGTTGGCGCGGATGATGATCCACCACACTGACGAACGGCAGCACCTTCTTCATCGGCATCCGCAACCGCGCCAGATCCCCGACCCGCAACCGCGCATGCCGCCGCGACAATAACAACCGCTCCACATTGCGCGTGCCAAGACCCGGCACCCGCAACAACATCTCCCGCGCCGCCGTATTCAGATCCACCGGAAACCGCTCAGGATGCCGCAGCGCCCAGGCCAGCTTCGGATCCACGTCCAGATCGAGCATGCCGCTGGCGGCCTCCGGCGCGATCTCCTCCACCGAGAAATCGTAGAACCGCAGCAGCCAATCGGCCTGGTACAGACGATGCTCGCGCTGCAACGGCGGCGCCTGCAGCGGCAACTTCGACGATGCATCCGGAATCGGACTGAACGCGGAATAGTAGACACGCCGCAGCCGGTAATTGCCGTAGAGATTGTGGCTGGTGCGCAGGATCGCGCGGTCGTCGGCGCCGTCCGCGCCGACGATCATCTGCGTGCTCTGCCCGGCCGGTGCGAAACGCGGCGGCTTGGCGCTGAGCTTGCGCTCGGCCTTGCGCGCCTCCTTGCTTTCCTCGATGCGCCAGCGCAGCTCGCCCATCGCCGCGCGGATACCGCCGACGCTCTTTTCCGGCGCCAACTGGGTCAGCCCCTGCTCGGTCGGCAGTTCGACATTGATGCTCAGCCGGTCGGCGTAGCGGCCGGCCGCGGCCAGCAGTTCCGGCGCCGCATCGGGAATGGTCTTGAGGTGGATGTAGCCGGCGAAGCGGTGCTCCTCGCGCAGCTGCCGCGCCACTTCCACCAGCTGCTCCATCGTGTAGTCGCTGTTGCGGATGATGCCGCTAGACAGGAACAGGCCCTCGATGTAATTGCGCTTGTAGAAATCCAGGGTCAGCTTGACCACTTCGGCCGGCGCGAAGCGCGCGCGGCGCACGTTGCTGGACACGCGGTTGACGCAGTACGCGCAATCGAACACGCAGAAGTTGGTCAGCAGGATCTTCAGCAGCGACACGCAGCGGCCGTCGGGCGTGTACGAATGGCAGATGCCCATGCCCTCGGTGCTGCCGATGCCGCCGCTGCGCAGCGAATGGCGCTTGTCCGCACCGCTGGAGGCGCAGGAGGCGTCGTATTTGGCCGCATCGGCGAGCACGGCGAGCTTTTCGAGGGTATTCACCCGTGGACGATGCCCGCTTGCCGTCTCAGCCTGTGAGACGGCGATGCGTTTTGGCCTTCACCGCGATGAATCGCTCAGGCGGACGTCGGCGCGACGTTGCCGCCGGACTCAGGCCGCGGCGCGCAGTGCCCCGCCATCGAACCGGTACAGGTCCATCGCAATCATCCCGGCGTCGATACCGGCATCGATGCGCTGCGCGCCCAGGCCCTGCTCGCCGGCGGCACCCATCGCGAAATAGATCGGCAGCCAGTGCTCGTCGGTCGGATGCGCGCGCTCGGCGAACGGCGCCTGGCGGCGGTAGTCGAGCAAGGCCGGCAGATCCTCGCGCAGCAGAGCCTGTTCCACCCACTCGATGAACGGACGCACGTACGGCGCATCCTTGCCCTCGGCGTAGCGGCCGAAGTCGTGCAGGTTGTGGGTGATGCTGCCCGAGCCGACCAGCAGCACGCCGTCGTCGCGCAGCGGCGCCAGCGCGCGGCCCATCGCCAGCTGGTGGGCCGGGCCCAGTTCCGGCTGGATCGACAGCGGCAGCACCGGGATGTCGGCCTGCGGATACAGCAGCGACAACGGCACCCACACGCCATGGTCCAGGCCGCGGCGCTCGTCCACGTAGGGCTGCAGGCCGGCGCGTTCGAGCCGTTCGGCGACCTCGCGCGCCAGCGCCGGCGCGCCCGGCGCCGGGTACTGCATCTCGTGCAGCGCGCGCGGGAAACCGCCGAAGTCGTGGATGGTCTGCGGCTGCGCCGCCGCGCCGACCAGCGGCCGCCGCCCCAGCCAGTGCGCCGACGCCACCACGATCGCGCGCGGACGCGGCAGCGTCGCCGCCAGTTCCGCCAGGCGCACGCCGACCAGGCCCGGGTCCAGCGCGGTCATCGGCGAACCATGCGAGATATACAGCGAAGGCAGACGGGGCATGACAGGTTCTCCAGGCGGATGGGGCGCGGCGTCGGCCGATCGGGACGTTGCCGGGGCCGGCGCCGCCGGCACGCGTGGCCGTGGATCACAGGGCCATGGCGGCAGATCCACAGGGTATTCCCGCTATGAGGGGAGATAAATTACCCTGCAATCGGATATCTATTTCGGGAACGGCAACAATGGATACGCTGGAAGCGATGCGCGTGTTCGTCACCGTGGTCGACCGCAACGGCTTCAACGCCGCCGCCGACGCGCTGGGCATGTCCACCGCCAGCGTGACCCGGCAGGTGGCCTGGCTGGAGAAGCGACTGGGCCTGCGCCTGCTCAACCGCACCACGCGCCGGGTCAGCCCGAGCAGCGTCGGCACCGCCTACTACCAGCGCTGCCAGGTGCTGCTGGCCGAGTTCGACGACATGGAGGCGGCGGTCGGCGAGCAGGCGCTGACTCCGTCCGGCACGCTGCGGATCAACGCGCCCTTCAGCTTCAGCATCGCCCGGCTGGGGCCGCGGCTGGCCGGCTACCGCGCGCGCTATCCGCAGGTCGCGCTGGACCTGTCGCTGTCCGACCGCATGGTGGACATCGTCGAGGAAGGCTACGACATGGCGATCCGCATCACCCGCCAGGTCACCCCGACCCTGATCGCCCGCAAGCTCGGCGAGGTGCAGGCGTATCTGTGCGCCGCGCCGGCCTACCTGGAACGCGCCGGCACGCCGCGCCTGGCCGCCGACATCGCCGGCCACGAATTCCTGACCTACAGCTATTCGCCGATCGGCGACGAACTCGCCCTGCAGGGCCCCGACGGCGAGACCCGGGTGCGGGTAAGCGGCGGGCTGCGCGCCAACAGCGGCGACGTATTGCGCGAGGCCGCCGTCGCCGGCATGGGCATCGTCCTGCAACCGGATTTCATCGCGCAGAAGGAACTGGAGGACGGGCGCCTGGTGCGGGTGCTGCCCGACCATCAGCTCGCCCCGATCGGCGTCTATGCGGTCTATGCCAGCCGCAGCCACCTGGCGCCGAAGGTGCGCAGCTTCATCGACTACCTGGTCGAGGTCGGCATCGAACGCGAGATGCACGCCACCGTGACGCCCTGAGCCGCGGCCGGTCGGCGCGCCGCGGCCATTGCTCGGACACAACATCCTGCACGTGGCGCTGATCGAAGCGGCGGCTCATGCGCACAATGCCTGCGCTTCATCCCCCCTTCCTTTCAGGAGTTCGCCCATGAGCAAGATCGCGATCGTCTATTTCAGCGGCTACGGCCACACCGTCAAGCAGGCCGAGGCGGTGCACGCCGGCGCCGCCAGCGTCGGCGAAGCCACGCTGTACCGCATCGATGAGGACGGCAACCTGCCGGAGAGCGCCTGGGACGCCATCGGCCAGGCCGATGCGATCGTCTACGGCAGCCCGACCTACATGGGCGGCCCGGCCTGGCAGTTCAAGAAGTTCGCCGACGCCAGTTCCAAGCCGTGGTTCTCGCAGGCGTGGAAGGACAAGATCGCCGCCGGCTTCACCAACTCCGCGTCGGTCAACGGCGACAAGTTCTCCACCATCGAATACTTCTGGACGCTGTCACAGCAGCACGGGCAGATCTGGGTCGGCACCGGCCTGCTGCCGGCCAACACCAAGGCCCATGGCCCGGCCGACACCAACTGGACCGCCGGCTCGGGCGGCGCGCTGGCGATCTCGCCGTCGGACGCCTCGCCGGAGGAAGCGCCGCGCGCCGGCGACCTGGAAACCGGCCGGCTGCTCGGCAAGCGCGTGGCCGAATACGCGGTCAAGCTGAAGGGCTGAGCCGCGCACGGCGTCGCCACCGCCATGTTGGCGACGCCGGTTGCGCGCTTGCGCGACCGCTGGCGGCGCCGAACACGAACGGACGCGGCGGCTACTCCGCCGCCGCGTTCGCCGCGCGCAGATGGTCGATGAACACGCGCAGTTTCGGCGCCAGGTGTTCGCGCGCCGGGTAGTACAGATAGAAGCCGGCGAAGGGTTGCTGCCAGTCGTCGAGCACGCGCAGCAGGTGGCCGGCGGCGACATCGGCGGCGACCACCGATTCGAAGCCCTGCGCCAGGCCCAGCCCTGCCAGCGCGGCGGCATGGGTCAGGCCGCTGTCGTTGAACACCAGGGTGCCGGTCACCTCCACTTCGAAATCGCGGCCGTCGCGAGTGAATTCCCAGGCCATGCGCCGGCCATTGCTCATGCGGTGCACGATGCAGTCGTGTTCGATCAGGTCGGCCGGCGTCTGCGGCGGCGGATGGCGCCGGAAATAGCCCGGTGCCGCGCAGATCACCTGGCGCTGCATCGGCCCCAGCGGCACCGCGATCATGTCGCGCGCCAGGCATTCGCCCAGGCGGATGCCGGCATCGAAGCCCTCGGCCACCACGTCCACCAGCGCCGGGTCCACGCACAACTCCACTTCGATCTGCGGATAGCGCGCCAGGAACGACGGCAGCCACGGCATCACCAGTTGGTCGGCGACCACCCGCGGCAGGGTGATGCGCAGGCGCCCGGCCGGGCGTTCGCGCACCGTGTCCAGGTCCAGGAACGCCGCCTCGATCTGCGCCAGGCCCGGTTTCACCCTTTCCAGGAAGCGCGCGCCGTGTTCGCTCAGCGCCACCCGGCGCGTGGTCCGGTGCAGCAGGCGCACGCCCAGTTGCGCTTCCAGCGTGCGCACCGTCTGCGACAGGGCCGAGGCCGAGACGCCGAGTTCGTCGGCGGCGCGGGTGAAGCTGGCGTGGTGGGCGACGCGGGCGAAGGCGACCACGGCAGGCAGGGGGCTGGCAGCCATTGTGAAGCTCAACTTCAAGGAAGATGCAGACTATGCCAGTTTATCCGCCTGGTCGAGCGGCGCATCCTGCCGTTCCCGCGGTCCGATCCGCTTGCCAGGAAGCTCCCCATGTCCCTCGACCACTACCGCCTGCTCGGCCGCTCCGGCCTGCGCGTCAGCCCCATCTCGCTGGGCACCATGACCTTCGGCAACGACTGGGGCTGGGGCGCCGACGAAGCCGAAGCCGGGCGCCTGTTCGCGCGCTACGTCGACCATGGCGGCAACTTCATCGACACCGCCAACACCTACACCAACGGCAGTTCCGAGACCCTGCTCGGCAAGTTCGCCGAAGGCCGCCGCGACCGCCTGGTGATCGCCAGCAAGTACACGCTCAACCCCTTCCCCGGCGACCCCAACGGCGGCGGCAACCACCGCAAGAACCTGCTGCAGTCGGTGGAGGCCAGCCTGAAGCGGCTGCGCACCGACTACCTGGACCTGCTGTACCTGCACATCTGGGACGACACCACGCCGGTGGAGGAAGTGATGCGTGGCTTCGACGACCTGGTCCGCGCCGGCAAGATCGTCTACGCCGGCATCTCCGACACGCCGGCCTGGCAGGTGGCGCGGATGCAGACCCTGGCCGACCTGCGCGGCTGGTCGCCGCTGGTGGCGCTGCAGATCGAATACAGCCTGGCGCAGCGCACGGTCGAGGCCGAACTGGTGCCGATGGCCGAGGCGCTCGGGCTCGCGGTGCTGGCCTGGTCGCCGCTGACCATGGGCATCCTGACCGGCAAGTACAGCCGCCAGGATCTGGCCGCGGTGCAGCGCCGCGCTGCGGACGGCCAGGCCAGCGCCGAGCGCGGCGATGCCGCGCATGCGCACGAAATGCTGACCGAGCGCGCGCTGGACATCGCCGACGTGGTCAAGCAGGTCGCCGCCGAGATCGGCCGTTCGCCGGCGCAGGTGGCGCTGGCCTGGCTGCTGCAGCGACCGGGCGGCGGCGCGATCCCGATCGTCGGCGCGCGCACCCTGGCGCAGCTGGACGACAACCTGGGCGCGCTGGAACTGCAGCTGGACGCGGCGCAGTTGCAGCGGCTGGATGCGGTCAGCGAAGTGGCGCATCCGTTCCCGCACGCGTTCGTGCGCCTGCCGATGCCGCGGCAACTGGTGTCCGGCGGCACCCGCCTGCGCCCGCGTACGCCGGCGATCTGAACCGCGCCGCCGGGGCGCGACCGAACACGCGGCACTGACTTTGCGCAAACGTCCGCCATGGCATGGTCGGCGTCTGCGTGATTCACGGCACGGTACGGCGCGTTTGCAGAATCGGACAAGGATCCTGCGCGATCGCGATAACGCATCGCCGCGCCGCGCTCGCATCCTCCCTGCCCCGCGACCACCGCGTCCGCGCCGCATCTTTTTCTTCCACGTCCCTTCCCGCTTTCCAACAGGAGTTTCCCGATGCAAACCCGCACTCTCGGCCGCAACGGCCCCCGCGTGTCCGCCCTCGGCCTCGGCTGCATGGGCATGAGCGCGTTCTACGGCGGCCGCAGCGACGACGCGGCCTCGATCGCGGTGATCCATGCCGCGCTCGACCACGGCGTCACCCTGATCGACACCGCCGACATGTACGGCCCGCACACCAACGAGGTGTTGGTCGGCAAGGCGCTGGCCGGGCGCCGCGACCAGGCGTTCCTGGCCACCAAGTTCGGCATCAAACTCGACCCCAAGGATCCCAGCGTGCGCGGCGTCGACGGCCGCCCCGAGTACGTGCAGGCCGCCTGCGAGGGCAGCCTGCAGCGCCTGGGCGTGGACCACATCGACCTGTACTACCAGCACCGAGTGGACCCGAACGTGCCGATCGAGGACACCGTCGGTGCGATGGCGCGGCTGGTGGAACAGGGCAAGGTGCGCTTCCTGGGCCTGTCCGAGGCGGCCGCCGGCACCATCCGCCGCGCGCATGCGGTGCACCCGATCACCGCGCTACAGAGCGAGTACTCGCTGTGGTCGCGCGATCCGGAGAGCGACCAGGTGCTGGACACGGTGCGCGAGCTGGGCATCGGCTTCGTGCCCTACTCGCCGCTGGGCCGCGGCTTCCTGACCGGTGCGATCCGCTCGCCGGAGGACTTCGAGGCCGACGACTACCGCCGCCATTCGCCGCGTTTCCAGGGCGAGAATTTCGCCCGCAACCTGCAACTGGTGGAACAGGTGCGCACGCTGGCACAGGCCAAGGGCGTGACCCCCGGCCAACTGGCGCTGGCCTGGGTGCTGGCGCAGGGCGACGACCTGGTGCCGATCCCGGGCACCAAGCGCCTGGCCTACCTGGAAGAGAACCTGGGCGCGCTGCAGGTGACGCTGAGCGCCGAGGATCTCGCGCAGATCGAGGCGATCTTCCCGGTGGACGCCGCCGCCGGCACCCGTTACCCGCCGGCGATGATGGCAACGCTGCAGCGCTGACCCGCCGCTGCAATCCGGCCGCGCCGCGCCTGCGGCCGGCCGGCACGCGGCGCGGGCCGATTTGCCCGCGCCGCGCCGGCATCGCATGATGCCGGACGTGATCTCGTTCATCGTTCCCGCCCACGACGAAGCCGCCCTGATCGGCGACACCCTGGCGTCGCTGCATATCGCCGCCGAAGCCTTGCGGCTGGACTACGAGACCCTGGTCGTCGCCGATGCCTGTAGCGACGACACCGCGCAGATCGCGCGCCGCCATGGCGCGCAGGTGCTGGACGTGCAATTGCGGCACATCGCCGCCACCCGCAATGCCGGCGCCGCCGCCAGCCGCGGCCGTTACCTGCTGTTCGTCGATGCCGACACCCGCGTCAACACGCCACTGCTGGCAGCGGCCTTGCGCGCGCTGCACACCGGCGCGGTCGGCGGCGGCGCGCAGGTGCAGCTGCTCGGCGCCGTCGCCTGGCACGAACGCGTGGCGCAAACCCTGTTCGGCTGGCTGTTCCGCCGCACCGGCATCGCCCCGGGCTGCTTCCTGTTCTGCACGCGCAGCGCGTTCGATGCCGCCGGCGGTTTCGACGAACGCTATTACGCCGGCGAGGACGTGGCGCTGAGCCGCGCGCTGGCCCGGCGCGGGCGCTTCGTGATCCTGCGCGAGCCGGTGCACACCTCCGACCGCAAGCTGCGCAGCTTCAGCAAGCGCGAGCACCTGGGCCTGCTGCTGCAGTTGCTGCGCCGTGGCCGCGGCATGCTGCGCTCGCGCGAGGCGCTGGGGTTCTGGTACGGGCAGCGTCGCGGCCGCTAGGCGCGTCGTCCATTTCGCATAGATTGCGTTGGGCCTGCAAAGCGGTTGCGCCCAGCTTGGGCGACTTTCTACCATCTGCGCATGGGCGAGAACAGCAAGCTGGAGATCAGGAACGCGGTGATGGCGGACCGGCAGGCCATCGTGGCGTTGCTGGCGGCGCTGGACTATGCCGGAACCGAGGACTTCATCGAGGCGCGCCTGGCGCAGCTGCTGGCGCATCCGGACCAGGCCTTGCTGGTGGCCGCCGCAGAGGGCGACGTCGTGGGCGTGTTGTCGCTGCATTTCCTGCCGCAGTTGGCATTGGCGGGGGACATCTGCCGCATCAGCTATTTCTGCGTGGACGATCGCGCGCGCAGCGCCGGGATGGGGCAGCGTTTGCTGGCGCAGGGCGAGGCGTTGGCGCGGCAGCGCGGCTGCGACCGCCTGGAGGTGCACTGCCATCGCCGGCGCGAACGGGCGCACGCCTTCTATCGGCGCGAAGGCTTTGTCGAAGCGCCCAAATATTTCGCCAAGTCGCTGCGCGAATAAGCCGGCTGTCTGAGATCGCCGCGGCAGACCGCGGCGCGCTCTTCCCGGGAGCGGTTGCCGGCGCCGATCCGCTGGCAGTACGCTGCGCCTCCTTTGCCCGAGCTTTGGCAGTGACCGTCGAACCCAGCAGGCCCATCGCGGTGCGCATCCTCGGCACGGGCGACTATCTGCCCGCGCAGCAGGTGACCTCGGACAGCTTCGACCAGCGCTGGGGCAAGCCCGCCGGCTGGACCCTGCGCCATGCCGGGGTCGGCGTGCGCCACTACGCCGGCGCCGAGGAACCGGCCTCGCTGATGGGCGAACGCGCCGCGCGCGCGGCGCTGGCGGCGGCGCAGCTGCAGCCGCGCGATGTGGATTGCGTGATCTCCGCCTGCAGCCTGATGGAGCAGGCGATCCCATGCAGCGCCGCGCTGCTGCATGCGCGGCTCGGCCTGCAGGGCAGCGGGCTGGCCGCGTTCGACATCAACGCCACCTGCCTGAGCTTCATCGCCGCGCTGGACCTGGCCGCCTGCGCGATCGCCGCCGGCCGCTACCGGCGCGTGCTGATCGTGTCCAGCGAGATCGCCAGCGTCGGCCTCAACGGCGAAGACATTGACACCGCGCCGCTGTTCGGCGACGGCGCCGCGGCGGTGGTGTTGGGTGCGGACAGCGGCGACAGCGGTTCGCAACTGCTGGCCGCGCACCTGGAAACCTATTCCGAAGGCATCGAGCATTGCCGGGTCCGCGCCGGCGGCACCCGCCTGCGCCTGGAACACGGCATCGACGCCTTGCGTGCCGGCTCGCTGTTCGAAATGAACGGCCGCGCCACCTACCGGCTCGCCGCCGCGAAGCTGCCCGGGTTCCTGCAGCGGCTGCTGGACAAGGCCGGCGTCGACCTGGAGCAGTTGCAGCGGATCGTGCCGCACCAGGCCAGCGCCAAGGCGCTGCGGCATCTGCAGGTCGCGCTGCGGCTGGCGCCGGACACGCTGGTCAACGTGATCGGCGCGCGCGGCAACCAGATGGCCGCCTCGATCCCGAGCGCACTGCACCAGGCCATCGCCGACGGCCGCATCGTGCGCGGCGACCTGATCGGCCTGGTCGGTTCCGGCGCCGGGCTGGCGTTCGGCGGCGCGGTGCTCAGGTACTGACATGGCGCGCATCCTGGTCACCGGCGCCTCCGGTTTCATCGGCGCGCATATCGTCCGCGCCCTTGCCGCCGAAGGCGCGCAGGTCCGCGCCAGCGGCCGCAATGCCGCCGCACTGGCCGCCTTCGCCGGCGACCCGCGCATCGACGTGGTCCGCGCCGACCTGTGCCGCGACGATCTGGCCGCGCTGCTCGATGGCTGCGACGCGGTGATCCACTGCGCCGCGCTGTCCGCGCCGTGGGCCAGCGCCGAGCTGTTCCGCCAGGCCAACGTGGTCGCCACCGAGCGCATGCTCGCCGCGGCGCAACGCGCGCGGGTGCGCCGCTTCGTGCACTTCAGTTCGCCGAGCATCTATTTCCGCTTCGCCGACCAGTACCAGGTGACGGAGGACTTCACCCCGCCGGCGCGCTGGATCGGCGGCTATCCGCAGACCAAGTGGGAAGCGGAGGAGAAAGTGCGTGCCGCCGCCGCGGCCGGGCTGCCGGCATTGGTGCTGCGCCCGCGCGCGGTGTTCGGCCACGGCGACAACGCGATCGTGCCGCGGCTGCTGGCGGTAGCGCAGCGCGGCTGGTTCCCGCTGGTGCACGGCGGACGCGCGATGATCGACGTGTGCTGCGTGGAGAACGCGGTGGCCGCAGCGCTGGCCGCGCTGCGCGCCGAACATCTCGGCGACGGCCGTGCCTACAACATCAGCAACGGCACGCCGATCGCGGTGCGCGATCTGCTCACCGAATTGTTCGCGGTGCTGCAGCTGCGCGTGCGCCTGCTGCCGGTGCCACGCCGGGTGGCCCTGGCGCTGGCCACGGTCGGCGAACAGATCGCGCTGCGCCGGCGCGGACAACCGGAGCCGCGACTGAGCCGCTACGGCATCGGCGTGCTCGGCTATTCGCAGACGCTGGACATCGGCCGCGCCCGCCGCGAACTCGGCTACGCGCCGGTGCTGTCCACCGAGGCCGGGCTGGCGGCCCTGGCGCGCACGTGAGCCAGCCACGGCAAGCTCCTGGCCAGCCCCCGGCCTACGCAGGCGCACGCGCCCTTGCACGTGTGGGAGGGACTTCAGTCCCGACACGACTCGCCCGCCAAAGCGCCGCGGCCGAAACATCGCCCACGCATCGCGCGCCCGGACGCGAACGCGCATGAGCGTAGCCACGCTGCGCTGGCGGCTGTACGAAGCCGGGCACTGCACCCATCCCGAACGCGCCACGCGCCGCGGCGCAACGCTGACGCCCTGCCAGTTCCCGGCGCTGGCGGCGCTGCTGCAGCACCCGGTGCACGGCAACCTGCTGTTCGACACCGGCTACTCGCAGCACTTCCTCGATGCGACCGCGCAGTTCCCCGAGCGCCTGTACCGCGTGCTGACGCCGGTGCACCTGGCGCCGGGCCAGTCGTTGCGCGAACAGTTGGCCCGCGACGGCATCGACGCGGCGGCGATCGACTGGATCGTGCTGTCGCATTTCCATGGCGACCACGTCGGCGGCGTGGCCGATTTCGCGCAGGCGCGCATCGCCTGCGCACAGCAGGCCTGGAACGATCTGCAACGGCGCGGGCGGCTGGCGGCGCTGCGCGAAGGCTTCCTGCCGGCGCTGCTGCACGGCGCGCGCGCGCGCATGCACTGGTTCGAGGCATTGCCGGCATGCGCGGCGCCCGCGGCGCTGCGCGGTTTCGGCACGCTGCGCGACCTGTTCGGCGACGGCAGCGTGCTGCTGGTGCCGCTGCCCGGACACGCACCCGGCCACTACGGGCTGTGGTTCGAGGACGCGCACGGGCCGGTGTTCCTGGTCGCCGATGCGGCCTGGTCCAGCGCCGCGATCGCCGACGGCACGCCACCGCCGGCGCTGGTCACCCACCTGCTCGGCGAGCACCGCGTCTACCGCGACACCTTGGCGCGGCTGCATGCGCTGCGCCTGGCCGAACCGGCGCTGCGCATGGTGCCCTCGCATTGCCGGCAATGGCGGCCGACCGCGCACGAGGGCGTCGGTGCCTAGCGCGCCGGCGGTGCTGATCACCGGCGCACGTGCGCCGGTGGCGCTGGACCTGGCACGCCGTTTCGCCGCGCAGGGCTGGCGCGTGCACCTGGCCGACAGCGTGGCCTGCCGCATCTCGGGCTGGTCGCGCGCGGTGACCGCCAGCCATCGCATCGCCCCCGCACGCTACGCGCCGGCCGCCTATATCGCCGACCTCAACGCGCTGGTCGCGCGCCAGCGCATCGCGCTGCTGCTGCCGACCTGCGAAGAGGTGTTCTACCTGGCCCGCTACCGGCACGCGCTGCCGGCGCAGCTGGACGTACTGGTGGACGGCTTCGACACGCTGCGCGCGCTGCACAGCAAATGGCACTTCCTGCATCTCGCCCGCACGCTCGATGCCGACGTGGACGTGCCGGACAGCGTGCAGGTGCGCAGCCTGGCGCAGGCGCGCGACTGGGCCGGTAGCGCGCCGCTGGTGCTGAAGCCGGAATACTCGCGTTTCGGCGTGCACGTGCGCGTGCATCCGCATGGCCTGCCTGCAGACGCGCCACCTTTGCCCGAACAAGGCAACTGGGTCGCGCAACGCTATTGCGCCGGCGAGGAGCGCTGCTCGTACGCGGTGGCCCGCGACGGCGTGCTGCTGGCGCATGCGGTATACCGCCCGCGCTACCGGCTGCAGCGCAGCTCCAGCTATTACTTCGACGCCGCGCCGGCGCCGCAGATCGAGCGCTTCACCGCGCAACTGGTGCGCTCGCTGCGCTTCAGCGGACAGCTCTCCTTCGATTGGATCGTCTCGGCGCAAGGCCGCTACAGCGTGATCGAATGCAATCCGCGTGCGACCAGCGGCCTGCACCTGTTCGCCGCATCCGACCCGCTGGTCGCCGCGCTGGATGGCAGCCACCGCGACCCGGCCGCGCTGGTGCGCCCGGCGCCGACGCGCGCGGCGATGCTCGGCCCGCTGATGCTAGGCGTCGCGCTGCCGGTGGCGTTACGTCATGGTCGGCTCCGCCAGTGGCACGACGACTACGCCCGCGCCGACGATGTGCTCGCGCCACGCGGCGACCGGCGTCCGCTGGCCGGCGCGCTGCGCGACCTGGGCAGCCATGCGCGACTGGCGCTGGCCCAGCGCTGCACGCTGCGCGAGGCGTCCACCCGCGATACCGAATGGGACGGCGAGGCCCTGCCGCCGCCATGAACGGCGCCGCCGAGGCAGGCGCCGACTACACCTTGCAGGCGCAGCGTTTCGCCGAACTGCATGCCGGCCGCGATGCGCAGCGCGTGGCCGGCAACCTGTACGCGCGCATCGACATGCTGCAGGCCGGCACGCTGTCGATGCCGGTCACGGTGAGCGAGGAGCGCACGGGCAATGCCTGGGTGTGTTCGCCGCGCACCACCTATGCCGACTACGCCGCCGAGGAGGCCGCGCGCCTGTTGCCGCCGGCATTGGCCGCCCCGCTGCGCGGGTTGTGCGGCGGCATCGGCGCCTGGCTGGACTGGGCACGGATCGACCGCGCGGTCACCCTCAACAACTGGCTGCTGTCCACCAATCTGTATCCGCCGCTGCCGCCCGAGGGGCTTGGCGGCCTGCTGGACGCCGCGCGTGCGCGCTGGCCGGACCACGCACTGTGGTTCCGCTCGTTGAACCGGGTGGACACGCCGCAGTGGCTGGACGCGCTGCAGGCGCAGGGCTTCACCCTGATCGGCAGCCGCCAGGTGTATCTGTACGACGACTGGCCGGCGCTGCTGCAGCACCGCGACCTGGCGCGCGACCTCAAGCTGACCGCGCGCACCGACCTGCAGCGCTGCGGCAACGACGCCATCGGCGAGGCCGACTACCCGCGCATCGCCGCGCTGTACGCGCAGCTGTACCTGGACAAGTATTCGCGCTGCAATCCGGCCTACCATGCCGACTTCCTGCGCGCCTGGCACCGCGCCGGGCTATTGCGCTTCGACGGCTTTCGCGAAGCGAGCGGCGAGCTGGTCTGCATCACCGGTCTGTTCGGCATCGGACGCACGCTGACCGCGCCGATCGTCGGCTACGACCTGCAGCAGCCGCAGCGGCTGGCGTTGTACCGCACGCTCACCGCCTGCGGCTTCGAGCACGCGCTGCGCCACGGCCGCCGGCTCAACCAGAGCGCCGGCGCGGCCAGCTTCAAGCGCCAACGCGGCGGCACCCCAGTGATCGAGTACAGCGCGGTGGACGCACGCCACCTGCCGCTGCGTCGGCGCCAGCCGATCGCCGCGCTCGGCGCGTTGACCGAACGCATCGGCGTGCCGCTGATGCGCCGCTATCGGCTGTGAACGACCGGCCTGCCTTTTCCACCATGGTGGGGGTGGCAAGGGACTAAAGGCCGCGCACCCGCCGCCGATACCGCGTCAAGCCAAGCTCCAGCGCCAGGAATCCGGATGGACCGCCCCCCTTCCTATCGACCTATGCCGCGCCTGCAAAACCAATTCGGCGGCCGCGCGAACGTCACGGTGTCCCGCAAGGTATCTGGAAACGTTTGCAACGCGAAAACCGCTGCAAACAGGCGGCTCGCATATTCTCGCGGCCTTATACTGGGCGGCATCTGAAAATCGTTTGCGGCGTGGATCGGGGGACCTGTGGAATGGATCGCACACCTGGCTCACGCTGGTACCTTGCTGATCGTCAACGCGTTGCTGGCGGCGGTCTCCGCGGCGATGTTCCTGGCCCTGCATTTGACCGCAGGGAAAGCCAGGAACACCCGGGGCTTGCTGCTTCTTAGCCTGAGCTACGGCACATTCGCCGCAGGCTTCGGCACCCTGCTGCTGCCGCGCGCATCGCCAGGGCACCCCGACGCGATGGGGTTGATCGGCAATCTGACCATCGATATCGCCACGGTATTGACCCTGTTCGCGGTGAACGCGTATCTGCGGCGGCCGCTGCTCCAGTTGTGGATCCTGATTCCGGTGGCGGCGATCGGCGCCGCGGAGATCTATTGCCTGCGCGGCGACGGCGACAATCTCAGGGTCATGGTGATCTGCGGCTGCACGCTGCGCGGCCTGCTGACGGTGGCCACGGGCGCGGCCCTGTGGCGCCATGCGGACGAAAGGATTCGAACCGCGGCGCGCTTCACCGCCCTCTTCCACTTCCTGTGGGCGCTGATGCTGCTGTTGCGCATCGCCTGGTGGTCGACCCATCCGTCCGCGGACGCATCCTACGACCCCACCTCGACCTTCGGCCTGCTCTCGCGCATGGTGTTGACCGCCGTCATCACACCCGGATTCCTGTGGATGCTGACCCGCGAGATGCATGCGGAACTGGAACGCCACGCGTCCCAGGACTCCCTCACCGGCGTCGCCAACCGCCGCGTCATGTGGGAAAAGGGCGAGTCGGCCACGCAGGAAGCCCGCGGCAGGAACTCGCCGATCGCGGTGCTGATGATCGACGTCGACAACTTCAAGTCGATCAACGACCGCCTGGGCCACGCGACCGGCGACCAGGTCCTGATCGCCATCGCCGACACGCTGGCGCGGCATATCCGCAGCCCGGACTTTCTCGCCCGCGTCGGCGGCGAGGAGTTCATGGTGCTGATCCCGCAGGGCGACGAATCGGTGGTGCGCGACATCGCCGAACGCCTGCGGCGCGTAGTCGAACGCCAGGAAATCGCGCCTGCGGCCAGCGCTGCGCTGGTCTGCACGGTCAGCATCGGTTATTGCATCTCGGCGCAGGCGCAGATCGAATGGCAGAAACTGGTGGTCATCGCCGACCAGGCGCTGTATGCGGCCAAGCGCGGCGGACGCAACCGAGTCACCGGGACCGTCGTCGCGTAGTGCGTCGCCCGCGTTCGAGCGTGCATCCAGACATCGGCCCACCGCGCATGCGACGCTAGCGGCCATGAACGACTGGCATCCCTCGCTGTACCGACACTGGTTCGCCGTGGCCCGGGCCGACGCGCTGCGGCAGCGGCCGCTGGCGGTGACGGTCATGGACCGGCATGCGGCGATCGCGCGCTGCGCCGACGGCAGCCTGCTCGCGCTGGAGGACCGTTGCCCGCACCGGCACGCGCCGCTGTCGGCCGGCTGCGCCAGCGGCGAAAGCCTCGCTTGTCCGTACCACGGCTGGCGCTTCGACCGCGACGGCGCGCTGCGCGAGATCCCCGGCATGCCGCCCGGACAGGCGCTGCCGGCGGTGCGGGTCCGCGCCTTCGCCGCGCGCGAACACGACGGCTTGATCTGGCTGCGCCCGGATCCCGACGGCGACGCGCACCCGGCGCAGCTGGTGCAGGACTTGCAACCGTCGGCACGGCGCTTCCTGTGGCGCACGCGTTGGGAGGCGCACGTGGTCGATGCGCTGGAGAACTTCCTCGATCCGCTGCACACCCACCTGCTGCATCCGGGGCTGGTGCGCCGCGGCGGTGCGCGCAGCGCGATGCGCGCCAGCCTGCAGACTACGGACGAAGGCTTCCATGTCGACTATGCCGGCGCCGCCGCGCAGAGCGGCTGGCTGTACCGCTTGTTCGAATCGCCGCGCACGCTGGAGCGCGCGCATTTCGCCGCGCCCGGCACCGCGCAGATCGAATACCGATATGCCCGTGGCGGCCGCGTGCGCATCAGCCTGCACTTCACCCCGGTCGGCATGCGCAGCACCGAGGTGTTCGCCAGCCTGCACGTGGACGGACGCTGGGCGCCGGCATGGGCGGTGCGCTGGCTGGTGTGGCCGCTGCTGCGCAAGGTCGGCGAACAGGACCGGCGCATGCTCGCGTTGCAGTCGCACAACCTGCAGCGCTTTCCCGGCGTGCGCGGCGCCTCGACCGCGCTGGACCTGGTCCGCGAACCGTTGCGCCGCTACTGGGACGGCGAGCCGCTGCCGGCGCCGGGTGCGCCACACTGCATCGACCTCATGCTGTGACTGCGTCCTGCGCGTCCTGCGCGTCGCGCGTGCCCAGCGCGGCGAGCACCTGCGCCAGCGGCGCCGGCCGGCCCAGCAGATAGCCCTGTACCTGGTCGCAGCCGTGCGCGCGCAGCCACTGCAACTGCGCGTCGTTCTCCACGCCTTCGGCGACCACCTGCAGGCCCAGGCTGCGGCCCAGCGTCAGCAAGGCCTCGCAGATCGAGGCGTTGCGCGCATCGCGATGCACGTCGGCGACGAAGCTGCGATCGATCTTCAGCGTGTCCAATGGCAGGTCGCGCAGGTAGGCCATGCTGGAGAAGCCGGTGCCGACGTCGTCCAGCGCCACGCCCACGCCCAGCGCGCGCAGCTGCCGCAGCACGTCCAATGCCTGCTGCGGTTGCCGCATCAGGCTGCTCTCGGTCAGTTCCAGGTGCAGGCCGTCGGCAGCCAGGCCGGCCGCGGCGCAGGCCTGCGCCAGGTCCGCGACCAGGTCGCCGTCGAAGAACTGCAACGCCGACACGTTCACCGCCACCGGCAGGTCGGCCCAGCCGTACAGCGCCAGCTGGCTACGCGCCTGCGCGGCGGCCTGCATCACCCAGCGGCCGAGCGGCAGGATCAACCCGGTGTCCTCGCACAGCTGGATGAACTGGTCGGGGGCGATGAAGCTGCCATCGTCCTGCGGCCAGCGGATCAGCGCCTCGAGCAGCCGCGGCGCGCCGGTATCGGCGCGCAGGATCGGCTGGAAATGCAGTTCGAACTCCTGCCGCGCGATCGCCTGATGGATGCGCCCGGCCAGGCGCAGGCGCTCGCCGATGCGTGCGGACATGCTGCGCTCGAAGCGGGCGACGCTGCGCCCGTCGGCCTGCGCCGCATGCGCGGCCTGCGCGGCGCTGCCGATGGCGTCCTCGGCGCCCGCGGCGTCGTCCGGACACAGCGCCACGCCGATGTGCGCCTGCAGTTGCTGGGTGAAGGCGCCGCCCTGCACCGGCGTGGACATCGCCTCGAGCAAGGCCTGCAGCGCCTGCGGCAGCTGCTGCGGATCCAGTACCGCCAGCACGAAATCCTGCGACGGCTGGTGCGCGGTCAGGCCGAAGCGTTCGCCCAGTGCGCGCAACCGCGCCGCCACCGCGCAGCGCACCGCATCGCCGGCGGCGCGGCCCAGGGTGTCGCCGATCAGCGCCAGTCCGCGCACCTGCACGTACGCCACCGCATAGCCCGTTTGCCCACGCGCATCCAGCGCCTCGGCCAGGGCGCGCGGATCGAGCAGCCCGGTGGTGACGTCGTGGCTGGCGCGGAATGCCAGTTCGCGCTCGTGGGCGACGCGCTCGCTGACGTCCTCGGCCAGGATCAGGCGCGCCGGCACGCCGCCGAAGTCGACGTCCGCGCTGTGCACCCGCACCGACAGCAGGCTGCCGTCCTTGCGCCGGTGGGTCCACACGCTGGGCGCGTCGAAGCCGTCGCGCGGCTTGCGTACGTCCGCCAGCAACCGTTCGGCCTCGCTGGGCGGGCGCAGGTCGAGCAGGGTCATGCCCAGGAATTCGTCGCGGCTGTAGCCGTACTGGCGGATCGCGGCCTGGTTCACTTCCAGGAAACGCAGGCTGTCCACCGCGAACAGCCAGAACGGCAGCGGGTTGCGCTCGAACACCAGGCGGAACTGACGCTCGGCGTCGAACAGCCGCGCCTGCGCCTCGAGCCGCTCGCTGACGTCCTGCACCGCACCGGTCATGCACAGCCCGTCGCGGCCCTGCACCCGCGCACCGCGCGCGGCCAGCCAGCGCAGGCCGCCATCGGGCGAATGCATGCGGTACACCACGTTGTATTCGCCGTTGCCGTGCAGCGCCTCGTCGTACAGCTGCTGGACCCGCGCGCGATCGTCGTCGTGCACCAGGGCCAGGAACGCGCTCAGGGGCATGCGCAGCTGCGGCGCCCCGAACAAGGTCCCGGTCTGTTCGGCCAGCAGCAGGTGGCGCCGGTCGGCCTCGATCCGCCAGGTGCCGATGCCGCCCATCGCGTGCGCCAGGCGCAAGTCCTCGTCGCCGCGGCGCAGGCGCTCCAGCAACTGCCGCTGGCGGCCCTCGGCACGGCGCAGGCTGCCCAGCAGGAAGGCGAAACCGAGCAGATACAGCAGATACACCAGCGCCGCAGCGCCAGCGAACCACCACCACGGCGCCAGCGCTTCGCGCACCGCCAGCCCGGACACCGCCAGCAACGGATAGTCGCGCCCACCGCTGACCGCCAGCATGCGTGGCTGTTGGTCGAACAGGCTGCGGTGCATGCCCAGCGCACTGCCCTGCGGCAACCCCCGCACCAGGCCCAACGGCAGCAGCACGCGGGTGCCGGTGGCGCCGGCAGCGGGACTGCTGGCCGCCAGCAGCAGGCCATGCGTATCGGTCAGCGCGACCACGCCGTCGCGGCCGGCATCGACCCCGCCGACGATGCGCTGCAATGCCGCGACCCGCCAGCTCGCCACCACCCAATCGCCCGACGCCAGCGGCAACGCGAGGCGCACCACCGCTTCGCCGTCGGCCAGGCGTTGATACGGGCCGACGAACACCTGATCGCCATTGCGGCGCGAGCCCAGCGCCCATCCGCGCACGTTCGGATCGCCCTCCGCACCGTAGCGGCGCCGGCCCTGCGCATCCAGCAACGCAATGCCATGCAGTTCCGGATGGCGCAGCAGCACGCCGTGCAGCGATGCCTCGATCAATGCCGGCGCGCGTGCCGGCGCGTCGGCCAGCAGCGCCTGCGCGCCCATGCCTTCGCCGCGCAGCGTCTGGCTTAGGTTGTCCAGCTCAAGCTGCAGCAGACGGTCGGCACCCGTCGCCAGCGCCAGGCTCTGCCGCTGCGCGGCGGCCAGGCGGTTGTCGCGGTCCTGCACCAGCACATAGGCCAGCCCGCACACCAGCAGCAGCGCCAAGCCCAGGCCCCAGACCAGGATCGCGCGCAACGGCGCACGCAACGCGCGCCGCAGCCGCTGCCTGAAGCGGACGTCGTAGAGCTTGTCGGCGGCGGAGAAACGGCGCTGCATGGGTCCTGCATAGAGCGGCCCAGGCGCGGCGATCTTGACCGGACAGCAGCGTCACGCCGGATGCCGCGCGACGGATCGGCCATACGGTTCAGCTTCGCCAGCGCGAGCGTATGCGGCAACACAAGCCCACAAACGTCGGCGACCCGCTCACTCCGGCCACTGCGCCAACTGCTGCGAGGCGATGCCGACGCGGCGGCAGGCGCGCTGCGCGATGCCATCGTTGAGCGCAATGCGGAACAGCGGCGCCAGCCCTCGCAGCACCCGCGACGAGGCCGCGGCCTGCGCACGTTGCAGGCGCCCGTGCCCGAGCATCGCGCTCGCCCATGGCGGCAGCAGCGCGGCGCCGGCGCCGAGGAACAGCTCGCGCGACAGGCCCGCCGCCGGCACCGGCAGGCGCAGCCCGGCCAGCACCGCGAGCACCTCGCGCGATCGCGCATCCATCAACAGCTGCGGGCGCACCTGCGCGAAGTACTCCAGCACCTCGCGCTCGCTGGCCGGCACCGCCTGCGCGCCCAGCGCCTCGGCCACGCGCCGGCCCTCGGCGTAGTAGCGATCGGCGATGGCGACCGGCACCGCGCGGCAGTAGCGGCGATAGCCCTGCAGGAAGCCGTAGGCCTCGGTGACGTGGACCCAGGTCAGCAGCGCCGGATCGTCGGCGGCATAGGCGCGGCCGTCGGGCGTGTGGCCGCGGATCCGCGCGTGGATGCTGCGCACGCGCGCGATCAGGCGCTGCGCTTCGGCCACCGGCGCATAGCTGGTGGCGGCGACGAACTGGGTGGTGCGGCGCAGGCGCCCGACCAGATCCTCGCGGAAGTTGGAATGGTCGTAGACGCCGGCCAGCGCCAGCGGATGCAGGGTCTGCAGCAGCAGCGCGCACAGGCCGCCGGCGAGCATGCCGGGGAATTCGGCATGGATGCGCCAGGTGACGCTGTCGGGGCCGAACAGGCCGGCATCGCCGAGCGGCTGGTCGTAGTCGATCCCGCCCTGGCCACGCGGGAACACGTCCAGCACCCAGTTGCGGATCCGGGCGGCGGCGGGAGCGGTGAGGGTACGCAGCATGGCACTCATCGCCGCATGGTAGCGGGCGGCGATGCATGCGCCGTGCAAACCGCTGCGCGCATGCTTGGCGACGGCACCCAGGGTTTCGGGGCGCGAACGCGCGTCTCCGCATCGCCGCGTGCGGCCTTCATGTGCGCCTGCAACATGCCGATCCCGGCCACTGTGCTAGAAAGAAGCTGCTTCAAGATCACCGAGACACCGCCGTCCGCCACCGCATCTGCAGGGAGCCTGTCATGATCGCTTTGTTCAAGGGGTTGGGGTTGTTGCTGGAGGACAACGCGCTGCACCAGCGCTCGTTCCCGGAACAGGTCGCGCATTGGCAGCACAAGAGCGAGGCGCAGCTGCGCTCGGAAGTGGATCTGCTGGCCAAGGCCAAGCAGCAGTGGCTGGTGGTTTCGATCATCGGCTGGCAGGCGATCTCGCTGATCATCCTCGGCGTGATCACCAACCAGTTGTGGCAGCACGACTATCACCTGACCTTCTCGCGCATCGTCATCGTGGTCAGTTCCTGGGTCGCGATCCTGTTCGTGATCTGGTTCATCGCCAACATGTTCGACCGCACCGCCGGCTTCGAGCGCTGGCTCACCGCCTTCAACAGCCGTGAACCGTTGTCGGCCGACGCCGATACCGTGGAGTGCGTCGCCGACGCGCTGAACATGGCGCGCAAGTATCCGGAAATCCTCGAGTACAAGCGCGAGGTGGTGGCCAACCGCGAACTGCGCCACGAGGACATCCGCATCATGCGCGAGATGGGCCGCATCCGCCTGCATGCCGAACTGGTCGCCGCACTGATCCAGTTCGAGGGCGTGCCGCCTGGCGGCCAGAACGGCGTGCTCCGCGTCGCCGGCTGAGTTGGTGGCGCGTGGCGCGCGCCTGAATACAGCACGCGCTTTGCATCGACATCGGCGACAGGCGCGACAGTGCCTGCCGCCGTAGTGGCCACCGCCGCGCCCTGACGCCGTCTGGACAACTCGCCGCCGCATCCCACCGCGACGCACGCAGCGCCGACATCGGCGTTGCAGTGCCTCAGCGCCGGCGTCATCCGCGCTGGAGCGCAGTCGCTTTCCTAGCGACAGTTCGGCGTTGCCTATCGACAGCGGCGCCCTGGATGCGCACCGCTGGCGCAAGTGCCGACCCGGACTTATCGAGGGCCGCCACTGCGGCAAACGCCCTCGCTTGCCCGATCGCCTGCGTGCCCCTGCCGCAGCTTGACTGTGCCCGGCGAATACCCGCCGCCGCCGACCAGGTCTTCGCAATCGCCACATCGCGAAATATAATCATTCTCGATTAGCCCCTTCCCCACCCCACGGTCTCGATGAAACTGCACCCCCTCCCGCTCGCCTGCCTGCTCGGCATGGCGGCTTCCCCGGCTGCGCGCGCGGCCGATACCGCCGATACCGCGCAGGCCACCGCACTGCCGGCGGTGCAGGTCCGCGCCGAGGCGGCCGACACCGGCTTCCGCAGCACCAAGCCCGCGCAGTCCGACAAGTCGGATACGCCGCTGGCGCAGACGCCGTTCTCGATCACCGTGGTGCCGCGCGCGCTGCTGGACAGCCAGCAGGCGCAGACCCTGGCCGATGCCTTGCACAACGTCTCCGGCGTGGTCGCCAACACCTATGGCCGGCGCGGCTGGGACGACCTGATCATCCGCGGCCAGACCGCGTCCGACTCGCTGTTCGTCGACGGCCTGCGCACCGCCTCCAACAACCGCGTCGCCGAACAGCTGTTCGGCATGCAGCAGGTGGAAGTGCTGAAGGGCCCGGCCTCGCTGCTGTACGGCCAGGTGCTGCCGGGCGGGCTGGTCAACCTGGTCAGCAAGCGGCCCGAACCGGCGCCGCTGCGCCGCGCCGAACTGGGCGTCGGCAGCGACGGCCTGCGCGAGGGCAGCTTCGACCTCAACCAGCCGCTGTCGGCCAACGGCAAGGTCGCGCTGCGGCTCAATGGCCTGGCGATGAATTCCGACGATCCCACCGACCACGTGTATTTCCGCAGCCGCTGGATCGCCCCGTCGCTGTCGCTGGACCTGGGCGAACGCACCGACTTCGTGCTCCTCACCAGTTACCAGGAACGCGACTACATCCGCCAGCAGGGCCTGCCCTGGGAAGGCAGCGCCGAGGCCAATCCGAACGGCAGGATCGCTCGCTCGCTGTTCACCGGCGAACCCACCCAGCCGCCGTACCACAGCCACCAGAGCCGCATCGGCTACGTGCTGGAGCATCGCTTCGACAACGGCTGGACCCTGCACCACGCGGCACGCTGGCAGGCATTCGGGTTGGACGGCTTCATCATCGCCAACAACGGCCTGGCCGCCGACCTGCGCACGCTGCGCCGTACCGCCACCGACCAACACTTCGACGGACGCACCTGGGTACAGGACACCTACCTGCAGCGCGGCTTCGCCACCGGCGCCTGGCAGCACACGCTGACCGCCGGCGTGGACGCGTTCAAGACCTGGGAATGGAACGTGCAGTCCACCTGCCGGGTCGGCACGCTGGACGTGTACGCGCCGGTCTATGGCGGCGCGGTCACCTGCCCGGCCACGCCCAGCCGCGACAACCTCAGCGTGGTCACCTCCGGCGGCCTGTATCTGCGCGACCGCATCCAGTTCACGCCCGACTGGCAGCTGCTGCTGGGCATGCGCCACGACCGCAGCCGCAACCTCAGCGAGGACCACCTCACCGACACCAACACGCGCAACGATGCCAGCGCCACCACCGGCTCGGCCGCGCTGATGTTCGATGCCGGCGGCGGGCTGCACCCCTATGCCAGCGTCGCCACCTCGTTCTATCCCAACGTCGGCACCGACGCGCAGGGCGCGCAGTTCGATCCCGAGCGCGGCCGCCAGGTGGAGCTGGGGCTGAAGATGGAACTGGACGCGGGCACCAGCCTGAGCATGGCCCTGTACGACCTGCGCCGGCGCAACGTGCTGCAGAGCGATCCGTTCAACGACGGCTACAGCATCGCGGTCGGCGAGCAGCGCAGCCGTGGCGTGGAACTCAATGCCGCCGCCGACCTGGGCAGCGGCGTCAGCCTGTTCGCCGGCTACGCCTACACCGACGCGGTAGTCACCGACGATGGCGAACAGAGCGTCACCACCGTCGGCGACCGTCTGTACAACGTGCCCAAGCACAGCGGCTCGCTGTGGCTGCAGTACGCGCCGCACGGCGTGGACGACGGCTGGACGTTCAGCGGCGGCGCGCGCGCCGAAGGCGAGAAGACCGCCTACGGCCATCGCATTCCCGGCTATGCGGTGTTCGACGCCGGACTCGCCTACCGCCAAGGCCATTGGCGTTACGCCTTGAACCTGAAGAACGCGTTCGATCGCGACTACTTCGCCGGCGGCCTGCAGCGCGCAGTGGCACTGGGCGATCCGCGCACGCTGCTGTTCTCGGTGGGCGTGGATTACTGAGCTACCGAGCGCGTGCTGCTCTTGGCAGGAAGTGCAGCGGCCCGGCGGCGTGTCGCGGCTGAAGCCGCTCCCGCAGTCCACCCGGCGAGTCGGTTGCGAGCTCCCTGTAGAAGCGGCTTCAGCCGCGACGAACGAAGCCATCCAGCTATCCGGCTTCGGAAACAGTCGGGACTGAAGTCCCTCCCACAGTGCACCCAGCCGGCTGGCCGCAAGCCCCTTGTGGGAGCGACTTCAGTCGCGACGAGCGGAGCTGTCCGGTTGCCGGGGCTTCAGAAGCGATCGCGACAGATGGACCGAGGAAAGGTCCGGGTATCGCAGCGACTTAGGCAACCTGTCGCGGCTGAAGCCGCTCCTACAGTGCACCCGGCGAGTCGGCAGCAAGCTCCTGTAGGAGCGGCTTCAGCCGCGACGAGCGAAGGCAATCTGTTATCCGGCTTCGGAAACAGTCAGGACTGAAGTCCCTCCCACAGTGCACCCAGCCGGCTCGCCGCAAGCCCCTTGTGGGAGCGACTTCAGTCGCGACGAGCGGAGCTGTCCGGTTGCTGGGCTTCAGAAGCGACCGCGACAGATGGGCCGAGGAAGGGGCCGGGTATCGCAGCGGCTTCCTTCGGCGACCTGTCGCGGCTGAAGCCGCTCCTACAGTTCATCTGGCGAGTCGGTAACGAGCCCCCTGTAGGAGCGGCTTCAGCCGCGACGAACGAAGCCATCCAGCTATCCGGCCTCGGAAACAGTCGGAACTGATGCGCGGACTCTGATCGGCGACGGTATCGGTAACTAGGTCCCAATCCCTCGACGCCAATCGCCCCTCAGCCCTGCGCGCACGGCTGCGGCGCAGCCGATATCTCGGGCGCGACGCATTGGCCGAAGTCGCGCGGCAGGCCGCCGATCTCGCGGCGCTGGCCGACCTGCAGGTCGAACTCCTGCAGCATGCGCGGTTCGCACGCCGCCGCCGCTGCATTGCCGGCGACCGCGGCCGACGCCGCGCAGGCGGCAT
The DNA here is from genome assembly GCF_014236855.1 of Xanthomonas sp. SI. Classification (NCBI taxonomy): domain Bacteria; kingdom Pseudomonadati; phylum Pseudomonadota; class Gammaproteobacteria; order Lysobacterales; family Lysobacteraceae; genus Xanthomonas; species Xanthomonas sp. SI. Next base: position 4,489,479 of record NZ_CP051261.1, read on the forward strand.
AGACCTGGTAGTGGCAGCGCCCGCTGCGGCTGTCCATGCAGCGGAACGTGGCCAGTCCGCCGCGGTAGCTGGTACGGCTGAAGATCACCGCGGACCCGCGCTCGCTGCTATGCACCACCGTCTCGCGGTGGGCGTCGGTGGACAGGTCGAAGGTGGCGTGGCCCTGGCATCCGACGATGCCGAGCAGGCACGACCACAGCGCGGAGAGCAGACGCATGGCGAATTCCTTGTTCCAGTGCGGAGATGCGGGAGGCGGCGCTTACATGCCGCGAAACAGACTCATGTACGGCAAGCTGACGGTCAGCACTTCGTCGCGGTGGCGCAGCTTCATCCGGCCCTTGCCGGTGTCGTCGCGGACCACCGAGGCCACCGCCTTCAGATTGACGATGGTGGAACGGTGGATCTGCCGGAACGCGGCCGGATCCAGCACGTCCAGCAGCTCGCGCAGCGGCGTGCGCAGCAGCGCTTCGCCGTCGCGGGTCAGCACCGTGGTGTATTTGTTGTCGGCCTGGAAATAGATCACGTCGTCGAGCAGGATCAGCCGCGTCTCGCGGCCGCTGTTGGCGGTGATCCAGGCCAGCGGCGGCGGCGCGGCGGGCGATGGCGGGCGCTGTCCCAGGCGTTGCAGCAGCGCATCCAGCACCGCCACGTCCGGCCCCTGCGCGGCGCGGGCCTGCAGCCGCTGCACGGTCGCCTGCAGGCGCTCGCGCACGATCGGCTTGAGCAGGTAGTCCACCGCGCCCTGCTCGAACGCATCGATCGCGTACTGGTCGTAGGCGGTGACGAACACCACCTGCGTGCGCGGGCTCAATTCGCCCAGCGCGCGCGCCACCTCGATGCCGCTCAGGCCGGGCATGCGGATGTCCAGGAAGGCCACGTCCGGCTGGTGCTCGGCCAGTCGCTCCAGCGCACTGGCGCCGTCCTCGCATTCGGCGACGATGCGCAGCTGCGGCCAGACCTCGCCGAGTAGCCCGACCAATGCGGTGCGCAGCAGTTCCTCGTCTTCGGCGATGACGGCATCAACCATGACCGGCTCCTGTCGGCGGCGGCGCCGGGGGTGACGACGGCGGCTGCGGAGACGGCAAGGTGATCGTCGCGGCCACGCCGCTGGGGAAGTTGGACACGATGGCGAACGTGGCCGCGCCGGCATAGGTCAGGCGCAAGCGCTCGCGCAGGTTCTTCAGGCCGATGCCGGTGCCGCTGGACTGGGTGTTGAAGCCCAGGCCGTCGTCGGCGACGGTGATGGTGACGTGGTCGTCGAACGCGCGCGCCAGGATCCAGACCGTGCCGCCGCCGGGCTTGGGTTCCAGGCCATGCTTGATTGCGTTCTCGACCAGGGTCTGCAGCATCATCGACGGCAGCGGCAGGCTCTTCATCGCCTCCGGCACCTGCAGTTCCAGCTGCAGCCGCGCGCCCATGCGGATCTTGAGGATCTCCAGGTAGGCCTGGGTGCGTTCCAGCTCTTCGCCAAGCGAACTCAGTGCGTCCTCGGCGCTGGGCAGCGAGCGGCGCAGGTACTGGATCAGGTAGCCGAGCATCAGGTCGGCGCGCGGCGGATCGGTGCGCGCCAGCACCTGCGCGCTGGCCAGCGTGTTGTACAGAAAGTGCGGCTCGACCTGCGCGTGCAGCAGATTCAGCCGCGCCACGGTCAGCTCCTGATCGGTGGCCGCCTGCTTGGCGGCGGCCTGCTCGTCGCGGCGCAACTCGGCGACGCGGCGCGCCACCGCACGGCTCAATGCCTCGGCGTTCTCGTAGTTGCTGCCCTCGTCGACCGCGAACAGGTCGATCCAGGCGCTGGCGTCGGGTTCCAGCAGCAAGGTCAGACTGCTGGTGCCGGCGCCGGGTGCAAGCGTCGCCAGCACCTGATTGCGCTTGACCGCGAAGCGCGCGGCCAGGTTCCAGCGCGACGGCGTGCGGCCGTTGTACGGGTCGATGCGGCGCACCTTGGCGCGCACCTGCAGGCTGTCGGCGGCGCTCTCGATCTCTTCCACCCGCGGCAGTTCGCGCACCGCCGCAGCGACCAGCGCGAACGCCTCGCGGGTGTCCAGCGGGATCTCGATCTGGCGGCGCTGGCGGCTGGACAGGGTGGCGTTGTCCAGCCGCCCGGCGATCAGCCAGACCCGGCGCAGATGGGTGATGCCGGCGACCAGCGCCGACAGTATCAGCAGCATCGCCAGCAGGCCGAAGAACCAGCCGGGCCGGTTTTCCATGCCGTAGAACAGGCCGCTCCAGACGAAGCCGGCGACGATCACCGCCGCCACCCAGGCGCACAGCAGGCGGAGGATCAGGGACACGCTGGAAAACATGGCGGCGGGGATCGATGACATGGCCGCGAGCATAGCCGCGGCAGCGCAGGCCGCCAGTCCCCTTGCGACAAAAACCCTGCAAGTGCGGACGGAACCTCGGATCGGCGGCGCCAACCGCGGCACCGGCGACGCTTCGGCGTTGCGTCTGCGCGTGCACCTATTGCCGGCCTGCGGAAGCGACGTGGACCTACACGCTCGCTTAGACTTCGGTCGTCACGATCAGGAGCCCGGCATGCACCGACGACACTTCCTGCGCAGCGGCGCACTGGCCGCCGCCACGTTCGGTGCCGGTCCTCTGCTCGCGCAGCCGCGGCGCGATGCCGCGATGCCGCAGCCAGCGCCGACCCGGCCGATCCTCCCCGCAACGCCCGCTCCCAGCGCCGCCTTCGCCGTGCCGGCGCCGCTGGCGCCGATCCGCGCCAGCGCCGACCGCATCGTCGCGCTGCACGCGTGCACGCGTCCGTTCCGCGCGCAAGGGCCGCGCATCGAGGCCGAGCGCATCGGCCGCAAGACCGTGATCCACAACTACGGCCATGGCGGCAGCGGCTGGTCGCTGTCGTGGGGATCGGCGGCGATCGCCACGCAGCTGGCGCGCGCCACCGGCCAGACCCAACTGGCGGTGATCGGCTGCGGCGCGATCGGCCTGACCACCGCGCTGGTCGCGCAGCGCGCCGGGCTGCGCGTGCGCATCTACGCCAGGGAGCGGCCGCCGGAAGTGCGTTCTTCCTTCGCCACCGGGGTGTGGTCGCCGGATTCGCGGGTGTGCACTAGCGCCTACGCCACGCCCGAGTTCGGGCGGCGCTGGGAACGGATGGCGCGCACCTCGTTCGACATGTACCAGAACCTGCTCGGCCTGCCTGGCGATCCGATCGAGTGGCGCGACGGCTACGTGCTGTCGGATGTGCCGTTCGACCAGCCCAGCGGCCATGGCGGCAACGGCGAACCCGACTACCCAGCGCTGGAGGCGCAGTATCTGGCCGACCTCGGCCCGCACTCGCAGCCGCTGGCGGCAGGCCAGCATCCGTTCCGGGTGGCGCATGTGCGCCGCTACACGCAACTGGTGTTCAACATCAGCGCCTATGCGCGGCTGCTGCTGGACGATTTCCTCGCCGCCGGCGGCGAGATCGAAACGCGCGAGTTCGCAAGCCCGCGCCAGTTCGCCGACCTGCGCGAGAAGACCCTGGTCAACGCCACCGGTTATGGCGCGCGCGCCCTGCTCGGCGACGACAGCCTGGTGCCGGTGCGCGGACAGACCGCGCGGCTGGTGCCGCAGCCGGAAGTGAACTACGGGCTGGTCTATCGCGGCCACAACCTCAACGTGGTGCCGCGCCGCGACGGGATCCTGGTGCAGGCGCAGGCCGACGGCGATTTCGGCAACCCAGATGCCACTCCGGATCGCGCCGCCTCCGAGGCGGCGGTGGCGCGGCTTGCTACGCTGTTCGCGTAACCGCGATGCCCCGCGCTACAGCCGACTGACGCTGCGGATGCGGATGTCGTCGCTGTCCACGCCGTGCCGCTGCGCCGCCTGCGCGCGCAGTCGTTGCAGCAGGCATTCCGGGTCCAGCGGCGCATCGTCGTCCCAGCTGTGCGCCAGCGTGCCCCAGGCCACGCGCTGACCGTAGCTGTAGGCGTCGTAGTCGGCCAAGTAGTGGCGCGCGGACTCAGGTGCCGACGTGGACATCGCCTTCGTAGCCGTTGCAGCCCAGGTGTTCCAGCGCGATCGACAAGGCCAGCGCGTAGCTCTGCGCGCAATAGCCGCCGACCTGGCCCACGCGCTGCCGCGAGGCCGCGCACAGGCAGGGTTCGCGCTGGTCGCAGGCATCGTCGTGCACTTCCACGTACGGCCGGCCCAGGTGCGCGACCGCCGCGGCGGTGGCGGCGCTGTCCGAGCACGCGCCCGGATCCAGCAGCAGCATTTCCACCGCCGCCGCGTCGGCTTGGGCCAGCGCATGCAGCAGTTCGCCCTCGCTGGCGCAGCCGCGCACCGCCAGGGTCTTGCCGGCACGGCCGGCATGCTCGAGCAATTGCCGCATCACCCGCGGCGCGATGCGCGCCGGGCGGCCGCGATGGCCGGCCACGCAGTCCGGGCCGCGCAACAACAGGATCGACATGGCGGCGCCCTCAGTTGGCCAGCGCCGCGCGCGCGCCGAGATGGCGCGCGGCCACGCCCAGCGCGATCGCGTAGCTGTCGGCGAGCGCGCCATTGGCGATCACCGTCAGCAGCGGCATGTGGCGCGGATGCAGCAGCGGTTCCAGCGCCTGCGCGCTGGCGTCGTGCACTTCGATGTAGGGATGGCCGAGCGCATCGAGCGCCTCGCGCAGCTGCACGCCGTGATCGGCCAGGTCCGCGGCCGGCAGTTCGCCGGAGTCCAGCAGTACCAGCTCGGTCTCGTCGTGCGCGCCCTCCTGCAGCCGCGCCACGATCTGCGCCGCATCGGCGCAGGCCACCGGCACCACGCGGGCACCGGACGCGCCGGCCAGGCAACGAGCCACGGCAATGGCCGGCGCATCGCGGTGCGGGCCTTGGATCACCAGAATCGACATGGAACACATCCAACGGAAAGGACGCTGCAGACTCTAGGCCTGTGCCGCGTAAGCGCGCCATTGCGCCATGCCGTTGCCGCGTAAAGCTTGCGTAAGAAGTGCCGGGATTGGGAATTCGGGATTCGGGATTCGGGATTGGGAAAATCCAAGCCGGTCGCGCCCCCGCTTCGCCACCATCGCCTTTACGAATCCCGCAATCCCCAATCCCGAATCCCGGAAGTGCGGCGCCGCCGCGCTTCTGCGATCATCCCCGGTTTCCCGCTGCCGACGCCGCCAGGAACCTTCCATGACCCAAACCGCCTTGCGCCGCGATGTCGGCCCATTCGCCCTGATGCTGACCGGCCTGGGCTCGATCATCGGCTCCGGCTGGCTGTTCGGCGCCTGGCGCGCGGCCGGGCTGGCCGGCCCCGGCGCGGTCTGGGCCTGGCTGCTGGGCGCGGCGATCGTCACCACCATCGCCCTGGCCTATGCCGAACTGGGCGCGATGTTCCCCGAGTCCGGCGGCATGGTCCGCTACAGCCACTACTCGCACGGCTCGCTGGTCGGCTTCATCGCCGGCTGGGCCAACTGGATCGCGATCGTGTCGGTGATCCCGGTCGAGGCCGAGGCCTCGGTGCAGTACATGGCGTCGTGGCCGTGGCAGTGGGCGCAGGATCTGTACGTGCAGCAGCCCGGCGGCGCCGGCGAACTGTCGGTGCCAGGCCTGTACATCGCCGCGGCGCTGGTGCTGGTGTATTTCCTGCTGAACTTCTGGAGCGTGAAGCTGTTCGCCCGCTCCAACAGCCTGATCACCGTGTTCAAGCTGGTGGTGCCGGCACTGACCGGCGTGGCGCTGATCGCCAGCGGTTTCCACAGCGAGAATTTCAGCGTAGGCCTGCATGGCGGCACGCATACGATCGATTTCGCCGCGGTGCTGACCGCGGTGGCCACCGCCGGCATCGTGTTCAGCTTCAACGGGTTCCAGAGTCCGGTGAACCTGGCCGGCGAAGCGCGCGATCCCGGACGCAGCATCCCGTTCGCGGTGCTCGGCTCGATCGCGCTGGCCACGGTGATCTACCTGATCCTGCAGGTGGCCTACATCGGTTCGGTGCCGCCGGAGCTGCTGGCCAAGGCCGGCTGGCACGGCATCGATTTCCGCTCGCCGTTCGCGCAGCTGGCGATCATCGTCAACCTGCACTGGCTGGCGATGCTGCTGTACGTGGACGCCTTCGTCAGCCCCAGCGGCACCGGTATCACCTACACCGCGACCACCGCGCGGATGATCTATGGCATGGAGAAGAACGGCACCTTGCCGAAGGTGCTGGGCAAGCTGCATCCGCACTGGGGCGTGCCGCGCCCGGCGATGTTCTTCAACCTGGCGGTGTCCTACCTGTTCCTGTTCTTCTTCCGCGGCTGGGGCACGTTGGCGGCAGTGATCTCGGTGGCCACGATCATCTCCTACCTGACCGGCCCGATCAGCGCGATGGCGCTGCGCCGCCACGCGCCGGAGATGCACCGCCCGTTGCGCATCTTCGGCCTGCCGGTACTGGCCGCCACCGCCTTCGTGCTGGCCACCGAATTGCTGTACTGGGCGCGCTGGCCGCTGACCGGCGAGATCATCCTGCTGATGCTGGTGGCGCTGCCGGTGTACGCGTATTACCAGCACCGCCAGGGCTGGAAGGATTTCGGCAAGCACCTGCGCGGCGCCAGCTGGCTGATCGCCTACCTGCCGACCATCGCGCTGCTGTCGTGGGCCGGCAGCACCACCTTCGGCGGGCATGGCTACCTGTCCTACGGCCCGGACCTGATCGTGGTCGGCGTGGTCGCACTGGGCTTCTACTTCTGGGGCGTGCGCGCCGGCTGGCGCACGCCGTCGCTGCAGCAGGCCAGCGCCGGCTGAGGCCGGCGCCGGCGCGGGGTCAGCGCAGCGCCTGCAGCAGGCGCGAGACCAGCGTGGCGCCGACGAATCCCGGCAGGCTGCACAGCAACGCCATGCTGAAGGTCTCGATGGCATCGCGCTGCATGCTCAGCACCGCGAACGCGATGCCGAGGCAGATCAGGGACGACAGAAATCCCACCAGGCCGATCCGCGCATGCGCGCGCCAGCCGCGCAATCGTGGCCAGTACCACGCGGCGATCGCGCCGGTCAGCAAGGCCGGCAACGCGCCGAACAGGTAGGACACCAACGCGATCGCCAGCGCGGCCAGCAACGCATTGCCGAACGGCAGGCTGCCCCCCACCGATCCGATCAGCAGCAACGGCGCCGCCACCAGGAACGTGCCCAGCGGCGGACCGGCGATCAGGAACGCCAACACCACGCCGGTGCGCACCAGGCCAGGATGCAATGGATCGATGGCATCGGCGGTGGCGGCCAGATCGTCGCCTTGCGGCACATCGGTGCCGGGCGCCTGCGGGGCATGCGCCGGTGCCATGGGCGCGGCAGAGACGGTATCGGTATCGGATGGATCGTCGGTCGTCATGGAACAGTGCCGTTTAGGGGTCGTTTGGTTCGTCGTTGCGGTAGGGGTGCGCGCGCTACGCGGCGACCGCGCGACCGGGAATGCCGATCATCACTATCGGCAGGCGGCGCAGCGGCGGGCGACGATCCCGGCGATCAGTCCAGACGAATACGATGCCTGTAAAGGCGCGGACGGCAGCGATGCGGCTATGTCGATTCGGGCATGCGTGCAGGCACCGGTGTCCCGCCACGCAGCGCCTGCAGCAAACGCGAAACCAGCGTGGCGCCGACGAACCCCGCCAGCGCGCACAGGGCCAGCGCGATGGCGACCTCGTTGGCGGGCGGCGGCGGGCGGCGCAGCAGCGCGATCGCCGCGCCGACGCAGATCGCCGACAGCAGCGCGGCGGCCAGGCCCAGCCGCAGATGCGCGCGCCAGCCGCGCAGGCGTGGCCAAAACCATGCGGCCAGCAGGCCGGTCAGCAGGGCCGGCAACGCGCCGAACACATAGGAAAACAGCGCCATCATCAGGGCCAGCAACAGGCTACTGACGGAGGGGCCTTCTCCCGACCACACGATGGCCACCGGAAAGCCGACCACGACCGTGCCCAGCGGCGGGCCGGCGATCAGGAACGCCAGCACCACGCCGGTGCGCACCAGGCCGGGATGCAGCGGATCGATCACGTCTGCCGCGCCGGGATCGGCGACGGCGGCCTCGGCCGCCGTCGGCCACGACGATGCTGCGTCGTCCTGCAGCCGCGCCACCGGCACGGCGTCCGGCGGCTCGGTCGTCATGCCTCAGCCCCGGCCTATTGCCGCTGCGCCGCGCTGGCGTCGCGGGTGGCACGGAACTCAGAGTCGCTGCTCCAGTTCGGCCATTGCGGCGAGTTGGCCAGCTCGCTGCCCAGCGTGTACAGCACCTGCAGGTCGCGCGCGGCACCGGCGAAGATCCAGCTCGGCAGCCATTCGTCGCCGGGCTGGTGGTAGCGCTTGGCGGTGTAGTCGTCGGAAGCCGCCTTGCCGGCCTTGATCCCGCCGTCCACCCAGTCCTGCCCGGCCGCGAACGACAGCGCCGGCACGCCGCGCTTGGCGAAGGAGAAGTGGTCGGAGCGGAAGAAGTAGCCGGCTTCCGGCTTCGGGTCCGGCGTGTAGCGCAGGTCCCAGCGCTTGGCGACCGTCTTCAGATCCTCGAGCAGGTCCAGCTTGGCGGTGCCGTAGATGCCGAAATCGCGCGACGGGCCGAACGGGCTCATGCCGTCCATGTTGATCACCGCCACCGTGCGCGCCAGCGGATACAGCGGCTTGGACGCGTAGTACTCCGAGCCGAGCAGGCCCTTCTCCTCGGCGGTGACCGCCAGGAACACCACCGAGCGCTGCGGCGCCGGGCCCTTGGCGAACACGCGGCCCAGTTCCAGCAGCGCGGCGGTGCCGCTGGCGTTGTCCAGCGCGCCGTTGAAGATGCGATCGCCGTTGGCGTCGGGCGCGCCCACGCCGATGTGGTCCCAGTGCGCGGTGTAGATCACGCTGTCGTCCGGATGGGTGCTGCCGGGCAGCCGCGCGACCACGTTGTGCGAGGTGATGACCTCCGACTTCACCGCGTAGTCGGCATGCAGGCGCTCGCCCTTCAGTTCCACCGGCTTGAAATCGCGCGACTGCGCCTGTTTCTTCAAGGCCTCGAAATCCAGCCCGGCGCGCTTGAACAGGTCCACCGCCAGATCGCGCTGGATCCAGCCTTCGAGCGTGGGATGGGCGGCCTTGGGATCGTCGCGGACCACGTCGAACATGCTGTTGGTGTTGGAGCTGGCCACCGTGGCCCAGCCGTAGGACGCCGGGGCGGTCTCGTGCACGATCAGCACGCCGGCCGCGCCCTGCCGCGCGCCCTCTTCGTACTTGTAGGTCCAGCGGCCGTAGTAGGTCATGCCCTTGCCGTCGAACGCGCCCTTGCCGGTCTCGAAGTCCGGGTCGTTGATCAGCACCACCGCGATCTTGCCCTTCAGGTCCACGCCCTTGAAGTCGTCCCAGTCGCGCTCCGGCGCCTTGACCCCGTAGCCGACGAACACCAACGGCGCGGCGTCGATGGCGACCTGGGTGCTGCCGTCGAGCGCGGCGCGCACGGCGATCTGCTGGCCCTGGGTCAGCGCCTGGCGCTGGCCGCCGGCCTCGACCGCCACCTGCGGCGTGCCGACGATGTCGGCGCGGCGCAGCGGCACCGCCTGCGTCCACAGGCGCTTGCCGTCCTGCAGGTCGCCGCCCGGCTGCAGGCCCGCGGCCTGGAACTGCGCGCTGAGGTAGGCCACGGTCTTGTCCTCGCCCGGCGTGGCCGGCGCGCGGCCCTCGTAAGCGTCGGAGGACAGCGTCTTGACGTCGGCGGAAATGCGCTTGGTGTCGAAACTCGGTGCGGACGGCGGCGCCGCCATCAGTGCGCCGGAAATCGCCAGCGCCAGCATGCCCATGATCGGTCGCTTCACTCTTGCCCCTTGGATGGATGTACCCGCCCGAGTGTAGCGACGCCCGCGACGGGCGGCCAAGCGGTGCCTGCACCGACCAGAAAGACGTGACGCACTGCTCAGATTGCCATCTGCGCGTGCTCTAATCGCCGCGCTCGCCAAGCGCATCGCAGCGTCCGTGGACAAGCCGCCCTTCTGTGCCGGCAATCACGACGTCCGCCACATCGGCTGCCGATGATGGTCGCCATGCGCCCCGCCTGCGCCCCCACCTTTGGCCGCCCGTCTTGGGCCGGCCGTTTTCGGAGATAGAGAGATGTCGACGTCGAAAAAATCCCGCATCACCCGCTGCCTGCTGGCCGCGGCGCTGTTGGCGGCCAGCGGTTCGGCCTGGAGCTATGCCATCAACGGCGGCAAGGTGGTGGACGACAAAGGCAACGCGGTGCAGCTGCGCGGCGTCAACTGGTTCGGCTTCGAGACCAACGTGCACAGCGTGCACGGCCTGTGGGCGCGCAACTGGAAGGACATGATCACGCAGATGCAGGGCCTGGGCTTCAACGCCGTGCGCCTGCCGTTCTGCCCGCAGACATTGAACGGCACCGCGCCGAGCAGCATCGACTACGGCCTCAATCCGGACCTGCAGGGCCTGAGCGCGTTGCAGGTGATGGACAAGGTGATCAACGAACTCAGCAGCCGCGGCATGTACGTGCTGCTCGATCACCACACGCCGGACTGCAACGCGATTTCCGAGCTGTGGTACACCTCCTCCTACAGCGAGCAGCAGTGGCTTAACGATCTCACCTTCGTCGCCAAGCGCTACGCCAGCGTGCCGGGCGTGATCGGCCTGGACCTGAAGAACGAGCCGCACGGCGCGGCCACCTGGGGCAGCGGCAACGCCGCCACCGACTGGAACAAGGCCGCCGAACGCGCCTCGGCCGCGGTGCTGAAGGTGGCGCCGAAATGGCTGATCGTGGTCGAAGGCATCGGCGAGAACGCGAACTGCTCCAGCAGCGGCGGCCATTTCTGGGGCGGCAACCTGGAGCCGCTGGCGTGCACCGCGCTGAACATTCCGGCCAACCGCTTGTTGCTGGCGCCGCATGTGTACGGCCCGGACGTGTTCATGCAGCCCTACTTCAGCGCCTCCAATTTCCCGGCCAACATGCCGGCGATCTGGGAGCAGCACTTCGGCAAGTTCGTGCAGTCCGGCCACGCGCTGATGCTCGGCGAGTTCGGCGGCAAGTACGGCCAGGGCAATGCGCTGGACGTGAAGTGGCAGAACGCGCTGGTCGACTATCTGGTCGGCAAGGGCATCCACAGCGGCTTCTACTGGTCGTGGAATCCGAACAGCGGCGACACGGGCGGCATCCTCAACGACGACTGGAAATCGGTGCGCACCGACAAGGTCACCCTGCTGAAGAAACTGTGGGGCGATTCCAGCGGCTCCACGCCTACTCCTACTCCGACGCCCACTCCAACACCCACACCGACGCCGACCCCCACGCCGACTCCCGGCAGCGCCAGTTTCAGCACCAAGACCGTGGTGGACAGCGACTGGAACGCCGGCTATTGCCACCGCGTGCAGGTGACCAACACCGGCAGCGCCAGCGGCAACTGGGCGGTCACGCTTTCGATCAGCGGCACCGTCAACAACCTGTGGAATGCCAACTGGTCGCAATCCGGCAGCACGCTCAAGGCCTCCGGCGTGGACTGGAACAAGACCCTGGCCCCCGGCGCCATGGCCGAATTCGGCTTCTGCGCCGCGCGCTGAGATCGCCTGTAACCGAATCGCCTCCGCGTGCACTGCGCGGCGGTAGCAACAACGGCAGCGTCGGACGACGCTGCCGTTCGCGTTTCAGGCCATCGCACTGCGTAGTGGCGTGGCGCGTGGCGATCCGGATGGCGATCGCTGCAGGAGCGGGAGCGGACCAGGGACGTCTCGAAACATCGGGCACAACGGGGCTTCGCGTCCGCGCCGATCGCCACTGAAATCGCTCCCAGCGTCCGCCGATCGGCAACCGCGCGCGGCCGGGCATCGCCGCTGTGCCATAAGTCACGTTCCGGGTCCGGCACGCGGCCACTATGCTGGTCCATTCTCCTCATCAGGCCCGGCCCAATGCTTCGACCCTTGTCGTTGTTGATCTCCAGCATCCTCACCCTCGGCGTCGGCGCCGCCATCGCACCGGCCAGCGCCGCGCCGCCGGGGCTGGCGGCCAAGGCCACCGTGCCGGAGATCGCCTACACCCGCTTCACCCTGCCCAACGGCCTGACCGTGGTGGTGCACGAAGACCACAAGGCGCCGGTGGTGGCGGTGAGCATCTGGTATCACATCGGCTCCGGCGACGAGCCGGCCGGCAAGACCGGCTTCGCCCACCTGTTCGAGCACCTGATGTTCTCCGGCTCGGAAAACCACAAGGGCACCTATTTCCAGCCGTTCGAAAAGGTCGGCGCCACCGACATGAACGGCACCACCTGGTTCGACCGCACCAACTACTTCGAGACCGTGCCGACCACCGCGCTGGACATGGCGCTGTGGATGGAATCGGACCGCATGGGCCACCTGCTCGGCGCGATCGGGCAGAAGGAACTGGATACGCAGCGCGGCGTGGTGCAGAACGAGAAGCGCCAGGGCGAGAACCGCCCGTACGGGCGCGTGGACGAGAACATCCTGGCCAACATCTTCCCGGCCAACCACCCGTACCAGCACGACACCATCGGCTCGATGGCCGACCTCGACGCGGCCTCGCTGGACGACGTCAAGCAGTGGTTCCATGACAACTACGGCGCCGCCAACACCACTCTGGTGCTGGCCGGCGACATCACCGTGGCCCAGGCGAAGGCCAAGGCCGAGCAGTACTTCGGCGACATCCCCGCCGGCAAGCCGGTGCCGCGCCAGCAGCCGTGGATCACCCCGCTGGCCAAGCAGACCCGCGGCGTGCAGCACGACCATGTCGCGCAGCCGCGCATCTACCGCACCTGGGTGGCGCCGCAGCTGGGCAGCGACGACGCCGTGCAGCTGGACCTGGCCACCACCGTGCTCGGCGGCGGCAAGACCAGCCGCCTGTACCAGCGCCTGGTGTACCGCGACAACCTGGTGGACGACGTCTCGGCCAGCGTCCAGCCGTTCGCGCTGGCCAGCCAGCTGCAGATCAGCGCCGACGTGAAGGACGGCGTGGACCCGGCCAAGGTCGAGGCCGCCATCGCCGACGAACTGAAGAAATTCCTCGCCGAGGGCCCGAGCGCCGACGAACTGCAGCGCGCGCAGACCAACTACCGCGCCGGCTTCGTGCGCGGCTTGGAGAAGGTCGGCGGCTTCACCGGCAAGGCCGCGATCCTGGCCGAGGGCCAGGTCTATCGCAAGGATCCGGGCGCCTACCAGCACGACCTGCAGCGCGCCCAGGCCGCCACCGCGGCCAGCGTGCGCAAGGCCGCCGACACCTGGTTCGGCAAGGGCGACTACCTGCTGACCGTGCTGCCAGCCGGCGACGGCTTCGACCCGGTGGCCGAGGACAAGGCGGTCAAACCGCTGCCCGCGGCCGACGGCAAGCCCGCGCCCGCGCTGCCGGCCAAGGCCAGCTACAGCGTCGGCAAGAACCAGGTCGATCGCGCCGCCGGCATTCCGGAGACCAGCCAGTTCCCGAGCCTGAGCTTCCCGCAGCTGCAGCGCGGCAAGCTCAAGAACGGCATCGAGGTGGTGCTGGCCGAGCGCCACACCATCCCGGTGACCCAGGTCGAACTGCTGTTCGATGCCGGCTACGCGGCCGACAAGGGCGGCAAGCTCGGCACCGCCAACTTCACCGCGGCGCTGATGAACGAGAGCACCAGCAGCCTGGATTCGGTGGAAGTGGCGCAGCGCCGCCAGCGCCTGGGCGCGATCACCAGCGTGGCGTGCGAGCTGGACAGCTGTGCCGCCTCGCTCGATGCGCTCAACGACCAGTTGGCGCCGTCGCTGGCGTTGTTCGCCGACATCGTGCGCAACCCGGCGTTCAAGGCCGAAGACATCGAGCGCGTGCGCGGCCAGTGGCTGGCCTCCATCGCGCAGGAGAAGACCCAGCCGCAGGGCCTGGCGCTGCGCACCCTGCCGCCGCTGCTGTACGGCCCGCAGCATCCCTACGGCGTGCCGCTCACCGGCAGCGGCACCGAAAAGGCGATCAAGAGCCTGAGCGCGAGCGACCTGACCGCGTTCCAGAACGGCTGGCTGCGCCCGGACAACCTGCGCATCCTGGTCGCCGGCGACACCACCCTGGCGCAGATCATCCCGCAGCTGGACGCGGCGTTCGGCGACTGGCAGCCGCCGGCGGCCACGCGCCCCAGCAAGACCCTGTCGCAGGTCGCCGCGCAGCCCAAGCCGCGCGTGTTCCTGATCAACCGTGCCGACGCCCCGCAGTCGCTGATCCTGGCCGGCCTGCTGGCGCCGTCGACCAAGGCACCGAACAACCTCGCCATCGGCGTGGCCAACGGCGCCTTCGGCGGCACCTTCACCTCGCGGTTGAACATGAACCTGCGCGAGGACAAGCGCTGGGCCTACGGCGCCAACAGCTTCATGCTGGATGCGCAGGGCCAGCGCCCGTTCCTGTTCTTCGCCCCGGTGCAGACCGACAAGACCGCCGAGTCGGCCGCCGAGATCCTGAAGGAAGCCAAGGCCGTGGTCGGCGACAAGCCGCTGACCGCCGACGAGATCGCCAAGATCAAGAACCAGCGCATCCGCGCCCTGCCGGGCAGCTTCGAGACCACCGGCGCGGTGCTGGGCGCGGTCGAGAGCATTGTCCAGTACGGGCGTCCGGACGACTACGTGCAGACCCTGAAGACGCGCCTGGAAGGCATCGACCAGACCGCGGCGGAAGCGGCAATCAAGGAAATCGTCGCGCCGCAGGCGATGACCTGGGTCATCGTCGGCGACCTCAAGCAGATCGAGGCGCCGGTACGCGCGCTGAAGCTGGGCGAGGTGCAGGTGCTGGACAGCGACGGCCAGCCGGTCAAGGCGAAGGCCAAGACCGCCGGCAAGCAGTAAGGCGACACGCGCATGGCCGGGAGATCCCGGCCATGCGTTGCAAGGCGGCGTGCGAGCGGATCGCCCGCGACGCCGGAACGTCTTTGCCTCGCGACGCGCGCGCAGTGGTGCACACGCTGCCCGATCCCCAGTCTCGCGTTAGAGGCACGCGCACAAGCGCGCTGCCGATTGCAGCCATCGTTGCGCGCTGCACGCATCGGTCGCTCGACATCCAAGCAGTGCAAGATCGGGACGACGGCCACGAGCCGGTCCTTCCTGCTTCACGCCTGCTGCCGTTCGCGAACGACTGCGGCGGCAACTTCTTTTGCCTGGATCTGGACACGGGAGCCGTCCGCTATTTCACCACCGACACCTTCGACATCGAGCTCAGCCCGGAACAGAACCAGGCCCACTCCGAAAGGCCGCTCTGCCCAGATTTCCTCCAGTTCGTCCAAGGGCTGATCGACGAGGAGGATGCGGACGAGGAATGAACCGGGCAGAAAAACGCGCATGGCCGGCAATGTCCTTCACGGCTCTTGGCCGCAGCGCTTGTTATCCCGGAGGCCTTTCCTCGCCTGCCACCGCCGATGCCGACCGCCTCGCCCCGCCGCCGCGCCGACGCCGCACCGCGCATCCGCGTCGGCTGCGCCGGCTGCGCCGGCTGGTCGATCGCCAGCACCCAGCGCGCGCTGGTCGGCGACGGTGCCAGCCAGCTGGAACGTTATGCCACCCGCTTCGATGCTGTCGAGATCAACTCAACGTTCTATCGCGCCCACCGCGCGAGCACCTATCAGCGCTGGGCCGACAGCGTGCCGGCGGATTTCCGTTTCTCGGCCAAGCTGCCGCGTACGATCACCCACGACGCACGCCTGTCCGGCGTGGGGCCGCTGTTGCAGGCCTTCCTCGATGAAGTCGGCCACCTCGGCGACAAGCTCGGCTGCCTGTTGGTACAGCTGCCGCCGAGCCTGGCCTTCGATGCGCGCACCGCCGCCACCTTCTTCGCCATGCTGCGGCGCCGTTGGCACGGCGGCATCGCCTGCGAGCCGCGCCACGCCAGCTGGTTCGGCGCGCGCGCCGAGGTCCTGTGGCAGCGCCACCGCATTGCCCGCGTCGCCGCCGATCCGGCGCTGAACGCCAGCGCCGCGCAGCCCGCCGGCACCGCGACGCCGGCCTATTGGCGCTGGCACGGCGCGCCGCGCATCTACTACAGCGACTACGCCGACGACACGCTGCGCGGCCTGGCCGAACGCGTCGCCGCCACCACGCCGCACACCGACGAAGCCTGGGTGATCTTCGACAACACCGCGCTCGGCCACGCGCTCGACAACGCCGCCACGCTGCAGGCGCAGCTGCGCGCGCTCGGCGCCGCCGCAGCCGGCTGACCGCCACGTCGCGCCGTTTGCGGCGACAAGGCCAGACACTCATTCGCCACCCCTGTAGGAGCGGCTTCAGCCGCGACACATCGTGTCGGCACCCGACACTGCCGCCGATGCAAGGCGCTCCGCGTTCGTGCACCAGCTCGGCAGGCGCATGCCAGCAGCCGACGTCGGCACACTCCACCGTCCCGCCCGACGGGCGGCAGCACCCGATTGGCCCCGCTCTTGCATCGCCTCCGGCATGTCTCCGCAATCCGCTCCGATTCAAGCCCACCGGCGCATGGCCGATATCGCCAGATCGGCCGATGGCGTCGCGCCCCGGCCGGATCGCTCCGCGCTTCCGGGTTTCGTCGGCACGCGGCCGCCACAGCCGCCAGTCACCCGCCTCCTCCTTCGGTCGTTTACCATGCCGCACGCATCCTGCTCTGGACCCGAGATGAGCCATGCCGCTCCTCCCTGTTGCACGCCGCTGCTGAGCCTGTCGCTGGGCCTGCTGCTGGGCAACTACGACACCGCCTCGGCGCAGCCCGCGCCGGCGCCGATGCAGGCCGCGCCGGCGCCCGCGCCGCTGACCCCGGATCTGGCCTACCCCGAACTGTTCCAGGCCGTGCAGCGGCAGGAACTGTTCGACGACCAGAAGCACTTCGTCGATGCGCTGCCGCTGCGCGACCCGGCCCTGATCAACGCCGACTACCTGGCGCAGCGCCAGCAGCCGGGCTTCGACCTGCGCCGCTTCGTCGCCGCCAACTTCGAGGAATCCGGCCCGGTGCAGACCGAGGCGATCCGCCAGGACACCGGCCTGCGCGAGCACATCGACGCGCTGTGGCCGCTGCTGGTGCGGCGCCAGGTGGACGTGCCGGCGCACAGCAGCCTGCTGTCGCTGCCGCAGCCCTACGTGGTGCCGGGCGGGCGCTTCCGCGAGGTCTACTACTGGGATTCGTACTTCACCATGCTTGGCCTGGTCGAGAGCGGCGAGCGCGAACGCAGCCGGCAGATGCTGGACAACTTCGCTTACCTGATCGACACCTACGGGCACATCCCCAACGGCAACCGCAGCTACTACCTGAGCCGCTCGCAGCCGCCGTTCTTCTCGCACATGGTGCAGCTGCAGGCCAAGGTGGAAGGCGACGCGGCCTATGCGCGCTACCTGCCGCAGCTGCAGAAGGAATACGCGTACTGGATGCAGGGCGCGCAGGCGCTGGCGCCGGGCAGCGCGCAGGCGCACGTGGTGCGGCTGGCCGACGGCAGCCTGCTCAACCGCTACTGGGACGCGCGCGATACGCCGCGCCCGGAAGCCTGGCTGCACGACGTGCGCACCGCGGCCGAAGCCAAGGACCGCCCCGCCGCCGAGGTCTACCGCGACCTGCGCGCCGGCGCCGAGAGCGGCTGGGACTATTCCAGCCGCTGGCTGGGCGACCGCAAGACCCTGGCCACGATCCGCACCACCGCCATCGTCCCGGTCGATCTCAACAGCCTGCTCTACCATCTCGAAACCACCCTGGCCCTGGCCTGCGCCAAGAACCCGGGCGCGGCCGGCTGCGACACCGACTACGCGGCCCTGGCCAGCGCGCGCAAGACCGCGATGGACAAGCACCTGTGGAGCGACGCCGGCTACTACGCCGACTACGACTGGCAACAGCGCAGACTGCGCGACCAGGTCACCGCCGCGGCGCTGTATCCGCTGTTCGTCGGCATCGCCTCGCCGGCGCGCGCCAAGCGCAGCGCCGACACCGTGCAGGCGCAGCTGCTGCGTCCCGGCGGCCTGGCCACCACCCGCCTGCATACCGGCCAGCAATGGGACGAGCCCAACGGCTGGGCGCCGCTGCAGTGGATCGCGGTGGACGGCCTGCGCCGCTATGGCCAGGACGCGCTGGCGCAGCGCATCGGCAGCCGCTTCCTGGCGCGGGTGCAGGCGCTGTTCGCGCAGCAGCACAAGCTGGTGGAGAAGTACGGCGTCGACGCCAAGGCCCAGGGCGGCGGCGGCGGCGAATACGCGCTGCAGGACGGCTTCGGCTGGACCAACGGCGTGACCCTGCTGTTGCTGGACCTGTACGCCAAACCCGCGCCCGCCGCAGCGGTGGCGCCGGCCGCGCAGCAGGCGCGGCAACCGGAGCCGGCCACGCCCTGAGTCGGCGGCCGGCGGGTATGCTGCGATCCTTGCCCATACCAAGGATCGAAAATGAGCGTACGTACCCTGGCCGAATTCCTGTCGGCCTCGCGCGAGAAGGATGCCTCCGCCGACGCGTTCGAACTGGAAAGCCCACACCTGCTGGAAGTGCGCCTGGACGGCCTGGTCTGGGCCAAGGCCGGGGCCATGGTCGCGCGCAAGGGCGCGGTCAAGTTCACCCGCCAGGGCCTGCTGGAACAGGGCCTGGGAAACCTGCTGAAGAAGGCGGTCAGCGGCGAAGGCATGCAGCTGATGAAGATCGAGGGCCAGGGCCGCGTCTACCTGGCCGACGCCGGCAAGAAGATCACCCTGCTGCGCCTGGCCGGCGAGTCGATCTTCGTCAACGGCAACGACGTGCTCGCCATCGAGGCCGGCATCGACAGCCAGATCACCATGATGCGCCGGGTCGCCGGCATGCTCTCCGGCGGCCTGTTCAACGTGCGCCTGAGCGGCCACGGCATCGTCGCCATCACCTCGCACTACGCACCGCTGACGCTGCCGGTCAATGCGCAGAGCGGCCCGGTGTTCACCGACCCCAACGCCACCGTGGCTTGGTCCGGCGGGCTGACTCCGGAGATCGTCGCCGACGTCAGCCTGGGCACGCTGCTCGGGCGCGGCTCCGGCGAGAGCATCCAGCTGCGCTTCGCCGGCGAGGGCTGGGTGGTGGTGCAGCCGTACGAGGAAGTGGCGCTGCAGGCCAAGAGCTGAGAGCGCGACGCTGGCGTCAGCTTGCGCACGCTGCTCGGGCGCGGCTCCGGTGAGCGCACCCAGCCGTATTTCGCCGGCAGGGGCTGGGTCATGGTGCAGTCGTCGGTACGCCATGCCCCGTGGATGTCGTGCGCTGCGCGGACGCACCGTGTCGGCACGGGTGCGGATGCCAGGTTCGATCGTGCGTGCGTCGGCAGCGACGCGCGACCACGCGGCCCGCAAGTGCCCGATCGCAACCCGCGCTACTGCGCCGGTGTCTCTGTCTTGATCCCCATCGCCTCGCGGTAGCGCTGGTACAGCGCCATCACCTTGTCGATGTAATCGCGGGTTTCCGCGTAGGGCGGCACGCCGCGGTAGCGCGCCACGGTGCCGATACCGGCGTTGTAGGCGGCCGCGGCCAGGGTGCGGTCGCCCTGGTAGCGGCGCAGCAGCGCCTGCATGTAGCGCGCGCCGCCGGCGATCGACTGGTCGGCGGCGAACGGATCGGCCACGCCGTATTCCTTCGCCACCTCGGGCATCAGCTGCATCACGCCCTGCGCGCCCTTCGGCGACACCGCTGCCGCATCGAAGCCGCTTTCGGCATGCGCGATCGCGCGCAGCCACGGGTCGTCCACGCCGGTGGCGCGCGCCGCGGCGCGGAACTGCTTGGCGTGCATGTTCAACTGCGGCGCGCCGACCTTGCCCAATCCCGGATGCGCCGCCTCGCCCGGCGGAGTGACCGCGGTGAAGCGCAGGTACGGGCGCGACCCCGGCAGGTTGCGCGTGGAATACACCAGGCGCCCGTCCTGCTCGCGCTCGTACAGGGTGCCGCTGAACACGCCCATGCTGCCCCACAGGTTGGGCGTGGCGATCGCGGCATCGTCCAGTTCCTTGGCGGTGCAGCGCGACCCCGGCTCCGGCGCGGTCGCCAGGCTGACCGTGCCGTCGCGCACGCAGCGGTACACCGTGCGCGCCTGCGCCACGGCGACGACGCCGCAGCACAGCAGCAGGCTCAGCAGCGTTCGGGAACAGAACATGGGGTGGCGGACGGAACCGGCGAAGGCGGGCGCGCATCATCGCGCACCGGGCGTCGGCGCGGGTGAGGACCGCCCAGCCCACCCGTTCTGACGCGCGCCGTTGTAGGAGCGGCTTCAGCCGCGACAGGTTGCCGAAGCCGCTGCAGTTCCGGCACCGCTCGTCGCAACTCCAACTCCGCTCGTCGCGACTGAAGTCGCTCCCACAGGAGGCTTGCGGCGAGCTGCCAGGTGAACTGTGGGAGGCACTTCTGTCCCGAATGCCTACGAAATCGGATAGCCCGCCCACTCCGTTCGTCGCGGCTGAAGCCGCTCCTGCAGGAGACTTGCGGCGAGCCAGCCGGGTGCACTGTGGGAGGGACTTCTGTCCCGACTGCTTATCAAATCGGATAGACGGGCCACGCCGTTCGTCGCGGCTGAAGCCGCTCCTACAGGAGACTTGCGGCGAGCCGGCTGGGTGCACTGTGGGAGGGACTTCAGTCCCGACTGCTTTCGAAATCGGATAGCCGGCCCACGCCGCTTGTCGCGGCTGAAGCCGCTCCTACAATGGCGCGCAGCCGGGAAACGCCACCGCCTACGGCGCGCAGGCCGCCAGTTTCTGGTCGGCGTACCACAGCGCGCGCCGCGCCAGGTCGTAGGCGCTGTCGGCGGCGCGCGGCAGGGTCTGCTGCGCCAGGACCGGATCGGCGCCGTGGGCCATGGCGTTTTCCACGCGCTGCAGGTCGCCCAGGTTGTCCAGCACCGGCTGCAGCAGGCGGCTGCGCTGCGCCGCCGGGCAGGCCGCACGGCGCTGCTCCAGTTCGCCGATCGCCTTGCGGATGCGGCGGCTGGCTTCGCCGTCCAGGCCCGGCGCCTTTTCCAACGCGATCGGCGCGGCCTTGTAGGCATCGCCGGTGGCCTCACTGCCGAGGTCGCCCGGGCGCTCGTGCAGCGCCGGGTCGAAGCGCACGTCCGGCGGCGGCCGTGCCACCGCCGACTGGTGGGTGCTCTTGGGCAGCATCTTCTTCATCGCATCGCCGATGCCCTGCATCGCCACGTCGCCCAGGGTGCCGCTGGTGGCCCAGTCCTTGTCGAAGCGGGTGCGCCGGTAGTCGATCGGGTTCGGGCGCTCGAGCAGGCGCTTGGCCTTGGCCAGGTCGCGCGGGTTGGTGGTGCCCGGCGGCGTGCCCTGCGCCTCGGCGAACGGATCCACCGCCACGCCGTCCGGCAGCCGCGCGCTGCCGTCGCGGGTGTACAGCGTGGCGCTCATCGGCGCGGCCTGGGTGGCCACGGGGGCGGCGCTGCGGGTCGGTGGCGGCAGCGGCGCTTGCGCCGCGCGCGCGGCGGCCGGCGCGCGCCGTGCCGCGGCATGCGGCGCGGACGGGGCGGCCTGCGCTTGCGGCGGCGGTGCGGCGACCGGGACCGAGCGCGGCACGAACACCAGCCGCATCGCGTCATCGGCGCGCGGCGGCGCCGCTGCCGGCGCGATCAACAGCAGGCGGCCCAGCAACAGCAGGATCAGCAGGGTGGTGGCGGCCGCGCCCAGGCGCAGCAGCCGGTCTTCCGCAGGCGCAGACGTCACGACGATCGAAATTCCATAGCGAGGTATGCGTCCACCGGAGGATTGTCTCCGGACTCCGCTATGGTGCCGTGAGTTCCTGTGCCGCAACGTGTCGGTCGGCGTCCAACACGGTCATCCACAGCCACGCGCCGCCGGACTGCAGGTGCAAAACCCCTGCCACGCTTGACGCTGCGCCCTATCTCGAGGAAACCCGCTAAGGTGGCCGGCGCCGCTGCGGCGACAGCCGGCGTACAGCCAGCGCGCACCGTTGCCCCTGTTTTTGAAGAACGCCCCTGTCGTGGAAACGCATCTGCCATGCAACACACAATGATCCGATGGCTGGGCGCCTGCCTGCTGAGCGCCGCCGCCGCACTGCCGGCCACTGCCGCGCCGTCGCACCTGGACAGCATCGCGCAGCGCGGCACACTGCGCGTGTGCACCACCGGCGATTACCTGCCCTACAGCCTGCTGCGCGCGGACGGTGGCTACGAAGGCATCGACATCGCCCTGGCGCAGTCGCTGGCGGCCAGCCTGGAGGTGCCGGTGACCTGGGTAGCCACGCGCTGGGCGACGCTGCTGCCGGACCTGCTCGCCGATCGCTGCGACATCGCCGTCGGCGGCATCTCGGTGTCGCTGCCGCGGCAGCGCCATGCCTGGTTCAGCGCCGTGCTCGACGTGGACGGCAAGATCCCGCTGGTGCGCTGCGCCGACCAGGCACGCTATCGCGACATCGCGCAGATCGATCGCGCCGAGGTGCGGGTGATCGAACCGCGCGGCGGCACCAACGAAGCCTTCGCCCGCCGCGAACTGCCGCAGGCGCGGCTGACCCTGTCCGACGACAACACCGCGATCTTCCGCGAACTGCTCGAAGGCCGCGCCGACGTGATGATCACCGACGCCTCCGAAGCGCGCTTCCAGCAGCGCCGCGTGCCCGGGCTATGCGCGGTGAATCCGCAACAGCCGCTGCAGTACAGCGAAAAAGCATTCCTGTTACCGCGCGACGACATGGCCTGGAAGGCCTACGTGGACCAGTGGCTGCACCTGAGCAAGGCCAGCGGCGAATACCGCAAGGCGCAGGCGCCGTGGTTGGGGGATGACGCGGACTAGTTCGCCGCGTGTTGCCGGCAGCCGCATTGCACAGTACCCGCCCCCGCAGCGATGCCATCGGTAAGGCGTTATGCTGCCAGTGCCGGCGGCGATCGCCCCGGCGGAAAAGGACATCGACAAGGGGACATCATGAAGAACCTATGGAGCGCGCTCGCGTTGGCGGGCGTCATGCTGGTGGCCGGCTGCTCGACCAATAGTGTCGTGCGACAGAGCTACAAGGCCGCGGCACCGGAGACCTACTGGTACCAGATCAAAGGCAACGAAGACACCGACGCCGAAAGCCTGGGCATGTTCCAGCGCCAGCTCGACGAAAAGTTGGGCGAGGCGCATCTGCGCGGTGCCGAAGGCAGCGCCGACGCGCGCAAGATGACGATCACCATCGACCACTACTACATGCGCAGCAACGGCGCGCGTTTCTGGGCCGGCATCATGGCCGGGCGCGACAAGATCAAGAGCAAGGTCGAGGTCGCTGGCGCAGATGGCAAGACCGCCGCGCGTTTCGATGTCGAGTCGACCAATACCAGCGCCTGGGGCACTTCCGAAGGCCTGGTCGGCCGCCACGCCGAAGAAATCGTCGAACGGCTCAAGCAGTTGCAGTAAGTCGGCGTGTTCTGCGGAGGCGCAACTGGTGTCCTCCGCAAGCGACAGCTGTGCCAGACCACTTGCCATTCGTAGTGTTGTGGAGTGACTTCAGTCGCGACGGGGTTTATCGGTAATGCCCGTCGCGACTGAAGGGCACCTCTAAAAACCTGCCTGCTTTGGCATCATAGGGTCTTAGCCAACAGCCGAGGTCGCGCGATGATCAGCTTGTTTGCCGGACACGAACGCGAAGCCAAGCGCCAGCAGATAGGCGACCCGCTGACCCTGCTTTCGCGTCATATCGATTTCGCAGCGATTGCCCAAGCCGTCGATGCGAAGCTGTCCTTGGGCACCGGTACGCGAGGGGGCCGTCCGGCTTGGCCGACGGTGGTCATGATCAAACTGTTGCTGCTGCAGCAGCTGTACAACCTCTCTGACGATGCGCTGGAGTACCAGGTGCTGGATCGGCGCAGTTTCCAGCAGTTCCTTGGATCAGATCATCGATGCGAGCATCGTCAGCGCCCCGATCCAACGCAACACGCGCGAGGAGAACGCACAGATCAAGCAGGGTGGCGAGGTAGGCCAAGACTGGAGCGACGCCAAGCGGGCGCAGAAGGATGTGCAAGCCCGCTGGACCCGCAAGCACGGCAAGGCGCATTACGGCTACAAGCTGCACGCCAGCACCGATCGGCGTTGGGGCTTCATCCGCCGCCATGCGGTGAGCGCAGCCAACGTGCATGACAGCCGACACTTCGAGGAGGTGCTGGACCCCAGCAATCGCGGACGCACGGTGTGGGCGGACAGTGGCTATGCCGACGCGTCGCGGGAGGCTGATCTCACGCAACGCGGCTATCGGGCGGCCATTCAGCACCAGGGCCAGGCGCGCAAGCCACTAAGCGCGGCCGAACAACGTCGCAACCGGCGGCTTGCCAAGGACCGGGTGTTCGGCGAACACCCGTTCGCGCGGCTGGCGCAGCAGGGCGGTAAATGCCTGCGCACCATCGGGTTGGCACGGGCCACGGTAGTGATCGGGTTGAAGGTCGCCAGTCACAACCTGATGCGGCTGGCGCGGCTGCAGCATCGCGGCATCGTGCCGGCGTGATCAGGTAAGGCGGCCGACGGCCGCCTTACCTGGCACATCAATGCCATCCAGCAAGCCGGCAATACACCGAAGTCGTCCTCAAGACGCGCTGACGCTGTCCATTCGCGGCTCATAGTGATGAAACTATGGTTGTTCGAGGTGCCCTGAAGTCGCTTCCACAAGGGGCTGATGCCTGCAATTCGATAAGCGCATCGGCTCCAGGCTCGTCTTCGCAATCGGCTCGGCTGCCGTCGTGCGCGCGCATGTCGCCGCGGTGCCTGCGCCTATTCCAGCGTCACCCGCAGGTCGCGATTGGCGATGGCCTGGTTGCCGCTGTAGTCGCTTGCGGTGATGCGGATCAGGTAGTCGCCCGCGGGCAGCGCGTCCGGCTGCCATCGTCCTTCGGCGATGTGGCCGTCGCGCACGGTGTTGGTCACCACGTAGCGGAAGCGGGTCGTGGCGCTGCCGTGCACGGTGATGCCGCTGTCGGCGGCGTAGGCCACCTTCACCGCGTCGGCATCGGCGGGCATGCGGTCGAACTGGATGCTCGGCTGCGGCGGCGCGGCACCGGGCAACGCCCGGCCTTGCGCATCGAGCACTTCGTAGCCCAGCGCGTACAGGCCAAGGCGCCGGCGCGGCAGGTTGCGATCCACCTGGTCCCAGGCCTCCACCACGATCTGCACGCCGCCGTTGCCGCGCGCCACCCGCACCCGTCCTTGCGTCGCCGGCAGCGCCTGGCCGGTGCCGTCGAACAGTTCGATGCGCTGGATCTGCGGCGGGTAGTGATCGGCGTAGTCGCGGAAGCCGAGCAGCACTGCATTGCGTTCGAAGCCGCTGGCGCCGACGCTCAGGTGCACATGCGCCATCGCGTTGATCGTGCCCAGCGCGTCGCCGGCGGCGAAGCGGGTGCCGCGCAGCACGCGCACCCGCTCCGGCGCGCCGCTGTCGTCGGTGAGCAGGTGGAAGCGTTGCGGATCCAGCGGCGCGCCCTGCGCGGTGCGGCCCACGCGCATGTGGATGTAGCCGAGCTGGTCCAGCGCCATGCCTTCGCCGAGCTTGCCCAGCGCCCAGGTCGCGCTGGCGCTGGCGACCTTGGCATCGGCGATGGCGTAGACCGTCTGCCCGACGTCGCCGCGGATATCCAGGCCTGCATGCAGATGGTCGCGGCTCTCGCCCTGGTAGTTGCCGCGCACCTCGCCGAGCGTGCCGACCACCTCGTGCCAGCCGTCCTGCGGGCGCAGCGGCCAGCGGCCGTGGGTGATTGGCAGCGGCTGTGCGGCGGCGGGTCCGATCACCGCGGGCGCGGCGGCGGCAGCGGCCTGCGGCGTGGTCGGCAGCAGCCGGTGCACCCGCGCGCTGCCCGCATCGGTAACGTAGACCGCGCCGTCCGCGGCCACGGTCACGCCGGCCGGACGCGCCAGGCTGGTGTCGCTGCGCTCGCCGGACAGCACCAGCACGTGCCCGGTCGAGGTGACCTGCAGCACGCGGCCGTCGTCGCTGCCGACGTAGCCGTGACCATCGAAGGTCAGGCCCAGGCTCAGCGGCCGCGATAGCGGCGAGGCCTCGCTGGCGCCGGCCAGGGTGATCACTCGCCCGTCCGGCAGCAGCTGGCGGATCGCGTTGTTGCGCAGGTCGGCGATCCACAGCACGCCGGCGCGGTCCACCTTCAGGTCGGTCGGCGTATCGAAGCGCGCCTCGGCGCCCATGCCATCGGCATAGCCCGGACGTTCGCCGCCGGCGAGCGTGCGCACCTGGCCATCGCGCTCGATCACGCGGATGCGGTCGTTGTAGGTATCGGCGACGTAGACGCGCCCCTGCGCATCCACTGCCACGCCCATCGGGCCGTTGAAGCGCGCCTGCGCGGCCGGGCCGTCGCGGAAACCGGCCGTGCCGTCGCCGGCCAAGGTGCTCACCATGCCCTGCGCGCTGAGTTTGCGGATCGCATGGTTGCCGGTATCGGCGATGTACAGCGTGCCCGCCGCGTCCACGGCGATGCCCGATGGCGTCGCGAAGCGCGCCGTGCCGGCAGGGCCGTCAACGAAGCCTTCGGCGCCGCCGGCGATGGTGGACACCACGCCGTCGCGGGCGATGCGGCGGATGCGGTTGTTGTCGCCGGCGTCGGCCACGTACAGCACGCCGTGCGCATCGACCACGATGCCGTAGGGATCGGCGAAGCGCGCACGCCCGGCGGCGCCATCGGCCAGGCCGCGCACGCCGTCACCGGCTACCCACTGCAGCTGCGCCAGCCAACCCAGTGGTGTCGGCGCCGGCGCGCTGGAGGTGCGCACTGCGCTGTGCGGACGTTCGCTTCGCCACCACGCGAACACCGCGAGCGATACCAGCGCCAGCAACAGCAGCCACACTCCGGTCTTTCTCATGCCCTGCCCGCGCAACGAATGGTCAGGCACCTTAGACAAAGCGCGCGGCACAGGGAAGCGCTCGCGTGCGTGTCTGGCGGGCTCCTAAGCGGCCGCAGCTGCGAAATCGATGAACGCCACCGGCACCTGCGCGGTCAGCCAGACGCCGTTGTCGGCGCGATAGAACGCATGCCCCGCCTCGGCCATGGCCTGCGCGCGCACCGTCAGCAACACGGCCTGCCCGTAGCGCTGCCCGACCTGCAAGGCCGTGTCGGGCGACACGGACAGGTGCACGTGCTGGCGCTGGCCCGGCAGCAACCCGTCGCGGCGGATCGCGTCCACGAACCGGGTCGCCGTGCCGTGGTACAGCTGCGGCGGCGGCTCCGCGGATGTCAGGCCCAGGTCCACCGGCAGCGAATGCCCCTGATTGGCGCGGATGCGCTGGCCATCGGCGCTGATCGCGAAACGCTGCTTGTCGCTGTGCGCCACCACCCGCTGCAGTTGCGCATGGGTCAACGGATGGGTGGGCTGCGCCAGCCGCAGCAGGTCGTCGATCGAGGCCCAGCCCTGCGCATCGAGCCGCAGCCCGATCGCCTGCGGCTGGTGCCGCAACACCCAGCTCAGGAACTTGCTTGCGGTCTCGTCGGAACAGTCCATCGCAGCGGCCTCGGCATGCACTCGGGCCGGGCACGATAGACCAGGCCGGCGCGGTCAGCCACCCAGGCCGAGCTGTTCGGCCAGGTCGTTGCGCGGCGAGCGGCCGTACAGGCGGCTGTATTCGCGGCTGAACTGCGACGGGCTCTGATAGCCGACGCGATAGCCGGCCGAACCCACGTCCATCCGCTCCACCACCATCAGCCGCCGCGCCTCGCGCAGGCGCAGCTGCTTCTGGTATTGCAGCGGGGTCATCGCGGTCACCGCGTTGAAATGGTGGTGCAGCGACGAGGCGCTCATGTTCACCTGCCGCGCCAGGTCTTCGATCCGTATCGGCTCGGCGTAATGCTGGCGCAGCCACGCGATCGCCTTGGCGATGCGGTTGCTGGGGCTGTCCTCCTGCGCGATGCGCAGCAGGTTCGGGCCGCACGGGCCGGTCAGCAGGCGATACAGGATTTCCTGCTCGATCAGCGGCGCCATCGCGGCGATGTCGTCGGGCTGTTCGAGCAGCCGCAGCATGCGCAGCGTCGCATCCAGCAGCGCTGCGCTGGCGGTGTTGACCGACACGCCACGCACGCAATCGGCGCTGGCCTGCGCCGGCAACGGAATGCGTTCGAGCAGGTCGCGCAGCCGGTCCGGGCGGATCGCCATGGCCAGGCCCAGCAATGGCTGCTCCAGGCTGGCCTGGGTGATGCGCGAGACCACCGGCAGGTCCAGCGCCACCAGCAGATAGGTGCCGGCCGCGTAGTGGTATTCCTCGGCCCCCAGGCTCAGGCACTTCTCGCCCTGCACCACCAGGGCGAAGCACGGCCACTGCGCGGTGTGCGTCTTTGGCGAGGGCGCGGTGCGGTACGAACAGTACAGGCCGTCGATGGCGGTATCGCCGTCGCCGTCGGGGACGGCCAATCGGGCAATGAAGGCGGCGATTTCTTGATAGCGGTCGGCAAGCGCGGTCATCGGCGTCGGCGCGGTGGCGGGCAATCCAGGGACATACAGCTTGCCTGATGCTGCGACGGCGCGTTCGCCGCCGCGGCACGGTTTGCAGGATCGGACAAGAATTCCGCGGGATCGCGATAACGCGGCCCGGCGCCGCGCTCGCATTCTGTGCAGGCCGGATCCCCCGTCGCGTCTACCGGAGTGCTCCCATGCCCATCCTGCTCCCCTCCTCCCCCACTTGCGCGCCGATCGCCGCCGCCGCGCCCCGCCGCACCCGTTCCCTTCACTGCGCCGCGCCGCGCAAAGCGCAGGGCTGAGCCGATGCAAGCGCATAGCGAAGCCCTGGAAATCACCACCTTCCGCCTGCAGGACTGCACCTGGCGCACCTTCCTGCGCGCCAACGCCGAGGTCGATGCCTGGCTGCAACGCCAGCCCGGCTTCCGCTCGCGGCGCATCGCCCGGCGCCGCGACGGCACCGTGGTCGACATGCTGCTTTGGGACAGCGTGGCGCATGGCACCGCCTCGGCGCGGCGGCTGATGCGCGAACTGCGCGGCGCGGCGATCCACGCGCTGATCGATCCGGACACGGTGTCCTGGGACATCGCGCCGGTGCAGCACATCAGCGGCGAAGAGCGCGGCGACAGCGAGACGGAAGCCGAAGCGGACAGCCTCGCCGCCTAGCAAACACGAGCGCCTGCCGCCGCGCTCACACCCAGCCGCGGCGGCGGAACCACGCCAGCGGCAGCACCACGCTCAGCGCGATCACGCCCAAGGCCCAGTAATAGGCGTCGTGCCACTTGAGTTCGGGCATGTGCGCGAAGTTCATGCCCCAGATGCCGACCAGCACCGTCGGCGGAATGCCCACCACCGACGCCACCGCCATCACCTTCATCACGTTGTTCTGGTCCATGTTGATCATGCCCAGCACGCTGTCGAGCAGGAACTCGACACGGTCGTCCAGGTGCTGCTCGAACTCGCTCAGGGTGACCAGGTCCTTGTGCAGCAGGACGATGCGCTTGGCCGCATCGGCGCCGAACCAGTCCGGCGCGGCGCCGTCCAGGTAGGTGGCCAGGCGCAACAGGCCCTGCCCGGCGTTGTGCATGCCGCCGAGCCGCCGCCCCATGCCGCCGACCGCATTGAGCATCCGCTCCAGATCGCGCGACTTGTGCGGTTCGTCGAAGGCCATGCGGGTGGTCTCGGTGATCTCCGCTTCCAGGGCTTCCAGCCGGTCCGCCAAGCGGCCGACCACCTGATCGAGCAGGCGCAGCAGCAGATCGTCGCTGCTCCGGCACGGGTTCTTCTCCAGTTGCGCAGCCACCGCCTGCAACGAACCCATGCGCTGCTCGCGCTGGGTCACAAGCATCCGCGGCGACAGCGCGAAGCCCAGCGGCGCGGTCGGGCCGTCGTCGTCCTGGAAACGCGGCACGTTGAGGAACAGCACGTCGCCCTCGGTGCGCACCCGGCTGCTGAACTCGATCTCGCCGATCGCCGCCCGCGTGGGCAAGGCGAACCCCACCTGCCGGTCGGCCTCGGCCAGTTCCTCGGCGCTGGGCTGGCACAGGTCCACCCAGCAGAACGGTTGCGCGGAGGTTCCGGCAATGCGGTGGATCGTGATCATCGGGATCGGCTTGATGGCGGGAGGGCGCGAGCATCCTCCGCCGCGGCTGAAGCGAACGTCAACGGCGCAGGCACTCACCGCAGCCGCCCACGCCGCGACACCGCACCGAACAGCACCATCTCCGCGCTAGGCCGGCCACGCAACGCGGCCGCCGCTCAGGCGCGCGCGCCACCGCGACGCTTCAACGCATAGCCGATGCCCAGCAGCAGGAACCAGGCGGGGCTGGCCAACAAGGCCTGCCGGGTGTCGTCCTGCAGGGTCAGCAACGCCAGCACGAAGGCGAAGAACGCCAGGCACACGTAGCACATGAGCACGCCGCCGGGCATCTTGAACGCCGAGGCCGCATGCAGCTGCGGGCGCTTGCGCCGGTAGGCGATGTACGCGCACAGGATCAGCGACCAGACGAACATGAACAGCACCGCGGCCAAGGTGGTGACCAGGGTGAAGGCGGTGACCAGGTTCGGGATCAGGTACACCAGCAGCGTGCCGCCGAGCAGGCAGGCGCAGGAGAACAGCAGCCCGCGCGCCGGCACCGCCGCGCGCGACAGCCGGGCGAAGCCGCGCGGCGCATGCCGCTCCTCGGCCAGGCCATACAGCATGCGGCTGGTGGAGAAGATGCCGCTGTTGGCCGAGGAGGTGGCCGAGGTCAGCACCACGAAGTTGATCAGGCTGGCCGCGGCCGGCACCCCGGCCAGCACGAACAGCTCCACGAACGGGCTCTTGCCCGGCACCACCTCGCGCCACGGCGTCACCGCCATGATCGCGATCAGCGCCAGCACGTAGAACACCAGGATCCGCACCGGAATCGAATTGATCGCCTTGGGCAGGTTGCGCTGCGGGTCGGCGGTCTCGGCGGCGGTGGTGCCGACCAGCTCGATGCCGACGAAGGCGAACACCGCGATCTGGAAGCCGGCGAAGAAACCGCCGATGCCCATCGGGAACATGCCGCCGTCGTTCCACAGATTGGCCAGCGACGCCACGTGCCCGGACGGCGACTGGAAGCCCCAGGCCACCAGCCCGGCGCCGGTAATGATCAATGCGCAGATGGCGACGATCTTGATCAGCGCGAACCAGAATTCCATTTCGCCGAACAGCTTCACCGTCACCAGGTTCAGGCTCAGCAGCAACAGCACGCACAGCATCGCCGGGATCCACGGCGCCAGGCCGGGGAACCAGAACTGCGCATAGGCGGCGATCGCGATGACGTCGGCGATGGCGGTGATGATCCAGCAGAACCAGTAGGTCCAGCCGCAGAAGAACCCGGCCCACGGACCGAGCAGATCGGTGGAGAAGTCGATGAACGACTTGTATTCCAGGTTCGACAGCAGCAGTTCGCCCATCGCGCGCATCACGAAGAACAGCATCGCGCCGATGATCAGGTACACGAACAGGATCGACGGGCCAGCCAGGCTGATGGTCTTGCCCGAGCCCATGAACAGGCCGGTGCCGATGGCGCCGCCGATCGCGATCAACTGCAGGTGGCGGTTGGACAGGCTGCGCTGCAGATGGTCGGGCTGGGCGGACGGGTCGGACATGGGCGCGGCCATCGGCAGGGGTCAGTCGGACAACATAGTGGACCCGGCCAGCGTCCGCCAGTAGCGGCGCATTGCATGCCACCGCACGGCGGCAACCGCGGCCGGATGCTGCCATGCACCGCGCAGCGCCCGGCCGGGCATCGCGATCACACCGGCTTGGCGCCCTGGCCCAGCGCCACGAAACTGAAGTCGCGATCGGATTGCGCGCCGTTGCCGTCGCCGGTCTTGATCAGCACCTGCCGCGCGTCGATGCGGATGATGACCGCGTTGTCGCGGGTGTCGCCGTCGCCGCCGTAGATCTGGGTGATGGCGGCACCGCCCAGGGTCTCGAACGCCGGCTGGAACGACAGCAGATAGTGTCCGGTGCCGGTCCGCGCCACCGAGAAGCCGCTGCCGTTGCGGATCTGGCCGTTGCCCGCCACCACGCCTGCCACCACGCGGCCCGAAGGCCCCTGGACGAAGCCGATCGCCTCGCCCGCCAATTCGTTGATCATGAAAATCTCCAGATTCGATGGAAGAAAAGAACCGGCGCCGCGCGCCCATGCCGTGCCTCGTCCGTGAGGGGCCAGCATCGGCACGGCGCGCACGGCGCACCATCGGGGATTTGCTGATCGCGTGCGGTCTGCGCACTGAGGCGGCGCAGCGCCGCAGCGGAGCGAGCGCCAGCGCGGACCGCGCGCGACGCCGGCGCCTCACACGATCTTGGTGCGCCGCCACCACTGCGTGACTTTTTCCTCGCGCACCAGGGTGAACAGGCCGGCGCCCAGGATCAGCGCGATGCCGACCAGCATCGGCCAGTCAAGGTGATCGTGGAACAGCAAGTAGCCGAAGCCGATCGCCCACAGCATCTGGCTGTACTGGGTCGGCGCCACCGCGCTGACCGGCGCCAGCCGCGACGCATACATCAGGAAAATCGCCGCCAGGCCGGCGAGCAGGCCATAGCCGGCCAGCAGCACCCATTGCTGCCAGGTCGGCCACACGAAGGTCGGCAGCATCAGCAGCGCGCCCATCAGCAACGGGCCGAGCACGCCGGCGCCGTACAGGGTCAGGCGCTTCTCGCCCGGCCCGGCCATGCGCAGGCTGATCACCGACACCGCTCCGACCAAGCCGCAGACGATGGCCGCGACATGGCCTTCGCTCAGATGTCGGAAGCCGGGCCGCAACACGATCAGCACGCCGACGAACCCGACGATCACCGCCAGCCAGCGCCGCCAGCGCACCTCCTCCTTGAGCAGCAGCACCGACAGCACGGTGACGAAGATCGGCATCAGGAAGATCAGCGCGAACGCCTCGGCCATCGGCAACAGGGTGAACGCGGTGACCGCCGACAGATTGCCGACCGCGCCGGTGAACGCGCGCAGCAGCCAGATGCTGGGACGCTGCGCCACCACCACCTCGCGCCAGCGGTCGCCGCGCTTCTTCAGGAACGGCAGCGCGGCGAGCATCAGCAACGCGCCGAAGAACACCACCTCGTAGGCCGGCAGCGTGCCCTCCAGGCCCTTCACGAACGCATCGCTGATCGAATAGGCGGCATAGCAGGCGAAACCGAGCAGCACACCTTTGAGCATCGCGGATCCTGGCAGCTGGCGCCGCGCGCGGCGTCGGCCATTGGGGGGAGGACGGCGCCATTATGCGTCGCCATCGCCACGGCCACCATGACGGTTCGCCGCAACTAGCACGCGCGCGAGCCACGTGCCGCTGCGGATTGCGCCGTCGTTGCCGACGAGTACTGTGCGACGCATTCCGACGCCGCATGCCTGGCACGCCACGGCCGCGCCGGCGCAGGACTTCGCCGCGGGCCTCGGTTACGATGCCCTCCCCCGTACCGACGACCCGGCCTCGCGCAGCGCGCGCTGGCATCGCCTCCCTCGACGTGACCCATTCCTCCGGCCCCCTGCTGACCCGCCCGCTCGCCGACGCGCTGCTTGCCGCACGCGATGGCGGCGCCGCCACCTGGACCGGGTCGCTGGATCTGCAGCGCAGCGAAGGCCAGGCCGTGCTCGACGCGGAAAGCTGGCAGTGGCGCGGGCAGGCGTATCCGTATCCGCCCAAGCTCAAGGACCGCACGATCTACCATTGGGATGGCGAGGACTTCGCGCCGGTGTCGCGCTTCGGCGGCGCGCTGATCAAGCTGGTTCCGACCGAATGGGGCGCGCCGACCTTCGAGATCGACGGCATCAAGATGCTGCCGAGCGCGCAGCTGTCGCCGTTCGAGGACGCGCGGCGCAAGGTGGCGCTGATCGAGCCGCGTGGCAAGCGGGTGCTCGACACCTGCGGTGGGCTGGGCTATTTCGCCGCCTGCGCGCTGGAGGCCGGCGTGGCGCAACTGCACTCGTTCGAGAAGAACGCCGACGTGCTGTGGCTGCGCACGCTCAATCCGTGGTCGCCGGATCCGGCGGCCAGCGAGGGTCGCCTGCAGCTGACGCATGCCGACGTCGCCGAGGCCATCCTCGCCATCGCCAGCGATTCGATGGATGCGCTGCTGCACGACCCGCCACGCTTCGGCATCGCCGGCGAGCTGTACTCGCAGGCGTTCTACGACCAGCTCGCGCGGGTGCTGCGCCGCGGCGGGCGACTGTTCCACTACACCGGCAGCCCGAACAAGCTGACCAGCGGCCGCGACGTGCCGCGCGAGGTGGCCAAGCGCCTGGAGAAGGCCGGCTTCCGCGCAGAACTCGCGCTGGACGGCGTGCTGGCGACACGCCGCTAGCCCATCCCGATTCGGTTGCAGAAGCGGCCGGCTCATTCTTGCGACACCCGCAAGCTAGCCGCACGCCCTTGTAGGAGCGGCTTCAGCCGCGACAGACACCCCATCGCGATCGATGCCCCGGCACAGCTCCACAACACATAAACCGCCGAAAGAACGCCACCAACAGTCGATCCTCACACCGAAGCAGCAATCCGCTCGCGCAACCAGCGATGCGCCGGATCGCGGTGCACGCGTTCGTGCCAGAGCATGGCCATCTCGTAACCGGCCACGGCGACCGGCGGCGCGCAAACCTTCAGCCCGGAATGCGCGCGCACCAGCCGCGACGGCAGCATCGCCACCAGATCGGTACGCAGCAGCGCGTCGATGACGAACAGGAAATGCGGCACCGACAGCACCACCCGGCGCTGCAGCCCACGCGCGTGCAGCGCCGCGTCGGTGACACCGCTGAAACCGCCGCCGTCCGGCGACACGATTACATGTTCGAGCTTGCAGAATTGCGCCAGCGTCGGCCGCCGCTGCAGCCGCGGATGTCCAGCGCGACCGACCAGCACATAGTCTTCGGCGAACAGCGTGCGTTGGCGCAGGTTCGGCGGCGCGCCATCGCGGGTATGCAGGGCCAGGTCGATCTCGCCCTGCTCGGCCTGGCGCGCGATCTGCAACGGCGCCATTTCCAGCACCGCCAATCGCGTGCCCGGCGCCTCGCTGCGCAGCGCGGCCAGCGCCGGCAGCAGGATGGTCGATTCGCCATAGTCGGTCGCGGCCACGCGCCAGCTATTGCTAGCCTGCGCGGGGTCGAACGGCGCATCCGCCGCCACCGCGCGCTGCAGCGCCTCCAGCGCCTGCCGCAGCGGCGCGCGCAAAGCCTCGGCGCGTGCGGTCGGGCGCATGCCGCGCGGCCCGGGCAGCAGCAGCGGATCGTCCAGCGCCTCGCGCAGCTTGGCCAGATGCACGCTGACCGAGGGTTGCGACAGATGCAGGCGCTCGGCGGCGCGGGTCACGTTGTGCTCGGCGAGCAGCGCGTCCAGGGTCAGCAGCAGGTTCAGGTCCAGGCGTCCGAAATTAAGCATGGTTATAGCTGGAATTCCTGTAATTCATTTCAACTATAGCTGGCTACGACCTACCTTGGCTGCATCCCATTGCCGAGGTCGCCCATGAACGTGTTGCTGGTCTATGCCCATCCCGAACCCACATCGCTCAACGGCGCGCTCAAGGACTTCGCCGTGCAACGCCTGCAGGCCGCCGGGCACCATGCGCAGGTATCGGACCTATATGCGATGCAGTGGAAGCCGACGCTCGACGCGCAGGACAGCCTGGACGGCGCGTCCGGCGACCGCTTCGATCCGTCGCTGGACTCCCAACGCGCCTTCGCCAACGGCCGCCAGAGCGCCGACATCGCCGCCGAGCAGGACAAGCTGCGCTGGGCCGACGCCGTGCTGCTGCAGTTCCCGCTGTGGTGGTTCTCGATGCCGGCGATCCTGAAAGGCTGGGTGGACCGCGTCTATGCGTATGGCTTCGCCTACGGCGTCGGCGAACATTCCGACCTGCGCTGGGGCGACCGCTACGGCGAGGGCACGCTGGCCGGCAAGCGCGCGATGCTGATCGTCACCACCGGCGGCTGGGAATCGCACTACGCGCCGCGCGGCATCAACGGCCCGATCGACGATGTGCTGTTCCCGATCCAGCACGGCATCCTGCACTACCCAGGCTTCGACGTGCTGCCGCCATTCGTGGTCTATCGCAGCAGCCGCATGGATGCGGACCGGTTCGCACAGATCCGCGACACGCTCGGCCAACGCCTGGACACGCTGTGGAGCGCCGCGCCGATCGCGTTCCGCAAGCAGAACGGCGGCGACTATGCCATTCCGGAGCTGACGCTGCGGCCGCAGGTCGCGCAGGGCCAGGTCGGGTTCGCGGCGCATGTGATGGGGTCCGAAGAAGATCGCGCCGCAGCGACAGCGGCCGCGCACGTCCAGAGGATCCCTCAGACATGAAGCGCAGCGCTGGACGGTAGGATGGCGCCTGCGGCGAATGCGCCGCGCCTGCCTTCGGAGCCCAGCCGCACGTGATCGCATCCACATCCGCCCGCCTGCTCGCCCTGTGCGCCACCCTGCTGCTCGGCGCCTGCGCCACGCAGGCACCGCGCGCGCCCGAGCGCACGCCGACCGAGATCAAGGCCGACATCGCACGGCGCATCCCGGCCGCGATCCCCGACCGCAGCGGCTGGGCCAACGACGTGTACGTGGCGCTGTCCTCGCAGGAACTGGCCACCAGCGCCGACAACATCTGCGCGGTGCTGGCGGTGATCGAACAGGAATCCACCTACCAGGCCAATCCGCCGGTGCCCGGCCTGGGCAAGATCTCGCGCGCCGAACTCGGCCGCCGCGCGTCGGCATTGCATGTGCCCGCGTTCATGCTCGATGCCGCGCTGGCGGTGACCTCACCGAATGGCCGCAGTTACGGCGAACGCATCGCCGCCGCGCGCACCGAGCAGGAACTGAGCGCCATCTTCGAAGACTTCGCCAGCAGCGTGCCGCTGGGCCAACGCCTGTTCGGCGACCTCAACCCGGTGCATACCGGCGGGCCGATGCAGGTGAGCATCGCCTTCGCCGAGGCGCATACCGATGGCTATCCGTACCCACTGCAGGACACGGTACGCCACGAGGTGTTCGGCCGCCGCGGCGGCGTGTGGTTCGGCACCCGTCATCTGCTCGGCTACCCGAGCGACTACGACGCGCTGCTGTATCGCTTCGCCGACTTCAACGCCGGCTGGTACGCCAGCCGCAATGCGGCGTTCCAGGCGGCATTGGCGAAGGCCAGCGGAAGCACCCTGGCCCTGGACGGCGATCTGCTGATTCCCGGCAGCGACCTCGACCAGCCCGGCGCCACCGAACGTGCGGCACGCAGCCTGGGCTCGCGCCTGGCGCTGGACGACAAGGACATCCGCCGCGCCCTGCAGCGCGGCAACGCCGCCGATTTCGGCGACACCGCACTCTACCGCAAGGTGTTCGCGCTGGCCGAACGCAACGCCGGCAAGCCGCTGCCGCGCGCGATCCTGCCCGGCATCACCCTGGAAAGCCCGAAGATCACCCGCACCCTCACCACCGCCTGGTTCGCGCAGCGCGTCGCCGAACGCTGGCGCCGCTGCATGGGCAAGTGACCGCAGCGGCATGTCCCGCCGCCGGCGCGCTATTTCGGCTTGTCCAGCACCAGGAACACCCACGCGATGGCCACGGCCAGCAACAGCAACAAGACGGTGAAAACCCCGTCCCATGCCATCCAGAACCAATAGCGCCCGGGATCGACGTCCAGCAGATACACCTGGGGCGAGCCGAAGCGCGATCCGCTCGTGTACACGCCGCTCAGCAACGCCTTCACCAGCAGGTAGAGCTTCAACAAGGCGCTCGCCGCCGCCAGCGCGACGACCAACAGCGACACCGGCCAACGCAACCAGGCGGGCAGACGGCGGCCGGATCTGTGCGCAGCTGCGCTCCCATGTTGCCGTCGTCGACGCTTTCCCATCTTTTCCACTGCCTGCGTTGATGGCCTGCATTCTAGAGCCGCCGCAGCGGCTGGCGCGCGCAAACTGCGCCGGCGCAGCGATGCCGCTATACTTGCCGCGCATCGCTTGCGCAGAACGCGTTACCGGCCCGGACTGCCGCCATTGCACCCATCAAGGATGATCGCGCCGGCCTCGCCCCGGCATGCCGCACGCGTCGATTTCCTTGCCTTGCGCTCCCATGCCGGTCGCCCAGCGGGTAGCGCGTTCCCACCAAGGAAACTCCTCTTGAAAAATCTCCTCACCCTCGTCCTGCTGGCCCTGTGCGTAGCTGCGCTGTCCGCCTGCGATCCCACCACCGGCAAAAAGAACATGTCGCCGGAGGACTACCTGACCTACAACGTCTCGGCCTGGAACGGCGTCACCTCGGTGACCGAGCCGTGGATCGGCGGCGAGCGCGGCGAGCAGCTGCTGGCCGATGCGAGCGAACTGAAGTCGATGCAGCCGCACCGCAACGCGCTGAACAATCCGCGCAAGCAGGTCGCAAGTTCCAACACGGGCTACGAAGGCTTCGGCATTCCCGAAGACGCGCAGGACATGGACGCCAAGCTGAAGGCCTACTACAAGAAGACCGACACGGTGCTGGCGACGCTGCAGGAAATAACCGCGCTGCCCGACGGTTACACCGAAGCGCAGGTGCAGCCGCTGCTGGAACGGCTGAACACCGAATCGGACGCCCTCGACAAGGAAGCGACGGCGCTGGACGCCGCGCAGAATGCCTACGCCAAGAAGCACCGCATCCATCTGGTGACCAGCGGCTGAGCCTGCGGCGCCAATGGACAAGAAAAAAGCGGCCTCCGGGCCGCTTTTTTTGCCTTGCGCCGAGCAGAAGAGCCGAGCGGCGCGTGATCGGCCCTGCTGCCGCTATCGCACCACGCCCTGCCGCGGCAAGCCGAGCAGCCCGATGCGGCGAAACCACATTTCCAGCGGCACCGTGACCAGTGGCGGCAATGCCGCCAGCAGACTCAGCAGCCACGCCCACCACGGCCAGCGCAGGCGCACCGCAGCGACCACGCTCGCGACCAGATAGACCAGGAACGCCACCCCGTGCAGGCGGCCGAACAGCCACACACCCAGTTCGGTGGTCTGGGTACCGTACTTGAGCACCATGCCGAGCAGCAGGCCGGCCCAGGTCAGGCCCTCGAAGAAGGCGGCGGCGGCGAACAGCCGGCCGACAGGCGAAATCGGATGGGAAGGCACAGGCAACTCCAGTGGGAAGAAAGACGCCGCGACGCGATGGCGGCGGCGACGCCCGCTGGCGCCATCATTCTACAGACCCGACGCCGGCCGTCGGCGCTCGGCCGCCGGGAACACGGCTTCAATCGCCGTCGAGCAGCGTGTCCAGCATGCGCTGCGGTTGCTCCATGAACGCGCGCGTCAGCCGGTAGTGCTCGGTGTCGCGGTATGCCACGCGCTGCAAGCCATCCTCGCCGATCTGCAGGATGTCCGCGTGCGGGTACGCCATCAGGATCGGCGAATGCGTGGCGATCACGAACTGCGAGCGCTGTTGCACCAGCTGATGCAGCCGCGTCAGCATCGCCATCTGCCGCGACGGCGACAAGGCCGCCTCCGGCTCGTCCAGCACATAGAAACCGTTGCCGCCGAAGCGGTGCAGCATCAGCGCGAAGAACGACTCGCCGTGCGACTGCGCGTGCAGCGATACGCCGCCGTAGCTGTCGATGACGGGAGCACCGAACGATGGCGCCCCATCCAGGCGCTCGATCTCACTGGCCACATTGTAGAAACTCTCAGCGCGCAAGAAAAACCCGTCGCGCGGGCGTCGGCCGCTGCGGCCCAGGCGCAAGGCCTCGTGCAGGTTGGAATGCGACGCCAGCGTGCTGAAGTTGAAATTCCTGGTCCCGCCCTCGGCATTGAAACCCCAGGCCACCGCGATCGCTTCCAACAGAGTCGACTTGCCACTGCCGTTCTCGCCGACGATGAAGGTCACCTTCGGATGGAAGCGCAGCACGCCCAGGTTGCGCACCGCCGGCAGCGAATACGGCCAGGCCTGCATCGAGGCCACGCGATCCTTCTTCAGCGTGACATCCATCAGATAGTGCTCGGCATCGATCGCGCGCACGGGTTCCCTCCCGGCCGGCGGAAGGCCGGCACAACGGCGCCAAGTGTCGCGGCGACGCGCGCTGCGCGCAATGCGCGCGCAGCACCAGGGCCGTTCCTTGCGCCGATCCGCGCTACGCGCACGGATCGGCCGCACGGCGTCAGCCGTGCATCGCAACCGCGCTCATCGGCGATCGTCCAGCACCGCCACGCCCTCCGGCGCCAGCTGTACCACGTCGCTGGCCGCACCCGTGCCCAGCAGCGAGCGCATCGGCGCCGGCAGGTGCACCTGCTGCGCATCGCTGCCATGGTTGATCAGCACCAGCACGCGGCGGCGGCCATCGCTGCGCACGCCGACCTCCACGTCCTCGGGCACGTCCGCCAGCGGCGCGCGCACCTGCGCATCGCGCAGCCAGTCGCCGGTGAGGCGATCCAGGGTGGCGTCGTCGAGCCAGGCGCCGACATAGCTGATACGCCCCTTGCCGACCCGCCGGGTCAGCACCGCCGGCTCGCCGTCCAGCCAGCCGTTGGCCTGGCCGTAGCGCAACGGCACCTCGGTCTGCGCCGCACGCGCCTGCAGCTGCTCGGCCCAGATCTTCGCGCTGCCCTCGCCGGCCGCGCCGGCAACCGGGATCGGCTTGTCCAGCGCATAGAACTGCTGCACCCGGCCGCCCAGCAGTTCGCCGAGCGGACCGGGCTGGCGCTGCGGTTGCAGGCCGTTGTCGGCGTTCTTCATCGCACTGCGCGGACCCAGCACCAGATGCCCGCCGCGTTCGACATAGGCCTTCAGCCGCTGCGCCTGCGCCTCACTGAGCACGTTGAGCGACGGCGCGACCACTAGCTTGTAGCCGTCCAGCGGCGCCAGCGCCGAGACCACATCGACCACCTGCGCCTGCTGCCGCAGCGGCCGGTAGAACGACTTCATCTGCACGACCGGATCGAAGTCGGCCGAATGCTTCTGGAAACCCAGCGCCCAGCGGCTGTCGAAGTCGTTGATCAGCGCCACGTCCGCGTGCGGCGTGGTGCCCGCCAGCGCCGCGCCGGCCTTGGCGAACTCCGCGCCGACCTGCTGGATCTCCGCATACACCGGCACCGGCTCGCCATCGGCGCCGACCAGGGTGCCGTGGTATTCCTCCTGCCCGTTCGGCGCCGCGCGCCACTGCCAATACGCGACCGCATCGGCGCCGTGCGCCACCGCCTGCCAGGCCATCGCCCGCACCTGGCCCTTGCGCAACGCCACGTTGGTCGCGCGCCAGTTGACGAAGCCCGGCTGCGTTTCCATCACCCAGTAGTTGCGCTGCTTGTAGCCGCGGGTGAGATCGTGGCGCGCCGCGTTGTCCACCCAGTCGTAGCGCTCGCCGGCGACGTAGTCGTCCCACGCGGCGATGTCGAGCACATCGTGCACGGTGTACGCGTCGAAGCCGGCGAACCAGCCCATGGTGTTGGTGGTGATGAACTGGCGCGGATCGGCATGCGGGCGGATGGCGTCGATCTGGTTGCGCGAGTAGTCCGTCCAGGTGTCGCTGACGAAGCGCTTCCACTCCAGCAGCAGCGCCGGATTCTGCCCGTCCTCGTGCACCGGGATCTGCGCGAAGTCGTTGTAGGTCTGGCTCCAGTACGCGGTGGCCCAACGCCGGTTCAGTTCCTCAATGCTGCCGTACTTGCGCTGCAACCAGGCATGGAACTGCGCCTTGGCCTCCGGATCGAACGAGGCCTGCGCGTATTCGTTGTCCAGCTGCCAGCCGACCACATGCGGATTGCGGCCGTAGCGCTGCGCCATCTGCTCGGCGATGGCATGGGCGAAGCGGCGGTAGCGCGCGCTGGCGAAGGAGAATTGCTGGCGGTTGCCATGCTCGTCGCGCACGCCGTCCTCGCCGACGCGCAGCGTATCCGGATAGGCCTGGGTCAACCACGCTGGCGGCGCCGCGGTCGGCGTACCGAGCACCACCACGATGTGGTGCCGCGCCGCCGCGGCGATGGCGCGATCCATCCAGGCGAAGTCGTATTGGCCCTCGCGCGGCTCCATGCGGCTCCATGCGAACTCGCCGATCCGCACCACGCGCACGTGCGCCGCCTCCATCAACGCCAGGTCGTGCTCCCACTGCGCCTCCGGCCATTGTTCCGGATACCAGGCCACGCCCAGCAGCAACGGCGCGGCATCGGCGTAGCGCGTGGCCTGCGCATGCGCAGCGGGAATCGCCGCCGCAAGAGCGAACAGCGCGCCGAACGACAGCGCGATCGCGCGCTGCAGAAACCAGGAAGGCGATGGCATAGACAGACTCGTCGATAGAGGGAAGGACGGCCGGTGAAACCCGAGCAGCCGCCATCGCCATTGTGCACGCATGCACTACGCGCGCACTTGCGCAACTTGCCGAACCTGGATGCGCAACTGTGCACAAAATCGGCAGTACCGCGGTTTTGCGCGGCACAGGATTGCGCGGCGCAGCATCAGGCGTCTTGCAAAGCGCCGGCATGCACACGCACACATGATGCCTCGCAGATAGGCACGCACCATGCTCAGCCTGTGCGGCAGTGGCGACATCTCCGATCGGCATGCACGTGTCCTGAGACAAGCGCGCGACTGTCCTGCGCCTTCGCGAATGCAATCCCTGCCTCCCTGCGCCTTGCATCTCAGTTGCCGCAGTTGGCGCATGCACCGATTGTCTATGTCATGTCGACGGCGTAGGGTCACGCCCTGTCACACCCCCTGTTGCATTCCCCCGGAGACACACATGAGAACACCACGGATCCTCGCCACCCTGCTGGCGATGACCACAGCGGTCCTTTCGGCCGCGCCCGTCCTGGCACAGAACGTCACCGTCACCCCGAGCCAGACCTACCAGACCATCCAGGGATTCGGCGGCATGAGCGGCGCCGGCTGGATCGCCGACCTCACCCCGGCCCAGGTCGATCTGGCCTTCGGCAGCGACAACGGCCAGATCGGCCTGTCGATCATGCGCATGCGCATCGACCCCTCCAGTTCGGGCTGGAGCCAGCAGGTCCCGGCCGCGGTACGCGCGCGCTCGCATGGCGCGGTGTTGCTGGCCACGCCGTGGTCGCCGCCTGCGTACATGAAGTCGAACAACAGTCTCAACAACGGCGGCAAGCTGCTGCCGCAGTACTACGGCGCCTACGCCAAGCACCTGCTGGACTTCTCCAGTTACATGTCGAGCAAGGGCGCGCCGCTGTACGCGCTGTCCGTGCAGAACGAGCCGGACTGGCACCCGGACTACGAGTCGGCGGAATGGAACGGCAGCGATTTCACCAACTTCCTCAGCGCCCAGGGTGCCAGCTTCGGCAACCTGAAAGTGCTCGCGGCCGAGTCGTTGAACTTCAATCCCAACCTGACCGATGGCTTGCTCAACAGCAGCGCCAGCCAGCACGTGGACATCATCGGCGGCCATCTGTACGGGGTGCAGCCGAAGGACTATCCGCTGGCGCGCAACAAGGGCAAGCAGCTGTGGATGACCGAGCACTACACCGACAATACCGACGCTAACGCCTGGCCGTCCGCGCTCGGCGTGGCCAGCGAGCTGCACAAGAGCATGGCGGCCAACTACAGCGCCTACATCTGGTGGTACATCCGCCGCAGCTACGGCCTGATCACCGAGGGCGGCGCGGTCAGCAAGCGCGGCTACGCGATGGCGCAATACGCCCGCTTCGTGCGTCCCGGCGCCAAGCGGATCGGCGCCACCGCCGCGCCCTACAGCGATGTCGCCGTCACCGCCTACAAGCGCGCCGACAACAAGATCGTGCTGGTCGCGGTCAACACCGGCACCCAGTATCGCGAACTGAAGGTCACCCTGCCCAGCGGCAGCGCCGCCAGCTTCACCAAGTACAGCACCTCGGCCAGCGTCAACGTCGGCTACGGCGGCGCGTACCAGGTCAGCAACGGCCAGACCGCGTTCTACGTCGATCCGCAGAGCGTGGCGACGTTCATCAGCAACTGATTGTTGGTGTCACGGCGCCCGGACCGATCGTCCGTTCGCCACAGCGCACGCTGCAAGGAGGATCTGCGGCCCCATGGGCCGCAGATTCGTCCGGCCACGCATGCCGCGCGTTACACGTGGCGACCGCTCTGCAACCTTGCGGCGACAGCCTGATGAAGAGCGGGGAAAAGTACCCGCGGGCGGACAGACATCGCAGGCGCAATGACGCTACAAGGTCCGCTCGGTGGCCCCATCAAGATGCCTGCCGAGCGGAACACCCAGATCCCTAGGTCCAGTTGTCGTCGCCATCCATGCTGGTGTCGTCCGAAAAGTCCTGGCCGGCGTCCTGCTGCGGCGCATCGTCGTAGTAGTTGTTGGTGACGTTCTCGACCACGGTGGGCTGCGACGACCCGCCGCCCAGGAAGCCGCCGTGGTGGCCGCCGCCGAGCAGGCTCTCCACGCCTTCGAACAGGAACATGCCGCCGGCCACGCCTGCGGCCGTGGTGGCCGCGGTGCCGAGAAAACTCGGACCGCGTGCGGCCGGCGCGGCCTGCGCCTGGTCCGGCACGCTGGCGCCACCGCCGAACAGGCGCTCGCGCCAACCCGGCGCGGCCTGCGGCGCGGGTGTCGGCGGCAACGGCGGCGGTCCCGCATTGAATCCCTGGCCCAGAAAACTGGCGGCCGGTGGCGGTGGCGGCGCGGCCTGCTGCAGCTGCGCGATCTGCGCCTTGGCGCTGTCCAGCGCGTGCTCGAGCAGCAAGGCCCGCTGAACCAGCAGATAGGCCGCATCCGGCTGGCCGGCCAGGCGCTCGCGGATCAGCGCATCCGCCTGCGGATCCATCGCCACACCGCCGGCGCTGCGCACGCGGGCCAGGAAATCTTCGAGGAGCTGTTGTTCTTGCGGAGTCATACCAATACCTGGAGGAGGTGACCGGCTCGATGCCGGCAGGCACAGCATGGGCACGGACGCGCCGCCGCCAAGGGCGACGACGCGACCT
This sequence comes from Xanthomonas sp. SI, assembly GCF_014236855.1. NCBI lineage: Bacteria > Pseudomonadati > Pseudomonadota > Gammaproteobacteria > Lysobacterales > Lysobacteraceae > Xanthomonas > Xanthomonas sp. SI. The sequence continues at coordinate 4,534,116 of NZ_CP051261.1, forward strand.
GGTGCGGCGACATTCATCAAAGCCCCGAGGCTGGCGCGCTCGCACCAGGATGCAATCGACGGCATCCACGCCGATTCCGGCATGACTTCCGGCATTTCCGCCGCAATCGCCAATGACTACAATTGTAGTCAAATACAGCTACGCAAGGTAAACGACGATGCAGTGGCGAAGGATGCGATGGATACCCGCGCTGGCGTTGCTCGCATCGGCGCCGGCATGGGGCGGCGAGCAATGGATCGTGGCCACGGATCTGTGGGGCAACCGCAGCTATCAGACGCTCGAGCTGGACGCGACCGGCACGCAGCTGCAGGGTCGGCTCGACAACGATCCGGTTCGCGGCACGCGCCATGGCGATGCGCTCGCCTTCGTGGCCACCTCCACCGACGGCAGCGTCTACCGCTTCGACGGCCGCGTCGAGGGCCAACGCATGCGCGGCCGCAGCGACCAGCCGGATCCCAATGCCGCCGACATGCGCGCCAACCACGCCTTCGACGCATGGCGCGTGCCGACCCGCGACACCGCCGCGCCGCGCACGCACGACTTCGTGCCCAGCGACTACGCCAATACCTTCAGTGCAAATCGCCCACCCGTGCTGATGCTCTGGCCGGGCGATACGTTGCGCACAAAGACGCTGGATTCTGGCGGCGTGGATGCGGGCGGCGTCACCCGCGCGCTGTTCGGCAATCCGCAGGTCGGGCCGTTCTTCGTCGTCGGCGCCGAAGCGGGCGATACGCTCGCCATCCACGTGGTCTCGCTGCGGCTCAACCGCGACTCCGCCGACAGCCTCGACGGCCTGGTCGGGCGCCTGCAGACCCCGCGCGTGGCCGCGCAGGCCAGCGCACTTGGCAAGCACGTGCGCTGGCGCCTGGACCGCGCTGCGGCGCTCGCGCATCCCGTCGACGGCGAAGGGCCGATGAAGCACTTCGCGATCCCGCTGCGACCGATGCTCGGCGGCCTGGCGCTGGCGCCCGGCTTCGGCAGCGCCGCCCTGTCCACCGGCGATACCGGCGCCAGCGGCGGCAACATGGACTTCAATGAGGTTGTCCAGGGCAATACCGTGTATCTGCCGGTGCAACAGCCGGGCGCGTTGCTCTATCTCGGCGACGGCCACGCGCTGCAGGGCGATGGCGAGACCACGCAGTGGGCGCTGGAGACGTCGCTGGACGTGGAACTGCGGGTCGAACTGATCAAACACCGCGCGATCGCGATGCCGCGGGTCGAATCGCCCGAGCAGATCATGGCCCTGGGCCAGGCCGGCTCCAGCGACGACGCGCTGCGCGTGGCCACCTCCGGCATGCTGCAGTGGCTGCAGCAGGACTACGGCCTGTCGCTGGCGCAGGCCACCCAGGTGCTGGGCGTGGCGGTGCAGTACAGGGTGGCCAACCTCGCCGGGCGCAGCATCGGCGTAGCCGCCAGCCTCGACAAGTCGGTGCTGCGCACGCTGGATGCGCCGGCGCGCTGAAACGCATTCGCCGACGCAGTTGCAGCCAGCACGGCCATTGTGGAAGCGACTTCAGTCGCGACGCGCGTTACCGGCAATGCCTGTCGCGCGCGATGGCCCAAGAGCGAACGGCACCGCTGCCAAATTCCACACCGCGACTCGCTTCATCCGCTGCAACCGTATGCGCAGGCGGCGCCTATTTCTCCGCGTCGTCGTCCGCCACGGTCTCGTCCGCCGCAGCCTCGCCGCGCGGCAGACGCACTGCCCACATGTTGTCGATCAGGTTCGGATACGGACGGCCGTTCTCTTCCGCGCGCTGCCGCGCCGCGGCCTTCTGCGCAGGCGACAGCGGTTGCGAACGCTGGCCGCGCGGCTTGGGCTTCTTCCAGGGCGGTGTCTTGGAGGTGGGCATGGCAATTGGTGGGAAGCGGGAATCGCGAAGCGGGCAGCGTGAAGCACAACGGCTCTCGGAAAAGTGAACGCCGCGAGCGCGCGCCCAGGCCGACCCGACCGCCTCTATTCCGAATCGATCCCGGCCAGCGCGAACACCCAACCCGGCACCGCCGGCTCGCCGGCATAGAAGTCCCTGGGCTTGTGCTCGGCCATGGCCCAACGGTGCAACCAGCTGATGCCACCGCCGCCGGTATAGCCCTCCGCGTGCCGGTAGGCCGGATCGCGCAGCGCTTCGTCCAGGGTGACGAACGCATAACCGCGGCGGCGCGTGGCGGCGATCAGCTCCGGGAACGCGACGGCGTTCAACTCGTTGGCATGCATCAGCCATACCTGCGCGATGCGGCGGCCGAACAAGCGCTGCGATTGCGCCTCGAAATAATCCAGCTTGTTGAGCATGTACGGCACATAGCCCTTGCGCAGCCGCAGCAGCGTGGCCTCGCGCGCCGCACCATCCGGCTCGGTCTCCAGCACCCGCGCATAGGCGAAGGCCCACACCCAATCGCCGTTGTCCACGGTGACCGGCGCGACGCGGTAGCCGCGCGCGGCGACGAAGGCGACCACCGCCTCGCGATCGGCATCGCTGCGACCGGTCGCCAGGTAGGGGTGGCGAAACCAGCGCAGCGGCTGCCCGTATTCGGCCAGCAGCGGCCGCAGCGTGCGTTCGCCACGCACGATCGCGTCCTCGTAGGCCGGCAATCCCACCTCGTGCAGATTCACGTGGCCGTAGGTGTGATTGCCCAGTTCGTAGCCCGCATCCAGCCAATCGCGCAGCATCGCTACCCGCTGCGGTTGCAGCTGGCCGTCCTGTTCGAGCTTGTCCTCGTTGACGAAGCCGACGATCGGCACGTTCGCCTGCTTCAACGACGCCATCAGCTGCGCATGGAACGCCGGCACCTGCGCGGCCGGCGTCTTGCCCATGCGCTGCCACGGCAGATCGTCGATGGTCACGGCGATACGGCGATCGTCTTGCGCCTGCGCGACACCGAATACGGCCAGCAAGGCCAGCAACACGAAGCGGTAGCGGTTCATCGGCCTCACCAGATTCCGGAGAACGCAAGTCTAGCGGCTGCGGTCGCTTCCATGCCCATGGCGCGCGTACCGCGCCAATCGCTGGCGCAGCTTCCGCGCCGTCGTCGGCTTGCCGAGCTCTTCGATCGAAAACAGCGGGGCAGCGTTGCGGCATGGCATGATCCGGCCCTGTCCATGCGTTGGACCAATCGAGCCAATGCGGCCAGGAGATCGAAATTGAGCAAATCGTTGTCGGTGGGATTGCTTGCAGTGCTTCTGGTGGCGTGTGCCGATACATCGCAGGCACCGGCGCCGACGTCCGCGCAACAGGCGGCGAAACAAGCGCCAGTTGCGCGCGCGACGGCGTCCTTCGCGGGCGCGCAACGCGGCGAAGGAAAGCCTTACGAAATCGCGGACAGCCAGGTCTGGAACGTGCCCGACCCGGTTTCAGGCCGCGACTATCAAGTATTCGTCGCGCTGCCGCGTTCCTATGCCGACGACCCCGGCCGCCGCTATCCGGTGCTCTACGTCACCGACGCCGACTACTCCTTTCCTCTGGTCCGGCAGATCGCACGGCGCTTGAACGGCGAAGGGCCGGCCATCGACGATTTCATTCTGGTCGGCCTTTCCTACGCGATCGGCGACGAACCCATGCCGAGCCGACGACGCGACTACACGCCCACGCCGGAAGGCGGAGCGGACGCAGCGCCGAACGCGACGCATGGCAAGGCGGACGCCTACATCGCCTATCTGCGCGACCAGGCGTTGCCGTTCGTGGCGCAGCGCTATCGCACCGACGAACACCGGCGCCTGTTCCTCGGCCACTCCTACGGCGGCCTGCTCGGCGCGCAGATCCTGCTGACCGCGCCGGAGATGTTTTCCGGCTACATCCTGGGCAGCCCGTCCTACTGGTACGGCGAGCACGCCATGCAGGCGCAGGAAAAGGCCTTTGCCGCCAGCCACAAGGACTTGCCGGCGCAGGTCTACATGTACGTCGGCGAATACGAGCAGCGGCGTTATGGACAGAACTACGACATGGTGTCGGATGCGCAGGAGATGACGCGAACGCTGCGAGCGCGGGGCTATCCGTCGTTGCAGCTGCAGTTGGACGTGCTCAACGACGAAGACCACCTGAGCGTGGCGCCGCGCGGGCTCACCCATGGACTGAAATACCTGCTGGGCACCAAGGAACCCCGATGACACGACCGCCACGCCGATGGGCGAACCGGTACGCACGCGCAGCGTTGGTTGCCCTGGCCGCCGCATCGGCTGCCGCGGGCGCGGCGGTACCGTCCCCGGCGCCGGGGACGGGATTCGAGGTCGAACGCTACGCGGTGACCCTGCATCCCGATCTGGTCACCACCGCCGTCGCCGGGACACAGAGCATCACCCTGCGCGGCACGCAGCGGGTGTCGCAGCTGGTGTTCTCGCCCAACGCGTTGCAGCTGCACGCAGCGACGCTGGACGGGCGCGCGGTGACGGTGGTCAGGCGCGCCGACGGCATTGTCTTCGACCTGCCCGTGCCGCTGCAGAAGGGCGCGACCGCCACGCTCCGCTTCGCGCTGGAGGGCGTGCCGGCGCGCGGCCTGATCCGCGCCGGCGACGGCGTCTACAGCAGCTATTTCGCCTGCGACTGGATGGTCTGCCTGCAGGACGCGCCCGGCGACAAGGCCGAGTTCGCGCTCGACCTGCTGCTGCCGGCAGGCACGGCCTCGCTGGGCGTCGGCAAGGCGTTGCCGCTGCGCGCGCGCCGCGATGGCCTGGTCCTGCATCGCTGGCGCTCCACACGGCCCTACTCCGCCTACCTGTTCGGCTTCGCCGCGGGAACCTTCGCCAAGGCAACGGTCAAGACCGACGTGGGCGAGTTGGTGTACATGGACGCCACCGGGCAAGGGACCGACCTGGCGGCAGCGTTCGCACAGGCACCGGGCATCGCGCGCTTCCTGGCCGACAAGGCCGGCATCGCGCTGCCCGACCGGCGCTACACCCAATTGCGGGTGCCGGGACAGGAAGCACAGGAAGCCGCGACGTTCTCCCTGATCGGCCAGGAGGCACTGGAAGAGGACAACAAGGCACCGTCAGAGGCGTGGATCGTGGCCCACGAGATGGCCCACCAGTGGTGGGGAAATCTGGTGACCTGCGCGTCGTGGCAGGACTTCTGGTTGAACGAAGGCATCACCACCTTCATGACCGCAGCCTGGAAGGAACAGGCAGTCGGCGCGGACGCCTATCGGCAGGAGCTGGAACAGGCGCAGCGTCGGCTCGAGCGTGCCCGCGCCGCGGGATTCGACAAGCCGCTGGCCTGGTCGGGCAGCTATCCCTCCCTCGGCATGCGCCGCGCGGTCCAGTACAGCAAGGGTGCGCTGTTCCTCGCACATTTGCGCGAGCGCCTGGGCGAGCAGGCCTTCTGGAACGGCATCCGTGGATTCACCCGCGGCCATGCCGGAAAGACCGTCACCAGCCGCGATTTCCAGGCCGCGATGGAGCGCGCCAGTGGACAGGACCTGTCGGCCGTCTTCGCCGAATGGGTCTATGGCACCAATGAGTCGGCGCCAGCCGCGATACCGCCCGCGACGGCAACTGCTGCGCCGACCCGATGAGCAAGGCGTGGCAGATCGACGACCTGCCACGCCCCGCGCTCACATCGCCTTCTTGATCGCTTCCGCTTTCGCCAGATGCTGCTCGACGTGGGTCTTGGTCTCGGTCAGGTGCGCCTTGACCGGCTCCGTCGAGGCCGCCGCCGTCATCTGCGTGTCGATCAACTGCAAAGCCTCCTTGTGCCCGGCGATCATCGCGTCGATGTAGGCCGCGGCGTAGTCCTTGCCGGACTTCTGGCCCAGCGTCGTCAGCTCCTGCTCGCCCTTGTTCTCGAGTTGCTTGACGTCGGGCGTCTCGGCCAGCGTGCCGAGCGCCTTGGTCTTCTCCAGGTTCTCGGAGTGCTCTTTCTCCATCATCTTCGCGTACTCGAGCACCGCGCCGGTCACCTTCTTTTCCTGCGCCTGCTTAGCCGCGGCGATTTCGTTCTTGTCGACCGCCCCCAGCAAACCCAGCGCGATGTCGTCGCCGGAACTCGCACGCGCCGCGCCTTCCGGCGCCGGACTCGCCTCGCCGACCGGCGGCGTGGTGGGGGTGGCGGCGCCGCCCACCGGCGTCGGCTCGGTGCTCGCGGCCGGCGTGTCGGCCGTGGGTGCCGGCGCGCCGTTGTCCTTGTTCGGCTTGCACCCCGCGATGGCCAGTGCAGCCGCGATGGACAGGACCAACAGTGAATGTTTCATGTGCGATTCCCTCTTGGATGGGAGCATCAGCATCGCGCCATGCAGGTGAAGAAGGCTCATGCAATTTCCCTGAATTCTTCAGTTCGCCGCTTCACGCAATGCGCACTCGGCGGATTGCACGTCGGCATATCGCCACCTCCAGACGGACGGCGGCAAGCGGCGACATCGCGCTCCCGACACCGCAGCTCTTCGTGATGCGCTGCACGTCGATCGTCAGGATCGATCGCATGCTGCACGTCCATCACTCAGTACTTGAGCGCATCCGCCGCAGGCGCAAGCGGCGCGAACCGCGCGCCGGTGAAATCGTGCAACAAACGGAAAACCGCTTCGCCTTCCTGCGCATAGCGCCGAAAATCGCTTTTGACGAGGCGGTACAGGCAACCGTCGCGGGCGAACACCAGATCGCCGCCATCCCAATCGGCCCAGTCGGTGCCGGGCAGGTCCAGCAGCACGGCGCCCTCACGGTCCAGCACACGATGGTCCAGGCTGTACCACGCTTCGTTTTCGCGGCCGATCGCATGCAGCAGCGATTGCAGCCGGCGTCCGCTGGCGCCAGCCTTCTCCCATACACGCGGCCAGTTGAAGCGATAGAGCGTGGTGGAACTCATGCCACCGGTTTCGCCCTCACCTGCATCGATCGCCTGCCAGCCGTCGCGCTGCCGCAGCACGCCATCGATCGGCTGGTCTTCGCCGCCGCCAGAGCCACGACCGAACGGCCGGACCTCCATGTCGTGCGGTACCTGGAAGCCGGTCGGCAGCGGAAAGGGATCGCGGCCTTGCTGCGGGCGATGGTTCAACAGCAGCGTGCGTTCGTCCTCGAACATGCCGCCTCCGCCCCAGCAGTCGCCCTTCGGCCACAGCGCCAGCGCGGTGAAGAACGGCGGACGCGACAGCGCCGTCCACGTGACGAAATCGCCGTGTTGCTTTGAAGCGAAATACACCAGCAGCCGGCCCGACGGCGACAGATCGCAGCGCCGCTCGTAGATGCGGCCCTTGAACCATTGCCCATGTTCGAAGCTGTCGTCGCGCAGGTCCCAGCGGATCAGCTGCACCTGCTTGCTGGGCCCGCGGCGGAAGATCACCCCGCTGCGCGCGTCGCGCGCCAGCAGCGCGTAGAGCCGCGTGGCCGGGGGACGCTGTTCCTGGTCGTTCTGCATCAGTCGCATGCCATCGCTTCCATGACAGCGCAGGCTGCACGAACCTCGCGCGCATGACAAGTCTGGCACGCATTGCGCCCACAGCCTGAATAAGATGCACGTTCGCCCCTCCCAACGATCTAACCAAAGACGATGTGATAGCGAACAAGCGGAATTGGCTGCGCGGCGCCGCCACGCGCATGACACTATCGCGCTGGAATTGGCGCCGCGTGGTGGGTTTGTCGGTTATCTGAAAGCGGAGTGAGAGACCAAGCATGGCGAAGACGCATCATTCCCTGAAGCTAAAATGGCTCGCCTGCGCGGCGATCGCGGCGCTATGTAGCGCGGCTTGCTCGGCGCAGCCGCTTGCGGCAGCCTCCAAGGCAAGACAAAGCAACGCGCAACCCGCGTCGCCCGCAACATCGGGGGAAACGTTGAAGCCCGGCGAATACCTGACCGAAAAGGGATGGGGGCGGCTGCTGCTCGACAAGCAGAACGGGACGTTGATGTTTTCCCTGGAAAGCACCTCCGGGGGAGACATGTGCCTGCTGGATGGAGCGATCCAAGGCGACCACGGCATCGCAAAGGGCGACGCTGGCGTTCCTTCCTGCAGCGTGAAGTTCACGGCCAATGCGTATGGCATCGAGGTGAAGGCGGCCACACCTACCGAGTGCAAGGCCTTCTGCGGCTACAACGCGGGCTTCGAAGCGCCCTACCTGCGGATGGCCGAAGGGTGCGGCCGGGACGACCTCGATCGCACACGGACTGCGTTCAAGCGTTTTTACGATGGCAAAAACTATAAGGCGGCGCTGACCACCTTGTCCCCGGCACTGACGAATTGCTTGCCAACGCTGGAATGGGAAGAAGAAGGCGCCATTCGCAACGACCTGGCCATCACCCAGTACAAGAACGGGTTGTATGCGCAGTGCCTGGCCACGCTCGACAAGTATGCCGAGGACGCCGGCAAGGACGACGACGCAGTGGTGGAAGGATGGACGCCGACGCTGGCGGATCGCTACGTGGCGATCGTGCGCGCGGCAAGGACCAACATCGGCTTGTGCCGTAAAGGCGCAATGAAGAAGTAGGCCCCAAAGGAATGGAGTGATGAGGACAACACGCATTCGCCAGCGGTACTGGTGGATGCGGAGTTGCGGACACTCACCTATCCGTTGTCATTCTGGCGGCACCGGGCAACACGAAGGAGCCCGCTGCCTCGATAACGTCACCCCAGCGACTGCCCTTGATTTCTAGACAAGTCGCGTTGCTGGGTCATCGCTTGTTCCTGAGCAATTGCCTGGTTCGCCACCATAAGTTTGGCGTCTGATTGCTCTACCGGTGTCTGCGTCGCTTGCTGTACGAGGACATGGGCACGCAGGTGCGCGGGATCGTTCAACTCACCTTGAACCGCGAACAGACGCTCGGGACCAGCGACGACATGATCCACCCTGGTCAATGCATTGCCGGATAGCGAGGCGCTGGAAGCATTCGGATACTGGTCTCGATTGTCCTTGCAGGCGGCGAGAAGGCTCCTGCACACGCGCTCGCTGCTCTCATCGAATGGCACGCCGGCCTGGTTGCCGAGCCGCTGCACTCCCTCCCTGATTTGCAGGAGCATTGCGTGATCGGGGTGCGCAGGATTGTCGGGTCCGGTCCTGCCACCGTGCTGTTGCGGAGCGGGCCGAAGTTCCGGTGCATGAGGATCCACATGCAGCAGCCGTTGCGTCTGGCCTCCCTGCTGCACATTGAGATCGGTGGTGCCATCTTGGTTTCGAGCGCGCGTCAGATTCTCGCGCGCGACAGAGCTCCATTCACCGTTCAAGAAGGCATGGCCCTGCCCATGCTTGTTCCAGTTGACCAGATCATTCCCTGCGGCATAGAAGCCCGGCCCATTGAAGCGCTCTGGGTGCGCGCGATCCGCAGGACCGTATTGATGCGTCGCGCCTCTATCCAAAGCCCCGATGAACTGCCCTGAGCGATCGTCATGGATGAACAGGTTTTTGATGACCGGGTACTCGTGCGGCAAGTTTTGGTGCGTCCTGTCCGCAGTGAGGGCGGTTGGATTGACAAGCGGATCAGCCAGGACACTCGCCCATGCCGTCGAGAGAGGGCTTTCTCGATTCGCGTTGCGCAGTGCGTTGACGACCTCAGCCCCCCTCAGGGCGTCGTCACGCCCCAGCTCAAAGTAGTCGTTCCGACCCGAGCGTTTGGGGAGAAGTCCGTCGATGGCAGCACTGACGTCTGCCACAGAGTCATACTGATTGCCCTCAAGCTTGCGAATCATTGGTGCAGCGCGTACTTCGTTCTGGTTGTACACCTTGCCAACCATCGCCGCCAGTTTCACTTGGTCGTCGAGTGAAGCGTTCTGATACAGGTTGCTTCGCTGCAGAGGCGCAATGGCATGATCCATCAGTTTGTCGATCTGGGCGATGTCGCGATCGTGCACCCAAGTGATACCGGCGTCCGAGGACAAGAACGCGTCCAACCGCGATTTGACATCCGCATCCAGCGGGCGCCCGTGGTCGCTTCTGATCGCATCTCCATCACGACCAAGATCCGCAATCGCTCTCGTCGCCTGATCTTCGGTCAACACCGACTGTGGCTGATGCGCGCTCGCCCAGCCCTGGTACGCATTGATCAAGTCCCTTGGAACGTTTTCGCCATTAGGATCATTGGGCTGATAGTGCTGCCCAAGATCCGTTTGGATGGTACCGATCGAATAGCCGCTTTTGTCCGCCGGTTCGAGTGTCGGCGTTGACGCCTTGTCGCCTGCAACAGCCAGTCGATATGCATCGTATCGACTCTCGGAGGTGACACCCACCGCGAAGTAGAGGGTCGCGCGCAGCTCCTGGTCTGTGAGCGCACTCATTGTTCGTCCTCGGGATCCGTACAATCCTTGTCAAAAGGCACTTCCTTCCCAGCGATGTCCGGATGAAGCGCGACGCTACGGCGGTAGACAGAACCGTACTTCTGATATTGAACAAGTTGCCCATTTTCCAGCCGGAACTGATCCTCTGGCCCTGAAAACGCGGGGCATGCGGCGTAGCTCTTTCCCCCGTCATCGCTGCAGTAGCGGACATACAACGTGTCTCCACGCACTTGTCCCTGCAGTTGCCCATCATTGCCGTGGGCGTTCGTCGCCTCGCTCCAATCTCCCGTGACGCGATCGCCATGCTGCTGCAGATGCAGGCTCAGATAGTGGCCCAAGTCGCATTTCTTGGCATACGCCCACTCCCCGGAAAACGGAGTGGCCTTGCTCGCGGAAGCGGAGCTTGCACACGAGGTGATCAACCCCATCGCTACAACCAGCGCGGCCACGGGAAAACACGGCCTGGATCGCACTTGCTCAGCCATTTCGGTCACTCCTTGGACATGCCTGCGGCTCGTATGCGCGGAAGATAGCAACTAGACCTGAGGCATTCCATACATCTCCTGCGAGATGAACCGGCAACGCTCCGCCAGCCAGCCCACCGGCGGAGCGTTCTTGCCTCACCTCAGCCATGTGGAATCAATGCAGCCGCCCGCTTCCCGCAGGCGGCGCGTCCACCTCCAACGCATAGACCGCCCGCTCCTCGCGTACGCCGTTGGGCGTCGGTTCGCGCAGCGGCTGGTGCTCGATCTGCAGCAGCAGCGCCCGCATCGCGTTCGCTGCCTCGCAGAGCGTGTCGTCCACTTCCGGTAATGCCTGGCCGGCACGCGCGGTTGCATCGCCGGCCGCCACCGCCCGGGCGTGGGCCGAGACGGTCTCGGCCAGCAGGGTGAGCTGGTCGAGTTGCGCCAGCGTGACGCGGAAGGCGCCGCCGCCCGCGTCCGGCGCCACCTCGACGGTGGCAGCGGGCCGGGCGCCGTGCGTCGTGTCGGTCCGCTGCGCAGGATAGGACAGCGCGTCCAGCACCAGCTCCGCCTGGTCGGCCAACAGCTCCAGACAGACCGCCAGCTCGCCCATGCGCACCTTGGGCTCGGCGGCACGCTCCTCGTCCGGCGTGCGCGGCTGCGCCAGCCGGACCAGGAACCTCACGTGATCGCGCAGCTTCGCCAGCCGGAACTGGCTCTCCTCCGGCAGGAAATAGCCGGGCATGGCTTCATCGTCCAAACGGTCGTACGACATCGTTGCCTCCTCGTTCCATGAAGGGGTCCGCCCGCCACAAATGGCGGACGGGAAGTCGGGAGGTTCGAAACCGCACGTAGACGGCGGGCGTATTTCCCCGAAGGGTGTTGTATTAGCCGCCCTCCCGACGCAGGCATCGCGTCGGCTTGCGCCCGAGACTCGGGCACAAAAAACCCACCGGTTTGTCGGAGGTGGGTGCCGCTACGTGAGGAGTTTCGACGCTCCTTGTAACTAAGATGCTATCAGCAGCTTTGCATGTCAATACCCGGCAAGCAAGGCAAACTTTAAATCAGTCACATTTTTGAATTTTTTACTGAAAACCCACGCTTACCCTCCAAAAGTCACGACTATCACTTATTTATCCACGACCTCTTCGGTATACGTCCAGGTCCTCCGAAGTAATACATGCGGCAGGAACAAGCTCATATTGCTCCTCAGCAACCACCTTAATATCGTCGTCCTGCATTGCCAACTCGAACATCGCGATTCGCCCATTCGGCATAAACTGCGCAGAAACCGCTCGACATCTTAGATTCGGAAATTTCTCTATACAACAAGCGATATCTTGTTCGGTTTGTTGCCTACCATGCCGATCCTTTCCACCTTTCGCCTGAACCGGAATGACATATTGAGAACCGTAGCGATCAACGCCTACGTAGAGCTCGTCGATCTCAATTTGCCCAATCCCTTTAACGGTTGTACGCAGATGATTTTGGAGCGAAGATGCCGTGACCCCCAAGAACACATCGATTAGGCGGTTATATCTGACCTTCGCCAGCAGCGCCTGCTCGTCGCCAAGAGCATATGCCCCGATTATTTCGGGGGTAGCATCCGGGATTTTTATCACAAGCCTATTGGACCGCGGAGTGATATCCAAGGGGGCGACCAAACGGAACTCGTACTTAGCGCGCCCCACTCCGAAGATACCCCACTCGTACCCCTCAGGAGCCGTCTCAACGATGGAATCAGGCAACGGCACTCTGTACTTGAATGCGTAGATCGCATCACCCAAATTTTTTATTTGATCTATACCTTTTTCGGTCGCCACCCTCTCGAACTCCTCCCGCTCGAATGCGACCCGCCTACTCCCTTGCGTGTAATGGCGTCGGAATACCTCGGCAATGATCTCCGAATAGCGATTCGGCTTCTTAGCTACAAGTCCCACGACACCCTTCCTAGTCATCGATCATACGTACAAGTCTATCCGAAAGCTTAGAAGGATTTCTCAGCTCGCACTCCCATACCGTAAGTACCTGCCAGCCAAGCTTACGCAACATCCTCCGCTTCTTCGCATCTCGCTTCCGGTTGGCATCGATCTTAGGCCCCCAATACTCCGTCCTGGACTTCGGCATTTTGTTTCGTTTGCACGCATGTCCATGCCAGAAGCATCCGTGGACGAAGATGACCGTCTGACGACCAGGAAGGACCACATCAGGCGTACCTGGCAGGTCTCGTCTATGCAGCCTGAATCTGAACCCGAGTCCGTGCAGCAATGATCGCAGCGCAAGCTCTGGCTTGGTGTTCTTCGAGCCTATCCGCGACATAAGCCAACTGCGTCGCTCTGCAGTCAACCTGTCCACGAGCAACCCATCTCATGCCGTGAGACGGCTCTCTTGCAATGTCCACCACCCTCAAGAGAAGGATCTCTGACCATGCAGAACGACCTCTTCCGATCGACAAATGATCGCGGGCACACTATACTTCCACCCATGAACAGACCCCTTGGAATCGACCTCTTCGCCGGTGCCGGCGGCCTTAGCCTTGGCTTTGAACAAGCTGGATTCGATGTAGTTGCGGCAGTAGAAATCGATCCAGTCCACGCCTCGGTCCATGAGTACAATTTTCCGCATTGTCAGGTGATTCCGCAATCAGTTACAGAGCTGAACGGCTCACGCATCCGCGCTGCGGCCGGGATAGGCGAACGTACTGTTGACGTAGTCTTTGGCGGCGCCCCCTGTCAAGGCTTCTCCCTTATTGGGCGGCGCGCACTGGACGACCCAAGAAATTCGCTGGTGAAGGACTTCGTGCGGATCGTTCGAGAACTGGACGCTAGCTACTTCGTCTTCGAAAACGTTAAAGGGCTTACTGTCGGCAAGCATCGGAAATTTCTTTTCGAAATCATCGAAGAGTTCAAGGAAGCAGGCTATGACGTAGTTGAGGACTGGAAAGTTCTCAACGCCTGCTCGTATGGAGTCCCCCAAGATAGGCAGCGGCTTTTTCTACTTGGCGCCAAGCGAGGGCTTCCGCTTCCATCCTATCCAACACCAACGACGCGCAAACCAGGAAGTGCGGAGACTGCGCTTCCCACAGCGCCAACTTGCCTAGACGCTTTGGGCGACCTGCCGGACGCAGAACGGTACGCTCGGCTGAATGGGAACGACGAGGCGCGCATTGCGAGGTGGAGCGATCCCAGCAGCTACGCAGCCCTTATGCGCTGCTCGGATTCGGCAGGCTGGGCTTACGGATACAAACGGGATTGGGACCCAACTCTTTTGACTTCGAGCGCTCGTTCCAATCATAGCGACATCTCACGCGAACGTTTTGCGGCAACTCTCCCCGGCGAGGTCGAGCCCGTTTCTCGATTCTTCAAGCTCCATCCCGGGGGGGTCTCTAATACTCTTCGTGCCGGCACCGATTCAGCGCGCGGAGCTTTTACTAGCCCGCGCCCCATCCATTACAAGTGGAAACGCTGCATCACAGTGCGCGAAATGGCGCGACTTCACGGATTTCCCGACTGGTTCCGCTTCAACACGACTAAGTGGCACGGAGCGCGCCAGATAGGAAATGCTGTTCCGCCGCCTCTAGCTCGGGCGGTCGCAAGCGAGGTTATACGCGCACTAGGAGTCAAACCGCAGCGTCCCAAGAAGGTGATTGCACTTGGCAACAGCGCTCTACTGCGATTCGGGACAACAGAGGCGTCCCATTATTGGGGCATTTCCAATCCAATTGGCCGCAGAGATAAGAAAAGCGGGATCAAGAAGCGAAAGCAGTCGGATATCATGCAAGGCGCCTTATATTATTCGGCACCATTGGATTGACGCCTACACCTTAGCTATTGACTACTTAGCAATGCCTGCATGCGCTGAATCCAGTGCATGCATATAAAAACGGTGTGAGGTTCACTTACAGCTAGAAGTGAACCTGACCCCGTTATTCGCGGCATGAAAACGTGGGGAAACCTTAGAACTTGACCCCGTTACTCCGATGCATCGACTTCACCGGTAGAAGCTCCCGGCGAACTGGGCGGCGTCGCGTTCGAGCTTACCCCGACAGCAGCGACGACCTCCTTGCCTAGCACGTCAAGCGACCACACTTCGAAGGACACTCCCGTCAGAGCCAATACTTCGGCAGCGAGAATCGGATGCGCTACCCCTGCCAAGCTCCAGTCCAACTTCTTGTCATCAGTGACCAAAACCACGTGTTTGAATTCCGCACCTTCCGATTTCTTTGTGAGTAGCCCAAATAAGAAGTCTGCCCAAACGAAGAAGTCGCCATCTGCGTCGTCCTTGAACCCGGGAGGTGTGCGCGTGCGCCTTCTCTGATGGGCGATTTCCTGGAATCTCAAGCGCGGCACGTAGCCCACATGGGCCTTATCCGACAAAATTGCACAGACACTTGCAAGATGACTAATTGTCGATTTATCGCGAATGTAACCGTAGTCTGAGCCGAGCTCACCTAGCAAAGAATGCGCCTTCACTGCAGTATCGCCGAACGCCCCGTCAACTTTTTGAATCTCAGCCGCCAACGCATCGAAGTGCTTTTTCACCTGGGCGGGCACTGACTGCATCGCTGCAAATTGATTGTTCCAAAACTCCTGAATCACCTGCCCAGGAAGCACTAGCGGGGCATCATGCTTCCCAGAGAAATAGTCAATAATGTCTGCTCTTTGTTTATGACCAGCGAGCTTCAGCAGGACATTGGCGTCCAGCCCGATAGCGATATCTCCAAGCTTAAACTCTGCCTTCTTCTTGTAGACAACGGCCGCCGCGAGCATTTCGACTGCTGCGATCGGCACTCGACGATCGAGAACATTCTCGATCTCACTAAGATGGTCGACGGAAGGCATCTGATCAGCACCACACTTGACGCGCAGAGTCCGAAAGGTTTTTACCAATTTCTTCAATAGCGCTCGCATCCCATACATCAAAGGCTTCCAAAGCTTGAACAATTTCACCATCTACTGCGGATGGTAGCAATGCGTTCTTTACGCCCTCCCAAGTACTGGCTGCTTTTGGGCGCCGTTCAAGCTCGGTCAAAATCACATTGCCAATCGTCGCACCCCAGTACGAGAGATCTTCATCACTTAGGCCATTCCACACACCCTGCTGTCGTGGCGCGATGAAATGAAGTACTCCAATCGATTCTGGCGTCATTTCATTTTGGATAATCGATCGACGCAAGAACGTGAGCACACCCTTATTGAAAGACCTTCTCTTTAATTGATCCAAGAAGAGCTCGTCTTCTGGATCAAGATCGCGCAACGCCGCCTCCGCAGACCTCCAGTCATTAGCGCTTTTAACAGATCGCGCAGCCTCACTGAGTTGACGCTCAACATTGCCGGTACCCAGGTTTCCGACGACTATTCTTCGCACAACCAATCTCAGCACATAGCGCATTCCCTCTATCGAATCTGGAACATTAGCAATGGCCAATAGTAGTGGACGCACTGATATTACACCCAGGCTATTGAGGGCAGAAAATATTTTCAGAGCATCCGACTCCGCTGGCCCTTCCAACGTTGGATCAATCATTTGCAAGTAGAGCGGAAGATGCGCACTGAGGATTGCCATTAATTCTGGAATTGATGGCGGGCTGCGCGACCCAAAGACCTGACGACCGGCTATGAAATCAAAAAGATCTTTTGGAAGGACGTGACCAGCCTCGATAGTGATCACATGCCTGATGTACTGGACAAATGAATTAGATCCATTGAGGGAGAAACTTCGCGCAATTCGTTGCCATTGCTGATACAGCTCATCGCGCTTGGTCTTTGGCGTCTGACTAAGGACATAGTTCTTCAGCAAGTCAGCAGTTGTCAGCTCTTTTCCTCGAGTATTGATGACCTCGAAGACACGGTAGGCGGATGCAGAATCGGGGTGAACAAAGACTGCGAAGTAGAGTCGATTAGTTATGAAATCCGTCCAAGCGCCAAGCCTTTTGAAGGGATCATCAGCGAGGTCTTTTCTTAGCTGGTCCTTTAGGAATTTGTACGCCTCAGACATGACATGGGAGATCGAGCCACCAGTATCACCCAGTACGAGGGGTGGGGCTCCTGTCGACAAGAGGGCTTGAAGAGTTACGTCGTCCTGTCCGTCCGACAGGATCACCCTCGGATGGACTTCGTCAGTGTCGTAATCAATTGAACTCAAGAAGTCCGCGTGAATTCGTTCGGCAAGTGCCTTCCTCCCGGCAAACAGAGCCTCTTGATAGAGAGCCCCCGCAAGAAGGGTGAGCGTCAAGATCCTCTGCTGGCCGTCGACAACATGCTTCCTACCGCCGTCATCCGTGAGGATCAACAGGCCAAGGAAGTAAGAATCTTCGTTGATGGCCTTCTTGAGGTCATTCCAGAAGTCCGATACCTCATCTAATTGCCAAGCATATTCTCGCTGGTAGGGCGGTATCTCAAGAGTCGAGCTCGACATCAGCGTACCAGCAGTTGTCGCCGAAGCATTCAGAGGGGTGTGCATCGATTGTCCTTCAGTGATGCGAGTAGGATGCATTGCCTACAAAAAACCCCCGGCGATGCGGGGGTTTTAATTTCAGACTCCGACCGGATTCGACTTCTCCGGATCGATCTTGTATTGCTTGATCGCCCGAGCCACATCCTTCCCGGTCATCTTCCCATCCTTCGCCAGCGCCGCAATCGCGGCATGCGCGATGTAGTACCGGTCCACTTCGAAGAAGCGGCGCAGGTTAGCGCGGGTATCCGAACGGCCGAAGCCATCGGTGCCCAGCACGGTGTAGTGCGTCGGCACGAAGGCGCGGATCTGGTCGGCAAAGGCGCGTACGTAGTCCGTTGCCGCAATTACCGGGCCCTGGCGGCCTTCCAGCAGCTGGGTGACGTAGGGCTTGCGCTGCTCGCCTTCCGGATGCAGGCGGTTCCAGCGCTCGGCGTCGAAGCCGTCGCGGCGCAGTTCGTTGAAGCTGGGGCAGGACCAGATGTCGGCGGTGACGCCGAAGTCCTTGTCCAGCAGCTCCGCCGCGGCGATGGCTTCGCGCAGGATGGTGCCCGAGCCCAGCAGCTGCACGCGCAGTTCGCCCTTCTTGGGCTTGCCGGCGTCGGTCAGCAGGTACATGCCCTTGATGATGCCGTCCTCTGCACCGGCCGGCATTTCCGGGTGGGTGTAGTTTTCGTTCATCAGGGTGATGTAGTAGTACTCGTCCACCTGCTCTTGCATCATCCGCTTCATGCCGTACTGCATGACCACGGTGACTTCGTAGCCGAAGGTGGGGTCGTAGCTGCGCACGTTGGGGATGGAGCCGGCGATGACCTGGCTGAAGCCGTCTTCGTGCTGCAGGCCTTCGCCATTCAAGGTGGTGCGGCCGGCGGTGCCGCCGAGCAGGAAGCCGCGGGTGCGCATGTCCGCCGCCTGCCAGGCGATGTCGCCCACGCGCTGGAAGCCGAACATGGAGTAGTAGATGTAGAACGGCAGCATCGGCACGTTGCTGACCGAGTAGCTGGTGCCGGCGGCCAGCCACGAGGAGATCGCGCCCGGTTCGCTGATGCCCTGCTGCAGCACCTGGCCGGACTGGTCCTCGCGGTAGAACATCAGCTGGTCCGCGTCCACCGGCTTGTACTTCTGGCCGAACGGGGCGTAGATGCCGATCTGGCGGAACATGCCTTCCATGCCGAAGGTACGCGCTTCGTCGGCCACGATGGGCACGATGCGCGGGCCCAGGTCCTTGTCGCGCAGGGCGATGTTGAGGCTCTGCACGAAGGCCATGGTGGTGGAGTAGCTGCGCTCGCCACTGGACTTGAGCAGGCGGTCGTACTTGTCCAGGCCGGGCACGGTGAACGACTGATCGGCCTTGCGGCGGCGCTGCGGCAGGTAGCCGCCGAGCGAGGCGCGGCGTTCCTGCAGGTACTGCACTTCCGGCGAGTCCGGGCCGGGGTGGTAGAACGGCACCTGCTCGGCATCGGCCAGCTGCTTGTCGCTGAGCGGGATGTTGAAGCGGTCGCGGAACGCGCGCACGGCGTCGTCGTCCAGCTTCTTGGTCTGGTGGGTGGGGTTGAGCGATTCGCCCGAGGAACCCATGCCGTAGCCCTTGACCGTCTTGGCCAGGATCACGGTGGGCATGCCCTTGGTGTTCACCGCCTGGTGGTAGGCGGCGTAGACCTTGTGCGGGTCGTGGCCGCCGCGGTTCAGGCGCCAGATGTCGTCGTCGGACAGGCCGGCGACCATGGCCGCGGTCTCCGGGTATTTGCCGAAGAAGTTGGCGCGGGTGTAGGCGCCGCCGAAGGCCTTGCAGTTCTGGTATTCGCCGTCGACGGTTTCCATCATCAGCTTGCGCAGCACGCCGTCGGTGTCGCGCGCCAGCAGCGCGTCCCAGTAGCCGCCCCACAGCAGCTTGATGACGTTCCAGCCGCCGCCGCGGAACACGCCTTCCAGCTCCTGGATGATCTTGCCGTTGCCGCGCACCGGGCCGTCCAGGCGCTGCAGGTTGCAGTTCACCACGAAGATCAGGTTATCCAGGCCTTCGCGGCCGGCCAGGGCGATGGCGCCCAGGGTTTCCGGCTCGTCGCTCTCGCCGTCGCCAATGAAGCACCACACCTTGCGGTCGGACTTCTCGATCAGGCCGCGGTGCTCCAGGTACTTCATGAACTGCGCCTGGTAGATGGCGCTGAGCGGGCCCAGGCCCATCGACACGGTGGGGGTCTGCCAGAAGTCCGGCATCAGCCACGGGTGCGGGTAGGAGGAGATGCCCTGGCCGTCCACTTCCATGCGGAAATGGTCGAGCTGGGTCTCGTTGATGCGGCCTTCGAGGAAGGCGCGGGCGTAGATGCCCGGGGCGCTGTGGCCCTGGATGTAGAGCAGGTCGCCGGGGTGCTTGTCGGACGGGGCGCGCCAGAAGTGGTTGAAGCCCACGTCGTACAGGGTGGCGGCCGAGGCGAAGGAGGCGATGTGGCCGCCCAGGTCGCCGGGCTTGCGGTTGGCGCGGACCACGGTGGCCATGGCGTTCCAGCGGATGATCGAGCGGATCTTCCACTCGATGGCCGCATCGCCCGGGCTCTTGGCCTCGTTGGCGGGCGCGATGGTGTTGACGTACTCGGTGGTCGGCGAGAACGGCAGGTAGGCGCCGGAACGACGGGTCAGTTCGACCATGTCCTCCAGCAGCTGATGCGCGCGTTCGGGGCCCGCGACATCGATGACGGCCTTGAGCGATTCGATCCACTCCTGGGTCTCAGTGGGGTTCGGATCGTTCTGCAGCACCTCGTTCAACCAGTTCATAGCGCTCCCGTAGGTCGCACGCACGCGCGCGATTGCATGTGTTTTTCGAAGCCTCCAAGTGTAGCGCAACCGCCCCGCCGGACCTCGTACGGCAGCGTATGGAACGGACTGTCACATTGGCCTGGGACCGCGCGCGCCCCGGACGCGCGGCGGGGCGCGGCTGCGCTTATGATCGGGGCCGACTCCCGCGGAAACGCCGCCATCGCCGCTCTCTCGCCAGTGCAGGACGCTTCAGCGGTGGCCTGGCGGCACAGCCTGCGCACCCGGCTGATGCTGTGGGGCAGCCTGATCCAGGTGGCGCTGCTGCTGGGCCTGGCGGTGCTGTTCTACCTGGGCGCGCGCCAGGTGGTGGTGCGCAATGCGCGCGAGGAGGTGGCCGGACTGGCGCAGCAGACCGCGCGCAGCCTGGACGCCACGCTGGGCTCGGTGCAGGTGAGCGGGCGCACGTTGGCCGCTGGCGCCTCGGCGGTCGGGCGCCAGCCGTTCAACCTGCGCAGCCTGCTGCACGCCACCCTGGAGGGCGATCCGGACATCGCCGGGGCGCTGCTGGTGATCGAGCCGGGCGCGCTGAAAGGCGACGACCGCGGCTTCGCCTGGCACCTGCGGCGGGCCAACGGCCGGGTGACCGAGCAGCCGGCCGATGCGCTGGCCTACGACTACCGCACCATGCCCTGGTACCGGCGCACGCTGACGGCGTCGGCGCCGTGGTGGTCCGAGCCGTACAGCGACGCGTCCACCGGCGGCGATTACCTCACCACCTACAACCTGCCGCTACGCCTGCCCGGGGACGACACGGGGGCGCCGGCGATCGGCATGGTCAGCGTGGATGTGCCGCTGAAACGGCTGCAGGCGATCGTCGGCGAACTGCCGGCCAGCGCCGGATTGCAGCCGATGCTGCTGTCGCCGGACGGTCTGTTCGTGCTGCATCCGGACCCGGCGCTGCGCTTCCGCCGCACCCTGGAGGCGCACGTGGCACGCGCGCGGCCGGACCTGTCGCCACTGGCCGCGGCGGTGGCCGCGCACGTGCCGGTGCGCTTTTCCCACACCGCGCCCGACGGCGAGCGCTACCTGACCCAGAGCGCGGCGGTCGGCGATACCGGCTGGACCTTCGCGCTGACCGTGTCCGAGCGCTACATCGTGGCCGGGCTCAACCGCATCGCGCTGTGGGTGGGGCTGGGCGGCGGCACCGCTTTGCTGCTGTGGCTGTGGCTGCTGCACCGCTACACCGCGCGGCTGGCGCGGCCGATCGAGGACCTGACCAATTCGGCCGGGCATTTCAGCCAGGGCGAGTTCGACTATCCGCTGCGGCATGTGGAACGGCACGACGAAGTGGGGGTGATGGCGCGCGCCTTCGACAGCGCGCGCGGTTCGATCAAGCTGCAGTTGGAAGAGATCGCCACGCTGGCGCAGGCGCGGCAGCGGATGCAGAGCGAGCTGTCGATCGCGCGCGACATCCAGCAGGCGATGCTGCCGGACGGGCGCACCTTCGACAGCGCGCATAAGCATCTGGAAACCTACGCGCTGCTGGAACCGGCGACGATGGTCGGCGGCGACTTCTACCAGTTCTTCGAAACCGAGCCGGGGCTGCTGTGGTTCGTGGTCGGCGACGTGTCCGACAAGGGCGTGCCGGCGGCGCTGTTCATGGCGCGGGCGATGACCGTGCTGGAGGTGGCCGCGCGCCGCCACACCCGGCCGGACGCGATCCTGATCGCGGCCTCGCAGCGCATGGTCGACGGCAACGACACCTGCATGTTCGCCACCGTGCTGTGTGGGCTGATCGATGTGCACAGCGGCGACTACTGGCTGTCCAGCGCCGGCCACGAGCCGCCGGTGCTGCTCGGCGCCGACGGCCATGCGCAACTGCTGGCGGTGGAATCCGGGCCGCCGCTGGGCATCGAATCGCAGACGCGCTACCCCGTGGTACGCGGCCGCCTGGCCGCCGGCGCCACGCTGCTGAGCTATACCGACGGCATCACCGAGGCGATGGACGCGCGCCTGCAGGCCTACGGCGCCGAGCGGTTGCTGGCCGCGCTGCAGCCCGGCATCGACGCGCAGGCGCAGTGCGCGCGGGTGCTGGCCGACGTGCACGCGTTCACCGCGGCCGCACCGCAATCCGACGACATTACATTGCTGGCGATCCGGTTGCGCCAGGATCCGACCCGGGAGGGAAGCCCATGAAACTACGTCTGCAGATGGTGCCGGCGCTGGACACGCTGGCGCAGCTGAGCGACACGCTGGAGGCCGCGCTGCTGCGCCATGGCGTGGTCCTGGACCACGTGCACCGGGCGCGGCTGATCGTGGAGGAACTGGCCTGCAACACGCTCGAGCACGGCCACCTGGCCAGCGAACAGCCGCCGGTGGAAGTGCTGTTGCAGGTGGACACCGGCGCGTTGGTGCTGGAATTCCACGACAGCGGCCCGGCCTTCGACCTGCGCACGGCGCCGGCGCCGGACCTGGACGCGGACATCGCGCAGCGCCAGATCGGCGGCCTCGGCCTGCATCTGGTGCGGCAACTCGCCGACCACATCGACTACCGCCACGACGCCGGCCGCAACGTCGTGTGTATCACCTTGCTGCACCCCTTCGGCCCCATCCCCCAGGAGTTCCCCGCATGACCACGTTGAGCCTGCAGATCGACCCCACCCAGGACAGGCGCCAGCGCATCACCCTCAGCGGGCGCCTGGACACCCACACCTACCAGGCCCTGGACGAGGCGCTGGCGCCGCTGCTGGCCACCCAGATCACCACCCTGGTGCTGGACCTGTCGCACCTGGACTACATCAGCAGCGCGGGCATCCGCTCGATCTTCAAGGCGCGCAAGGTGCTGGCCACCCGCGACGGCCGCGTGCTGGTGGTCAACCCGCAACCGCAGATCCGCAAGGTGTTCGACGTGGTCAAGGCGGTCCCGTTGAACGAGATCTTCACCTCGGTGCAGGAACTGGACGAGTACCTGGACGAGATGCAGCGGCGGGTGTTGGAGGAAGGCGACGGCGGCTGAATTCGGCGAGGTGTTCGCCTGCGTTGCGGCTGGCTGGGTGCACTGTGGGAGGGACTTCAGTCCCGACGCATTGCACCGCCGGAAAGCGAACGACTCCGTTCGTCGCGGTTGAAACCGCTCCTACAGAAAGCGCGCGACCGACCCGCTAGCTGCACTGTAGGAGGGGCTTCAGCCCCGACAGGCAGGCTCCGAAGCCTACTCACCGCCCCACCCCGCGTCGCCCTGAAGTCGCTCCCACAAGGAGGCACTCCCACAAAACGCAATAGCCGACGCGGTACCGACAGAGAAGCCGCCGCCTTGCGGCCAGCTGGCACGACGCTGTGCAGCATCCTTGTGGGAGCGACTTCAGTCGCGACGCGACCAACTAGAAGGCGCCCCACACACCACGCGGCCCCAGCTGCCTACCAGATTCCCCCCGCTGAACCATCCCCCCGCCCCAACCACGCAAGCCCCACCAGAACCTTGCCCGCCACCCAGTTTCGATATATCGTTTCGCAACACTTAGACATATCGAAACGATGCCCCGCCCAACCGACCCCAGCCACCGCGATCCACGCCGCCTGTTCGACGATGACAGCGCCGGCCGCGGCCAGCATGGCCGCGGCGGCGGACGCGGCCAGCATGGCCGCGGCGGCGGACGCGGCAGCCGCCCGCTCGGCCATGGCGACCTGCGCCTGCTGCTGCTGGCGATGATCGAAACCCAGCCGCGCCACGGCTACGAGCTGATCCGCGCGGTCGCCGACCTGTTCCATGGGCTGTACACGCCCAGCGCCGGCACCGTCTATCCGACCCTGGCGCAATTGGAAGCGCAGGGCCTGGTGCAGGCCGATGCCGGTGCCGCACGCAAGCGCTACGCGATCACCGCCGACGGCCTGGCCTTCGTGCAGGCGCAGCGCGCGCAGCTGGACGCGGCGGTGGAACGCACCCATCACAGCGCCCGCGCGCTGGTCCGCGCGAATGTGCCAGCCCCGGTGCGCGAGGCGATGCGCCGGATCAAGCATGGCCTGCTGGCCCGGCACGGCCGCTGGACCGAGGCGGAAATCGAACGCGTCGCGCAACTGCTGGCACAGGCCGCCGACGGCATGGAACGCGACGGCGATGGCTGAGCGCGGCCCGCGCGCCGCCGCCAAAACCTCCTTCCTTTCCGCTGGCGCAACGCGCCGCCCCCCTTCCCCCAAGGATTTTCCGCATGAACACCCATGAAAACCGCCTGCTACGCCATCCGCTGCGGTTCCGCCACCTGCAGGTGCTGCGCACCCAACCGCTGACCCCACACATGCGCCGCATCGTGGTCGGCGGCGCGGAGCTGGACGGCTTCGTCAGCGCCGGACCCGACGACCACGTCAAGCTGTTCTTCCCCAACGCCGATGGCGCATTCGTGCTGCCGACAATGACCGACAGCGGCCCGGTCTACCCGGCCGATACCGCGCCCTCGCCGGCGCGCGACTACACCCCGCGCCACTACGACGCCGCGGCGCAGGAACTGACCCTGGATTTCGTGCTGCACGGCGACGGCCCGGCCTGCCGCTGGGCGGCGCAGGCCAACCCGGGCGACCCGCTGGTGATCGGCGGCCCGCGCGGCTCGTTCGTGGCCGCCGACGACTACGACACCTATGTGCTGATCGGCGACGAGACCGCGCTGCCGGCGATCGGCCGCTGGTTGGAAGAATTGCCAGCCGGCGCGAAGGTGGAGGCCCTGATCGAGATCCCCGGCTTCGCCGACCGGCAGGCGTTGCCGTCGCGCGCGCAGGTGCGCATCACCTGGCTGGAACGCAACGGCGTGCCCATGCTCGGCAGCCAGTTGTTGGAAGACGCGCTGCGCGATTTCGAAGCGCCGGACGGCGATGCGTTCTACTGGATCGCCTGCGAATCGGCGCGTGCACGGATGATGCGCAAGTTCGTCGAAGGCCGGCTCAATGTGCCGAAGGAGTGGATCCGGGCGACGGGGTATTGGAAGTCCGGGCGCGAGGAGGAGGCATAAGTTTGGTGATTGCGCGCCCGAGGTGGATGCGGTTGTTTTTCATGCGTCGGGACTGAAGTCCTTCCCACAGAAAAGCATGCTTCCTTGCGAGGCCCCTGTAGGAGCGGCTTCAGCCGCGACACTTTTCTTGGCTCGATCGATCCAGCCGCTTCATTCTCCGGTCGCGGCTGAAGCCGCTCCTACATAAGCGCTTGGCGATGCGGAAACCGCGGGGTCCATGCGTCGGGACTGAAGTCCCTCCCACAAAAAGCGTGCTTCCTTGCGGGATCCCTGTAGGAGCGGCTTCAGCCGCGACACTTTTCTTGGCTCGATCGATGCAGCCGCTTCATTCTCCGGTCGCGGCTGAAGCCGCTCCTACATAAGCGCTTGGCGATGCGGAAACCATGGGTCGTGCGTCGGGACTGAAGTCCCTCCCATAGAAAAGCGTGCTTCCTTGCAGGCTCCTGTAGGAGCGGCTTCAGCCGCGACACATTTCTCGGCTCGATCGATCCGACCGTTTCATTCTCCGGTCGCGGCTGAAGCCGCTCCTACATAAGCGCTTGGCGATGCGGAAACTATGGGGTCGTGCGTCGGGACTGAAGTCCCTCCCACAAAAAGCGTGCGTCCTTGCGGGCTCCCTGTAGGAGCGGCTTCAGCCGCGACGCTTTTTCTTGGCTCGATCGATCCAGCCGCTTCATTCTCCGGTCGCGGCTGAAGCCGCTCCTACATAAAGCGCTTGGCGATACGGAAACCATGGCTCGTGCGTCGGGACTGAAGTCCCTCCCACAAAATGCATCGCTCCTTGTGGGAGGGACTTCAGTCCCGACTGCAGGCAGCTGAAACATCTGCAGCTGCGCGCCACACCGCGCACTCCCGCCAGCGGCGCCGACATGTCGCGCCGCGTGGGCACACACGAAAACGCCCACCGAGTGGCGGGCGTTTCCCTCGAAAGCGACGGCCCAGTTCAGGCCGCCGCTTTCACCGCAGAGCGCAGGCTTACTTCGCGTCCTGCAGCGCCTCGGTGGTGATGCGGATCTTGACCTCGTCGCTGACGTTCGGCACGTACGCGCCCAGGCCGAAGTCGCTGCGCTTGATCGTGGTGCTGGCATCGAAGCCCAGCGCCGGCACCTTCTTCATCGGGTGCGGACCGGCACCGTTGAGCGTCACCGCCAGCACTACCGGCTTGGTGATGCCCTTGATGGTCAGGTCGCCGGCCACGCTCAGCTTGTTGGTGCCGGCGGCGGTGACCTTGGTGCTCTTGAAGGTCGCGGTCGGGAACTTGGCGGCGTCGAAGAAGTCGCCGCTCTTCAGGTGCTCGTCGAACTTGGCGGTGAAGCTGTTGAGGCCCGACAGCGGCAGGGTCACCTGGACGCTGGACTTGCCCACGTTCTCGGCGTTGTAGACCAGGGTGCCGTCGACGTCGCCGAAATGCGCGCTGGGGTTGGAGAAGCCGAAGTGGCTCCACTGCACCAGCACGTCGGTGTGCGAGGGGTCGAGCTTGTAGGTGCCGGTGGTGCCCTTGATCGCGGTGGCGGCCGCGGCGGCCGGCGCGGCGAAGGCGGTGGTGGCGGGCTGGGCGACGACGACGGCCAGCGCCAGGGCGAGCGGAAGCAGCAGTTTGCGGGTCTTGTTCATGGGCGGAGCTCCTGAAGAAATCGGTGGTTGGGAAACTGCGGCAAGCGCAGGCACAGCGGTGTGAGGGTGAAGCGGAAAACGATCCGACTTACTCGATGCGCGCGGCCTCGTCGAAACTCAGCCGCGGCAGGCGCGGGAACAGGCCGGCAGGATCGCCGTAGCCCAGGTTGACCAGGAAGTTGGACTTGATCGCGGTGCCGGCGAAGAACGCCGCATCGACCTTGGCGTTGTCGAAGCCGGACATCGGGCCGGCATCCAGGCCCAGCGAACGCGCAGCCAGGATCAGGTAGGCGCCCTGCAGCGAGCCGTTGCGGAACGCCGACTCGCTGCGGCCTTCGCGCGGGCCGTCGAACCAGCTCTTGGCATCGGCGTGCGGGAACAGGTACGGCAGCTTCTCGTGGAAATCCTCGTCGTGGGCGACGATGACCGTCACCGGCGCGGCCAAGGTCTTGGCCAGGTTGCCTTCGGACAGCGCAGGCTTGAGCTTCTCCTTGCCCGCGGCCGAGGTCACGAACACGAACCGCGCCGGGCTGCTGTTGGCCGCGGTCGGGCCCCACTTCAGCAGGTCGTACAAGGCGCGCAGGGTGTCTTCGCCGACGGGCGTGTCGCGGAAGGCATTCTGGGTGCGGGCGGTACGGAACAGTTGATCCAGGGCGGCATCGTGCAGAACGTCGGACATGCGGAGGTACCTTTTGTCGTCGGAGGAAGGCCGATGCCCAGCCACGGTGGGCGGTTTCGGCGCAAGGCGGCCAGTGTAGAGTGGCACGATAGCCGCAACACCCAGCCGCAATGCAACGGATTACTACCAAACGTGAAACGATCGGGCGCGCCCTGGGCGATTAGCGACGGCCGCGCCGGCAACGCGCGCCAGGCGGAAGCACTCGCCGCAGCACTGGCTGGACCCGCCGCAATGCCGCCCGCCCCGGCGCTGGTGCTGCAACCGCACACGCCCTGGCGCTGGCTGGCGCCGCGGCGGCTGCCCGGCGCAGCGCAGGCTTATGGCCCCGCCTTCGCCGAGTTGCTGCGGCAACCGCCGGCGCTGGCGATCGGCTGCGGCCGCCAGGCGGCGCTGGCGACGCGGCTGCTGCGCGCGCGCGGCAGCGCGGTGGTGCAGGTACTGGATCCGCGCCTGTCGCCGCGGCACTGGGACGTGGTGGTGGTGCCCGAGCACGATCGCCTACGCGGCGACAACGTGCTCACCCTGCTTGGCAGCCTGCATCCGATCGACGACGCCTGGCTGGCCGCCGCGCGCGCCGCGTTCCCGCACTTCGGCGCGCTGCCGTCGCCGCGCACCGCGTTGCTGGTCGGCGGCCCGGCCGCGCTTGCGCCATGGACGGCCGATGCCGCGGCGTCGGTGTTCGGACGATTGGCGTCGCAACTACGCGACAGCGGCGGCAGCGTGCTCGCCAGCACCTCGCGACGCACACCGCCGGCAGTGGCCGCCGCGCTGCGTGGCGCGTTTGCCGGTGTGCCCGGCGTGGTCTGGTGCGGCGAAGGCGACGGCGCGAACCCCTACGCCGGCCTGCTGGGCTGGGCCGAACGCATCGTGTGCACGCCCGATTCGGTGAACCTGCTGTCGGAAGCCTGCGCCACGCGGGTACCGGTGGTAGTGGCGATGCCGACGTCGGCACGCGGCCGCGCACGCGACTTCCATGCCGCGCTGCGCGCGCGCGGTCGCCTCGTCGATGCACCGGCCATGCATGGCGCCACCGCAGGCACGATCGAACCGCTGCGCGAAACCGCACGCATCGCCATGCGCATCCGCGAGCGCCTGCAATTGGATTGAAGCAAGGCCGCCTGCAGGCCATGCCTGCGCAAACGCAACGGGGCCGCAGGTGCGCCGGCATTGGCGCAGCTGCGGCCCCGTCGTTGCGTTCGCGTCAGCTCACGGATTGCTGGGCGAACGCGGCGCACCGGCCGGAGCGGCGTCCAGCGCACCGATCAAGGCGCGCACGATCGGCGTCCCGAGGCCGGCCGTGTAGTTGTACCTGCCCTTGAGCGGCACGTTGTTGTCGACGACGCCATTGTTGCCCGGGATATCGCGATGGAACGCCTGCGGGTAATTGGCCGCCAGCCGATACAGGTAATCGTTGAGATTGCCCTGGCGCCCCTGCTTCTCCACCAGCAGCGCGGCCACGCCTGCGAACTCGGGCGCGGCGACGCTGGTGCCGATCGTCGAGTAGAACTCGCCCTTGTACACCGACAGCACCGAACTGGCATACAGCCCCCGGCCTTCGCGGCACGGCTGTTTCGCGGTATCGGGGCAGCCGCCGACCAGCATGCCGACATCGGGCAAGGCGCGCATCGAGGTGCGGGTGCCGCCCAGCGCGCGCAGCTGATAGGCCGGGCGCTGGAACAAGGTGCTCACACCGCCGCCGGCACCCCAATAGCCACCGGCCAGCAGTGCGCCCACGCCGTAGTAGTCCTGGGTCAGCAGCGGATCGGCATACGCGCTCTCGGACCGGTAGCTGGAGTCCGGCGATCCCTGCTCGTAGTTGGTGGACAGATTGCCGCCGCCGACCGCGGTCACATACGCATCGGCCGCGGGATGCTCGACGCCGGCGACGAAGTTGCCGTCCTTGCCCTCGACCGCATAGTGCGTATCCGCACAGGCGACGCCGGCGTTGTCGCCGCTGGAGGCGATGAAGGTGATGCCCTGCGCGTTGCCCTGCTTGAAGATCGCATCCATGGTGTGGAAGGGCGAGGTGAGATCCTTGCCGTCGTTGTAGGCCTTGGTGTAGTACAGCTCGCAGGCGCCGAACGAGGAAGTGACCACATCCGCCTCGTTGTCCTGCACGATCTGCCGGTAGCCCGCGGCGAGCGATGCGTCGGTCAGGTCGGGGATCACGTACAGCAGCACATGCGCGCCCGGCGCGCCGGCCAACGCCATCTCCACGTCCAGCGCCGCTTCGCCTCCCGCGCCGCCCTCTTCGTTGATCCCTGGCTTGGCGCCGGCTACGTAACGGCGCGCGAACAGTTTCGGATTGACGTGACCGGCGCCATAGCGGCTGAATTTTTCTTCGTTGAACAGCGCATCCACGTCCGAATCCAGCACATCGCTGGAGATCAGCACCGCGATGGTGGTGCCGGTCCCGTCGAGGCGACGCTGCTGGCCGGGCGCGCCGATCATGCTCTGGTACGACGGATAGCCGTAGGCCTGCTTGAGATCGTTGTATGCGTAGACGCCGAGGCGGCCATTGCGATTGGCCGGATCGACCTGCCGCAGCCTCTGCGAATGGACATGGTGCAGCGGCAGGCCGCCGGTCAGGCCGGTGACCACGGCGCCGCTCTCGCGCAACGCGGCCGGCAGCTGCAGCGTGCCGGCGGCGGCCGCGAGTTTGGCATGCCCGCCTTCGGGCAGGTCCACCGCCAGCGGCGCGGAGAACAGGCGCTCGACGTTATCGGCGCTGGCGCTCACATGCAGGCTCGCGCCCTGCTGGGTGACGGACATGTGCGCGGCCTGCAAGGCCGAGCGCACGCGTTCGACCTGTGCAGGCAACGGCGCGAAGCGGCGCTCGAACTCCGCGCGCGACAGCCAGTGGTGATACTGCGGCGACACCGGATCCTGGATGTCCGCCAGCAATGCGTCCAAGCCGGCCTGGTCGCGCAACGGCAGGTGCACCTCGAAGCTGACGGGCGCGGTGCGCAACGTGGCGGACATCGCGGCGAGCGTGGCGTCCTGCGCGGCATGGGCATTGCCGAACACGAGCGCGCACCCGGACAACGCGGCGGCCAGCAGCGGCTGACGGCGAATACGATCGATCATGCATCTCTCTCCTTGGAAGGAACGATAGGGCGTCGCCTGCAAGCAGTTGCAGGCGGCGTCGCGTGGGAACGAAACAGGCGCAGACGCGCAGCGGCCGCTACGCGCCACAGCGACTTGCGATCGACTAGCGCATCTGCACGGCCACCGCGGCCGCACGCAGGTGCGGTGAAGACTCCCCAGCGAATGCGCGCCGCATTCGCGTGTGCAACGGGCTTGCTGGAGGCAATGCCATCCGGTCGTCCAATACCTGTTTCGGCAATGTCACGAACGAAGTCCAAACGATGACGTGGCCGCAATCATTGATGAAGCCACGCGTCGAAACTTTGACGTTGCACCGCATTTTCGATCCTGGAAAGAAATGCATCGACAATGTTTCATCGGCATCGTCGAAGCACGTGTGCGCTGCTGAAAAATGTGCGGGCGATGCATGTTTTTCGGCGGAAAACGGAGGCATGCGCTGGGTCGTTCCTGAACGATCGAATTTTCCGTTTTGCGACCGTTTAGTTTTCACACGACGGCGCCAGGTCACATCGCGCGACTGAGGAAAATGTGTCGCCTGTGTCGGCATTGCATGACAACCGCAACATGCGTGACGCGATCCTGAAACCTCGCTGTCGCATCTTCGCCCAACCTCCTTTAGCGAATTTTTCACGCATGCCTACCCATCACTTGCTGAGCGCCGCGATCCTCGCCACGTTGCTGTCGCCGCTGGCGGCGCACGCGGCAGACGCGCCGGCCGACGGCGCGACCGGCGATGCCCGCCAACTCGATACGGTGTCGGTGATCGGCCAGGGCGAGACCCGCCAGGTGCAGCGCATCGCCCGCCAGGACATTGCGGTACTGCCGCCGGGCACCAGCATCCAGAAACTGCTCAACCGCATTCCCGGCGTCAACGTGCAGTCCAACGACGCGTTCGGCGCCAATGAGGAATCGCAGACGGTGAGCCTGCGCGGCTTCAACGGCACGCGCCTGGGCTATACGCTCGACGGCCTGCCGCTGGGCGACAACGCCTACGGCAACTACAACGGCTTGAACATCAGCCGCGCGCTGATCGCCGAGAACTTTGGCGGCGTGGAACTGGCCTCGGGCATCGGCAGCCTGGGCACCGCGTCCACCAGCAACCTCGGCGGCACCGTGCAGTACTTCTCGGACGATCCGTCCACCGAAACCGGCGTGCGCCTGTCGCAGACGGTCGGTTCGGACCAGAACCGCCGCACCTACCTGCGCCTGGACACCGGCGAGCACAACGGCTTCTCGGCGTATCTGTCCGGCGTCTACGCCAGCGCCGACATGTGGGCCGATCCGAAATCGCCGACCAGCACCGCGCAGTTCAACGGCAAGGGCGTGTACCAGTTCGAAGGCGGCAAGATTACCGCCTTCGTCGATACCTCGCGCACCTCGCAGGCCGACTACGCCTACCTGTCCAAGAGCGGCCTGCACCGCGGCCTGGGCTGGGACTGGAACCTGTATGCGCCGGACTGGCAGCGCGCGCTGGCCGCGGCCTACTGCGCGCCGGCCACCCGCGACGCCAGCCGCTGCGCCTATAGCGGCGGCGTGGACAACACCGACGACGCCTACTACCAGAGCCGCGCGCTGCGCAACGACGACCTGTATTACCTCGCCGGCGACTTCCAGCCGTCCGACGCGGTGAGCGTGCACACCCAGGTCTACCACCACGAGAACGAAGGCCAGGGCCATTGGTGGTCGCCGGGCCAGGCCTCGAATCCGGGCACGCCGCAGGCGCTGCCGATCTCGATCCGCAGCACCAACTACACCATCAACCGCACCGGCGGCATCGCCTCGCTGGGCTGGGACCTGGGCCCGCACCACCTGGAAGCCGGCGTGTGGTACGAGCGCAACAAGCACCACGTGGAGCGCAACTTCTACTGGATCGACGGCCCGATCGACGACGACCTGTTCCTCAGCGGCCCGGACCGCCGGCTGTTCTCGCAGGACTATACGATCACCACCAAGCAGGCCTATGTGCAGGGCACCTTCAAGCTGCTCGACGAGCGCCTGACCCTGGACGTGGGCGCGAAGAGCCCGCACACCACGATGACCGCGCGCGAGACGCCGGGGATCGCGGTGGAAGCGCCGGTCGCCAACGGCACGCTCAAGGCCAGCGAAGCGCTGCTGCCGCAGGTGGGGGTGAGCTATCGCCTGGCCGAGGGGCAGGAAGTGTTCGCCTCCTATGCCGAGAACATCGCCGCGTTCCAGGGCGGCGGCGCCGGCGGCCCGCTGCTGGTGACCCAGGCTTCGTTCGACGCCAGCGTCGGCGCGCTGGAACCGGAGAAGTCGAAGACCTTCGAGGCCGGCTACCGCCTGGTACGCGACACGTTCGAGGCCTCGCTGGTCGGCTACGACGTCACCTTCGACAACCGCCTGCTCTCGCTCAATCCCTGCCCGAGCATCCAGCAGGGCACCACCCCGGCGTGCACCACGCGCTTCTTCAACGTCGGCTCGGTCAGCAGCCGCGGCGGCGAGCTGACCTTCATCTGGAAGCCGAACGCGCATCTGCAGTGGTACAACTCGGCGTCGATCAACCGCTCCACCTACGACGACAACTACGTGCAGAACGGCGTGACCATCCCCACCGCCGGCAAGTACACGGTGGACACGCCCAAGCGCATGGTCACCAGCGAGATCAGCTGGAACTACAACGGCTGGAACGCCAACCTGCGCGGCAAGTACACCGGCCAGCGCTACTACACCTACACCAACGACCAGGGCTTCGGCGGCTACACCGCGTTCGACGCTGGCACCGGCTACGACTTCGGCGCAGTGTCGTTCCTGCAGGACCTGAAGCTGTCGCTCAACGTGACCAACCTCACCGACAAGCGCTACGCCTCCAACCTCTCCGCCTTCGGCAACAGCGATCCGAACGGGCGTTCGCTGGCGTTCCATGCCAGCGCGCCGCGGCAGGTGTTCCTGACCCTGGACGCGCGCTTCTGAACGCGCGCATCCTGCCCTCACCTGGCCGCCGAGCGCATGCGATGATGAAACCCATGGTCTGGATGCTGGGATGTTCGATGGCGCTGTCGTCGCTGACCGCCGCGGCCGACACGGTCGCGGCTGCGGGTCCGCACAAGCCGCTGGTGATCGGCCACCGCGGCGCCAGCGCGCTGCGCCCCGAGCACACGCTGGCGTCGTATGCGAAGGCCATCGCCGACGGCGCCGACTTCATCGAACCGGACCTGGTCTCGACCAGGGACGGCGCCCTGGTGGCGCGCCACGAGAACGAGATCGGCGCCACCACCGACGTCGCCGCGCATCCGGAGTTCGCCGCGCGCAAGACGGCCAAGCAGATCGACGGCCAGCGCGTGGAGGGGTGGTTCACCGAAGACTTCACCCTGGCCGAGCTGAAGACGCTGCGCGCGCGCGAGCGCCTGCCGCAACTGCGCGGCACCGCGTTCGACGGGCAGTTCCAGCTGCTCACCTTCGACGAGATCATCGATTTCGCCGCGGCCGAATCGGCCGCGCGCGGGCGCACGATCGGGCTGATCCCGGAGATCAAGCACGGCACCTATTTCCAGGCGCTGGGCCTGGCGATGGAGGACAAGGTGCTGGCCACGCTGGACGCGCATGCGTACACGCGCAGCGCGCCGGTGATCGTGCAGTCGTTCGAGATCGGCAACCTGCAGTCCCTGCACCGCAAACTCGGCAAGGACCATCCGAACGTGCGCCTGGTGCAGTTGCTGGGCGACCCGAAGGAACGCCCGGGCGACCAGCTGCGCGACGGCCCGACCTATGCGCAGATGGGCAGCGCGCAGGGCCTGCGCGCGATCGCCAAGTATGCGCAACTGGTCAGCCCCAACCTGCGCACCATCATCCCGGTCGATGCCGACGGCGCGCTGGCCGCGCCCACCGCCTTCATCGCCGACGCGCATGCGGCCGGACTGCAGGTGGTGCCATACACGTTCCGTCCGGAAAACTACTTCCTGCCCAAGCAACTGCAGGACGCGCGCGGCCCGGCGGCGGTGAATGCCGCCGGCAGCATCGCCGAGATGCGCGCGTTCATTGCCGCAGGCGTGGATGCCTTCTTCACCGACGACCCGGCGGTCGGGCGTGCCGCGGTGGATGGGACAGCGCCGCCGCAAGAACGCTGAGGGCGCTTCCTCGGCGGCTCGCCCCTTGTAGGAGCGGCTTCAGCCGCGACCGAAACTCTATCGGTACCGCCCGGTCGCGGCTGAAGCCGCTCCTACAGGGAGCAACGGCGTCGCGGCCCGCATGCCGCGCGCTGGCCGCAACGCCGCCGCATCGCGATAATGCGCCGCTTCGCCTTGCCCGCCGCGCAGCCGCCCAATGCCTCCGCCGTCCTCGCCATCGCCTACGTTCGCCGCACTGACCCCGCGCGCCCTGCTGTTGGCGGTGCTGGCGATGGGCGCAGTCGTACTGCTGTCGAACGTGCTGGTGCAGTTCCCGATCAACGACTGGCTGACCTGGGGCGCCTTCAGCTATCCAGTGGCGTTCCTGGTCAGCAATCTGATCAATCGCCGCTTCGGCCCGCGTGCGGCACGGCGCGTGGCCTGGTGCGGCTTCGCGCTGGCGGTGCTGCTGTCGATCTGGATCGCCACCCCGCGCATCGCCGCCGCCTCATGCCTGGCGTTCATCGCCGCGCAGCTGCTGGACATCGCGGTGTTCGACCGCCTGCGCCGCGGCCGCTGGTGGCGCGCGCCGATCGTCGCCACCACCTGCAGCGCGACGCTGGACACGGCGATCTTCTGGTCGGTCGCCTTCACCGGCTCGGCGCTGCCGTGGGTCAGCTGGGCCGCCGGCGACCTGGCGGTGAAACTGGGCATCGGCGTGTTCCTGCTGGCGCCGTTCCGGGCACTGCTGTGGCGGATGGCGCCGCCGGCCGCGACCGGCGCATCGGCCGCGCGGCCGCGGCAGCGCTAGGACGCAGCACAATTAAATTGGCGGCCGCAGACAAGGACAAAGATCATGGGAGATTGGAACACGCAGCCGTGGGCCAACGATGAGGCGGCGGATTGGTTTCAGCGTTTCTGGAAAGCACATGACATTTCGCTCCTGATCGACGAGATCAATGGGTTCGACCCGAGCCAGGAGCGCTACGACTCGGTCAGAGCCGCCAGCTACCTGTTGCAGACG
Organism: Xanthomonas sp. SI; assembly: GCF_014236855.1. NCBI lineage: Bacteria > Pseudomonadati > Pseudomonadota > Gammaproteobacteria > Lysobacterales > Lysobacteraceae > Xanthomonas > Xanthomonas sp. SI. Next base: position 4,569,452 of record NZ_CP051261.1, read on the forward strand.
CTGGGCATCGCCTATGTCTGGCCCTCCCGCTATCTGGAAGACTTGAAGCCGCTGCTCGAAAGCGCCATCGAGATCTTGAGCAACATGCTGGATCCTCCCGACGCCACTTGGGGATTCATCGACATGTGGGGAGACAATCCGCAGGCGATGGAGGCCGTGCAGGAGCAAATCGCAGCACTCAAGGTGCGACTGGGCGACTTGGTTGCGTAGACATGGCGGTGTGCATACGCTGCTGCCGCGTACCCACCATCTCACGTCCGGCCAAAACTGGCCGCTGCTCAGCCAGCAGCCGTGCAGCGATCTATCGCTCGCTGCGCTCCGGCTCGAACGACAGCCCCTTGGCCTGCGCCGCGACGGTGATCGCCGCGCGCACGCGCACGACGGTCTCCGTGCTTGCGGTCAGGCGCAGCCGCCGGTCCAGCGTGCAGCTCAGGCCGGCGCCGACCCCAGCGGCACCCGCCACGCCAGGCCGACTTCGGCAACATCGTCGCCGAGCCCGTGCGACGGATCGAACGACGCTGCTACGTGCTGTCGCGCACGTGACTCGGATCCAACACACGCCTCAAAAAAACGAAAGGAAGCGAAGACAGATGACATCGAACCACAGGCGCATGCTCCGCGATCCACTGCTTCTTCCGTTATTGCTCGCCTCGCTTTTGAATGCGCTTTTCGCAGACGTTCTTTGGCAGAAAATTGCGGCCGCATGCGGCCTTGGCCCCGGCTGGCCGGAATTGCTGCAAGGACTCTGCGGCTTTCTTCTGCTTGTGCTCATGCTCATCAGGGCGCTTTGGCTCAAAAAGCGAGCCAACCCCGGATGACGGGCACACCCCATGTTCACCTCAGGGGCGTGCCATCCACTTCCGGGCAGGCCGGGTGGGATCCGGCGGGCCGGCGGCGGACCAGCCGCGCTATCGCTCGCTGCGCCCCGGCTCGAACGCCAGCCCCTTGGCCTGCGCCGCGGCAGTGATCGCCGCCCGCGCCCGCGCAATCGCGTCGGTGCTTGCAGTCAGCCGCGGGCGCCGGTCGAGCGTGCAGGCCAGACCGGCGTCGACCAGCGTTGCGTGCGCGTCGTGCAAACTGGCGGCAGTCGGCGCATCGAACCATGCGCTGGCCGCCAATGCGTCGATCAGCGCCGGCGTAGCGCGCGGCACGGTCAGCTCGGGATGCTGCGCGGCGCCGAGCAACACTCCGGCCTGCAGCAGGAATTCCAGATCGACCAGGCCGCCAGCACCCTGCTTCAGGTCGAAGCGGGCGGCATCGCTGCGGTCCAGTTCGGCGCGCATGCGTGCGCGCATCTTCAACACTTCCTCGCGTAGCTGCGCCGCGTCGCGCGAACGCGCCAGGGTCTGCGCGCGCACCTGCTCGAAGCGTTGCAGCAACACGGCATCGCCGGCGACGCCGCGCGCGCGTACCAACGCCTGGTGCTCCCAGGTCCAGGCGCGCTCGCGCTGGTACTCGGTATAGCTGGCCAGCGACGACACCAGCGCGCCCTTGCCGCCATCCGGGCGCAGGCGCACATCGATGTCGTACAGGCGGCCGCCGCCGGTGACCGCGCCGAGCAACGCGATCACCTTCTGCGCCAGGCGCGCGAACCAGCGCCCGCTCTCCAGCGGACGCGGTCCTGCGGAGGTCTCCGCGCCGGCGGCATGGTCGTACAGGAACACCAGGTCCAGGTCCGAGCCGATGCCCAGTTCGATGCCGCCGAGGCTGCCGTAGCCGACGATCGCGAAACTGCCGCCGGGCACTTCGCCATGGGCTGCGACCAACTCGGCGCGGGCCAGACGCAGCACCGTCAGCACCACGCCTTCGGCCAGCTCCGCGAGCTGGCGGGCGCTATGCACCGCCGGCTGGCGCCGGTCCAGCGCGGCCAGCGCGATGCGGAAACTCAGTGCCTGGCGCGCTTCGTTGAGGCCGCGCAGGGCGGCTTCCGGATCGTCGCCGGCGGCGGCGACCGCGCTGTCGCACAGCCGCTGCATTGCCGCCCGATCCGGCATCGGCCCGGCGACGCGGCTGTCGAGCAGTTCGTCGAGCAGCAACGGATACGCGACCAGCCGTTCGGACAGGAACGCACTGCGCGCGAGCACATCGACCAGCCGCGCCAGCGCACTGGGCTGTTCGTCGAGCAAGGCGAGATAGCTGGCGCGGCGCAGGATCGCCTGCAGCAGGCCGAGCACGCGGTGCAACGCGGCGTCGGCCTGCGGCGAGCGCGCGGCGGCGTGCAGCAATGCCGGCAGCACCCGGTCCAGCCGCGCGCGCGCCGCATCCGACAGCGTGCGCACGCCCAGCGACTGCACGAAGCCGCGCAGCGCCTGGTCGGCGCCCTCGGCATCGGCGAAGCCGGCGGCGGCCAGCACCTGCGTGCCGGCGTCGTCCGGCAGGCCGCGCCAGTAACTGGCCAGCGCATCCGGCGCCACCGCCTGCACGCGCGGCGCCAGCAACTCGGCGAATTCGGCGGCGACACGGTCGCGTTGCACCTGCAACGCGGCATACAGCTGGGTCCAATCGGTGTAACCGAGACCGAGCGCGATGCGCGCGCGGTCCAGCGCGTCTTCCGGCAGCGCATGGGTCTGCGCGTCGCGCAGCATCTGCAGGCGGTTCTCGACATGGCGCAGGAAGCGGTACGCGTGGGCCAGCGCCGCGCCATCGGCGGCCGCGACCTGGCCGCCGGCGACCAGCGCCTGCAGCGCGGGCAACAGGCGGCGCTCGCGCAACGCCGGCTCGCGGCCGCCGCGGATCAGCTGCAGCGACTGCACCAGGAATTCGATCTCGCGGATACCGCCGGGACCGCGCTTGATGTCGTCCAGGCGATCGTGCCGCGCGACCTCGGCGGTGATCGCCGCCTTCATCTCGCGCAGCCCGTCGAGCGCGGTGAAGTCGAGGTAGCGCCGGTACACGAACGGGCGCAGGGTCTGCAGCCAGTCCTCGCCGGCGGCGATGTCGCCGGCCACCGCGCGCGCTTTCAGCCACGCATAGCGCTCCCAGTCGCGGCCCTCGCGCTGGAAGTAGTGGTCCATGCCGGCGAACGACAGCGCCACCCGCCCGGCGGTGCCGAACGGACGCAGGCGCAGGTCCACGCGATGCGAGAAGCCGTCGGCGGTGGTCTCGTCCAGCAGCCGCGCCAGGCGCTGGCCGAGGCGCGCGAAATATTCCTCGGCGGCGAGCGCACGCGCGCCATCGGATTCGCCGCCCTGCGGATAGGCGTAGACCAGGTCCACGTCCGAGGAGAAGTTCAGTTCGCCGCCGCCGAGCTTGCCCAGGCCGAACACCACCAGCCGCTGCGCGCTGCCGTCGGCGGCGCGGACCACGCCGTGGCGCGTGGCGAATTCGCCTTCCAGCGCCTGCAGCGCGATGTCGAGGCAAATCTCGGCCAACTGCGTGCTGCCGGCCAGGGTCGCATCGACGTCGTCCAGGCCCAGCACGTCGCGCCACACCAGCCGCGCCGAGGCCGCCGCGCGATAGCGGCGCAGGTGCGCCGGCCACGCCGCCGGCTGCGCCGGATCCAGCTGCGGCACCGGCAACGGCGGCGGATCGGGCTGCGCCAGGTGTTCGAGCAGCGTCGGTTGCCGGCATACCGTGTCGAGCAGGAAATCGCTGGCAAGCACCGCGCGCTGCAGGTCGGTGTCGAAGCCGGGACGATCGGGCCAGGGTCGCGCACCGACTGCTTGGCGCAAGCGCGCCAGGTTGCGGTCCAGCAAGGGTTGCAAGGTGTCGGGGACAAGCGGGGAGGAGGTGGGCATCCGTCGATGATGGCATCCCGGCGCGCCGGCAGACAGAGGGCCGCGCAGCGCACCGACAAGGCGATTGGCCAAGCCGCAGGCACGATCAGGCGAGGGCGCGTGGTACACGATTGGCGTCCATGCCTGGCGCCATACGAAAAGCACTGCCTGAAAAGGCGACGCAGCGTCCTGGGTTACCCAAACTCGAGGCAAAAAAAAGCCCGCTTGCAGCGAACTGCCAGCGGGCCTTGCTCCCTCCCCCACGTCGGGATGCAGGTTGATCTTGGGCGCTTTATTTGCACATTGCACGCTGCACTGCAAAATGAAACTGGGCGGTACATTCTGCTGCAATGCAGTATGCGGCGATGCCTTGTCTTTACAGACTACGCGTATCGGCACAACTGCACGGCATCGGCGCGCAGGCGTCACGTGATCACGCATGGGCACGTGCTGCGCCTGATCGATTCGATCGCGACGCGCTTTCATCGTCGCGACCGATTGCCCAGGCGATCCGCAGTCGCTCCATAGGAACACGGCTTGCCTGGCGACGAAGGCACGATTCGAGCAACAAGCTGGCGCGCCTGCATAGCCGCAACGACGCGCGAGCACGCACCGCCTTGCGGCTCAGGGCGACAACGGCGTCGGTGCCGGAGCGGGTAGCGTGTCCGACAACCACGCCGGTTGCCGCTCGTACCATTCGCGCGCACCGAGCAGATGCCATTGCCGCTGTTCGCCGCGCAGCGCCACGCCGACGCCGAGCACGCCCCAGCGCGCATACAAATCGCCCTGGGTGCCGGCATCGCCGACGCGCAGCCGCGCGCGCAGCGACACGCGCTGGTTTTCCGCCTGCAAGCGATCCAGCCACAGCGCATCCTTGCGCCAGCGCAGCTGGCCGCTCGCCTCCAGCTGCCCGGCATCGGCCAGCTTGAGCAGCCAGGCCGGCGCATCGCTGCGCTGCGCGAATACCGCCAGCACCGGACCGGCATCGCGCATCTGGATCTGCACCTGCGCATCGGCCTGCGTGGCCGGCGTCGCGGCGATGCGCCCCTGCGGCACACGCAGCGTGGCCCACCAGTCGCGTTGCTTGGCGCCGTCGCCGTAGCGCACGCCCTGCAGGCGCAGCGTGCTGCCGCTCAGGTCGAAGCGCTTGCCCTGCAGCTCCCCGCGCCGCAGCCGCGCGTCCAGATCCAGGTCGCCGGCCAGCGCCAGTCCGGCCGCCTGCAGCTGCGCCTGGCGGCCGCGCATGCGCACATTGCCTTCGCCCACCTGCCCGGCCGCGTCCAGGTGCAGGTCGCCGCTGAGCGATCCGCTGCCGCCGAGCACGCGCACCTGCGATGCCGGCAGGTAGCGGTTGTAGGCGCGCAGGTCCGGCACGCGCGCATCGTCGAAACGCAGGCGCGCCTGCAACGATTCCTTCAACGTCGCCAGCGCGCCGTCGCCCTGCAGGTCCAGGCGCAGGTTCTCGCCCTGCACGAAGATCGCCTTGGGTTCGGCCAGCGGTGCCAGCGCGAATGTATGCATGCGCACGTCGACCTGGGTGCGCGGTTGCTCGGCAGTGCCGACGATGCGCCCGACCGCTTGCGCCTGGCCGCGGATGCGCAGCCGCAGCACATCGGCCGTGGCCTGCACGTCGGGCACGTCGAGGCGACTGCCCGGCTGCAGCGCGCCGTGCGCCAGGCGCAGATCGGCGGACACGTCGCCGCCGCCATCGAGCCGGAACCACGGCTTGCGCACCAAAAGGTCGCTGATCCAGTTCAGCGATTCGAAATGCCAGCGTCCCTGCACCGTGCCGGACAGGCGCGGCAGCAACGCCGCGGGATCGGCGAACGGTACGTTGCGCCCGGCGATGCGCACGTCGGCGTCGAGCATGCTGCGCGGATCGACCTGCCCAGGCAGGCGCGCGCGCAGCCGGATGTCGCGATCGACGTCGAGCAGCAGCGCCAGCACGCCGCGATCGGTGGCGCCGACGCCGGCGTGCAGCGGCACGCGCCAATTGAGCTTGCTGCCCGGCTGCAGTTCGCCGCGTAGCATGCGCAGGTTGGCGTCGATGTGGCCGAGCCCGGGTTCGGTGCTCAGCTGCGTATTCGCCCCGGCAGTGTCGATGCGCAGCGCCACGCTGCGCCCGTGCAGCTGCAGCGCCAGGTCGGTGATGCCGAGCTTGCGCAGGCCCGGCGCCTGCGCCCGGTAGTGGCGGGGGAACGAGAAGCGCGCGTCCAGATGCGCCTGGTCGGCGATCTGGCGCTTGCCGTAGCGCACGCTGGCCTCGTCGAACACGATCTGCGACGGGTACAGCTCCGACGGCCCGCCCTTGAGTTGTTTGAGGAACCCCACCGTGCCATGACCCTTGCCTTCGATCGCCAGTTCGCCGAAGCGCGCGCGGCGCAGCGTGCCGCTGTGGATCGCGTCGAAGCGCAGGGTCCAGCCCTGGTCGCTCTGCGGCGGCGGCGGGATGGCGTCGGCGACGCGGTCGATCTCGCCGATCACGTTCACCGCCTCCATCCATGGCAGGCGCACTTCGCGGTGCAGCAGCGGCAACAGCGCGATGCGCGCGCTCGCGCGATCGGCACGCAGGGTCCACACGTTGCGCTGCACGTGCCCGCGCATGCGCACGTCCCACGCCGTGACGAAGCCCGGCAGCACGGTCAGCGCTGGGCCGGTCTGCATGCGGAATTTTTCCGGCTTGCGGTTGGTCGCCATGTCGAACAGCGGCGTGTTGAGGAACACGTTGCCGAGCAGCAGGTACAGCAGATAGGCGATCGACAGCCCGCGCAGCAGCAGGCGCAACGGCCGCGGCCAGCGCCGGTAGCGTTCGAGGGCGGCGTTCGGAGAGAGGCGGGCGAAGGGCGGCACCGACGCACTATCGCTGTGGCGCGGCGTGGGGCGCGTGAAAGCCACAGCGCCGCCACTGCACCATCGGCGCAAAGCCGCGACCGGCGCGATCCGCGATAATCGGCCTCTCCCCTGCCCCCATGGTTGCCCCATGTCCGCCGAACGCATCCTCCACCCGCGCCTGCGCGAGCGCATCGTCACCGCCGAGGCCGCCGCCGCGCTGATCCAGCCCGGCGAGACGGTGGCGATGAGCGGCTTCACCGGCTCGGGCTACCCGAAGGCGGTGCCGATCGCGCTGGCGCAGCGGATCGAGGCCGCGCACCTGCAGGGGCAGGCGTTCAAGATCTGGCTGATGACCGGCGCCTCCACCGCGCCGGAGCTGGACGGCGCGCTGGCCAAGGCGGAGGGCATCGCCCTGCGCATGCCGTTCCAGACCGACCCGGACGCGCGCCAACGCATCAACGCCGGCACCCTGGACTACATCGACATCCACCTCAGCCACGTCGCCCAGCACGTGTGGTTCGGCTTCTACGGCGAGATCGACACCGCGGTGGTGGAAGTGGCCGGCATTCGCGAGGACGGCAGCCTGATCCCGTCCACCTCGATCGGCAATAACAAGACCTGGCTGGACCTGGCCAAGAAGGTGATCGTCGAGGTCAACGACTGGCAGCCGGCCGGCATCGACGGCATGCACGACGTGTACTACGGCACCGCGCTGCCGCCGCAGCGCAAGCCGATCCCGCTGCTGCACGCCGACGACCGCATCGGCGAGCCGTCGCTGCGCTGCGATCCGGACAAGATCGTGGCGGTGGTGCGCACCCATGGCCCCGACCGCAATAGCCCATTCACCCCGGCCGACGCCACCAGCGAGCGCATCGCCGCGCACCTGATCGACTTCCTCAAGCACGAAGTGAGCAAGGGCCGACTGCCGGCCAACCTGCTGCCGTTGCAGTCGGGCGTGGGCAACATTCCCAACGCGGTGCTGGCCGGCCTGGCCAGCAGCGGCTTTCGCGACCTGAGCGCCTTCACCGAGGTGATCCAGGACGGCATGCTCGACCTGCTGTGCAGCGGCGTGCTGAAGGTGGCCTCGTGCACCGGTTTCGCACTGAGCCCGGAGGCGAACGAGGAGTTCAAGCGCAACATCGATTTCTATCGCCAGCGCATCATCCTGCGCACGCAGGAGATCTCCAATCATCCGGAACTGGTGCGGCGGCTGGGCTGCATCGCCATGAACGGCATGATCGAGGCCGACCTGTACGGCAACGTCAATTCCACCCACGTGATGGGCAGCCGCATCATGAACGGCATCGGCGGCTCCGGCGACTTCGCCCGCAACAGCTTCCTGTCGATCTTCCTCAGCCCCAGCACCGCCAAGCACGGCAGCATCTCGGCGATCGTGCCGATGGTCAGCCACGTGGACCACACCGAGCACGACGTCTCCATCATCGTCACCGAACACGGCCTGGCCGACCTGCGCGGGCTGCCGCCGCGGCACCGCGCACGACAGCTGATCGACCACTGCGTGGACCCGGGCTACCGCACGCAGCTGGAAGATTATTTCGACCGCGCGCTGCGCGACAGCTACGGCAAGCACACCCCACACCTGCTGCCCGAGGCGCTGTCCTGGCACCAGCGCTGGCTGGACACCGGCACGATGCACGCGGCGGGTTGACCCATCCGGCGCGCTACGCAGCGCCATCGCCGCGGCTCCCACGCGCTCTTGTAGGAACGGCTTCAGCCGCGACGAGCGAGCCCGGACCGCAGCCGTTTCGGTGATCGGCCGGGGCTGAAGCCCCTCCTACAGTGCACCAGCAAGCGCCCCGCAAGCCCCTGTAGGAGCGGCTTCAGCCGCGACAAACGAAGCGGCCGGCTTGCCAGCTTCGGCAAAAGTCGGGGCTGAAGCCCCTCCCACAGTGCACCCAACAAACTCGCCGCAAGCCCCCTGTAGGAGCGGCTTCAGCCGCGACGAACGAAGCGGCGATGCTGGCAGGCTTCGGATGCGGTCAGTGCAAAGCGTCCACCACCCCGCTATGCATCGATGGGCGAGAACACCGGGTCGAGCTCACTGAGAAAAGCCAGCTTGCGCGCGCGCGGCAGTTGCTTGAGCGCGTATTCGGCGCGCGACGCAGCGGCGCGGTCGGGGTAGGCGCGACTGGCCAGCAGCCGCAGCGGCGGGTTGGCGCGGGTGTACTTGGCGCCGGTGCCGCGCAGATGCGCCTGGTAGCGCGCCTGCAAATCGATGGTGATGCCCGCGTAGTAGCTGCCATTGCGGCATTCGAGCAGGTACAGGAACCAGGGCAGGGAGTCGGCCATGGGCGCATTATCGGTCAGCGCGCGGAATGCGCCAGCCCACATGCGGCGGCACGCGCAGCCAGAGCACCGACCCAGTGCGAGCGCCGGCGCATCGCATGCAGCGCATTGCCGGCCAGCATCGACGCCGCCTACTGCGATCGCGTTGCCGCGCTGAACCGCCACGAAACCGGCTTTAACGCAACCCGAACACCTTGCCAGTCGTTGGCACACAACGGCAAACCGCAGCCACGGCACGGGCGCATAAATTCACCACCGGCCGGATGCCGTCGATGAAGAGGCTCTCTCCCTTTGGATTCGACGGCACGGCCGGGTCTTTTTTGGGTGATGCGCAACGGACACCTTGGGCGTTGCCTGCAGCCCGCCACCGGATCGACACCGCTTCGACGGCCCGGCCTGGTGCCGCATTGGATGCGCCTCCCCCAGCCTTTGCTGACAACGCCGGCTGTCGCAGCTGAAGCTGCCTACAAAGGCCTTCGCCCCCCTGCTACGCGCGTTGTAGAAGAAGCTTCATCCCTGCTGTCACCGTAGTCGGAGCGATCGCGCCTTCGCTCGTCGCGGCTGAAGCCGCTCCTACAGAAGAGCGGGATGCGTGCACAAGAGCGGCGCGCGTGCTGTGTGGTGCTTGCCGCTTTGCTCGGGCTGTAGCGAGCATCGGGATAACGGCGAGTCTTTCGGGCGACAGGCATCGGACTGCAGCCGCTGCCTGTCGCTGCGCTGCGCCGCTCAGGCCGCCTGCGACAACCGCGCCTGGCGCCGCGCGCGCACCGCCTGCGCCAGGCGCTCCAGCACCTGCACCGAGCTGTCCCAATCGATGCAGCCATCGGTGATGCTCTGACCGTAGACCAGCGGTTGGCCCTCCACCAGCTCCTGGCGGCCGCCGACCAGGTGGCTCTCCACCATCGCGCCGACGATGCGGGTTTGCCCGGCTTCCAGCTGCGCGGCGATGTCCTCGATCACCTTCGGCTGGTTGTCCGGGTTCTTGCCGCTGTTGGCGTGGCTGGCATCGACCATCAACCGTGCCGACAAACCTGCCTTCTCCAGCACCTGGCCGGCGGCGGCGACGCTGGCCGCATCGTAGTTGGGCAGCTTGCCGCCGCGCAGGATCACGTGGCAATCGGGGTTGCCGGTGGTGGTGGCGACCGCGGTCTGCCCGTCCTTGGTCACCGCCAGGAAATGGTGCGGATGCGAGGCCGCGCCGACCGCATCGACCGCAATCTTGACGTCGCCGCTGGTGCCGTTCTTGAACCCGACCGGGCACGACAGGCCCGAGGCCAGTTCGCGGTGCACCTGGCTTTCGGTGGTACGCGCGCCGATCGCGCCCCAGGCCACCAGGTCGGCGATGTACTGCGGCGAGATGATGTCGAGGAATTCCACGCCGGCCGGCAGGCCGAGGCGGTTGATGTCGCGCAGCAGGCCGCGCGCCAGGCGCAGGCCCTTGTTGATGTCGAAGCTGCCGTCGAGGTTGGGATCGTTGATCAGGCCCTTCCAGCCGACCGTGGTGCGCGGCTTCTCGAAGTACACCCGCATCACGATCTCCAGCGCATCGCCGTAGGTGTCGCGCAGCGGGCGCAGGCGCTGCGCGTACTCCATCGCCGCCACCGGATCGTGGATCGAGCACGGGCCGATCACCACCGCCAGGCGGTCGTCGCGGCCGTGCAGGATCTCGTGCAACGCCGCGCGCGAGGCGGCGACGGTCTGCGAGGCCTCTTCGTCGCAGGGCAGCAGCGACAGCAGGTGGGCGGGCGGGGTCAGCGGTTCGATCTTGCGGATGCGCAGATCGTCGGTATGGGGAGGCATGGGAATCTCTCGTCGGGTTCTGGGTGGGGGGCCAGGTCCGGCGGCATGAAAAAAGCCGCCAGGTTCGCTGGCGGCTTTCGGGGATGCGGCTGAAGTTTCCTTCAGGGTGAACGCATTCCTTCCTCCGCCAGCGGCATCGGAAAACCGTAGTACCAAAAATAAAAGCTGCGGTTGGCGTTCATGGGGTGCATTGATAGCACAGGATTTTGGGGGGCGCTACAGTTGCATTGGCAACTGGATGGAGCAGGGATTCGGGATTCGGGATTGGAGATTGGGGAGTCGCAAAGCCCGAAGGCCCAAGCGATCCGCGACGTCTCCCAATCCCGAATCTCGAATCCCCAATCCCGGCCTCTAGAAATCGAACACATACTCCGCAGCCACCTCGCGCCCGATCGCGTCGTACAGCGTGGTGTTGTAGAACTGGTAGCCGTAGTAGCGCTCCTTGTTGTCGTAGCCGGTGGTGTTGAGCACGTTGTTGACGTACAGGTTCACCTTCATCTTCGGGGTGATGCGGTAGCCGGCGGTCAGGTTCCAGTACACCGCCGGGCCGACCCGGCCGAAGTAGCGCGTGGTGCTGTCGCCGAAGTGCGGGTTGGCGCTGTCGGTGACCAGGCACTCGTCCGACGGGCTCGGCTGGTAGCCGTCGTCGAAGCGCGTGCAGGTGCCCCAGTTCACCGCCTGGGTGGAGCCGAAGCGCTTTGCGTAGACGGTCAGGTCCAGCGGGCCGCCGTTCTCCCAGTGCACGCTGCCGCGCAGCTTGCTGCGGATCTTCTGGTCGCGCAGGTTCTTGTAGTCGTCGGTGCGGTAGGTCTGCTCGCGATAACTGATCAGGTTGTTGTAGTCCAGGCCGACACTGAAGTTGCCCCAGCGCGCGGTGGTCACCCGGTACTTCAGCGAGGCGTCGACGCCGGAGACCTGCATCTGCGCGATGTTGATCGGGCCCTGCTCGATGCCGGTCACGCGGCCGGCGGCGTCGCGCGTCACCCGCGAGACGATGCGCGCGCAGTATTCGGCGCCGCCCGGATTGACCCACAGTCCGCCGGCGGTGGTCAAGCCGGTACGGCAACCCGCTTCGGCGGTCAGGATCTCGTCGCGATTGATGTCCTTGATCATGTCCTGCAGGCGGATCTTGTAGTAGTCGACGGTCAGCGACAGGCCGTCGGCGATGTCCCACACGAAGCCGGCGGTGGCCGAGCGCCCGTGCTCCGATTCCAGATCCGGGGTGCCGCGGCGGTTGACCTGCATCAGGTAATAGACGTCGGCGTTCTCGGCGCTGCAGCCGCCGGTCAGGTAGTAGCCCTGCTGGATGCAGCGGTACTGGTCGATCACGGTCTGCTGGGTGGAACTGGGTTCGCCGAGCACGTAGTGCATGTCCGGGGCGCGGAAGCTGGTGGCCAGGCTGCCGCGCAGCAGCAGCGTGCTCAGCGGACGCCACTCCAGGCCGGTGCTCCAGGTGGTGTCGCTCTGCTTGCCGATCGCCGAACCGAGATCGCTGCTGTACGACTTGTAGTCGCCGTAGCGGTCGTGGCGCGCGGCGAGGCTGGCGTTGAGCGAGGACAGCAGCGGCACGTCGAATTCGATGCCGCCGGAATAGCGCAGGCGTTCGCCGCCGCCGTAATCGACCACGTCCAGCGGATAGCAGGTGTTGGCGCAGGGATCGGGATCGAGCCGGTAGCCCTGCTTGGCCACCTCGCCGACCGCGGCGAACTTGATCGGCCCGGCCCAGCCCTGGAACAGTTCGCCGGTGATGTTGGCGCTGGCCTGGTTGACCCACGAATCGGCCTGGTTGTGCGCCTTCACCGCCAGGTCGTTGTACTGCGCGCCGCTGAGCGGCTGGTACCAGCGTTCCTCGTTGAGGTCGTAGATCGGCGTGCCGTCGGCGGTGCTGCCCAGTTGCGGCCCGAGGAAATAGGCGGTGGCCTTCTGCGTGTCCACGGTGCGCACGTATTCGTCGGTGGTGTAGCGCGCGCGGCCGAGCGCGATTTCCCAGTCGAAGCGATCGGCCAGGGTGCCCTTGAGGCCGGCGCTCAGGTCCCAGGACAGTTCCTTGGTGGTATTGGCCAGATTTTTCCAGCCGCCGGATTCGTAGCGGGTCAGCTGGCGGATCGCGTACAGGTTGCGGTCGGTCCCGGTGTCGTGGAACGGGCCCAGGTAGACGTAGGGCGGATCGTAGGTCCAGTAGCCGGTGCTCTTGTTCACCGACAGCGTGCTCCAGGCCTGAATGCCGTTGTCGAAATCGAAGGTACCGTACAGATACGCCGAGCCGCTGTCGCCGCCGCTGGCGGCGAGCCAGTCGGCGTAGTCGTGGGCCATGCCGCAATAGCCGCCTAGGTTGGTGAGCGTGTCGCTGTTGTAGTCGTAGCTCAGCCGCTGCGAATCGATGTATTGGCCGCCGAAGCGCGCGCAGGTGCCGCTGGGCGGAGCCAGGCGCTGATTGCTGTCGGCGTCGAGCAGGGTCAGGCCGGTGTAGGAATTGAAGCCGTACTTGCGCGCCTGCGCGGTCCAGTTGCTGTAGGACTCGTCGTCCTGGTCGTCCATCTTCGGGCGCTCGCCGACCGACAGCGGATCGCGCCGCGTCCACTGCAGCGCATAGGTCAGGTTCCACCTGTCGCCGCTGGTGCCGCCGACCCAGGACAGGTCGAACACGTCGCGGCCGCCTTCGGTGGCGGTACCGCCGCGCAGCCGCACCTGGTTGCCCTGGTAGCCCTTCTTCAGGATCACGTTGATCACGCCGGCCACCGCATCGGAACCGTAGATCGCCGAGGCGCCGCCGGTGAGGATCTCGATCCGCTCCACCGCCGCGGACGGGATGCTGCTGTAGTTGGCAAAGTTGCTCTCGCCCGCGTAGGGCTGCGGATAATCGGCGACGCGGTGGCCGTTGACCAGCAGCAGGGTGCGGCCCGGGCCGAGGTCGCGCAAGCTCACCGGCGATGCGTTGGGCGTATGCGAGCCGTACTTGGTATCGGCCTCGACGCCACCCTGCTGATTCAGCGTATTGAGCACGTCGTACACGGTGAGGAAACCTTCCTGCTGGATCTGCTGCGCGCTGATCACCACCACCGGTTCGGCGCCTTCCACTTCCGAGCGCTTGATCCGCGATCCGGTGACCACGACCTGGCCCAGGTCGGTGGCTGCGGCCTTGGGTGCGGCATCGCTTGCGGCGTCCTGCGCCAGCGCGTCGGGCGCGCCATGCAGCGCCAGCACGATGCCGAGCGCGAGAGTGGTGAGGTAATGACGAGGCATGCGGATCTCCCTGCTGCAGGCTGGCGCGGAAACGCCGACGGACGCCGGCGCAACAATGCGCGTCTTCGTTCCGCCACCACACGAGGTATCCCGTGTCGTTGCCCACGGCGCAGCCGCACGCATGCGATGGCATGCGCTGCGTTGCGCCGCATCGGCGCGCAAAAGGAAGACGAACGTGCGAGCGCGTATATCCCCTGACGTGCTCGCGGACCTAACCTGCAATGCGGCGACAACGTTGTCAACACGTCGCCACAGGGATCTTGTAGACGATCCCGCTTTATGCGCGATTCGTTGCGCAACGCGTCGATTTGCGCAGAGTCCGCATCGCATCTCCGTGGCGGCGACGGCGCCTGAATACATTGCAAGACACCGCCTTGCTGCGGACGTCCGGCCATCGATGCAAGACCTATTGCGGTACGGCGCAGGCAGCGGTGCCGGCCTCGCGCTTCATGAACCGCGGCAAGGCCGGATGCGGCCGCGTCCAGGCGAGCGATGCCGCGCTGGCGCCTTTTTTTCTGCCGGGCATTTGCAGCTTTTGCAGCGAGGCTTGCGATCTCGGGCAATCGAGCCGACCGGCGCTGAAGGCAATGCTTGTCGCGGCTGAAGCCGCATGCACACGGCATCGTCTCTGCCGCTAGCCGCCCACCGCCTCGCGCCGGCCGCTGGCATACGGGCCGTGCACGGCCAGCACGCGATCGGATTCGTCACTGTTGTCCAGCACCACGATGCGATACCGCGCTCCGCCCGGCTCGACCCGCACCACCACGTGCCCGTTGAGGCTGGTCATCTCGCGCACGCGCTTGTTGGCGATGATGTTCTCCGGCTTCATCGCGGTGGCGTAGATATCGCGCGGGCCGGGATACAGCCGCTGGCTGAGCATGTTCTCCAGCGGCGTGATCGACGGATGCGCCGAATCGTTGCTCAGGATCACGAAGGCGCGCGGGCGCAGCGCACGCACGCACGCCGGCCCCATCGCGTCGGCGTACGCATGGTGGTTGGCGACGGCCACGTCGACCGGCCCGGCGATCTGCGCCGCTGGCGTTTCCACGTCGCGCCAAGGGTCGTCACCGTAGTAGTTGGTGGTATTGCTGACGTCGCCACCGCTGTAGTACTTGAACGCGCCGTAGTCCATGCGCAACGCCAGCGAGCACTGGTTCTCTGTCGGCACCGCTCCGGGCGGAAACAGGTTGCGGGTGCGTTCGCCCTCGCCGGTCCACACTTCGCCGTTGACCATCAGGTTGCGCACGGCGAAGTCGGGATATGCGGCGGGTTTACGGCGCAGCCGCAGTTGATCGCCAGCCCCAGCGCGGAAGCGCTCGACCACTGCGCCGCGTGCGCGCTCGGCCTGGATGAAGGCGCGGTAGTTGAGCTGGTTCGGGTCGTCCAGCGGTGCGGGAAAGTCGTAGTCGGGAAAGCCGCGATCCAGGTAGCGGCGGATCGGCACGATCTGCGCCACGTCGATCAGGCCGGTCAGTGCGTACTTGCCGTTGCTGGCCATCGGCGTGTCCGGCAGGCGCTCGCCCATGTGGTCGCGGTGGAAATGGGTCAGCACGAAATCGTCGATCTCGTGGCGGCCGGCCTGCGCCAGGTGGCGTCGCACGTAGCGCCCCACCCATTCGCCGGCGCGCCGCGAGTCGTTGGGCAGCTCGTCGATCAGGTATTTGTCCAGGCCGTCGATCGCGCCGGCGTCGATCATCATCGAGGTGCCGTCCGGGCACACGATCAGGGTGGCGTTGCCGCGGCCGGTGCCGATGTGGTGGATGTCGAGCATGCCGGGCGTCCAGCCGCTCAGCGGCTCGCGCAGCCGGTCGGCGGATGCGGCCGCCGCGGCGGAAGCCTGCGCCCAGGCAGGCATCGGCAGCATGCCCGCGGCAAGCGTGGTGCCAAGGCCGCCGAGGAAGCGGCGGCGGGTGATATTCATGGAATGCATGCGTGTGTCCTTTGGGCGGAACCGGAGGCCGGTACGACGCGTTGCCGTGCCTGCGCCGTCGGCGCTGGCGCACGCACAGCATCGCTAGCGACGCGCTACCAGGCCCACTGCAGCGAGGCGACGTAGCTGCGGCCGAAGATCGGCCGCCCGACCGTGGCGTCGGCCTGCACCAGATCGCCGGACACGCCCGGCGCGCGCGCATTGCCTTCGGTCAGGCCGTGCGAATCGGTCACGTTGGTGCACAGCAGCTGCGCGCTGAAGTTGGCGTCCAGCTGCAGGTGCACGCCGACATCGAGCGTTCGGTAGGCCGGCAGCACGCTGGCGTTGGTGAAGTCCTGGAAGCGCCGGCCGATGCCGAACCAGGTGGCATAGACGCGTGTCTCCACCTCGCCGGCCTGGAAGCGATAGCTCGGCTGCAACGACCAGCTGTACTTGGGCACGCGCGGGATCTCGTTGTCGACCAGGCTGGCGCCGGACAGGCCGCTGAAGGTGTCGGCACCGCTGATGCGCGGATCCTGCACGGTGACCGAGCCGGCGATCTCGAACGCGTCGGTCGGCCGCCAGGTGCCTTCCAGCTCCACGCCCTTGGTGCGCGTGTCGAGCATCAGCGGCACGTTGACCAGCAGGCCGCTGGCATTGGCGACATAGGTGCTGGAATTGAGGTTCTTGAAGTCGCTGTAGAACCCGATCAGCACCAGGTCCAGCGGCCGCGAACCGTACTTCAGGCCGATCTCCGCCTGGCGGATCGGCGTCACCGGCGTGGCGCTGCCGTCGGGCATGCGCCCGCCGACGCCGTTCACCACATTGCCCCATTGCTCGCTCAGGCGCGGGAAACTGAAGCTCTCGGTGTAGCGCGCGAATGCATTGAACGGTTCGGAAAATTTGTAGGACGTGCCCAGCGTCCACGAGGTGCCGGCCATGTTCTTCTGGTAGGGCACGCTGCCGACCAGACCAGTGACGCTGCGTGCGGCAAGCGGGCCGCTGCTGGCGATGGTCTGGGTGCCGATCACGCCACGGTTGCCTTCCTCGCGGCGCCACACCCGGCGCAGGCCGGCATCCACTTCCCAGGCATCGGCCAGCTTCCAGGTATCGGCCGCGTACAGCGCGGTGGCGGTGCCGTGGCTGTCGCCGATCAGGTCGCCGCTGCCATAGGACGTGAAGCCGTTCTCGGTGACGTTGCCGAGCACCTGCCCGCCGGCGTTCAAGGCCTGGATGTCGAGCGCGTCGGGATTAGTCTTGACGTCGGTCAGCAGCGCATTGCCGAGCTGCTGTTGCTGCAGGTCGAAACGGCTGAAGCTCAGCCCCAGCGACACGTCGTGGCTGCCGCCGCCGGCGGTATCGAACAGCCGGCCCAGGCGCAGGTCGTTGACGAAGTCGCTGTAGTGGGTCTGCGTGCTCGACCAGGTGTTGATCATGGTCAGCCCGGCGGTGGAGGCCGGATCGAACGGCGTGTTGGTCCCGGCCAGCACGTAGCGCAGCGCCGCGGTGCCCGGGAACGCGGCGCGCGCGGCGGCCAGGCGGCCGCTCAGGGTACTGGCCGCATCCACCGGAGACCCGTTGAGCAGCGCATTGAAGCCGACGTCGCCATCGACGTAGCGGGCCTTGTCGCTGAGCCGCCAGCCGTTGGCGAACTCGGTCTCGCCGCCCACGGTCAGAGTCCGCGTGACCGGATGCACGCCATCGGCCAGGTCGCGCGTCTGCACGCGGTTGCCGCCCTTGCCGTCCAGGGTGCGGATGCTGACGTTGCGGAAGCTGTCGCTGTTGAGCGTGCCGGTGGACGGATCGATCAGGTCGCCGAGCGAGTCGCCGTTGCGTGGATCGGCCAGCGGGATCGCGCTGTAGAACACCCCGCGGTCGTTGAGGTATTTGAAGTCGGCGAAGATCTTGCCGAAGTCGAACTTGTAGGTGCCGCCGAGCTTGATCTGGCCGCCCTGGTTGCCGTTGCCGAAGCCCGGATCGCGCAGGCCGTCGCTCTGTCGGTAGAAGCCGCTGACCGCATACAGCAGATTGTCGTTGCCCTTGACCGGCCCGGAGGCGGTGGCGTCCATGCGGCCCAGCGCGTTCGACCCGCCGGTCAGCTTTACCGCGCCCTTGGCGATGTCGGTGCCGTGGTTGGTGATGAAGTTGAGCACGCCGCCGGAGGCGTTGTTGCTGTAGATCGGCGCGGTCCCGCCGCGCACGACTTCCGCGCCGGTGGTGCCCAGGTCCAGCCGGTACACCTCGTCGATCTGCAGCTGGCGCTCGTAGTTGGACTCGAACAGCGGCAGGCCGTCCTCGAGCACGTCGAGCAGGCGGAAACCCGACCACGGCAGACCGCGGATCACCACGTTCTCGCCGCCGGCCTCGCCACCGGAATTCTCCACGGTGACGCCGGGCACCGAGCGCAGCATGTCGACCATGCTGCGCGGCGCCTGGCGCGCGATCGCTTCGGCGCCGATCGTGGAAATGGCGTACGGGGCGAGGAACTTCGGCTGCTGGGTGGCGGTGCCGGTGACCACGATCTGGTCCAGGTCGATCGCTTCGGCCGCGGCCGGCGCCGCACTCGCCTGTGCTGCGTCGGCGTCGGCATTGGCATCGGCGCTGGCGGACCGCACGATCACCGTGTCCCCGTCCAGGCGGAAGCCCAGGTCGGTGCCGCGCAGCAGGTGCGCCAGCGCTTGCCGTGCATCGCCGGCGACGCTGCCGCCGGGGCTGCGCTTGCCGCGCAGCAGGCTCGGGTCGGCGATCACCTGCAGGCCGGTGGCGCGCGAGAACGCATTCAGGGTGTCGCCCAGATCGCCGGGCGGCAGCACCGCCGCGGCGCCGGACGCGGCAGCCGGGGCGGGCTGTGCGGCGAGCGGCGCCGCCGCCACGGCGACCGCAAGTGCCACGGCCAACGCGGTGACCGGAGGGAAGCGGGAAGAACAACGGAACGGGATACGGGGCGGCATGAGCGTCGTCTGTCTGGTTGCCAACGAGGCGTGGCGAACATCCAAGACGACGCACAGCGACGATCCTGACAAGCAATCGCCATGAAATTTTTATGACGCGTCGCAATGCGGGTTGCGACCGACGTCTTATCCCGGAAATTCGCTGCCTACCTGGGAGCGGCACCGCCCGCGGCAGCAAGCGTAGCGGCGTCTACTGGTGAACGGCGGTGTCGCCGGTCAGCGTGATGCCCGTTGCCGTGCGCTGGATCCGCAGCGGATACAGCCGTGCCAGGTGCGCCAGGGTCTGCTCCGGCTGGTCCAGGCGGAAGCGCCCGGACACCTGCAGCGCGCCCACCGCCGGATCGGCGATGGCGATCGACTGCGGCGAGCGGCGGTTGAGCCGTTCCACCAGCCGCGACAGCGGAATGCCGGCGGTCTGCAGCCAGCCTTCGCGCCAGTCGCCGGCGTCCGGGTCGAAGCGGGCCAGCGCGCCCAGGCCGTCGCGTGCGGCGTCGATGCGCATGCCCTGGGCCAGCACCTGGCGTGCGCCGCGGCTGACGATCTCCACCCGTCCCGAGTACACCGACAGCTCGCTGGTGGCGCCATCGCGCGCAAGGTTGAACACGGTCCCCAGCACCCGCACTCGGGCCGTGCCCAGGGCGACCTCGAACGGGCGCCGCGCGTCGTGGGCGACGTCGAAGAACACTTCGCCGGCCTCCAGCGCAACCTCGCGCCGGTGCGCACGCAGCTGCACGCGCACGCGGCTGGCGCCGTTGAGGGTGAGCACGCTGCCGTCGTCGAGCTTGAGCACGCGCACCTGTCCCGGCGCAGTGGCGGCCAGCAGCGGCGCCGGGTCCGGACGCAGCCATGGCCACGCCAGCACGGCCAGCAACGCCAGGCTGGCGGCCAGCGCCACCGCGGCCTGCCAGCGCCGCCGGTGCCGTAGCGGCGCTGCCGCGGGTGCCGATGCGGAGGCGGACAGCACCCGCGGCATCGCAGCCGGCGTATCGAAGCCAGCCAGCGCCTCCAGCAAGGCCGCATCGTGCGCCAGCGCCCACAGCGCATCGAACGCGGCGCGATGCGCCGGATCGGCGGCCAGCCAGCGCTGCAGGCCGGGCGGATCGGCGCCGTCGCCGGCAAGCTTGCGTGCCACCCAGTCCGCGGCGTCGCCGGGAGCCTGTGCGCGATCGCCGGGGGGCAAGGCCGGATCCCGGCTCATGCGTCGTCGTCCTGCGCCGGGCCGCGCTGCGCAGCGCGCACCGCGGCGCCGGCCGGCGGACGCGTGGCATCGGTCCGCGCCACCGCCTCCTGCAGCCAGCGCAGCCCGCGGCTGACGTGCTTTTCCACCGCGCCCTCGCTCAGGCCCAGCGCCTCGGCGATCTCGCGATAGCTCTGCCCGCGCACCCGGCAACGCACGAACACCTCGCGGCGCAGTGGCGGCATGCCCTGCAGCGCGCGGGCGAAGCTCTCCACGCGCTCGCGCTGCATCGCCGCCTCCTCCACGCCCAAGGCCGGGCTGGGCACGTCGTCGCTGATCGATTCGGTGCGTTGGCGCTGGCGCCGGCGCAGATGGTCGTTGAGCAGGTTGAGCGCGATGGAGCGGGCCAGCGCCGCCATATCGGTGACCACATGCTCGCGCGCGTACACGACCAGGCGCAGGAAGGTCTCCTGCACCAGGTCCTCGGCCAGTGACCAGTCGCCGGTGCGCCGGAACAAAAACCGATGCAACGCCGGCCGGTGCTGGTCCAGCCGATGCTGATCGAGGTGGCAGACCGGTGTGACCATGGCTTCCCATGCATGGCGATGCGTGCGCAGCTTATAGCGCATCGGCATGCAACCGGCATGACCTGTGCGGCGCTGTCCTGCGCCGGCGCCACGCAAGCGCATAAAAAAAGAGCCCCGCATCGCTGCGGGGCTCCTTTCGATTGCGTACTGCAGGTCGGCTTGCGCCGGTGCGGATCAGAAATCCATACCGCCCATGCCACCCATGCCGCCGCCCATGCCGCCACCGCCGCCGGCCGGCTCGTCCTTCTTCGGCGCTTCGGCCACCATCGCTTCGGTGGTGATCATCAGGCCGGCGATCGACGCGGCGTTCTGCAGCGCCGAACGGGTCACCTTGGTCGGATCCAGGATGCCGAACTCGACCATGTCGCCGAACTCGCCGTTGGCGGCGTTGTAGCCGAAGTTGCCGGTGCCTTCCTTGACCCGGTTCAGGATCACCGACGGCTCTTCACCGGCGTTGGTGACGATCTCGCGCAGCGGCGCTTCCATCGCGCGCAGCGCGATCTGGATGCCGTGGGTCTGATCTTCGTTAGCGCCCTTCAGCTCGCCGATCGCGGTCAGCGCGCGCACCAGGGCCACACCGCCGCCCGGGACCACGCCTTCTTCCACGGCCGCACGGGTCGCGTGCAGGGCGTCTTCGACGCGCGCCTTCTTTTCCTTCATCTCGATCTCGGTCGAAGCACCGACCTTGATCACCGCCACGCCGCCGGCCAGCTTGGCCACGCGCTCCTGCAGCTTCTCGCGGTCGTAGTCCGAAGAGGTCTCTTCGATCTGCGCCTTGATCTGCTTGATGCGCGACTCGATCGCCGAGCTGTCGCCAGCGCCGTCGATGATGGTGGTGTTCTCCTTGGAGACCTGCACCTTCTTGGCGCGGCCCAGGTCCTTGATGGTCGCCTTCTCCAGCGCCAGGCCCACTTCCTCGGAGATCACGGTGCCGCCGGTCAGGGTGGCCATGTCTTCCAGCATCGCCTTGCGACGATCGCCGAAGCCCGGCGCCTTGACCGCGACGACCTTGACGATGCCGCGGATGGTGTTGACCACCAGGGTCGCCAGCGCTTCGCCTTCGACTTCCTCAGCCACGATCAGCAGCGGCTTGCCCGACTTGGCCACGCCTTCCAGCACGGGCAGCAGGTCGCGCACGTTGGAGATCTTCTTGTCGTGCAGCAGGATGAACGGGTCGTCCAGGTCGGCCGACTGGCTCTGCTGGTTGTTGATGAAGTACGGCGACAGGTAGCCGCGGTCGAACTGCATGCCCTCGACCACGTCCAGCTCGTTGTCCAGGCCCGAGCCTTCTTCAACGGTGATGACGCCTTCCTTGCCGACCTTCTTCATCGCGTCGGCGATGATTTGACCGATCGACTCGTCGGAGTTGGCCGAGATGGTGCCGACCTGGGCGATCGCCTTGTCGTCGGCGGTGGGCTTGCTGATCTTCTTCAGCTCGACCACGGCGGCCTTGACGGCCTGGTCGATGCCGCGCTTGAGGTCCATCGGGTTCATGCCGGCGGCGACCGCCTTGGAACCTTCGCGGATCAGCGCCTGCGCCAGCACGGTGGCGGTGGTGGTGCCGTCGCCGGCGTTGTCGGAAGTCTTGGACGCGACTTCCTTCACCATCTGCGCGCCCATGTTCTCGAACTTGTCGGCCAGTTCGATTTCCTTGGCGACGGAGACGCCGTCCTTGGTGATGGTCGGCGCGCCGAAGCTCTTCTCGAGCACGACGTTGCGGCCCTTCGGGCCCAGGGTGGCCTTGACGGCATTGGCGAGAATGTTGACGCCGCGCACCATGCGCGAACGAGCGTCTTCACCGAAACGGATATCTTTGGCAGCCATGTGTGTAACTCCGGGATTCGTGATTGGGGATTAGGGATTGGCCAAGAGCGGGATTCGGGGGAGACCCGGGACCGCGCCGCGGCGAGCGCAGCGCGAATCCCGGTTTTTCCGCAGCCGTATGGCTGCTCATCCCCACTCCCGAATCCCGCGATCGGCGGCGTCTTAGCCGACGATCGCGAGGATGTCGTCTTCGCGCAGCACCTTGTACT
Organism: Xanthomonas sp. SI; assembly: GCF_014236855.1. Taxonomy (NCBI): domain Bacteria; kingdom Pseudomonadati; phylum Pseudomonadota; class Gammaproteobacteria; order Lysobacterales; family Lysobacteraceae; genus Xanthomonas; species Xanthomonas sp. SI. Next base: position 4,592,007 of record NZ_CP051261.1, read on the forward strand.
CGACGCCTTCGGCCTTGTAGCTGGAGCCGGCGTACTGGCCGTAGATGACCTTGTCGCCGACCTTGACCGCCGGAGCGCGGACGCTGCCGTTGTCCAGCGGCTTGCCGCTGCCGATGGCGACGATCTCGCCCTTGGTGGACTTTTCCTTGGCCGAATCCGGGATCACGATGCCGCCGGCGGAAATTTCATCGGCTTCGATCGGCTTGACTACGACGCGGTCGTGAAGCGGCTTGATGCTCATTGAGAGAGACCCTCTTAAGTGATTGATTGGTCTAGGAAAGGCTGGCGATGTTAGCACTCGCATGTGACGACTGCCAGCAACGCTCGCGAAAAAACCCGGTACGCCGGGATGCGCAAGATGTGGTGCTGGCCGGCGCCCTTTCAAGGGCTGGCGGCAAAAAAATTTCGCTTCGGCGCCCGTCCGGCCGTGGAACTGGTACCCGGATTCCGCAACGCTGTCACAGGGGCAGGCTAGGCTCGCAGACCCAGGGGGGACCATCCAAAAGGAGTTGTCGATGAAGCCATCCGCCGTTGCCTTACCTCTCGCCTGTCTGCTGGCCCTGGCCGGCCACGCCCAGGCCGCCGTATTCATCAACGAATTGCACTACGACGATGCCACCGCCGCCGGCGATACCGGCGAGGGCGTGGAGATCGTCGCCACCGCCGGCGAGAGCCTGAGCGGCTACAAGGTCTACCTGTACAACGGCAGCAACCCCGGCGCCGCCGCCGTCTACGCCACGACCTCGGTGCCGGCCGGCAGCCTGGTCACCTGCGGCGGGCAGGTGCGCATCGCCACCGTCGGCTACGCCAGCAACGGCGTGCAGAACGGCCCCAACGACGGTGTGGCGCTGGTCGACGGCAGCGGCCAGGTGGTGCAGTTCCTCAGCTACGAGGGCGCGATCACCGGCGGTGGCGGCCCGGCGGCCGGCCTCACCAGCCAGAACCTGCCGGTCAGCGAGAGCAACAGCACCGCCGCGGGCACCTCGCTGCAGCTGCGCGGCAGCAACGGCAGCGCCGCGTCCGACTTCAGCTGGGCCGGCAGCTCGGCCAGCAGCTTCGGCGCCTGCAACAGCGGCCAGACCTTCAGCGGCGGCGGCAGCAATACCGCGCCGTCGGTGACCGCGACCACGCCGGCACAGGGCGCCAGCAACTTCCCCGCCGCCGGCGACCTGGCGGTGACCTTCAGCGAAGCGGTGACCCTGGCCAGCGGCGCGTTCGGGCTGAGCTGCAGCCAGTCCGGCACGGTGGCGCTGAGCTACCCGAGCAGCGGCAGCCAGTTCGCGATCTCCACCAACACCGCGCTGGCCGCCGGCGAAAGCTGCAGCCTGAGCATCCTGGCGGCAAAGATCAGCGACGCCGGCGGCGCGCACCCGGCACAGGACAGCAGCATCGCCTTCAGCGTCGCCAGCGGCAGCGGCGGCGGTGCCAGCGGCTACTACTCGCGGGTCAACACCTCCAACGCCAGCCAGTTGCGCTGCTCGCTGCACGAGACGATCAAGGGCCACACCGTCTATCCGTACAGCAGCAGCTCCGGCACCAGCACCTGGACCATCCTGGAGATCGCCGACGAGGACCCGAACAACAGCGGGCGCATCCTCGACGCCTACCGCAACCGCAGCTACGCCAAGGGCACCGACCGCGCCGGCAGCGGCAGCGGGCTGAAGTACAACCGCGAGCACAGCTGGCCGAACTCGCTGGGCTTCGGCACCGCCAGCGGCGACAAGGGCCTGCCCTACGCGCCGTACACCGACACGCACATGCTGTACCTGACCGATTCCACCTGGAACGCCGACCGCGGCAACAAGCCGTACGCGAACTGCGACAGCAACTGCGGCGAGCGCATCACCGAGGCCAACGCCGGCTTCGGCGGCGGCAGCGGCAGCTACCCGGGCAACTCCAACTGGGTGCGCACCCCGGACGGCAACGGCGGCAGCTTCGAAGTGTGGAACCACCGCAAGGGCGACATGGCGCGCGCGGTCATGTACATGGCGATCCGCTACGAAGGCGGCACCGACGCGGCCACCGGGCAGTCCGAGCCGGACCTGGAACTGACCGACGACCGCAGCAAGATCGTGCAGACCTCGGCCTCGCCGGCCTACATGGGCCTGCTGTCGACGCTGATCGCGTGGAGCCAGCAGGATCCGCCGGACGACGCCGAGCGTGCCCGCAACGAAGTGGTGTACAGCTTCCAGGGCAACCGCAATCCGTTCATCGACCACCCGGAGTGGGCGACCTCCTCGCTGTTCACCTCGGCCAAGCCGGCGACCTGCCAGCTGCTCAACTGAGCCGGATCTCCGGCGCGCCGACGGCGGCGCGCCGGAGCATCCAGCGCGCGATCCGGGTGGCTTCGGGCCATCCGGCATCGCTCGCGCATGCAATGGGCGCTCGGCGGCAGATGGCCGCCGCCAGCGTGCGAACGCCGGCACGATCACGGCCCTGTTTTCCCGCCTGCTGCCCTGCATCGCCATCGGGCTACCGTGCATGTCCCGCGACGAAAATCGGTTCGCCGCAGTGCGGCCCTGCGCCATGCCCGGCCCGCGCCATCCCGCGCAGCCCCGCACAGGCCTGCAACCGCACGCCCGCGGGCGCGCACTCATGCCCGAACCAGGCCCGGCAAAGCCCTGCCGGCGTCCCTATACTGTCGGCCGCATGTCTTCGCCCCCACTCCGTTTGCTGTTCAGCACCTGCCCCGATCCCGCCAGCGCCGCGCGGATCGCCCAGGTCTTGGTCGAAGAACGGTTGGCCGCGTGCGTGAGCCGCCTGCCCGGCGTGCACGCCACCTATCGCTGGCAGGACACCGTGGAGCAGGCCGAGGAAGTGCTGCTGCTGATCAAGACCGCCGCCGACCGCATCCCCGCGCTGCAACAGCGGCTGTGCGAACTGCACCCCTTCGACGTCCCCGAACTGATCGAGGTCGAGGTCGCCGGCGGCCTGCCCGCCTACCTGCAGTGGATGTACGCCGAAACCCGTGAGGAACCGTAAGCCGATGACCGTGCTGCACCGTATCGCCGCCCTGTGCCTGCTGGCCCTGGCCGCCTTCCCCGCCCTGGCGATCAGCGAAAAGGATCTGCTGCCGGTCGATCAGGCCTTCGTGCTGAGCGCGCAGGCGCCCGAGCGCGGCCGCATCGAGCTGCACTGGAAGATCGCCGACGGCTATTACCTGTACCGGCACCGGATCGCGGTGCGGGTGCTGAGCGGCTTCAAGGCCAACCCGACCGTGCAGCTGCCGGCCGGGCATAAGAAGACCGACCCGTACTTCGGTGAGGTGGAAACCTACCGCGGCGAATTGAACGCGGTGCAGAGCGGCGTGGCCGATCCCGCCACGACCAGCCTGCAGGTGGAGGTGCGCTACCAGGGCTGCGCCGACGCCGGCGTGTGCTATCCGCCGCAGAAGCGCGTGCTCACCGTGGCGCTGCCGGCGGCCGAGGCCGGTGCGGCGACGACCGCCTCCTCGCCGCTGCCGGGCAGCGCGCCGGGCGCGGCTGGCCCCGCCGCCAAGCCGTTGTTCGGCGCCGGTGCCGGCGCCGTGCAAGGCCTGCCGCTGCCGTCGGACCAGGCGTTCGGCTTCGAAGCCATCGTCGGCGACGGCAACACCCTGCTGCTGCGCTTCACCCCGGCGCCGGGCTACTACCTATATCGCGACCGTACCGCGCTGGCGCTGGAAGGCGCGACCGGCATCCGCACCGGCATGCCGCACTGGCCGCAGGGCCGCTCGCACCAGGACGAGCACTTCGGCAACGTAGTGGTGTATTTCGACCAGACCGAGGTCAGCGTGCCGCTGCAGCGGCAGCGCGCCGATGCCGCCGACGCGACCCTGGTCGCCACCTTCCAGGGCTGCCAGACCGACGGCATCTGCTATCCGCCGATGACCCGGCGGGTGAAGCTGTCGCTGCCCAAGGGCAAGCTCAGCCCAACCGACCAGGCCGAAGTGACGCCGCTGCTGGTGACGCCGCTGGACAGCCGCCAGGCCGACGCCAGCGCTGCGGCGGCCGACGCGGCCACGCCGGTGACCGCGCCCGACGCGGCGAGCGTGCCCGATGCCTCGGTGCACAACGCCGCGCGCAGCACCGCGCCGGCCGCCGAGCCGCAGAACCTGCTGTGGGTGTTGCTGGCGGCGCTGGGCGGCGGCCTGATCCTGAACCTGCTGCCGTGCGTGCTGCCGATCCTGTCGCTGAAGGTGCTGGGCCTGGCGCACAGCGGCGAAAGCCATGCGCGCGCCCGCAGCCATGCGCTGTGGTACACGCTCGGAGTCCTGGCGTCCTTCGCCGTGGTCGGCGGCATCGCCGTGGCCGCGCATCTGCTGTGGGGCTTCCAGCTGCAGCGCCCGGGCTTCGTCGCCGTGCTGGCCTACCTGATGTTCGCGATGGGCCTGAGCCTGTCCGGCGTGTTCACGCTCAGCGCCAACCTCGGCGGGCTCGGCCAGTCGCTGTCCTCGCGCAGCGGCCCGGTCGGCGACTTCTCCACCGGCGTGCTGGCCTGCGTGGTCTCCAGCGCCTGCGTCGGCCCGTTCATGGGCCTGGCGCTGGGCTATGCGTTCGCCGCGCCGCCGGCGATCGGCATGCTGGTGTTCCTGACCATGGGCCTGGGCCTGGCGCTGCCGTTCCTGCTGGTTGGCTTCATCCCCTCGCTGGCCAAGCGCCTGCCCACCCCCGGCCCGTGGATGGAGACGCTCAAGCAGGTGCTGGCGTTCCCGATGTACCTGACCGCGATCTGGCTGCTGTGGGTGCTGGGCAAGCAGCGCGGCGTGGATGCGGTGGCGCTGCTGCTGGTCGGCGCCACGCTGCTGGCGCTGGGCCTGTGGTGGATCGAGCGCGCGCGCTGGCGCAGCCACACCCTCGGCTTGCGCCTGGCCTCGCTGCTGGTGCTGCTGGCGCTGCTGCCGGTGTGGGGCGTGACCCGGCTGGCGCCGCCCAGCGTGACCGCAGAGCGCAACACCGTGGCCTTCTCGCCGGAGATGCTGGACCGGCTGCGCACCGACAACCGCGTGGTGTTCGTCAACATGACCGCCGACTGGTGCGTGACCTGCAAGGCCAACGAACGCAACGTGCTCGGCAGCGACGCCTTCCGCGACACGCTCAAGCGGGTCGACGCGGTGTACATGAAGGGCGACTGGACCAACGAGGACGCGCGCATCAGCGCCTTCCTGGCCGAACACAAGGCGGTGGGTGTGCCGCTGTACGTGGTCTACGGTCCGGGCGCACCGCCGACCGTGCTGCCGCCGGTGCTGAGCCAGGCGGTGGCCGAGGACGCCCTGCTGCGCGCGGCGCGATGAACGCCACGCCGCCGCGCCTGCTCGCGGTGGCGGCGATCGCGGCTGTGCTGGGCATTGCCGCCGCGCAGGTCTGGTGGCGCACGCCGGCGACAACGCCGTCGGCGCCGGCCACCGGCAGCGCGCTGCCGGCCGGCGTCGCCGCGGCCCGCCCCGGCGATCCGGCACCGGCGCTGCGCCTGCCCACCCTCGACGGCGGCAGCCTGACCCTGGCCCAGTTCCGCGGCCGCCCCTTGTTGGTCAATGTCTGGGCCAGCTGGTGCGAACCGTGCGTGCGCGAGATGCCGGAACTCGACCGCCTGGCGCGCGCGCAGCCGGCCAACGGCCTGCAGGTGCTCGGCATCGCCCTGGACCGCCCCGAGGACGTGCGTGCGTTCCTGCAGCGGGTGCCGATCGGCTACCCGATCGCGCTGGAAACCCCCGGCCCGGCCGACGCCAGCGTGCGCCTGGGCGACACCCAGGGCCTGCTGCCCTACAGCGTGCTGATCGACGCCAACGGCCGCATCGTGCGGCAGAAGCTGGGGCCGTTCGCACCGGGCGAGGCGGAGCGCTGGGCGCAGTTGCCGTAGGCGCTCGTTTGCGTACTGGCCCCTGTAGGAGCGGCTTCAGCCGCGACAGGAACTTGCCGAAGGTGCCTGTCGCGGCTGAAGCCGCTCCTACAGGGATCGGGATCGTCGCCTGGATCGGCTTGCGCTATACCGCCTGCCGCTGCGCCTTCCTGCCGGCGCCGCCCCCGGCAACCCGCGCCGGCCCCAGCGCCGCCAGTTCCGCGGCCAGAAGTTGCACGCCGGCGCGCAATTCCGGCACCGCGGTGATTTCCCACAGACCGCCGCGCAGCAGCGGTCCCAGGCAGTAAAGCCCTGGCACCGGATGGCCGCTGCCATCGCGCACCTGCAACCGCGCGTCCACCACCAGGCCCAGGCCCAGCGGATCGGCCTGCAGCAGGCCCGCATCGCGCATCGTCGCGACCAGCGGATGGCTGGTGCGCGCGACGTCGGTGTCCAGCCCGGTGGCGCGGATCAGCACGTCGAAGTCTTCCGTGCGCGCGCTGTTGCTGGCGCGGTCGCGGATCACCGCCTCCACCGCGTTTTCGCCCAGCCGCGCACGCAGCAGGCGCCCGGCGCGGATGCGCAACTGGCCCTGCTGCTGCATCTGCGCCAGCGCCGTGGCCGCGGCCGGCGCCAGCCGATGCCGCGCCGCTTCCCAGTACGGGCGCAGATGGCGCAGGAAACGCGCGCGCGCCGCCGGCGCCAGGCCTTTCCAGAACGGCTGCAGATGCGGGCGCAGCGCATCGACCACGCAGCGCCAGTCCTCCACCACCGTGGCCAGTTGGCGCAGGCTGCGCACCAGGCCGGTGAGGTCGTGGTTGCGCAGCGCCTGCGCCACGCTCGGCGGCAGCGTCACCGGCGCGCCCGGCTGGGCCAGATGTGCCTGCGGCGCCAGGCCGCGCCGCGACAGCGCGGTGATCGGACCGCGATGGCCGCGGCGGCGCAGGGTCAGCGCGACATCGGCCATGGTCAGGCCGGTGCCGACCAGCAACAGCCGCGCCTGCGGCGGCACCTCGTCCAGTACCCCGTCCTGCCATGGCCAGCCGATGTAGCGCCGGTGCACCGCCAGGCGCGGGCCGATGCCGGGCAGCGCCGCCGGCGGCAGCGCGCCGATCGCCAGCACCACCACGTCGCTGACCACGTCCTCGCCGTTGGCCAGGAAGATGCGGAAGCCGTCTGGACCGCGCTCCACCGCTACCGCCTCTTCGCTGACCCGCGCCACTTCCACCGCCGAGGCGGCCAGCGCCGCGTCCAGGTGTTGCTCCAGGTAACGGCCGTAGCGCAGCCGCGGCAGGAATTCCAGCCGCTGCGCGGCGTCGAGCTGCAAGGCGTCGGCGAAGCCGCCCGGATCCTGCGGGTCCACGCCCAGGTCCTTGGCGCGCACGTTCAACAGATGCTCGGGCCGCGCCGCGCCATAGGCGATGCCGCGGCCGAAGGTGTCGGCCACGCCGATCAATGTCAGCCGGCTGGCCGTTCCCTGCCCGGCCAGGGCCGCGGCCAGCAGGTTGCCGCAGAATCCTGCGCCGATGATCGCAATTCGCATGGCTGACACTCGTGGCCGGTCGGGGCGTCCTTTGTGCCCGGGATGCCGGCCGCGGGTGTAAATCGCCGGTTAATGCGCGGCATATGGCGCATGCCGATCGGGTATCAGCAGATGCGTTTGTTCCATAAGCGGCGTGCGCCGGACCTTGGCGATGGCGTCGCACGATCGTCGCGCGATGCTGGAATGGCCAGCGCGACGTGGGGCATTCCCTCAGTGGAAACGCAGCCACGATGGACGTGCGCGCGATCGACCTACTGAAGCCCTTCTTCGCTCAGTGCCCGCTGCACCGAAGGCCGCGCGTGCACGCGCCGGTACCACGCCTGCAGGTTCTGCAACGCGTCGAAGTGGATGTCCGCCCGGTAGTGCGAGGTCAGCCAGGGCGCCTGGCCCCAGCCGGTCAGCGCGTAGAGATAGGCATCGGCGACGGTGAAGGCATCCCCCATCAGGAACTGTCGACCGGCGAGCTGTGCATCGATCCAGGCGAAGCGCTGCTCCAGCTTCGGCCGCGCGGTATCCACGTACTGGCCGGCGAGCCGCGCGTACAGCAGCGGAATGAAGCCCTTGTGGATCTCCGTGGCCAGGAAGTTCAGCCATTCCTGCAAGCGGTAGCGTTGCATGCTGCCGTTGGGCGGCACCAGGCCGCGTTCCGGCTTGCGATCGCCCAGGTACTGGACGATGGCCGGCCCTTCGCGCAGCACGCTGCCATCGTCGAGTTCGAGCGCCGGCACGTAGCCCATCGAATTGACCCGATGGAAATCTTCTCCATCCTCAGTCAGATGCTTGCGGTGATCGACCCTCACCAGCGTCGCCTCGAGGCCGAGCTCATGCAGCACGATATGCGGCGCGAGGGAGCAGGCGGCCGGGATGTAGTACAGCTTCATTGCGATCTCCAGAAAGTGGGCGCAGCTCTAGGGCGAGCAGCCCGACGCATTCTAGAAACCAGGTATAGAAAAGGAAGAAGGCACTATAATGTTGTCTAGGTACAAAATTTATACCTAGCGTGCGCACACCGAGGGACTTGCGATGAAGGACAACGTGTCCGGCTGCTCCGTGGAAGAGGCCATGCGCCTGCTGGGCGGAAGATGGCGCCTGTTGCTGGTGTCGTACCTGCTCGACGGCCCCAAGCGGTTCAACGAACTGCGCCGCGACGTTCCGGCCATTTCGCAGCGCATGCTGACCCTGGACCTGCGCGCCCTGGAAGAAGCGGGGCTGATTCAGCGCACCGTCTATCCGACCGTGCCGGTCAAGGTCGAATACGCGCTGACCGAGGACGGGCGGCGCCTGGAACCAGTGGTGGCGGTGATGAAGGAGTTCGGGCTGTGGGTCAAGGCGCGGTCTGCCGGATGAGCGCTGCCGGCTCGGGACCGGAAGGGATGTCCCGGGCTTCAGAGACGCACGTGCGAGACGACTTCGGAATGCAGCCAGTGCCATGCGTCGTCGCACATCGCGCACCGCAACAGCCTCCGCGCAAGAAAGCGCCTCGACTGACCTCGCTCTGGACGGGCTAGGATGCGAGCAGTGCAACTGCGACCAAGCCGCCTCGCGCCTTGCACTGCCCGCGCCACGCGCCGCGCGCCGCAGAACCAAACATCCGTTTAAAACACGCGCAACTTCGCCGAACTGGACAGTAATCCCGGCTTCGCGCAGACTGCCGCCCTTTCCGCTGCTTTGTCTTCCATGGCGCGACTGCTGCTGTTGCATGGCCCCAACCTCAACCTGCTCGGCACCCGCGAGCCGGGGGTCTATGGGCACACCACGCTGGCGCAGATCGATGCGACGCTGCTCGCGCAGGCCACGGCCGCCGGGCACCAGCTGGACAACCTGCAGTCCAACGCCGAGCACGTGCTGGTGGAGCGGGTGCAGGCCGCGCGCGGCGACGGCACCGCCTTCATCCTGATCAACCCAGCCGCGTTCACCCATACCTCGGTGGCGCTGCGCGACGCGCTGGCGGCGGTGGCGATCCCGTTCATCGAGATCCACCTGTCCAACCCGCACAGCCGCGAGCCGTTCCGCCACCACAGCTATTTCAGCGACCACGCGCTCGGCGTGATCTGCGGCTTCGGCGCCGACAGCTACCGCTACGCGATGGATGCGGCGCTGGCCCGGCTGGGAGCCGGCGCATGAGCGGCACTCCCGGCTTCAGCGCGCGTCGTGCGGCGCTGCGCCACCCTCTCCGCGTTCGCCGGGCCGCGTGCCCGGTCATTTCCCGATTCACCTCAAGAGGCCGTTATGGATCTCCGTAAAATCAAGAAGCTGATCGACCTGCTGGAAGAGTCCAATCTCGCCGAGATCGAGATCAAGGAAGGCGAGGAAAGCGTGCGCCTGGCGCGCACGCCCAAGGGCATGATCGCCAGCGCCCCGCAGTACGCCCCGGCCCCTGTCGCCGCGCCGCCTGCGGCCGCGCCGATGCCGATGAGCTCGCCCACCGAGGCCTCCACCGGCGGCACCGCCAAGCCCGGCAATGCCCTGCCCGAGGGCCACGTGCTGCGCGCGCCGATGGTCGGCACCTTCTACACCTCGCCGTCGCCGGACAAGCCGGCCTTCGTCACGGTCGGCCAGGCGGTCAAGGCCGGCGAGACCCTGGCGATCATCGAGGCGATGAAGATGTTCAACCCGATCGAAGCCGACGTCTCCGGCACCATCGTCGCGATCCTCAGCGACAGCGGCGTGCCGGTGGAGTTCGATCAGCCGTTGTTTGTGATTGGCTGAGCGGCCGGGATTGGGGATTCGTGATTTGGGATTCGCAACAGCGGCCGCACGAGCGCCTCACGGTGTGGCGCGATGCGATGGCGTTGGTCGAAGCGATCTACCATCTCACCCAGAATTTCCCCGATGCCGAACGCTTTGGACTGACCGCACAGATGCGGCGCGCGGCGATCAGCGTTCCCTCCAACATCGCGGAGGGCGCCGCGCGGCGGTCCACTGCCGAGTACCTGCGCTATCTGTCGATGGCGCGAGGCTCGCTGGCCGAATTGGATACGCAGATGCAGATCGCGACACGGCTGCAGTTCGGTTCGCCGGACGCGGCAACCCTCGATCTCTTGAACCGCACCTTTTCCAGGCTCAACGCATTGATCCGCACGCTGGACGATTCGCGACATCTGCGCGAGCCCGGCGCCCTCTACGAATCCCCAATCTCGAATCCCGAATCCCATGCTCGATAAAGTCGTCATCGCCAATCGCGGCGAAATCGCGCTGCGCATCCTGCGCGCGTGCCATACGCTCGGCATCCGCACGGTCGCGGTGCATTCCACCGTCGACCGCAACCTCAAGCACGTGGCCATGGCCGACGAGTCGGTGTGCATCGGCCCGGCGTCGTCGGCCGAGAGCTACCTCAACATCCCGGCGCTGATCGCCGCGGCCGAGGTCACCGACGCGCAGGCCATCCATCCCGGCTACGGTTTCCTGTCGGAGAACGCCGACTTCGCCGAGCGCGTGGAGCAGTCCGGTTTCATCTTCATCGGCCCCAAGGCCGACACCATCCGCCTGATGGGCGACAAGGTCGAGGCGATCCGCGCGATGAAGGCCGCCGGCGTGCCGTGCGTGCCCGGCTCGGGCGGCCCGCTGGGCGATGACATTGTCGCCAACACCAAGGTCGCGCGCGAGATCGGCTACCCGGTGATCATCAAGGCGGCCGGCGGCGGCGGCGGCCGCGGCATGCGCGTGGTGCATTCGGAGGCGGCGCTGAAGGCGGCGATCGAGACCACCAAGTCCGAGGCCAAGGCCGCTTTCAGCAACGACCAGGTGTACATGGAGAAGTTCCTGGAGAATCCGCGCCACGTGGAGATCCAGGTGCTGGCCGACGGCCAGGGCAACGCCATCCACCTGGGCGAGCGCGACTGCTCGATGCAGCGCCGCCACCAGAAGGTGGTCGAAGAAGCGCCCGCGCCCGGCATCACCGAGCAGCTGCGCAGCGAGATCGGCAAGGTCTGCGTGGATGCCTGCGTGCGCATCGGCTACCGCGGCGCCGGCACCTTCGAATTCCTGTTCGAGGATGGCCGCTTCTACTTCATCGAAATGAACACGCGCATCCAGGTCGAACACCCGGTCACCGAGCGCATCACCGGCATCGACCTGGTCTGCGAGCAGCTGCGCATCGCCGCCGGCCACAAGTTGAGCATCAAGCAGAGCGACATCGTGCTGCGCGGCCATGCGATCGAGTGCCGCATCAACGCCGAGGACCCGGAAACCTTCATGCCCAACCCGGGCCTGATCACCGGCTTCCACCCGCCCGGCGGCCCCGGCGTGCGCGTGGACACGCACATCTACAGCGGCTACAGGGTGCCGCCGAACTACGACTCGATGATTGGCAAGCTGATCGTGCACGGCCCGGACCGCGACACCGCGATCGCGCGCATGCGCGTGGCGCTGAGCGAGATGGTGGTGGACGGGATCAAGACCAACATCCCGCTGCAGCAGCGGATCATGCGCGACAAGGGCTTCCAGGCCGGCGGGCAGAACATCCACTACCTGGAAAAGCGCCTGGCCGAGCGCAAGAACAAGTCGATTGCGTTGGTTTGAGAGCCGGGATTGGGGATTCGGGATTGGGGATTCGCAAATGCGGGTCCCGGGTCGCGATCCCTTCCTGGTGATGGCAGGCGACCGGTTCTAGTCGCTGCCAGGACGCGCCTTGGGCAAGCCTTCGCATGCGCGTTGCGCGGCAGATTGGCGATCGCATCCGGCCACTTCGGATTGCCCGCAGATGGCGTTGCAAAGCACTGCCATCGGCATCGCCGCCGCGTTTTGCGTCAGCGTTTGGCGTAGTGGCTGGGCGCTTCGCCCACGTGGCGGCTGAAGGCGACGCTGAAGCTGCTGGTCGAGCCATAGCCGACGCGTTGCGCCACCTCGGCCACGTTCGATCCGCGCCGCAGCAGGTCCTTCGCCAGCTCCATGCGCCAGGCCAGCACGTACTCCATCGGCGGCACGCCGACCGTGCGGGCGAAGCGGTCGAAGAACGTCGAGCGCGACAGCGCGGCCGCCTGCGCGAGTTCGCCCACCGTCCAGGCGTGATCGATGCGGGCGTGGATCCGCGTGAGCGCCGGCGCCAGCCGTTCGTCGCCCAGGCCGCGCAGCAGGCCCGGCGGCGCATTCCCCGCCGTCGTCCAGCGCATGGCCTCGACCAGCAGCATCTCGACCAGCCGCGACAGCATGTAGTCGTTGCCCGGCTTCCTGTCGTGGTACTCCTCGCCCACCATCTGCACCAGTTGCATCAGCCGGCCCGCGCCGCGCACGTGGACCACCGCCGGCAGCAGCGAGACCAGCAGCCCGGCATGGGCGCTGTCGAACAGGAAGGCGCCGCCCAGTGAGCGCATGTCCGGCGCGCCGTCCGGTTCGCCGTGGCGCCGCTCGCCCTGCCCGCCGGGAACGACCTTCGGATCGATGAATACCGGCGGCCCCGGCACCAGGCTGGAGAGCGTGAACGCCGGCGTGGTCGGCAGCAGCACGAAATCGCCGGCGCCGATCGCGAGCGGCGGATGCCCGTCCACCGCCAGCACGGCGCTGCCTTCCAGCACGATGCAGAACCCCGGCTGCCCGTACTCGGCATAGCGCACCGCCCAGTTGCCCTTGCCGCTGATCAGGTTGGCGAACACCGCGCGGGGGTGGAGCAGGCGGACGAGCTCGGAAAGCGGATCGTGCATTTCGGACTTTCGCTAAAACAAAAAGGATTCCGCATTATCGATCATCCGAGACAGCTGGCCTATCGTTTCCTCCCGAGTCCACTCACTCCTGGAGAACGCAATGAAGACCGTCCTGATCACTGGCTGCTCCTCCGGCTACGGCCTGGAAACCGCGCGCCACTTCCTGGCCCAAGGCTGGAACGTCGTCGCCACCATGCGCCAGCCCCGACCGGCGCTGCTGCCGGCCTCGCCCGACCTGCGCATGCTGGCGCTGGACGTGACCCAGCCCGACAGCATCGCGCTGGCGCTGGAGGCGGCCGGCCCCATCGACGCGCTGGTCAACAATGCCGGCATCGGGCTGTTCGGCGCGTTCGAGGCCACGCCGATGGCGACCGTGCGCGAGGTGTTCGAGACCAACACCTTCGGCGTCATGGCGATGTGCCAGGCCGCCATTCCCCGGTTTCGCCAGCGCGGCGCGGGCGTCATCGTCAACGTGACCTCCAGCGCCACGCTGGCGCCGTTCCCGCTGGTGGCCGCGTACACGGCAAGCAAGACCGCGGTGCAGGGCTTCACCGCATCGCTGCGCCACGAACTGCAGGCGTTCGGCCTGCGGGTCAAGCTGGTGGAGCCCGGCTACGGCCCGTCCACCCAGTTCACCGCCAACGGACAGCAGCGCATGCAGGGCCTGATCCCGGACGCCTACGCGCCCTTTGCCCGCGAGGTGTTCTCGCACCTGGGCCAACCGGCGGCGGTGACGACGGCGAGCGACGTCGCCCAGGCGATCTGGGAAGCGGCCAACGACGTTTCCGAGCGGCTGCATTTCCCGGCCGGCGCCGATGCCGTGGCGCTGTCCGAACAGCGCTAGGTGCGCCGCACGTCCGCCGCGAAGCGCTGAAATATCGGGTCGCACCAACAGATCGGGGCCGAAGACTCGCCTTTGCGAATCCCGAATCCCAAATCCCGAATCCCGGCTACTTCGCCTGCGTCCCCGGCACCGGCTCGGCGCCCAGGGTCGAGGTCGGGCTGACGATCATCACCGTCTCGGTGGAGCCGTCCGGCCACACGATCTGGAAGGTGCTGCCCGGGCTCAGGGTGGAGAACGGCATGCCGCTGCGGGCGCGGTAGATCGCCGCCACCTGCGCGGCGCCGGCGCGGCGCAGGTCCGGGTCGGCGTGCGTGGTGGTCAGTTCGACCTTGGACAGGCCGCGGTAGCGCTGCTCGGCCGTGTCGATCAGCAGCAGGCCGGCCGCCGCCGCCGAATAGGCGACCAGGGCCAGCACCCAGAACCAGAACTTGGCGCCGTGCAGCCATCGCCGGTAATTCATGAGCCCGCTCCTGTCGTATCCACCAGACGGTTGACCATGTCGTTCATCGTGTCCGTGCCTTGCCGCGGCACCGCGGCGTCGTAAACAAAACTGCTGAAATCCTGGGTCGGGTCCTGCGAACAGATCCCGCCGTTGGCGCAATAGCGGGTCATCAACTCGCTGTTCGGGCCGCAATCCAGCCCCAGCCGGCAGGCCGCCAGCTGCCAGGCCAGTTCGGTGAAGGCGGTACCGGCGATGCGCTCGTCCAGGCTGTCGTCGCCGCTGGCGGCCAAGCCCATCGCCGGTGCCAGCGCCATGTACGCGTCCGGATCGCCGGAGGCGCGCACCCGTTCGACCAGGTCGCGCTTGTAGCCGGCCGAGGACTGCAGCGGCTGCCCCAGCGTCAGCAGCGCCGCCTCCGCGGCTAGGTTGCCGCCGCGCGCGGCCTGCACGCGCTGGGCGACGATGGCCTGGCGGGTGAGGCCGTCGCCGGGCACGAAGCCGGCGCAGCGGCGGCCGACCCGCGCGCGCGCATCGACCATGCGCCCCGAGGTCGGCAGTTGCGCCGCATCGATCGCACGGGTGTCGGCGGCATAGCCGGCCGGATTCATCGCATAGCCGGCGCAATAGTCGTAGATGCGGCTGAGCAGCCAGGACGCATCGGCATCGCCCTGCGCGGCGGCGGCGGACAGTTGCTGCGCGGTGCGGTACAGGTCGGGGCTGCGTTCCAGCGCGGTGCGGCGGTCGGGCGACGCCGCCGGCAATGCCTGCACCGAGCTGCGCCTGCGCTGGTCCTGCCCCGACACGTCCACGGTCGCCGGGGTGGCCGCGGCGGCACCCACAGTCACCGGCAGCGCCGGTGCCGCGGCCAGCAGCAGCGCGCGATAGCCGACCACGCCCAGCAGCAGCGCAGCGGGCGCCAGCAACAGCCAGGTTTTGCGGGACACGGCGAAGGGCATGCGCGTAGGCGATCGGGGCAGCAGGCGAGGAGCGCGGCCGCGGCCGCTGGAACCGGGGGCCGCCGCAATGTGCCAGTCTAACGCAGCCGATGGCGGGCCACGGCAGACAATGGCGGCCGCGGTCGCGGCGTGCGCGGCCGGCGCCGGTTCGGGCCGCCGCGGCGGTCGTCTAAGATGCGCGGTCATTCCTCCTTGTGCCCGACCGATGCCGTTCCTCGAACTGACTGTGCGCTGCACCGACGCCACCCAGCCCCGCTACGAGAACGCGCTGGAGGACGTCGGCGCGCTGGCGGTCACCCTGCTCGACGCCGAGGCCGACACCAGCAACGAGCGCGCGATCCTGGAACCGGGGGTCGGCGAGACCCCGCTGTGGGGCACGCTGGTGCTCAGTGCGCTGTTCCCCGCCGAGCAGGACGCGTTGCTGCTGCTGGCCGCGCTGGAGGCGTTCGACCCGGGCCTGGACTGGGCCCAGGCCACGTTCCGCAAGGTCGACGACCAGGACTGGGAACGCGCCTGGCTGGACCAGTTCCAGCCGATGCGCTTCGGCACGCGCACCTTCATCGTGCCGTGGAACCACGACCTGCCCGAGGACGCGCGCGGCGCCGATGCCGCGGTGGTGCGGCTGGACCCGGGCCTGGCGTTCGGTTCCGGCACCCATCCGACCACCGCGCTGTGCCTGCGCTGGCTCGACGCCCTGGCCGCCGACGGCGCGCTGGCGCAGGCGCGCGTGCTCGACTTCGGCTGCGGCTCCGGGATCCTGGCGCTGGCCGCGCTGAAGCTGGGCGCGGCGGCGGCAGTGGGCGTGGACAACGACCCGCAGGCGCTGCTGGCCACGCACGACAACGCCGAGCGCAATGACGTCGGCGCGCGCCTGACGGTGCACCTGCCGGCCGACGAGCCGGTGGCCACCTATCCGGTGGTGGTCGCCAACATCCTGGCCTCGGCGCTGGACGCGCTGGCGCCGACCCTGGCCGAACGCGTCGCGCCGGGCGGGCGCATCGCCCTGTCCGGGATCCTGCATGGCCAGGAACAGGAGCTGTTGCAGCGCTACGCGCCGTGGTTCGAGCAGCTGCGCAGCGAACAGGACGGCGACTGGATGCGTATCGACGGCGTGCGCCGCGCCTGAGTCCGCGGAGCGGCGGGTCCGCTCACGCGCTCGCGCCGGATCCAACACTCACCCGCGGCCTGCGGCCAGGCTGCGGATCGCCGCGGTCAGCAACGCCGCCTCGGCATGGATCGCCAGCACCCGGGTCCGCGGCCGCCAGCCCTGCGCGCGCAGGCGGCGCTCGTGCCAGCGATGGCCGCGCCGCGCCCGCGGCAGCCGCCAGGCCAGTTCCAGCAGCACGCCGATCAGTGCCGACGCACCCAGGGTCTGGACCAGCGCCAGCCAGCCCGCGGCGTGCACCAGCAGCCATAGCAGCGCCGGCGCCCGCGACGGCGGCGCGGGCGGATACGGCAGCGCGAACACCTGCCACGACCAGCCCTGCCTGACCGCGCAGCGACCGTCGCCGGCATCGGCCCAGATCCGGTAGCGGTGCGCGCCGATCCCCGGCGGCGGCCGCGGGCGGCTGTGCGTGCGCAGCGGGGCGATCGCGAAACGAGAGCGGTGGACATCCTGCAGCGGGGCATCCTGCGTGTGCATCGGCGCGTCCTGGTCCATGGCAGCGGGTCGGGCGGCGGCGGCAGAGACGGCGCAAACGATGCGGCGTCTTCACTGCGCACAGCCATCGCCGACGACAGTATCAACAACAAAGCCCTCATTGAAAGCCGTACGAACCAACTTTCCCAGTCGGCGCGGCTATATCTCGCCTCCCCCGCGGAGGTGAGTGTGAACAGCAGGCTGTACGAACGGGTGCGCGAAGCGCGCAAGCTGACCGGTCTCACCCAGGAAGCGCTCGCGCTGGACCTGTCGGTGACCCGCAGCGCCGTGGCGCAGTGGGAGATGGCCGACGGCACCGCGCCGGCGGTGGAGCACCTGATCGCCCTGGCCCGCCGCAGCGGGCTGACCTTCGAATACCTGGCCACCGGCCGCGGCGAACGCGTGTTCGGCGAACCGCTGTCCGTGGCCGAGGAAGCCGCGCACTACCGACAACTGTCCGACCAGCAGGCGCGCCTGCTCGACAGCTTCGAGACCCTGAGTCCCCGCCAGCGCGCCGGCCTGCTGGACCTGATCGGCACCGGCAAGCACCGGCGCTGAGCAGGGACCCGATGTCCCTGTAGGAGCGGCTTCAGCCGCGACAGGAACTTACCGAAGGTGCCTGTCGCGGCTGAAGCCGCTCCTACAGAAGCCCACGAAGGCCACGAGCGCACTGCAGCCCGCTCCCGCGCGTGCTTGAATAGGGGTCTCGTTGCCGCCGTCGCCTGCACGCATGCCCGATCCCACCCCGCCCCGTCCCAGCCTCGCGACCTTGCTGCGCCAGCCCCAGCAGCCGGTGCCGGAACAGGCCGATGCCGCCGAGACGGCAGGTCCCGCTGCAGACGCGGCGGCCGGCCCCGCCGAGACGGGCGATACCGGTAACGGCGCGGCGCCGCGTGCCGATGCCCCCGGCGCGCCGGAGTCCGAGCCAGCGTCGACGCCGGAGGCGGACGCCTCGCGCGCCGCCGGGGTCACCGCAACGCCGCCCGCCGCGGTGACCGGCGAGTCGAGCGCGCCTGCCGGACTCGAACCGCAGTCGGAACCCGAACCGGAATCGGCGCTGGCGCCGCCGCCGCAGCTGGAACCGGACCTGACCACAGCAGCGATCGCCACCAGCGCCGCGCCCAGCTTCATGCAGCCCAGCGCGTCACGCCGGCCGGTGCTGCGCGCCGCGCCCTGGCAGTGGATCGCGCTGGTCGGGCTGGGCCTGCTGCTGGCGCTGCAGATCCTGGTCGCCGACCGGCAACGGCTGGGCGCCGACGCGCGCTGGCGGCCGTGGGTGGCCGGCGTGTGCCAGGCGCTGCGCTGCAGCCTGCCGCCGTGGCGCGAGCCGAGCGCGTTCACCATGCTCAGCCGCGAGGTGCGGCCGCTGCCCGGCCGCGCCGGCACCCTGCAGATCCAGGCCACCTTCCGCAACGACGCGCGCTGGGCGCAGGCCTGGCCGCTGCTGCAGCTGTCGCTGGCCGACGCCGACGGCCGCACCATCGGCAGCCGCGTGCTGCGCCCGGAGGAGTACCTGGGCCGCACCCGCCCGGATACGGCGACGCTGGCGCCCGGACAGAGCGCGCAGGTGGCGTTCCAGGTGCGCGAACCGGCCGCGGGAACCGCTGCATTCAGTTTCGACTTCCACTGAAACGCTGTGACATCACGATCCGGCATGGCAGCGAGGCAGGCCACGCGCTAGACTCGTCCCCCCGCGCCGGCCCTCCAACCTTCCGGCGCCGACGTCATCCGGGGACCCGCCGAACTTGAACGCTGCCACCACTCGTCCTGACTCCAGTCGCGGCGCGCCGAAGCCGCCGCTGCGCGAACACGTGGCGCAGTCCGTGCGCCGCTACCTGCGCGACCTCGATGGCTGCGACGCCGACGACGTGTACGAGATCGTGCTGCGCGAGATGGAGATCCCGTTGTTCGTGGAAGTGCTCAACCACTGCGAAGGCAACCAGAGCCGCGCCGCGGCGATGCTGGGCATCCATCGCGCCACGCTGCGCAAGAAGTTGAAGGAATACGGGTTGGCTTGAGGCGGGACTCGGGACTCGGGACTCGGGACTCGGGACTGCAGAATCACGTCCCCATGCAAATCGCCGTCAAGCGGCCCGATAAAAAAAAGCCGCCCTTTCTGCAGAAAAGGCGGCTTTTTTATTTCAGCCCGGGCGCTTTTGTGTAGGAGCGGCTTCAGCCGCGACGCATTACCGGTAACGCGTCGCGGCTGAAGCCGCTCCTACAGAAAGCGGCCCTCGCGCAAACCCCAATCTCCAATCCCCAATCCCCCGCTTTTCCACAGCCGCATGGCTGGTCATCCCGGCCCCTCACACCCACCCATAGCGGATCAGGTGGAAGAACACCGGCGCGGCGAAGCACACCGAGTCCAGCCGGTCGAGTACGCCGCCGTGGCCTTCGATCATGTGGCCCCAGTCCTTGATGCCGCGGTCGCGCTTGATCGCCGACATCACCAGACCTCCGAAGAAGCCCATCAGGTTGGCCACCAGCGCCAGCGCGAACGCCTGCAGCGGCGAGAACGGGGTGATCCACCACAAGGCCGCGCCGAGCAGGCTCGCCGACAGGATGCCGCCGACGAAGCCTTCCACGGTCTTGGACGGCGACAGCTTCGGCGCGATCAGGTGCCTGCCGATCAACTTGCCCCACACGTACTGCAGCACGTCCGAGGACTGCACCACGATCACCAGGAACGCGAACAGCAGCAGGTTGCGGCCCTCGTAGCCGGGGATCTCCAGGTTCAGCAGCGCCGGCACGTGCGAGATGCAGAACACGCAGATCATCAGCCCCCACTGCACTTTCGCGGTGCGCTCCAGGTAGCGCGTGGTGTCGCCGCCGATGGTGGCCAGGATCGGCAGCACCAGGAACGCGTAGACCGGGATCAGCAGCGTGTACAGCCCGTACCAGCCGCTCCACACCAGCCAGTACTGCCACGGCAGCACGATGTAGAACGCCACCAGCAGCGCGTAGTAGTCGCCGCGCCGGGTCGGCGCCAAGGTGATGAACTCGCGCAGCGCGAACAGCGACACCAGCGCGAACAGCACGATCACGCCGATGCGCCCGAACACGAACGCCAGCGCCACCACCGCGGCCATCACCCACCACGCGCGGATCCGCGCCACCAGGTTGTCGAGCACCGCGCTGGGGCGCCCGCGCGCGCGCCAGCGCAGCGTTTCGGAAATCAGCGTGGCCAGCAGCAGCACCGCGGCGATGCCGAGGAACAGCCAGATGGTCTGCTGCCGCAGCGAGGACTGCTGCAGGTGGTCGCTGAAGGCGATCGCGCTCATCGTGCGGCCTCCATCTGTTCCGGCGACAACGCCAGCAGTGCCGCACGCGTGCGTTCCAGGAACGCCTGCTTGTCCTCGCCGGCGCCCAGCCGCAACGGCTCGCCGAAGGTGGTGGTGCACAGCAACGGCAGCGGCAGCCACTTGCCCTTGGGCATCACCCGCTTGAGGTTGTCGATCCACACCGGCACGAACTCCAGTTCCGGGCGGTTCCGCGCCAGGTGGTAGATGCCGCTCTTGAACGGCAGCACGCCTTCCTCGGTGTTGCGCGTGCCTTCCGGGAACAGGATCAGCGAGCCGCCGCCATCGACTGCCTCGCACAGGCACTCGATCGGATCGCGGCTGCGCTGCGCGGCCTCGCGCTCGATCAGCACGCCGTTGAACACCGAGTGGATCAGGTAGCGGCGCAGCGCGTCGCGCTGCCAGTACTCGGCCGCGGCCACCGGCCGCACCTCGCGCCGCAGCGCCGCCGGCAGCGACGACCAGATCAGCACGAAGTCGCCGTGGCTGGCGTGGTTGCCGTAGTACACGCGGCGCTCGCTGGAAGGAATGCAGCCGCGCCAGAACGCACGCGCGCCGGTCAGGATGCGGATCGCGGCACTGCAGCCGCGGGCGATCAGGCGTTCGATCATGTCCACTCCAGTTCGCGCACGATGGCGCGCAGACGCATCACGATGGTCAAGGCCGCGCCGCCGATCAGCAGCGCCATGGTCGCAACCAGAATCATTTCGGCGACGGCCGTGTATTGCAGCAGCAGCGCGACGGCCGCCAGCAACGCGGCCAGCGACAGCCAGCGCATGCGCTGCACGCGCGCCATCGGGCCCTGCACCGGCTCGCTGACGCCGCAGGCCAGGCCGAGCATGCGCACGTAGGCGGTGCCCACGCACAGCAGGGCCGCGGCCCAGCCCAGCTCCGCGCCCCAGCTCAGCACGTGCTGCAGGCCGTAGCCCACGCCCAGGCACACCACGACATCGGACAGCCTGTCCGGCGCTTCGTTGTAGACCTCGCCGGCGCGGCCGATCATCTGCGCCTGTCGCGCCATCAGCCCGTCCAGGCGGTTGCACAGCAACCGGCCGTGCAGGGCGAGCGCGGCCAGCAGCAGCAAGCCGGCGGCATCGCGCGGCGGCTCGCGCCAGGCGCAATAGAACATCAGCGCCGCCAGCGCGGCGAAGCCGGTGGCGGTCCAGGACAGGCCGTTGGGCGTGGCGCCACGCGCGCGCAGCGCCATTGCCAGGCGCGCGCGCCACTGCGCGCGGCGTTCGCTGATCGTCGGTCCTGCCATCAGTCGCCGCCTCCGCCGCCGCAACCGCCGCAACCGCTGCTGCAACTGCTGCCGCCGCCTCCATCGCCGCCGCTGCTGCCGCTGGTGCAACTGCTGGTGCTGGTGCAGCTGCTGCCGCCACCGTTGCCGCTGCTGGCGACGATCGGCGTACGCAATGCGTGGTAGTCCACCCATGGCGTCCCCAGCAGCACGCCGGTGCCGGCCAGGGCCAGGGGCGATGCCAGATGCAATGCCTGTGGCGCGGGCGCCGCTCCGGCGCCTGCGCGCCATGCCTTGTCGCGCTCGGCGAGCAAGCGCTCGCCGGCGACGCTGCGCAGCGGCGGCGTCAACAGGAAGCCGAGCGCGAGCATTGTCACCAGCACCATCGCCGCGACCAGGAAGCCGACCGGGCGCTGCAACTGCAGGCCGATGTGGATCTTCAGCGCGCCGGCGATCCACAGCGCCAGCAGCGGCGCTGCGCCGAGCAGACGCGCGCACCAGGCCTGGCCGCGGCCGAGCAGCAGGCGCTTGCCGATCAACGCCTCATGCAGCGGCGACGCATCGTCGCGCAATGCCTGCAGCGCCAGCGGCAATTTCGGGTTGGCGCGCACCAGCAGCAGGGCGCGCTGCAGCGCCGCCGGCACTGCAGCGTCCGTGACCTGCAGTTGGGCCTCGTCGCGGTGGCTGCCACGCAGGCTCGACGGCGCCAGTTGCAACTGCACTGCGTCGCACGCCAGCAGCAAGGCCAGTTGCATGTCTGCCACGCGCTCGCTGCCGCCGGCCAGGAACGCCAGTTCGGCGTTGTCCACCTGCCGGACCGCGCGCTGCTGGCCGAGGCCGCGCACCGCGCGCCGCAGCCGCGCGGCCAATGCGCAGGCCAGCCCGATCGCCACCAGGAACAGCAGCAGGAACGAACCGCCGCGCCAGTGCAACGGCGACGCGGCGGGGTTGATCGAACTCAGCCACCCGCCCAGCAGCAGCGTCGCCAGCAACCACAGCCACAGCGCTTTGCCACCCTCGCGCGGCATCGGCCAACGCCGCGCCGCGACATCGCTGCGCAGCCGCGGTTGCGGCGCTGTGGTGTCGCCCGGCGCCGGCCAGCACGCCGCCGGCGGATCGCCGAAATGGCGGCGGTAGTGCGCCAGGGTGGTCCGGTACTGCAGCGCGTGGCGGTCTGCATCGGCGGCGTCGCCGCGCCCGGGCCGATGGTGCAGCGTGGTCTGCAACACCTGCGGGCAGAAGCGCTGCCAGTATTCGTGGGTATCGGTGAGGTGGGTATGCCAGACCTGGTCGATCAGCGTGCTGGGCGTGACCTCTGCGTCGGCGCTGCTGCAGGCCAGGAAGCAGAAGCGACGGTATTCCTCCACCGCCTGCGCGGCTTCGGCCAGGGAGACCTTGGCTTCCTTGGCCACGCGGCGCACGAACACCGGCAACGCGTCGTCCTCCTCGCCGAAACGATAGGCCTGCAGGCGCTGCCACAGCGCCTGTTGCGCGGCATCGGCGTGGGGCAGCGGCGCCGGATCGGCGGATGCGGTCATGGTCTGCGCTCCGTCATGCGAACTGCACCGCGATCGGCGCCGCCAGCAGCGCCAGCAGTTGCAGCGCCAGGCTGGCGATCTGCCGCAACAACAAGCCGCGCATGCCGCGCCAGCGCGCCTGCCAGTCGCGCGGCGGCGGCAGGCGCCGCAGCAGGCCGAGCCGGTGCAGGGCGGCGTCGAGATCACTGCCGGCCTGGTCCAGGTCCGCTTCGGCCAACACTGCTTCGAGCAACGCTGCATCCAGGCCGACGCGTGCGGCCCAGTAGCGTTGCAGCAAGCCCGCCAGCACGCTGAGCAGGCACGCGGCCAGCGCCAGATGCGCGCCGGCGCTGCCGTACCACGCGCCCAGCAGCAGCGCGACGGCGAGCAGCGCCAGCGACAGCCGGTCCAGCGGCGATGCCTGCCGCAGCAGCGCGGCCATCGTGCGCAGTTCCAGCGGCGTGCTCATGCCGGCAGCTCCAGGACCTGCGGCGGAGCGGCCGGCGCGGCGCACGCGGCGGCGATGGCATCGCGCTGCGCAGGCCCCAGTACGATCCGTGCTGCGCGTGCGCGCAACAGCGCGAGCGCGGCATCCAGATCGGCGGCGCGGCCGCTAAGCAATAGCCACGTGGCAACCGCCGCTGCGCTGCGCGAATAGCCCAGCGCGCAGCACACCAGCACCGGACCATGGCGGCGGGCGGCCTCGATCGCGGCGGCGGCGTCGCGCAATGCCTGTGCGGGCGGCGCGACCAGGTCCAGCATCGGCACCGTGCGATCGTGCGCACCGGCATCGCGCAGCGACAGTTCGGCGCAGACATCGACCACCGCGGCGAATGCAGCGCGCTCGCCGCGGCCGGGAAGGCGCCCCAGCCAGACGCCGTCGGCGATCTCGCGCGGCGCCGGATCGCGCCGGGTCCAGGCGCGCGCATTGAGCCAGGCCGCGGCCAGGTACGGCGCGTACAGCCAGCGCGCGGCCAGGCTGAGGCGGCCGTCGGCGCGCTTCTGCAGGCCGATCGCGCCGAGCAGCGCGTAGTCGAACGCGACCAGCAGCAGCGACAACGCCGGCCACAACAGCCACCACGCTGCGCCGCCGACAACCCAGGCCAGCGCGACGCAGACCGCGCTGCCACACAGGTAGCCGCCGGCCAGGCGCCAGCGCGCCGGATCGCGCGCCACGGCCAGTGCGCTCCACGGCGCCGCCACCCGCTGCGGCCACAGCCACACGCACAGCCAACCCGCGGCCAGGCCGGTGGGAATGTCCAGGAAATGGTGCTGGTAGGTGGTCAGCACCGACAGCCCGATCAGCGCGAACCAGGCGTGCAGCGCGCTGCGCGCGAGACCGTGCAGATGCTGCGCATAGCGCACCCACAGCACCACCAGCAGCACGATGTGCAGCGACGGCGCCTGGTTGAACGGCTTGTCGAAACCCAGCAGCACCGCGAACAACCAGCCGAACACGCCGTCGCTGGGCGGCCGCTCGAAGCCGAAGCGCAGCGGCCACAGCAGGAAGCATCCCACCGCCAGCAGCTGCGCGGTCAGCAGCCGCCTGGCATGCGTGTCCAGTTCGGCGCGCGTGCGGCAGACGAAGAACGAGATCACGTAGAACAGGTCGATCGACCAGTACGGCACGATCGTCCACGGCCAGAACGGGATCTGCGTTTCCCACGCGAACGGAAACGAAGGCACGTAGGCGCGGCGCTCGGCCAGCGTATTGGCCAGGCCGTAGCTGAGGAAGAAGAACGGCCCCAGCAGCGCCAGCCACGCCAGCGCCCGCCGCCACGGCCGCGGCGCCGCTTCGCTCACGGCGCGATCCGCTGCGCCAGCGACACGGTGAAGATGCCCCATTCGTCGATGCGCTGCTCCAGCTTGCGAAAGCCGGCCGCACGCACCAGTTCGTCCATCTCCTGCTGGGTGCGGCGGCGCATCACCCAGGCCGCGCCGCCGCGGTGGCTGGTCAGCGCGCGGGCGATGAATTCCAGCTGCGGGTGCCAGGGCTGGCCGGTGTAGGCGAGGTAGCCGCCCGGTTCGACCGCGGCGGCCACGCCCTGCAGCGAACGCAGCACCTGGTCGTTGTCGGGAAACAGTTCGTACAGGCCCGACACCACCGCCAGCGTCGGCCGCGGCTGCAGCGCCGCCAGCGCGTCACGGTCGAAGGCATCGCCCTGTTCGAAGCGGGCGATGTCGGCGGCGCCGAGTTCGGCGATCAGCGCGCGCCCGCGCTCCACGTTCAAGTCGCTGAAATCGCGCAGCGCGATCGCATTGGCACGCTGTTCGCCACCGGCCAGCGCTTCCAGCACGTAGCGGCCGTGGCCGGCAGCGATGTCGAGCACGCGCACCGACGCGCCGGCGTCGCGCAGGCGCTGCATGGCCAGGCGCAGCAGTTCGTGCAGATGGGTGCGGCGCACGCGGATGCCACGCCAGCCGATCGCATCCAGGTAGTTGCGGTCGATGAAGCGGCCCAGCGGGCCCTTGCCGGCGGCGCGGTCGCGATACACGTAATCCAGCGTGCTGCCGGAATCGAAGCCGGTCTGCAGGCCCAGCGCCACGCCCTCGGACAAAGTGCCGCCGAAGCGCAGGTTGGCGCGCACGAAGCGCCAGCGCAGGTCCTGCAGGCTGTATTTCTGCGGCGGCCAGGACAGCCGCTCGGCTTCCTCGAAGGTGGGCCCGCGGCGGTGCGCCTGCAGCAGGCTCGGCAGTGCCGGCGCTTCGGCGAAGCGCTCGCGCACGAAGCGGCTGATCTGCGCCAGCGCCGGCGCGCGGTCGCGCTCGCCCAGGGTGTCGTGGAAGAACCCGGGCAGCAGGTGGCGCTCCTTCACCGGCGAGGACAGCCGCTCGTAGAAACGGTCCTGCGGGCCGCGGTGCACGACGAAATCGTCGCCGGACACCAGCAACTGCACCGGCACGGTGATCGCCTGCGCATCGCCGACCACGCGGTCGGCGGCGGCGTACACGCCCAGCAGCACCCGCACCGAGATCGGCCGGGTGATCAGCGGATCGTCGCGGTAGCTGGCCACGCGCGCCGGGTCGTGGGTCAGCCACTGCGGCTTGACGTAGCTGTTGACGAAGAAATTGCCGCGCAGCTTGTGCATCAAGGCCAGACCGGGCCGCGCGAACGGCACGTACAGCTTGACCTTGAACGCCGGCGAGGCCAGCACCAGCGCGCGCAGCGGCGGCGCGTAATCGTGCACCCAGGTGCTGGCGATCACCGCGCCCACGCTCTGCGCGATCACCACGATGTCCTGCACCGCGATGCCGTGGGTCTCGCCGATGTGGGCGATGAAGCGGTCCAGATCGCGCACCAGCGCCGGGAAGCCGGGCGCATCGCCGCGCACGCCGGGCGAGCGGCCGTTGCCGCGCGCATCCCAGGCGAACATCGCGCAGTCGTCCAGGCCCAGTTCGTCGGCCAGGTGCACGACCCGCCCCGAATGTTCGTGGCCGCGGTGCAGCAGCACCACCGCGCGTGGCGCCGCCGCCGGCGCCGTGGCCGGCCAATGCCGGTAGAACAGCCGTGTTCCGTCGAAACTGCAAAACTCGCTTTCGCTGACCTGCCGCATCCGTTGCCGATTCCCTGTCGTCGTACTTGCTCTTGCCGTGAGTACCGCTACCGCTTCCGTGTCGTTGCCGCGGCCCGCGCCGCGCGGCTCAGCGCGGCGCGCCCTCGCGCAGGCCGGCGGCAACGCGCCGCAGCACCGTCGCCGCGCACAGCAGCGCCAGCACGATCGCGAACCCGTCCACCGTCTTCGCCCCCACCCAGCCGCCGGCCAGCAGCAGCCCCAGCAGGCCGATGGCGAAGGCGCGATCGCTCTTGCCCATCGGTCCGTCGTAGCGCCGTCCGGCGCCGACCATCAGCCCCAACACCCCGGCATACTCGGTCAATGCCGCCGCCAGCGCCAGCGCCCACAGCCAGCCGGACCCCGCGCCGGGCACGCTGGCCAGGCTCAGGTACAGCGCCGCATCGGCGATCACGTCGCTCAGTTCGTTGAGGTAGGCGCCGAGCCTGGACTGCTGGCCGAACTCGCGCGCCAGCATGCCGTCGACCGCGTTCAAGGCCATGCGCAGCAGCATCCACGCCGGCAGCAGCGCGTACCACAGCGGCTGCGCCGGCCCGCGCCAGAACACCCAGGCGGCGACCAGCAGCGACACCGCGGCCGCGCCCACGGTGACCTGGTTGGCGGTCACCCCGAGCCGGTACAGGCCGCGCACCCCGGGCCGCAGCAGGTCCTGGAAGCGTCCTTTCAATGCGTAGATCGAAACCATTGCGGGGTCCTGAGGGTCCATGCCGGGGCGGCGCAGCCTACAATATCGGCTCCCCGCTCCGATGTGTGCCCTGCCCCCATGTCCTCCGATTTCCTGCCCGTGCGCCGGGCATTGCTGTCCGTTTCCGACAAGACCGGCCTGATCGACCTGGCCCGCGCGCTGGCCGCGCGCAACGTGGAACTGCTGTCCACCGGCGGCACCGCCAAGGCCATTCGCGAGGCCGGGCTGGCGGTCAAGGACGTGTCCGAGCTGACCGGCTTCCCGGAAATGATGGACGGCCGGGTCAAGACCCTGCACCCGCTGGTGCACGGCGGCCTGCTCGGCCGCGCCGGCACCGACGACGCGGTGATGGCCGAACACGGCATCGCCGCGATCGACCTGCTGGTGCTGAACCTGTATCCGTTCGAGGCGGTCACCGCCAAGGCCGACTGCACGCTCGCCGAGGCGGTGGAGAACATCGACATCGGCGGCCCGGCGATGCTGCGCTCGGCGGCGAAGAACTTCGCGCGCGTGGCGGTGGCCACCGATCCGGTGCAATACGCCGACCTGCTGGCCGAACTGGAGGCGCACGACGGCCAGCTGTCGGCGGCCAAGCGCTTCGCGCTGTCGGTGGCCGCGTTCAACCGCGTGGCGCAGTACGACGCGGCGATCAGCAATTACCTGTCCACGGTGACCGACCCTGCGAGCGAGGTGCCGGTGCGTGCCGCGTTCCCGGCGCAGGCCAACGGCACCTTCGTCAAGGTGATGGACCTGCGCTACGGCGAGAACCCGCACCAGCACGCCGCGTTCTACCGCGACCTGTGCCCGGCGCCGGGCTCGCTGGCCACGTTCCAGCAGTTGCAGGGCAAGGAGCTGAGCTACAACAACATCGCCGACAGCGACGCGGCCTGGGAATGCGTGCGCCAGTTCGACGCGCCGGCCTGCGTCATCGTCAAGCATGCCAATCCCTGCGGTGTGGCGGTGGGTGCGGCCTGCGGCGATGCCTACGAACTGGCCTACGCGACCGACCCGACCAGCGCCTTCGGCGGCATCCTCGCCTTCAACCGCACGCTGGACGCGGCCACCGCCAAGGTCATCCTCGACCGCCAGTTCGTCGAAGTGCTGATCGCGCCGGACTACGAAGAAGGTGCGCTGGAATACGCGAAGAAGAAGGCCAACGTGCGCGTGCTGCGCATTCCGCTGGCGCCGGTGTCCGGCGGTTTCGTCGACACCAAGCGCATCGGCTCGGGCCTGTTGATGCAGAGCGCCGACGACCGCGTGGTGACCCGCGACGAACTGAAAGTGGTCACCCGGCTAGCGCCCACCGAGGCGCAGTTCGCCGACCTGCTGTTCGCGTGGAAGGTGGCCAAGTACGTCAAGTCCAACGCCATCGTCTATGCCAAGGACCACCGCACCATCGGCGTCGGCGCCGGGCAGATGAGCCGGGTGTATTCGGCGCGCATCGCCGGGATCAAGGCGGCCGATGCGGAGCTGGTGGTGCAGGGTTCGGTGATGGCCTCCGACGCGTTCTTCCCGTTCCGCGACGGCATCGACGCCGCCGCCGCGGCCGGCATCAAGGCGGTGATCCAGCCCGGCGGCTCGATGCGCGACGGCGAGGTGATCGGCGCCGCCGACGAACACGGCATCGCCATGGTGTTCACCGGCGTGCGCCACTTCCGCCATTGAGCGGCCAAGGAATCGGAACGATGAATCGCACTCCATTGCGCCACGGCCTGCCGCTGCTGCTCGCGCTCGGCATGGCCGCGTGCAAGCCGACCGCGGCACCGACGACGCCCGCGCCGGCGGCCGCAGCGGCGCCGGCCGCCACGCCGGCACCGACTGCGCACGTGCCGCGCACCGAACGCCTGCAGGCCTTCCTGCAGACGCGCTACGGCAAGCAGGCGCGCCTGTCGGAGAGCTGGTCCGGCCAGGCCGACGGCAACGCGGTGCAGAGCGAAGTCTGCGCCGAACAGCCGGTGGTGGTCGGCGACCAGATCCAGGAACTGCTGGCGGTCTGCCACCGGCTCAGCGACGGCGGCCATGCCAATCCGGGGCTGATCGATTTCCTGATCCTGCGCGACACCGGCCAGGGCCTGGCGGTGGTCGCCGAGAAGCTCGGCGACGGCTTCGGCAGCGACGGCGACCCGGGTGCGGTGGACATCCTGCGGCTGGGCAGCGATTTCTACGGCTTCGTGGTCTACAGCGACTGGATGGGGCAAGGCACCGTGCTGCAATCGCAGGACCTGGTGCTGCCCGGCCCCAAGGGCCTGGTCAACGCCGGCTCGGTGCGCGAGCACATCGACAACCACGGCGCGCTGGACTGCAGCGACGACGGCCGCGATCCGCAGCAGACCGCCGAACAATGCCAGGCGCAACTGTTCGACGTGGACTTCAAACTCGACGTGGACGACAGCGACCGCGGCGCGCGGGTGTGGCCGGTGACCATCGAGGAACGCGGCATGTCCTGCGGCAAGAAGCTCGGCACGACCCAGGTGTTCGCCTTCGACGCCAAGCGCTGGGTCTATCCGTTCCCCGAATCGATGCAGCGCGAAGCCTGCGAATAGTCCTTCCTTCGACCTCACGAGACACGCCTTGAAAATCCTCGTCATCGGTGCCGGCGGCCGCGAACACGCCCTGTCCTGGAAGCTGGCCCAATCCCCGCGCGTCAGCGAAGTGCTGGTCGCCCCGGGCAATGCCGGCACCGCCACTGAACCCAAGTGCCGCAACGTGGCGGTCAAGGTCGACGACCTCGACGGCCTGCTCAAGCTGGCGCAGGACGAGGCCGTGGCGCTGACCGTGGTCGGCCCGGAAGTGCCGCTGGTGCTGGGCGTGGTGGACCGTTTCCGCGCCGCCGGCCTGCGCATCTTCGGGCCCAGCGCCAAGGCCGCGCAGCTGGAAGGCAGCAAGGCCTTCGCCAAGGAATTCCTCGCCCGCCACGGCATCCCGACCGCGTTCTACGAAGTGCATACCGAGGTGGACGCGGCGCTGGCCTATGTGCGCGACAAAGGCGCGCCGATCGTGGTCAAGGCCGACGGCCTGGCCGCGGGCAAGGGCGTGATCGTGGCGATGACCCTGGACGAGGCCGAAGCGGCGGTGCGCGACATGCTCTCCGGCAATGCCTTCGGCGATGCTGGCGCGCGCGTGGTGATCGAGGAATTCCTCGACGGCGAGGAAGCCAGTTTCATCTCCATGGTCGATGGCGCCACCGCGCTGCCGATGGCCACCAGCCAGGACCACAAGCGCGTCGGCGATGGCGACAGCGGCCCCAACACCGGCGGCATGGGCGCGTACTCGCCGGCACCGGTGGTCACGCCCGAGGTGCACGCGCGGGTGATGCGCGAGGTGGTGGAGCCGACCGTGCAGGGCATGATCGCCGACGGCGTGCCGTTCACCGGTTTCCTGTATGCCGGACTGATGATCGACGCCAGCGGCGCGCCGAAGGTGATCGAGTTCAACGTGCGCTTCGGCGACCCGGAAACGCAGCCGGTGATGCTGCGCCTGCAGTCGGATCTGGTGGAGCTGATCGAGGCGGCGATCGACGGCCGCCTGCATGCGACCGAAGCACAGTGGGATCCGCGCCCGTCGCTGGGCGTGGTGCTGGCGGCGGCGCCGTATCCGGAAACGCCGATCACCGGCGAAGCGATTTCCGGCCTGGACCAGGTGCCGGCGAGCGCCAAGGTGTTCCATGCCGGCACTGCGCTGGACGACCAGGGCCGCGTGCTCAGTGCCGGCGGCCGCGTACTGTGCGTGGCTGCGCTCGGCGACAGCGTGTCCGACGCGCAGCGCAATGCGTATGCCGGCGTGGCGCAGATCCGGTGGCCCAGCGAATTCCATCGCAGCGACATCGGCTGGCGCGCGATCGCGCGCGAACGCGGCGAATAGGGCGCACGTCGCCCTCTGTAGGAGCACCATCGGCATTCGAGGACATTGCATGGCACTGGATCCCGACTTGCGCAAACAATTCCGCGAGCTGGCGGCGCAGACCGACGGCATCGACACCAAGGTCTACGCCGACTACGCCAAGGATCCGCTCGAGCCGATCATCGGCCTGGGCCGCCGCACCGCGCGGCTGTGCTTCTTCGGCCGCGATCCGGGCCGCAGCGAAGTCGAACACGGCGAACCCTTCGTCGGCAGCGGCGGACAACTCGTGCGCAAGGCGCTGTACCGGCACCTGCACGACGGCCAGCCGATGCCGGACTTCGCGGCCTCGCTCAAAGTCGGCCGCGCCTTCTTCTGGATCAACACCGTGCCGTACAAGCCGATCGGCAACAAGGCCTGGTCGATGCAGGCGAAGCGGCGTTTCCATCCGCTGATGCGGCGCCTGTTGATCGCGCAATGGCGCGGCCACGAGATCGTCACCCTCGGCCGCGAAGCCTTCCTGTGGTTCGGCATCGACCAGCCCAAGGACGTGCGCGCGCAACTGGATGCGTTCTGGGCCAGCGAATCGCGCTTCAGCGCGCACACCGAGGTCCGGCTGCAGGCCGAAACCGGCGCGGCGCGATGCTTCACGCTATATCCGTTGCCGCATCCCTCGCCGCTCAACCAGACCTGGTTCAAGCGTTTCCCGGCGCTGCTCGAAGCGCGCTTGCGGCAACTGGACATCTGAGCGAACAGCGCCGCGCTCGCATCGCGGCGCGCCGATCCGCCAGCGGCTGCGATACGGCGGCCAGCGTTGCGTTATCGTGTCGCCGTGCCGAAATCCTCGATCGAATCGCGCCTCAGCCGCCTGTGGGCCCATGAAAAGGCCAGCTACGGGCTGCGCGTGTTCATCGCCCTGGGCGTGGCGATGGGCGTGTGCTGGCAGCAGCAGCAACTGACCGCGCTGCCGGCGATCTTCCTCGGCGCCATCGCCAGCGCCATCGCCGAGACCGACGACAACTGGCTGGGCCGGATCAAGTCGGTGCTGCTGTCGCTGCTGTGCTTCGCCGCCGCCGCGGCCGCGGTGGTGCTGCTGTTCCCGTACCCGCTGGCGTTCGTCGCCGGCATGGCGCTGTCCACCTTCGCCCTGACCCTGCTCGGCGCGCTCGGCGAACGCTACGCCTCCATCGCCCAGGCCACCGTGGCGCTGGCGATCTACGCGATGATCGGCATCGACCATGGCGGCCGCACCGGCCACGTCGGCGGCAGCGCCTGGCACGGTATCGGCCTGTTGATGCTCGGCGCCGCCTGGTACGGGCTGCTGTCGATCCTGTGGACCCTGCTGTTCGCCAACCGCCCGGTGCGCGAGCGGCTGTCGCGGCTGTTCTTCGAACTCGGCCGCTACCTGCGGCTGAAGGCCGCGCTGTTCGAACCGGTGCGGCAGAGCGACCTGCATGCGCGGCGGCTGGCGCTGGCCGAACAGAACGCGCAGGTGGTGGCGGCGCTGAACGCGGCCAAGACCGCGATCATGAGCCGCTTCGGCCGCTCCGGCCGGCCCGGGGTGCAGTCCGGCCTGTACTTCCGGCTGTATTACATGGCGCAGGATTTCCACGAACGCGCCAGTTCCTCGCACTACCCCTACGAAGCGCTCACCGACGCCTTCTTCCACAGCGACGTGCTGTACCGCTGCCAGCGCCTGCTGGCGCTGCAGGGCAAGGCCTGCGCCGCGCTGGGCGAGGCGATCCGGCTGCGCCAGCCGTTCGAATACGGCGAGCAGACCCAGCAGGCCACTACCGACCTGCGCCAGTCGCTGGATTTCCTGCATGCGCAGGCCGATCCGCGCCATGCGCGGCTGCTCGGCTCGCTGGAACTACTGGTCACCAACCTGCAGAGCATCGAGCGGCGGCTGTCCGAATCCGCGCAGTCCGACACCACCAGCGACACCCTCGACACGCGCCTGCGCGACTCCTCGCCGCACACCCTGCGCGAGATGCTGGTGCGCGTCGGCCAGCAGCTCACCCCCGGTTCGGTGCTGTTCCGGCACGGGCTGCGCATGGCGATCGCGCTGGTGGTCGGCTACGCCGTCATGCAGTCGATCCACGCCAGCAACGGCTACTGGATCCTGCTCACCACCGCCTTCGTGTGCCGGCCCAACTACGGCGCCACCCGGCTGCGCCTGGCGCAGCGCATCGCCGGCACGCTGATCGGGCTGATCGCGACCTGGGCGCTGATGCAGCTGTTCCCCGGCACCGAACTGCAGTTGCTGTTCGCGCTGTTCGGCGCGCTGCTGTTCTTCGTCACCCGCACCGACCGCTACATGCTGGCCACCGCCGCGATCACGGTGATGGCGCTGTTCTGCTTCAACCTGCTCGGCGACGGCTTCGTGCTGATCTGGCCGCGCCTGGTGGATACGCTGATCGGCTGCGCGATCGCCGCGGCGGCCTCGTTCCTGATCCTGCCCGACTGGCAGGGCCGGCGCCTCAACCAGGTGATGGCCACGGTGCTGGCCAGCTGCGCGCGCTACCTGGCGCAGGTGCTGGAGCAGTACCGCAGCGGCATGCGCGACGACCTGCCCTACCGCATCGCCCGGCGCGACATGCACAACGCCGACGCGGCGCTGTCGGTGGCGCTGTCCAACATGCTGCGCGAACCCGGCCGCTACCGCCGCAATCTGGATGCGGGCTTCCGCTTCCTGGCGCTGTCCAACACCTTGCTCGGCTACCTGTCGGCGCTGGGCGCGCACCGCGCCGCGCTGGCCGGCGAAGCCGATCCGGCCATCGACCGTGCCGGCGGCTACCTGCAGGACACCCTGGGCGCGATCGCCGACGCGCTGGCGCAGCGCCAGGCGCTACCGCCGGCCGACGAATCAGCGGAGGTGGGCATGGCCGATGCGCTGGAGCACGAGGACGGGATCGACGAAGCCAAGCGGCGGCTGGTGCGCAACCAGCTGGCGCTGACCCTGCGCCTGCTGCCCAAGCTGCGCGCCGCCGCGCATGCGGTCACCGCTCCGGCAGCGGCGCCGGCACCACCGGCGGCCGTGCCGGCCGCACGCTGATCCCCATCCACAGCAGCGCGGCCAGCGCCAGCGCCGCGCCGCCGACCACCACCCCGTGCCAGCCGGCGTAGGCGTAGGCGGCGGTGCCCAGGCTGGAACCGATCGCGCCGCCGATGAAGTAGCAGGTGACGTAGGCCGAGGTGATGCGGTTGCGCGCCTTCGGATCCAGTTGGTAGATCACATGCTGGTTGCCGATGTGCACGCCCTGCACCGCCACGTCCAGCAGCAGCACCCCGGCGATCAGCAGCCACAGCGAGTGCGGCGCGGCGGCCAGCAGCAGCCACGACAGCAGCAGCATGGCCAGCCCGCCCCAACCCACCCAGTGCCCGGCGCCGCGGTCGGCGAGCTTGCCCGACAGGTTGGCGGCGAACGCGCCGGCGGCGCCGATCAGGCCGAACAGGCCGATCGTCGCGGTGCCGTAACCGTAGCTGGGACCGGACAGCAGGAATGCCAGCGTGGTCCAGAACGTGCTGAAACCGGCGAAGATCAGCCCGCCCAGGATCGCCCGCGAGCGCAGCACAGGTTCGTCGCGCAGCAGCGCCAGCACCGAACCGATCAGGTGCGGATAGGACAGCCGCGGATTGCCCGGATGCCGCGGCAGCGCGCGCCACAGCAACGCCGCCACCAGCAGGATCAGCGCCGCGGCCACCCAGTACACGACATGCCAGCCGCCGACGCCGGCCAGCAGCCCGGACACGGTGCGCGCCAGCAGGATGCCGAGCAGCAGGCCGCTCATCACCGTGCCGACCACCCGCCCGCGCTCGTGCGGCGCGGCCAGGGTGGCGGCGAACGGCACCAGGATCTGCGCGGCCACCGAGCTGAGGCCGGTGACCAGGGTACCGAGCAGCAGCAGCGCGAAGCTGGTGGAGGCGGCGCTGATCAGCAGGCCCACCGCACTGAGCGCGTACAGCCCCACGATCAGGCTGCGGCGCTCGAAGCGGTCGCCCAGCGGCACCAGCAACAGCAGGCCGGCGGCGTAGGCCAGCTGCGCGGTGGTGACCACCGCGCCGGCGCTGCGCACGTCGATCGCGAAGGTCTGCGCCAGCACCTCCAGCAGCGGCTGCGCGTAGTAGTTGCTGGCCACCGCCAGGCCGGTGGCGGCGGCCATCAGCAGCACCAGGCCGCGATGCAACGGGGGATGCGGGGACGTGTCCATGAGCGGAATCCAGGGGGTACGGAAGGAATGGCGCCAGTCTGGGCAAGCGCCATCGATCTTTCCAATGTATTGTTTTCACTCGATCCATCTTGTTTCCAGATGCCATGCTGACCCTGCGCCAACTCGAGTTCGCCGTCGCCGTGGCCGAGGAAGGCAGCTTCACCGCCGCCGCACGGCGCTGTCACACGGTGCAGTCGGCGCTGAGCCACCAGATCGCCAAGATCGAGGAAGCGCTGGGTGCGCGTCTGTTCGAGCGCGGCGCGCGGCAGGTGCGGCTGACCGCCGCCGGCGAAGTATTCCTGCACAACGCCCGCGCCACCCTGCGTGCCGCCGAACGCCTGCATGAGGAGATGGCGCAGGCGCTGGGCACCGTGCGCGGGCGCCTGCACATCGGCCAGATCTCCTCGCTGACCACGGTGCAGGTGCCGGCCCTGCTGCGCCGCTTCCGCGCCGCGCACAGCGCGGTGGACGTGCACCTGCGCACCGGCATGAGCGATGCGCTGCTGCTCGAGCTGGGCGAAGGCCGGCTGGACGTGGCCCTGGTCGGGGTCGGCCCGCATATCGTCCTGCCCGAGCAGCGCCTGTTGCTGCACGAGGAGCCGCTGGCGCTGATCGCCGCGCCCGGCAACCGCTTCGCCGCGCGCGCCGACGTGTCCCTGCACGAACTGGAGGACGCGCCGATGGCCGGGCTGATCGCCGGCGCCGGCGTGCGCGGCATCATCGACCGCGCCTTCGCCGAGGCCGGCCTGCGCCAGCGCTTGCAGTACGAGGTCACCCATGCCGATCTGCAGCGGCAGCTGGTGGTCGAGGACCTGGGCCTGGCGATCGTGCCGCAGAGCATGGCCGCGGCGATGCACGGCGTGGCGGTGATCGCGCTGCGCGAGCGCTTCCGCTTCCTGACCTACGCCACCTGGCGCTCGGACCCGACCCCGGCCGCACGCGCGCTGATCGCACTGCTGCGGCAGCAGGCAGGCACCGTCCCAACCGACTAACCGGATCGCGTCGCACCGCCCCCCCTGTAGGAGCGGCTTCAGCCGCGACGAACGAAGCACGCCACCCTCGCGCGCCTCCGAAAACGGCAGCACGCGCAAGCCCCGCAGACCCCACCACCGACACAGCCCGCATCGCGGCACGCCCCACTCCGCGGCGCCGCCTCCACCGCGCAACGAACCTGCTAGGCTGCGCGCGTTCGCAAAGGAGCCTGCATGTCCGGCCATAGCCAGTTCGCCCTGCTGAAACAGCGCCGCTTCCTGCCGTTCTTCGTGGTCCAGGGGTTGGGCGCGTTCAACGACAACGTCTACCGGCAGGCGATCATCGGCCTGCTGTTCTATCTGGGCGTCACCCCCGAGCAGCGCACGCTGTACACCAACCTGGCTCCGGCGCTGTTCATCCTGCCGTACTTCCTGTTCTCGGCATTGGCCGGGCAGATCGCCGAGAAGCTGGAGAAATCGCGGCTGGTGGTGATCACCACCACGATGGAGATCGCGATCATGTCGCTGGCCGCGGTCGGCTTCCTGACCGAGAACATGGCGGTGCTGCTGGTCGCGCTGTTCTGCACCGGCCTGCAGTCCACGCTGTTCGGCCCGGTGAAGTATTCGATCCTGCCTTCGGTGCTCAAGCCGGAAGAACTGACCGGCGGCAACGGCCTGGTCGAGATGGGCACCTCGATCTCGATCCTGTGCGGCATGATCCTGGGCGGGCTGATCTTCCAGATCGCCGGCAGCCACGGCCCGGTCGCCGCGGCCACCGCGGTGATCGCGCTGGCGGTCACCGGCAACCTGGTCGCGCGACTGATCCCGAAGGTCGACGCCGGCGCGCCGGAGCTGAAGATCAACTGGAATCCGCTGCCCGAGTCGCTGGCGATCATGCGCCTGACCCGGCGCCATCTGGCGGTGCGCAACGCGGTGCTCGGCGTGTCCTGGTTCTGGTTCATCGGCACGGTGCTGACCGCGCAATTGCCGACCTATGCCGAACTCAATCTCGGCGGCGCGCAGGACCTGTACATCTTCGCCCTGGCGCTGTTCTCGATCGGCACCGGCACCGGCTCGCTGCTGTGCGAAAAGCTGTCCGGGCGCACCGTGGAAATCGGCCTGGTGCCGCTGGGCGCGTTCGGCATCAGCGCGTTCATGCTCGACCTGTATTTCGCCCGCCCCGGCGGCGCGCTGCAGGCCGGGCTGGGCATCGGCCAGTTCGTGCACCAGGCCGGCAGCTGGCGGATCATGCTCGACCTGGTCGGCATCGGCCTGTGCACCGGCCTGTTCGTGGTGCCGCTGTTCGCGCTGATCCAGAGCCGCACGCCCAAGGCCGAGCTGTCGCGGGTCATCGCCGGGCTCAACATCCAGAACTCGATGTTCATCGTCATCGCCGCGATGGTCGGCATCGCGCTGCAGATGCAGCAGCTGACCCTGTTCGGCGTGCGCGTGCCGATGCCGGGGCTGAGCATCCCGCAGGTGTTCCTGGCGCTGGCCATCGCCAACGCGGTGGTGGCGATCTGGATCTTCAGCATCGTCCCCGAATTCCTGATGCGTTTCCTCAGCTGGGTGATGGTGCGCGCGCTGTACCGGCTGCGCCTGCACGGCATCGAGCGGCACGTGCCCGACGAGGGCGCGGCGCTGATCGTGTGCAACCACGTCAGCTACATGGACGCGCTGGTGCTGGCCGCGTCGATCCCGCGGCCGGTGCGTTTCGTCATGTACTACCGCATCTTCAACATCCCGGTGATGCGCTGGATCTTCCGCACCGCCAAGGCGATCCCGATCGCCGGCGCGCGCGAGGACCCGGCGCTGATGCAGCGCGCATTCGACGAGATCGACGCGGCGCTGGCCGACGGCGAGCTGGTGTGCATCTTCCCCGAGGGCGCATTGACCAAGGACGGCGAGATCGCCAAGTTCAAGTCGGGCGTGGAGAAGATCGTCGAGCGCCGCGCGGTACCGGTGCTGCCGATGGCGCTGCGCAACATGTGGACCAGCATGTGGAGCAAGCGCGACTCGCGGCTGCGGCGCATGCGCGTGCCGCGGCGCTTCCGCGCGCACGTGGAGGTGATCGCCGGCGCGCCGGTGGACGCCGCCGAGGTCAGCGCGGAACTGCTGGAAGCGCAGGTGCGGCAGTTGCGCGGAGACGCCGCGTGAAGCTGCGGGGTGCCTGAAAACGCCGCTTCGGGTAGATTAGGCGCCGGGGAGACGCCTGCGTACTGCAGCGGCGTCCATTTCAGGGGTCGATCAGTGAGTCAGGTATTGCCGCCACCACCGCCCAACGGCGCGGGCATCTACGTCCCCAACAATCTGGTGTGGGCGATCCTGTCCACGCTGTTCTGCTGCCTGCCGCTAGGCGTGGTGTCGATCGTCTATGCCTCGCAGGTGGACGGCAAGCGCGCCGCCGGCGATGTGGCCGGCGCCCGCGACGCCTCGCGCAAGGCCGGCCTGTGGGCGATGTGGTCGGCGCTGGCCGCGCCGATCCTGCTCGCACTGTGGTTCCTGCTGTTCGGCGGCATCGCGATCCTCAGCAGCGCGCTGGGGCAGTGAGCCGACCCGCTTTCTCGTTTTTTCTTCGTTCCACCACGCAACCGGAGTAACACGGATGAATACCACCGCACCGCAAGTGTCCAACAATCTGGTCTGGGCGATCCTGAGCACGCTGTTCTGCTGCCTGCCGCTGGGCATCGTTTCGATCGTGTTCGCCGCCCAGGTCAACACCAAGCTCGCCGCCGGCGACGTCACCGGCGCCCGCGAATCGGCCGACAAGGCCAAGAAGTGGGCGATCTACTCGGTCGTCGCCTGGGTCGTGCTGGTCGTGCTGTACCTGATCTTCCTGTTCGCCCTGGGCGGCATGAGCATGATGCAGCAGTCGGCCACGGCCTGATCGACGCGCCGGGCCGCCGCTGCCGCGCGCAGCGGCGGCCCTGTTCGATCGCTCCACGATTCCGTTACCCACGATTCCGTCGCCGATGTTCCTGC
Organism: Xanthomonas sp. SI; assembly: GCF_014236855.1. Classification (NCBI taxonomy): domain Bacteria; kingdom Pseudomonadati; phylum Pseudomonadota; class Gammaproteobacteria; order Lysobacterales; family Lysobacteraceae; genus Xanthomonas; species Xanthomonas sp. SI. The sequence goes on from NZ_CP051261.1 coordinate 4,631,201, forward strand.
GCGGACGCCCCCTGCCCCGCTGGCTACCGCTGGCCGCGCTGAGCGGCGGCGCCGTGGTCGCGACACTGGTGCTGCGCCGGGTCGATCCCAATGTGCCGGGCAATCCCTTGCCTGCGTGCCCGTTCTACGCGCTCACCGGCCTGTATTGCCCGGGCTGCGGCAGCACCCGCTGCCTGCACGCACTGGTGCACCTGGATCTCGCCCATGCCATGGCGACCAATCCGCTGCTGGTGGTGGCCCTGCCGCTGCTGGCGATCATGGCGCTCAACGCCGCCGGGCTGCGCATGCGCGTGCTGGCGCCGCTGCTGAAGATCCTCGCCGATCCGCGCCTGTGGCTGTGGCTGCTGCTCGGCTACGCGGTGCTGCGCAACCTGCCGTGGTACCCGTTCATGCTGCTCGCGCCGCACTGAGCGCGGCACGCGCGCCGAAAGATGGAGGCGCGGCGGCCACCTCGTCTAGACTTGGCCCCATGCCCAGCGCATAGCCCTTCAAGGAGATCCACACATGAGCACCGTCAGCCCCGTCACGCCGCCGCCCGCCCCCGGCGCGATTCCCAATCATCTGGCCTGGGCGATCATCGCCACGGTGCTCGGTTTCTGCCTGTGCTGCCCGTCGATCATTCCGGGCATCGTCGCGATCGTGTTCTCCAGCAAAGTCAACGGGCTGCTCAACCAGGGCGACCTGGACGGCGCACGGCGCGCCTCCAACAACGCCAAGACCTGGTGCTGGGTGACCACCGCCATGGCCATCATCGGCGTGCTGCTCAACATCGGCATGGTCGCCACCGGCGGCATGCAGAAGTACATGGAATACGTGAACCAGATGCAGCACATGAGCTGATCGGCATGCGCGCCTGGCAACAACGGGCGTGCCTCGGCGGCGCCACCGCCCTCGCGGCGGCCGGCGGCGCGCTGCTGTACCGGTTCGATCCCAACGCCGCGGACAATCCGTTCGCGCCGTGCCTGTTCCATGCGCTCACCGGCTACTACTGTCCCGGCTGCGGCATGACCCGCGCCCTGCACGCGCTGGTGCACCTGGATCCAGTCGGTGCCTTCGCGATGAATCCCGGCGCGATGCTGGGCCTGGCCGTGCTGCCGGGCCTGATCGCCTGGAAGGCTGGCTGGCGCGCGGCGTGGTTCGCGCCGGTGGTCGCGCTGCTGTCGCGGCCGAATTTCTGGCTGCTGGCGCTGCCCGGTTACTGGATCGCGCGCAACCTGCCGTGGTTCCCGTTCACCCTGCTCGCGCCGACTTAGGGCGTGTCATCAATCCCCGAGCAGCTCGCGCCGCTCTCGCGCATGCGCGTTCATGTCGGCGCTGGCACGGCAGCGTGCACGCGCAAGAGTGGCCCTACGGGTTGGGTCTGTCAGGCCGCCAGCCGGCACCGCGCGGCTTGACCTGACCGCCAGTCAGGCGCTGCGCCACGCAGCACCGGCTGGCAACCTGACAGACCCAACGCGACCTACTCGGGAATCGATGACACGCCCTAGTCAGCTGACCCAGCCGGCGATCACCAGCAACGCCAGCACCACCAGCCATAGCAGCAGCACCCGCCAGATCTGGCTCATCGCATCGCGCAATTCCGGCAGGCGCCGTAGCACCGGCACCGCCATGCCGGCATCGCTGTAGTCGTGCGCCTCGTCGTCGAGTTCGCCGCGCACGCTGGCGCAGGCCACCGGGCCGAGGAAGCCGCTGTCCAGCTGCCAGCGATTGCCGCCGGCCGCGCGCCAGGCGCCGAACACGGTCTCGAAGTTGCCGACCAGCGCCAGCGAGAAGGTCATCAGCTGCGCCACCGGCCATTCCATCGCGGCCAGCACGGTGCGCGCGCCGAGCGCGGTGGCCAACGGCAGCCGCGGCGCGTACGGGCCGACCGCGGCCAGCGCCAGCAGGCGATAACCGAGCGCGCCGAACGGCCCCAGCAGCAGGAACCAGAACAGCACTGCGAACCAGCGCCGCAACGCGCTGACCGCCACCGCCTCCACCAAGCCCGCCGGATCCTCGCGCGGCGGCCCGCCATCGGCATGCAGGTGCGCGACCGCCACCCGCCGCGCGGCCACGTCGTCGGCCTCGATCACCGCTTCCACATCGGTATCCAGATCGCGCGGACCCCAACTGAAGGCCAGCACCAGCACCCCGAACAGCAGCGCCAGCAGGCCCAGGTGCGGCGCGGCCAGCAGCCACTGCAGCAGCCCGACCAACAGCAAGGCCGGCAGCAGCGCCAGCGCGATGCCGTAGCGGCCGCGCCAGCCGCTGCCTTCGCCGGCGTGCGCATCCAGCCACGACAGCCAGTCGCCATAGGCATCGAAACGGCGCAGCGAGGCCACCATGCCGGGCGCGACATGGCCCAGCACCAGGGCGACGATCACAGCGACGAGAGTAGTGAACATGCAGGTCCTCCGGGACCGTTCTGAAGCGTGTGCGGCGGACGCCGGCGCGGCTTGCCGGTCTACGCCTGCGCGCCGCCGCGGCGATACCAGTCCACCACCAGCGCGCGCGCGATGGAGATGCCCGGCGGCAGGCGCAGGCCATGGCCGTCGTCGGCGCTGTCGCCCTGTTCCGCGGCGCGCTGCAGGGCGGCCCCGATCTCGTCACGCTCGAACCAGCGCGCGTCTTCCAGCTCGCCATCCACCTGCGGCGCGTCGGGCTCGGCCAGCGCGCTGAAGCCGAGCATCAGCGCACCCGGGAACGGCCATGGCTGCGCACCGTAATAGCGGCAGCTGCCGGGCCGCACCCGCACCTGGGTCTCCTCGGCCACTTCGCGCGCCACGGTCTGCTCCAGCGACTCGCCCGGCTCGACGAAGCCGGCGATCACCGAATAGCGCCGCGCCGGCCAGCTCGCCTGGCGCCCCAGCAGCAGCCGCGCGCCGTCGCTGACCGCCACGATCACCGCCGGATCCACGCGCGGATAGTGTTCGCTGGCGCATTGCGCGCACACGCCGAGGAAGCCGCCGCGGCGGAAGCCGATGGCGCCGCTGCAGACGCCGCAGAAGCGGGTGCGCGATTGCCAATGCAGCATGCCGCGGGCATAGGCGAACAGGCCGGACGCGAATGCGGGCCACTCGGCCGCGGCGCGGCGCAGGTCCATGCGCCGCGGCGGATCGAGGTCTGCGTCGAGCATGCCCGCTGCTACGGCGAACCAGGCCTGGCCATCGCGCAGGCCGAGAAAGATCGCCTGCTCGACCCTATCGCCCAGCGCGGCGCCGGTCAGCGCCAATGGCTGGCCGTGCGCATCGGCGTAGGCGTTGCCGTCGGCATCGAGCAGCAGCAGGTGCGCGGCGGGCCAGGCGCGGCGCAAGGCCTCGGGATCGTTGCGCAGCGCATCGGCGCGGTCGATGACCGCGTCGGCGAACGCGAAGGAAACAGGCGTCAGTTCGGGCATGCGGCGCAGGGTGCAGGCAAACCGCGCATCCCGCAAGCCGCAGCGTGTCTACACGCTGAAGCTGCTGCCGCAGCCGCAGGTGGTCTTGGCGTTGGGGTTGCGGATCACGAACTGCGCGCCGTGCAGGCCTTCGCTGTAATCCACTTCCGCGCCCATCAGGTACTGCAGGCTCAGCGGGTCGACCAGCAGGGTGACTTCGTCGGTACGTACCGACAGGTCGTCCTCGGCGCGGTTCTCGTCGAACTCGAAGCCGTACTGGAACCCGGAACAGCCGCCGCCCTGGATGTACACGCGCAACGCCAGCGCATCGTTGCCTTCCTCGCGGATCAGCTCGCGCACCTTGGCCGCGGCGGCCTGGGTGAAGTTCAGCGGCCGCTCCAGCGACTGGTAGTCGGGGGCGGGCGCGGCGCTGGGCAGGGAGACGAGAGTGCTCATGGCTGCAGGATGGGGGCGGCCGGGGGCCGAATCAAGCATCCGCCGCGGTCAGCGCGCGCTGCGCCGGCGCGGCCTGCGGTTCCTCGTGCGACGGCTCCGGCGGCGCCAGCGCGGCCATGCTGCCGACATGGATCAGCCGCCCGGTCAGCTGCGCGCCGGCGTTCATCTCCACCACCTGGTAGTGCACGTTGCCCTGCACCCGCGCCTTCGGCGCCAGTTCCACGCGCTCGGCGGCATGCACGTCGCCGGTCAGCTGGCCGTTGATGATCACGATCGGCGCGCGCACCTCGCCCTCGATGCTGCCGTGCTCGGACAGGGTCAGCGTCGCCGGCGCGCCGTCCTCGGCCAGCACCTTGCCGAGGATGCGCCCTTCCACGTACAGGCCGCCGCTGAACACCAGGTCGCCCCGGATCACCACCTGCGCGCCGATCAGGGTATCCACCACGGTCTGGCCGCTGCTGCGGCCGTTCTTGTTGCTTCCGAACATAAGCTGCCTACTCCCCTTTGCCGTTGCCGGCCAGTGTCCAATCGAAACTCTGGGTGACCGGCGCCCCTCCGCCGGACAGCGATACTCGCACCCGTTGCGGGGTGAAATCCTTGGGCAGGATCACGCTGCCGTCCAACTGCTGGAAATAGCGGAACGAATAGTCCTGCCCGGGCACGCCGCTCTTCTGGTGCAGTTCGTCCCAGCCCACGCTGGTCAGCTTGCCGCCGCGCACGCCTTCCACCGCCAGGCGCATCTGCCCCTGGCTGATCGCGCCGCGGTTGAGGTTCTGGGTCAGCACCACGTTGTAGTGCCAGGTGCCGCCGGCCTCGGCCGAGAACTCGGCCGAATGCACGGTCAGGCCCTTGCGCTGGCTGGTGGCGCCGACCAGGCGCTCGTAGAAGGCCACGTCGGCCCGCAGTCCGGCGATCTCCTCGTCGCGCTCGGCCAGCGAACTCTGCACCTCGTTGTTGGCGGCGCGGCTGATCTGGTCGGAGCGGGCCAGGGTGGCCTGGCGCTGGTTGAGCGTGTCGATCTGCCGCTGCTGCGCCTGCAGCTTGGCCTCGGCCTGGCGCAGTTGCGTCCTCACCTCGCCCAGTTCCGGCGCGGCCTGGCGGCTGGCCAGCAGCCAGGTTCCCGCCAGCGACAGCAGCCAGACGATGGCGATCAGCAGCCACAGGCCGCGTCCGCGCACGGGCGCGGCGCCGTTGGGCACGATCTGGAAACGGGGGACGGGTCGGTTCATCGTCAAAGCCGCGCCACCGAGGCGGCAGCGGCGTCGATCCTCGCGGGGGGTCGGCCGGCCGGCTAGTGTAAGCCACGCGCCGTAGCTTGCCGTTGCCGGCAGCGGCGGCGCGGGCGGCCGCCCGTGCGCTGGCCTTCGCCGCACGCTTGGCCGATAGTGGCCGCCACCCGCGCATCTGCAGGAGCGCCTCGCCATGACCGACGCCCACCTCTTCGTAATCGGCATCCTGCTGGCCTGGCTGGCCGGCATCCGCGTCTACCTGACCGTGTTCGGGATCGGCGTGGCCGGCCTGCTCGGCTGGCTGGACTTGCCGCCGGCACTGCAGGCCACCGAGTCGTGGTGGGTGCTGGGCACCTCCGGCGCGCTGGCGCTGGCCGAGTTCTTCGCCGACAAGATTCCCGGCGTGGATTCGGTCTGGGACCTGCTGCAGACCCTGACCCGGATCCCGGCCGGCGCGTTTCTGGCCGCGGCCACGCTGTCCCAGGACGGCCAGCTGGGCGCCGGCGCGCTGGCCACCGGTGCCGGCGTCGCGCTCACCAGCCATGTGCTGAAGGCCGGCTCGCGCGCCTTGCTGAACACCTCGCCGGAACCGGCCAGCAACTGGATCGCCTCGCTGACCGAGGATTCGGTGGTCCTGGCCACGCTCGCGCTGGCCCTGGTGCATCCGTGGCTGGCGCTGGCCGTATTGCTTGGGGCGAGCGTGCTGGGTGCGCTGCTGGTGTGGTGGGTGTGGCGCACGCTGTGGCGCGGCGTCCGCCGCCTGCTGGCGGTGCCCGCGGACGCCGCCGTTGCCGGTCCGGGCCACAAGGGCTCCCTGTCTTCGTGAACTTCATCGCATAATTGCGCGCGCACCAGGATAAAGACGCGATGGCCGCAAGAGACACCGCACCACTTTCCAGCCGCGACGAACCGCGTTCGCGCAACGTCCGTGCCGAGACCCCGCCACCGCACTACTGGCGGCGCTGGGCCGCCGACGCCGTGCCCGACCCGGAAGCGCCGGCGTCCGACCTGGCCCTGGCGCCGAGTGCGGAAGACGGCACAGCGGCCGCTGCCGCCGGCCACGACACCGCTCCCCCCGCAGCGCCGAGCGCGTCCAGCGACGCGGCTGCGCCGCCGCAGCCGCTGGACGCGCCGTACCGCATCCTGATCGTCGAGGACGACCGCTCGCAGGCCCTGTTCGCGCAGAGCGTGCTGCACGGCGCCGGCATGCAGGCGCAGGTGGAGATGCAGGCCGAAGGCGTGCAGCAGGCGATCGCCGAATACCGCCCCGACCTGATCCTGATGGACCTGCACATGCCGGGCCTGGACGGCATGCGCCTGACCGCGCTGATCCGCCAGCAACCGCAGCACCAGTTGCTGCCGATCGTGTTCCTGACCGGCGACCCGGATCCGGAGCTGCAATACGAAGTGCTGGACAGCGGCGCCGACGATTTCCTGACCAAGCCGATCCGCCCGCGGCACCTGATCGCCGCGGTCTCCAACCGCATCCGCCGCGCGCGCCAGCAGGCGCAGCAGAGCGCCAGCGACGGCGTGCCGCTGAACAATCCCGAGACCGGCCTGCCGACCCGCACCCACGTGCTGCAGTTGCTCGGCGAGTCGCTGCGCACGCGCGCCGGCGGCGGCCTGTTCTTCATCGAGATCGCCAGCGCGCTGGGCCTGCGCGAACGCTACGGCTACGCCGCGTTCGAACGCCTGATGACCCAAGCCGGACGCCGCCTGGCCAGCGTCACCGCGCCGCAGCCGCTGGCCCGGCTCAACGACAACAGCTTCCTGCTGCTGGCCCAGGACAGCGACCTGGACGCGCTGCGGCAGCGCGCCCAGGCCTTGCGCGAAGCCCTGGCCAGCCATGCGTTCCCGCTGCGCGACGACGAAGCCGTGCACCTGCGCTGCGCGATCGGCTATGCCGACCTGGCGCAGGGCTTCGAAGACGCCGGCAGCGCGCTGGAAGCGGTCGAGCGCACCGCGCTGCAGGCGCGCCTGCACCCGCAGGGCGTGGCCGCGTACGCGCCGCCGCGCGATGAAGAGGACCTGGGCCGCATCGCCATGTTCGAAGGCCAGCTGGAGCCGGCCTACCAGCCGATCGTCGCCGTCGCCGGCGGCGATACCGCGCAGTACCAGGTGCTGCTGCGCCTGCGCCAGCGCGACGGCACGCTGCTGTCGGCCGGGCAGGTGCTGCCCGCAGCCGAGGCCGGCGGGCGCATCGCCGACCTCGACCAGCAGGTGCTGGACCACGCGCTCGGCCTGCTGCACCTGTACCAGCACGCCACGCCACCGCTGCGCCTGTTCGTGTCGCAGTCCTCGCGCACGCTGGCGCGCGGCGCCTTCGCCGACTGGCTGGTCGAGGCGATCGGCCGCCGCGGCGTCACCGGCACCTCGCTGGTGATCGACCTGCGCCTGGACGATGCGCTGATCCACACGGTGACGCTGCAGCAGTTCTGCGCCCGGCTGATGCCGCTGGGCGTGCAGTTCTGCCTCAGCCAGTTCGAACCCGGCGCCGAGGCCGAGGCGCTGCTCAACCAGTTGCCGCTGGGCTACCTGCGCCTGTCCGCGCGCTTCGCCAACGCGCACGCCGATGCCGCACTGCGCGACCAGCTGCGCGCCGCGATCGACCTGGCGCACCGCGCCGGGCTGCTGATCATCGGCCAGCAGATCGAGGAAGCGCAGGCCGCCGCGGCGATGTGGATGGGCGGGGTCGATTTCATCCAGGGCAACCTGGTGCAGTCGGTCGGCGACGAACTGAACTTCGATTTCCAGAACGCGGTGCTGTAGCGATGCCCGCACGCCGGCGCCGGCCCCTGCCGTGGCTGGCCGCGTCGAGCGCGGCAAGCGCGGTCGCCGGCGCGCTGCTGGGGGTGCCGGTACTGGCCCCGCCGCCGCCCTGGCATCTGCTGGCCCCGCTGTGCATCGGCATCGCCGCGCTGCTGGCGGTGGTGGCCGGCTGGCGCGCGCGGCAGCAGGCCGGCGCGCTGGACGCGGCGCTGGCACGCGCCGCACTGGCCGAATCCGAACGCGACGCCCTGCAGCGCGACGTGCACCTGCGCGAACGGCTGGAACGGGAGCTGGTGCAGGCCAAGCAGGCCGCCGAGGCCGCGGCGATGGCCAAGGGCGAATTCCTGGCCACCATGAGCCACGAGATCCGCACTCCGCTCAACGGCATCATTCCGATGCTGGAACTGATCGCGCGCGGCCAGCTCGGCACCGAGCAACGCGAGATGCTGCGCGCCGCCAACGACTCCTCGCTGCAGCTGCTGCGCATCGTCGACGACATCCTCGACTACTCCAAGCTGGAAGCGAACCGGCTGGAGCTGGAGATCACCAGCTTCAACCTGCGCGACCTGCTCGAAGGCGTGCTGCAGCTAATGCAGCGCTCGGCCGAGGCCAAGGGCCTGCGCGTGAGCCTGCAACTGGATCCGGCGGTGCGCCTGCCGGTGCGCGGCGACCCGGTGCGGCTGCGCCAGGTGCTGAGCAACCTGATCGGCAACGCGATCAAGTTCACCGCGCGCGGCAGCGTGGAGGTGCGCGTGCGCCGCCTCGGCGAGACCCCGGCGCAGCACCTGCTGCGCCTGGAAGTGCGCGACACCGGCATCGGCATCAGCGCCGAGCAGCAGGAACGGCTGTTCCGCTCCTTCACCCAGGCCGATGCCTCCACCACCCGCCTGTACGGCGGCACCGGCCTGGGGCTGGCGATCTGCAAGCGCATCGTCGACTTGATGGGCGGGCGCATCGGCGTGGAATCGGGCAGCGACCAGGGCGCCACGTTCTGGTTCGAGATCCCGCTGCTGAAGGTGATCGGCGACCTGCCGCAACTCCAGGGCGGCCTGCCGCGGCTGCACGCGCTGCTGGTCGGCGCCGACCTGCGCCTGTACCAGCGCCTGAAAGCGCTGCTGCCGAACTGGGGCGTGCAGCTGAGCAAGGTCGACTCGACCCAGGAAGCGCTGGAGCGGCTGCGCGCCGCCGGCCCCGCACTCCCGCCCTACGACCTGGTGATCGGCGACCTCGACGGCCTGCGCCAGAGCGCACGCGCGCTGCAGCGTGCCGTCGGGCGCCTGCCGGCGCCGCATGGCGTGCGCCTGATCTGGCTGTACGGGGAAGTGGAGATTCCCGACGAGATCCGCGCGCACGGCGCGCTGCTGTCGCGGCAGGCGGCGGACCTGGACCTGCGCGGGATGCTCGCGCTGGCGCCAGCGGCGGCTCCCGCTGCCAGCGTCGAGCCGACCTCGCCCGATGACGCGCTCTACCCCGCACACGCCGCCGAACCAACGCCAACCTCGGCCAGCGCCGCCGAACCGGAGCTGGACACCGCTGCCGGCCCGGCCTCGCCGCCCGCCGATTACCGCCTGCTGCTGGTCGAGGACAACCCGGTCAACCTGCTGGTCGCGCAGAAGCTGCTCGACGTGCTCGGCTACCGCAGCGACAGCGCCACGGACGGCGCCGCCGCACTGGCGAGATTGGACGCGCAGCCCTACGACCTGGTGCTGATGGACTGCCAGATGCCGGTCCTGGACGGCTATGCCGCGACCCGCCAATGGCGCCAGTCCGAAGCGGCGGCGGGACGGCCGCGACTGCCGATCGTGGCAATGACCGCCAACGCGATGGCCGGCGACCGCCAGCGCTGCCTGGAGGCCGGCATGGACGACTACCTGTCCAAGCCGGTCAACCGCGAACTGCTGGCGGAATGCCTGCAACGCTGGCTGCCGCACCGTGCCGCCAATGGTATGCCGGTGAATGCCGCGCTGGCGGATGTCGCGTTGTCGGCGGACGCGGAAGAAGCGGCTGCAGAAAACGCGGCAGCGCCGACAGCAACCGCCGCTGTCGCCGCCACGCCCGCTGCCAGCGTCGCCGACACGGCACCGATGTTGCCGCCGACCCCGTTGCCGGTGCTGGATATCGCGGTGCTAGACGAATTGCGCGAACTCGCCGGCAGCGCGACCACCGCGCAGATCGTGGAACTGTTCCTGGACGATGCGCCGCAGCTGATCCAGCGCCTGGAGCAGGCCGCCTCGATCCCGCAACTGGACCCGTTGCGCGACGCAGCGCATACGCTGAAGTCCTCGGCCGCCAACGTCGGCGCACTGGCGCTGTCGGCCGCCGCCGCGCGCATCGAGGCCGGCGTGCGCGCCCATCAGTTGGAGCGCCCCGCGGTCGCGGTGGCGCTGGTCATCGCCGAATTCGCGCGCGCGCGGCTGGCCTTGAAGGGCTACCGCAACACCTTGCGCGACGCCGCGGAAAGCACCGCGCCGTAGACGCCGCACCCCCTGTAGGAGCGGCTTCAGCCGCGACAGATCCTGTGGGCACCTCCGGATAGAGCCTGTCGCGGCTGAAGCCGCTCCTACAGGGATGCCAGCATCCGTGGCTACCTGACGCTGGCCCGAGTGCGGACCAAACACGACCAGGCGGCGACGCCCGGCTCAGTCCTCGAGCTTGGTCAGCAGATAGTTCGGCTCGCCGATGCGGCCGATCAGATCGAGCTGCGTTTCCAGCCAGTCGATGTGCTCTTCCTCCGACTCCAGGATGTCGGCCAGCAGCTGGCGGCTGACGTAGTCCTGGATCGACTCGGCGTAGGCGATGCCGTCGCGCAAGGTGGTGGTACCGTCCTGCTCCAGCGCCAGATCGCACTCGAGGATTTCCCTCGGGTTCTCGCCGATGCGCAGCTTGCCCAGCGCCTGAAAGTTGGGCAGCCCCTCGAGGAACAGGATGCGGTCCGCCAACTTGTCGGCGTGCTTCATCTCGTCGATCGATTCCTTGTACTCGTGTTCGGCCAGCTCCTTCAGCCCCCAGTTCTTCAGCATCTTGGCGTGCAGGAAGTACTGGTTGATCGCGGTCAACTCGTTGTAGAGGACCTTGTTGAGGAACTCGATGACCTTGCTGTCGCCCTTCATCGCAGTGCTCGCTAATGCGTGGAAAGCGCAGACTTTAGCGAATCGGCCGCGGCCGTGAAGGAACGCGAATCGTGATCATCCCGCTGCGCATCGGCGCGGCGGGGACGCCGCTTTCAGGCGGCGCGGGCCATGCCGCCCAGCAGGGGCAACGGCAGCTCGCGCAGCAGCGCGCGTTCCAGCAGGTCGCCGGCCATGTCCAGGCAGGAACCGCAGGTGGCACCGCAACCGGTGCGCATGGTCAGCTCGGACACGCTGCGGCAGCCGGCGTCGGCGGCTTCGCGGATCTGGCGATCGGTAACCCCATTGCAGATGCAGACGTACACGATGGCGTTGGCGGCGGACGGCGCGGACTGCGCCTGCCGCCATTCAACCCAAAGTGAGAATGGTTGTCAATTCCGACCGTTAATCGTTATTAATACGGGCGACCAGGGGACCGCCACGCTTGCGCGGCCGCTTGCGCGGGCGCTCGTGGCCGGCGTTGTTGCCGGGCATCCACGCTTCCTGCGCCAGGGTCGGCATGGCGCGGATGCCGGGTCCGGCGATGCTCTGCGCCAACGGCGCCAGATGCCGCAGCGCACGCGCGTAGACGCCGCGCTTGAACAGCACCACATGCTCCACCGGATACCAGAAGTCGACCCAGCGCCAATGGTCGAATTCCGGGGTCTCGGTCAGCTCCAGGTTCAATTCGCTCTCGTCGCACTGCATGCGCAGCAGGAACCAGACCTGTTTCTGGCCGATGCACACCTGGCGTTCGTTGCGGCGGATGGCGCGGCTGGGCAGCCGATAGCGCAGCCAGCCAGGCGTCGCACCGAGCACTTCGACATGCTCGGGCAACAGCCCGGTCTCTTCACGCAACTCGCGGTACATGGCCTCGACCGGGGTCTCGTCGGTATTCATGCCGCCTTGCGGGAACTGCCAGCCATCCCGGCGCACGCGACGTGCCCAGAACACCTGACCGTCCGGCCGCATCAGCACGATGCCCACGTTCGGTCGATAACCGTCCGGATCGATCACGATGCGGACTCCTGAAAAATCTACTGGCTCCGACTCTGCCATGGCTGCGGCCGGCCCACAAGCGCGGCAAAAACCCGTTGACAGCCGCCCCATTTCCTATAAGAATTGGGGGTTCACCAAGGCTATGTAGCTCAGCCGGTTAGAGCACAGCACTCATAATGCTGGGGTCGGTGGTTCGAGTCCACCCATAGCCACCATGGTGTCCACGCGGCAAGCGTGCGATAATTGCGATCTGCGACATTGCCCCGTCGCCAAGCGGTAAGGCACCTGACTCTGACTCAGGCATCGGTGGTTCGAATCCATCCGGGGCAGCCAAACAAAAAAGAAAGGCCGATCTTTGATCGGCCTTTCTTTTTTGTTTGGCGCGGGGGTTTGCGTAGGCGCGTTGCGCCTACGCCCCGCACCTTGCTGCGCAAGGTGCGGGCCCCAGCCCTTCCGCCCCCACATCCCCGCGCCTGTCGGCGCGCCCCCTTGGACTCCAAGGGGGCTTTTCACCAGACGCCTTGATGCAGGTTGGAGGTAAATCCTTGACCTGCGGGCAGGCCGCGCTCGACTGCCGATGCTATTGAATGACGCATTGCCTTGGGCGCTGCAATCGGACGTGGGCGGTCCAAAGCCACCACCATCGTTTGGACCTGCCACCTCGATAGCGCTCACCCGCCAAGACCAAACTAAAGCCCAAAACGACAAAAGCCCGGCCGGAGCCGGGCTTTTGCGTATTCCCAGGGGAATCCCGAAGGATTCCTCGCCAGGCGCGGTGGATCAGCGCTTGGAGAACTGGGTCGCGCGACGGGCCTTGTGCAGACCGACCTTTTTACGCTCGACTTCGCGGGCGTCGCGGGTCATGAAACCGGCCTTGCGCAGCTCGGACTTCAGGGTTTCGTCGTACTCGACCAGCGCGCGGGCGATGCCCAGGCGGATCGCACCGGCCTGGCCGGTGGTGCCGCCGCCGGCGGCGGTGACGAAGATGTCGAAGCTCTCGGTGTTCTTGGTCAGCTCCAGCGGCTGGCGCACGATCATGCGCGCGGTCTCACGGCCGAAGAACTCGTCCAGCGGACGGTTATTGACGGTGATGTTGCCGGTGCCCTTGCGCAGGAACACGCGGGCAGTGGAGGACTTGCGGCGGCCGGTGCCGTAGTTTTGCGTGATAGCCATGATTAGATATCCAGAACTTGCGGCTGCTGGGCGGTATGCGGATGCTCGGAGCCCTTGTAGACCTTGAGCTTGCGGTACATGGCGCGACCCAGCGGACCCTTCGGCAGCATGCCCTTGACCGCGATCTCGATGACGCGCTCGGGATGACGCTCCAGCGCCTGCGCCAAGGTCTCGGTCTTCAGGTTGCCGATGTAGCCGGTGAAGCGGTGGTACTTCTTGTCGTTGAGCTTGTTGCCGGTGACCGTGATCTTCTCGGCGTTGATTACCACCAGGTAATCGCCGGTATCGACGTGCGGGGTATAGACCGGCTTGTGCTTGCCGCGCAGACGGCGGGCCAATTCGGTGGAAAGCCGGCCCAGCGTTTTGCCGGCGGCGTCGACGAGATACCAGTCGCGCTGGACGGTCTCGGACTTAGCGGTGAAGGTGCTCATTAAGAAGACTCGGTTGGTCGGGCGGATTCCGGCAGCACGCTGCCTGAACTTTGCCACGCGTTGTGACTTGCAAAAACGCAAGAGGCGGAATTCTACGCGCCAGCAGCGGCACGCGCAAGTCCGCCCCTGCGCGGGACGCCAGCGCCGGCCGGCGCTTGGCATCGCGGCGACCCGGGGCGAAAATCGAATCCCCCACCGCTCCCAGGCCCCTCGCGATGACGGCTCCCCGCCTGCATACCCCGCTCGACCGCGCCCTGGTCGAAGCCCAGCGCGCGCTGGAGACGGTGTTCGGCAATCCGCCGGCGCAACGCCCCTACCCGGCCGCGGCCACCGCCGACGTGGTGCTCGCGCCGGACGAACGCCGCCACGCCGCCGGGCTGATGCGCATCAACCATGTCGGCGAAGTCTGCGCGCAGGGCCTGTACTTCGGCCAGGCCGCGGTCGCGCGCGACCCGGCGACCCGCGCGCACCTGCTGGAGGCGGCGCAGGAAGAGACCGATCACCTGGCCTGGTGCGCGGCGCGGCTGCGCGAACTGGACAGCCGCCCGAGCCTGTTCAATCCGGTCTGGTACGCCGGCAGCTACGCGATCGGCACCCTGGCCGGGCTGCGCGGCGACGGCTGGAACCTGGGCTTTGTGGTGGAGACCGAACGCCAGGTCGAGGCGCATCTGGACGAGCACCTGCAGACCCTGCCGCCGGCCGACCTGCGCAGCCGCGACGTGCTGAAGGTGATGAAGGCCGACGAGGCGCGCCATGCCGAGCATGCCGAACAGGCCGGCGCTCGGCGCTTGCCGGCGCCGATTCCAAGCCTGATGGCCGCCGCCTCGCGGCTGATGAAAGCGGTCGCCTACCGGCTCTGAGCACGGCGCGACAGGCATGCCGCGAACGGTCGTGCTGGCATTGCCGGCGCATTCGGGTTAAAGTGAACGAAAGCTGACTGATTCCACGTCGGCTTGCCCTGTTCCAGCGACCGGCGGTTCCATCCCGGCATCGCCTTCATCCGCTGCACCACTGCGCCGAGCCATGCCGCTTGCGCGCGCTTTACCGACCGACATGCCCGCACGCTCCACCCACATCGCTTCGCCACGGACCCGCTGGCTCTCGCGCCTGCTGTTCGCCAGCCTGTTCGCGCTCGGTGGCGGCGCGTTGCTGTACCACCTGCTCGGCGACTATCGCCACGCCAGCGCGATCCTGTCCGACCACTCGGTGGCCACGGTGCCGGTGATCGCCGACGGCGCCTTCGGCGTGCATGCCGAGCCGCTGGTGCATTACCGCTTCCACTATGTGTTCGAGAGCAAGGGCCGGCTGCACCGCGGCACGTTCGAGGCCAGCGGCGCCGAGGCCGCGCCGCTGCTGCTCGACGGCGCCACGGTGGAGATCGCCTACGCCAATGCCGACCCGTCGCGCTTCGGCCGCCTCGACCAGTTGCAGCACGCCGGCAACCTCGGCGGCGTGCTGACCCGCCTGGCGATCGCGCTGTCGATCGTCGCACTGCTGGCCGCAGCCGCACACCAGGTACTGATCGGACGCGTGCTCGGCACGCGGCGCCGTCCCGCCGTGGCCTGACCACGCGCGCTGCGCAGGCGCAACTGCGCCACACCACGCATTACCCCACTGGCTTGCTTCTCAGGCTGCGAACCCGGCAGCGCTCAGGACTGGACCAGCTTCAGGCCGATCACGCCGGCCACGATCAGGCCGATGCAGGCCAGCCGCGCCGGCGAGGCGCTGTCGCCGAACAGCGCGATGCCCAGCGCTGCAGTGCCCAACGCACCGATCCCGGTCCAGATCGCATACGCCGTGCCCAGCGGAATGTGCTTCAGCGCCTGGGTCAGCAGCCACAGGCTGATGCCGGCGCCGGCCAGCGTGCCCAGCGTCGGCCACAGCCGGGTGAAGCCTTCGCTGTACTTGAGGCCGAGCGCGAAGCCGATTTCGAACAGGCCGGCGAGCAGCAGGTAGATCCATGGCATTGTCTGTCTCCGTAGACAAATAAAAACAAAAACGGCCCGATGTCTGCACATCGGGCCGCCGTCGGCAGGGGTCGCAGCGCAAACGCCGCGTGGCGGGCCGTCCCGCCGAATGTGACGTGCTACTCGGCCAGATTGCGACCGTGGAACAGTTCCTCGATCTCGCGCTTGAGCAGCGCCTCGATCCGCATGCGCTCCTTGAACGAGAGATTCTTGGCCTTTTCCTCGAACAGGTACTGGTCCAGATCGAAGTCCTTCAGGTGCATCTTGGTGTGGAAGATGTTCTCCTGATAGACGTTGACGTCGAACATCTCGTAGCGCGCCTTGATGTTCTTGGCCAGGAAGTTCTGGATCGAATTGATCTTGTGGTCGATGTAGTGCTTCTTGCCCTTCACGTCGCGGGTGAAGCCACGGATGCGGTAATCCATGATCACGATGTCCGATTCCAGCCGCTCGATCAGGTAATTGAGCGCCTTCAGCGGCGAGATCACCCCGCAGGTGGCGACGTCGATGTCGGCGCGGAAGGTAGCGATACCGTGCTGCGGATGGGTTTCCGGGTAGGTATGGACGGTGATGTGGCTCTTGTCCATGTGCGCGACCACCGCGTCGGAGATGATCTCCTTGCCGGCCAGCTTCTTGTCGATCACCGGCTCTTCGGAGATCAGGATGGTCACCGAGGCGCCCTGCGGATCGTAGTCCTGGCGCGCGATGTTGAGGATGTTGGCGCCGATGATCTCGGCCACATCGGTGAGGATCTCGGTCAGTCGGTCGGCGTCGTACTGCTCGTCGATGTACTCGATGTAGCGCTGGCGCTCCTCTTCGGACACCGCGTAGCAGACGTCGTAGATGTTGAAGCTCAACGCCTTGGTGAGGTTGTTGAAACCTTGCAGCCTCAGGCGAGGCAACGGCTTGACCACGGGCGTGAATCCTCTAAAAGATGGATGGGGTAGAAAGGGCAGCAATTATGGGCCAAACGCGCCCGTAGCGAAACGTGGGGTCTGGCGCTCGTTTGCCGCAGACAACGCGTCCCGTTAAGCTTCGGGACTCACGTAGTAGCGAAGCCGCCATGAGTCCCGGAAACACCTCCACTGCAACACCTGTGCGCATCGCTCCAAGTCCTCTGACGTTGGACACCGCCACCATCGACCGCTTCCTGGCCCACAGCCATCGGCGTCGCTATCCGGCGCGGACGGACGTGTTCAGGCCCGGCGATCCGGCCGGCACCCTGTACTACGTCGTCAGCGGCTCGGTCAGCATCATCGCCGAGGAAGATGACGACCGCGAGCTGGTGCTGGGCTATTTCGGCAGCGGCGAGTTCGTCGGCGAGATGGGCCTGTTCATCGAATCGGACCAGCGCGAAGTGATCCTGCGCACCCGCACCCCGTGCGAACTGGCCGAGATCAGCTACGAACGCCTGCACCAGCTGTTCCTGGGCTCGCTGTCGGCGGATGCGCCGCGGGTGCTGTACGCGATCGGCGTGCAGCTGTCCAAGCGCCTGCTCGACACCTCGCGCAAGGCCAGCCGCCTGGCGTTCCTGGACGTCACCGACCGCATCGTGCGCACCCTGCACGACCTGGCGCAGGAGCCGGAGGCGATGAGCCACCCGCAGGGCATGCAGCTGCGCGTGTCGCGGCAGGAGCTGGCGCGGCTGGTCGGCTGCTCGCGCGAGATGGCCGGGCGGGTGCTGAAGAAGCTGCAGGTCGACGGCATCCTGCACGCCCGTGGCAAGACCGTGGTGCTGTACGGCGCGCGCTGAGCGCAAGGCCGCGACCGCGCGCCGCGCTAGCGGCGGCGGTCCACCGCGATGGTTCTGAGCGAGACGTTCTATTGGTTCGTGCTGGTCGGCCTGGCTGCGCAGCTGGTCGATGGTGCGCTGGGCATGGCCTTCGGCCTGGTGTCCTCGTCCGTGCTGCTGAGCATGGGTCTGCCGCCGGCGGCGGTCAGCGCCAGCGTGCATAGCGCCGAAGTGTTCACCACCGGCGCCTCGGGCCTGTCGCATCTGGCGCTGGGCAATGTCGACAAGCGCCTGTTCCTGCGCCTGGCGCTGCCGGGCATGGCCGGCGGCATCCTCGGCGCCTACGTGCTGACCCAACTGCCGGGCGATATGATCCGCCCGCTCGTGCATCTGTATCTGCTCGGCCTGGCGGTGCTGATCCTGTTGCGCGCCGCCGGCCGCGCGCTGCCGCGGCAGCAGGTGCAGCGGGTGCCGCTGCTGGGCTTCGTCGCCGGCCTGCTCGACGCCAGCGGTGGCGGCGGCTGGGGGCCGGTGGCGACCTCGACCCTGCTGGCGCGCGGCGGCCAGGCGCGCACCACGATCGGCACGGTCAACGCCGCCGAATTCCTGGTGACGCTGTCGATCTCACTGACTTTCCTGCTGACGATGGGCATCCAGCACCTGGACATCGTGCTCGGACTGCTGGTCGGGGGCATGCTGGCCGCGCCGCTGGCGGCGCTACTGGTCAAGCGGGTGCGCGAACGCTGGGTGCTGGTGGCGGTGGGCCTGCTGGTGCTCGGGATCAGCCTGTACCAGATCGGCAGCACGCTGCATCGCTGGTGGTGGGCTTAGGCCTGCCGACGCGCTCGTGCTGGGGATAAGCCTTAGTTCCGCGGCGCGGCCAATCCGGTCGCCGCGTCGCCGGCGCGGTCGCGGCAACCCCAGTTCAGGATCGGCGTGCCGGAGGGCAGTTCGCGGCGGAAGCGGGCCACGGCCGAGGCTTTCGGATTGACCACCACCGGCACCGCGGCGGCGTGCAGCAGCGGCAGGTCGGCGGTGCTGTCGGAGTAGGCGGTGGCGATCTCGCCGTAGCCCAGCTCGCGCAGCATGCGCATCTTCTCTTCGTTGTGGCAGTGGCGGGTGGCGGTGACCGCACCCAGCCGCGGGCCGATCAGGCTGCCGACCACCGGCACGTCCTGGTGGGCGACGAAGCCGAGAATGGCGCGCGCCAGTTCCGGCGGCGCGCCGGTGGCGACCACCACCCGGTCGCCGGCGGCGCGGTGCCGGGCGAACACCTCCAGCGCGTGCGGCAGCAGGCGCTGGCGGATCCGCGCCTCGTGCTGCAGCACGTACTGGTCGATCACCCGGTTGAACTCGCGGGCGCGGTGCAGGCCGAAGCTGGCGATCCACACGTAGCCGGAAATGCCGGTGCGCCGGGTCGGCAGCATCGCCACCAGCGGCCCCAGCAGCGGCGTGGCCAGCAGCGCGGCGGCCAGGCGCACGGGATTGCGCCGGATCAACCAGGCGAACAAATGGCTGCCCGAGTCGCCGTCGTACAGCGTGTGGTCGAAATCGAACACCACCAGCGGCGCATCGGCGCGCGGCGCGGGATAGGCTCCGCTCATGGTTCGAAGAACAGCTGGCGCAGCGCCTCGCCGGGTTCCTCGGCGCGCATGAAGGCTTCGCCGACCAGGAACGCGTGCACGCCGGCCGCGCGCATCGTCGCCACGTCGGCCGGGCCGAGGATGCCGCTCTCGGTGACCAGCAGGCGATCGCGCGGCACCGCGTCCTGCATCGTCAGCGTGGTCTGCAGCGACACCTCGAAGGTGCGCAGGTTGCGGTTGTTGATGCCGATCAGCGGCACCGGCACCTGGATCGCGCGTTCCAGCTCGTCGATGTCGTGCACTTCGACCAGCACGTCCATGCCCAGCTGCAGCGCCAGCGCCGACAGTTCGGCCAGCTGCAGATCGTCCAGCGCAGAGACGATCAGCAGGATGCAGTCGGCGCCGAGCACGCGCGCCTCGTACACCTGGTACGGGTCGATGATGAAGTCCTTGCGCAGCACCGGCAGCGTGCACGCCTCGCGCGCCTGCTGCAGGTAGCGGTCGTGACCCTGGAAGAAGTCCTCGTCGGTCAGCACCGACAGGCAGGCGGCGCCGCCGAATTCGTAGCTGACCGCGATGTCGGCCGGATGGAAGTCGGCGCGGATCACGCCCTTGGACGGGCTGGCCTTCTTGACCTCGGCGATCACCGCCGGATCGCCGGCGGCGATCGCGGCCTGCAGCGCACGCGCGAAACCGCGCACCGGTGGCGCCGTCTCGGCGCGCGCCATCAGCTCGGACAGCGGCACGCGCGCGCTGCGCGCGGCGATCTCTTCGGCCTTGCGGGCGAGAATGGTGCGGAGGATGTCGCTGCTCATAGGGCTTGGATCCTGGGGGACGGGCATTATCGGTCAAGACGGTGAAGGCCGGGGTCATGCGGCCGGACTGGGGATTCGGGATACGGTCAGCCGCATGGACGTCGGTTTTTTGGGGCCGGCAGGCGCGAGCGGACGATTGCCGCGCGTATCTATGTGCCTCTCCCGCGCCGGTTCGGTTGTGGCGCCGCCTGCTGCCGCGGCACCGCGGCGACAGCCGCGCGACCTGTGGCGTCAGTCCCTGGCCTCGCGCGCGTCGAACGCCTCCCGGTCGGACAATTCGAAATACAGCACCTCGGACCAGTTGCTGAGCCCCAGCGGCCGCTCGGTGGCGCCGGTGCGCGTGCTGTCGCAGTCGTCGTCGAAGCGCAGGCCATGGAACACATCGAGCGGCGGCGCGCCTTCTTCGACCGCCAGGCGGCGCAGCAGGCGCGCCGCCTCGTCGGTGTCGGCCGGCAAGGCCTCGAAGGCGGCGCCGACGGCGCGACAGCGTTCGATCTCCTCCTCGACGCATGCGCGCAGGTCCGCTTCTCCCATCGCCGACATCATGTCCAGTTCGACGGTCTCCAGCAGCAGGAACGCATCGCGGTTCTCCTCCAGGAAAGCGATCGTTTCGTCCAGCCAGCCCGGCAAGTGCTCGACCGTCGCCGGCACCTGCACTGGCGCCTCGACCGGTGCCGGCGCCGGTGCAGAGAGCATCCGCGTGAGACGCCCCAGCAAGGACGCCGGTGGTGGCTCGGCGACCGGCGCCGGAGCGGGCTGCGCGGCAGGCGCAGCCATCGCGATCGCCTTCACGATCCCGGCGAAGCGCCGGACCCGCTCCAGGCCCGGCGCGAACGGACTGCTGATCGCATGCAGGCGCGGGGGCTGGTCTTCGTCTTCGTTTTCTTCTTCGTCCTCGTCGGCTTCCTGAGCGCTAGCCTCAAGCGCATCTTCGCCTTCGTTCTCGTCGTCGCCCTCGTCGTCATCCAGGCCTTCCGCCACGAGCGAGGCGCACAGCTGGGGATCGGCCGACATCAGCAGCCGGTACACGAACGGCACGTCGTACGCCCACTCCGAGAGGCTGGAAATGGTCTCGGGCCGGTCGTAGTACGACGTCGGCCGGTTGCCGAGGCTGTAGAGATAGGATCGGTTGGCCATGCAAATCCTCGTGTCGTGGTGCGCCGCCGATGCGCAGCGGAAGGCAGCTTAGCGCGCCGGCCAACGCAGCGGCCCTGCGCAATCGCCCTGCCCTCGCATCGCTACCGGCACATTCGCGCATCCGCGTGACGCGCGAACGACATGGCGATGCGCGCCAAGCCTGCATTGCCGACGGCATGGATGGACGCGGCGACGATGCGGGATCGCCGACTGCTTTTTCCCGATCCGACGCGTTCAACCGGCAGCGGGCGCCACGTCCTGCAGCTCCACCAGGCGCCGCGTATACGCCACATACGCATCCAGCTTGGCGCGGGCGCGGCCGTCGGCGATCGCCGCGCGCGCCAACCCGATGCCGGCGCCGATATCGGCCGCCACGCCGGCCACATACAGCGCCGCGCCGGCGTTGAAGGCGACGATGTCCAGCGCCGGACCGGGCACGTTGTCGAGCACGCTCAGCAGCATCGCCATCGATTCGGCGGCATCGGCGACCTTAAGGTTGCGGCTGGCCGACATTGCGATGCCGAAATCCTCCGGATGCACTTCGTACTCGCGCACTTCGCCATCGCGCAGTTCGCCGACCAGGGTGCCGGCGCCGAGCGAGAGTTCGTCCATGCCGTCACGGCCCCACACCACCAGTGCGCGCTCGGCGCCCAGCTCGTGCAGCACGCGCGCCTGGATGCCGACCAGGTCGGGATGGAACACGCCCATCAGGATGTTCGGCGAACCGGCCGGATTGGTCAGCGGTCCGAGGATGTTGAAGATGGTGCGCACGCCCATCTCGCGCCGCACCGGCGCCACCACCTTCATCGCCGGGTGGTGCACCGGCGCGTACATGAAGCCGATGCCGGTGGCGTCCAAAGCCTGCGCCACCTGCTCGGGTTGCAACTCGATCGCCGCGCCCAGCGCTTCCAGCGCGTCGGCGCTGCCGGACTTGGACGAAACGCTGCGGTTGCCGTGCTTGGCCACCTTGGCCCCGGCCGCGGCGGCCACGAACATCGCGCAGGTGGAGATGTTGAAGGTATGCGAGCCGTCGCCGCCGGTGCCGACGATATCGACCATGTGGGTGCGGTCGGCGACCTCGACGGTGCGCGAGAACTCGCGCATCACCGCGGCCGCACCGGCGATCTCGCCGATCGTCTCCTTTTTCACCCGCAGCCCGGTGAGGATCGCCGCGGTCATCATCGGCGACACTTCGCCGCGCATGATCTGCCGCATCAGCCCGACCATCTCGTCGTGGAAGATCTCGCGGTGCTCGATGGTGCGTTGCAGGGCTTGCTGCGGGGTCAGCGTCATTGCGGTTCCTGGACGTTCAAAGACTGGCGTGCTCGAGGATTTCCTGGCCCATCAGCACGCAGTCGCCGTCGCGCATCGGGTAGTAGAGCAGGCGCATGCGGTACTCGCCCTTGTAGATGGAACCCCACACCTGCAGCACCTCGAAGCGCTGCTTGGGGTTGGCCGGATTGACGATGGACGGCAATCGCTCGACTTCCTCGCCGACCTCGGCGCGCTCGTCGTTGCCGGAATGGAAGGCGAGCAGCTTGGCGGCCTGCTTCAGCGCCTCCGCAGCGCAGTGCGGCGCGGTCGGCTTGGCGGCGGCAGGCGCCGCGAAACACGGAGCGCAGGTCAGCAATGCGATCGCCGCAAGCACCGGACGTAAAGGCAGACGCATATTCATCGCTCCAAAAAGTTCTTGAGCAGGGCGTGGCCGTGCTCGGTGAGGATGGACTCGGGATGGAACTGCACGCCCTCGACCGGGAACTGGCGGTGGCGCAGGCCCATGATCTCTTCCATGGTGCCGTCTTCGTTCTCGGTCCAGGCGGTCACTTCCAGGCAGTCCGGCAGCGTGCTCTTCTCCACCACCAGCGAGTGGTAGCGGGTGGCCTCGTAGCGGTCCGGCAGGCCGGCGAACACGCCGCGGCCTTCGTGGCGGATGCGCGAGGTCTTGCCGTGCATGATGGTGCCTGCGCGGACCACGTCGCCGCCGTAGGCCTGGCCGATGCTCTGGTGGCCCAGGCACACGCCCAGGATCGGCGTGCGCTGGCCGAGCCGCTCGATCAGCTGCAGCGAGACGCCGGCCTCGTTCGGCGTGCACGGGCCGGGCGAGATCACGATGCGCTCCGGCGCCAGCCGCTCGATCTCGTCCACGCTGAGCGCGTCGTTGCGCACCACCTTGACCTCGGCGCCGAGCGCCTGCAGGTACTGCACGAGGTTGTAGGTGAAGCTGTCGTAGTTGTCGAGCATCAGCAGCATGGCGAAGGACTCATTGCGCGATCAGGAAGACCGCATAGACGTTTTCGGAAAGGGTGAGGCTGCCGGCTTCGAGGTATTCGGCCACATGATCAGCGGCACGTGGTTCTGCAACTTGGAACAAAGGCCCGACAGGCGCACTCGCCAACTGCAAGGCGACCGGCTCCGTCGGCCATCGGCCGGCCTGGATGCCGTAGGCGAAATCCGGCGCAACCTCAGAGATTGTGTACAGGCCGCCAAGGCGTACGCCGTAGGCCTTGGCCAGTGCCTGCGCCGACGCGCGGGTCTGCTCGGCCGCCTGGCGCTTGAGCTCAGCGCGCAACGCAGTCTCGCCGCTGTAGTGCGGGGTGACGCCCGACACCTGCAGTTCCTCGCTGGTGCTGAGTTTGCCGAGCAAGCCGCGGAGGTCGTCCAACGTACTGAAGTCGGCGGACAAGGTGCGCTGCACGCGCGTGCCGATGAAGACTTGCTTGTTGTCTTCGTAGCGCTGCTCTGGCTGGATCGACAGCGTCGTCGCCTGCACGCTATCGGCCAGCGCGTGCTGCTGCTTGAAGGCGGCCAGCACGCTCGCCGCATTGGCCTGCACGCGCTTGCGCGCTGCACTCGGATCGGCATCCACCGCGCTCAGGGTGATCTTGACCCCGAAGCGATCCGGCACCACTTCGCGCTGCGCCTCGCCCTTGACCAGCAGGTGCGGCTGGGACGGCAGGCTGTTGACCTGCGCGCTGGCGAATGCCGGCACTGCCAGCAATACGGCGATGACCCAGCGACCTAGCGTTTTCGTCTTCATCTTCCTCTCCTTGGCGAATGTCAGCCGGCCGCGCGTTGCGCGCCGGGGTACGAAAGCGCGGCGAAATCGCGACACAGCGCGTCGACCGCATCGGTCTGCGTGGCCCACGAGGTCACGAAACGGATCACCCAGCGGCCGTCGGCCAGCACTTGCCAGCGCTCGAAATCGTAGCGCTGCGCCAAGGCCTCGACGACGTCGGCCGGCAGCGTCACGAACAGCTGGTTGGTCGGCGAGTCCGACGCGAACTGCGCGCCGGCCGCGGCCAGACCCTCGCGCAGGCGCGCGGCCATGCGGTTGGCGTGCGCGGCCAGTTCGTAGAACAGGCCATCCTCGAACAGCGTGGCGAATTGCGCGCCCAGTACCATGCCCTTGGCCAGCAGCGCGCCGCGCTGCTTGAGCAAGTAGCGAAAATCCGCTTGCAACGCCGGGTTGACGATCACCAGCGCCTCGCCGAGCAGCGCGCCGTTCTTGGTGCCGCCGATGTAGAACGCGTCGGTCAGCGCGGCGATGTCGGCCAGGCGCAGGTCGTTGCCCTCGGCGGTCAACGCGCTGCCGATGCGCGCGCCATCAAGGAACAGCCACAGCCCGTGCGCATCGCAAAATTCGCGCAAGGCCTGCAGCTCGCGCTTGCGGTAAATCGTGCCGAGCTCGGTGGTGTTGGACACGTACACCAACCGCGGCTGCACCATGTGCTCGTTGCCGTGCTCGGCCAGCAGCGGCGCGATCAGCGCCGGGCTCAGCCGGCCATCGGCCGCCTCCACCGTCAGGACCTTGTGCCCGGTGGCCTCGATCGCGCCGGTCTCGTGCGTGGCGATGTGCCCGCTGGCGGCGGCGATCACCGCCTGATGCGGACGCAGAAAGGCGCCGATCGCGACCAGGTTGGTCTGCGTACCGCCGACCAGCAGGTGCACGTCGGCGTGCGCGCAGGCGATCTCGCGGCGGATCAGTTGCGCGGCGCGTTCGCTGTGCCGGTCCAGGCCGTAGCCGCCGTTCTGCTCGGCGCTGGCCGCGGCCAATGCGGCGAGCAGGCGCGGATGCGCGCCTTCGCTGTAGTCGTTGCGGAAGCCGATCCGCGCGGCCGGTGCGGACACGCTCACAGCCCCTTCGCCGCCTCGGCCACCGCGCGGAACAGCGCACGGCCCTTGTTCATCGTCTCGTCCCACTCCTTCTGCGGATCGGAGTCGTAGACGATGCCGGCGCCGGCCTGCACGTGCAGGCGGCCGTGCTTGATCACCGCGGTGCGGATCGCGATCGCGGTATCGGCGTCGCCGTGCCAGCCGAGGTAGCCGATGCTGCCGGCATAGACGTTGCGCTTGATCGGCTCCAGCTCGCGGATCACTTCCAGCGCGCGGATCTTCGGCGCGCCGCTGACGGTGCCGGCCGGGAACGTGGCGCGCAGCACGTCTGCGTAGCTGAGCCCGGGCAGCAGCGTGCCGGTGACTTCACTGACGATGTGCATGACGTGGCTGTAGCGCTCGATCACGAAGCGCTCGCCGACCGCGACGGTGCCAGCCTGCGACACGCGGCCGGCGTCGTTGCGGCCCAGGTCGATCAGCATCAGGTGCTCGGCGCGCTCCTTCGGATCGGCCAGCAGTTCCGCTTCCAGCGCCAGATCCTCTTCCACGGTCTTGCCGCGCGGGCGGGTGCCGGCGATCGGGCGCACGGTGACCTGGCCCGCTTCCAGCCGCACCAGGATCTCCGGCGAGGAGCCGACCACCTGGGTGTCGCCGACGTCGAGGAAATACATGTACGGCGACGGGTTCAGCGCGCGCAGCGCGCGGTACACGTCCACCGGTCGCGCGCTGAACGGCACGCTCAGGCGCTGGCTCAGCACCACCTGGAAGATGTCGCCGGCGCGGATGTATTCCTTGGATTTCTCCACCGCGGCGATGAAGCCGTCGCGGGTGAAACCGGACACGAAGTCGCTTTCGTCGAGCACGTCGCGCGCCAGCGGCACCGGGTAGCCGGCGCCGGGCTGGCGCAGCGTGGCGGTCAGCGCGTCCAGCCGCGCCTGCGCCCGTTCCCAGGCGTCGGCGTCGCGCGGATCGGCGTGCACGATCAGGTACAGGCGGCCCTTGAGGTTGTCGAAGACCGCGACCTCTTCGGACAGCATCAGCAGGATGTCGGGCGTGTCGAGCTCGTTGCGCTTGTCGCCGCTGGCCAGGCGCGGCTCGATGTAGCCGATGCATTCGAAACCGAACCAGCCGACCAGGCCGCCGGTGAAGCCGGGCACGCCGTCGAGCTTGGGCACCGAATGCGCCGAGCGCAGCGCCTCGACTTCGGCGAACGGATCGGCGACCTCGCGGCGTTCGATCAGCTCGCCGTGATCGCGCACTTCCAGCGTATGCCCGCTGAAGGTGTACACGCGCCGCACCGGCAGGCCGATGATCGAGTAGCGGCCGAAGCGTTCGCCGCCCTCGACCGATTCGAACAGGTAGGTATGCGGGGCGTCGGCGAGCTTGAGATAGACCGACAGCGGCGTGTCCAGATCGGACAGCACTTCGCGGACGACGGGGATGCGGGTGTGGCCTTCAGCGGCGTAGCGCTGGAACAGCTCGCGGGTGATCAAGACGACTTTCCTTCCGGGACTCGGTGGCGGGGCGGACGACGGCTACAGGCCACCATCGCCACGCACGGCGAGCGGAAGTGAAGGAACGCTGGGTCGTCAGGCTGGACACGGCGGCTACTTTACCGCAACTGCGGCGACTGGCAACGGTTGCAGAAGGGACCATCGGCGCTGCGCCGCATGGGCTGTTGCGCAGCCTGGAAAGCGCCAGGCCTGCCTGGGCTGGATGCAGTCGGGACTGAAGTCCCTCCCACAGTGCACCCAGCCGGCGCGCCGCAAGTCCCATTGTTGGGAGCGACTTCAGTCGCGACGCGGTACTCCCTCCGGCAAGCGATAGCCGCGCCGCTACCCCGCCCGACCGCGCAGCAACGCCGAATCGGCCGGCAGGTGCATGCGCAGGCGGCCGGCGACGCAATCGATGCGGAAGTGCCGCGAGGTCTCCGGTTCGCCGTCCAGGTTCAAGGTCAGCGGCATGGCCGCGTCGATGCGTACCCACGGCAGTTGTGCGCGCACCGCGACCCGCTCCAGCGCGGCCTGCTTGCCGGAGGTGACCAGCGTGCCCAGGGTGGCGGCGACTTCGCCGCTCATCTCCGGGACGATGGTCAGGTCGAGCAGGCCGTCGTCGAGCAAGGCGTCCGGGCACAGCGCCTGGCCGCCGCCGGCCTGGCGCCCATTGCCCAGGCCCAGCGCGATGAATTCGCCTTCCCAGGCGAAATCCGGCCCTTCGAACCGCGCCTGGATCGGATCGATCTGGCCCAGCTTGCCCATCCCGGTGATCAGGTAGGCCAGGCCGCCGAGCATCTTCTTCAGGCCCTCGTCGGTTTCCACCGTGACCTGGGTACCGAAGCCGCCGCTGGCGACGTTGGCGCACCAGTGCGGCCCGTGCTCGGCCTCGATGCGCAGCAGGTCGATGGCCACGGCCGGCGCCTGCGCGACCAGCTCCAGCGCCGCCAGCGGCGTGTCGGGAATGCCGGCGGCGGTGGCGAAATCGTTGGCCGTGCCCAACGGCACCAGGCCCAGCGCCGGCAGCGCCGCGGCATCGGCGTCGTGGTGCGCAAGCGCGCTGGCCACCTCGCTCAGGGTGCCGTCGCCGCCGGCGGCGACGATGCAGTCGGCGCCGTCGGCCACCGCTTCGGCCACGTAGCGTTCGGCGTCGCCCTCCTCCCAGGTCACTCGCACCTGCAACTGGATACCGCGCTCGCGCAGCACGGACACGGCCTCGCGCAGCGGCTCGTCGCCCGCCGACTTGCCATTGAGGATCAGACGCCAGTGCGGTGCTGCCATGCGGACCTTCCCGAGATCAGGCCTGCAGCCTAGCCGGCGGCGGATGCGGACATCGTGAATGCGCAACGTGCCAGCTGCGCGGGCCATGGGCGCCGGATCAGGCACGCGCCACGCCCGGCCATCTGCACTGGCCGACCGGCCGTGATTGGTTGCCTACGCAGCGCCCGGCAAGCAGCGCAATGTCGACCACGCTGTCATACCTGCGTCACCGATCGCCCGGAACATGGAAGGCCATAGCAAGGACGACGGATGGAGGCAGGATCAGCCTCCGATTTCTCCCAGGGGCCGCACTGGCGACAGTGCGGTTCTTTCTTTTGCGCCGCCGCTCAGCCGGCCGCGAACCTGGCCAGCGCCTCGCCCTGCAGGCGGTATACGGTCCACTCGTCCTGCGCCTGCGCGCCGGCGGCCTGGTAGAACTCGATCGCCGGCTGGTTCCAGTCCAGCACCGACCATTCGAAACGGCCGCAGCCCTCGGCCAGCGCCTGCCGGGCCAGATGCCGCAGCAAGGCCTTGCCGGCGCCGCTGCCGCGGTGTTCCGGGGCCACATACAGGTCTTCCAGGTACAAGCCGTTGCGGCCGAGCCAGGTCGAGTAGTTGTAGAAGTACACCGCATAGCCGATCGGCTGCGCGTCGGCCTCGCAGATCAGCGCATGCGCGGTGGCGCCGGGGCCGAACAGGCTGGCGCGCAGGCCGGCCTCGTCGGTCTGCACCGCGTCCTCGGCGCGCTCGTAGCGGGCCAGGTCGCGGATCAGGCGCAGGATCAGCGCGGCATCGTCGGCGGTGGCCGGGCGGATCTGCAGCGCGGCCATCTCAGCGCGCCGCCACCGCAGCCCGCATCTGCGCGATCACCGCGGCATAGTCGGGCGCGTTGAAGATGGCCGAGCCGGCGACGAAGGTGTCGGCACCGGCGGCGGCGATCGCGGCGATGTTGTCGGGCTTGACCCCGCCGTCGATCTCCAGCCGGATCGGCTTGCCGCTGGCGTCGATCCTGGCGCGGATCGCGCGCAGCTTGTCCAGCGCCGACGGGATGAAGGCCTGCCCGCCGAAGCCCGGATTGACCGACATCACCAGCACCAGGTCCAGGTCGTCGAGCACCCAGTCGAGGATGTCCACCGGCGTGGCCGGGTTGAGCACCAGCCCGGCCTTGCAGCCGTGCGACTTGATCAGCTGGATCGTGCGGTGCACGTGGCGGCTGGCCTCGGGGTGGAAGCTGATGAGGCTGGCGCCGGCCTCGGCGAAATCCGGGATCAGCCGGTCCACCGGCTCGACCATCAGGTGCACGTCGATCGGCGCGGTGACGCCGTGCTTGCGCAGCGCCTGGCACACCATCGGGCCGATGGTCAGGTTCGGCACGTAATGGTTGTCCATCACGTCGAAATGGATCCAGTCGGCGCCGGCCTTGAGGACGTTGTCCACTTCCTCGCCGAGGCGGGCGAAATCGGCGGAAAGGATGGACGGGGAGATGATGCAATCGGACATGGCGAAGGTCTCAGCGCTTGCGCAGGGTGCGGATACGGTCGTAGGCGGTGTTGAGCTGGCTGGCCTTCTTCTCGGCCCGCGCACGCAGCTCCGGGCTGGCGCCGGCGACCTTGTCGGGGTGGTACTGGGAGATCAGCCGGCGGTAGGCCAGTTCGATCTCGGCGTCGGTGGCGTCGCGGCGCACGCCCAGTTCGCGGTAGGGGTCGTCGCGCTGGCCGAGCTTGAACCAGTCAGCATCGAAGGCGTGCCCGACCAGCAGCCCCAGCACCGCGCCGAACACCGGATTGGGCCGGAACAGCAGCGCCCCGGCGATGGCGCCGAGCAGTTTTCCGTACCAGTGCATGGGCGAGGGCGGGCTCGGCGGACAAGGCCTCGCATTTTACGGCACAGCGGGGCTTTCCGGCCGTACACTACGCGGCCCGCTGTCGAGCCGCGGGCCCGCCGGGTCCCGGGACAGCCGCCATTGCGAAGTCCGTAGGAGTGCCTGTGTCCACCACGCTGTTGCAATCCGATCTGCCCGGCCTGCCGTTGCGTCACCGGGGCAAGGTCCGCGACGTATTCGATATTCCCCGCGACCGCCTGCCTGCCGACGCCCCGCCCGGGGACTACCTGCTGATGGTCGCCACCGACCGCCTGTCCGCGTTCGACGTGGTGCTGCCCGACCCGATTCCCGGCAAGGGCGAGATGCTGTGCCAGGTTTCCAACTTCTGGTTCAAGAAGACCGAGCACCTGATGCCCAACCACCTGACCGGCATCGACGTGGCCGCGGTGTTGCCCGCCGGCGTGGACGCGGCGCTGTACGCCCGGCGCGCGGTGGTGACCAAGAAGCTCAAGCCGGTGCCGGTGGAAGCGATCGCCCGCGGCTACCTGATCGGCAGCGGCTGGAAGGACTACCAGCGCACCGGCAAGGTCAGCGGCATCGAGCTGCCCGACGGCCTGCGCCAGGCCGAGAAACTGGCCGAGCCGATCTTCACCCCTTCGACCAAGGCCGCGGTCGGCGACCACGACGAGAACATCGACTTCGACGCGATGGTCAAGACCGTCGGCGCCGAACTGGCCGAGCGCGTGCGCGACGCCACCCTGCGCATCTACCGCTTCGCCGCCGACTTCGCCGCCGAATGCGGCATCCTGCTGGCCGACACCAAGTTCGAATTCGGCACCGACGCCGACGGTCGCCTGTACATCATGGACGAGATACTGACCCCGGATTCCTCGCGCTACTGGCCGGCCGACGAGTACCAAGTGGGCACCAGCCCGCCGAGCTACGACAAGCAGTTCGTGCGCGACTACCTGGAGACGCTGGACTGGGGCAAGACCGCGCCCGGCCCCAGCCTGCCGCAGGACGTGATCGACCGCACCCGCGCCAAATACGCCGAAGCGCTGCAGCGGCTGGCGGGGATTTCGATCGACTGACGATCCAGCGGACGCGCAGGAACGGTGGGGCCTGGCGTTTCCTGCAGGCCCTCCCGGACGTGCACCCGTACGCGCACTACCGGGCGCAGCCTGCAGCCCGCTCTGGTGCATGCAACCTGCACGCTCGCCGTGCAGGCGCGGTCCATCCCGCAGAGGCCGCCATGACGCCGTGCGCTCTGCTTCATTCTCGCGTACTGCACGGCCTGGCGGCCGCCGGCGCATGCTGATGCCGGGCGCATGCGCCGCAGACGATCACGCTGCGCCGGCGCGCCACGTGCAGCGATACACCGGCCAGCGCCCAGAGCGCACGGCACCCTGACTGCCGCGGCGCCTCAGCCTGCGGCGGCTCGCGGCAAGCTCGACTCGCGCTGCATGTCGCGCTGCAGCCCGCGGAGCAGGAACCAGGCGACCAGGGACACCGCCACCACTACATAGCCGACGACCTCGAAGTGCTGCAGCCTGCCGTCGGCGCCGATGCTGACGATGTGCCCGGCGATCAGCGATGCCAGGCCGCCGGACAGTTGCTGCACGGAGGCGCCGATGGCGTTGAAGGCGCCGCGCTGCGCCACCGACGGCACCGAGGCGGCCAGCGCCTGGAACGGGATCATGCGCGAGAAGATCGCTGCGAACAGCAGCACGTTGACCACGATCAGCAGCGGCAGCGACGCCCGCACCAGGTGGGTGTAGACCAGCACCATGACGATCGAGGCGAGCGTGCCGAAGGTGAACACGCGCAGGATGCCGAAGCTGTCGGTCGCGCGGCCGATCATCGGGCCGAACACGATCGCGCACAGTCCGGTGATCAGGTAGATGGTGGGCAGGCTGTGCAGGTCGATGCCGAGGTTGCCGACGATGAAGGCGCTGCCGAACGGCATCAGCATGAAGCCGCCGATGCTCAACAGCGCGGTCGCCGCGAACGCGGGCAGGTGCCGCGGCACGGCGAAGGTGTGCAGCAGGTGCCGCCATGCGCCGTGTTCGCGCGGCGCATGCAGGTGCTCGGTGACCGGCTGCAGCCGCCAGGCCACGACCAGGCCGGCGAGCAGGCCGAGCCCGGCCATCGCCAGGAACGGCGCATGCCAGTCCCAGCGGTTGGACAGGGACAGGCCGATGGGGATGCCCAGCACCTGGCTGGCCGCGAAGGCGGTCTGGATCAAGCCCATCACCCGCCCGCGCTGCTGCGCGGGGAACAGGTCGGCGGCGATGGCCAGCACCACCGAGCCGATCACGCCGCCGAACAGGCCGGTGACGATGCGCGCCAGCAGCAGGCTGTGGAAGCTCTGCGCCAGGCCGCACCACGCGGTGCCGACGATGAAGCCGGCGTAGAAGAACAGCAGGATCCTCTTGCGGTCGAAGCGGTCGGCGAAGCCGGCGGTCAGCAGTCCGGAAATGGCGGCGCTGAACGCATACGCGGAGACCACCAGCCCGAACTGGGCCGGGCCGATGCGCAGCGCCGGCATGATCGTCGCGCCCAGCGGCGACATCAGCATGAAGTCGAGTATGACGGCGAACTGCAGGAACGCCAGCATGCCCGCCACCGCCTTCTGGTAGCCGCTGAAGCCCGGCGGGGACGCCGCGGCCGCCGCGCTCATGCCGGCACCCCGCGGCGCAGCGTGATCGCCTGCTCCGGGCAGGCGGCCACGCACAGGCCACAGCCACGGCAGGCGTCGGCGTTCGGCGCATAGGCCACGCGCATGCCGTGCACGCGCAGCTTGAACCGGTGCAACAGGCCCAGGCGGCGATAGTCGGGCGCGTCGATGCGGCGCAGTTCGAACACCTGCTCCGGGCACACCGCGACGCACTCGCCCTTGCCCTCGCAGCGCGCCAAGTCGACGCTCGGCCGCACCGCACCCGGCGCCTGCCGGCACACCGTCATCGCATCGTGCAGTGGCTTCACTGGCGTTCGCCCCGGTGCCGGCGGCGGTGCATGGCGTGCTTGAACTGCTCGCGCTCTTCCGGCGTCATCGCCTGCCATTTCTCCCAATGGCGGTGCCTGTGCCAGCCACCGTGCCCGCGGAATCCGCCGAACAGAATGCGGCTGAGCACCAATAATCCCAGCGCATGCGGATAGTCGATCGGGTTCGCGCCACTCACTGCCAATGGCACGACCGCATTCCACAGCAGCATGACCACCGCGCCGAGGACGGCCAGCGCCGCCAGCACGAACACCGCCTTGCCCAGATATCTCGCTTTGAATGCCATCTTGTTCACTCCTTCAGAATTCGAGTTCGTCGTAAGCCGTTTGCAGGCGCGCGCGCAGGTACAGCACGGCGTAGCGCTTGCGCGCCAACAAGGTGTTGATCGCGACGCCGCTGTCGGCGGCCATCTGCTTGAAACTGCGGCCCTCGAATTCGTGGGCCACGAATACCTCGCTCTGGTTTTCCGGCAATTCGTCCAGCGCCTGCTGCAAGGCCAGCAGCAAGCGCGTGCGCGCATAGGCGGCGTCCGGCCCGCCGCCAGGCGCCGGCAGCGCCAGATCCAGGCGCAGCGTGTCGTCGTCGTCGGCAACGTCGGCGCCCTCGTCGAGATGTCTGTCCGGCGGCTGCGCCTGGCGCTTGCGGAAGCGGTCGATGATGCGGTTGCGCGCGACCTGGAACAGCCAGGCGCTGGCCTGCTCGATCGGCGCGGGAAGCCGGTAGGCCTGCACGAACTCGGAGAGCACGTCCTGCAGGATGTCCTCGGCCTCGGCGCGGTCGAGCACGCGGCGGCGGATGAAGTTGCCGAGCCTGGAGCGCTCGTGCAGGACCGTCGCGGCGATGGCGCGGTCGGTCTCGGGCGCTGGATTCGATGGGCTCATGCTGTTGCAGACGTGACAGCGCGGTCGATATTGTGCCGACGACGGGCTTTTTTTGCGCTGTGCCGACTCGACCGCCGCACGATGGCACGACGGAGGCCAACAGACACGGCCCAGGCAAGCGCCTGCTCCGGCGCGGCCGCTGTCTCCGCATCGCCACGCCGATGGCGCTATCCTGGCCCGACTCCTGGGAGGGACGATGGATACCACCGCCTACGCGCGCCCGATCGACCGCTATTTCGCCAGCTATTCCGACGATCACCGCAACGTCGCCAACCAGCGCATCCATGTGCTGGCGGTACCGGCGATCCTGTGGTCGGTGGTGGCGCTGCTGTGGTGCATCCCGGTCGGCGGCAGCTTGTTCCAGAGCGGGCTGTGGGCGGCACTGGGCATGTTCGCGGCGTGGATGTTCTACAACCGGCTGTCGCGGCCGCTGGGCTACGGCATGCTGGCCGCGTTCTTCTTCTGCGGTTGCCTGTGCCGGCTGCTGGAGGCGCGTCTGGGCCTGCACGGCCTGCTGTGGCTGGCCATCGGCGTGTTCGTGGCGGCCTGGATCACGCAGTTCGTCGGGCACAAGCTGGAAGGCCACAAACCCAGCTTCCTGACCGACTTGGTGTACCTGCTGATCGGGCCGGCCTGGGTGCTGGCCAAGCTCTATCGGCGCATGGGCTGGCGCTACTGAACCTGCCGCCGGGCCTGCCGCCTGCGCCTCAGCGCGGCTCGCCCAGCATCGCCGCATCCGGGGCGAAGGCGCGCGGCGCGTAGCCGAAATCGCGCTGCGCCGGCGTCAGATCGAACACCAGGTCCTCGCCCATGCGCTGCAGAGCGGCACGGTTCATGCCGCGCAGACGGCCGCCGGCATGGGCGATGCGCAGGGCCAGCGCGAACAGGGCGTGCGGCAGCGACAGCAGCCGCGCCGGCGGCTGCAGCGCGGCCAGCACCCGCCGCACCATCTCGCGGTAGCTGAGCACTTCGCCGCCGCCCAGCGCATAGCTGCGGCCATGCGTGGCCGGATGCGCCAGCACCGCCAGCGCCGCATCGGCCAGGTCCTGCACATGCACCGGCTGGCGCAGGCCGCGCGCGCTGCGCGGCAGCACGAACCAGCCGCTGCGCCGCGCCAGCGTGGCGATCGCGCTCAGCGTGCGGTCGCGGCCGGCGCCGTAGACGAGCGTCGGGCGCAGCACGGTCACCGCGGCGCCGCGTTCGGCCGCAGCCGCGAACAGGACCGCCTCGGCCTCGCGCAGGCGCCGGGCGACGTCGCGTTCGGCGGCGTCCAGCGAATCGCGCTTGACCTCCAGGCTGGTGGAACCGAACGCGACCACGCGCGAAGCGCGCAACGGCGTGCGCCGGTACCAGTCGGCGAACGCATCCAGCGGGCCGCAGCTGAAGATCGCCTCGGCCTGCACCGGCGGCGCCTGCAGCTGGCTCAATTCGCCCGGGTGCCAGTGCAGGCCGTCGCGCGGCGCTTGCGGCGTGCGCGAGAACGCATGCACCTGCCAGCCGGCGGCGAGCAGACCGTGCAGCAGGCGCTCGCCGATCTGGCCGCTGCCGCCGAACAGCAGCGCCACGCGCGCTCCCGCGGTGGGCGTAGGCGTCGTGGCGGCGGCAGCGGTGACAGGAGGCGCATCGGTCATCGCGCAAGCATAGCGAGCGCACGCCGCCACGCCCAATCCCGCGGCCGCCGCGCGCTCGCAAGCGCCTCACCCGGCCTGCGCTATCGTGCAGCGATGACCTTGCATGCGCCGACCACCATCGCAGGCCAGCGCCGGGAAGCGCCTGTTACACTCGGGCACCTGCTCGCGAATCTCGTATTCCCTGCATGATCCCCGTTCTGGACATCCTGCTGGCCTTGCCGTTCCTGATGGCGGCGGCCGTCATTGCCCTGCGCCACCGTTCGCGCGCCACGCTGGCCTGGGTCGCCGCGGCGGCGCCGTTGGCCGGGCTGATCGTGCTCGGCACGCTGACCCCGACCGTGCTCGGCGGCGGCATCGTGCGCGCCGACCACGCCTGGCTGCCGCAGATCGGCCTGCAGTTCTCGCTGCGCCTGGACGGGCTGGCGTGGATGTTCGCCGGGCTGGTGCTGGCGATCGGCGCGCTGGTGGTGATGTACGCCCACTACTACCTCAGCGCGCGCGAGAACGCGGCGCGCTTCTACGGCTACCTGCTGCTGTTCATGGGCGCGATGCTGGGCATGGTGATCGCCGGCAATCTGCTGTTGCTGATGGTGTTCTGGGAACTGACCAGCATCAGCTCGTTCCTGCTGATCGGGTTCTGGTCGCACCGCAAGGATGCGCGCGACGGCGCGCGCATGGCGCTGGTGATCACCGGCGGCGGCGGCCTGGCGCTGCTCGGCGGCGTGCTGCTGCTCGGGCGCATCGTCGGCAGTTACCAGCTCGATGCGGTGCTCGCCGCCGGCGATGCGATCCGCGCCAGCGCGCTGTATCCGTGGGCGCTGGGGCTGATCCTGCTCGGCATCTTCACCAAGAGCGCGCAGTTCCCGTTCCATTTCTGGCTGCCGCATGCGATGGCGGCGCCGACGCCGGTGTCGGCGTATCTGCACTCGGCAACGATGGTCAAGGCCGGCGTGTTCCTGCTGGCGCGGCTGCATCCGGCGCTGGCCGGCAGCGACCTGTTCTTCTACACGGTCAGCGGCATCGGCGCGATCACCCTGCTGGCCGGCGCCTGGCTGGCGATCTTCCAGCACGACCTGAAAGGCCTGCTGGCGTATTCGACGATCTCGCACCTGGGCCTGATCACCATGCTGTTCGGGCTGTCCACGCCGATGGCGGTGGTGGCCGGGGTGTTCCACATCCTCAACCACGCGGTGTTCAAGGCCTCGCTGTTCATGGCCGCCGGCATCATCGACCACGAGACGCATACCCGCGATATGCGCCGGCTCGGCAACCTGCGCCGCTGGATGCCGTTCACCAGCGCACTGGCGATCATCGCCTCGCTGTCGATGGCCGGCATCCCGCTGCTCAACGGTTTCCTGTCGAAAGAGATGTTCTTCGCGCAGGCGCTGGACGCCGGCGGGCCGGCGGCGATGCGCGTGTTCACCGCCACCGCGGCGCTGCTGGCCGGCGTGTTCGGCGTCGCCTACAGCCTGCGCTTCGTCTACGAGACGTTTTTCGGCAGCGGCCCACGGCAACTGCAGGCGATGCCGCACGAGCCGCCGCGCTGGATGAGAATCCCGGTGGACATCCTGGTGCTGCTGTGCGTGGCGGTCGGCGTGGTACCGGCGCTGACCGTGGCGCCTGTGCTGCGCACCGCCGCGCGCTCCATCCTCGGCGAGGCGCTGCCCGACTACAGCCTGGCGGTATGGCATGGCTGGAACGCGCCGCTGGCGATGAGCCTCGCCGGCGTGGTCGGCGGCGTGGCGCTGTATTTCGGCCTGCGCCGGCTGACCGCGCTGTACACCGAGGTGCGCCGCTCGCTGGGCAAGCGCGTGTTCCACTGGCAGGTGGACGCGCTGTTCGGCATCGCCGCGCGCTTCACCCGCCTGCTGACCAACGGCAGCCTGCAGCGCAGCCTGCGCTGGCTGCTGCTGAGCGCGGTGGTGGTCGCGGCGGCGCCGTTCGTCGCCGCACCGCCGCTATGGAGCCAGTGGCCGGCGCCGCAACCGATGCCGCTGCTGGGCTGGGCGCTGTGGCTGCTGATCGTCAGCTGCGCGCTGGCGACGCTGTTTTTGTACCGGCAGCGCCTGCTGGCGGTGCTGGTGATCGGCGGCAGCGGCCTGGGCGTGAGCCTGGTGTTCGTGTTCCTGTCGGCGCCGGACCTGGCGCTGACCCAGTTGCTGGTGGAGATGGTCACCCTGGTGCTGATGCTGCTGGCGATGAACTACCTGCCCAAGGCCTCGCCGGTGGAGCCGCAGCGCTGGCGCAAGCTGCGCGATGCGGCGCTGGCGATCGCCGCCGGCACCGGCATGGCCTTGCTGGCGTATTCGGTGATGACCCGCCCGGCGGCGACGATGGCCGGCGAGCTGTTGCAGCGCGCGCTGCCGCAGGCCTATGGGCGCAACGTGGTCAACGTGATCCTGGTCGATTTCCGCGGCTTCGATACCTTCGGCGAGATCACCGTGTTCGGCATCGCCGCGCTGGTGGTGCATGCGCTGCTGCGGCGCGCGCGGATGGCGCCTGAGAAAGTGATGCCGGGGCCGCCGATCAAGCTGCCGGTGCCGGCCGACCTGGCGCAGCTGATGTTCCCGCTGACCCTCACCGTGTCGATCTTCCTGTTCCTGCGCGGGCACAACGCGCCCGGCGGCGGCTTCATCGCCGGCCTGGTGCTGGCGGTGCCGCTGCTGATCCAGTACGTGATCCAGGGCGCGGCCTCGGTGGAATCGCGCTTCGGCTTCGACTACATCCGCTGCATCGGTCTGGGCCTGTTGCTGGCCGCGCTCAGCGGCATGGCTTCGATGCTGTTCGGGGTGCCGTTCCTGACCAGCGGCCACTACGACCTCTACGTCCCGCTGATCGGCGACATCCCGCTGGCCAGCGCACTGGGCTTCGATACCGGCGTGTACCTGGTCGTGTTCGGCGGCACCATGCTGACCTTGTCGATGATGGGCACGATCAAGCCCTCGCGCACGCGCGAGTCGCAGCGCGGCGAGATCGATCCGGCACAACGTTCGGCCCGCACCGGGGAGATGCGCTGATGGAACTGGCATTGGCGAGCGCGATCGGCGTGCTGACCGCGGTCGGCGTGTACCTGCTGCTGCGCGCGCGCAGCTTCGACGTGATCCTGGGCATGACCGTGCTGTCCTACGCCACCAACCTGCTGATCTTCGCCGGCGGACGGCTGGTGCAGGGCAAGGCGCCGGTACTGCGCGAGGGCGTCGCGCCGACCCTGGCCGACTACACCGACCCGCTGCCGCAGGCGCTGGTGCTGACCGCGATCGTGATCGCCTTCGCGATGACCGCGGTCAGCATCGTGCTGGCGATGCGCAGCCGCGGCGACAACCGTAGCGACCACGTCGATGCGCGCGTCGATCACGACGGCGACAGCGCGCTATGAACCATCTGGTGATCCTGCCGATCCTGATCCCGCTGCTCGGTGCGGCCCTGTCGCTGTTTGTGGAGCACCGCCGCTACGGGCGCCACGTGCGCCGCGCGGTGGCCTGGACCGCGATGGCGGCGCTGGCCGCGGCGGTGATCGCGCTGTTCGTGCGCGCCGGCGACGGCCAAGTGCAGGTCTACCTGCTCGGCGACTGGCCGTCGCGGCTGGGCATCGCGCTGATGGCCGACCGCCTGTCGGCGTGGATGCTGTTGACCACCACCCTGCTCGCCGCGGCCTGCCTGCTGCACGCCTGCGCCGGCTGGGACCGGCGCGCGCCGCACTTCCATGCGCTGTTCCAGTTCCAGCTGGTCGGGCTCAACGGCGCGTTCCTGACCGGCGACGTGTTCAACCTGTTCGTGTTCTTCGAGGTGATGCTGATCGCCTCCTACGGCCTGCTGCTCAGCGGCGGGCGCGGCCTGCGCCTGCGCGTGGGCTTCCACTACGTGGTGTTCAACGTCACCTCCTCCACGTTGTTCCTGATCGCCCTGGGTCTGCTGTACGCGCTGCTCGGCTCGTTGAACATGGCCGAGCTGTCGCAGCGCATCGCGCAGGCGCCGCCGGAGAACCTGCGCCTGATCAAGGCCACCTTTGGCCTGTTGCTGCTGGTGTTCTGCGCCAAGGCCGCGCTGCTGCCGCTGTACCTGTGGCTGCCGGAAACCTATGCGCGCGCGCCGGCGCCGGTGGCGGCGCTGTTCGTGATCATGACCAAGGTCGGGCTGTACGCGGTGCTGCGGGTGAGCACGCTGATCCTCGGCAACCAGGCGCAGGCATTGGACGGCTACGGCCGCGCATGGCTGCTGTGGCTGGGCATCGGCACGCTGCTGCTGGCCGCGCTCGGAGTGCTGGCCGCGGTGCGCCTGCGGGTGCTGGTTGGCTACCTGGTGATCGTGTCGGCGGCGACGCTGTTCATCGCCTTCGCGCTGGACGCGCCGGGCACGCTCGGGGCTGGCCTGTACTACCTGGCGCACAGCAGCTTCGTCGCCGCGGCGCTGTTCCTGATTGCAGACCTGATCCGGCGCCGCCGCGGCGACGCCAGCGACCGCAAGGAAGTGATCGCGCCGCTGCCGGGCAAGACAGTGCCCGGCGTGCTGTTCCTGATCGCCGCGGTGTCGGTGGCGGGGTTGCCGCCGCTGTCCGGGTTCCTGGCCAAGGTCGCGATCCTCAGTGCCACGCCCGCGGCCAACGCCGGCCCGGTGTGGGCCGCGGTGCTGCTCAGCAGCCTGATGGTGATCATGGGCCTGACCCGCGCCGGCGTACGCCTGTTCTGGCGCGTGCCGGGCGACCAGCACATAGACGACGACGGCATCGAACAATCGCCGCCGCCACAGCCGCGCAAGGCACGCGCACGACCGCTGGAAACCGCGGCGACGCTGCTGCTGCTCGGCTACGGCGTGGCGATGACCATCGCCGCCGGGCCGATGCTGCGCTATACCGAGGCCGCCGCCGCGCAGTTGCTGCGTCCGGCCGATTACGCCACCCAGCTGCGCGCCGTCGCGCCAGCGCTGCGGGAGCCCTGACATGCGCCGTCCCTGGTTGCGCCGCCTGTTTCCGTCCTGGCCGCTGAGCGTCACCGTCACCGTGTTCTGGCTGTTGATGAGCGACAGCTTCGGCCTGGGCCAGCTGCTGTTGGGCGCAATGCTGGGCGTGGCGGTGCCGCTGTTCGCCGCGCGCCTGGACCGCGAGTTCGCGCGCATCGGCTCGCTGCGTCCGGTACCGAAGATGCTGTGCGTGGTCGCCTGGGACATCGTGCGCTCCAACGTGGTGGTGGCGCTGCAGGTGCTGGGTCCGGAATCGAGGATCCACCCCGGCTTCATCTGGGTGCCGCTGGACATCGCCAATATCCACGGCATCGCCGCGCTGACCAGCATGATCACCCTGACCCCGGGCACGGTGTCGGCGGCGCTGTCGGACGACCGCAAATACCTGCTGGTGCACGTGCTGCACCTGGACGATGCCGAGACCGTGATCCGGCAGATCAAGACGCGCTACGAAGCGCCCCTGATGGAGATCTTCCCATGACCGGCCACATGTTCATCGAGGGCACCATCGCCGTATGCATGCACGTGGTGGCATTGGCGATGCTGCTGGCGCTGTGGCGGCTGCTGCGCGGACCGACCGTGCCCGACCGCATCCTGGCGCTGGATACGCTGTCGGTGACCGCGATCGCCGAGCTGATGCTGTTCGGCATGTACCTGGATTCGCCCGTGTACTTCGAAGCGGCACTGGTCATCGCCATGCTCGGCTTCGGCAGCACCGTGGTGCTGAGCAAGTACGTGCTGCGCCGGGACATCGTCGAATGATCGGGCTGCTGCAAGTGGGACTGTCGCTGCTGCTGATCGTCGGCTGCTTCTTCATCCTGCTCGGCGCGCTGGGCCTGGTGAAGCTGTCGGACTTCTTCAAGCGCCTGCACGCGCCGACCAAGGCCAGCACGCTGGGCGTGGGCTGCGTGCTGCTGGCCTCGGTCGGCTACCACCTGTTCCTGGGCCAGGACCCGCAACCGCGCGAACTGCTGATCACCGCGTTCCTGTTCATCACCGCGCCGATCAGCGCGCACATGATGGCCAAGGCGGCGCTGTCGCTGATGATGGAACAGCGGCCGCAGGTACCCGACAGCCGCGATCATGCCGGCCAGGAAGGGCTGCCGCCGCCGGCGCAGCAGGACGACCAGGGCGCAGTCCTGTAGGAGCGGCTTCAGCCGCGACCGGGCCTTGCCGATAACGCCCGGTCGCGGCTGAAGCCGCTCCTACAGGTGGCAGCGTCTGCATGGCGGGCTCCAGCCTCACCCCACCAGCGCCACTTCCAACCCGACCCACGCCAGAAACGCGACCAGCAGCACCGCGCCTTCGCCGCGGCTGATGCGCATGTCGCCGCGCAACATCGGATACAGCACCACGCTCAGCGCCACCGCTGCCGGCAGCTCCAGGCGCACGAACGAGGCCGGCAACGGCAGTGGGCGCAACGCCGCCATGCCGCCGATCACCACCAGCAGGTTGAACAGGCTGGAGCCGAGCACATGCCCGACCACCATGTCGCCCTGCCCGCGGCGCGCGGCGGCGATCGCCGCGGCGGCTTCCGGCAGCGCGGTGCCGATCGCCACCGGCAACAGGCCCACCAGCAGCGGCGACAGGCCCCAGGCGGCGCCGAGCCGCGGCGCTGCATCGACCACGAGCTTGGCGCCGAAATACAGCAGCGCGATCGCGATCAGCAGACGCAGCAGGTTCAGGCCGAGCGCGGTGCGGGTGACTGCGTAGCCGGACAGGCCGAGCTGGCGCCCTGCCTCCTCGCTGCGCGCGCGACGCAGCAGGAACACCACCACGCCGACGAAGCCCAGCAACAGCAGCACGCCTTCCAGGCGCGAGATCGCCCCGTCCAGGCCGAAGCCGATCAGCGCCAGCGTCGCCACCGCCAGCACCAGCAGCAACGGCGCCAGCATCCGCGTGCGCACCAGCAGCGGTGCCGCCAGCGCGGCCAGGGCCAGGGTCAGGCCGAGGTTGGCGATGTTGCTGCCGACCGCATTGCCCAGCGCCAGGTCCTGCGCGCCGACCATGTAAGCGCGCGCATTGACCGCCAGTTCCGGCAGCGAGGTCCCGAACGCCACCAGCAGCAGGCCGGCGACGAACGGCGAGGCGCCGCAGCGCTGCGCCAGGCCCGAGGCTGCCTTGACGATCGAGTCGCCGCCCAAGGCCAGCAGCAGCAGTCCCACCAGCACCAAGCCGATCGCGCTCGCCATCGCCCATCCCCTCGCCATTACGATGCGCGATTCTATGCGCAGCGCGGATGATGTAGCTGTCATCGTGGCGACCGGGCGGGAAACGGCTGGCTGGCCAGGCGGGTTTCGTCAGCGGAACCGGGTGCCGGCGGCGTGGATCGCGACCGCCACCGCTGCACCCGCAAAAGCCTGCGGATCGGCGAGCCGGTGAAGATCGCGGCCGAGTTCCTGAAGGAAACAAAAAGGACGACGAGGCCCTTTTATCAACGAATTCGCCCCACTTGTCTCACACCCGAATACCGTTGGAGCAGTCCAAAAATCGCAAGCCTCCAAGCCCGGACGCCTCGCATTGCTGCTTTAGCTGCTGGGAAACGAAAATGCGCTGCGAGCTTTCCTTGGCCCGGACGAGGTGGTGACCAGCCAAAGCCGCAGGCGGCAGGCTCTGAAGCGTTGAGAATCTCAGTGGCCCATCAGGCATAAAGCCGAACATGGGGGCATGCTGGGAGTGTTCGAGGTCGATGCAGGGCAATGTCTGGATCACATTGAAGACGTAGAAGCCCTCCAGCCTTTCCTCTTTGAGGTAGACGTCGGCTGGAAACAATTGGACGTCATCAGGATATTGGCGCAACACCTCAGCCATTGCCTGGCTGACGAATTCGAGCGTGTCGCTTTGGAGGAGATCGAACACCAGCAAGCGTGACCTGCTTACTTTCTTGTTGTTTCTGAAGGTCGGGGTGGCGGCAATCGTCGATTGCGTTTCGCCACTGATGAACAGCAGGTGGTCGGGCGAGAGCTTCTGGTCGTATTTGAACCAGAAAATTTCCGAGTAGCTCTCGCTGATGTCCAATAGGTACATGGCATTCCCTGCAGCGACCTGCACGAGTTGATCTTTATGCAGCGGGCATGCCCAGTACGTAACTGCCCTGCGCGCTGACAATCGGCTTGACGCCTGCGCTAGCCGCAGCCTTCCACGTAGTCCACCTGCGGCGGCAGGCCGACGCGCCAAGAGGTGGCCTTGCCCGCGGCGTCGGTCTCGAACACCAATACGCCGGGGTGGTCTGCACCGCTGCGGATACGCAGGACCTTGCCGCCTTCGATGTACTTGTGCGGCTGCTCTTCCACGCGTCCGGCGTACAGCGTGCGCAATTGCGCCAGGTCCATGCCGACATTGCCGCCGCCCGGCGCGGTTTCCTTGGCGGTGCGCACGTCG
Organism: Xanthomonas sp. SI; assembly: GCF_014236855.1. Taxonomy (NCBI): domain Bacteria; kingdom Pseudomonadati; phylum Pseudomonadota; class Gammaproteobacteria; order Lysobacterales; family Lysobacteraceae; genus Xanthomonas; species Xanthomonas sp. SI. The sequence continues at coordinate 4,674,495 of NZ_CP051261.1, forward strand.
TAGCGGACCAGCTTGTCGGCCTCGAACATCAGGCCGAAGTCGTTGCCGCCCTTGGCCCAGCGCGGCCTGAGGACGTAGCAGTCACCCGCTTCGCCGGACTGCCCGTCGAGTTCGCCGCCCCAGGCCGCGCGCGCCTGCGCCGCGCTCATGCCCAGGCGCAGGTCGCCGTAGCCGTCGTCGCGAGCCAGCTGGCGCTCGGCCGGCGCCATCTCCGGCGGCATCGCCGCCGCGGGGGCCTGGGCCGGCGGCACGTCGGTGTCGGGCTGATCCAGCGTCGGCGGCGGCAAGGCGCCGTCGTCCGCCGTGCCGGCGGCAGCGGTCGAAGTCGGTTGCGGCGGCGGCGCCTTGTCGCAGGCGCTCAGCGCGAACAGCAGCAATGCAGCGGCGGGCAGGGTCGGCTTCATCGCAGTTCCTCGCAAGAGCAGCGCATAGGCTAGCGTGCGCGCCGTGCGTATGCACTGCCTGGCGTTGCGGAATCGCGATGCAGGCCCGTCATCTCATCGCCATCGCTCGTAGTGGCAGTTGCTGCGTCAGAGCCATATCGCGTCGCGCCGCACTTACGCGCCTCCCACAACAGCCGACGCGCACCGCCTGTCATCAGTATTTCACCGCCGACCGCCAAGCTTCTTCCCTTCCGGCACCACTGCCATGCACCCGCGCAAGACTGCCCTCGCCCTCGCGGCACTGCAATCCCACGCCGCGCCGCTGGACATGCGCCAGCGCCGTGTCCTGATCCTGGCCGACGGCCAACGCAGCGTCGAGGAACTGGCCGCGCTGGGCGGCAGCAATGCCGCGGCGATCGTGCAGGCGCTGTTGCAGCAGGGCTATCTGGACGACGGCCGCGTCGCCGCCCCGCCGCCGGCTGCAGCACCGCCAGCGCCAGCCGTCGCGGCGCCGGTGGATCCGCGCCGCGCGCTGCTCAACGCGCGCATGTACCTGCTGGATCTGCTGCAACTGCAGCGCCACCCCGCCTCGCGTCCGCTGCAGCAGCGGTTGCGCGAGGCGCGCGAGGATGTCGCCACGCTGCAGGCGATCGCCGACGCGCTGCGCGCGATGCCGGAGATGACCTCCGAGCGCTATGCGCAGCGCATCCGCGAGCGCCTGCTGGAAGTGCTGCCGACGCCGCTGCACGCCTCGTTGGAAGCGGCCTGAGCCCATTGCCGTAGGTGCCGCGCCTGGGCGGCGCGGGCTGGATGCCGCGCGCCGCGGCGCTCAGGGCGCGCGGAAGTTGCGCCGCAGCCCCTGCCAGCACTGCTGGTAATCGCGCTGGCGATGCGCGGCGGCCAGCGCCTGCGCGGTCGGGCGCAGCACCGCGCGCGTCTCGAACATGAAGGCCATGGTGTCGGCGATCACGTCCGGCCGCGACAGGTCCGCCTGCGAGGCCTTGTCGAAGGTCGCCGCGTCCGGACCATGCCCGCTCATGCAGTTGTGCAGCGAGGCGCCGCCGGGCGCGAAGCCTTCGGCCTTGGCGTCGTAGACGCCGTGCACCAGGCCCATGAATTCGCTGGCCACGTTGCGGTGGAACCACGGCGGCCGGAATGTGTGCTGCGCCACCAGCCAACGCGGCGGGAAGATCGCGAAGTCCAGGTTGGCGGTGCCCGGCGTGTCGCTGGGCGCGGTGAGCACGGTGAAGATGCTCGGGTCGGGATGATCGAAGCTGATCGAGCCGATCGTGTTGAAGCGGCGCAGATCGTACTTGTACGGCGCGTAGTTGCCGTGCCAAGCGACCACGTCCAGCGGCGAATGCGCGATCGGCGCCTGCCACAGATGGCCCTGGAACTTGGCGATCAGCGCGAAGTCGCCTTCGTCTTCTTCGTAGGCGGCCACCGGGGTCAGGAAATCGCGCGGATTGGCCAGGCCGTTGGCGCCGATCGGCCCCAGGTCTGGCAAGCGCAGCAGCGCGCCGAAGTTCTCGCACACGTAGCCGCGCGCCTCTTCGTCGAGCAGCGCGACGCGGAAGCGCACGCCGCGCGGGATCACCGCGATCTCCTGCGGTTCCAGCTCCAGCGTGCCCAGTTCCGTGCACAGCCGCAGCCGGCCCAGCTGCGGCACGATCAGCAGCTCGGCGTCGGCGTCGTAGAAGAAACGCCCCTGCATCGAGGCGTTGGCCGCGTACAGATGCACCGCCACGCCGTGCTGCGCCTCGGCCGAGCCGTTGCCGGCCATCGTGTACAGGCCATCGACGAAATCCACTGGGGCCTGCGGCAGCGGCAGCGGACTCCAGCGCAGTTGGTCCGGCGACACCGGCCCGGCATTGAAGTCGTTGTGGAAGTCGCCGGCCTGGGTGTACGCGGCGAAGCCGCCGTGCAGCGCCGCCGGACGGATCCGGTACAGCCAGCTGCGCCGGTTGGCGCCGCGCGGCGCGGTGAACGCGGTGCCCGACAGCTGCTCGGCGTACAGGCCATGGGCCACGCGCTGCGGCGAGTTCTGCCCGACCGGCAGCGCGCCCGGTACGGCTTCGGTGGCGAATTCGTTGCCGAAGCCGGACATGTACCCTTTCTGCGAGATGTTCATTGCGTGGGCTCTTGCTCTGAAGCCCCTCTCCCATCGGGAGAGGGGTTGGGGTGAGGGTACGGCGCCGCCGTAACGTGGCAAATTGCCTGGATCACAGCGTCCGTCGACAGCAGCACATCGTTGTTCCAGAAGCGGACGATTCGCCAGCCTTGCGACTCAAGCCAGCGCGTTCTTTCTGCATCGCGTGGTTCGCTGTGTTGCGAACCATCGAGTTCGACGATCAGCTTGGATGCCAAACAGCAAAAATCAGCGACATAGGGAGGAATGGGATATTGGCGCCGGAACTTGAGGCCTTGCAACTGCCCGCCTCTGAGATAACTCCATAGTTTGTGTTCGGCGTCGGTCATGGCCCGACGCAGCAAGCGTGCATTTTCCAGCGTTGAAGTAGGGAGCGGCGGTTTGACTCTCATTGAGCCACCGTACCCTCACCCCAACCCCTCTCCCGATGGGAGAGGGGCTCAAGCGCTTATCGGCATTCGCCGCGGTATCGCGTCAGAGCACGCCGCGCTTCATCTGGTCGCGTTCGATGCTCTCGAACAGCGCCTGGAAGTTGCCTTCGCCGAAGCCTTCGTTGCCCTTGCGCTGGATGATCTCGAAGAAGATCGGGCCGATGCAGTTCTGGGTGAAGATCTGCAGCAGCTTGCGCTGCTTGGTCTCCGGGTCGGCGTCGATCAGGATCTTGTTCCTGGCCAGCCGCGCCACGTCTTCGCCGTGGTCGGGGATGCGCTGGTCGATCACTTCGAAGTACGCGTCCGGGGTATCCAGGAACTCCACGCCGGCCGAGCGCATCCGCTCCACGGTTTCGTAGATGTCGTCGGTGAAGCAGGCGATGTGCTGGATGCCTTCGCCGTGGTAGGCGTCGAGGTATTCGTTGATCTGGCTCTTCGGATCGGACGATTCGTTGAGCGGGATCCGCACCACGCCGTCCGGCGCGGTCATCGCCTTGGAGGTCAGCCCGGTCTTGGCGCCCTTGATGTCGAAGTAGCGGATCTCGCGGAAATTGAACAGGCGCTCGTAGTAGTCCGACCAGCGCTGCATGTTGCCGAAGTACAGGTTGTGGGTCAGGTGGTCGATGAAGGTCAGGCCGAAGCCGGCCGGATGCGGCTCGGCGCCCGGCACCGGCTCGAACTCGGCGTAGACCGAACCCTTTTCGCCATAGCGGTCGACCAGGTACAGCATGCAGTCGCCAATGCCCTTGACCACCGGCGCCGGCACCGCGCGGGTGTCGGCCTTGTCGGCGATGGCTTCGCCGCCGTTCTCCAGCACCTTGGCGAACACCTCGTCGGCCGGATGCCGGAAGCGGATCGCGAAGCCGCAGGCGCAGGGACCATGCGCGGCGGCGAAATCGGCGGCGAACGAATCCGGGTCCTCGTTGACCAGGAAGTTGACCCCGCCCTGCCGGTACACGGTGATCGCGCGGCTGCGATGGCGCAGCACCGCGCTGAAGCCCATGCTGCGGAAGTAGGCGTGCAACTGCTCGCCCTGCCCGGCCGGCGCGGCAAACTCGACGAATTCGAAGCCGTCGATGCCCATCGGGTTCTCGAAGGTGGTGACCTGCATGCCCAGGTTGGCCGGCTGGGACGGATACTGCGGTTGTGCACTCATGGCTCGTCTCCTGGAGGACGCGGGCAGCGGCCGACCGAAATTTCGGATGCGGACGGACGCCAGACTCGCGAGAATGGACAGTAGTCTCCTCCGTTATAGTTACAAATGAAACCACCAGCAAGGTGCAATGCAGCATGACGTCGATCGCTTCCGCCGCCCCGCCCGCTCCCGAGCAGCCTTCGCTCGACCTGGAGCAGTTCCTGCCTTACCGCATCAGCGTGCTGTCCAACCGGATCAGCAGCAATATCGCCCGCGTCTACGGCGAGCGCTACGGCATGGCGGTGACCGAATGGCGGGTGATGGCGGTGCTGGCGCTGTACCCGGGGCTGTCGGCCGGCGAGGTATCCGAGCGCACCGCGATGGACAAGGTGGCGGTGAGCCGCGCGGTGGCACGCTTGCTGGAACGCGGCTTCATCCAGCGCGAGACCCATGGCGACGATCGCCGCCGCTCGGTGCTGCACCTGTCCGAGGCGGGGGTGGAGGTCTACCAAGTGATCGCGCCGATGGTGCTGGAATGCGAGCGCCGCCTGCTGGCGCCGTTCAGCGAGGAAGAGCAGCGGGTGCTGAACCGGCTGATCGACCGGCTGGCGGCCGAGGGGCTGCCGAGCATGACCGGCAAGTGAGGGGCAGCGCCCGTTCGCAGCGGGCGTGGCGGCGATGCGGCGCTGCCGGAACTAACCATGCGCGCCGCAAGGCCATGTCCCTGTAGGAGCGGCTTCAGCCGCGACAGGCATTACCGACAATGCCTGTCGCGGCTGAAGCCGCTCCTACAGGATTCGAGCGACTTTCAGCAGGCTGCCGCTGCGCTCAGGTCTTCGGCGGCGCCCACTGCTTGAGGAAGTCGAAGAACTTCTTGCGGTCGTAGCCCTTGCCCTTTTCCAGTTCGCCGGTGAACTGCGAGTGCAGCAGCTTGCCGTCGGCATCGAGCACCAGCAGGTGCGGATAGGCCTCGATCTTCGGGTACTGGGCCAGGAACGCCTCGTTCTTGTTGTCGTCGCTGTAGTTGACCTTGACCCACACGTAGTTGGCGTCGCGGAAACTGCGCACCTCGGCGTCGCCCTCGATGAACTCGTCGAGGATGTGACACCACGAGCACCACTCGCCGCCCACGTCGAGCAGGATGCGCTTGCCGCCGCGCTTGGCTTCCACTTCGGCCGTTTCCAGGTCGTTGGCCGGATCGCGGTTCGGATCGAACTGCGCGCCCAACGCCGCCGCGGCGGCCACGTCGGCAGCGGCGGGCGTGTTGCCCGAGGCCACCGGCTGGTTCGGATCGGCCACCGGCGGCTTCTGCACCGAGGTGTCCAGCGGCTTGGCCGGCGCCTGTTCCGGTTCCGGCGCAGGCGCCTTGTTGCAGCCGCTCAGGGCCAGCATCAGCGCCGCCGCGCTGCCTATCGTCTTGATCGTCTTGTTCGACATTGCGATCTACCTCACGTCATTTGACACCGTGCATCAACTTGTTGATCAACGGTGCAATCAGGAACAACAACACACCCGAGCCGAGCAGGGCCCAGAAGCCGAAAGTGTAGCCCTTCAGCGCCGAGTCCACGGTCATGCCGGTCTCGCCGCTGACGCCTGCGGCGAAGATGCCGGACAGGTTGTTGCCGATCGCGGTGGACAGGAACCAGCCGCCCATCGCGAAGCCCACCACCTTGGTCGGCGCCAGCTTGGTGGTCATCGACAGGCCGATCGGCGACAGGCACAGCTCGCCCACGGTCTGGATCACGTAGACCATGAACAGGGTCCAGAACGGGATCTTGCCGGAACCGTCGACCAGCGAGGACAAGGCGAACATCAGCAGCGCGAAGGCCAGGCCGTTGAAGATCAGGCCCAGGCCGAACTTGCGCGGGATCGACGGGTTGGACGACTTCAGCGCCACCCACAGCCACACGAACACCGGGCCCAGCACCAGGATCGCCAGCGTGTTGACCGACTGGAACCAGCCGACCGGGAACATCCAGCCGCCCAGGTCGCGCTCGACGATGTTCTGCGCGAGGAAGTTGAACGAACTGCCGGCCTGCTCGAAGAACATGAAGAACATCACGTTGAACACGAACACGATCAGCATCGCGATCGAACGGTCGCGCGGCACGCGGCCCTCGCGGATGCCTTCGACCAGGATCATCGCGCACAGCGCCACGAACAGCGCGGTGAGGATCCAGCCGAGGATGCCGGCATCGATCAGCAGCAGGCCGTAGGCCACCGGGATCACCACCAGCGTCGCCAGCAGCACCCCGATCGTGCGTCCCATGCCCTCGCCGCCGGCCGGCGGCCGGCCGACCGCGCCGAGCTGGCGGCGGCCGATCCAGAACCACACCAGGCTGATCAGCATGCCGATGCCGGAGGCGATGAACACGTACTTGTAGGCCGGCATCGCTTCGGTGCCGAACAGCTTGTCGGCCAGCAGGCCGGTCAGGATCGGCGCGAAGAAGCCGCCGGCGTTGATGCCCATGTAGAAGATGGTGAAGCCCGAATCGCGGCGCGGATCGTTGAGCGGATACAGCTTGCCGACCATGGTCGACACGTTCGGCTTGAACAGGCCGTTGCCGGCGATGATCGTGGCCAGGCCGATCTTGAACACCTCTTCGTTCGGCACCGCGATCAGGAACAGGCCCACCGACATGACCACCGCGCCGATCAGCAGCGAGCGCTGGTAACCGATCAGCCGGTCGGCGACGAAGCCGCCGAACAGCGCCGAGGCGTAGACCAGCGCCAGGTAGGCGCCGTACAGCCGGTTGGCCGGGGCCTCGCCCGCGCCGGAGCCCTGGAAGAACTCGGCCACGATGTACAGGGTCAGCGCCCAGCGAATCCCGTAGAACGCGAAGCGCTCCCAGAATTCGGTCATGAACAGCATCCACAATGGCCGCGGATGGCCCAGCAGGGTCTTGAATTCGGGCGGTTGCGCTGGCGGCTGCGGCGGTGAGGCTGGGGGGTGCGACGCGACGTCGTCAACGCTCATGCGGTGTTCCCTTGCGTATTCAGTATGGGCTGGGGCGATTCCCGGCCGGGCCGGGGAACGGGCGAGCATCACCGACAGTTGGCGCTGGCGTCAAATGGCCGGGATTCGAGATTGGGGATTGGGGATTCGCAAGCGCCCCCTCGGCCTGCGGCGGGTCATGCCGCCCGGCCACGCGCGTGCCTGGGCCGGCGTGCACGCTCAGGCTCCGAATTCCGCACTGCCGGCGGCCGCTCCCGGCAGCGCCGCATCGCGCCCGTCCGGCAGCCCCACCGAGGTGCGCACCTCGAACAATTCCGGGAAGAAGGTCAGCGCCAGCGCCTGCTGCAGGAAGCCCACGCCGCTGGAGCCGCCGGTGCCGCGCTTGAAGCCGATCACCCGCATCACCGTGCGCATGTGGCGGAAGCGCCACAGCTGAAACTGGGTCTCCAGGTCCACCAGGTCCTCGCACAGCGCATATTCGCGCCAGTAGCGGTCGGTGTTCTCGTAGATGCGCTCGAACACCGGCCGCAGCAGCGGATCGCTGACATGCGGCTGGCGCCAGTCGCGCGCCCGGTACTGCTCGGGAATCGCATGCCCGAAGCGGGTCAGGTAGCGCAGGAATTCCTCGTACAGGCTGGGCGCTTCCAACACCGCCTGCAATGTCGCCTGGCCGTGAGGGTCGTGGCCGAACACGCGCAGCATCTGTTCGTTCTTGTTGCCGAGCAGGAACTCGATGGTGCGGTATTGCAGCGACTGGAAGCCCGACGCCGGGCCGAGCACGTCGCGGAAGCCCATGTATTCGGACGGGGTCAGCGTCTCCAGCACCGACCACTGCTCGGTCAGCTGGCGCAGCACCTGCTTGCTGCGCGCCAGCACCTTGCGGCATTGCCAGACCTCGTCGCGCTGCAGGTGCATGATCGCCGCGCGCAGCTCGTGCGCCAGCAGCTTCAGCCACAGCTCGGAGGTCTGGTGCTGGATGATGAACAGCATCTCGTCGTGGTGCGGCGGGTCCGACAGCGGCTGCTGCGCGGACAGCAGCTGATCCAGCCGCAGGTAGCCGCCGTAGGTGACGCGGCCTTCCAGGTCGGTATGGATGCCGGCTTCGAGCGGGCGCTGGTTCTGTTCGACGGGCATGGGCGGGGGACGGCGATCCGGGGCCGGCAAGGGTACCGCAGCGACGCCTGTCACATCCCGGTCAGCGGCCGGCGGCAAACTCGGGCAGAATCGAGCCGGCGCTTTGGGGAGCGCCGTCCGTCATCGTCGCAACTTGCGTCTTCAAGGATTGGGGAGAGTCTTCGTCATGCGAACCATGCTGCTTCGTGCTGCAGTGTTGTCGTGCGCGCTTGCCTGTGCCGGCACCGGCCAGGCCCAGGTCGTCATCAGCCAGGTCTATGGCGGTGGTGGCAACAGCGGCGCCACCTACAAGAGCGATTTCGTCGAACTGCACAACAACGGCAACCAGGCGGTGAGCCTGGCCGGCTGGTCGGTGCAGTACGCCTCGGCCGCCGGCAGCAGCTGGCAGGTCACCACGCTGGCCGGCAGCATCCCCGCCGGCGGCTACTACCTGGTCAAGCAGGCCGACGGCAGCGGCGGCAGCACCGCGCTGCCGACCCCGGACGCCACCGGCACCACCGCGATGAGCGGCACCGCCGGCAAGATCGCGCTGAGCAACGCGGCGACCGCGCTGAGCGGCGCCTGCCCCGCCGGCAACGTCGATTTCGTCGGCTACGGCAGCAGCGCCAGCTGCGCCGAAGGCAGCGCGCCGACCGCCGCGCCGAGCAACACCCTGGCGGTGCTGCGCGGCAACGGCGGCTGCAGCGACAGCGACAACAACAACGCCGACTTCGCCACCGGCGCGCCGACCCCGCGCAACAGCGCCGCGGCCGCCAACCTGTGCGGCGGCGGCAACCAGCCGGTAGCCAGCGTGGCCAACGTCAGCCGCGGCGAAGGCGACAGCGGCAGCACCGCGTTCGTGTTCACCATCGCCCTGAGCCAACCGGCCGGCAGCGGCGGGGTGAGCTTCCGCGTCGCCACCCGCGACGGCAGCGCCAGCGCCGGCAGCGACTACCAGGCCGTGGCCGCGACCGACGTGACCATTGCCGCCGGCGAGAGCAGCGCGCAGATCAGCGTGCCGGTCAACGGCGACACCGCCAACGAACCCGACGAGACCTTCTACCTCGACATCACCGGCATCAGCGGCGCCCTGCCGGCCACGCTGACCGCCAGCGGGGTGATCCTCAACGACGACTTCAACCTGGTGCCGATCCACAGCATCCAGGGCAGCGGCGCGCGTTCGCCGCTGGTCGGACAGATCGTCGCCACCAGCGGCATCGTCACCGCGCGCCGCAGCGCCGGCTTCTTCCTGCAGGCGCCCGACGCCCAGGCCGACGCCGATCCGCAGACCTCCGAAGGCATCTACGTCTACACCGGCAGCGCGCCGCCGGCCGAGGCCGCGGTGGGCAATGCGGTGCGGGTGCAGGCCACCGTGCTCGAATACGTGCCGACCGCCGACCCGACCCAGCCGCCGCTGACCGAGTTGGGCACCCCGACCGTGCTGCTGCAGTCCACCGGCAATCCGCTGCCGGCCGCGGTGACGCTGACCACCAGCTTCCCCGACCCGAACGGCGCCTACGACCAACTCGAACGCCTGGAGGGCATGCGCGTCACCGTGCCCAGCCTGACCGTCAACGCGCCCACCGGCGGCAGCGTCAACGAGACCAACGCCAGCGCCAGCAGCAACGGCGTGTTCCATGCCGTGGTCACCGGCCTGCCGCGCGCCTGGCGCACCGCCGGCGTGCAGCAGCCCGACCCGCTGCCGGCCGGTTCCCCGGCCGACGTGCCGCGCTGGAACACCAACCCGCAGGTGATCGCGGTGGGCAGCGCCGGCCTCGGCGGCGAGCGCATCGACGTGGCCGGCGGCTGCGTGGTGCTCGGCGTCAGCGGCCCGCTGGACTACAGCTTCCGCCGCTACACGATCTATCCGGAAGCCGCGCCGACCGTGCAATGCAACGGCGCCGATCAGCCCAAGCCGGCCCCGGCGCCGCAGGCGGACGACGTCAACGTCGCCACCTACAACATGGAACGCTTCTTCGACGACCAGAACGACCCGGCGATCGGCGAGCCGGTACTGACCGCGGCCGCCTACCAGGCGCGGCTCAACAAGGCCTCGCTGGCGATCCGCAACTACCTCAACACGCCCGACATCCTGGGCACGGTCGAAGTGGAAAACCTGAGCGTGCTGCAGACCCTGGCCGCGCGCATCAACAGCGATGCGGTCGCCGCCGGTCAGCCCGATCCGCAGTACGTGGCCTATCTGCAGGAAGGCAACGACGTCGGCGGCATCGACGTCGGTTTCCTGGTCAAGACCGGCGCGGTCGGCGCCGGCATCGCCCGCGTCGAAGTGCTCTCCGTCAGCCAGGAAGGCAAGGCCACCACCTGGACCGAGCCGGCCGGCGGCAGCAGCCTGCTCAACGACCGCCCGCCGCTGCTGCTGAAGGCGATCGTGCATTTCGCCGACGGCCGCACGCTGCCGCTGACCGTGGTCGAGGTGCACCAGCGTTCGCTCAACGGCGCCGAGACCGACGACGCCAGCGGCCTGCGCATCCGCGCCAAGCGCCAGGCACAGGCGGTGTTCCTGGCCAACCTGCTGCAGGCGCGGCAAGCGGCCGATCCCGGCGAACAGCTGCTGGTGATGGGCGACTTCAACGCCTTCGAGTTCAACGACGGCTACGTCGATGCGATGGGCACGGTGACCGGCCTGCCGTCGGCCGACGCGCAGACCGTGGTCGACGGCGACGGCGCCGACCTGGTCACGCCGGACCTGTACAACCTGACCCTGCTGTCCACGCCGGACCAGAGCTATTCGTACGCCTACGACGGCAACGTGCAGTCGCTGGACCACATCCTGGCCAACCGCGCGCTGATGAACTCGGCGCAGGTCGCGACGCTGAGCGAAGGCCATGCGCGGCTCAACGCCGACTTCCCAGCCACCGCGCGCAACGACGCCAACTCGCCGGCACGGCTGTCCGACCACGATCCGGCGGTGGTGTTGCTCAAGCTCAAGCCGCTGCAGCGCGCCGACCTGAGCGTGACCGCGAACGCGGCCAATGCCGCGGTCTACGCCGGTGACACCATCCGCTACAGCGTCGAGGCCGGCAACGCCGGCCCGGATGCGGCGCGCTTCGCCGCGGTCGCCTTCGCCCTGGATGCAGCGGTGACGCCGACCGTGACCGCCGCTCCGGGCTGGGACTGCGCGGCCCCGGACGTGGCCGCGCAGACCGTGGTGACCTGCACCACGACGGCGTTCGCCGCCGGCGCCGCGCCGCGCTTCGAAGTGGCGGTGCCGGCCACGGCCGACCTGGTCGGGCGCACGCTGACCCTGGCCGCCTCGGTCGCCTCGCAGACCGAGGACCCGAACGGCGGCAACAACGGCGCCAGCGCCGCGGTCGCGGTGCAGGCCGCGCCCGCCGGCAACCTGGCGCTGCGCATCGACGGCCCGGCGACGCTGCCGCTGATCGCGTTCAGCGCCAACTACCGCATCGCCCTGGTCAACCACGGCAATGCGCCGGTCAAGCGCGCCAGCCTGAGCGTCAGCGGCAACACCCTGTCGGTGCTGTCGCTGCTGGTGCCGCCGCGCGGCTGGCAGTGCGTACGCCAGGCCCACGGCCTGCGCAGCGCGCAATACCAGTGCAGCACCCGCGCCGACCTGGCGCCGGGCGCCAGCACCGCGTTCACCCTGACCACCGCGACCCGCCCGCTGCCGGCCGACCGCAGCATCGTGATCGAAGCCAGCGCCAGCTCGGCCTCGCCCGACGCCGACCCGTCCGACAACGCCGCACGCTTCAGCACCCGCATCGGCCGCTGAGCGCAACCGCCTTCGGGCAGAACAAGGGCGCGGCCGCAAAGCCGCGCCCTTTTCTTTTGCGCTCGCTCCGTAACCCACGCTCGCCCTCGAAGCCGCCCTGCTGTTGCTCAAGCCCCTCTCCCCCTCGGGAGAGGGGTTGGGGTGAGGGTACGACGCGAAGCGACTCGCGGAGTTTGGGCGCACGAGGCTTCGCCCGTACCCTCATCCGCCCCTTCGGGGCACCTTCCCCCGAAAAGGGGGCCATGGTCCCGATGGGAGAAGGAACAGCCGCCACCTCGCCCTCCATTCGAATGCAGCCTTCGCTCCCGCTTCGAGCCTTTCGCTGTCGCTCTTGAGCTATTGCTGTTGCTCTTGCTGTTGCCGTGAGCTGTCGCTCTTAAAACTTCCCGCCTTAAAGCGAGCCGAGCACCGCAGTGGCGAGCGGCCGAAGAGGCGCCCTTGTTTGAGCGAAGCGAGTTTGGGCGCCGTGCCGCTCGCCGCGAGGAGCGCAGGGCACCGGTGCGGCTGTATCGCACCGGCTCGTGTCGGGCGGGAGCGGTTTTGGTTACTTTTGCCAAGACAAAAGTGACTCGCGCCGACCGGCGCGAAAGCTCTTGATCTTGCTCTTGCCGTCGCCATTGCTTTTGCGCAATCGCTCGAACGCCACAGCAGCCGCCATCACGCCCAACCCCAAACGTCCACCGATGGACATCCGCAACCACCGCGCAGCCAACCACCGCAACGCAACAATCGCCCAAGTGAACGCCAGCAATGCGCAAAGCCCTCAAAGCGCAAGTTTTTGCTGCAATCCAGCAAGATACCGTGCTGCGGTGCAGGACGGCTTTTGTGCACGCCATCCTTAACATGCCGAGTCATATCATTTGAAACTTGTTGTCGAGAGTGCCGCTGTCATGACCATCGCCGCCCAGTTCGAAATCGAATACCTGCAGTACCTCGACGCGGACGGCCAGCCGGCCCGCGACGCCCTCCCGGCCGACTCGGCCAACCCGCAGACCCTGCTGGCGCTGTTCAAGCAGATGCTCTACGTGCGCACCTTCGACAGCAAGGCCGTGGCCCTGCAACGCACCGGCAAGCTCGGCACCTACGCCTCGTGCCTGGGCCACGAAGCCACCCACATCGGCATCGGCGCCTCGATGCGCAGCGGCGACGTGCTGGCGCCCAGCTACCGCGAATACGGCGCCATGTTCATGCGCGGCGTGCGCCCGCGCGAGGTGCTGCTGTACTGGGGCGGCGACGAACGCGGCAGCGACTTCCTGCGCGATTCCGACGCCGCCAAGGACTTCCCGATCTGCGTACCGATCTCCACCCAGTGCCTGCACGCCGCCGGCTCGGCGCTGGCGTTCAAGCTGCGCGGCGAAGGCCATGTCGCCGTCGCCACCTGCGGCGACGGCGGCTCCTCCAAGACCGATTTCTATGCCGCGCTCAATTCCGCCGGCGCCTACCAGCTGCCGCTGATCCTGTGCGTGATCAACAACGGCTGGGCGATCTCGGTGCCGCGCGCGGCGCAGACCGGCGCGCAGACCCTGGCGCAGAAGGGCCTGGCCGGCGGCCTGCACTGCCTGCAGGTGGACGGCAACGACCTGATCGCGGTGCTGGAAGCGATGCGCCAGGCGCGCGAGCGCGCGCTGAGCGGCCAGGGCGGCAGCGTCATCGAATTCATGACCTACCGCCTGTCCGACCACACCACCGCCGACGACGCGCGCCGCTACCGCGACGAGACCGAGGTCAAGCAGGCCTGGGAGCGCGAGCCGCTGACCCGGCTGCGCACCTGGCTGACCGCGCAGGGCCTGTGGAACGAGGCCGAGGAAGCGGCGTGGAAGCAGGAATGCGCGCGCCTGGTCGACATCGAGGTCGATGCCTACCTGGCCACCCCGGTGCAGCCGGTGGAAGCGATGTTCGATTACCTGTATGCCGATCCGCCGCCGGACCTGCTCGCGCAGCGCGCCGACGCCATCGCCCTGGAGCAGCGCCATGGATGAGCTCAGCCCTCGCCTTGCCGATACGGCCGCCACGCATGCGGCCGGCACCGCCCACAGCGCGGCCACAGCGCGCGGAGACCAGTCCATGACCAGCACCCCCATCACCCTGATCGAAGCCGTCACCCAGGCCCTGGCCTGGGAACTGCAGCACGACCCGTCGGTGCTGGTGCTGGGCGAGGACGTGGGCGTCAACGGCGGCGTGTTCCGCGCCACCGCCGGCCTGCAGCAGCGCTTCGGCGCGCAGCGCGTGCTGGACACCCCGCTGGACGAAACCACCATCGCCGGCCTGAGCGTCGGCCTGGCCGCGCAGGGCATGAAGCCGGTGGCCGAAGCGCAGTTCGACGGCTTCGTCTACCCGATGGTCGATCACCTGATCTGCCACGCCGCGCGCCTGCGCAATCGCACCCGCGGTCGCCTGCACTGCCCGATGGTGTTGCGCGTGCCGTGGGGCGGCGGGATCCGCGCGCCGGAGCACCACAGCGAGGCCAACGAAGCCATCTTCACCAACGTGCCGGGCTTGCGCGTGGTGCTGCCGTCCTCGCCGCAGCGCGCCTACGGCCTGCTGCTGGCGGCGATCCGCGAGCCGGATCCGGTGATCTACATGGAGCCCAAGCGCCTGTACCGCCAGTACAAGGAAGTGGTCGCCGACGATGGCGAGGCGCTGCCGCTGGACGTGTGCTTCGTGCTGCGCGAGGGCAGCGACGTGACCCTGGTCGCCTGGGGCGCGCAGGTCAAGGAAGCGCTGGAAGCGGCCGACAAGCTGGCCGCCGACGGCATCAGCGCCGAGGTCATCGACGTGGCCACGCTGCGCCCGCTGGATTTCGACACCATCGCCGAATCGGTGGCGCGTACCGGCCGCTGCGTGATCGTGCAGGAGGCCCCGCGTAGCGCCGGCTTCGGCGCCGAGATCGCCGCGCGCCTGGCCGAGCAGTCGATGTACGACCTGGTCGCGCCGGTGCAGCGCGTGACCGGCTACGACACCCACATTCCCTTGTTCCGGCTGGAGATGAAATACCTGCCGAGCGTGGACAAGATCGTTGCGGCGGCCAAGCGTGCCGTCGCCGCAGGCTGACATGCAGGCGCGCCTGCTCAGCGACTACCGCGCCGCCTACCCGCACCCGATCCGCTTCGCCGCCGGCGAGCGGGTGGTGCTGGGCGTGCGCGACGAGGAATGGCCCGCGTTCGTCTGGACCACGACCGCGGCCGGCAACGCCGGCTGGGCGCCGCTGGCCTGGCTGCGCGCCACCGGCGACGGCCACGCCGAAGCGCTGCGCGACTACGACGCGCGCGAACTGGATGCCGTGCAGGGCGACACCGTGACCCTGCATTACGAATACGGCGACTGGTGGTGGGCCGAGCGCGCCGATGGCGTGCAGGGCTGGCTGCCGGCGCGCGACCTGGAACTGCTGGAAGAGACCACATGAGCCAAACCAAGAATTTCAATCTGCCCGACCTGGGCGAAGGCCTGCCCGACGCCACCATCGTCGAATGGTTCGTCAAGGAAGGCGACACCATCCAACTCGACGAACCGCTGGTATCGATGGAAACCGCCAAGGCGGTGGTCGAAGTGCCCTCGCCGGTGTCCGGCAAGGTGCTGAAGCTGGCCGGCGCGCCGGGCGACATCGTCGTCACCGGCAGCATGCTGGCGCAGTTCGCGCCCGACGCCAGCATGCCGCAGCGCGCCGAAGGCCAGGACACCGGCCATCACCAGGGTGGCGCCGCGCCGGCCAGTCCCGGCAAGGGCGCCGGCGCCGATGCGCCGGGCGACAACGACCGCGTCATCGCCTCCCACACCGGCGGCGAACTGCGCGATGCCGACGCGGCGCCAGGCGATGGCGCACGCGACGACGCCGGCACCGTGGTCGGCGCGATGCAGAGCTCCAACGCCGTGCACAGCGAGCGCACGGTCTCGGTCGGCGGGGTCCGCGCGATGCCGGCGGTGCGCGCGCTGGCAAAAAAGCTGGGCGTGGACCTGACACGGGTGCGCGCCAGCGGCGGCGACGGCGCGGTGACCCTGGCCGACGTAAAGCAGGCCGCCGCCGACGGTTCGGCCCTTGTAGGAGCGGCTTCAGCCGCGACCACACGCCAATCGCAAGCCGCGGCTGAAGCAACTGCGCCTGCACCAGCGCCTGCAGCACCCTCGCGCACGCCGCTTTCCACCACCGGCAAGCCGATGCGCACCCAGCCGCCCGGCACCACCGCGCACGGCCAGCCCGAGCCGCTCAAGGGCGTGCGCCGCAACATGGCGCGGGTGATGGCGCAGGCGCATCGCGAAGTGGTGCTGACCACGCTCAACGACGACGCCGACGTCCACGCCTGGGCCCCCGGCAACGACATGACCGTGCGCCTGGTGCGCGCGATCGTCGTCGCCTGTCAGGCGGTGCCGGCGCTCAATGCCTGGTTCGACGGCGACGCGCTGACCCGCACCCTGCACGCGCAGGTCGACATCGGCATCGCCGTGGACACCGACGATGGCCTGTTCGTGCCGGCGCTGCGCAATGCCGACATGCTCGATGCGCGCGGCATCCGCGAAGGCGTCAACCGCCTGCGCCAGCAGGTGGAGACGCGCAGCATCGCCGCGTCGGAACTGAGCGGCTACACCATCTCGCTGTCCAACTTCGGCATGTTCGCTGGCCGCTACGCCACGCCGATCGTGGTGCCGCCGTGCGTGGCGATCGTCGCCGCCGGCCGCGCCCGCCACCAACTGGTGCCGGTGATGGGCGGCGTGGAAACGCACAAGCTGCTGCCGCTGTCGCTGAGCTTCGACCACCGCGCCTGCACCGGCGGCGAGGCGGCGCGCTTCCTGCGCGCGATGATCGACGATCTGGCCCTGCCGGGCTGAGCGAACTGCGCCGCCGCCTCGCAACGAGGCGGCGGTGCTTGCCACCCATCAGTTGCGCTCGTCGAAGGCCTGGATCACCTGCAGCGCCACCTCGGCCACGCCGCGGGCCTGCTGCAACTGCACCAGCGCCGCATGCGCGGCGTCGACCGAGCCGTAGCCGATCACCGCGCTGCCGTCGATCGCCGAGGCGTAGACCAGGGTGCCGCCGGTCCGGTGCGCCAGCGCTTCGACCACCGCCGGCGTGGTGCCGAACAACTTCAGCTTGGGCGCGACCAGCACGGTCTGCTCGGTCAGCTCGTTGATCGCCGCGACCAGCCGTTCGTCCTGCCTGGACGGATCGCGCGACGCCGGCACTGCGTTGCGCGTGTCGCGTCCGAGCAGGATCGCGTACGGGCCGATCTGCGCCACCACCCCGTCGGCGGCAGGCATCGTGCGCCGATCGCGCAGACCATCTTCGGCGCGCAGCCGCACCACCGCGCCAGGGATCAGCCGATAGGTGGAATGGCCGAAGCTGAAACGCGCGCCGGTAGCCGCCTGGCGCAACGCGCGGATATCCGGCGCCTGCGCCGACAACGGCGGCGCGCCCAGCACGACAACGGCAAACGCCATCCCCAGCACGCTGCGCGCGAGGCATCCGCGCAGGCGATGGCGCGCCGCGGTCACGGACCAACGCCGCTGCCCGTACGCGCGCACCGCCGCGGCGAATGCAGCCGAGCTCGGTCGCAGGGGCGAAGAGGTCATAGCGTTGCGATCCCGAGGGGAGGAAAGACATGCGTCGGCAGCCAATACCGTGCCGACGAGACGCGGCCGATATATAGCAATCCGCACTCCGCGGCGGCAATCGCCAATCTTCCCAAAGGTGACTTGCCACGCATTTTGGATCGTCCGTGTCTACCGATTAACTGCATTCCCACAGCGAAGGCTGTACGCCGGTCTTTTACAGTCCACGAAAGTACGTAAATCAAGCTTCTGCACTGTGCGAAATTCACCGGGAAATAGCTGCTTTTCCAAATTTTCTTGAGTTCTCCCAAAGCTCGCCTCGATCACCCTGCAGCGCGGCTTGCGCACCTGCCGGCAGTACTTCCCCTATCGGGCGAAAGGCAGCCCGATTATCTTTTTCAGCGCTTTTGCGCACTAA
Source organism: Xanthomonas sp. SI (assembly GCF_014236855.1). Classification (NCBI taxonomy): domain Bacteria; kingdom Pseudomonadati; phylum Pseudomonadota; class Gammaproteobacteria; order Lysobacterales; family Lysobacteraceae; genus Xanthomonas; species Xanthomonas sp. SI. The sequence goes on from NZ_CP051261.1 coordinate 4,692,372, forward strand.
CCCTTTGGGTTTTTTTGGCACAGGTGCAGCCACACCGTTGACGCCGCACGCTCGGCACGCGTGCCGCCCTTGGCGCGCGTGGGAGCCGCACATCCGGCTCGCCATCCCAGATCGAAAGTCTGAACAAACGCTGTCTACCACAGCCCGTAATCGCATCGTTATGGTCGTTGCCAGGGGGACGGCACCGCGCCATTGGCCGCAACGCCGACGCACTTCCGCACACAACCGCAACCACCCGTGGCCGCCATGCGCAGCCGCGCCGGCACGACATTCCCTTATCACTTGCGAGGAACTCGAAGATGCCCAAATCCATCCGCCACCACCGCCCGCTCGCGCTGCTGTCGCCGTTGCTGCTCGCCCTCGCCGCCACCTCCGCCACGGCGGCCGAGCGCGTGGACCTGCACGGCAAGGATCTCGGCACGCTCAACGTGCAGTACAAGGCCGCCACCACCAGCCTTGGCGGCGTTCCCGCCGCGGCCGCAGTGCGCCACGCCGAACTGATCGGCCTGGATGCCGAGTCCGCGCTGACCCTGCTGAGCAGCAGCACCGACGACGACGGTACCGTGCACAGCCGCTACCAACAGACCTTCCGCGGCGTGCCGGTCTGGGGCGAGCATGTCGTCGTCAGCGAACGCAGCGACGGCAGCGTGCGCAGCCTGTTCGGGCGCTCGGTGGCGGGCCTGGCCAGCGAACTGCCGGCCACGACCACGGCAGCTTCCAGCGCATTGCTGCCAGCCAATCGCGCGCTGGACGTAGCCAAGCGCGCCGCGCTCGGCGATGCGCTGGCCGCGCGCCGCATCGAGCGCGCGCAGGCGCCGCAGATGATCTACCTGGACGACGACGACCGCGCGCACATGGCCTACGTGGTGTCGTTCTTCGCCGATGCGCCGCAGGGCGGCGAGCCGACCCGGCCGTTCGTGATCGTCGATGCGCGCAGCGGCGCGATTCTGCGGCAATGGGACGGCCTGACCACCCGCGATGCCACCGGCCCCGGCGGCAACGCCAAGACCGGGCAGTACGAATACGGCACCAGCGGCAGCATCCACGGCTTCCTCGAGGTGGACAACAACTGCCGCATGCAGAACAGCACGGTCAAGTCGGTGAACCTCAACGGCGGCACCTCCGGCAGTACGGCGTACCAGTTCGCCTGCCCGCGCAACACCTACAAGGCCATCAACGGCGCCTACTCGCCGATCAACGACGCGCACTACTTCGGCGGCATCATCGAGAAGATGTACCGCGCCTATGCCGGGGTGGCGCCGCTGAGCTTCCAGCTGGTGATGCGCGTGCACTACAGCACGCGCTACGAGAACGCGTTCTGGAACGGGTCGACGATGACCTTCGGCGACGGCAACACCCGCTTCTATCCGCTGGTCAGCATCGACGTCGCCGGCCACGAGGTCTCGCACGGCTTCACCGAGCAGAATTCCGGCCTCACCTATTCCGGCCAGTCCGGCGGCATCAACGAGGCGTATTCGGACATCGCCGGCGAGGCGACCGAGTACTACCTCAAGGGCAGCAACGATTTCCTGGTCGGCCCGGAGATCTTCAAGTCCAACGGCGCGCTGCGCTACATGGCCAATCCGCCGCAGGACGGATCCTCGATCGACAACGCCGCCAACTACCGCAGCGGGCTGGACGTGCACTACTCCTCCGGCGTCTACAACAAGGCGTTCTACAAGCTGGCCACCACCTCTGGCTGGAACACGCGCACCGCCTTCGAGGTCTTCGCCCGCGCCAACCGCCTGTACTGGACCCCGAGCACCAGCTTCAACAGCGGCGCCTGCGGCGTGCGCACCGCGGCCAGCGACCTGGGCCGTCCGGTGGCGGCGGTGACTGCTGCGTTCAGTGCGGTCGGCGTGACCTGCCAGTAAGCGCGGCGTCCGGCACTACCCCGCCGCACGGCCATCCCCGGTGGGGTGGCCGTGCGGTGGCATGGCAACGCGGCGTTGCAGGCGAACCCGCGCACGCGTGATCGCCGATGCGCATGGCGAGGTGCATGCGCACTTCACTGCCACGCATGACCGGTTCGGCAATGATCGAGGGCACGACGCCAGGGTATGCCGCAGCTGTCCGCTACCCCGGACTGACCACCTCTCGAATAGCGGCCATCGGATACCCGCAGGCGCGTACGCCTCGCATAGGCGTGCGGCTGCGGGTAGGCTGCGCGGCTACGTCCGCCGCGGAGCATCGCGGCGGCATCGGTTTCGCCGCCCACCTTCCGGACCTCGCTGCATGCCATTCACCACGCTGGGCCTCGCCCCCGAGCTGCTGCCCGCGTTTTCCCGCGCGCTCGACGCCGCCGGCTATACCGCGCCCACTGCGATCCAGGCGCAGGCGATCGCGCCGATCCTGCGCGGCGACGACCTGCTGGCCTGCGCCGCGACCGGTTCGGGCAAGACCGCGGCCTTCGCGCTGCCGCTGCTGCAGCGCGCGGCGCTGGCACCGGCCAGCCGCCGCGTGCGCGGCCTGGTGCTGGTGCCGACCCGCGAGCTGGCCGCGCAGGTCGGCGACACCTTGCAGGCGCTGGGCCGCTTCCTGCCGCGGCGGGTCAAGGTGGCCACGGTCGCCGGCGGCGCCTCGATCAATCCGCAGATGCTGAAGCTGCGCGGCGGTGCCGACATCGTCGTGGCCACCCCGGGCCGGCTGCTCGACCTGGTCGCGCACAACGCCTTGGAGTTGGGCGCAGTGGGCACCTTGGTGCTGGACGAAGCCGACCGACTGCTGGCGCTGGGCTTCGAAGCGGAACTCGGCCGGATCCTGGCGCTGTTGCCGCGGCGCCGGCAGACCCTGCTGTTCTCGGCCACCTTCCCGGCCGAGGTGGAAGTGCTTGCGCAACGCCTGATGCGCGGACCGCGACGCATCGGCGAGGACGCCGCCGCCGCGGCCCCGGCGACGATCCGCCAGCGTGCGATCGAAGTGGACAGCGCACAGCGCACCGCGCTGCTGCGGCACCTGCTGCACAGCGAAGCCTGGCCGCAGGCGCTGGTGTTCGTGGCCAGCCAGCGCGGCGCCGACAATCTGGCCGAGAAGCTGGGCAAGGCCGGCGTGCTGGCGCAGCCGTTCCATGGCGAGCTGAGCCAGGGCCGCCGCAACCAGGCGCTGGCCGGCTTCCGGAGCGGTCAGGTGCAGGTCCTGGTGGCCACCGACGTGGCCGCGCGCGGCCTGGACATCGCGCAGCTGCCGGTGGTGGTCAACTACGACCTGCCGCGCGCCACCGCCGACTACACCCACCGCATCGGCCGCACCGGGCGCGCCGGTGCCGACGGCCTGGCGGTGAGCTTCGTCGACGCGGCCAGCGAGGCGCACCTGCGCCTGATCGAAAAGCGCCAGCAATTGCGCGTGCCGCGCGAACGCGTCGCCGGTTTCGAACCGACGCAGACGGCCGCGCCCGCCGCCGAGGCAGCGCCGCAGACCGGCGGCATCAAGGGCAAGCGCCCAAGCAAGAAGGACAAGCTGCGCGCGGCGAACGCGCAGGGCGGCGGGCTGCCAGCGAAGGGGTGAGCGCGTTCGCGGCGCTGGTCGCGTTCGGTGGTCCGAGATGCGCGCTGTTTCGCACAGCGCTGGTCGCGAGCTGTTTAATGCATTGCGCGCGTCGATCCTGTCGGTCGCGGCTGAAGCCGCTCCTACAGTTCCTTCGGCCAGCTTCTGTAGGAGCGGCTTCAGCCGCGACAGCAACCGAACGCCCCCGTATCAATCACCGCAGCCGATGACCCGAGGCCACCCGCATCCACTCCAAACAGGAGCGGCGGCGCCCACACTCAATCGTCGAACGGATCGGCCACCGCGGCATCGCCCTGCGGCCGCGGTGTGCGCTTGCCCGGCTTGCTGCGGATTTCCACATAGAACTGGGTGCCGCCCGTGGCGACCAGCGCGTCGATCGAACGCAGCAGCTCGGCCGGCGGCACCACCGCGGCACTGGCTTCCTCGGCGCCGAACAGCGTGTCGAAGTCCCAGTAGTCGGCGCCGGCCGGCAAGGCCTTGCGGCGCTCGCGGCGGATGTACTTGCGGATGTCGTGCTTGCTGGCGTCGAGCAGGCGGTCGGGATGCTTGCCTTCGATGCGGAGCTGGTAGGTCTTCTTCACTGCGGGGAGGATCCTGAAAAGAGGGAACGCGGCGGCCGGCATGCGCGGCGCTGACCGCGGGCGGCGGCGCGTGGGCAGGCCCTGCGGCCGGCCGCCTGCATGCGCGGCGGGCCGCCATGGTGCCAGAACCCGGCCCCGCGCTGCGGATTGGCCGATAATCGGTGCCCGGCGCATGCCGGCGCCGCCGCAGGAGTTGCCGATGACCGACCCTTCCGCCTTCGCGGGCTGCCGCGTCCTCGTCGCCGGCGCCAGCCGCGGCATCGGCCTGGCCATCGCCGACGCCTTCGCCCGCCGGGGCGCCGCGCTGGCGATCTGCGCGCGCAATCCCGCCGGCCTGGCCGAGGCGGCCGAGCAGTTGCTCCGCCACGGCCATCCGGTGTCGCGGCTGACCTGCGACCTGGCCGATCCGGCGCAGATCCAGCGCTGGGTGGCGCACGCGGCCGACACCCTGGGCGGCATCGACGTGGTGGTCAACAACGCCTCCGGCTACGGCCATGGCGACGACGACGCCAGTTGGCAGGCCGGCTTCGACATCGACCTGATGGCCGCGGTGCGCTGCAACCGCGCCGCGCTACCGCTGCTGCGCGCCAGCCAACGCGCCTGCATCCTCAACATCAGCTCGATCAACGCACTGCGGCCGACGCCGCGGGTGCCGGCGTACTCGGCGGCCAAGGCCGCGCTGAATTACTACACGACCACCCTGGCCGCCGAACTGGCGCGCGAACGGATCCGGGTCAATGCGATCGCGCCCGGCTCGATCGAGTTCCCCGGCGGGCTGTGGGACCAGCGCCGCGCGCAGCAGCCGGAGCTGTACCGGCGCATCCGTGCCGCCATTCCGTTCGGCGACTTCGGCGCGCTTGAGGACGTCAGCAACGCCGCACTGTTCCTGGCCTCGCCGCAGGCGCGCTGGATCACCGGGCAGGTGCTGGCGGTGGACGGCGGGCAGTCGCTGGGCGCCTGAACCACGCTGCGGCGCCCGCCGGGCAAGCGGCGCCGCGCCGCAACGCGTCTCCAACAGCGGCACCGCTCGTGCGGCAGGAAGACATTGCCAGGCGGATGCGGCGGCGGGCCGACCCGGCAGGGATGACAGACGCCAGCAACCCGGCCCTGCAGCAGCCGTCGTGGAGGTACGCCACACAGCGCGCGCCATCGCGGCGGCTTCTGCGCCCATTCCGGACGCTGCAATGCAGCAAAACATGCCCCGCGCCGCCCTTCCCGAAGCGGCAGCGGCGATAAGCGAAAGTCGCAGCGCACCTCACTCGAACGCCAGAAACCCGCGCCACGCAAGGCACGACGGGGGCGGTGGACCATGCACTGGATTTGGCGATCGCTGCCAATCCTGAACAAAGAAAAACAAGAAAGTTCTAATTCGAAAAATAACGAACATCAAACGAACGTGGCGACGATATGCTCCGGTCACAGGGGTTGTATCCACGTTCACCCAGCCCAGCGCAGCGCGTCGCGATGGGCGACCGGGAGGCCATGTGTTCCATCCGTGCACCGACACCGTCATCCGTAAAGCTTCCCGCCTCCAACGGCACGCCCGCGGGCCCTGTCGCTCTGCGCACCTCAGCCTCAGACCACGCACCGCAACGACCGCCGCCGCCCAGGCGCCCTGTGCCGCGCGGCAGCCGCCGCGCCGGCGTCCTTTCCATGACCGGCCGCGCGCACCCGCCGGCCCCGCACAAAGCGAGTCGCCCATGAACAAGAAGACCCCATGCCTCGTCCTGGCGGCACTGTCGGCAGCGCTGTGCTGCGCGCAGGCCGCGGCGCAGGATTTCGATCCGGCCAAGACCCTGACCGGGGATTGGGGCGGCGCGCGCACCCGGCTGGTCGACAGCGGCGTGGACCTGCGCCTGTCCTACACCGGCGAGTTCGCGCACAACAACTCCGGCGGCAGCCGCGACGATACCTACGCCTATGCCGACCAGTTCTTCCTGGCCGGCACCTTTGACCTGGACAAGCTGTGGGCCTGGCATGGCGCCACCTTCAAGGTCGAAGTGGCCAACCGCAACGGCGACTCGCTCAACGACACGGCCGGTTTTCCGACCCTGCTGGCGGTGCAGGAGATCCACGGCCGCGGCTCGGTGACGCGCCTGAGCCAGTTCTCGCTGACCCAGGACCTGTTCGACGACCGCCTCAGCATCAAGCTCGGCCGCCTCTACGCCAACGGCGATTTCTTCTCGTTCTCCTGCAAGTTCCAGAACCTGAGCTTCTGCGGCGGCCTGCCCGGCTACGTCAGCAACGGCTGGTACGTCGATCCGATCAGCCAGTACGGCGCGGTGGTCGCGTTCAAGCCCAACGACGCCTGGCGCTTCAAGCTCGGCGCCTACGACGTCAACCCGAACAACCTGGACCGCGACCAAGGCCTGAAACTGCGCACCGACGGCGACAGCCAGGGCACGCTGGTGGTGGCCGAGATCGAATACCTGCCCACCTTCGGCGACGGCCTGCAGGGCCATTACCGCGTCGGCGGCTGGCGCAACAGCGCCGACTACCGCAACACCGTCACCGTCAGCGGCCTGCCGTCGGACATCAGCGCCGACGCCACCGCGACGATGGACAGCGAAAGTGGCTACTACGCCATGGCCGAGCAGGTGTTGTGGCGCGCGCCCGGCGGCGGCACGCTGCGCCTGTTCGGCAACTGGGTGCAGGCCGACAAGGACACCGACCGCATCGACCAGATGCTGCAGCTGGGCGCGTGGCTGGATGCGCCATTCGCCTCGCGTCCTTACGACCGCATCGGCTTTGCCGCCGGCCGTACCCGCGTCAGCGAACGCCTCGGCGCTGCGCAGCGCCGCTACAACGCCGCGCTGCCGGCCGGCGCGACGACGGTGGGCGTGCAGGAATACGAATATCCGCTGGAACTGAACTACCAGTACGCCATCACCCCGGCGCTGTCGCTGATGCCGAACCTGCAGTACATCCGCAACGCCAACGGGATCAAGGACAACAACGGCGTGGTCGGCGGCCTGCGCGTCAGCATGAACTTCTGATCGCCGCGTGCAGCGTCGCGCCGATGGCGACGTTGCGTGGCGCCATGCAGCAGGCGCCACGCGCGCGGGCGAGAGTCGCGGGAACGCGGCGACGCTACCTGCATGGCAGGCCGCCGCCGCATCGCACTTCGACCAGTGCGATGCGGCGGCATCACATGCGGGTCGCGGCACAGCGCACGACGACACGACCATCGCGATAGCGTTGACGGGCCGTAGCCCGCCTCGCGCTCAGGCCAGGCGTTCGGAACCGATCACCTGGCAGCCGGCCTGCGGCCGCAACGCGCTGTCCACCAGCGCGGCGGCGATGCGCGCGGCAGGGTTGATCCGGTAGCGCCGTGGCAGCAGTGGCCCGAGCATCCCGAGCACGACGGCGGCGGCGCGCTCGGCCACGCGCGTTTGCGCGCGCTCGCCGCCGATCAGGCCGGGGCGCACCAAGGCGAGCGACGGATAGCCCAGCGCCTGTAGGTCGCGCTCCAACTCGCCTTTGACCCGGTTGTAGAACAGACGCGAGCGCGGGTCGGCGCCGAATGCCGAATTCAGCGCGAACGCGGTGGCGCCGTGCTGCCGCGCCAGCCGCGCGATCGCCAGCGGATAGGCGTGATCGACGCGGCGGAACGCCTCGCGCGAGCCGGCCTGCTGCATGGTGGTGCCGAGCGCGCAGATCGCCGCGTCAACCTGCCACCACGGTGCTTGCACCGGCAAGCGCTCGAAATCGACCAAGGGGTTGTCCAGCTTGGCGTGCACCACATCCAGCGCGCGCCGGGTCGGCGCGACCACTGCGCTGCATTCCGGCGCGGCAAGCAACTGCGCCAGCACATGCGAGCCGACCAGGCCGGTGGCACCGGCGAGCAGGATCTTCATCGAAAGCGCCTTGCGCGATGGATGGATGAAGCTACGCCGATCGCAGGCGCATGGGCAAGGTGCGGTCGGGCGCGCGTGCGAGCGTCTGCCGGATCCACGAGACGCTTCGCGACGTACCCTCACCCCAACCCCTCTCCCGACGGGAGAGGGGCTAGTTGGCTGTTCCTTCTCCCACCGGGAGAAGGTGGCCCGCAGGGCCGGATGAGGGTACGGGCGAAGCCTCGTGCACCCAAACTCAGCGAGTCGCTTCGCGCCGGACCCTCACCCCAACCCCTCTCCCGGTGGGAGAGGGGCTACGGCTGCTCCCTTCTCCCCTCGGGAGAAGGTGCCCCGAAGGGGCGGATGAGGGTACGGGCGCAGCCTCGCACCCTCAAACACAAAAGCAGCATGCCTACACAAGCAGCCACCACCCCGCACCAGCGCCCATGGTCGCCGCGCCACAGCTTGTACGCCACAATAGCCGCCCATCGCGCCGCCCCGGCGCCGCTGCAGCCAACCGAGGAGCCGTTCGATGTTCGTGGTGTGTGGAGAGGCCCTGTACGACATCTTCATCGACGGCTACGCCGGCACCTCGGTCGGCATGACCGCGCGCCAGGGCGGCTCGCCGTTCAACGTGGCGATCGGCCTGGCCCGGCTCGGCACGCCGTCGGCACTGTTCACCGGCCTGTCCACCGACCCGCTCGGCCGCCAGCTGCGCAGCACCCTGGAACGCGAGGGCGTGGCGCTGCAGCACTGCATCGACAAGCGCGAGGCGACCACCCTGGTGATGGTCGCGCTGGACGCGCAGGGCGTGCCCAACTATTCGTTCTACGGCACCGGCTGCGCCGACCGCGCGCTGACCGCGGCCGACCTGCCGGCGCTCGACGCCACGGTCGGCGGCCTGCATTTCGGCTCCTACACCCTGGTCGCCGAGACCACCGCCAGCACCTTCCAGGCCCTGGCCGAGCGCGAACGCGCGCAGCGGCTGATCTCGCTGGATCCGAACGTGCGGCCGACGGTGGAGCCGGACATGGCGGTGTGGCGCGCGCGGCTGGCGCGCTGGATCGCGCTGGCGCACGTGGTCAAGGTCAGCCAGGAAGACATCGAGCTGCTGTATCCGCAGCAGGATCCGTTCGCGATCGCGCGCAGCTGGCTGCAGCAGGGTCCGTCGCTGGTGGTGATGACCCTGGGCGGCGATGGCGCAGTGGCCTGGCGCGGCGACGCCGAGGCGCGCGTGGCCGGGCGCGCGGTGCAGGTTGCAGATACCGTCGGCGCCGGCGACAGCTTCCAGGCCGCGCTGCTGCACCAGTTGCCCGACCTGGCCACGCTCGCCGCGCTGGACCCGTCGGCGCCGGCGCTGCAGCGCTTGCTGGACTTCTGCGTGGCCGCGGCGGCGATCAACTGCACCCGCGCCGGTGCCAATCCGCCCAGCCTGGACGAGGTCCGCGCCGCGCTCTAGGGCGCGTCATCGAATCCGGGCAGGTCGCGTGGGATCTGCCGGGGTGCCAACCGGTGCTGCATGCGCAGCGCCCGATCGATGGTCAGGCCGGGCCGCGCGCCTGCTGCCGCCCTGAACAGGCGCACCCGCAGGGCCGCGCTTATGCACCCGCGGCGCTACGTCATCGCCCGAGCGTAGACATTTCGCACATCCCTGTTCTCTCTTGCCTCGTGCACGCGCAGGAATGGCGCGATGGGAGATGCCTGCAGTGCTTGGCGTCTACGCGGCAAGAAAGCGAGCAAGTGGACATTCGTCCACGCCGGGACGATCGTAGGGCGCCCGCCGCCGGCTCAAGCGCACGCCGCCAGCGCCGATATCCTGTTCCTGAGTATCGCCATGGGCGCCGCGTTTGCGGCAGGGCGGTGCGTTCTATTGGAGGAAGCGTCCGCATGCCGGATCAACGCGACGAGCCGCCGACGGGCGGGCTGCGCAAGCTGTTGTCGCCGCGCCGGCGCGAACCGGCGGCACCGGCCGCTTCCGCGGTGGCGCGGCATGGCGCGCATGGTGCTGCGCAGGCGGCGCCGGGCGAGCACGCCGATCCGGCCGCGGCCACCGCGGCGCTGATCCGCCTGTTCAACCACGCCCACCAGCCGCTGGAACTGCTCGGCGCCTTCGCCGACGGCATGGCCGGCCTGCACGGCGAACTCGGCGACATGGGCCGGCGCCTGCAATCGGCGGCCGCCAGCGGCGACTGGCCCAGCTACGGCCGCGCGCTGCGCCAGCTGATCGACAAATACATCCGCACCATCGACGTCGGCGATCCGCTGGCCGGGCCCAGCGACACCGAACGCCTGCGCGATCTGCTGCGCCAGGCGATCGCCGGCGCGCTGGCCTCGCTGCTGCACAACCTGCCGGAACTGGCCAACGAATCGGAGGCCACCGGCGAGGCATTGCGCCAATGGCGCCCGGGCCTGCCGCTGGAGCCGGTGGCGCAGCGCGTGCGCGAGCTGTGCCACCAGATCGCGCTGCGCGCCAGCGACAGCCAGGAGCAGCAGACGCTGCTGCTGGGCCTGTTCGACCTGCTGCTGGAAAACGTCGGCGAACTGCTCGACGACACCAGCTGGCTGCAGGGCCAGATCGCGGTGGTGCGCGACATGATCAGCGGCCCGCTGGACCGCTATTCGATCGAGGAAGCGCGCGGCAGCCTGCGCGAGGTGATCTACAAGCAGGGCCTGCTGAAGCAGGGCATCGCCGAATCCAAGGAGGCGATGAAGGACATGATGGTGTCCTTCGTCGAGAACCTGGACGGCATGGCGATCAGCACCAGCGAGTTCCACGACCGCATCGCCGACTACTCGCAGACCATCCGCGACGCGCGCAGCATCGGCGACCTCAACCGCCTGCTGCAGGAAGTGCTGCAGGACACCGGTCACGTGCAGCAGCAGGCGTTGCGCGCGCGCGACCACCTGATCGCCGCACGCCAGGAAGTGGACGCGGCCGAGCAGCGCATCCTGCGCCTGGAACAGGAACTGCAGGACGTCAGCGGACTGGTGCGGGTGGACCAGCTCACCGGCAGCCTCAATCGGCGCGGGCTGGACGAACTGTTCGCGCGCGAGCTGGTGCGCACCGAGCGCAGCGACCAGCCGCTGTGCGTGGCGATGCTGGACCTGGACGATTTCCGCAAGCTCAACGAGATCTACGGCCATCCCGGCGGCGACGCCGCGTTGCGCCACGTGGTCGAAGTGGCGCGCACCACGCTGCGCGGCAGCGACGCGATCGCGCGCTTCGGCGGCGAGGAATTCCTGCTGCTGATGCCCGACTGCACCATCTTCGAAGCGTCCGCGGCGGTGACACGGGTGCAGCGCGCGCTGGCCCAGCGCGCGGTGGTGCACGAAGACCAGCGCGTGTTCGTCAGCTTCAGCGCCGGCGTGGCGATGCGCCGCCCCGGCGAGACCCAGGACGTGCTGATCAAGCGCGCCGACCGCGCCCTGTACGAGGCCAAGAAGGCGGGCAAGAATCGGGTGGTTTCCGTGGATTAGCGCCGGCGTGGCCGGCGCGGGATTGGGGATTGGGGATTCGGGATTGGCAAAAGCGCGAGCGCACCGCTTTTGCGAATCACCAATCCCGAATCCCTAATCCCGGATTTTCTTGAACAACAACACCGCCCCCAGCACCAACGCCCCGGCGACGATGCCGACCAGCGCATTGCCCAGGTTGAGCACCACGCTGCCCCAGGCGCCCTGCGGTGCGATGCCTTCGAGGGCGTGGTGCAGCGGGCCGATGCTGTGCACCAGGATTCCGCCGCCGACCAGGAACATCGCCGCGGTGCCGGCGATCGACAGCACCCGCATCAGCCACGGCGCCAGCCACAGGATGCCGCGGCCGATCGCCGCCGCCGCGGCGCCCTTGCGGGTCAGGTACAGGCCCAGGTCGTCGAGCTTGACGATGCCGGCGACCAGGCCGTACACGCCGACCGTCATCGCCAGCGCGATCGCCACCAGCACCATGACCTGCTGGGAGAACGGCACTCCGGCGACCACGCCCAGCGACAGCACGATGATCTCCGCGGACAGGATGAAATCGGTGCGGATCGCGCCCTTGACCTTGTCCTTCTCCAGCGCGACCACGTCCACCTTTTCGTCGGCCAGCGCCTGCAGCTGCTGCGCGTGGCGCTGCGCATCCTCGTCCTTGGAATGCAGGAAGCGGTGCGCCAGCTTCTCCACGCCCTCGAAGCACAGGAACGCGCCGCCGATCATCATCAGCGGGGTGATCGCCCACGGCAGCCAGGCGCTGATCGCCAGCGCCGCCGGCACCAGGATCGCCTTGTTGAGCAGCGAGCCCTTGGCCACCGCCCACACCACCGGCAACTCGCGGTCGGCGTTGACCCCGGTGACCTGCTGCGCGTTCAGCGCCAGGTCGTCGCCGAGCACGCCGGCGGTCTTCTTCGCCGCCACCTTGGTCAGGATCGACACGTCGTCGAGCAGCGAGGCGATATCGTCGAGCAGGGTGAACAGGCTGGCGCCGGCCATGCGGGGATTCCATTCGGGGGTGAGTGGGGATTCTCGCCGATTCCGCGCGCCCGGTGCGTGATCGCCGCCGCCGGCCTCAGCCGCGCATAACGTCGGCTCGGCTACCGTGCGCGACAGACCCGCCGCTCCGCCAAGGACCCCCATGGACCAGTTCCTCACCGCCCCCCGCGCCATCGTCGACGACGTGCTCGACGCCGTCGCCGCGCTGCAACCGCTGCTGCGCTCGGACCCGGCCAGCGGTACCCGCATCGTGCTGCAGGCCCAGCGCGACCCGGCCCAGGTCGCAGTACTGTCCGGCGGCGGTGCCGGCCACGAACCGGCGCATGCCGGCTTCGTCGGCCCCGGCATGCTCAGCGGTGCGATCGCCGGCGACCTGTTCGCCTCGCCCGGCGTGGAAGCGGTGCTGGCCGCGATCCGCGCCTGCGCCGACGCGCCCGGAGTGCTGCTGGTGATCAAGAACTACACCGGCGACCGGCTCAACTTCGGCCTGGCCGCCGAGCGCGCCCGCGCCGAAGGCATCGACGTGGCCAGCGTACTGGTCGCCGACGACATCGCCCTGCCCGACGCCGCACAACCGCGCGGCATCGCCGGCACCGTGCTGGTGCACAAATACGTCGGCCACCTGGCGCGCGAGGGCGTGGCGCTGGCCGAGCTGGCCCGGCGCGGCCAGGCCTTCGCCGACCGCCTGCTGTCGCTGGGCATGGCCCTGTCCAGCTGCACCGTGCCCGGCCAGCACGCCGGCCGCCGCGCGCCGGAACTGGGCCTGGGCATTCACAACGAGCCGGGCACGCGCAAGGTGCAGCCGGCCTCGGTCGAGGAAGCGCTGACGCTGGTGCTGGACCCGTTGCTCGAACAGGCCGACGCGCGCTACGGCGCCGATGCGCCGCTGCTGCTGATGCTCAACGACCTGGGCGGCTGCTCCACCCAGGAACTGGGCGTGCTGACCCGACTGGCGGTGCAGCACATCGGCACCGAGCGGATCGCGTTGATGACGCTGCCGGCGGCGCTGATGACCTCGATGGACATGCACGGCTTCTCGATCACCCTGGCACCGGCCGACGCCGACGTGCTCGCCGCGCTGCGATCGCCGGTGCAGACCCTGGGCTGGCCGGGCGTGCGTGTGCCGCACGCGCCCACCCACTTCACTCCGGCGTTGTCGCGCAGCGACGCGCACCGGCACGGCGCCCGCGACCCGCAACGCGGCGCGGCCCTGGCACGGGTGGCGCAGGCGCTGATCGGCGCGCAGGCGGAGCTGGACGCGCTCGATGCGCAGACCGGCGACGGCGATGCCGGCAGCACCTTCGCCGCCGGCGCCCGCGCACTGCAGCAGGCGCTGGACGAGGACGCGCTGTCGACCGGCGAGGCCGCGCCGCTGGCGCACGGCCTGGCGGCGACGATCGAACGCAGCATGGGCGGCTCCAGCGGCGTGCTGCTGTCGATCCTGTTCACCACCGCCGCCACCGAACTGGAGGCCGGGCACGGCTGGGTGCCGGCGCTGCAGGCCGGCGTGGCGCGGATGCAGCACTACGGCGGCGCGCAACTGGGCGACCGGACCATGCTCGACGCGCTGCTGCCAGCGCTGGAGGCCCTGGCGCGCGGCGGCAGCACCGACGACGCGGCGCGCGCTGCACGTGCCGGCGCCGACGCCACCGCGCAGCTGACCCAGGCCCGCGCCGGCCGTTCGGCCGCGGTGCCGGCGGACGCGCTGCGCGGCGTGGTCGATCCGGGTGCAGAGGCGGTGGCACGCGCCTTCGCGGCGTGGGGCCCGTAGCCGTCTTGCTGTTGTAGGAGCGGCTTCAGCCGCGACAGGCACTCTCCGGGAAGACCCTGTCGCGGCTGAAGCCGCTCCTACAGGGAACATCGATGCGCGCCAGGAACATCGATGCGCGGCGCCCGCCTTACTGCGCCGCAGCGGCCTGTGCGGCGCTCAGTGCCTGCGCCACCGCCTGCAACGATCCATGCACCGAGCCGGGCTGCAGGGCCAGCGGCTGGGTCTTGCCGCGCACGACCACCTCCATGCGCTGCGGCACGCCCTGGGCGTCGCCGACGATGCGGTAGGTGGTGGCGTCGCGCACGAAGCTCAGCGTGTGCCGCGCTGCATCGTAGGCGAAGGTTCCGTCTCCGTCATCCGGGTACAGCAACTCCACCTGCTGCTGCGCGCCGATCGCCGCGTAGTACGGCGTACGGGCCTCGTCGTCGCCCACGTTGGCGAACACCACGATGCGCTTGCCGGACGGCGCCAGGCGGAATTCGAGCAGGATCTTGCGTGCGCCCAGCGCGGTGCCGCCCTCCTCGTCCCACAGGTAGTGCTCCTCCGCCACGCGCTTGCCGCCCTGGTCCCGGTAGCGCGTTTCCGTGTCCAGTCCGGAAGAACGGCCGGTGGCGTCGTTGACCACTTCGCTCTCCAGCAACGGCTCGCCGTCGCGCACCGTGTACACCTTGAATTGATGCCAGCAGCAGCCGTCCTTGGTCATGGTGCGGATCTCGCGCGCCTTCGCATCTACCTCGAACATGCCGCAGTTGTTCTGCGCCAGGTCGGTGAACCCCGGGCTCGGCGCGAAGCCGTCGACGGTGCCGAGGTACACCTGATACGACGGGCCGTGGTAGCAGCTGTTCTGCCCGTCCATCAGCGCCAGGTCCTTGATCCCGTCGAAATTGAAATCGGCGTAGATCAGCACGCTCTGCTCGCCGTACGGCAGTTCGTGCACGTTGGCCTTGACCTTGCCGCCTTTGGCATCGGTGTCCAGCACCAACTCGGGCGAGGCCACCTCGATCAGCGGCGTGGTGCCGCCGCGCGCGAACACACGAATGATGCCGGGGCGGAACACCTCCTCGTTCGCCTCCACCTCCAGCGTCGCCCGGTAGCGCTCGGAAAAATCCTGGACCTTGTAAGTGACATGTTCGCTGCCGGCGAACGCCTGCGCATCGAACCCCTCGTCGGCATGGCGGTCCGTCTCGGCAGCCGCCGTCGCCGACAACAGCGCGCCCAGCAAGACCAGGCCGCAGCGCCACATGTCACGCGTGGGAACGGGAACGGCGCGCGCAAAGGGAAACAGCATGACGAGTCCTGGGAAGTGGCAGCCTGTAGCTGGAGGCGGAAGTCTAGAGCAGCCGCCGCACTTGCGCCGGCACACTCTTGGCTCCCTGTCCCCAACGTCGCCGCACCGCCGGCAGATTCACCGGGCGACGACCCGGCCCCGGCCACACTGGCCTCCGCATTCCCTGCCTGGAGCCTGACCTTGAGCGCGACGCCCGACGCTGCGGAGACCACCCAGGTAGTCGGCGGCCTCAGCCGCCGCACCCAGATCCTGCGCCTGCTGCTGCGCTACCGCAGCTCCGGGGTGTTCTCCGGCATGGACATGGAAACCGCCGACGGCGTGCACGAGTTGCCGCCGGAAGGCACCCCCGAACAGTTCGTCACCGACCTGGAAGCGCTAGGCCCGACCTTCGTCAAGCTCGGACAGATGCTGTCCACGCGTCCGGACGTGGTGCCGCCGGAATTCGCCACCGCGCTGGAGCGGATGCAGGAAAACACCGCGCCGATCCCGGTGGAACGCATCCGCGAGATCGTCGAGGCCGAACTCGGCGTGGCGGTCAACAAGGCCTTCTCCGCGTTCGACGACACCCCCCTGGGCACCGCCTCGCTGGCGCAGGTGCACCGCGCCGCGCTGCGCGACGGCACGCCGGTGGCCATCAAAGTGCAGAAGCCCGAGGTGGCCGCGCAGGTGCGCTCGGACCTGGAGGTGCTGAAGAGTTTCGCCAGCGCCGCCGACAAGCTGACCGGGCTGGGCCGGCGCATCCGCTTCGCCGACTGGCTGGCCGAGTTCGGCAAGGCGCTGCTGGCCGAGCTGAACTACGAAGCCGAAGCGGAGAACCTGGCGCGCTTCGGCGACCACCTCAAGCCGTTCCCGCAGCTGTGGGTGCCGCAGCCGATCTGGGACCTGAGCAGCCGCAAGGTGCTGACCATGCAGCTGGCCGAAGGCGTGCGCGTGGACAAGATCTCCGGGCTGCGCCGCACCGAGCAGCCGATGGACGACCTGGCCGCGGCGCTGGTGCGCGGCTACCTGGACCAGATGTTCGTGCACGGCGAGATCCATGCCGATCCGCACCCGGGCAACCTGCGCGTGCTGAGCGACGGGCGCCTGGCGATCTTCGACCTGGGCATGGTCGCGCATGTGCCGCCGAAGCTGCGCGAGCGCCTGCTCAAGCTGCTGTTCGCCGCGGTGGATGGCCGCGGCGAGGAAGTGGCCGAGGAAACCATCGCGCTGAGCACGCGGCTGGAAGATTTCGACGAGGATCACTACCAGCGCGAGACCGGGCAGATGATCGCGCGCTACGCCGCGCATGACGCCACCTCCGAAGGCCGCGTGGTGCTGGACCTGGTGCGCATCGCCACCGCCTACGGGCTGCGCACGCCGCCGGAACTGAGCCTGCTCGGCAAGACCCTGCTGAACCTGGAGGCGGTGTGCCGCACGCTGTCGCCGGGCCTGGACACGCGCAGCGTGGTCGAGGACCAACTGCAGCACGTGATGCGCGCGCGGCTGAAGAAATCGCTGTCGGCGGCCAACCTGGCCAGCGAGGCGATGGAGATGCAGGCGCTGCTGCGCGAAGGCCCGCGCAAGCTGTCGGACATCCTGACCCTGGCTGCGGAGAACCGCCTGCAGGTGCGCGTGGCCGGGCTGGAAGAATCGCGGCTGATGGAAAGCCTGCAGAAGATCGCCAACCGCGTCGCCGCCGGCATCGTCACCGCCGCGCTGATCCTGGCCTCCACGCAGATGATGCGCATCGACACCGGCGCCAAGCTGTTCGGCTATCCAGCCATCGCGATGGTGCTGTTCCTGCTCGGCGTGGCGCTGGGCCTGGGCATCGTCGCCAGCGCGGTGCTGTTCGACCGCCGCGCGCACGCCCGCGAGGAGCGCGGGCGGCGCTAGGCCGCGGAGTCGATGTCCGACCAGGTCGCGCCGGGTTTGACGGGTCGCCAGCAAATGCGGCGCGGCTTGTCGGCTGAGACTGGCGGTCAGGTCGCGCCGCTCGGGGCCGGACCGCGGACGGCAGGCACAACCGAGGGCCACGCTTGCGCATGCACGGCGCCGCATCATGGCCCGGGCATGCGCACGCCGTTGGCTTCCTTCTTGTTGCAGCATCCGCGGGCAAGCGTGGCGCGATCTGCACGCGGCTGGGTGACACACGCCACCGGAATGATGCCGCTAGACTGATGCCCGGCGTCTTGCTGCCGGAGCGATTTCGACCGCGAAGACCGTTACGGCTGCGCGTGAATCAATGCGCAGCAGATCAACGCTCGTGAACGAAGTAGCAAACAGCCTGTGCATGAGCGACGGGCAAAATGGCGCTCCCACGCCATGCGAGGAAGCGCCAGCAATACCGCAAGGCTCACGCAGCGAAAAACGGCCCGTAGATACCAGAAACTTCGAACATGTCACTTCATTCGAAACTCGTTGTCCCCGAGCAGATCGAGATACACCGGTTGTTTGCCACGCCCGTCGCTCAAATCGCGCACCCGGCGGCCGAACGTCTCAATGCAGTGCTGAAAGAAGAAATCGATCGGAACAGGGCCGAAAACCCGGCCGGCGTGCGCCACAGCAATTCGGGGGGATGGCAGTCCAGTGCGGATTTCAACGCGTGGGGCGGCGAAGGCGCCATGGCGCTGACCGCGTACGCCAGAGAACTGGCCTACGCGTTGACCGCCGTCTACCATCCGGAGCATGGATTGGTCGTGCCCGAGTTCGAGTGGAAGATCAATGCCTGGGCAAACGTCAACAATGCCGGGGATTCGAACGCGCAACACGCGCATCCCGGCGCCTTCTGGTCGGGCGTCTACTGGGTGGACGACGGTCGCGACGATGGCCAGGAAGTTGGCGGAGAACTCCAGTTTCTCGACCCGAGAGGGGTCATGCCTTCTCTCTACAATCCGGAACTCAAGATCCGCATCGCAGGCTGCCTGAGCGCGGGATTGACCACCTCCATCGCTCCCGAGAGCGGCACCCTGGTCATGTTCCCTGCCTGGCTTCTGCACTCGGTCAGCGTGTTTACCGGTTCGCGGCCACGCATCTCGGTCGCGTTCAACTTCAGCATCTGAGCGAACGCAGCCGTTCCCGGCCGGGCGGCGCATCGGACCCGCGCACGCCTAAAAAAGCCGCCGCCCGCGCTCACGGCTCCTTGCGCAGCAGCCGCACTTCCTGCGGCGATTCCAGCGCGATGCCCTCATCGGCCAGGCGCTGCAGCAGGCTGAAGAACAGATCGCTGCGGATGCCGTAGACGAGCCGCGGATTGCCGACGTAGGCGAAGCTGTTGAGGGTGACGTGGCCGCTGGCGATGGAGTCGATGAACACCGACGGCGCCGGATCCTCCAGCACGCCCGGATGCGCGGCGTAGAGTTCCAGCAGCAGCGCGCGCAGCTTGGCCATGTCGGTGCCCAGCGACACCGCGAACTGGATCTGCACCCGGCCCAGCGGCCCGGCCAGGGTCATGTTGCGCAAGGTCTTGGTGATCAGTTCGGAGTTGGGCACGATCAGGGTGGAGCGGTCGCCGACCTGGATCTCGGTGGAACGCACGCTGATCTTGCGCACGTCGCCTTCCTGGTCGCCGATCTTGACCCAGTCGCCGATCTTGACCGGGCGCTCGGCCAGCAGGATCAGCCCGGACACGAAGTTCTGGATGATCGACTGCAGGCCGAAGCCGATACCCACCGACAGCGCGCTGACCACCAGCGCGATCTGCGCCACCTCGATCCCCGACGCCGCCAGCGCGCACAGCGCGGCCAGCAGGATGCCGACATAGCGGGCCACCGTGCTGACCGAATTGCGCGAACCATCGTCCAGTTCGGTCTTCGGCAGGTAGGTCCCGGTCAGCCAGCGATGGATGTACTGCATCGCCAGCATGCCCAGGCCCAGCACCAGCAGCGCGCGCAGCACGGCGCCCGGATACAGGTGGCTCTTGCCGATCGGGATGCCCTGCGACAGCAGCGAGAACCAGTCGGTGAAGGTCGACACGTTGGTGCCGAACGGCATCAGCAGCGCGCCCAGGCCGATCAGCAGCAGCGCCACCCGCACCACCGCCGAGGTCAGCACGCCCGCCTGCTCCAGTTGACTGGGGCGCACGCCGAACGCGCCGTTGGCGGCGCGACCGATGCGGCCTTCGCTGGCGAACAGCCACAGCGCGAAATCGTCGGCGAAGGTCATCAGCAGGCGGATCGCGCCGACGATCATGGTGATCCAGATGATCTGCCGGGTGATGAACAGGCCCAGGTACAGATAGCCCAGCAGCGAGGCCAGCAGCGCCACCACCACCACCACCCGCACCAGCACCCCGACCAGCGCCAGCGCGCCGCCATGCTGTCCGGGCGGCGGCGGTTGGCCGTTTTCCAGCGCCTGCGCCGCGGCCTCGGCGTACTGGCGCCGGCGCAGCCGCGACAGGCTGGTCAGGATCGCCAGGATCAGCACCGCGTAGGCCAGCGCGATCACGCCATCGGCGGCCACCGTGGCCGACGCGCTGGTGTGGCTGGCGCGGTTGATCACCAGCAGCATGCTGCTGACCCAGGCCAACGTCGCGGTGGCCCAGGTGTACTTGCGCAGGCGCCGCGCGGTGGCGTCGTCGATCGGGAACAGCCGCCATGACGGCTGGTTCGGCAGCAGCACGCTGGCGCCCAGCGAGCCCATGAACGCGGCGGCGAAGCTGTACACCACGAAGCCGCGCAGCACGCTCTCCAGCGCGGTCGGCACCGCGCCGATGCTGCGCAGGCTCTCGGCCAGCACCAGCGCGGCCAGGCCGGGGGTCAGCGTGCCCAGCAGCAGGAACCACAACGCCAGCCCGGAGCGGCGCAGGCGGCTGCCTGGCGCGCGCGACATCGCGTAACGCTTGCCCAGCCAGCGCAGCAGGTAGCGCAGCGGGAACAGCAGCACGAACGCGATGGCCAGGCCGATGCCGAGCGCGGCGGTGCCGTTGTCGGCGATCGCGTCGTCCAGCGCCTTTGCGCCCAACTGGTACAGGGCGAGCAGGCGATCGCGGTCGGCGGGGAAATCGCTGGCGATCTGCCGCCACAGCGACGGCGACAACGGCGAGGTCGAACGCAGCGACAGCTCCTGGCTGAAGTGCTCGGCCTGCACGTTTTCGATTTCCTCGCCGAGCTGCTTGGCCTCCACCGCCAGCAGCTTGCCGCGCTTGATTCCCGAATCCAGCGGCGCGCGCTGCTTGGCCAGGTCCCTGCGCTGCGCGGCGATGTCCTTCGCCTCGCCGTCCGCCGCCGGGCCAAGCTGCTGCAACCGCGCATCGACCTGGGCCAGCTGCGGGGTCAGCGCCGCGACCGCGGCCTCGGCATCGCGCTGCGCATCGGCCACCTGCCCGATCAGCTTGCGCAGCGCCTCCTGGTCGTCGGCGCTGTCCACGGCGCGCCGCGCGTCCTGCAGGGTCTCCTCGGCGCCGCTCAGCAAGGCCTGCGGGTCGGGCGCCTGCGGCTCGTCCTGCGGCTGCGCGCTCGCCGCCGCGCTCAGGCAAAGGAACAGCAGCAGCAGCGAACGGCGCAACAACGGCAGCAGCACGGCGGAACGGGAAGGCAGGCGCACGCGGGGAGACCGGCAAGTGAAGCGCGGACCACCGCGCGTGCGGCGCAATATACGGCGTGGGGCTTGAACAGGGCCAGCGGCGCGGGGCCGATGGGCATCTGTCGCGGCTGAAGCCGCTCCTACAGGAGCTCGCCTGCAGGAGCGGCTTCAGCCGCGACAGGATCTCACCGCCCCGCCCCGGCCTGGGTCAGCAGCACGATCTTGCCGATATGCGCGCTGGATTCCATCCGCGCATGCGCCTGCGCCGCCTCGGCCAGCGGGAAGCAGCGGTCCAGCCGCGGCTTGATCCGGCCCTGTTCGAGCAGCGGCCAGACCTGCTGCTCCAGCTCGCGCGCGATCGCCGCCTTCTCCATCACCGAGCGCGCGCGCAGGGTCGAGCCGGTGTGGGTCAGGCGCTTGGCCAGCAGCGGCATCAGGTCCAGCTCGCGAACCTTGCCCTGCTGGATGCCGATCTGCACGATGCGCCCGTCCAGCGCCGCGGCCTGGTAGTTGCGCGGCAGGTAGTCGCCACCGAGCAGGTCCACGATCACGTCGGCGCCGCGGCCGCCGGTCAGGCGCAGGGTTTCGGCGACGAAATCCTCGTCGCGGTACAGGATCGCCGCCTGCGCACCAAGCGCCAGGCTGGCGGCGCGCTTGTCGGCCGAGCCGACGGTGCTGATCACGCGCGCGCCGAACGCGGTGCCGAGCAGCGTGGCGACGCTGCCGATGCCGGAAGTGCCGCCGTGCACCAGCATGGTCTCGCCGGCCTGCAGGCGGCCGCGCTGGAACACGTTGGCCCACACGGTGAAGAAGGTCTCCGGCAGCGCCGCGGCCTCGGCCAGGCTCAGCGGCGCCGGCACCGGCAGCGCGTTGCGTTCGTGCACCACCGCGTATTCGGCATAACCGCCGCCGGCGACCAGCGCACACACCGCATCGCCGAGCCGGTAGCGCTCCACGCCCTCGCCCAGCGCCACCACCTCGCCGGCGAACTCCAGCCCCGGCAGCGGCGACGCCCCGGGCGGCGGCGGATAGCTGCCGCGGCGCTGCATCACGTCGGGGCGGTTGACCCCGGCCGCAGCCACCCGCACCAGCAGTTCGCCGCGGCCCGGATGCGGCAGCGGCAGGCGCACCGGCACCAGCACCTCCGGCTCGCCGGGGTGGCGGATCTCGATCGCGGTCATCGAATCGGGGAGCGAAGCGGCGGACATCGGCGACATGGCGGGAACCTTCAAAGACGGCGCAACGCCACGCGGGCGCGCAGCGCGGGAACCGCGATGATCGGCCTTCGCCGCGTTGCGATCCGTGATGGTGCGCGCAGGGTTCCGTCCGGACCAAACACCGTCCGCTCGGAAATTGAAGGGATGCCGTGAAATCCCTGTAGGAGCGGCTTCAGCCGCGACAGGCATCACCGATAAATCCTGTCGCGGCTGAAGCCGCTCCTACAAAGTGCGCAACGCGATGCGAGGACTGCGCTAGCTAATCGCCAGCCGCCGCCTGCACCGGCCACGGCGTCAACGCCGGCACGTCGGCCTGCACCTGCTGCGCGTCCAGCCGCGCCTGCAGCGCCGGCAACGCGACCGCCAACGGACAGCGCAGACGGCCGCCGCAACCCGGCAACGGCCAGCGCCGCTCGCGCAGCCGGTCGCCGTCGAAGCGGTTGTCGCGCAGCGCCTGCAAGGTTGGCACCACGCTACGCAGTTGCAGATAGTCGCGGCCGCGCTGCCGCACCAGATCCAGCAGCAGCGCGCCGCCGGGCGGATAGGCATCGGGCTGGCCGCGCACCGGGCCGGGCACGCCGAGCAGGCCGGCCAGATGCGCCAGGTTGGTGTCGTGGCCGAGCAGCAGCAGCGCGCGGGTGTGCGCCGGCGCCAGCGGCGCCACTGCCGGGGTCTGTCCGGCTGCGGCCTGCAGCGTCGCCAGCAGGTGCGCGAGCAGGTTGGAGCCACCGGCACGCGCCGCCGGCAGGGCGCGCTTGCTGTGGTCGAAGGAGGCGTTGTGCAGCCCGATCAGGCGTTGCAGGGCGGGCGCATCGGCGCGGCCCCACGCCACCTGCGGCAGCGGCAGGCCCTGCGCGTATTCCAGCATCAGGTTCTCGGCCAGGCTGCCGGCGGTCTTCAGCAGCTTGGCCGCCTGCGCGGGATCGTCCAGCCGCTGCGGATCGTCCAGCCGCGGGGTGTCCTGGCCAGGCGCTTGCGCGGCGCAGGCGGCGCCCCGGCAGTCGGACAGGACCTGCTGCAGCGCGCGCAGCCGCGCACGCGTGGCCGCATCCGGATGCAGCGGCGCGGCCACCGCGTCGTCGTCCTTGTCGTCGTTCCTGTCCTTGCCGGCCGCGTAGTGGAACAGCGGATTGTTCTGTGCCGTCGGCAGCGCCAGATACTGGGCGCGGCAGCCCGGCTGCAGGCCTTCGCCGAAGGCCGCGGCGCTGGCATGGTTGCGCGGCGTGCTGTCGGCGATCAGCACCACCTGCGCGGCAGCGCAGTCCGGCGCCAGCACGCCTTCGGCCAGCCAGCGCTGCCGGTAGCGCGCGCCCAGCGCCTGCATGCCCGCCGCGCCATGCGCGGTGAGCATGCCCGGTGCCACCGGCCATTGCGGCCATGGCTGCGCCGCGTACCTGGCCAGCGCTTGCGGATCCTGGGTCGGCGCGCGCACGCCGTGGCGCATCACCACGATGCTCAGGCGCACTTGCGCTGGCGCGTTCGCGCCGGCGCGCGCCGCGGTGCCCGCCGGCACGCGTGCGGCCACGGCCGGCAATGCCGCCGCGGCCAGCATCAACAGCGCCGCCACGCGATGCAGGCGGCGCCGCGCAAGCGCGGCGGTCCTGGGTGCTTGGATGGAGACGTGCATGCCCCCGGCCTCAGAACTTCAGCGACAGGTCGAGGAACACGCCGCGTCCGGCCAGGCCGAAGTACAGCGGCTGGTTGTCGGAGGAGCGCGCGCCGGCATAGCCAATCAACGCATGCCGATCGAGCAGGTTGTTGACGTCCATGCTGATCGAATAGCCCTTCAGGCCGTAGGGGCCATGCGTGCTGCGATAGCCCAGCGCCGCATCCAGGCTGGCGTAGCCGCCCAGGCGCTGGTCGTTGCCGAACACGGTGGCGCCGCTGGCGTCCGTGGTGTTGTCCACGCCGTACTGCGCGCCGACCACCTTTTCCATCAACGAGCCGAAGTAGCCGGTGCCGCTGTTGTAGAGCAGGCCCAATGCCCCGGTCACGTGCGGGGTGCCGGCGACCTGGGTGCTGCTGTGCTTGTAGGTGGCCTCGTTGTAGCTGGCGTTGGCGTACAGGCTCAGCGTCGGCGTCAGCGCGTAGGTGGCCTCGGCCTCGGCGCCGCGGTACACCGCGCCGCCACCGTTGACGTAGGCGCTCTCGGTGCCGCTGTCGGTGGCGACCAGGGTCTGGCTGATGTAGTTGCTGAAATCGATGTAGTAGATGTCGGCGCCGAAGGTCAGCCCGCGCGCGGCGTAGCTGGTGCCGAGCTGGTAGTTGCTGGTCAGCTCCGGCTGCAGGCCGCGCTCGCCGTTGAGTTCGATCACGTCGATCGGCGGCGCCAGGAAGCCGCGCGCGGCCTGCACGTAGCCGCTCCAGTGGTCGCTGAAGGCGTCGTGCAGGCTCAGCGACGGCAGCGTCGCGTCGTAGTTGGCGCTGGTGTAGGACGGCGCCGGCGGGGTGCTCTTGTTGAGCTGCGCGTCGAGCTGGCGTTCCACCCGCGAATAGCGCACGCCGGGGCTGAGGGTCAGCGTGTCGCTCAGCTTCCAGTCGTACTGCACGTACGGCTGCAGCGTGTCGGTGCGGTCGTGCAGCTGGTAGTTGTACAGATAGCCGTACTTGGTGCCGCTGGCCGCGCCGGTGCTCATGTCCACCGGCTGCTGCTCGCGTTCGTCCAGACTGCGTTCCGCCCACACGCCGGTCTGCAACTGGCCCGGGCCCAGATCGCGGGCAAGCCGCAGCACGTCGCCGAAGGCATGGAAATCGTTGTCCGACAGCTTGCCGGGCACGTCGGTGGCCGGCTTGGACAGCTTCTTGCCGGTGCTGGAGTAGAAGGTCACGCCGTTGTCGGCCGCGCTCTCGCTGGTGGGGATGCTGCTCTTGGCGGCGGTATGGTCGAAGCTGTTGTAGTAGACCTTGTTGTCGAGGTCCCAGTCGCCCAGGCGCGTGCTCAGGCCCAGGTAGCTGAAGCTGGAGTAGTACGCCGCGCTGTTGTAGCCGGTGTAGTTCTGCAGGGTCGGATCGTTGCCCAGGCCGTAGCGCCAGCCGTGCTGTTCGATCTGCGCGCGGGTGGCGCCCTGCACGGTGTTCTGGTGTTCCTGGTTGTAGCTGCTGACGAAGGTCAGCGTGGTCGCCTCGCCCAGCTCGGTGACGGTCTTGACGAAGGCGTGCTCGCGGCGGTCGTCGGTGCCTTTCAGGTAGGTGTCGCTGGCTTCCTTGGACAGGTCGGCGAACACGCGGGTGTTGCCGATGTGCTCGTCGGCGCTGACCCCGGTGGACCAGGTGTCCCAGCTGCCGCCGGTGATGTACGCGGTGACGCCATCCACCGCGCTGGGGTTGCGCGTGCGCAGCGCCAGGGTGCCGCCGAAGGTGGCGTTGCCGATGGTGGCGCCGCCGCCGGGGCCGCGGTCGATCTCGGCCTGGCCGAGCACGTGGTTGTTGAAGTACGCCGACGTGGTGTGGTGCAGGTCGCTGGCGTCGCCGAACGGGATGCCGTCGAAGGTGGTGTTGAACTGGCCGTCCTGGAAGCCGCGGATGCTGATGCCTTCGTTCTTGCCCAGGCCCGGGCCTTCCGGCGAAGTGGTGACCACGCTCGGCGCGTACTTGATGATGTCGTCGTAGTTCGCGTTCAGGCGCAGGCCGTCGCGGATGAAGCGTTCGTCGATCACCGAGGTCGGCTGGCTCGCCTCCAGCGGCGCGGCGCTGGGCGCCAGCGTATCGACGCTGTTGGCGGTGACGTTGATCGGCGCCAGTTCGCGCGGGCCGTCGTCACGGTCTCCCGGGTCGGCGGCCGGCGTGGCCGCGGCGTGCGGCGCGCGCGGGGCGGCGGCACTGCGTTGCGCCGGGGCGGCGCCGCGCACGATGCTGACCGTGCTCGGCGTCGGCATGCGGTAGTCAAGGCCGGTGCCGGCCAGCAGTTTCTGCAGCTGCTGCGCCGGCGCCAGGCCGGCCGGCGCACCGTTGCTGCGTTGCCCGGCCGCCAATGCCGGGTCGTACATCAGTTGCAGGCCGCTGCTGCGGGCGAACAGCTCCAGCGCCTGGTCCAGCGGCATCGGCGCGATCGCCGGCGCGGTGGCGGCGACGGGGGCCGACCAAGCCGGCAACGAGGAAGTGCTGCCGAGCAGCAGGGCGATGGAAACAACGAGTGTGTTGCGCATGGGGCGTGCTACCGGAGGGGAGAGGAAGGCCGCCGTGCGCATCCAGCGCGACGGCCATGCCTACCTAGGAGTGCCGCACAGCGCCGCGCGGCTACCGGTAATTGCATGAATTTTTTCTTACATCGGCGCCGGCGCGCTGCGGATCGTCACCGCCTGCGCGTCGCGGTGCACCTGCACGTTCGGCAGGCTGCCCAGGTAGGCGACGAAGGCTTCCGGATCGCGCAGGTGGAACACGCCGCTGATGCGGCGCGCGGCCAGCGCCGGATCGGCGATGCGCAGCGGCTGCGTGGTGTAGGCGTTGAACAGCCGCGCTACCTCGCCCACGCTGCGGTCGTGCACGCCGACCTGTGCCGGCAGCCAGGCGGTGGCGCCGGCGATGTCGGCATGCGCGTCCATTCCCAGCAACCGGCCGCGCGCATCCAGCCGCGCCTGCTGGCCGCCGCCCAGGTCCGCCAGCTGCGCGCCCTCGCTGGGCAGCGCGCTGCGCCGCCACCACGGATGCGCGCCGCGCAGCACGTGCACGCGCCCCTGCAGCACGGTGACGCGGGTGGCGCCGTCGTGCTGGTCGACGCCGAACACGGTGCCGATATCGCGCAGCACCAGCGTGCCGACGCTGACCCGCAGCGGCCGCGCCGGATCGTGGCCGAGGTCGAACAGCGCCTTGCCGCGCAGCAGCGCGATGTCGCGGCGCTGCGCACCGTAGCGCACGGCGATGGCGCTGCCGCGGTCCAGGCGCACCACGCTGCCGTCGGACAGCGCCACCTCGCGCCCGGCATCGGTGCCGGCGGCATAGACCGTCGCCGCGACCGTGTCCGGGACCGCCAGCTGCGTGGCCACGCCGATCGCCGACAGCGCGAGGACGGCGGCCAGGCCCAAGGCCCAGCGCCTGCTGCGCTTGCGCGCGGTCGGTGCCGCGCGCGATCGCGGCACGGCGCTGCGGCCGAGTTCGGGCCGCAACGGCACCACCACCGCGCCGCTGTGGCGCGCATGCGCGCATAGCTGTTCGCTGCTGGCCTGCTGCGAGTACGCCGCGGCCTGCAGGTCCTGATGCAGGTGCGCGATGCCCAGGTATTCGGCCACGTGCGCGGGCGATTGCCGCAGCCAGGCCAGGAATTCGGCCTGCTGCACCGGCGCCAGCGGCGCCTCGCGCTGCGCCAGGTACCAGGCCGCGGCCGCCGCGGCGATCGGCGACTCACGCATAGCGCGCCATGCCCTGCCGGCACACCGCCAGGCACTTGATGATGTATTTCTTGACCATGTGGCTGGAGATCTGCAACTGCTCGGCGATGTCCTGGTAGCCGAGTTCGTCGCGGTAGCGCAGCACCATCGCCGCGCGGCATTTCGGCGGCAGCCGCGCCATCAGCTCGGCCAGGCGCCGCCGGCGTTGCTCGCGGTGCACCTGCGCATCGGCTTCGCACGGCACCGCCAGCCGCTCCAGCACCTCGTCCAGGCAGGTGTCGCGCTGCGTGCTGCGCTGATTGAGCAGCGCGTGCTCGCGCATCAGGTTGGCGGCAATGGTGAACAGGTAGGCTTCCGGATTGGCGATCTCCGGCACGTGCGCCTCGCTGCGCTGCAGGCGCAGCCATACTTCCTGCACCAGGTCCTCGGCGTCCCACGCCGCAGCGCGGCGGCGCAGGAAATAACGGCTCAGCGACGGCCGCCACTGCAGGAACAGCCGCGACAGGGCCGGCAAGGGTTCGGGACGCACCAGGCGCTCGCAGGGTCGGAAAGGCCTGCGATGCTGGTCGCGGCAGATGACAGTCCAATGACGCGCGGGCAGTGCGGGCGCGGAGGGCCGGCTGCGCCCCAGCCGGCATTCAGTTGCGCGCCGATGCCGGCCTCGTTCGCTCGGCCGGCGGCGGCGCGCGGCCAGTACCAGTGCCTGCCCCATGGCCCTGTATGCGGCGGCGGCACGTCCAGCGTTTCCCGTGCAGGACAGGATGTCCTTCGGAGCGGCCTTCCGTTCCATCGGCATCGCCCCATATCGGAAGAGTTGCCGCCTCCATCTCGGGCGGCGTTCGCATGAAGGATCTCTCCATGACCGACCCTGTCGTCCAGATCAAGCCGCTTGGCTTCCCCTGGGAAACGATCGACCCGTTCCTGTTCTGCGTCTATCACGACGATGCCTACCCCGCCGGCAACGGTGCGATGGGGCCGGCGGCGTCGCTGGCAGGCCGCGCCATCGGCCAGGACTTCAGCCGCAAGGACGGCTGGAGCATGTACCACGGCGAGGAGGTCCCCGGCTTTCCCGGCCACCCGCACCGCGGCTTCGAGACCGTGACCATCGTGCGCCAGGGCCTGATCGACCATTCCGACTCGCTCGGCGCGGTGGCGCGCTTCGGCGCCGGCGATGTGCAATGGCTGACGGCCGGCGCGGGCATCGTCCATTCGGAGATGTTCCCGCTGCTCGACACCACCGCCCCCAACCCGCTGGAACTGTTCCAGATCTGGCTCAACCTGCCGGCACGCAACAAGATGGTGGCGCCGCACTTCACCATGTTCTGGGCGCAGGACCTGCCGCGTTTCACCGCCAGCGACGACGCCGGCCGCACCACCGACGTGGCCTGCGTGGCGGGTCGCATCGGTCCCGTCGATGCCGCGCCCGGCAGCGCCGGCGGCCCGCTGGCGCCGCCACCGGATTCGTGGGCCGCGCAGGACGATGCCGACGTGGCCATCTGGACGATCCGCATGGCGCCCGGCGCACGCTGGACCCTGCCCGCCGCGCAAGGCCGCGGCACCCGCCGCAGCCTGTACTTCTTCAAGGGCGCAGCGGTGACCGTGGCTGGGCGCGAAGTGACCAGCCACGCCGCCATCGAGTTGCGCGCCGACCAGGCGGTCGAGCTGATCAACGGCGATGGCGAGGCGAGCGAGTTCCTGGTGCTGCAGGGCCGACCGATCGCCGAACCGGTGGCCCAACACGGCCCGTTCGTGATGAACACCCAGGCCGAGATCGCCCAGGCCATGGCCGACTACCGCCGCACCCAATTCGGTGGCTGGCCGTGGAAAGACGAAGCGCCGGTGCACGGCAGCGATCCCACCCACTTCGCGCGGCACCCGGATGGGCGCGAGGAGCGGCCGGCACTGCAAGCGGCAGCTGCGGATATCGCGAACGTCTAGCGGTGGTTCTTGGCGAATGGCTGCGGAAATGCAGTGCGCCTTGCTGGCTTCGCGTATCCGAATCAGCGAGACGCTTTCGCGCCGTACCCTCACCCCAACCCCTCTCCCGATGGGAGAGGGGCTAGCAGCTGTTCTCTTCTCCCCTCGGGAGAAGGTGCCCCGCAGGGGCGGATGAGGGTACGGGCGCAGCCTCGTGCACCCAACTCCGCGAGACGCTTCGCGCCGGACCCTCACCCCAACCCCTCTCCCGAGGGGAGAGGGGCTAGCAGCTGTTCCCTTCTCCCCTCGGGAGAAGGTGCCCCGCAGGGGCGGATGAGGGTACGGGCGAAGCCTCGTGCACCCAAACCTGCGAGTCGCTTTCGCGCCGTACCCTCACCCCAACCCCTCTCCCGGGGGGAGAGGGGCTATGTACTGTGTCGCCGCTAGCACCGCAGCCGGTTCGCGACAGACAGCAACAACAACGCGACAAAGCACCCTCAGTAGCGCGCCGACGCCAACGCCTGCGCGCGTTCCAGTTGCTCGGCGATGCGCTTGCGCGCCTGCTGCAGTTCCTGCTTGGTCGCGTCCTGTTGCGCCGCCGGCACCAGTTCGGCATCGATCACCGCCAGCGCATCGGAATAGCTGCGCACCATCGTCGCCATGTAGGCGTTCATGTACGCCGAATCGTCCTTCTCTTGATCCAGCGCCTGCAACTGCGCCTTGCCCTTGGCTGCCTGCGCGGCGATCTTCTCCGCATCGCCGGGACCGCCCTTGCCGGCATCCGCCGCCGCGGCGCCATGGTGAGCGGCGACCACTTCGCGGGCGAAGTCGGCGACGCTGCCGCTGACGTTGCGCGACAGCGCCTGCTGCGACAGCGCCACCGCGTTGCCTTCCAGCACCTGCAGCATCGCCTTGGCCGAGGCGTCGCCGCTGATCGGCGCGCGTCCGCTTTCGCCACCGACCGGGGCGGCGGTCGGCGCCGGCGAGGTCGCCGGTGCGGTGCGCGAGGTCTGGTCGCCCGGCTTGCCGCAGCCGCTCAGCGCCACGGCGGCCAGCGCCGCGAGAATCGAAAGCCGGGTCGTGATGAGCCTCGGGGTCATGGGATGCTCCTGATGTGCCAGCCGCCACCTTGCCCGGGCCGCGCGCAAACCCGTGTGAATCGCCGCGCTTTGCCGCGACACGACATCGACGCGGCCAGGCGAATGCACGCGCAGGCGATGCGATGCTGCCATTCGGTCCGGGCAGCAGCGCGCACCTCGCGTCGCAGGAGGCCATCGGGTACCGACGCTTCGACACGGCCCGAAGCATTTCCGGCAGAAGGCGGCCTATAGTCCGGCCGCCACTCGATGAAGGAAGAACACGCAGGCATGCAACCCGCCACCCGCGGCCAACGACAGGTGCTGATCGCGACCAGCCTCAGTTACGTGGTCGTCATCCTCGACACCTCCATCGTCAACGTGGCACTGGAATCCGTTTCGCACACGCTCGGCTCGGACATCTCCGGGCTGCAATGGGTGATCAACGCGTATACGCTGACCTTTGCCAGTTTGCTGCTGACTGGCGGCGTGTTGGGCGATCGCTTCGGTGCGAAAAGGATCTACATGGCCGGCCTGTGCCTGTTCGCGCTGGCATCCGCATCGTGCGGCCTGGCCACCGGCCTGCCTGCGTTGGTGGGCGCACGGGTATTGCAGGGATCGGGGGCCGCACTGTTGGTGCCTTGCTCCTTGATGTTGATCAACACGGCGTATCCGCAGACCCACCAGCGTGCCAGCGCCATCGGGGTATGGGCGGGCTGCGGCGGGATCGCCATGGCAGCCGGGCCATTGGTCGGCGGGGTGCTGATCGAACTGTTGGGTTGGCGCAGCATTTTCCTGATCAACGTGCCGATTGCCCTGATCGGCGTGTGGCTGACGTCGCGCATCCCGTCTTCGGCGCCGCTGGCGCCCGCCCGGCACCTGGACGTCGGCGGGCAAGTCGCCGCGATCGTCGCGCTGGCGACGTCCGTGGCGGTGTTGATCGAAGGCGCGAAGCTGGGATGGAACTCCGCATGGGTGTACGTCGGCGTACTCGTGGCGTGCATCGCCTGGTGCGTGTTCCTGATGACGGAAAGCCGGCAACAGGACCCGATGTTGCCGCTTCGCTATTTCCGCAACGTGGCGTTCTCGGGGGCGACGTTCCTGTCGCTGATCTCGGCCCTGGTGTTCTACGGCCTGTTTTTCCTGCTGAGCCTGTATTTCCAGTCGGACCGCAACTGGTCCGCCCTGGAAACGGGGCTCGCGTTTCTGCCGTTGACCGCCATGGTCACCCTGGGCAGCTTCGCCTGCGGCCGGCTGACCCGAGCGTACGGCGCCCGCGCCGTGCTGATTGCCGGGTTCGGCCTGTACGCCCTGGGATTTGTCGGCCTGCTCGCGTTGGCCGGCGACGCGCCATACTGGCGTATCGCCGTGTGTTACCCGGCGGTGGGGTTCGGCGCGGGAATCATTACCCCGGCCGCCACCTCGGTGCTCATGAGCGGGGTCGACCGTGCCAAGGCCGGAGTGGCGGCCGGCACGCTCAATGCCGGCCGCCAAAGCGGTTCCGCCTTCGGCGTGGCGATCTTCGGCGCTTTGCTGGCGTCGATCCACCCTCTGAACGCTGCGATCCACGTCGCCGTCAGCATCGCGATCGGCTTGTCCATGCTTGCCATGCTGCTCTCGGCCCTGGTGTTGAAAGCGCCAGCGGCGCACCCGGTGGAATGCTGAAGCGCCTCCATCGGCAAGGTCATTGTCCGGTACGCAGTCGTGGAAGTCGCAAGGCGCTGCTGCGCCTGCAAGCCATCGGCGCTGTCGCGACTCCCGCACAAGAAGCGAGTGGAATAGGCGGCGCCGGCGGAAATGCCGCGGCGCCGGCACATCCCGCAGGCCGCTAGAATGGCCGTATCGCCAGCACCGGCTCCAGAGCGTTTCGATCCGCCGATGACCCTCGCACCCGACACCCGCGCGCCGCGCAAGCGCGTGGCGCTGTACGAAGACGTGGCCGAGCGGCTGCGGCAGAAGATCTACGACTACGTGCTGCCGCCGGGCGAGTGGATCGACGAACCGGCACTGGTCGCCGAACTGGGCATCAGCCGCACCCCGCTGCGCGAGAGCCTGAAACTGCTCGCGGCCGAAGGCCTGGTGCAGATCGAACCGGGCCGCGGCGCGCGCGTGACCCGGCTGAACCTGGAAGACCTCAACGAGCTGTTCCCGGTAATGGCGCTGCTGGAAGGCCGCTGCGCCTACGAAGCGGTGCGCAAGGTCGACGCCGCCGGCCTGGCGCGGCTGGAAACGCTGCACGCGCGCATGGAGCAGGCCGCCGACGAAGGCGACCTGGCCGAGTACTACCGGCAGAACTACCTGATCCACGAATCGGTGCAGGAATTCGCCGGCAACCCGTGGCTGATCCGCGTCACCCACGACCTGCACCGCATCCTCAAGATGCACCGCGGCCGCCAGCTGCTGGCGCCCGGACGCATGCAGCAATCGCTGTCCGAACACCGCGAACTGATGGACTGCTTCCGCCGCGGCGACGCCGAAGGCGCCGAGCGCACGATGAACCGGCACCTGCAAAGCCAGGGCAATGCCCTGGCGATGTACGTGGCCGCCGGCGGAAAGTTGAATGTGCCGGCGCCATTGCCTAACGGCCGGGAATGGGGAATGGGGAATGGGGAATCGTAGAAGCAGGTCTGCGCGATCGATCGGCGCCACATAGCTTCTGCAAAAAAGCATCGGCCCCGAAGGGCCGACGCTGCAGCAACGAAACCAATAACGCATCGGCTCGCGGGAACTGCTTCACCCCATTCCCGATTCTCGTTTCCCAATTCCCAGCTTCACAGCCACCCCGGCACCACCAGCAGCAGCCACGCCAGCAGCGGGCCGAACAGGACCACCAGGCCGCTGTAGATCAGGAAGCGCTTGTACAGCGACTCGCGTTCGTCCGGGGCGGCCGAGGCCACCACCAGCGCGCCGTTGGTCGAGAACGGGCTCACGTCCACCACCGTGGAGGAGATCGCCAGCGCGCAGATCACCCCGGCCGCACCGAGGTGGCCCTGCAGCAGGAATGGCACCGCCAGCGGGATGGTCGCGCCCAGCACCGCCGCCGACGAGGCGAACGCGGAGACGATGCCGCCGACGTAGCACACCAGCAGCGCGCCGAGCAGCGGGATGCCGATGTCGGACACGCCGTTGCCGATGTAGTCCACCGCCCCGCTCTCCTGCAGTACCGCCACGTAGGTGACCACGCCGCTGATCAGCAGCACAGTGGACCAGCTGATGCCGTCCACCGCGCCCTTCTGCGCCTTCGGCGACAGCAGCGCCAGCACCACCGCCACGGTCATCGATACCAGGCCGACGTTGAGGTTGTAGATCAGCGAGGCGATGCCCAGGCCGAGCAGGCCGAACAGGGTCAGCACGCGATCGCGATTCAAGCTCACCGCCTCCAGCGCCGCCGGATCGGTGGACAAGGTGCCGCCGCCGGCCGCCAGCAGCGCGCCATGGCCTTCGATCGCGAACTGGCGGTGCGAGGACTGATCGCCCACCGGCACGTACTCGGCCGTGGCCAGCGACGGCGCCTGTCCGCGCCGCAGCAGGGCCAGGCCGCCGAAGGCGAAGAAGCAGATCAGCGCCATCAGGAAGTTGAAGCCGAGGCTGGTCAGGAACACCGCCATCTCGGTCACGTCCAGCCCGGCCTTCTCCACCACCTTGTTGGTGATGCCGCCGTACACGCTGATCGGCGAGAAACCGCCGGCCTGCGCGCCGTGGATCACCAGCAAGCCCATCAGCAACGGATTGATCCTGTACTGCTTGGCGAAGCGCAGCGCGACCGGACCGATGATCGCCACCGCCGCCGGGCCGAGCGCGCCGAACGCGGTCAGCACCGCGGTGACCACGAACATCACCCACGGGATCGCCACGATCTTGCCGCGGACCGCGCGTACCGCCCAATGCACCAATAGATCGATGGTGCCGTTGTTGCGCGCGATCGCGAACAGGTAAGTGATGCCGACCAGGGTCAGGAACAGGTCGCCGGGAAACCCGGCCAAGACCTCCTTCCCGTCCATGCCGACCCAGACGCCACCGATGATGAAGGCCAACGCGAACGCGACCGCGCCCATGTTGACCGGCAACGCCGTGGCCACGATGAACATGACGATCAAGCCGATGATCGTCGCGATTTGTGGACTCATGCGCCCTCCCGAGCTTGCTGGATCCGTACCACTACCACTGCCGCGAATGGCCACCCGCCATCCTGGGTCGATCGCTCACTGCCAACTGCCGTGGCGCCGCGACGGCTGCCATCGCCGCCCCCTCCCGCCGCCGCGGCTGCATCACTGCATGCGTTGCTCCGCCTGCCGCACCCACGCCGCTGCCGCGGCCAGGCTGCCGAACTCCTCCACCGAGCGTGCCTGGCACTCCGGCAACAGCTCGCGCGCGATGCGCGCCAGCGCACCGCCCGGTCCCAGTTCCAGGAACACGCGCGCGCCGCGTTCGGCGGCCTGGCGCAGCGTTCCCGCCCAATCCAGCGTCGTCGCCAGCTGCGCCGACAAGGCGCCGATGGCGTCGTCGCGGTCGCCGATCCGGTGTCCGTCGATGCCGGCCAGCACCGCGGCGCGCGGCGCCGCCAATGGCGCGGCACGCAGATCGGCGGCGAACGCCTGCGCCGCGCTCGCCAGCAACGGCGTGTGCGCGGCCACCGCCACCGGCAGGCGCGTGACCCGCGCGCGCTGCGCACGCGCCTGCCGCTCGCCGTGCGCCAGCGCATCAGCATGGCCGCCTAGAATCAGATGGTCGTCGCCATTGACGATGGCCAGGTGCAGGCCGGTCTGCGCGCACAGCGTCTCGGCCTGCTCGCGCAGCAGGCCCTGCACCGCGATCAGGCCGTCGCCATTGCGGCTGGCCGCATCCATGCGCTGCGCGCGCTGCACCGCCAGTGCCAGGCAGGCGGACGCCTCCATGCCGCCGGCCAACGCATGCGCGGCCAGCTCGCCGATGCTGTAGCCGAGCAGCAACGCCGGCGTCGGCAGTTGCGGCAACAGCGCCGCGGCATTGGCCAGCACCGCGGTGCAGACCAGCGGCTGCGCGATGGCGTTGTCGTAGCGTGCGTCGTCGCCGGCCAGCGCCCGCGGATCGGCGCCGAGCACCTGCGCCGCCGCGGTCAGCACCGCCTCGGCCGCCGGCTCGCCGACGCTGTAGTCGAACATCGCCGGATGTTGCGCGCCCTGTCCCGGGCACAGCAGCGCCAGGCTCATACGCCCTCCTGGCGCTGCAGGAAGCAGGCGCAGGCGAGCAAGTCGGCGCTACCGCCCGGGCTGAGCCGGCGCGCGACGAAGGCGTCGCCGAGGCGCGACAGCTGCTGGCGCCAATCCGGCTGCGCCACGCCGCCGGCCTCGAGGAACGCACGCGCGCTGCGTTGCGCGAAGCGCAGCCCGTCGCGGCCGCCGCGGTGCAGCAGATTCAGATCGTCGGTCTGCGCGATCAGCTGCAGCAGGGTCTGCGCCAGCGTCGCCTCCTGCGCCAGGCCTGCACGCATCGCCGCGCGCAGGCTCGGCAGCGCTACGTCGCGCAGCAGCGGGAACCCGGCTGCCGCCTGTTCGCGCACGCCGGCCACGCCATGCAGGCGACGCATGCGCTGGCCGTGGCTGTATGGGTCCAGCGGTGCGTCGAGCAGCGCCTCGCGCCAGAGGCCCACGGCATTGCAGACCGCCACGCCATCCGGCGTCGCGTGATGCTGGCTGCGCAACCGCGCCGCCGCGGCGACCAGCAGGCCCAGGCTGAAGATCGCGCCGCGGTGCGTGTTGACGCCGCCGGTGGCGCGCAGCATCGCGCGCTCGGCGCCGATGCCGAGTTCGCGCAGCGTGGGGAACGCCGCATCGGCCGCGCCGGCGGTGGCGATCGCGACGAAGTAGCCGCGCAACGCGAACAGGCTGCGCAGGAACGTGGAAGCGTCCATATCGTCGTGGCTGCCGCGATCGAACGGCGTGACCAGACCCGGCTTCGGCGCGCAGGCCAGCTCGGCATGCAGGCTGGCGACGGCGAGACGGCCGAGGCGGTGCGGCATGGACAGGCGGTGTGGAGCGATCGCCGCTGCCTTGGCTGCGGCCACAGTCGCTCGCGGATGGCGGGCGAATTGTACCGTCGCTGCTCGGGCTTCGATCGTCGCGACTGAAGTCGCTCCCACAAGGGATGCCATGCCTGCGACAAGTCCTGTGGGAGGGGCTTTGGTCCCGACCGCTTCCGGTGTTGGCAAGACCGCGACTTCGTTCGTCGCGGCTGAAGCCGCTCCTACAGGAACTAGCGGATGGTCGGCTACCCGTACTGTGGGAGGGACTTCAGTCACGACGCGGTCGGGCCGCAGCACCTCCATTGCTTCACTCGTCGCGACTGAAGTCGCTCCCACAAGGGTCTTGTGGCTTTCTTGCAAGGTGCCCTGTAGGAGCGGCTTCAGCCGCGACAGACAAGCAAAACCACCAGGGTTTCTAACTTCGCTCGTCGCGACTGAAGCCGCTCCTACAGGAACTTGCGGACTATTCGCCGGGCGCACTGTGGGAGGAACTTCAGTCCCGGCGGCTTCCGACATTGGAAAGATCGCCGCTCCGTTCGTCGCGGCTGAAGCCGCTCCTACAGAGGCTTGCGGACGGCCGACTACCTGCACTGTGGGAGATACTTCAGTCCCGACGGCTGCCGAAGCCGGAAGGTTTGAGGCTGCGTTAGTTGTGATCGAAGCCGCTCCTGCAGGAGCCCGCGAATGTGCTGCTGGGGCCAATGTAGGAGGGGCTTCAGCCCCGACCGCTTCTGGCGCCGGCCCGTCCACGGCTGCGGCCGCCGGCGATGCCGAGAAACAACCGTCTTCCACGCCGCGCACCGCCTGCAATTCCATCACGCCCCCCATGCCTGCAGCAGCTCGGCGCGCGGCTGCAGCCGGCAGTCGCGCAGCGCCTTGACCAGCAGTTGCGCGCTGTCGCCGGCCAGTTCGCGCCAGCTCACCGCGTTGCCGTCGGGCAGCAGCACTTCGCCATCCACGCGATGCCCGTGACGCTGCTCCCAGCGCGCAAGGTCGGCGAGCAGCGCGGGTGCCTGCGCCGGCGACGGCACCGTCCACAGCAAATCGATGTCCGAGCCGGCCTGCACGTAGGGCAAGCCGGTCAGCGCCTGCCAGGCGAAGGCGCCGAATACGCGCGGAGTCAGACCATGCGTGGCGGCCAGCGCCTGCAATTCGCGCAGCGGCACTTGCCACTGCGGCACGGCCGGCACCTGCGCGCAGACCTCGTCCAGCGTCGGCGGCGCGCGCTGCCGCAACACCGCATCACGCTCGGCCGACAGCGACAGGCGCTGCTTGCCTTCGGCCGGCGGCAACGGCACGCCGAGACGCAACAGCTGCGCATCGTCGCTGCGATCGCCGCGCGCGACGATCGCCGGATGGCCGGCAGCGAACCAGTCGCGCAGGCGCGCCTGCGCACCCGGCGTGCGCGCCTGCCACGGCGCATCGGCCGCGAGCCAGACCAGGTCGTGCCGGGCGAGCGGCTCATGCATGGCCGGCAGCGACCTCCGCGGCGATCGGCGCGGCCAGCAGGCGGCCGTTGCGCTCGGTGCCGCGTTGCGCGCGTACGTCGCCCTGCAGCGGCGCCTGCAACGCGGCGACCAGCGCTTGCGCCAGATCGCCCTGCCACACCGCTTCCACCGCACCCATCGCCACGTAGTTCTCCACGCCCGGCGCGAACACCGGCGAGCTTTTGCTCAAGGCCTGCAGCTTCTCCAGCGGCTGCTTGGTGACCCGCGCCATCGCGCGCAGATCCATCACTCGCACCTGCGCTTCGGGCAACGCGTAGATCGCGTCGGCCATCAGCCCGAAGGCGAGGAAGCCGCCGCTCACCGATTCGCCGTAGACCAGCGTCAGCAGCCGCGCCCCGCGCCGCCGCGCCAGGTCCAGGCATTGCGCCAGATGGCCGAAATAGCCGTTGATGCCGAGCAGTTCGTCCTTGCGCGACGGGCGCTGGCCGGCGGTATCGACCAGCATCACGATCGGCCGCTGCGGATGCGCGCGGGTGCTGTCCAGCACCGCGGCGGCCAAGGCCAGCGCATGCTCCACGCCCACTTCCAGCTTGTCGGCGCTGCCGATCACGGTGACCTCGCCCAGCGCGGTGCTGGCGCTGCCGCCGATCACCCCGTCGCGGACCTCGACCCGGTGGCCGAGCGGGAACAGTGCTTCCAGCAAAGGCTTCAGTTCCATCACGGGCTCCGATCGGCGACGGCGGCAAGGAAGGCGGCGGTATCCAGCAACGGCAGCGCTTCGGGATCGGCGATGCCCTGGCGGCGCCAGATGTCCACGCCGTC
Organism: Xanthomonas sp. SI; assembly: GCF_014236855.1. NCBI lineage: Bacteria > Pseudomonadati > Pseudomonadota > Gammaproteobacteria > Lysobacterales > Lysobacteraceae > Xanthomonas > Xanthomonas sp. SI. The sequence continues at coordinate 4,731,123 of NZ_CP051261.1, forward strand.
GCGGCAGTCGCCGTAGGTTTCCAGGCGTTGGCGCAGCGCGGCGTGTTCGGCGGCGATGCGCGCCAGGCCATCGTCGTCTGCGGCCGGCGGTGGCGCCGCCAGCGCGGCGATCGCCGCAGCGCGGAAGTCCTCTATGGCGTCGGCGACCAGGGCCTGCGCCTCGCCAAGCAGATAGCGGTGCTTGCCGCCGGTCACGCGCCACACCAGGGCGCGATCGCGCGAATCGAACTCGTCCACGCCGCGCACCGTCTCGATCACTTCCGGACCCGACAGGCCCAGCCGTCCTTCCTCGGACATGACGATGCGCGTGCAGCAGCGGCTGACGATGCCCATGCCGCCGAAGCAGCCGTTGCCGCTGCCGATCAGCGCCAACACCGGCACGCCGGCGGCGCGCGCGTCCAGGGTGGCGCGCATGATTTCGGAGATCGCGATCAGACCGGCGTTGGCCTCGTGCAGGCGCACGCCGCCGGTGTCGGGCAGCAGCAGCACCGCCGCCGGCCTAGTCGCCGCGGCACGCTGCAGCAGCCCGGTGAGTTTGGCGCCGTGCACCTCGCCGACCGCACCGCCCATGAACTGGCCTTGTTGCGCGGCGATCAGCACCGTGCGCCCGTCGAGCCGGCCCTCGCCGACGACGATGCCGTCGTCGAACGCACCGGGCTGATCCAGTTGGGCCAGATGCGGACTCATCGCGCGCTGGCGCGGGCCGACGAACTCGCGGAACGAGCCGGGATCGAGCATGCCGGTGATGCGCTCGCGCGCGTCGGCTTCATAGAAACTGCGCGGACGGCGGTTGTTCGGGATCGCGCTCATGCGCAGCTCCGGTGTGGGCGGCGGACTCGCCGAATAGGTAGAGCGGGACGATCGTTCATTGCAGCAGGCGTCTGGATCGCGGCCGGTGCCATCCAGGCGCTGCCGGAGGATCGCATCGGGGCTGAAGCCCCTCCCACAACAGGGCTACTCGCAGGCACGGCGTCCCTTGTAGGAGCGGCTTCAACCGCGACGAACGGAACCGAACTATCACCGGCTCCGGACAACGTCGCGGCCGAAGCCGCTCCTACAGGGAGCATGGCGATCGCGGATGTCCGGATTGAACGCATCACGCATCCTCCTGCAACGCTTCCACCGCCTGGTCCAGGCGCAAGCCGACCACCGCCGGCGTGGCGCCGACATCGTTGATCGAGATGCGCACGTCGCGCAGCGGATGGCGCGCGGCGAAATCGTCGAGCACCGCCTGCCAGATCGAGCCGAAGCCGTCGGCGGCGGTGACGATCTCGATCTGCATCGCCCCGCCCAGTTCCTGCGGTTCGATCAGCACTTCCAGATTGCCGGAGGACACCACGCCGACCAGCACCTGGTCGAGCCGGCCGTTCGGCGCCAGGCGTCCGTCGTAGCGATAGCGAAGGGTTTCCATCGACATCCCTTACCAGTTGCGGAAACGTTGCGGCGGCGCGTACAGGCCGCCGGACCAGCGCACCAGATCCTTGACGCTGCGCGCGGCCAGCAGGTCGCGGCTGGCGTCGCGCAGGCGGATGCCCAGGTCCTCGGGGCGGCGGATCACCCCGCGGTCGCGCAGGTTCTCGACCATGCGCCTGTCGCGGCCCAGGCCCACCGCGGTGTAGCCGGCCACGCCGCGGATCGCCTGTTCGCGTTCCTCCGGCGTACGGCACAGCAGCAGGTTGGCGATGCCTTCTTCGGTCAGCACGTGGCTGACGTCGTCGCCGTAGATCATCACCGGCGGCAGCGGCATGTTGGCGCGCTCGGCCAGTTCCCAGGCGTCGAGCCGGTCGACGAAGGCAGGCGCCATGTGTTCGCGGAAGGTCTCCACCATCTGCACCACCAGCTTGCGCCCGCGCGGCATCTCGCCCGGGCGCGCGGCCTCGCGCCCGGCCTTGAGCCAAGCCTCGCTGCCGTGGCGGCGGCCGCGTGCGTCCGAGCCCATGTTCGGCGCACCACCGAAGCCGGCGATGCGGTCGCGGGTGGCGGTGGAACTGTTGCCCTGCAGATCGATCTGCAGCGTGGAGCCGATGAACATGTCGCAGGCGTACAGGCCGGCGGTCTGCGAGAACGCGCGGTTGGAACGCATCGAGCCGTCGGGGCCGGCGAAGAACACGTCGGCGCGCGCGGCGATGTACTTCTCCATGCCCAGTTCCGAGCCGAACGAATGCACGGATTTGACGAAGCCCGACTCGATCGCCGGAATCAGCGCCGGATGCGGATTCAGCGCCCAATGCCGGCAGATCTTGCCGCGCAGGCCGAGCGACTCGGCGTAGGTCGGCAGCAGCAGCTCGATCGCCGCGGTGTCGAAGCCGATGCCGTGATTGAGCCGGTCCACGCCGTACTCGGCGTAGATGCCCTTGATCGCCATCATCGCCATCAGCACCTGGATCTCGGAGATCTGCGCCGGGTCGCGGGTGAACAGCGGTTCGATGTAGTGCGGGCGCGGCGCCTGCACCACGTAGCCGATCCAGTCGGCGGGGATGTCCACGCGCGGCAGCGTGTCCACGATTTCGTTGACCTGGGCGATGACGATGCCGCCCTTGAACGCGGTGGCCTCGGCGATCACCGGCGTGTCCTCGGTGTTCGGCCCGGTGTAGAGATTGCCGTGGCGATCGGCGGCCTGCGCGGCGACCAGCGCCACGCGCGGGGTCAGGTCGACGAAGTAGCGGCCGAACAGTTCCAGATAGGTGTGGATCGCGCCGATCTCGATGCGCTTGTCGGCGACCAGCCGCGCCAGGCGCAATGCCTGCGGCCCGGAGAAGGAGAAGTCCAGGCGCTGCGCGATGCCGCGTTCGAACACGTCCAAATGCGAGGGCAGCGCCAGCACCGACTGCAGCATGTGCAGCCCGTGCACCCGCGCCGGATCGACCTCGGTCAGGCACTGCGAGAGGAAATCGGCCTGCTTCTGGTTGTTGCCTTCCACGCACACGCGGTCGCCCGGCTCGATCACCGCCTCCAGCAACGCCACCGCGTCCTTGGCCTCCACCAAGCGCCCGCGCGCCAGCCCTTCGGCGCGCTGCAGGCGTTGCCGGCGATTGTCGGCGAGCGTGTTCCAGTCCTGAGGCATAAGGCTTTCCGTCGGCGAATGGAGGGCGGCAGCGCCTGGCGGCGGGGCCGGCCGAAATTGTAATTACGATATAATTATGAAACCGTGACCAATGCACGCTGCGGTGCAACAGGCGGCTATCGGCCTATAGCACCGGATCCGGGACCACCACGATTCAGCCGTCCGCCGCGTGCATGGCCGCGTCGTTACCGGCATTGCCAGGCCTAGTCGAGCGTCTCGCCGAACGCGCTTCGATAAGCCACGCGATCGAAGCGCAGCACCGCGCGCGCACGTTGCTCGGTCAGCGGACGCAGCACCCAGCGCACGTCCACACCACTGCGGCACGTGCTGACCGTCGGGATCGCCAGGAACCAGCGCGCACCGGGCCCACTGCAATACCAGAACGCGTTGCTGCCGTTCATGGCTTCGCTATCGAACATGAAGGACGCATCGTAATTGGCGTCCATGAATTGCTGCACCTTCTTCACCACGACCAGATCCGCACCGGTGAGAAGCACGCCATCGCTGGTCAGGGAAACGCGCCGGAAGGATTCCTCCACCGCTCGCTCCAGCCAATGATCGCGACGGCGCTGAAGCCAAATAAGCCACGCCATGAAAGCAACGACCACGACGATGGCAGCGACGGTGACGGCGCCCTCCCAGGTAAACACGGGCTCTCCCCCCACCTATGTCGCTGTCGTCATGCTGATGCCGGGCTTGCCACCTGCGCAACCGCAGCCTGGCAGCGTGTCCTGCGTACCGCGCGACAGGCTACCCACCCAACGCCGCACTGATCTCCGCCGCAGCCGCGCACACCGCCTGCATCGCCGCCTGCGCGTCGATCTGCTGCGGGCGGCGTTCGATGAAGGGCACGGTCAGCGTGTAGATGGCGCTGCCGTGCTGCAGGATCGGCGCGGTCAGGTCGATCACGCCGACCACCGCTTCGCTGGGGTGGATGCTGTAGCCCAGCGCGCGCACCTGCGCGGCGGCGGCGAGGAACGCGTCGCGATCGTAGCCCACGTCGCTGGCGTCCAGGCGCTGCAGCAACCGCGCCTGCGCGTCTTCGTGCTGGAACGCGAACAGCACCAGGCCGGAAGTGGAATGCGCGAGCGGGCGGCGGTGGCCCGGGCGCACCACCATGCCCAGGTCGCTGGGCACGTCCATCTGCGCGATGACCACGATCTGGTCGTCCGACGGCGCCACCAGGTGGCAGGGCTGGCGGATCGCATCGGCTAGCCGGCGCATCACCGGCAGCGCCGCCTCGGTGACGTTCTGCACCTGCGGCTGCTGCATGCCGAGCATGAACAGGCGGTTCGTCAGCACGTAGCCGCCCTCGCCCGGCCCCTTGGTCAGGTAGCCGCGCTCTTCCAGCACCTGCAGCATGCGGAAGATCTCGCCGCGCGAACGGCCGATGCCCTGCGAGATCTCGCTCATGGTCATCGGCCGCGCGTCGCGCGCCAGCAGTTCCAGGATATCCAGGCCCTTGTCCAGGGCGGGAGCGCGGTACTTGGGCGGGGGCGTGGTCATTCCGTCGAGGCCAGGCGGGGGGTGGAAGGGCGCTAGGGTACAGGGAATGTCCGTGGACAGAAGCGCGGCGAAACCAGCCTGCGCCTGGCGCACGGATGTTCAGATGGACTGCAAGGTCCGACGCGTGCACTCCGATGCCGGCGCTTGCGAGGACCGCCCGCGCCAGGGTTCGGACACGACGCAGGCCATGGCACTCCATGCAAATATAAACACGGATTTTATATTTGCATGGCGACAGCGACCGCAGTACGCTCCGGCCACAACTTCAACGCCACGCGGCACATCCTGGGAGGGGTAGGCGGCATGCACTACAGCAGCGACACCGCAACAGCGGCGCCCGGCAGCCTGGCGCGCACCGCCATCGTGCCCTTGGTCCTGATCGTCAGCCTGTTCTTTCTGTGGGGCATGGCGAACAACCTCAACGACATCCTGATCAAGCAGTTCAAGAAGGCGTTCGAGCTGTCCGACCTGCAGGCCGGGCTGGTGCAGAGCGCGTTCTATCTGGGCTACTTCGTGTTCGCGATCCCGGCGGCGATGTTCATGCGCCGCTTCAGCTACAAGGCGGCGGTGGTGCTCGGCCTGCTGCTGTACGCGACCGGCGCGTTCCTGTTCTACCCGGCCGCGCAGGAGCACACCTACGGCTTGTTCCTGCTGGCGCTGTTCGTGATCGCCAGCGGCCTGGCGTTCCTGGAAACCACCGCCAATCCGCTGGTCACCGTGCTCGGCCCGGCCGAAGGCGCGGCGCGGCGGCTGAACCTGGCGCAGGCGTTCAATCCGCTCGGTTCGATTACCGGGGTGATGATCGGCCAGCACTTCATCCTCTCTGGCGTGGAGCACACGCCGCAGCAACTGGCGGCGATGGCGCCGGCCGCGCGCGCCAGCTTTTTCGCCGCCGAATCGGCGGCGGTGCAGACCCCGTATCTGATCATCGGCGCGGTGGTGGTGCTGTGGGCCCTGCTGATCGGGCTGACTCGCTTCCCGGTCACCCGCGACAGCGGCGCCGCGGCCAGCGGCGGCAGGGCCTATTTCGGCCCGCTGCTGCGCAACCGCCGCTTCGTGTTCGCGGTGGTCGCGCAGTTCTTCTACGTCGGCGCCCAGGTCGGCATCTGGAGCTACCTGATCCGCTATCTGCAGGACGCGGTGCCGGGCACCCCGGAAAAGACCGCGGCCAGCTTCCTCACCGTCTCGCTGGTGCTGTTCATGGCCGGCCGCTTCATCGGCACCGCGTTGCTGCGCTTCGTGTCGCCGGCGGTGTTGCTGGGCGCGTTCGCGCTGCTCAACCTGCTGCTGTGCGGCGTGGCGATCGCGTTGCCGGGCTGGACCGGGCTGTATGCGCTGGTGGCCAGCAGCGCGTTCATGTCGGTGATGTTCCCGACCATCTTCGCGCTGGGCCTGGACGGCTTGAACGACGACGCGCGCAAGCTCGGCTCGTCGCTGATCGTGATGTCGATCATCGGTGGCGCGGTGCTGACCGCGCTGATGGGCGCGCTGTCAGACCGCGCCGGCATCCACTGGGCGATGACTGTGCCGGCGCTGTGCTTCGCGGTGATCCTGGTGTTCGCGTCCTATGCGCGCGAGCGCGCGGCCACGACTCGCGCCACCGTTGCTGGAGCCTGAGATGCCGCGCCACTGCTATCTGCTCGACCTGCACGACGACCCGGCGCTGATCGCCGAATACGAGCGCTGGCATCGCCCCGACACGGTGTGGCCGGAGATCGTCGCCTCGCTGCGCAACGCCGGCATCCGCGAACTGGACATCCACCGCTGCGGCGACCGCCTGGTGATGCTGATGGAGGTGGACGACGACTATTCGCCCGCGGCCAAGGCCGCCGCGGATGCCGCCGACCCGCGCGTGCAGGCCTGGGAAGAGCTGATGTGGCGCTTCCAGAAGCAGCTGCCGGGTTCGGCGCCGGGCGAGAAATGGCGCGAGGCGCTGCAGATTTTTTCGCTGCAGGCGGCGATGGCGGAGCAGGCGCGGGACTGAGATCTCTTGGTAAGGACTGCGCTCCTGCCATGCCGAAAAACCACCCTGTAGGAGCGGCTTCAGCCGCGACAGACTGCATCGGTAGAGCGCGTCGCGGCTGAAGCCGCTCCTACAGAATCGTGCGCGATGCAGGCAATGACGCTGCGAAAGCATTTCAGTCCCGATGCTTGCGAAGCCGTCAGGACCACTACTTCGTTCGTCGCGGCTGAAGCCGCTCCTACAGGGGCGCGTGCGCGGCGTGGGGCCGCGCACGCATCTCGCGCTATACCTGCTGCGCGGCCAGGTCCGCGCTCCAGAACGGGCCATCCGGATACAGGTACTGGGTGACCGACTGCGCGTGCATCTCGGCCGAGAAGCCCGGCAGCGTCGGCGCCAGGTAGCGGCCGTGTTCGATGCGTACCGGGTCGACGAAGTGCTGGTGCAGATGATCGACGAATTCGATCGCGCGGTCTTCCATCTTGCCGGTGATGGCGACGAAGTCGGCCATCGCCAGGTGCTGCACCAGCTCGCACAGGCCGACGCCGCCGGCATGCGGAAACACGCGCACGCCGAACTTCGCCGCCAGCAGCAGGATCGCCAGGTTCTCGTTGACCCCGCCCACGCGCGCGGCGTCGATCTGGATCAGGTCCACCGCACCGGCCTGCAGCAGTTGCTTGAACACAACGCGGTTCTGCGTGTGCTCGCCGGTGGACACCGGCACCGGCGCGATGCCCTGGCGGATCGCGGCGTGGCCGAGCACGTCGTCGGGGCTGGTCGGCTCCTCGATCCAGGCGATGTCGAACTCGGCCAGCTGGCGCATCCAGGCGATCGCCGGGCCCACGTCCCAGCGCTGGTTGGCGTCCACCGCCATCGCGATGTCCGGACCGATCGCTGCGCGCGCCAGGCGGCAACGGCGGATGTCGTCCTGCACATTGGCGCCGACCTTGAGCTTGATGGTGCGGAAGCCGTCGGCCACCGCTTCCTTGGCCAGGCGCACCAGCTTCTCGTCGGAGTAGCCGAGCCAGCCGGGCGAGGTGGTGTAGGCCGGGTAGCCCTGTTCGAGCAGCGTCTGCAGGCGTTCGGCGCGCAGCGGTTCGGCCGCGCGCAGCATGGCCAGCGCCTCGTCCGAGGTCAGCGCGTCGCTGAGATAACGGAAGTCGATGGTGGCCACCAGCTGTTCCGGCGACAGCTCGGCGATGTAGCGCCACAGCGGCTTGCCGGCGCGGCGCGCGGCCATGTCCCAGGCGGCGTTGATGACGCCGCCGATGGCCATGTGCATCACGCCCTTCTCCGGGCCCAGCCAGCGCAGCTGCGAATCGTCGGTGAGGCTGCGCGCGAAACCGCCCAGGTCGCCGATGACGTCTTCCACGTCGCGCCCGACCACATGATGCGACAGCGCCGCGATCGCCGCGCTCTGCACGTCGTTGCCGCGGCCAATGGTGAACACCAGGCCGTAACCGGCGAGGCCGTCGTTGGCATCGGTGCGCAGGCGCAGGTAGGCGGCCGAGTAGTCCGGATCCGGATTCATCGCATCGGAACCGTCCAGTTCGCGCGAAGTGGGGAAACGCACGTCGAAGGTCTCGAGGGCGACGATTTTGCTCATGGGGATCCTGGTCGGTGAGGCGGTAGAGAAAAAGAAAAATGCGATGGACAAGCCCCTCTCCCCCCGGGAGAGGGGTTGGGGTGAGGGTGCGGGAGTGCACAACTGCCGCCGCCCATCCAGAACACGAACGAAGCAAAAGCACGCAGCCCTGTCCCACACGTGGGATGTGGTGGCGCGAGCGAAGACCGCATCCGGATGGATGGCGAGGTGGCTTCGCCCCGTACCCTCACCCCAACCCCTCTCCCGGGGGGAGAGGGGCTTTAAGGCTTTACTGCGCGTCGCGCGGATGGGCGACCACGGCCTGGCGCTGTTCGCCCAGGCCTTCGATGCCCAGCGCCATCACGTCGCCCGGTTTCAGGTAGATCGGCGGCTTCTGGCCCAGGCCCACGCCCGGCGGCGTGCCGGTGCTGATCACGTCGCCCGGCATCAGCGTCATGTAGCGGCTGATGTGGCTGACCAGTTCGGCCACGCCGAACACCATCGTGCGCGTGTTGCCGTTCTGGTAGCGGTGGCCGTTGACTTCCAGCCACATCGACAGGTTCTGCGGGTCGGCCACTTCGTCGCGGGTGACCAGCCACGGGCCGAGCGGGCCGAAGCCGTCGCAGCTCTTGCCCTTGACCCACTGGCCGCCGTGCTCGAGCTGGAACTCGCGTTCGGACAGGTCGTTGATCACCGCGTAGCCGGCGACGTGCTTGAGCGCGTCTTCCAGCGACACATCGCGGGCGACATCGCCGATCACCACGCCCAGTTCCACTTCCCAGTCGCTCTTCTTCGAGCCGCGCGGAATCGTCACGGTGTCGTTGGGGCCGCTGATCGCGGTGGTGGCCTTCATGAACAGCACCGGCATCTCCGGCACCGCCATGCCCGACTCGGCGGCGTGGTCGGCGTAGTTCAGGCCGACGCAGATGAACTTGCCGACGCGGCCCACGGCCGGCCCGTAGCGCACCTCGCCTTCCACCTTGGGCAGCGTGGCCGGATCGAGCGCGCGCAGCTTGTCCAGGCCGGCGCCGGTGAGATGCTCGCCGGCGACGTCGTCGATGATCGCGGACAGGTCGCGCAGATGGCCAGCGGCGTCGAGCAGGGCAGGACGTTCGTGGCCGGGTTCGCCGTAGCGCAGCAGTTTCATGGGATGTCCTCTTGGAAGTGGAAGGCAGGCGCGGTCAGTTCGACCAGCCGCCGTCGATGATGTGGGTCTGGCCGGTGGTGAACGAGGCGTCGTCCGAAGCCAGGTACACCACCAGCTGCGCGATCTCGCGCGGGTCGCCGAGGCGGCCCATCGGCTGGCGGTCGGTGAAGCTCTTCCACACCGCCTGCTCGTCGCCGCCCAGCGCCTTGACCCGCTGGCCCAGCGACGGCGTCTTGATCGTGCCCGGGCAGATCGCGTTGCAGCGGATGCCCTTGGCCACGTAGTCGGCAGCGATGGCCTTGCTCAGCCCGATCACCGCGGCCTTGGTCACGCCGTAGGCGAAGCGATTCGGCACGCCCTTGATGCTGGAGGCCACCGAGGACATGTTGACGATGCTGCCGCGGCCCTGCTCCAGCATGCCCGGCAACACCGCCTGGCACAGGTAGTACATCGCATCGACATTGATCGCGAACGAGCGCCGCCACGCCGGCTCGTCGCAGTCGAGAATGCTGCCCTGGTGCACGTAGCCGGCGCAGTTGAACAGCACGTCGAACGGCGCGTTTGCCGCGACCAGCGCCTGGATCGCCGCGGCGTCGGTGACGTCCAACGTCTGGGTGACGATCGCATCGGATTCGGTGGCCAGCGCCTGCAACGCGGCGGCATCGATGTCGGTGGCCAGCACCTGCGCGCCTTCGCGCGCGCAGGCCAGCGCGCTCTCGCGGCCGATGCCAGCGCCGGCGGCGGTGATCAGGCAGCGCTTGCCTTGCAGTCGGCCGCTCATGCGCGGCTCCGGGGATGGAATGCGGACGTGGTCATGGTGGGGCACTCTCGATCAGGGGGAAGGAATCGGCTCGGGCAAACGGTAGAAACGGCGTGCGCTGCCGGCGAACACGTCGGCGGCGTGGCCGGCGGCATGCCGCGCGACCAGCGCCTGCGCCAGCGCGAGCCAGTCGCCGTAGCCGGCGCGCTGGGTCAGCACCGGCCAGTCGCTGCCCCACAGCACACGCTGCGCGCCGAAGCAGGCGAACACCTGCGCCACGTACGGCTCGATCGCCGCCACGTCGGCATCGGCAGGCAGTTCGGTGAGCAGGCCGGACAGCTTGCACAGCACGTTCGGATGCCGCGCCAGCTGCGCCAGGCCGTCGGCCCAGGCGGCGAAACCGTCGCCGCCGATCGCCGGCTTGGCGGCATGGTCGAGCACCACGCGCAACGCCGGATGGCGCCGCAGCCGCGCCTGCAACGCGGGCAGGTGCAGCGGCTTGACCAGCGCGTCGAACGCCAGGTCGTGCCGCAGCATCGCATCGAATGCGGGGTCCAGCTGTGGCCGCGCCAGCCACTGCGGATCGGCCAGGTCCTGCACCATCGGCCGCAGGCCCTTGAGCAGCCCGTCGCCCTCGGCGCACAGCGCGGCGATGCGCACGGCCGCGTCGGCGGCCTCGAAATCGATCCAGCCGACCACGCCGGCGATGCGCGGCTGCGCGCGGGCGAGCTGCAACAGGTAGCGGGTCTCCGCTTCGGTCTGCGCCGCCTGCACCGCGACGATCGCGTCCACGCCGTGCGCATCGAGCATGGCGATCAGGTCTTCGGGCACGAAGTCGCGGTACAGCGCGGCGAGGTCGGGCGTCAGCCAGTCGTAGTCGCCGCGCGCCAGCTGCCAGAAGTGCACGTGCGCATCGACCACGTTCACGGCGTCGGCACCTGCGCCTGCAGCAGGCCCTGGTTGCGCAGGTCGCGCCACAGCGCGGGCGGAATCGGCGCCTGCAGGCGCGTGGCGGCGCTGGCCACCTCCGCCGGCGTGCGCATGCCGGCGACCACGGCGGCGACCGCCGGGTGCGCGAGCGGGAACTGCAGCGCGGCCGCGCCCACGTCCACGCCCTGCGCCGCGCAGGCCGCGAACAGCTGCTGCGCGTGCTTGAGCGTGGCTGCATCCACCGGCGCATAGTTGTAGGTGTCGCCGGGGCCGCGCGCGTCGCTGAGCAGGCCCGAGCTGTACGGGCCGGCGACCAGGATGCCGATCTGATGCTGCAGCGCCTGCGCCATGATCCGCTGCGCCGCGTGCTGTTCGAGCAAGGTGTAACGGCCGGCCAGCATCACGCAATCCAGCGGGAACAGCGGCATCAGTTCCAGCGCGATGTCTTCCTCGTTGACGCCGATGCCGATCGCGCGGCAGGCGCCGCTGGCCTTGAGATCGGCCATCGCCGGCAAGGCCTCGTCCAGCGCCTGGCGCAGCATCGCCGGGTGGCGTTCGCCGTGGGTGAGGCGGCCGATGTCGTGCAGCAGCAGCACGTCCACGTGATCGGTGCCGAGCCGCTGCAGGCTGGCCTCGAATTCACGCAGCACGCCGTCGCGGCTGTAGTCGAACGCGGCGCCGCGCCCGGCCACGGCGAAACCGTCGCGCCCCGGCGCGGCGCCGGCCTCGTCGTAGACGCGGCGTCCGACCTTGGTCGACAGCGTGTAGCTGGCGCGCGGCAGCCCGCGCAGGCCCCGCCCGAGCCGGCGCTCGCTCAGCCCATAGCCGTAATACGGCGCGGTGTCGAAATGGCGGATGCCGGCGGCATGGGCATCGGCGACCGCGGCCAGCGCCACCGCATCGTCCACTTCCGCATACAGATTGCCGATCGGCGCGGCGCCGAAGCCCAGCGTGGCGATGCGCACCTCGCTGCGGCCCAGCGGGCGCTGCGCGATTGGGCCGGGCTCGACGGCGGCGACCGCAGCGTTCACTGGCACTGGCCTCGACCGTTTGCCGACACAAGGCGCCCGCTCGACCTGCAGGATCGGGGACCGCTGGAATTGCGCATGCCACGCCTCCGCCCACCTGGGGCCAGATCGGATGATGGCCGGATCGCGTCGCCTTGGCCGCTGGCGCCGCTTGCCGGCTGTTCGTATATGAATATAGCAATCATAAGTGAACAATCAACGCCGCGGTGCAGCATGGGGCTGGGAATCGGGAATGGGGAATCGGGAATGGGGAATCGGGAATGGGTAGAAGCGGCACCCGGCGCGGAGGGATTGCGAGCAGGTAGGGAACGACGGCGGGGCGGGAATCGGGAGCTGGGTCGCGGGCGCAGCTCGCTGGATCAGGCTGGGATCGGCAGGCCCAGCCGGTCCCAGACGTCCGCCGGGCGCTGCAGCAGCGGCAGCGGCGTGTGCGGCTGCAGCGCGGCCGGCAAGGTGTAGCCCCAGCCGACGCCGGCGAAGGCGATGCCGGCCTGGCGCGCGGCGTCGGCGTCGCGGATCTCGTCGCCCACACAGAGTGCACGTGCGGCCGGTACCCGGCACGCCTTGAGCGCTGCGCGTAGCTTGCGGCGCTTGCCCAGCACCGCGGCGCCGCAGCCGATGTGGCGGAAGCGCGCGGTCAGTTCGGTGCCGAGCACGCGCTCGACGTTGTCGCGGCTGTTGGAGGTCACCAGGGCCAGCTGCACGCCGGCCCGCGCGAGCGCGTCCAGCAATTCGGTCACCCCGTCGAACAGGGCGATGCGCTCGATCTGCGCGGCCATCAGCGCGCGCATGCGCCGCGCCACCGCCGGCACCCGCCACCAGCGGATGCCGCTGCGCGCCATCAATTCGCGCGCGCTCAGGCTGCGGATTTCCTGCAGCCGCTCCGGCTCGAAGCGACGGAAGCCGAACTCGTCGGCGACGTCGTTGATGGTGTCCAGGAACCAGGCGAAGGAATCGGCCAGGGTGCCATCGAAATCGAAGATGATCAGGTCGTAGCGGCGCATGCGGCCGCAGCATGCCGCAGCACCGGCCGCGTCGCCAGCACCGCCGCGCCCCGCGCCTGCACACGGTTAAGCCGGAGCCGGCCGCGGCCGGCCCCGGCGCTGGCTCAACCGCAGCAGTAGCAGACCAGCGGCTTGCCGGGACCGCCCGGCCCCAACTCGCCGCCGAACGGCGCGCACTCCTGCTGACACGCCCAGGCGCTACACGATGCATCCTTCTCGATTCCGTCGCCGGCGGTCGCCTGCACCGCGCCGAAGCCCATGCAGGCCAGGAACACGGCCGCGGCCATGCCGTTACGCAACGCTGTCCAACGCTGTTTCATGTCGTCACTCCTCGAGAGTTGCCAAGGCCGCCGGCGCCTCCGTGCGTCGCACTGCGGCCACCAGGTCCTGCACCCGCTCCGTGGTATCGAAGACGCCGACGCGTGCGTAACGCACCCGCCCATCGCGGTCCAGCGCCAGCATCGATGGCACGTTGCGCGCGCGAAACAGCATCAGCGCGCGGCGATCGGTGAGCGTGGTCACCGGAAAGGGAAAGCGGTGCTCGATGGCATAGCGACGCGCCTGGTCGGGACTGCACTGGCACACTCCCAGCACCTGCACGCGGCCGCCCTGCTCGGCCAGGCGCTGCGCCGCCTGCACCACCGTCGGCGCCGAGCGCTTGCAATAGGGGCAGGTGGTGGTGAAGAAGAACAGCACCTGCGTGTCCCCCGCCGGCACGCCCAGGGTCAGCACCAAACCGTCCAACGCGGTCGCAGCGATCTTCGGCACATACATGCCCAAATACGGTTCGGTGGTGCGGGTCACGAACCAGCGCCGCTCTTCGCGCAGCTGGCGGTTCTGCCAGGCCAGCACCATCAGCAGCGCGCAGGCCGCGAGCAAGGCCAGCCAACTCCAGGGAAAACGACGTGCCATGCGCTGTGCATCCCGTGCGGTGTCGCTTGCAGGCTGCGCAGCTGGCCGGGTTCGGTCAACGCCTGGCGTGCGGTTTTTGCGGCCGCGTGGCGATGCTGGGGAGGCAATCACGCTTTGCCGCAGCTGCGCATTCCAGTGGCGTGCGCCGCGCTGCGCGCAAGCGCACGGCCTGCACGCCGCGTTTCTCCAAATCATGGAGCACCGTCTGCAACGATAAGCGCTGGCGCGCCTTCATCCGCCCTTGCCTTCCGCTTCACACGCTGCGTTCGCGGCGGCGCGCACGGTGCAGCCTGGTTTCCGAAGCATGAGGCGCATATGCAGATGCAGAATCCCAACCCCGGCCAGGATCCGCAGCAGCCACCGAACGAGGTGCCCGGTCAGGTTCCGAATCCGGGCGTGGATCCGATCCCGGATCGGCCGGCGGATCCGATCCCGGACCAGCCGATCGACCCGACCATCCCGCCGATCAGTGATCCGGTCGGCGACGTCGATGCCCCGGTGCCGGGGCCGCGCGGGCCGACGCAGTACGTCTAGCGTCCGGCCCAGAAAACTCCTGTAGGAGCGGCTTCAGCCGCGACCGGGTCTTACCGGGACGCCGGTCGCGGCTGAAGCCGCTCCTACAGAGATACAGCGTTAGCGATGGCTAGCGAATCCGGAACCCCATCGTCGCCTCCACCGCCTGTTGCCAGCCGGCATACAGTTCCTCGCGGCGCTCGGCCGGCATGCTCGGCTCGAAGCGGCGGTCCACCGCCCATTGCTGCGCGATCTCCGCGCGATCCTTCCAGAAGCCCGTCGCCAATCCGGCCAGGTACGCGGCGCCCAGCGCGGTGGTTTCCGCGACTTCCGGGCGCAGCACCGGCACGTCGAGGATGTCGCTCTGGAACTGGGCCATGAAGTCGTTGCTGATCGCGCCGCCGTCGGCGCGCAGTTCCTTCAGCTCGATGCCCGAATCGACCTGCATCGCGGTCAGCACGTCGCGGGTCTGATACGCCATCGACTCCACCGCGGCGCGGATGAAATGTTCCTTGGTGGTGCCGCGGGTCAGGCCGAACACCGCGCCACGGATGTCGCTGCGCCAGTAAGGCGCGCCCAGGCCGACGAAGGCCGGCACGAAATACACGCCGTCGTTGTCGCCGGCGCGCTCGGCGTAGGACTGCGAGTCGCTGGCCTTGCCGAACATGCGCAGGCCGTCGCGCAACCACTGCACCACCGAACCGGCGACGAAGATCGCCCCTTCCAGCGCGTACTCGACCTTGCCGTCCACGCCCCAGGCGATGGTGGTGAGCAGGCCGTTCTTGGATTCCACCGCCTTCTCGCCGGTGTTCATCAGCATGAAACAGCCGGTGCCATAGGTGTTCTTGGCCATGCCCGGTTCGAAACAGGCCTGGCCGAACAGCGCCGCCTGCTGGTCGCCGGCGATGCCGGCGATCGGCACTTCGTGGCCGTAGAAATACTGGCCCTGGGTGGTGCCGTAGATCTCGCTGGAGGAACGCACCTCCGGCAGCATCGAGGCGGGGATGTCGAGCATCTGCAGCAGCTCTTCGTCCCAGCGCAGTTCGTGGATGTTGTACAGCAGCGTGCGCGAGGCGTTGGTGTAGTCGGTGACGTGGACCTTGCCGGCGGTGAGGTTCCAGATCAGCCAGCTGTCGATGGTGCCGAACGCCAGCTCGCCGCGCTGCGCGCGTTCGCGCGCGCCTTCGACGTGGTCGAGGATCCACTTGACCTTGGTGCCGGAGAAATACGCATCGATCAGCAGGCCGGTCTTGGCCCGCACCATGTCCTCGTGGCCGGCCGCTTTGAGCTGTTCGCAGATGTCCTTGGTCTGCCGCGATTGCCAGACGATGGCGTTGTAGATCGGTTGCCCGGTGGCGCGGTCCCACACCACCGCGGTCTCACGCTGGTTGGTGATGCCGATGCCGGCGATCGCGCTCGCGTCCACCTGCTGGTTGTTCAGCAGCTCGGTGATCGTGGTGTAGACGCTGGTCATGATCTCGCGCGGGTTATGTTCCACCCAACCAGGTTGCGGGAAGATCTGCCCGAACTCGCGCTGCGCCATGCCCGCGATGTGGCCCTTGCGGTCGAACAGGATCGCGCGCGAACTGGTGGTGCCCTGGTCGATGGCCAGGATGAATTTCTTTTCCATCGGTGACTCCTGCGGGGTCGTGAAGGCGCGCGCCGCGGCGGCGCCCGAAATGGATGGGGAGGTGCCGGCGGTGCCGGCACCCAGCTCGCGCCGGCTCAGGCCTGGCGCGATGCCGCTTCTTCCTCGAGCGCCTTGATTCGCGCCGGCAGGAACGGATAGATCAGCCATTGGTAGGCCGCGCCGCCGATCACGCCGCCGATCAGCGGGCCGACGATCGGAATCCACCAGTAGCTGTTGGCCGACGGCAGCGCCGAGGACCCCCAGCCGGCGAAGTAGGCGAACAGTCGCGGCCCGAAATCGCGCGCCGGATTGATCGCCCACGCTTCCAGGTAGCCCATCGAGGCGCCGATGGTCGCCACCAGCAGGCCGATCATCAACGCGCCGGAATTGGCGGTGGGCGCGGCCTCGTTATAGCGCTCGGTGATGGCGAAGATGCCGAAAATCAGGAACGCGGTCAGGATCACCTGGTCGCGCAACGCATGCATCGGGGTGATCGCCAGGCCCGGTGCGGTAAAGAACACGCCGGCCGCGCCGCCCGCTTCGCGGGTCAACTGATGGGCCTGGTTGTAATGGTCGATCACCGGCGCGAACAGCAGGTAGACGATGCCCGCGCCGAGGAATCCGCCGACCACCTGCGCCGCCCAGTACGGCAACACCTTTTTCCACGAGAAACCGCGGAACAGCGCCAGCGCCAGGGTTACCGCCGGGTTGGCGTGGGTGCCGGAGACCGAGCCGGTCGCGTAGATCGCGATCGTCACCGCCAGGCCCCAGGCGATGCACACGCCCCAATAGGCGTTCTGGTAGGGGCTGGGGTCGTACAGCACGTACATGCACGCCACCGAACAGCCGAAGGCGATGATGATCACCATCGCCACCGCCTCGGAAATCAGTTCGCCAAGCAGTTGCCGGTTCATGCGCGCTGCTCCCGCACTGCTGTCGTCGTCTTGCCGGTCATGCCGGTCGTCGTCTTGCACATGCCTGCCACCCTCCACGGTCGTTCCCAGGTTCGCGCGCGGCGGCGGATGCCGATGCGCGCGGCGATTGCGCACGCGCGGCCGGCGCCCGGGACGGGCACGCCGGCCGCGGTGCTTGCCTCATGCGGGCGCGGCGGCCACCGCGGCCGGCGCCTGTTGCAGATAGTCGATCAGCCGCTGGCGGCCGGCCGCATCGATGCGCAGGCCGAGCTTGCTGCGGCGCCACAGCAGATCGTCGGCCTGGGTCACCCACTCGTGTTCGCGCAGGTAGTCCACTTCGGCCTGGTACAGATCGGCGCCGAAATGCTCACCCAGCTGCTGCAGCGATGCCGCGTCGCCCAGCAGTTGCACCGCACGGGTGCCGTAGTTGCGCGCCAGCCGCCATGCGGTCGCCTCGCTCAGCCATGGCCGCGCCGCGCGCAGTTCCTGCGCCAGCACGCGGATGTCGCGGCGCTCGCCGCCGGGCAGCGGCGCGCCGCGCGCGGTCCACGCCGGCGCCTTGCGCCCGGCATGCGCGACCAGCCGGTCCACCGCTTCCTCGGCCAGCTTGCGGTAGGTAGTGAGCTTGCCGCCGAACACGTTGAGCAGCGCCGCGCCGTCGTCCGCGTCCACTTCCAGCAGGTAGTCGCGGGTGACCTCGGCGGCGTTGTCCTCCTCGTCGTCGAGCAGCGGGCGCACGCCGCTGTAGCTCCATACCACGTCGCTGGGCGCGATCTGCTTGAGGAAATAGCGGTTGGCCGCCTCGCACAGGTAGCGCGTCTCCTCGGCATCGATCTTCGGCGCGGACGGATCGGCGCGGTAGTCCACGTCGGTGGTGCCGATCAAGGTGAAGTCGTGCTCGTAGGGAATCGCGAACACGATACGCCGGTCGGGCTGCTGGAAGATGTAGGCGTGGTCGTGCTCGAACAGCCGCGGCACCACGATGTGGCTGCCCTTGACCAGGCGCAGCGCGTGGTCGTGGCCGACCTTGGCCACGTCGTCCAGGAACTGCACCGCCCACGGCCCGGCGGCATTGACCAGCGCGCGCGCCTGCAGGTCCTGGCGGCGGCCGTCGGCGTGCTCCAGCTGCACCTGCCATATGCCGCCGACGCGGCGCGCCGCGACGCAGCGGGTGCGGGTCAGGATCCGCGCCCCGCGCTGCGCCGCGTCCATCGCGTTGAGCACCACCAGCCGCGCATCCTGCACCCAGGCATCGGAATAGACGAAGCCGGTGCGGAACTCTTCGCGCAGCGGCGCGCCGACCGGATCCGAGCGCAGCGCCATGCGCTTGGAACCCGGCAGGGTGCGGCGGCCGCGGCCGAGATGGTCGTACAGGAACAGGCCGGTGCGGATCATCCACGCCGGGCGCAGGTGCGGCTGGTGCGGCAGCAGGAAGCGCAGCGGCCAGATGATGTGCGGGGCCAGGCGCAGCAGCACTTCGCGCTCGGCCAGCGCCTTGCCGACCAGCGCGAACTCGTACTGCTCCAGGTAGCGCAGCCCGCCGTGGATCAGCTTGGTGCTGGCGCTGGAGGTATGCGAGGCCAGATCGTCGCGCTCGCACAGGCACACCGACAGGCCGCGGCCCACCGCATCGCGGGCGATGCCCACCCCGTTGATGCCGCCACCGACCACCAGCACATCGTAGATCTCGCGCATTGCCTGACTCCGGAAGCGTCGTGTCACCGGGCAAACCCCTGGGTCGACGACGAAGGACGAAAAGATCGTAAACGAACATTTTCGAACATAGCACGCTGCAGTGCAGCGTAGAGTCAACGCAGAGCCTTGCTATTGGCAGCGGATGTACATGGCGACCGCTTCATTTCCGGCAGGCGGCTCCCGCCGATAGCGACTCCCGGCTGGGTTTAACGTCATAATAACGAAACAATACGAACATAAACGCACACGAAATGCGTGGTCGTCTACTCCCAGCGCCGTTCGCTGCGCCGGGCATCTGCCCGCATGCCGGTTTGCCTCACCCACGCACGTCGCGTGCGGCGCAGTTCAGTCCGGATCGGCCTGGCTGCCGGCCACCGCTTCCACCTCGGCCTCGCCGTCGGCGCCACCCTCGGCGACGAACACGCGAGTGCCGGCCTCGGCCAGCACCGCGGCCAGTTCCGGCGGCGGCGCGCGGTCGGTGAACCAGGCCTGGACTCGCGTGATCGGCCCGAGCCGGACCATGGCGTTGCGGCCGAGCTTGCTGTGGTCGGCGGCCAGGAACACCTGCCGCGAGTGCTCGATGATGGCCTGCGCCACCCGCACCTCGTGGAAATCGAAATCCAGCAAGGTGCCGTCCGGATCGATGCCGGAAATGCCGATCACGCCGAAATCCACCTTGAACTGGCGGATCAGTTCGATCGTGGCCTCGCCGGTGACGCCCTGGTCGCGGCCGCGCACGCGCCCGCCGGCCACCATCACCTCGAAGCTCGGATTGGCGCTCATCATCACCGCCACGTTGAGATTGTTGGTGATCACCCGCAGCCCGCTGTGCCCCATCAGCGCGCGCGCCACGTCCTCGTTGGTGGTACCGATGTTGATGAACAGCGACGCGTCGTCGGGGATGTGCTGCGCCAGCAGCGTGGCGATGCGCCGCTTCTCCTGCGCCTGCAGCGACTTGCGCGCCGTGTAGGCCAGGTTCTCCACGCTCGACGGCAGGCTGACCCCGCCGTGGTAGCGGCGCAGCAGGCCGGCCTCGCACAGCAGCGCCACGTCGCGGCGGATGGTCTGCGGCGTCACCTCGAAACGCGTGGCCAGCCCTTCCACTTCGGCATAACCCTGCTGCCGCACCAGCGTCACCAGCTGTTCCTGGCGCGGATTGAGCGCGGGCACCGCGCTCGGCTTGGGAATCGTGTTGTCCATGCGCCGATGATGGGGCGCATGCGCGCGCGGATGCAAACGCCGCCATCGCGATCGCACGGCGCCGTGGCGACCGGCGCGCCTCGACGCGACGCGCCTACCCCCCATGCGGGACACGGCCTAGACTACGCACCCCGCCGGACGCCCACCGGCAGCACCGGACCGGCCATGATCAACAACGACGTACTGCGCTCCATCCGCTACATGCTCGACCTGAGCGACCAGATGATCGTGGACACGGTCCACCTCGCCGATCCCGCCTTCCCGATCGACAAGAGCGAAGTGCCGGCCTACCTGAAGAAGGAGGACGAGGACGGCTTCGTCGAATGCAGCGACCTGGTGCTGGCGCACTTCCTCGACGGGCTGGTGTTCCACTACCGCGGCCGCGACGACAGCCTGCCGGCGCGTCCGGTGGAAACCCGGGTCACCAACAACGTGGTGCTGAAGAAGCTGCGCGTGGCGTTCCAGCTGAAGGACGTGGACATGCACCAGATCTTCGCCGACGCCGGCTTCCCGGTGTCCAAGCCAGAGCTGTCGGCGCTGTTCCGCCAGCCCGAGCACAAGAACTTCCGCCTGTGCGGCGACCAGCTGCTGCGCAACTTCCTCAAGGGCCTGACCCTGCGGATGCGCGCGGCGGGGTGAGGCGTAGTGCGCGATGCGTACGCTGGGCGGGCTTGTTGCTGAGGAGGAGCGCTTCAGCCTCGACGGTAGCCGAAGCCGTCGTCTTGCCGAGGCCTTGGGTCGCGGTTGAAACCGCTCCTACAGGAGCCGCAGTCCGTGGCAATGCGATGCTGTCCCGACGCTATCCAAAGTCGTCAGGCTCTCCGCTGCGTTCGTCGCGACTGAAGTCGCTCCCACAGGAAGCGAGTCAGCGGATCCGGTAGACCCGCGCCTTCGGCAGGTCTTCGTCCACCTGCAGGAACCAGCGTCCGGCGATGCCGGGCACGACCTTGATCGCCGGCGAGGCCAGCGCGGTGCGCAGGGTCATGCTGCCCTTGAGCACCTTCCACTGCTGGCCGTTGTCCAGCACGAACACGGTGCCCGGCGCCCAGCCGGCGACCTCGCCCTGCACGCGGGCACTGATCGGGCCGTCGTCCAGGCCGATCATCATGCCCTGCCCGGCCTCGGCATCGCCGGCGACGGCCGCTGCGGGTGCAGACGCGGGCCGCGCCGGGGCCTGTGCCGCCTCGCGCGTCTCGGCGTCGCGCAGCAGGCGATTGAGCGTGGACAGCTGGGTCGGGGTCAGGCCGACCTCGCGCAACTGCTCGGCGCTCAGCTTGTGCTCGATCTCCACATACCCCGACTGCGCCTGCGCCATCGGCGCCGCCAGGGCGCATGCCAGCGCCAGCACTATGTATTTCATCGTTCGATCCTGCCGCGTTCGCGGATAAGAAAGGCCGCACGGTCGATGGGACCGGCTCCCCAGTTCGGCGAGTTTGGGTCAATCCGGTGACACTTGGATGACGCGCCGCATCAGGGGCCATCGCGGACAGCTTGCTCGACAGCGAACGATGCGGCCGGCCGCCGCCCCTCGGCGCATCGCCGCAACGGCCCGCCGCGGCGATCGCATTGCAGCGCTGCCGGCGTTCACGCTCGCGCAAGCCCGGCGCCCCACGGCACTCTGGCACGTCCTGCGCGCCGCGACGGGTACGGCACACCGCCACAGGGATCCCCGAACAACGACGCACGCGGTCCTGCACGGGCGGGCACGCGCTCGATCAGCACGCGACGTGCATCTTTCGGTCCAGGCGTCGACGGTCGCCGCTCTCGGTCGCAGTGGCTTGCATCGGAAACACCTGTCGCGACCGATGGCCGAGGCGACCCCACGCCGTACCCGCAACGTGTTGTCCACACACCGCGCGGCATGTCCAGCCGGCGCCATCAGGACGGACCATACCCTCAGGTGTGCACGCCGCCCGCCGCGATTCGGTCTACGATGCGCGGGGTCGCCACCCATGGCGGGCGCCGCCCACTCCCTGCGCCGGCGGTGTCCCTTCCCGTTCCGTTTTGAGGTCCCCATGAAACTAGAGGTGCTGTTCGACCAGTTGCACACCCTGCCGACCATCCCCAAGGTGGCGCAGGAGCTGATCCTGCAATTCGACAATCCCACGACCAGCCTGGACAGCGTGGCGCGCAGCATCGAGCGCGACCCGGTGATCGCGGCCAAGGTGCTGCGCCTGGCCAATTCGGCGCGGTTCCGCGGCGCGCGCGATTCGACCAGCGTCGAGGACGCGGCGTTGCGCCTGGGCTTCAACACGCTGCGCACGTTGGTGCTGGCTTCGTCGATGACCGACGCGTTCCATGCGCCCGCCCATTTCGACCTGCGCGCGTTCTGGCTGCACAGCTTCGAGGTCGCCGGCATCTGCCGGCTGCTGGCCAAGCAGAAGGGCCTGGATCCGGAGACCGCGTTCACCTGCGGGATGATGCACAACATCGGCGAATTGCTGATCCAGACCGGCGCGCCGGACTATGCGGCGCAGCTGCATCCGGATGCGTCCTCCAGCGGCCGCGCCGCCGACGAGACCGTGCAGTTGGGCTTCGGCTACCCGGAAGTTGGCGCCGAGCTGGCGCGGCGCTGGCACCTGCCGGAGGTGATCCAGACCGCGATCGCCTTCCAGGCACGACCGCTCCAGTCGCCGGAAGGCCAGCCGATGCCGCGCGTGGTGGCACAGGCGGCGCTGGTCGCCGATGCGCTGGAGCGCTGCGGCGGGGCCACCCCGGAAGCGCGGCAGGCGGTCAGCGGCCCGCTGCTGGACGACGTGGACCTGGACGCGCTGTTCGCCGTGCTGCCGGACGTGATCGAGGCCGACCGCGCATTCACCGAGATGCTGCGCTGAGCCGCTTCTCGCCGCAGGCGATCGGAAACCACTGTAGGAGCGGCTTCAGCCGCGACCGGGCGTTACCGGTAATGCCCGGTCGCGGCTGAAGCCGCTCCTACATTTTTGATGGCGTGCACTGCGCTAATCGCTGGCCGCCTCCGCCCGCAGCGCGCCGACAACGCTCGGCCATAGCTCGGATACCGTCGGATGGATCGGCACTGCCCACTGCAGGGTCTCGAACGGCTGCTCGGCATTGATCAGATCGAGCACGCCGTGGATGGCCTCGTCGCCGTTGATGCCGAGGATCGCCGCGCCGAGGATGCGGTGGGTCTGCGCATCGGCCACCAGTTTCATGAAGCCGGCGGTCTCGCCGTTCTCGCGCGCGCGCCCGACCTGGGTCATCGGCCGCTTGGCGAACAGCAGCGGGCGGCCGCTGGCGCGCGCCTGCGCCTCGGTCATGCCGACCCGGCCCAACGGCGGGTCGGTGTACAGCGCATAGCCGGGCACGCGCTGCGACACCCGCCGCTGGCCACCGTCGAGCAGGTTGGCGGCGACGATCTCGTAGTCGTTGTAGGCGGTGTGGGTGAACGCGCCGCGGCCGTTGCAGTCGCCCAGCGCCCACACGCCGGCGGCGCTGGTCGCCAGTTGCTCGTCGACGACGATGTAGCCGCGCGCGTCGGTGGCGATGCCGGCGTGTTCCAGGCCCAGATCGTCGGTATTGGGCTGCCGCCCCATCGCCAGCAGCACATGGCTGGCGACCACTTCCGGCGCGCCTTCGTGGCAATCCACCTGCACCGCCACGCCCTGCGCATGCGGCGCGAAGGCGATGCACTGCGCGTGGGTGCGCACCGCCACGCCCTCGCCTTCCAGCACGCTGCGGATGCAGTCGGACACGTCCTCGTCCTCGCGCGCGATCAGCCGCGGCTGCTGCTCGACGACCGTCACCTGCGCACCGAGGCGGCGGAAGATCTGCGCGAATTCCAGGCCGATGTAGCTGCCGCCGATCACCGCCAGGTGCCGCGGCACTTCCTGCAGCTGCAGGATCGAGGTATTGGTCAGGTAGTCGATCCGTTCCACCCCCGGCAGCGCCGGCACATGCGCGCGACCGCCGACGTTGAGGAAGATCTTCGGCGCACTGATGCATTCTTCGCCCACGCGCAGCCGCTGCGGCGCCTCGAAGCGGGCATGGCCGCGCAACACGGTGAGCCCGGACATGCCGCCCAGCCACTGCTCCAGGTTGTCGCGCGCGCTGTGCGTCACCGCATGCGCGCGCGCCATCACCCGCGCGATGTCGATGCCGACCTCGCCCTGCAGCTGCACCCCGTAATCGGCGGCGCGCCGCGCCAGGTGCGCCACGCGCGCGCTGGCGACCAGGGTCTTGGTCGGCATGCAGCCGGTGTTGACGCAGGTGCCGCCGACCAACTGCCGCTCGACCAGCGCCACCTGCATGCCGGCGGCGACCAGCCGGCCGGCCAGGGAGGGTCCGGCCTGGCCGGCGCCGACCACGATCGCGTCGAAGCCGCGGCTCATCGCAGCAGCGCCATCGCCAGGACGCCCAGGCCGATCGCCGCCGCGTCTTCGAGCAGCGCGGCCGGCAGATCGCGACCGAAATGCCGCGCCATCGCCGCGCGCGCCGCGGCACCGCCGTAGGTCCCCAGCACCGCGCCCAGCGCACCGGCGACCATCGCCGCCACCCACAGCCCGCCGCCCATGCCCACCGCCGCGCCGCACAGGCCGCCCATCACGATGCGCGTGCCGAACTGCACCGGCACCTTGCGGCTGGGCGTGCCCGGCAACTGGTCGGTGACCAGCTCGCCGACGGCCAGCAGCGAGACGATCCACGGCGTGAAGCGCCAACCCAGGAACGCCAGCGGCGTGCCGACCAGCGGCAACACGCCCAGGCTGGCGGCCCAGCTGACCACGGCCGGCGCGGTCATTGCGCGCAGGCCAGCGACGATCCCGATCAACAGCGCGACGACGAGCAGGCTCATGGCGGCGACTCCGGCAGGTGGAGAAAGAAATCCCGAACAACCTGGCAAGCGCGGCGTACCGCACGGCAGGCGGCAGCGGCCCTTGAGTATAGGCAGCCCTGCACGGCGCCCGCCATGCAGGACCGATTTGCGCACGCGCATGCAATGCGGGTCAGGGCGTTCGGGTTGGCTTTGTTGGCTTTGTTGGCTTTGTTGGCTTTGCTGCCTTCGCTGCCTTCGCTGGTTTCCCTGGTTTTGCTGGTTTTGCTGGTTTCGCGGGCCTGGCCTGCTTGGCGGGTTTGAACGTCTTGCCGGCCTTGGGCGACTGCAATAGCGTGGCTGCACCAGTCGGCTTGCCCACCTTCGCTGCCTTGGTGGTCTTGGTGGTCTTGGTCGCCACCGGTAGCTCATGCTGTTTGTCGGTTTTCCCGGTTTTCCCGGTTTTCGTCGGCTTGGCCGGCCTCGCCGCCTTTTCGGCCTTCGCAGGCCTGCCCGTTTTCGCATGGCCGGTGGCCTTGCCGGCCGGCCGGCGCGGCGACGCTGCCACGCTTCGTGGCGGCTTTCAGCGCGATCCAGGTCGGCGCATGATCGCTGGCATGCGGCAGGTCGCGCACCCAACGGTCCACCCCGGCGTCGTGCAGGCGCGCGGCCAGCGGCGGGTTCAGCAGAAGGTGATCGATACGCAAGCCGGCATCGCGCTGCCAGTGCTGGCGGAAGTAGTCCCAGAACGTGTAGATCCGGCGCTCGCCATGCACCTTGCGCAGGCTGTCGGTCCAGCCTTGCGCGAGCAGGTCCGCGTAGGCCTGGCGGCTTTCCGGCTGCAACAGCGCATCGCGGCGCCACGACGCCGGGTTGTAGATGTCATCGTCAGTCGGCACTACGTTGAAGTCGCCGATCAGCGCCACCGGATGCGGCAGCGCGACCAGATGCCGCGCATGCCGTTGCAGCCGCGCGAACCAGTCCAGCTTGTAGTCGAACTTCGGCCCCGGGCGCGGATTGCCGTTGGGCAGGTACAGGCAGCCGACCAGCACCCCATGCGCCATCGCCTCCAGGTAGCGGCTCTGCGGATCGCGCGGGTCGCCCGGCAAACCGCGCCGGCTCTCCACCGGATCGCTGCCCTTGGCCAGCACCGCCACCCCGTTCCAGGCCGACTGCCCCAGCCACAGCGCGCCGTAGCCGGCGGCATGGATCTCGGCGATCGGAAAGCCCGCATCCACGCTCTTGAGTTCCTGCAGCCCGACGATGTCCGGCGCCTCGCGCCGCAACCATTCCAGCAGTTGCGGCAGGCGGCTGCGGATGCCGTTGACGTTGTAGGTGGCGATCTTGAGCGTCTTCATCGCATGCGCCGTTGCAGAACCGGCCATCACCTTGGCCCAGCTACGCTCGGCGCATCGTGAAAACCGGAAAGCACCCATGACCCCGCTCGACAAACCGCTGCGCCGCGAACTGGAGATCGATGGCAGGCTGTATACGCTGACCGTCGACCCGGACGGCCTGAAACTCACCGAGAAAGGCCGCCGCAAGGGCCTGGCGTTGCGCTGGAGCGACCTGGTCAACGGCGACGCCGCGCTGGCCACCGCGCTGCAGGCCTCGCTCGCGCCGACGTGACGCGCGGCGCGCGGTCCGGCCGCGTGTGGCGTAGACAATTCGCGCCTCGCGCTCATCGCTGCGCCGCTGGCACACGCCGATGGTATTTTTGTCCGATCGGCCATCGGCAAGGAGCGGACGCATGCAGTCGAACCATCGCAGCAATCATGCAGCAGGCATTGGCCAGCCGCCGAAAAGGCTGGTCAGCATCGCCGTGCTGGCGCTGGCCGCACTGGCCGGTAGCGCGAGCGCGCAGCAGGAGGCGTTGCGGATCGTGACCAAGACCGTCTATGCGAAGGACACGCCGGAGTGGCGCCAGATCCGCGAGTGGCTGGTGCAACACCCCTCGACGATCGAAGGCAAGCGCCTGGGCGATCCCGACCAGCTCAGCGCGGTGAGCCTGGACTACAGCGTGAGCATGCCGGCCGCCACCCGCGCGGTGCCGCGACCGCTGCCCTTGCCTGCCACCGGTACGCCCGGCGACAGCATTGCCATCGCATCGTGCGCGGAAGGTTACCTGCAGTCGTGGCACTACGTGCCGGACGATAGCCCGCAGCACCGCTGGGACCTGCAGTCCTACTCGCTGAAGCTGACCGCCGCGTGCCCAGGTGGCGCCGGCCAGAACTGACATGCAGCGCTGCGCGGAAATAACGGACCGGGTGCGGATAAGCGCGTTTCCATCTGCCTTTCGCTCCCTGTAGGAGCGGTTTCAACCGCGACCGGCGAAGCAGCGCAACCACTGCGCCGACGATGCGTCGGGGCCGATGGCCCCAGGCCACCCAGAGCGCCTCCTGCAGCACCCCAGCGGAGAGTCCTTGTAGGAGCGACTTCAGTCGCGACAGGCGTTACCGGTAACGCCCGTCGCGACTGAAGTCGCTCCCACAGATGATGTCCTGCGGATCGCAGTCGCTCTAACCGGATCGATCGCTGGCCTGGCATGCGAAGCGGCCCGAGTGCTTCCCATCGTAATTCCAGTCCGGTCCGCCATCCGCGCATCGCGGCCGCTCGCCATCAAAGCAGCACCCGCGCTACCAGCGAACCGCATCCATCGCGACATCGTGCGTGGCCGGTCCGCCCGGCTTCGCGCGTTCGATAGAAGGACGCCACTGCGCCAGGCACGCCGCCGGCGCTCTCCCGCATTCATGCAACCGCTCGCGCGGCGTCCGCGAGCGCGCACGCAACACCCATGGAGAAGCACATGCTAAGGATCGAAATCGCGATGTTTTCCGGCCGCCCCAATCCGGTCTGGTACGTCACCGACAGCGCCGAGGCCGAACGCCTGCTCGGCGAGGTGAGCGGCAATCAGGGCGTGATCGCCCGCCCCGGGACCGGCTTCGACGGACTCGGCTTCCGCGAGGTGCGCGTCGAATTCCTCGAAGACGCACCCGCCAAGAGCAAAGGCATTCCGCGCCAGTTCGCGCTGGCCTCCACCGCCAGCCGCGACTTCAAGGCCTCCGGTGCGCTCGCGCAACGCCTGATCGAAGCCATGCCGCTGCGTTCCAAGGTGCAGTTGCTGGAACACGCGTTGACCCCGCTGGACGCCAAGCTGCGCGACAGCGTGCTCGAACGCCTGCAGCGCTATCTCGCCGATCCGCCGCGGCGCACGCCGGCGCCGCCGGCACCGCCGCGCAGTTCGCTGCGCACCACCATCAAGGACGAAGCCTGCGGCAAGTGCGAATACGAAGTGAGCCAGTACAACCCCGGCTTCTGGAACGGCGCCGGCGTGGTCGGCCACAACAACTGCTACAACTATGCGCGCAACTGGCGCACCAACACCTTCGCCCAACCCGGGCGCGCGCACGGCGCCCAGACCTCGACCATGGCCTGCAACACCGTCACCGCCGCGGCCATGGCCGACGGCCTGCGCAAGCGTTGCGACTGCCTCAGCGAGAAGGAATACCCGCGCCGGCTGATGGCGCTGGTCATCGACGCCGGTCACGACTACCACTGGTACCGGCACCAGCGCGGCGGCTTCTGGGGCCACAAGCCCGGCGGCACCCCCGCGCGCAACTACGACAACAGCGGCCAGCTGATCCTGAATCCGGAAACCTGCGACCGTGGCGGCTACGAGCAGTTCTGCGGCTACTTCTACGCCGGGCGCTCGGTGGTCATCAACTGACGCAAGGCCGATGCGCGTCGAGCTCGACATCTACAGCGGCCAGCCGAATCCGTGCTGGGACCTTGACGCCATCGCCGTGCGCGGGCTGCGCCAACACTGCGAACGCCTGCCACGCGTGCCCGGGCCGGCCGCCGCGCCGCCGGCGCTGGGCTATCGCGGCTTCCGCTGGCAGGACGGCGCGGCGAACTGGCGCGCGCATGCCGGCGAGGTGAGCGTCGGCGCTGCCGTCTACCGCGATACCGAGCGCAGCGTGGAGCGCTATCTGCTGGCGACACTGCCGCCGCCCTACGCGCCGCTGCAAGAGCGGGTGCAGGCGGCGATCGAACGCGGCGAGCGTTCCGGGCCGGCGTGATCGCGCGACGCATCCGCTCGCGTGCATCGCGGGGCCTTCGGTCCATGCCGCCGACTGACCCAGCGAGCCGGTAGCGGCGATCCGGTGGCCAGCTGCCTCGTGCACATCATGCACAGCGCGCGCGACGTCAGGCAGGCGCATTCATGGTCCCGTCCATCGCGCGGCTTCACGTGGCCGCAGTCCCGCGACGGACAAGATCTCCCTCTCGGCAATCGCGTGTCGATTTCCCGCCTTCTTGCACGTCGTATGCAACAAGGCGCCCGTCCCGGCGCGCCGCACCCGGAGGTTTGCATGTCGTATGTCGATGGTTTCGTGCTGGCCGTGCCCACGGCCAACAAGGAGAAGTTCCTCGAACACGCCCGCATCGATTCGGTGTTCATCGAATTCGGCGCGCTACGCGTGCTCGAATGCTGGGGCGACGACGTGTCGCGCGGCCAGCAGACCGACTTCTTCCGCGCGGTGGACGCCAAGGACGACGAAACGGTGGTGTTCTCGTGGATCGAATGGCCGGACAAGGCCACCCGCGATGCCGGCATGAAGAAGATGATGGAAGACCCGCGCATGGATCCGGCGGCCAATCCGATGCCGTTCGACGGCAAGCGCATGATCTACGGCGGCTTCGTGCCGGTGCTGGAATTGAACAAATAGGCGCGCCAGCGGCCGACATGCGACGCGCTTTGCGCCGCCACCGCGGCATGCCATCCGTGCATGCCGCTTCATGCCGCGCTGCGACGACGGCGCAGCGCGGGGCCGCTCAGAACCTGTAGCTGAAGCTCAGCGTCGCATTGCGTCCGGCGGCGTAGTACAGGTTGCTGTATTCGTCCAGCACGAAGTACTTGCGATCCAGCAGGTTGTTCGCGTTGAACTGCAGCGACGCCTGCGGATTGAACGCGTAGCGCGCCATCGCGCTGAGCAGGGTCACCGAGGCCTGGTCCACGCGCTGCGGGCCGTTGGGGCCATCCACCGTGGCATGGCTGGCGGACTGCCAGTTGGCGCCGCCGCCCACGCTGAGCCGGTTCCAGCTACCCGGTAGCCGGTAGGTGGTGAACAGGCGCACCAGCGTGCGCGGCAGCGCGGTGCGCAGGTCGGCGCCGTCCGGGCCCTCCAGTTCGAAATGCGACCAGCCGAACGACGCGCTCCAGTCTTCGCTCAGCTCGCCCGACGCTTCCAGTTCGAAGCCGCGCGAGCGCGTGCCGTCCACCGCCACGTAGGCCTGGGTCAGGCCGTCGGGCAGAGTCTTGCCGACATCGGCCTCGGCCACGTTGTCCTGGCGGGTATCGAACAGCACCAGCGCGGTGTTGAGGCGGCCGTCGAGATGGCGGCCCTTGAGGCCGATCTCGCGGCTGCTGCCGAGTACCGGATCGAGGAAGCTGCCGTCGCTGCGGCGGTTGTCCTGCGGGTCGAAGATCTCGGTATAGCTGACGAACGCCGAATACACCGGGGTGATCGCGTAGATCAGCCCGGCGTAGGGCACGGTCTTGCGGTGGTCGTGGTGGAACACGCCGCTGTAGAGGTCGTCGGTGTCGTTCTTCCAGCGGCTGTAGCGGGCGCCGGCGACCAGCGTCAACGGCTCGGCCAGCGACAGGCGCGCGGCGGCATACGCGCCCTGCTGGTCGGTGCGGATGTCGGTGACCTCGTCGGCGCTGGCCGCGAACTGCGGAAACGGATAGTCGCCGTTCCACTGCAGGAAATCGCCGATCGGCGCCAGCGCCTCGGTGGCGTTGACCCACGACCGCTTGGCGTAGCGCGAACCGCTCAGGCCCAACACCAGCTCGTGCTCGCGGCCCCAGGCCTGGAACGGCCCGGACGCGTACACGTCGAGCATGTTCTGGCGACCGCGGTCGCGGCTGCGGTAGGCGGACGGCTCAAGCGTCTCGCCGGTGACGCGGTTCGGGAAGCCATAGACGTAGAACAGCGCCATGTCGCCGTCGGTGGCGCGGTGGCTGGCCAGCGCCCGCAGCATCCAGCCATTGCCGAACTGATGCTTGAGATCGGCGAAGGCGGTGGCGGTGGTGGTGTTCCAGTAGGTCCAGTCCGCGGCGCTGCTGAAACCGCGCGGCCACTCCAGGAAACTGCCGTCATCGTAGAACACCGGGTAGGTGCCCCAGGTCACGCCCTTGGGCCGGTTCTTCTGGTAGTCGTAGCCCACGCTCAGCGTGGTGGCGGCGCCGAGGTCGGCATCGACCACGCCGTACAGCACGGTCTTCTTCTTGCTGTAGCGGTCCAGGTAGGAATCGCCCTGCTCGTAAGCGCCGACCAGGCGGCCGCGCACGCTGCCGTCGGCGGCCAGCGGCGCGGCGACATCGGCGGTGCCGCGCAGCGTGTTCCACGAGCCCGCGCTCAGCGATGCGTCGGCCTGCAGGGTGCGGCTGTCGGCGCGCTTGCGCACGAAGTTGATCGTCGCCGACGGGCTGCCGGCGCCGGTGAGCAGCCCGCTGGCCCCACGCAGCACCTCGATGCGTTCGTAGATGGCCGTGTCCAGGCTGGCATCGGCGGACCCGGAGTTGACCCCCGGCGCGACCGGCACGCCGTCGTAGGCCATGTTCTCGACCGGGAAGCCGCGCGCATAGAACAGCACCCGCTCGGTGTCGTACGCATTGGAGGACACGCCGGTGACGTTGTCGAGCACGTCGCGCACCGAGGTCAGGTGCTGGTCCTCGATCCGCTGCGCGGTGACGATGCTGACCGACTGCGGCGTCTGCTGCGGGGTCAGCGCCAGGCGCGTCGCCGCCGCGGTCTGTTCGACCGTGTAGGAACGCGCGCGTTCGGCCTTGACGTTGATGGCGTCGAGCGTGGTCGGGTCATCGGCGGCCGCACCCGGCTGCGCCGCGGCCGACAGTGCGACGGACAAGCCGACGGACAGCACGCTCAAGCGCACGGCAGCGGTACGAAGAGGAAAAGCGGACATGGAAAACCCCTGAATGAAGTGAGCCACAGGCAGGCGGCCTGTGCGGATTCTCACGACTGGGGCTGGCAGGAACAGGGCTTGCGCGTCGTCAAGTCACCGTAGTTTATCCGAGCGTGGCCGCCGGGACGAGTGCGCCGCGCGCCCGGCGCAAGCGTCGGCTGCGAATGCGCATGGGCGTCTGTGCAAAAAGGCATCGGCGCGGGCAACTGCAGCGCTTGCCACCGAGGGTCGCCCAACGCAGCGTGCCCGGTCGGACCGGGCACGCTGTCTGGCATCGCTGCAGTCAGTCGCTCAGGGAATCGCGCAGAAGGTGACGTAGTGATCGGCCGAGTAATAGCGCTTGTCGACGACCGACTTTTTGGCCCCGTCGGTGACCAGGTACACCAACCGATAGGTGCCCGCAGGGCCGCCGGGATCGCGCCGCGCCTTGCCCTCGTAATAGGTCTGGCCGCGGCCGGCCCGGGGCAAGCGTCCTTCGGCATTGCCGAAGACCTGCACATCGACGGCTCCGGCGCCGCAGGCGACGATCGGGTTGGGCATGGTGATGCAAGCGGCCACATCGCGCATGGCCTCGCGCACATAGCTGGGCAGCGCGCCGCAGCTCGGGGCCTTCTGTGCCTGCGCCTGCGCAGCCGACAGGGCGAGGACGGCCAGCAGCGTGACTCTGATCGAGGGATACATGGGTGACTCCTTGGGAACGGATGGAGGGATTGCCGCCGATGCGAACAGCACGCAGGCCGCGCACCGGACTATGAGAAGAAACGCCTGCGCCGCCTATCCGTGAATACCTGATCTCCCGGTGCGGCGATCGCCGGCGCGTTCGCTGCGAGCAAATGGGCCGTCAGCACGCCACAGGCGCGACAACACTGCCGGCAGGTGCCGGACGCCACAGCGTCGGCTACCATCGGCGGCGCGCCGAAGCCGGCGCTCGTCTTTCTGCGCACACGCCTGCCTCCCGACGCCCCATCCGCCGCCCATGAACCACGCCGCTCCGTCCCGCCCTGTCGCGGGCACTGCCCTCGCTGCGCTGCGCGTGGCCGCCAAGCTCGCCGCATTCGTCCTGATCAGCGTGCCGCTGCTGCCGCTGCAATGGCTGCTGATGCGCTTCGCCCGCGGACGCGGCGCCTTCGTGCTGCCCCGACTGTGGTTCGCCTGCCTGCGCAAGGCGATGGGCATCCGCGTCGAGGTGGTGGGCACGCCGCGCGGCGGCGGCGGCGGCACACTGTTCGTCGGCAACCACATCTCGCACTTCGACATCGTGGTGCTGGGCAGCCTGCTGCACGCGCGCTTCATCGCCAAGAACGACATGGAACGCTGGCCGGGCATGCGCCGGCTCGGCGCCCTGGCGCAGACCCTGTTCATCAGCCGCCGGCGGATCGACGCGGCCAACGTGGCAGCGGCCGTCGCCGCGCAGATCCGCCCCGACCACGACGTGGTGCTGTTCGCCGAAGGCACCACCTCGTCCGGCGAGCGCGTCGCCCCGTTCAAGTCCAGCCTGTTCTCGCTGTTCCTCGGCGGCGACGCCAACGCCCGGCCATGGACGCTGCAACCGTTCACCATGGACATCCTGTCCGTCGATGGCCGCCGCCTGGCGCACGGCGGCGAGCGCGACGCCTACGCGTTCTACGGCGGCATGCAGGCCGGCGCCCACATCCTGCGCTTCCTGCGCTCGTCCGGCGCCGTGGTCAGGGCGACCTTCCACGCACCGCTCGCGATCGCGCCCGGCACTGACCGCAAGGCGCTGGCGCAGCAGGTGCATGGCATCGTGGCGTCGGCATTGGCCGCACAGCCGCACGACGGGGCGCGATAGGCCTACGCCGTATCGCCGCCGCACAGCATGGCGCAAGGCGGCATGCGTCTCGCCTGCCGCGGCCTCTAGGACTCGATGGGCTGGCTGCGCGAACAGGTGGCGATGAAATAGGGAACGCCGCTGGCCTCGGCGTAGTTGAAGAACAGCACCCAGCGCTTGCGCACGCGTCCGTTATGGTTGCTGGCGCTCAGCGGGCTGGCCACTTGCATGCCGCACATGGCGGGAAACAGCGCAACCCGGGTTTCGAACGTCTGCGCGGGCGCCAAGGGGCCACGCATGGAACGCGTCACCTTCCAGCGCACCACCTCGACCATGCCTGCAGGACCCATGGCCGACGGCGATTGCTCGCGCCGCAGCGACAGCATCTCCGCTTCCACCGCGACCGCGGCGCGCGCCTGCGCGTCCTCGACACTGTCGTACATGGCGCAACTGCATGCCGATCCGGCAAACGGAACCAGGCTCAGCAGTACTATCAACACCCTCCTCATCTTCGCGCCCTCAAAGCCTGGTCAGCATGTGGCGCCGAGACGCCGGCAGTGTCGTGCAGCCGCGACCCGGGCGACATCACGACGCGACGTCCGGTACCAGCGGCGCGGCCGGCGCATCGGGCGGACGTACCACCACGTACTGCTTGCGGAACTCAAGCCCCGGATGCGCCGGCCAAGTCGCGGCATAGCGACGCAGGCACTCAGCGCCCTCGGCGAAATCGACGCCGTTGATCCGACAATCCGCCGCGACCTCGCCTTCCGCATCGCGCGAGGCGAACAGGCGGATTCCCAGCATCCGCGCATCGTTTTCCAGCACCGGCATGAAGGCCTCCAGGCTTTGCGTGAACAGGCAGCACGGACAGAACGCATGCCCAGCCTCATCCACATCGCCGACATCGCAGGCGGCGGCCTGCGCGGCACCGCCCAGGTGGGCGACCGGTCCAAGCACGACCTCGCGCCGATGCGCGGCAGGCGGCGGAAATCCCAATTGCAGGGTCATGCAATGGCGCTCCTGCTGCGCAGCGGACACCGCCTCGGACAGCGCAACCAGATCGGTGCGCGCCCAGGTCGCAAACCCCGACACCAGGCTCTGCTCGATGTCCGAGCCCCATGCGTGCTGAAACTCGGCGATGCCGTCGGGGAACAGCGTTCGATGGTGGACCTGGATGGTAGTGGCGGTACGGATGCCGTCGGGCGGCAGCTCGACCACGTCCAAAAGTTCGACGAAAACCTGCAGGCCATTGCCGAGGACGAGGTGGCCTTCCTGCAGCACCGGCGCCAGGCCTTCGCTTTCCAGCACCTGCGCCAGCAATGCGAGCAGGCCACGATCGCGGACGGGTGGCGCATCGGCCGGCTCCGCGGCATTGGTGCTGACCGGCTGGGGCGGCCGCTTGTCGACAAAGAAGCGCAGCAGTCGTTTGAACATCCATGATCCGATGGCAGGCGAGTGGGTCGTCGCGCGACGGATTATAGATTCCGCGATCGGAGGATCGGCGACAGCGCTCCTGGGCGGCCGGCATCCACGGATCTAACGGGCGCACCGATCGGATGGCCGGCCCAGCCGATCGTCCCTTTCCGCTCGCTAGAGCGCCCGCGCGGCCGTGTTCGCGTGAGCGTGGCCGCTATGCGGCACTCCCCGCGTTGTTATCGGCAGGCAACAGCGACCGGCGCGGATCTTCCCGACCCGCACAGGATTTCCGGCGCGGCTGCCTGCCTGTCGCAGCGCGCGTCCCCATACGGACGGCGTCCGCGCAGGTCCATCCCAACAGTTCATGGAGAACGCAAATGAAGAGCGCAAGGGCAGTATCGTCGTTCCGGTCCCCGCACGCGGTCACCGTTGCGGTGCCGGTGGAGGTCGGCAACGACATCGAGAAGATGCACAAGGTCACCCGGGAAATCCTCGGCCGGCTGGGCTGCGCGGCCTGCCATTCCGGCTTCGACCTCCGCTTCGTGATCGAACGCGACTTCCGGGTCAATCCGGCGCTGGAGATCGAGGGCTTCGCGCCGCGGATCGGCCCCTGACCGGCGGCATCGGCGATGCATGCCCTGCCCGATCTCGGCGTCGGCCTGGTGCTGTGGCCGGAGTTGATGCCGGTGCTGGCCGAGGACGACGGCGCGATCGGGGTGGTCGAGATCGAGCCGGAATTCTTCTGGTTCGAGACCGGCAACGCGCAGGCGCCGATGCGCATCGACACCGGCATGGTGCGGCAGCTCGCCGAGCTGCCGCAGCACAAACTCGTGCACGGCGTGGCCTCGCCGGTGGGCGGTTCGCTGGCGCCCGATCCGCAACGCCTGCAGTTGATGCGCGACGTGGTGCAGGCGCTGGACGCACCGTGGGCCAGCGAACATCTGAGCTTCAATGCGGTACCGGTGGCCGGCGGCCCGGTCGATTCCGGTTTCCTGCTGCCGCCGCTGCAGACCGTGGCGAGCGCGCGACAGGCGGCGGCCAATATCCGCGCGATGGCGCAGGGCCTGCAGGTGCCGTTCGCGGTGGAGAACAACGTCAATTATCTGCGCCCGGTCGCTGGCGAGCTCAGCGACGGCGCGTTCATCGCCGAAGTGGCGACCCAGGCCGACTGCGGCATCCTGCTCGACCTGCACAACCTGTGGACCAACCAGAAGAACGGCCGCCAGCCGGTACGCGAGGCGCTCGCCGCGCTGCCGCTCGAACGCGTCTGCGAACTGCACCTGGCCGGCGGCTTCGCGCACCGCGGCTACTGGCTCGATGCGCATTCCGGACTCGTCGATGAAGAATTGATGCGACTAGCCGCCGAGCTGATGCCCGCGCTGCCCAACCTGCACGCGATCGTGTTCGAGATGCTGCCGACCGCCCTGGCCCATGTCGGTATCGCCGATGTGCGCAGGCAGATCGACAGGCTGCACACGCTATGGGCGCTGCGCCGGCCCGGCGCACGCGCGCCGCAGGCGGCAGCGGGCCTCGCGCGCAGCGATGGCGGCGCCGTACCGTCGCCCGCCGACTGGGAACGGACGCTGGGCGCCCTGGTCCGCGGCGACGCGCCGGGCGCGCATCCCGTCACCGCACTGCTGGCGGATCCCGGCGTCGCCCTGCTGCAGGAACTGGCCAGCAATGCACGCGCCGGACAGATCGCCAGCGCGGCGCGGCTGACCACGCGCATGCTGCTGGCGCATGGTGGCGAAGCGGCCTTCCGCAGCGTGTTCGAGGACTACGCCGCCGCGCAGCCGCCGCGCCAGTTCGCCAGCAGCGAGGCGCTGGGCTTTCTGGAGCACGTGCAACTCGCGGCGCCGGCGATTCCGCAGCTGGCGCAGGTGGCGATGTTCGAAAGCGCGGTGATCCACTCCGCGCTGCAGGGCGACGCGCGCGTCGTCGCCTTCGATAGCGACCCGGTGCCGCTGCTGACCGCGCTGGCCGAACGGCGTGCCCCGCCAGCGACGCAAGCGCCCGGCAGGTTTGCGATCGAGCTGCAGGGCGGCGCTGTCACCGCTATCCGCGCACGTTAACGTCTGTCTCTTCCAACAGCTGGAAGAATTGCATGCCATCGGTGCGGGCGGCTGCATGTCACGCAGATGACATCGCGACTTCCTAGCCTGCCCCCAGGGCTGGCGGCCGGCGCCGCCAAGGACTGTCGCCATCGAACTCTTGCTGTGGACCGTGTTCGCCGTGGTGATGAGCGCCGTTCTGCTGCTGGGCGTCTCGGTGGTGATCGTCGCCACCCGCGAGAATGGCCTCTACTCCGCCGAAGAGAAAACCTGGCAACGCCTGATGCACGGCGGCATCCCTGCCGAGGCGGAGATCCGCGCGCTCAAGCGTTCCGAGCACGGGCTGTCGCGCGGCGGCAGCCAGGGCCAGACCGTGCACGCGGTCGAACTGACGCTGGACGTCTTCGACGGCGCGGGCGGCGTATTCACCGCAACGCTGCGCACGCTGATCGACGAAGCACTGTTGCCGCAGTTCTGTATCGCCGGCACCCGTGTGCATGTGCTGCGCGATCCGGACGACGCCTCGATCCTGGCAATGGACCGCGTGCGGACGCCGCTGGAGATTCCGCGCGCAGGCGGTTGATGGCGGCCTGCGCAGGATGCAGGATTTCCCTGGTATGCCGCTCCCTGTAGGAGGGGCTTCAGCCCCGACAGTATCCGAAGCCGGAACACTCACTGCTCCGCTCGTCGCGGCTGAAGCCGCTCCTACAGGGACTTGCGGCTAGCTTGCCGGGTGCACTGTAGGAGGGGCTTCAGCCCCGACAGTATTCGAAGCCGGAACGCTCACCGCTTCGCTCGTCGCGGCTTCAGGGCACCTCTAAAAACCTCCTTCTTTGGCATCATATGGTCAGAAGAGAGAGCCGAGGCCCCGCGATGATCAGCCTGTTTGCCGGACACGAACGCGAAGCCAAGCGCCAGCAGATAGGCGACCCGCTGGCGGTGTTGTCTCGCCATATTGATTTCGCAGCGATTGCCCAAGCCGTCGATGCGAAGTTGTCCTTGGGCACCGGTACGCGCGGGGGCCGTCCGGCCTGGCCGACGGTGGTGATGGTCAAACTGCTGCTGTTGCAGCAGCTATACAACCTCTCTGACGATGCGCGGGAGTACCAGGTGCTGGATCGGCGCAGTTTCCAGCAGTTCCTTGGACTGGAACACAGCGGCAAGGTGCCTGACGCCAAGACGATCTGGGTGTGGCGCGAGCGGCTCAAGGCGCAGGATGTGATGGGCGACATCAGCGCAGCGGTCGGCGTGCAATTGCAGCGGGCGGGATTCATCGCGCGTGGCGGTCAGATCATCGATGCGAGCATCGTCAGCGCCCCGATCCAACGCAACACGCGCGAGGAGAACGCACAGATCAAGCAGGGTGGCGAGGTAGGCCAAGACTGGAGCGACGCTAAGCGCGCGCAGAAGGATGTGCAAGCCCGCTGGACCCGCAAGCACGGCAAGGCGCATTACGGCTACAAGCTGCACGCCAGCACGGATCGGCGTTGGGGCTTCATCCGCCGCCATGCGGTGAGCGCAGCCAACGTGCATGACAGCCGACACTTCGAGGAGGTGCTGGACCCCAGCAATCGCGGACGCACGGTGTGGGCCGACAGTGGCTATGCCGACGCATCGCGGGAGGCCGATCTGACGCAACGCGGCTATCGGGCGGCCATTCAGCACCAGGGCCAGGCGCGCAAGCCGCTAAGCGCGGCCGAACAGCGCCGCAACCGCCGGCTTGCCAAGGACCGGGTGTTCGGCGAACACCCGTTCGCGCGGCTGGCGCAGCAGGGCGGTAAATGCCTGCGCACCATCGGGTTGGCACGGGCCACGGTGGTGATCGGGTTGAAGGTCGCCAGTCACAACCTGATGCGGCTGGCGCGGCTGCAGCATCCGGCCATGGTGCCCGCGTGAGCGGGTGAGGCGGCCAATCCGGCCGCTCTTCCTACATCCAGGACCCCTGCGAAGCACGTCGGCTTCCTCGAACAGACGCAGCGGCAGCGCCTTTGCAGCCCACTTCAGTGAAATGACGGGTTGTTCGAGGTGCCCTGAAGTCGCTCATACAGGGACTTGCGGCTAGCTTGCTGGGTGCACTGTGGGAGGGGCTTCAGCCCCGACGGTATCCGGAGCCGAAACACACCACGCTGCATTCGGCGCGACTATGCCCGCTCCCACACTCGCCGCTACGGCTTCGCCGCCTCGCACAGCTTGCGGTTGAACCAGGTGGACTTGGCGATCGGCAGATAGCTGTCCCAATCGGTCGGCGGCAGCATGCTGCCGTTCTTGTCCAGTTCCTCCTGGAGCGAGTCCTCGTCGCGACTGCCGGCGGCGATGGTGGTATCCAGCACGGCCAGGCACTCCTTCGGATGGCCCAGGCGCAGCAGGGTGATGGCGCGGTCGTTGGCGAAGCGGTCGCGCTCCAGCCAGTGGAAGAACGTGCCGCATTCCTTGTCGAACGCGTCCATCCCCGCGAGCGCGGCCGCATAGCGCTTGCCGCGATAATCGGCCAGGTACGCCGCGCGCCGCCGCGTGCTCGCCGCGGCGGTGCAGCCCGCCGGCAACGCCAGGTACTCGCCCTCGAAGCCGGCGCGCGCGCCGCAATAGTCGCGGCAGCTCTCCTCGGTCAGCGCCTTCACCTCGAACCCGCCGGGCGTGCGCTTGAACGACACGCGGCACGGCGTGTCGCTGCCTTCGGTGGCCTCGGCGATCTCGCCGCGCAGCGTGCCGGACAGCCCGCAGCTGTGGCCGTTGGCGCCCATCGCGTCGATCGTGAACTGGCGCACGTCACCCTGCCCGCTGATCCGCAGGCTGCCCCAGCCCTCCTTGGTGCCGTACTCGACGGGCGCCGGCGCAGCCGCGGCGGCAGCGAACGCCGCACCGCACACCAGCAGCGCACTCCAACTCCATCGTCCTGACATGGCGGTTCCAAATTCGGCAAGGGAGTGGAATTTTCCTCCATCTTGCGGGCGGTCGACCAGTGCGGCAGACATCTTTCGCAGCCGATGCTCCGGTGCTGCATGAGAGTCGCGAAGCCGGCTCCGCGCGCCTGGACGCGCCATGCGCAGCGCCAGCGAGGCACGCGCGGTCCCGAACCGCAATTGCACTACCCGCCAGCCAGCATCCGGGGCAGAATCAGCCCATGACGCCACTCGCCTTCTCGCTCGCCGCCATGCTGGCCGGCGTCGCCGCAACCGCCCCGGCGCCGGAGCGCATGCTGATCTTCAGCAAGACCGCCGGCTTCCGTCACGAGTCGATCCCCACTGCGGTGGCGACGCTGCGCCAGTTGGCGACCGAGGAAGGCCTGGCCGCGGACCACAGCGAAGACGCGAGCGACTTCACTGCCGACAACCTGGCCCGCTACCGCGTGGTGGTATTCGCCAGCACCACCGGCGAGATCCTCGATCCCGCGCAGCAACAGGCATTCGAAGGCTTCGTGCGCAACGGCGGCGGCTTCGTCGGCGTGCATTCGGCGGCCGACACCGGCTACGCCTGGCCGTGGTACGGACGCCTGGTCGGCGCCTGGTTCCAGGGCCATCCGCCCGGGCTGCAATCCACCCACGTGCAGCCCGAACGCGACGGGCGGCCCAGCGGCACGCCCTGGCCGATCCACGACGAGATCTACAACTACCGCAGCAATCCACGCGCGCAAGTGCAGGTCATCGCCACCGTGGACGAAACGCGCTACACCGGTGGCACCATGGGCGCGGACCACCCGATCGCCTGGTGCCACGCTTTCGACGGCGGCCGCGCGTGGTACACCGGCCTGGGCCACGACGCGGCGGTCTATGCCGATCCGCAGTTCCTGGCGCAACTGCGTGCAGGCGTGCGCTATGCGGCGAAGCGGCAGGAGCGGTGCTGAACGGGTGAGGGAGCTGTGGCTGCAGCCCTCCCTGAAAGCCTCTGCGTGCGGCGCTGCGTGTCGGCTCCGGGCACACCAGCCCCATCGGCAACGCCAGTAATCCGCCCCGTCAGCAGGCTCTGAACTGCCGGGCGCGTCCGCCGATCGGCACGCGCATGCCAGCCTCCGCACCAAGTCATCGCTAGCTCCGGACGCATGCTGAATCCCCCATTCAGTTACCATATGCGATTAAATCTCATTCCGGAATCGATCATGTCCTTGCGTCCCCGTCCCAGCTGCCTGCCCGTCGCCGTCGCCCTTGCCTTGGGCCTGGCGGGCCAGTCGGCCGCCGCGCAGGACGCGGGAAGCGATGCCGTCACGCTGGACCGGATCGCCGTCTATGGACGCGTGACCAACGAGACGACGCTGGACATTCCGCAGACCGTGGACGTGATCGATCGCGCGATGATCGAGGCGACGGGGAGCGAGACCGTGGGCGATGCGCTGCGCTTCATCCCGGGCGCGTCGCGCGATGGCTCCACGCTCGATGCGTTCGGCGACACCTACCTGATCCGCGGGTTCGCGGCGAATCAGACCGTCAACGGCATGACCGCCAATCCCCTGCGCCAGGCGCGCGATGCGGTCGCCATCGAGCGCATCGAGGTGCTCAAGGGACCGGCCTCGGTCCTGTACGGGCAGCTGCAGCCGGGCGCGGTCGTCAACGTCGTCACCAAACAGCCGGAGAGCGTGTGGGGCTTCGAAGGCACCGTGAAGTACGCACGCTTCGACGACTGGCGCGGCACCCTGGATCTCACCGGCCCGCTGGCCGCCGACGGCGCGGTGCGATTCCGCCTGACCGGCGCTGTCGACGACAGCAAGTCGTTCGTGGATTTCTGGAGCCGGGAACACCAGTTCATTGCGCCGTCGCTCGCCATCGACCTGAGCGAGCGCACCACGTTGACGCTGGAAGCGTTCTATACCCGCAACCGCATCGAAGGATTCTTCAACGGCGTGCCGGCCGAAGGCACGGTGCTTCCCAACGCGAACGGCCCGCTGCCGCGCTCGCTCAGCCTGGTCGATCCCACCTTCGATCCTTCCGTGCGCAGCAACACCGACGTCAGCGCGCGCCTGGAGCATCGCTTCAGCGACAGCCTCCGCTATCGCGCGGCCGTTTCCTGGACGCGGGAAGAGGTGGACGAAGAAAACATTTTCGGCGTGCTCGGCTGGGACGAGCCGCAGCACACGCTGACCCGCGCGGTGCTCGATGGGCACGCGCGCGGCGAGGCGTGGTCGGCGCACAACGACCTCGCATGGCAGACCAGCACCGGCGCCATCACCCACGAATTGGTGGCCGGCGGCGATTACACCCGGTTCAAACGCCACACCACCAGCGGCACCGGGCTGGCCAGCAGCCTGGACCTCTACGCGCCCATCTACCAGTTCGAGCGCAGGCCCGAGGTGTCCCCGATTCCGTCGCGCAGCAGAACCAGCGACGAAGCGTTCCGCACCCTCGGCCTGTTCGCGCAGGATCGCATCGGCCTGACCGAACGGCTGCGGGCGGTGGTCGGCGCGCGCTGGTCCACGTACCGGCAGGACACCGCCTCGCTATCCGGCGGGGGCGTCGGCAGCAGCTTTAAGCAGAAGCAGGACGCCTGGACGAGCCAGTTGGGCCTGCTCTACACGCCGCGCGAGGACCTCGCCCTGTTCGCCAACCGCACCACCTCGTTCCTGCCGGTGTCCGGCCTGACCGCGCGCGGCACGCCGCTGGAGCCGGAAACCGGCGTGCAGTACGAAGTCGGCGCGAAGTCCTCCTTCTGGAATGGGCGACTGCTGGCGACAGGCGCGCTGTTCCGGCTGGAGCGGCAGAACGTGGCGGTCTCCGATCGCGACAATCCCAGTTCGCTCGCCGCCATCGGCAAACAGCGCTCGGAAGGCGTGGACGTCTCCGCGCGGCTGGGCATGCAGGGCTGGACCGTGCAGACCGGCTACGCCTACACGCGCGCCAAGACGGTGGAGGACACCAACACCGACCTGATGGGCGCGCCCATCCGCAACGTGCCACGGCACAGCTTCGTGCTGCAGACCGACTACCGCTTCAGCGAGGGCGTCCTGAGCGGCCTGCGCCTCGGTGCGTCCTCCACCTACATCGGCACCCGCACCGGCGACGTGGAGGGCAGCTTCGAACTGCCGTCGTACTGGCGCACGGACCTGTCGATGGACTACGAAATCAGCCGCCAGCTCACGATGGGGATGCGCATCGACAACGTGGCCGACAAGCGCGGCTACACCCACGCCTTCAGCACCTTCGAAGTGTGGCCGGACATCCCGCGCACGGCGAGCTTCACGGTGTCCTACCGCTACTAGGCCGCGGCGTGCGCCTTCTGCTGGTCCGGCTGCATCGCCATGCCGGCCTGGCGCTTGCGGGCGTGCTGTTCGTTGCCGGCGTGACCCGCAGCCTTATCGCGTTCCAGGAAGAAGCCGACCGCTGGTTGAGCGCGGACCTGTGGTGGCGCAAGCGCGGCGTGCGGCGCAGCTAGATGACTGCCGAAGACGCGATGCAGCGCAACGGACCGGTCCAGTTGCATAGTTCTGATCGCCGACGCGAAAAGCGCCCAACCGTCCCCCCTACCTTAGGCACGTTGCCGGCAGCGCCCGAAGCTGCGAGTGTGCGGCTTCGACACGACAAGGCTTGACCATGCTGGCGTTCCTGACCGCGACGCTCGTCGCCGCCGCGCTTTCCGCGTCCGCGCCACTGGATGCCGTCCCGCAGACCCGCCTGGATGCCGACCTGCGCTGTCTGCTTGGGGTGTATGCGCTGCCTGAGGGGCAGTCGGTGACCATCACCGGCGACGGCGGGAAGCAGCGCGACCTCCACTACACCCTGTCGAACGGCCGGTTCGGCCGCCTGCAGCTGGACGCCAGTGGCGGATACGGCGCAGACGCCGTGTACATCCGTTTCGCCCCCTGCCGTGCCGGCACGCTGCAACTGACCCAGGGCGAGGCCACCGAGACCGGCACCCGCCTGCGCCTGGTCGAAAAGGAAACCACCTTCAGCAGCGATGGCATCGCGCTGCACGGCAAGCTCGTATTGCCCGCCACTGGCCGAGCGACATCGGCGGCGGTATGGGTCGAAGGTTCGAACAACGACCCCACTACCGACGATACCGTCTGGCAATACGAACTCGCGCGCAGAGGCATCGCCGTCTTCGTCTACGACAAGCGCGGAACCGGCGCCTCCGCCGGCGCACTCTCCTCCGATTTCCATGCGCGCGCACGCGACACCGCGGCCGCGGTCAAGGAAACCCGGCGGCTCGCCCCAGGCTTGCGCCGGGTCGGCGTGATCGGCGGCAGCCAGGGCGGCTGGGTCGCGCCGCTGACCGCTACGCTGGTGCCGCTGGATTTCGTCGTGGCCGCCTTCGCGATGGCGGAAGGGCCGATCGCGCAAGACCGCGAGTTGGTGGAGCAACAGCTGCAGCGCGCAGGGTTCGACGAGACCGCGCTGGCCGAAGCCAGGGAACTGACCGCCATCACCGAACGCATCGTGCGTTCCAACATGCGCGACGGCTTCGCCGAGCTGGACGCCTTCAAGTCCAGCCATGCCGACGCGCCGTGGCTGGCCGCCATCCAGCCCCGCTCCTACACCGGCCTGTTCCTGAAATTCTCGAGCGCCGAACTCCAGGCCAACGGCCCTGCCCTCGCGCAGGGGTTGAGCTTCGACTACGAGCCGCGGCCGGTGATCGAGGCAATCAAGCCGCACCAACTGTGGCTGCTGGGCGGCAGCGACCGCCAGGCCCCGAACGCCGCTACCCAAGCAATTCTTCGGCAGCTCCAGCAACGCCGGACGGACCTCGCCGTGGTGGTGTTCCCGAACGCGGACCATGGCCTGATCGAGTCGATCAAAACCGCCGACGGCGTGGCAAAGACCCATTCGGCGCACCTGTTCGACGTGACTGCGGATTGGATCGACGACCGCAAGCTTCCGGCGGCAGGGAAGTTCATCGTGATGCCGGTGGCGGACTGATTGCCCAAACCGATTACCTGCCAGGGCGTCTCTGCAAGTAGCGATCTCCCTGCGCTCTGTCTGCTACGTGATCGGGACAGATGTTTTGGCGCGGCGCATTGAGCGCCATGTTTTTCAATCAAACACGTTATGCATAAGCCATCAGCGCAAGTAGGTCCATCAACCCATGCGCGATGATGGCGGGCCAAAGCCGGCCGG
The DNA here is from genome assembly GCF_014236855.1 of Xanthomonas sp. SI. Taxonomy (NCBI): domain Bacteria; kingdom Pseudomonadati; phylum Pseudomonadota; class Gammaproteobacteria; order Lysobacterales; family Lysobacteraceae; genus Xanthomonas; species Xanthomonas sp. SI. The sequence continues at coordinate 4,776,018 of NZ_CP051261.1, forward strand.
TCCGTGCGAACCACCAGCCGAGTATCAGCCCCACGATGACCAGTGAAATCGCGCCGATGGGTCCCTGGTACAGGTGATACGAGGCACGGATCGCCACGCTCACGTTCACCGCGAATGCGGGGCTGTGGTTTCGCTGCAAGGCGCGGATCACGTAGGCGCAGACGAACACCTCCTCGAAGATCGGATTGATCAGCGAGACCGCCACCACCGCAGCTAGCGATAGTTTCCCGGCCACCATGGCATCCATGGAAGGATTCACCGCCTCGTCAATGTCCTTGCCCAGCCATTCCACGGGATAGCACGCTACGATGCACGCGATCAGCAAGCCGATCGCGGGCCGGATGTCGCGCCCCTGCCACTGCAACCCCAATGCCTGCGGCGTCCACCCACGGAACCACAGCGCCGGGACGAGCAACGCTACGACAAGCAGCTCGTAGAAAGCCAATCCCCAAAGGCCCTCTGCGGAAAACGAAGGCTCGGCGATGGGCGCCAGCACGGCCGAAAGACTCCAATAGATCGGAAGTCCGAATGCGGTTGTTACGACGACCAGGAACTCACCCCATCCCGCGGATGATCTTTCGCGCCCTTGCATCGATGTCCTTTGTTAGCCGGTGATACGCAGTTGGCTGACCTGTCTGGCGCGCTAGTACAGCATGTCCTGTGTCCGTTTGGGCAGCTCTCGGTCGTAAGCGGCGGCATCGAAGTCGCCATCGGCCAGATGGGCGTGCATGGTGCCGGCACTGGGCAACTGCTCGCGCGGCACGTGCCGCGCCGGATCCCACAAGGTCGATCGCACGATCGCCTTGGAACAATGGAAATAGGCCGCGTCGATGTGCACCACGATCACGCTGCGCGGCAGCTTTCCGCGGATCTCGAAGCGGGCCAGCAAGGCAGGATCGACGCTGATCTCGGCATGCCCGTTCACGCGCAGGGTCTCGCCGATGCCGGGCACGAGGAACAGCAGCGACATGCGCGGGTCGTGCAACAGATTGCGCAGATTGTCGATGCGGTTGTTGCCCGGGCGGTCCGGCACCGCCAGCGTGCGCGCATCCAGGATCTGCACGAAGCCGGCCGGGTCGCCCTTGGGCGAGCAGTCCAGTCCATCGTTTCCCGCCGATGCCAGCACCACGAACGGCGAGGCTCGCACGAACGCCTGGTAGTCGGTGTTCAGATGATCGATCTGCTTGCGCAGCGAGCGCTCGACGGGTTGGCCGTACAGCGCTTCGAGTGCTTCGAGGGTGGCGATGCGATGGGTCATGCTTGTGTCCTGACGCTGTTCGTGATGCAGGCATCACTATAGCGGCCTGGGCGAAGGCGTCCGACTCCTCGCGAATGTCTGGTAGAGCGATGCCGCACGCTCATCCGCCGCGACGCGTTCCACTCCGCTCAGACCCTGCAATGCCATGCCTGCCGATGCTTTTCCGTCACCCAGCAGGTAAGCCAGCCGCAGGTAGGCCGCACTGTCGACCAGATTCTTTTCCTTCGTCTCGGCACCATAGACGTCGGACAGTCCGTAGTACGCGTACAGGTTTCCCGACGTCGCCGCATCCCGAAGAATGTCCACGCCTTCCTGAAAGCGGCCAGCCTCGATCGCGGTCTTCTTGCCATAGATCACGGTCGCGGGTTTGTTGCCTGCTTGCGCCTCCGCTCTCAGCTGCGCGAGACCCATTGTCTCCAGGCGTGCCAACTCGGCTTCCGTCGGATAGCCGTGTGTCAGTAGCCACTGCGCTTCCGCCTCGGAATTGGCTACCAACGGTCCCCTGATCCTGCAGGCGCTTGCACTGCCCTGACAAAGATGCTGACTGGCGTCTTGGCGTTGTACCGACGACTGGATACGTTCGTGATGCACTGGATGGGCCGCGGAACGCTGTTCGCTTGGATTGGCGTCGGATACGGCCATTTCTGGCTGCGGCGGCGCGGAAGTGGTCCCGCCCGTCGGCTTGCCTGGGTTTCCACACGCGGCAAGCGCGATGGAGAGCGCGGCCATGTACAGAACAACTTCCTTTTTCATCACATTACCTAGTAAGTACGGAATTACTCTTTTGGAGCAAAGCCATAACTGACGAAAGCACCGCCGGGCTGACCACCACTCAGCGGAATCAACCTCTTTTCCCTGCTACAGCCATAGAAAGCAAAGCGATTCACCTCAAATAATGATAAATCATGGGCGAATGCCTTGCTCTGTATTCCCATTAATTCTCTGGCCTCAGTAATTTGGACAGAAGAAAACGATGGGACTCCCGCTCAAACTGTCCCATATCGATACGGAAATAAATTCATAACTCCCGTCAATGACATAACCCTCAATGCCATTTTTCAGGCGCACATGCAGAGCCGGATAGGATTTTAAGTCGTCGCAGCCTAAAACCGTGGCACGCTCACCGGCTTGCATTTTCGCTACTGGAGCAGGCCCAGGAACGGGATAGCTGTCTACGGCCACATCGCTTTTCGCTAACAGCACAAGCCGCTGAGCTGCAAATCCCGCGATAACAGCAAATACCACTACCAACGCCAGCAAGAGCCCGATAAATTTTTTCATCAGAAGCCCCATAAGAAAGGATTATCAAGAGGCCCACCATCTTTCGGCGGACCTGGATGGATCGACTTGGGCCGCAATGCTTTTTCGAACTGAAGACCAACCATCTGCAAGCAGTCTTGGACGATAGTCTATGTCTGGACGAAAGCTACTTTCAGGCAATTTTTGAGGTGTTGTGACAGGTGTATTGGGAACACGCATGCTGATATGACAGCCTCCGGGCCGCAGCTGCGGTGTTGAAGCGACCCAGCAACGATTCTGGATCAACCTGCTGAGCATCCACAAGACGATCCAGATAAAAGATGATAGCTAAATTATTCGTCTAATCTATTTTCTTCAAAAGACTTTGGGCCTCGCCATTCGTCAAAGTTCGACTAAAGATCTCTTCACCACTACCTATTGAAACAAGTTCCTTGACAAGATTTGTAGAGTGAACTTTCCAGGAAATTGTGTACCCATCTAAAGTCCTGTATTCCACCTGATCAGCAAGTGCATCTCGACTTGCTTTTGCATAGGCAAGTTCGGCGGACTCTTCTTGATAGATGCGCAAATTCTCCTCCCATGCATCTTCGCGAGATGGTGAATACAGTCCAACCATATAGATGTGGAAAATAAAATAATTCATTTTTTAAACCTACTGTCGTTAATTAGCTTCCAGGCTTTTCTTGCCGCAGAATCCCCAGCGTTTTTGTCCCGCAGAAGCTCTTGAAGAGTTTTTTCACGATACTGACCAGGAAATTCGCGATTGATACTCCCCCTACACTCTTTGGAAACGATATCTCCAACACGGCTATTTAGACGGTCAATTGCTGCTCTTGCCGCAGCTCGCTCTTCATTGGTGGCAGCGGCTTCAAGAATCGTCTCCAATTCCCCTACATCGCCGCGCATCAATGCCTGCTGGATTGCTGAATCAATCGAGGTTCTAGCAAGACCAAAAGGATCAATATAACCCAGAGAACTGCCATTAACATACGCATACGTATCAATGCCACCATCCAGACCTAATGGATCACTCTGACCATACCGACCAGCGCTGGCATCGTAATCTCGATGGTAGTTCTGATTGAGCCCCGTCGCACTGTCATAACGCTGCCCTGGGAAGCGCATGCCGAACACGAATGCCGTGCCATCGCGATCCGCATCCTGGTCCGGCGGGGTGTTGCCGAAGGCCTCGCCCTTGATGTCCCACTTCCAGATCGCTACGTCGCGCACTGGATCGATGACTGTCCGTGGCGCGCCGAGGTGATCCGGCTGCACGTAGTTCAAGGCGGTGCCGACCAGCACACCCACCGGTAGGTCGTCGAGCCAGATCGCTTGCTGGAGCGACTTACCCGCATCGTCGTAGTCGCCCAGCCAGTGCCCGGCTTCGTCGTAGACCGTGTAGGTGTTGGTCGTGCCCAGGAAGCGGCGCACCTGCTCGCCGCGGTCGTTGTAGCGATATTCCATCGCCAGCGTGCCGCTGCGCTTTGCCTGGCTCATGCGCCCGGTTGCGTCGTAGGCGAACTCGCGGGCCGTGCCGTCGATGGCCGTGGTGTTGCCCGCCGCGTCGTAGCTGCGCGCGGCGCCGGCCACGCTCGCCAGGTGGTGGCTGTCGGTCGGGTAGCTGTAGGTCTGGCTGCTGCCGTTGACCTGGGCGCTAAGCCGGTTGCCGGTGGCGTCGTAGCTGTAGCCGTCGATCACGGCGCCGGTCGGGCCGTCCTTGAACGCGGTCAACCGGTCCAGGTTGTCGTAGCCCAGGCTCACGACCGGAGCGGTGTTGCCCGGCGCAGTCAGCGCAGTGAGGTTGCCGACCGGGTCGAAGCCGAAGCCGATGTTGAGGCCGTCGCTGCGGCTGTCCTGGATCGTCAGCGGGCGGTAGTCCTGGTCGAGCACGCGCTGCAGTGGCCGGCCGTTGCCGTAGGACCAGCCGGCGCTGGGGCCGAACGGGTAATAGGTGGCGCCGCCGAGCAGTTTCTGTCGCGTGCCACCGGCTGCGGTGACACCTACTTCCGTCGCCTGCCCAAGCGCATTGCGCACGTAGTCCACCACCGCGCCGTCCGGATACGTCACCCGGCTCAGGCGGCCACCCTTGGTGTAGGCGTAGCGCACGGTGAACGCCTTGCCGTTGGTGGTCTGCACCTTGCGCACCACGCGGCCGAAGCGGTCGTAGCAATACTGGGTCAGGCCGCTGCCGTCCTGCAGCTTGCTCAGGCGACCCAACGCGAAGGTCTCGCCGGTGGCGCAAACGGTCTGGCTTGCGTCGTAGGTATAGGTCGCAATCAGCGCCTTGTCGGCGTAGGTCGCCTTGGCCAGGCGGCCGAGCGCGTCATAGATGTAGTTGGTCTTGGTGCCGCGCGCGTCGGTCTGTGTAGCCAGATTACCGGCGCTGTTATAGGTGTAGCTGGTCGCGCCGGTGTCGGGGCTGGTCAGCTTGAGCAGGTCGCCCAGGCCGTTGTATTGGTAACTCGTCGCCAGGCCCTTGGGATCGGTGACCTTAGTGGTGCGGTCCAGCGCGTCGTAGTCGAACTGGGTCTTCGCGGCGATGCCGCCGACGTCCTGCAGGATCTGCTTGACCCGGTTCAGCGGGTCGTAGTCGGTCTGCGTCTTGCGCTTGAGTGCGTCGGTGACCAGTTGCACGTTGCCGTTGAGGTCGTAGCTGAAGTCGGTGGGATCGGCCTCGGCGGTGGCCTGGGTGGCCAGCTGGCCGAGCTTGTTGTAGATCCGCGACAGCGTGTGCTTCAGCGTGCCGGATGCGTCCTTGGTGTCTTCCTTGAATCGGTTGCCGGATGGGTCCAGCGTGTAGTGGATGCTGTTGCCGGCACCATCGGTCACGTCGGTCAGGCGGTGCGCAGCGTCGTATCCATAGATGACGAACGTCCCGTCGGGATCGGTGACCTTGCTGACGTTGCCAACGGCATCGTAGGCGACGAGCGTGGTCTGGTCCTGGTCCGACGGCGTGCCGTCGGCGCTCGCGCGCAGCGTGCTCGATGCCGCCCAACCGCGCGGGGTGTAGGTGAGGTCGCGGATCAGGCCATTGGCGTCCTGGGTGCGCGTCGGACGGCCATTGCGATCGTAGGCTACATAGGTCGTCGCCCGACCCAGCGCATCGACCACTTGAGACAGATCCCCGGCGCGATGGCAGGCGCCGCCGACATTGGCGCACCCGGATTCGTCGGCGGTCAGGTAGTAGCGATACGTGGTCGTATCCGCGACGTCGGTGCGCGGGCCGTCCTGGCTCAGCACCAGGCCGATTTGCGGGCACTGCGTGCCATCGACGGTATCGCAATAGCTCGTCCGCCATTGGCGCACACCAGCCGGCGCATTGGCGGCGCTGCCGCAGCTGTAGCTCATGGCAGCGGACACGGCTGGATCGACCTCGCAACGCGCCGTTTGCTGGCCGCGTGCGTTGTAGGTCCATGCCGTCTTGGCGGCCGTGGCGCCTGCGGCATCGAGCACAATGCGGGTCAGCGGCACGCGCAGGCTGGTGTTCCAGGTGGTGTTGGTCGTGCGTTGCTGCGCGGTGCCGGATGCATCGATCTGCTGGGTCAGCAGGCCGCCCGCCGCATACGTCGTCTTGGTGATGTTGCCCTTGAAGTCGGTCGTCGAGGCCGGGTAACCATTGGCATCGTAGGTCAGCGACTTCCACGGCTGGTTGCATTGTTCGCCGCACGCCGCGCCGGCACCGGTCGGCTTCAGCGATCCATAGCCACTGTCGGTGTAGCCCAGGGTGACCCGCGTCCCCAGTGGCGAGGTGATGGTCGCTGGAATGCCCCAGTTGTAGGTCGATGCGGCGTATTCGACCGTCATGGCGTCGACGTTGCCGGCGAAGCTTGAGGAGATCGCCTTGCCGTTGCTGGCGTAGCCGGTGCTCTCGAAGCGGATGCCCTTCTCGTCGATGACGCCGGTCAGGGCCGTGGGCAGGTTTGCCTTGGAGGTGAGCGTTTGCTCGTTGTAGACGTATTGGCGCGTCTTGCCATCCGGGTATTGCACAGAGGTCAGGTTGCCGGTGGTGTCGTAGCCGTAGGTCAGCGTGCCGCCATCCGGCAAAGTGACCGTGCTCAGGCGGCTATTGCTGTCATAAGCGAAGCTCAGCGCGCGGCCACCCGCGTCGGTCACCCGCTGCAGCAGGTTGGGTGGGGTCTTGGTGCCGGGCACCGTCGGCGGATCGCTGTAGGACAGGGTCAGCACCGTCTGGCCCATGCGGTCGAAGACCGAGCGCAGCAGGCCAGCAGTGTCGTAGATCTCCGTCTGCTGCGTGGCCCTGACCTCCAACGCAAAGCCCAGCAACAGGCCTGCGCTGTCGCGGCGCTCGGTCAGGATGTCGGGCATGTCCGGATCCGTCGTCCACACTCCGTTGCTCAGGCGGAACCGTTCCACGCCACCATCCGGACGCCGGGCCTCGACCCGGCTGCCGCCATTGGCGACGCTGGACAGCATGACGTCCAGGGTGCGTTCGAACGAATGGCGCCACTGCTTGCCCAGCGCGACCGGGGTGACGAAGGTCTTGCTGTTGTAGAAGCGGCGCAGCGTCAGCCAGGTCGGCGAATCGTAGTCGGTGTCCTGGCGGAACATGTTGCCGGTGGCGGTATTGATCGGGTCGCCTTCGAAGGAACTGCCCCGATGCACGCCACCCTGTTTCAGCGCCGCGTCGCCGCTGCTGCCATGCGGGCCTGTGTTGTCGCCCTGCTGGCCCAGGCCGCCGGTGCACATGGTGTTGCAGCTGCCCGCATTCTTAGCTGGCGAGCCTTGGCCGGGGATGTTGTCGTTCGCGAACACCCTCCCCCACTCACGCCCGTTGGAATAAACGTAGGCAACCGTATAACCGTCGCTGTAAGAATCGGTAATGACAGGCGGGTTGACGCAACCTCCCGTACCGCTTTCACACAGCCGCATGATCCCATCATGGATGAACTGCACCGCTTGGCCGACCGTTGGAAAGGCGGCTGAACCGCTCGGGGAGTTGGCCGAATAGGGTGGTCCGTATTGCGGCTGCGGCGCCGCTTGGCTCAGCGGCGAAGCCAGCATCCCGGCAAGCAGCCACAGGCAGGCCACACCGATACGGCGGGAAAGGCGAACGTGGGGGTTCGACATTGCGTCATCCTTGAGCTTGATAGAGTTGTAGGCGGGCAACCGCAGTGCGCAGGCATTGCCCAGCGCTAACAATCGTATCGCTCCTTTGTTGCAAATTCTGAGACGGCCAAAACTTTTTTGCTGGCCGGCCGCCCCGCTACCGGCCAACAAGCGGTGGGAGCCACGCCTCAGCCACCGGCCACTCCAGCAAGGTCCACCGCCCTGCCTAGCCCATCGCTGGAGTCGAGCCGCAGGCAGCCAACTGGAGACTGGAAACTCAAAGGTCGAGCGCCGGGTGCTCCCTGCCAAATCAAAACTTGTCCATCGTCTGGACCAATGCTTGTGCCCATTGTTCGTGTCGCGCGCACGAACGATGGGCGCGTGGCTATAAAACCAAAACCACGCGGCAACTCCCAATGCTGACTGGCAATCCGACTCGCGCCCGACCAGCACCGACACGCACTCGATCAGTCGGCGCGATGGCTCAGCACCGCTTGGCGTTCGGCACGGGCGTGATCACCAACGCGCCATCGACGATGGCGATCTGCGGCTTGCTACCCGGCGCGAATCCCAAGGCTTCCAGCCACTGGCCGCTCAAGCGCAGGGTGGGAATGCGCTGGCTCTGCCGGTGGCCGTCCACCATCACGTCGTGGCAGGTGTAGCCAATGGTGCACTGCGTGGGTTGATGCGGACGCGGCGCGCGCTTGCGCGGCAGTTCGTCTTCCGTCAGGACCGGATTGAACAGCGTGGTGTACGTCAGGTCGCCGAGCGGGACGCGCGGCATCGGGCCGGGGACGAAAGGCGTGGCGGGCGACGGCGTGGCATCGCGGGTACGGCGACGGGAGGACGGGTTACTCGTGGGTGCGGTTGCTTTGCGGGACATAGACGACTTCTCCTGAGTTGAAAGAAGTCCGCCCACTGCTGCCAAGCAGGGTGGCGGACGGTACGGGTTGGCAGACCGGACTCAGGGACCGGCAGGCCTTGCGGCCTCCACGTACCGCCCGCCATGAAGCATGCGAGCTAATCGCCCACGATAACGCCCGGGCAACAAAAAAGCGCCGGGCATCGAAGATGGGCGCTGGTGCGCCTGAGTGGTCGGGCTGCCAAGCCCGGCTGCGTGATTTAACGCAGCGATTCAATTTTGTTCTTTGCCAAACCCTGCGTCAACGACTTTTGTAGACAGAAATTCAGGCTATACATAAATAGAAAATCTACTCTGAGCCCGGTATTCGGACCACGGCATTCGGTTCTCTAGAAGGGAACAGAACAAGTACTTGACTGGACCGCTTTCGGCGGCGCAAAGACGGTTGCGCATGCTAGACAATGCAAGAAAACCGCAGTTAACCTAGCAAAACTGGCACACCTGCCGTGGCTTCAAATGCTTCGAAGGTGAAGCCCGGCAAGGTTATTCAGAGTTAAATTCTCTAGTCAGTCAATGCTAACTGCTGGAATATATCAGCCAAAGAATCGGGCTGAAGCGCCCATCTATAAGCAGGATGAATCTCCCAGGCGAAACCAAAATCAGCAAAATTTGAAGATAAATACCTATTTTCTTCGAAGTATCGCCTTACAACCGATTCATCAGGCATGTCCTTTCTCGCCACAAGAAAATTAATTTTGTACATGAAGGCAGCCAAGGCCTTTTCATCCGCAACCTTCCCATTCGAGAACTGAAACTTTCCCATTTGGGAAATGCCTCTAATCTTCTCAAGAAGCTTGTCAGTCTGATATACGTAACCCGACCGCGCTTGCCTCTCCCTTTTATTAGGCTTCATGTTGACTAGGAGTCGCTCTATCTCAGGGAGCTCAAATCGGAATTCATTCACGGTATCTTGAATTCGCCCCTGTGAATATTCGTCAAAGATTGCCTTAAAATCAGATGTCGAAATCTTATCACCCCCTCGATTGCGAGTCTCTCGTGCAGCAAGCGTTAGTAGCTTAACAAGGTCCCTCGGACGTTTCCTTATTAGGGACATCAGCACGCGATAAATTGGTGCGTTACGCCACTTACCTTCACCACTAAAGCGACCCTCCATCACCTTAGTTAACGTCTCAGCCAGCTGAGTTTGCTTTAGCGTAACCAAAACCTTTTCATCACCAACCTCCCCAAAGAAGGTACGTATACGCTTAACTAACAACGCAAATATTTCGTGATTATTCCAAGCATGCCAAATAACAGACCCTTCAATCTTATCTGTAGATTCATCTGACGTCCGAACTAAGTAGTAAACATCCGACCGAAGAGAAATTTTAAAGCTCAGCCCTCTATTGTCAGCCGCCAAATCCCTAACTGCATTAAGGAGAGCCGATATTCGATGTATATCGTGCGGACGCCCCTGCCAGCCACGATCCAAGTCATCTATGTAGATGCTTACACACTTATACTTCAAAAAGTGTTGAAGTACATTTTTCTTCACCCCTCCAACAAGAGGCTTCTTTTCTTCAAAGAATGCTGCAACCGCATTTAGCAATTGACCACCAACCAGAGCAGCCTTATTAAGAGCAGTGTTCTCAAACCCAAAGCCAGTAACGATCTTCTCTCCGATTATGGAGACTAGCCCCTCTTTCCAATCTCGAATAGCCCGAATGAAGTCCCCCGTATCGGAGCCAATTCCGACTATGTCGTCAGGCCTGATGAGAACTGTGAGCCTTCCCTGCTCCTCTGCTTCCGCCATCGCGACCTTGAATAAGGCCGACTTACCGACACCCTTATGCCCGACAAGAATTCGAAATGGAAGTTCGGACGTTACTTGCTCATAGGTATCGTTTTTAAAATAGTATTCGCGAAGCCGTTCAATATCTTCGCTCTCTGCGGCTTCGTGACCAAAAATTCGCTGAATCTCAAGCTCAGAAAAAGTAAGCGCCTTTATATTCATAGCTCACCCACACTTCGAATAACCACAATTCAAACAAGTAGCACACCCGTCCATGATGACCAAGGCCTTGGTGTTGCACTTGTGGCACATCGTGGCCGACGGCGGGAAACTCGCGCCGTCGCCGGTGACGGCGATGTCTTCTTCGTGGTCGGCGGTTGAGTCGGTCGAAACCGTACCCTCATCCGCCCTTCGGGCACCTTCTCCCGCAGGAGAAGGAACAGCCGGCTTCATTTCATTGTTTTTTTTTGAGCGGTCTTCGTACTGCTTGCGTTTTTCGTTGATCAGCGCGCGCTGGTGGTCGCTCATCTCCGGGTCGTGCAGCAGGCCGATGGACTTCATGTGCTCTTCGACGATGCTGCCCAGTTCGGCGACCAGCGAGGGCATGTACACGCCGCCGGCCTTGAAGTAACCGCCCTTGGGGTCGAACACGGCCTTCATCTCGTCGACCAGGAAGGTGACGTCGCCGCCCTTGCGGAACACGGCGGACATGATGCGGGTCAGCGCCACGATCCACTGGAAGTGTTCCATGGACTTGGAGTTGACGAAGATCTCGAACGGGCGGCGCAGTTCGTGCTCGGTGCCGGCGTTGAGCACGATGTCGTTGAGGGTCACGTACATGGCGTGTTCCACCAACGGCGATTTGATCTTGTAGGTGCTGCCGATCAGCACGTCCGGGCGCTCGATGCGCTCGTGCATGTGGATGATGTTGTCCACCGGCACTTCGGCCTCGGCGGTGGCGCGGTCGATCGACGCGGCGGGCACCGGTGGCGCCGCTTCGCGCGCCTTGTCTTCGGCGGTGACGACGGCGTAGCCCTTGATTTTCTTGTCGATCTTGACGGCCATGATGCGTTCCTGATGTGCGTGTCGTGTTGGGGCGCGCGTCCCTCGCCCTGCCCCTCTCCCGCGAACGGGAGAGAGGATGCAGCGTGGGACGGCTTACTTCCGGGCGCGGGTGGCCGCGGCCTTCTTGCCGGCGCTCTTGCGCACGGCGGTCTTCTTCGTTGCGGCGGTCTTCTTGGCGACCTTGGCGGTGCTCTTCTTGGCGGCCTTGGCGACCTTCTTCACTGCCTTCTTGGCGACGGCCTTGCGCGCGCCGACGCTCTTCTTGACCGCGGTCTTCTTGGCGGCCACCGACTTCTTGGCCACGGCCTTCTTGGCGGCGACCTTCTTGACCGCCTTCTTCGGCGCGGCCTTCTTCGCTACCGCCTTCTTCGCTACCGCCTTCTTGGCCGGCGCCTTCTTCACTGCGGCCTTCTTGGTCGCGGTCTTCTTGGCGGCGGCTTTCTTGGCCGGGGCCTTCTTCGCCGCCGCCTTCTTGGCGGTCTTCTTGCCGGCCTTCTTCAGCGCGGCGGCTTCGGACTGGGCGTTGGCCTTGGCCGTTTCCAGCTTCTTGCGCGCGTTGGCGACGGTCTTCTTCACCGACTTGCTGGCCTTCTCCGCGCGCTTGGCCACGGCCTTCTCGGCCTTCTTGACCGCCTTGCGGGTCTTGGCGACCTGGTCCTGCACGCGCTTCTGCACGTTGCCGGCGGTCTGCTTGACGCTGGCGACGGCGTCGCTGGCGGTGGCGGCGATCGCATCGCCCATGTTGCTGGCGGTCTCTTTTACGTTTTCGGCGACTTGCGTCAGCGTCGCCGTCACACCATTACCGTTGCTCATAAAAAACCCTCCTCAGGGTGTCAGTGTTTATGTAACGCGGGCGATGCTATACCGATTGGCGTGAAGCGTGGAACCGGATGCGACGGCAGCCGGCGCGCGGTAGGGAAGCATTGGGGAAAGCCGGCCTGCCGCTTTCCCCGTTTCCCCGCCGCCGCCTGTCCCCCGCCGCTGCGGGGGACGCAAAAAACGCGGCGTTCAGAACTTGCCGTAATACCCTTCTTTCAGGGCGTCGAACAGGTTGGCGGCGCTGTGCATTTCGCCGTCGTATTCGATCTGCTCGTTGCCCTTCACTTCCACCACGCTGCCGTCTTCCAGTTCGAAGCGGTAGGTGGTGTTCTCCAGGTCCGCTTCCTTGACCAGCACGCCCTGGAAGGCGGCCGGGTTGAAGCGGAACGTGGTGCAGCCCTTCAACCCCTGCTGGTGCGCGTAGCGGTAGATGTCCTTGAACTGCTCGTAGGGGTAGTCGGTGGGGACGTTGGCGGTCTTGGAGATGGAGCTGTCCACCCACTTCTGCGCCGCGGCCTGCACGTCCACGTGTTCCTTGGGGTGGATGTCGTCGGCGGAGATGAAGTAGTCCGGCAACTGCGCGTCGGCGGCCTCGGCGTACGGCATCGCCTTGGCGTTGACCAGGTGGCGGTAAGCCAGCAGCTCGAAGGAGAACACGTCCACCTTCTCCTTGGACTTCTTGCCTTCGCGGATCACGTTGCGGCTGTAGTGGTGGGCGAAGCTGGGCTCGATGCCGTTGGAGGCGTTGTTGGCCAGGCTCAGCGAGATGGTGCCGGTGGGGGCGATGGAGCTGTGGTGGGTGAAGCGCGCGCCCACTTCGGCCAGTTCGTCCACCAGTTCCGGCGCCACTTCGGCGATGCGCTGCATGTAGCGGCTGTACTTGGCGTGCAGCAGCTTGCCTTCGATCTGCTGGCCCACGCGCCAGCCGTCCTTGGCCATTTCCGGGCGCTGGCGCAGCATCGCGGCGGTGACCTCGAAGGTCTCCTGCATGATCGGCGCCGGGCCCTTTTCCTTGGCCAGGGTCAGCGCGGTTTCCCAGCCGGCCACGGCCATTTCGCGGGCGATGGCTTCGGTGAATTCGCAGGAGGCGGCGCTGCCGTACTTCATCTGCAGCATGGTCATGGTCGAGCCCAGGCCGAGGAAGCCCATGCCGTGGCGGCGCTTGCGCAGGATCTCGTCGCGCTGCTGCTGCAGCGGCAGGCCGTTGACCTCGACCACGTTGTCGAGCATGCGGGTGAACACGCGCACCACTTCCTTGTATTCCTCCCAGTCGAAGCGCGCCTGGGCGGTGAACGGGTCGCGCACGAAGTTGGTGAGGTTGATCGAGCCGAGCAGGCAGGCGCCGTACGGCGGCAGCGGCTGCTCGCCGCAGGGGTTGGTGGCGCGGATGTTCTCGCACCACCAGTTGTTGTTCATCTCGTTGACGCGGTCGATCAGGATGAAGCCCGGCTCGGCGTAGTCGTAGGTGGAGACCATGATCATGTCCCACAGGTGGCGGGCACGGATCTGCCCGTACACCTTGCACGCGACCAGGCCGTCGTCGCGCACGATGTAGTTGCTGTGGGTGGGCCAGTCGCGCCAGACCACGTCGGTGGCGCTGGTCAGGTCGATGTCGGCCTCTTCCTTGCGGTTCACCGGGAACACCAGCGGCCAGTCGGCGTCGGTTTCCACCGCCTGCATGAAGCCGTCGGTGATCAGCAGCGACAGGTTGAACTGGCGCAGGCGCCCGTCCTCGCGCTTGGCGCGGATGAAGTCCTTCACGTCCGGGTGCGACACGTCGAAGGTGCCCATCTGCGCGCCGCGGCGGCCGCCGGCCGAGGACACGGTGAAGCACATCTTGTCGAAGATATCCATGAACGACATCGGCCCGGAGGTGTAGGCGCCGGCGCCGGCCACGAACGCGCCGCGCGGGCGCAGCGTGCTGAACTCGTAGCCGATGCCGCAGCCGGCCTTGAGGGTCAGGCCGGCTTCGTGGACCTTCTCCAGGATGCCGTCCATCGAGTCGGTGACGATGCCCGACACGGTGCAGTTGATGGTGCTGGTGGCCGGCTTGTGTTCCAGCGCGCCGGCGTTGGAGGTGATGCGCCCGGCCGGGATCGCGCCGCGGCGCAGCGCCCAGGCGAAGCGCTCGAACCAGTGGGCGCGCTTTTCCTCGGTGGCCTCGGCATCGGCCAGCGCGCGCGCCACGCGCTGGTAGGTGCCGTCGATGTCGGCATCCAGCGGTTCGCCCTGCTTGGTCTTCAGGCGGTACTTCTTGTCCCAGATATCCTGCGACGCAGGCTGCATCGGGATGGGGTTCTGCTTGGACTCGGTCTGGACGACTTCCAGGCGCACCGTGCTCATTCTTTTCTGTTCTCCTCGAACCTGTCCCGATGGGGCGGATGGGGGTGGACCGTCCGCCGTGTCTCTTATTTGTATGCGGTTTGCGCTGCGCGACGACGACAGCCGCGGCAGCGCGCGCGGCGCCGCCCTTCGGCCGAATGGGAATGCGTAGGGCGTTCGACCGCCCGTCTCACGTTCACGCCATGCGTCACTGCGTGCGCCCCCTGGGGTCTGGACCCCAGCGAAAACCCCAGTAGTTGGGTTGCTTTGACGTCTTACCGCTACATGTAGTGGCAAAACGAAGTGCCCACGCTAACCCTGGGCGGGCCCGCTGTCAACGCCGAAACCGGCCGGTTCGGCGCCTCCGTACGCCGCCGTGGGTGTGCCCGGCGCCGGGCTTTCACTGGCGGTTAAACGCCGCGCGTTCATCTTGATTTATGCGCCCCGGCGCCCATCTGCCTTGCGTCTCCCGCCGCGTCATCCGGAACCCGACCCATGCGACCGCTGCCCACGCTGCTGACCCTGACCGCCGCCGCTGCCTTCGGCGGTTTCGCCGCCACCGCGATCAACGCGCACCTGGACAACCGCGCCGAGGCCGCGCCCGCCCCCGCCGCGCCGGTGGCGCAGACGCTGGCCGGCAGCGCCGCCTTGCCGGCCTCGGTGGCCGGCCAGCCGCTGCCGTCGCTGGCGCCGATGCTGCAGCAGACCATGCCGGCGGTGGTCAGCATCAACACCAAGCAGGTGGTGCGGGTGCGCAATCCGTACTTCAACGATCCGTTCTTCCGCCGCCTGTTCCCGGACATCCCGCAGGAGCGGATCAACGAGTCGCTGGGTTCGGGCGTGATCATCGACGCCAAGAACGGCTACGTGCTGACCAACCACCACGTGGTGGAGAACGCCGACGACGTGCAGGTGACCCTGGCCGACGGGCGCAGCTTCAAGGCCGAGTTCATGGGCTCGGACGCGGACACCGACGTGGCGCTGATCCGGATCAAGGCCGACAAGCTCACCGAGATCCGCCTGGGCGACAGCAGCAAGCTGCGCGTGGGCGATTTTGTAGTGGCGATCGGCAACCCGTTCGGCTTCACCCAGACGGTGACCTCGGGCATCGTCTCGGCGATGGGCCGCAACGGCATCCGCGGCCTGGGCTACCAGAACTTCATCCAGACCGACGCCTCGATCAACCCGGGCAACTCCGGCGGCGCGCTGGTGGACCTGCACGGCGAGCTGGTCGGCATCAACACCGCCAGCTTCAACCCGCAGGGCAGCATGGCCGGCAACATCGGCCTGGGCCTGGCGATCCCGTCGAACCTGGCGCGGGCGGTGGTCGAGCAGTTGCTGAAGAACAACGGGGTGATGATCCGCGGCACCTTCGGCATCGAGACCCAGAACCTGACCGCGCAGATGGCGCAGGGCCTGGGCCTGGACGCGCCGCGCGGCGCGCTGGTGACGCGGGTGCTGAGCGGTTCGGCCGCGGCCGGCGCGGGGCTGCAGCCCGGCGACGTGGTGGTGGGCGCCAACGGCGAGCGGCTGGACAGCGCCGAGGCGCTGCACAACTACGAAGGCCTGCAGCCGGTGGGCAGCACGGTGACGCTGGACGTGCGCCGCGACGGCAAGCCGCTGCAGATCAAGGCCACGCTGAAGGAGCAGCCGCGCGCGGTGAGCGGCGAATCGCTGGACCCGCGGCTGGGCGGCGCCAGCTTCACCGACCTGCCCGAGTCGCTGCGCCAGTCCGGCATCAACGGGGTGCTGGTCGGCACCGTGGCGCGCGGCAGCCGCGCGGCGCGCAACGGCCTGGCCAGCGGCGACATCGTGATGGCCGCCTCCACCGGCGAGTTCGCCGACCTGGCCAGCTTCCGCGCCAACTTCGCGCGCAAGCCGGCGCAGCTGGTGCTGCGCGTGGTGCGTGGCGGGGCACAGGCGGATTTGTTGATGCAGTGAGGTGGGCGGCGGTGGCGCGCTCATTCCAGGCGCGCGGCGTAGTCGTCGCGCACATAGCGGTTGAGATAGGTGCTGAGGCCGCTGCCGGCCTAGGCCAGGCGCTGCATTTCCGCCACGTGGTAGGGCCCGGGATGGTGGCGGTCGTAGCGGTAGGTGCTGCCGTCGACGAAGCGCAGCACGATCCAGTCCGGTCCCATGTCGTAGGCGACCACGCCCGTGCCGCCGAGTTTGTTCCCATAAGCGCGCATCCGTTTCTCCCGGCCCTGGTCGCGGGCACCGCAAGCGGCGACACTGTGGATCGCCAGGGCCTAACAAGCCGTACACCGTGCCGATGGTATTGCTGTCGCCCGCGATCCGCGAAGCGTCCGCGCATAGCGGGCGGTATAGCCCCCAAACCCTCAGGAGACACGCGATGAATGCCAACCCCACCAATACCGAAAACCTCAAGGACAACCTCAGCGAAGCCGGTTCGCACCTGAAGTCGGCCGCCAGCTACGCCGGCGACGCGATCAAGGGCGCCGCCGGTGCCGCGGGCGACGAGCTGAAGCTGGGCAAGGCCAACGTCAAGGCCGAGCTGTCCGACAGCGCGCTGTCCGGGCTGGCCGCTGCCGAGTTCGGCGGTGCCGCGGCGAAGGAGCAGGTCGATGTGCTGATGGACAAGGGCCGCGACCTGATCGACAGCGCCGCCGAGCTGATCCGCGAGCGTCCGCTGGCCTCGTTCGGCGTGGCCTTCGCCACCGGCTGGATCATCGCCAAGCTGGCCCGCAGCAGCGACAAGTAAGCCTCGTGAGCGACGAGCAGGCCCGCGACGGCACCGCCGCGCCCGATCCAGCGGAGGCCGAACGGCCCTCGCTGGAGCAATCGTTCCGCGAGTTCGGCCAGGCAGGCCGCGAGGGCCTGAACGCCACGCTGGAAGCCAGCCGCGCGCTGCGCAAGCTGGTGGTGGCGGACCTGGCCCTGGCGCGTGCCGCACTGGCACGGGCGTTGGTGTGGCTGACCATCGCGGTGTCGTTCGGCGCGTCGGCGTGGATGCTGCTGATGGGCGCGCTGATCGCGGTGCTGCAGCGGCTGGGCTGGTCGTGGCTGGCGTCGATCTCGGCGACGGCTGCGTTCAGTCTGGTGGTCACCGCCCTGGGCGCCTGGCAAGCGCTGCGCTATTTCGAGATGAGCAAGCTCGACGCCACCCGCCGCCAGCTGGCGAAGCTGGGGATCGGTGGCGACGACGACGAGGATCATGCCGGCGGCAACGCAGCCGCGGCCAGCGAGACGCGCCGATGAAATTCGAGCAACTGCAGCACCGCATTGCCCGCGCCGAAACGGTGCTGGAAGGCCGCCAGCAGCAGATGCAGACGCAGTGGACCACCCTGCAGCGGGTCTGGCGCGAAGGCTGGACGCCGCTGCGCATCGTCGCGGTGGGATTGGGCGCCGGTTTTCTGGCCGGACGCGCCGAGCCGGCGGCGGCGATCGGCAAGCTCGGCGGCGCGCGTTGGCTGCAGATGCTTAGCGCGGTCTCCAGCCTGCTGACGGCGACCAAGGTCAAGGAAGCGTCCGACCAGGCCGAACGCGCGGCGGACACCGCGCAGGATGCGGCCGAGGCGGTCGAGACGCCCGCGGCTGCAGGCGTGCCGCGGCCGCCGGTTGCGCCCGCCGTGGCCACCGCGCCGGTCGAGGCGCCGTTCGCCGCAGCGCCGCAGGCACCGCCGCGCGCGGCCGAAGCGGCCACCGACGTTTCCGAACGCTGAGCGCGGCGTAGCGACCCGCTGCGGTCGCCACGCCGCCTTCATACCGCGCAGGCCAGGATCGGCCTACACTCCGCTTCCCCTTTTTGCGCCGAACGGCGCGTGTCCGCAGGACGCGTGCCGGGGCCACCGTACGCAGCGCAGGTCCGATGAGCACTCTCTCCGAATCCGTGGCCGACGCCGGCGACGTGGCACCGCCCCCCGAGGACGCTCTGCCGCCAGCGCCCGCACCGCGTCCGCGCGGGCCGATGTCGTTGGTGGTGCTGGCGACGCTGGCGGTGGGCTACACCCTGTGGGCGGCGCAGGAGGTGATCCTGCCGGTGCTGCTGGCCGCGTTCTTCGCCCTGGTCGGCAATCCGATCCTGCGTGGGCTGCGGCGGCTGTACGTGCCGCGCTTCCTCGGCGCGCTGCTGGTGCTGCTGTCGGGCATGGCGGTGGCCGCGGCGCTGACCATGCAGTTGGCCGGGCCGGCCGCCGAGTGGGTGCAACAGGCGCCCGGGCAGATGCGCCACATCGCCACCCAGGTGCGCGACCTGACCAAGCCGATGCAGCAGGCCAACCAGGCGGCGGAGAATTTCGCGCGCGCCGCCGGCGGCGACAACGGCCGCCGCGTGCAGGTGATCCGCACCCAGCTGGACGACCCGTACAAGGCGCTGGTGCGCACCCCGCGGCTGGCCGCCTCGGCGCTGGCGGTGGTGTTGCTGACGTTCTTCTTCATGGTGTTCGGCGAAAACCTGCAGCGGCATGCGATCGCGCTGCTGCCGAACCGCCAGCAGCAGAAATTCACCACCGACATCCTGCGTTCGATCGAGCGCGAGGTGTCGCGCTATGTGCTCACCATCAGCGTCATCAACACCCTGGTCGGGCTGATCTTCGCCGGCATCCTGGTGCTGCTGAAGATTCCGCTGCAGGAAGCGCTGTTGTGGGGCACGGTGGTGGCGCTGCTGAACTTCGCCCCGTACGTGGGCCCGCTGATCGGCGCGATCCTGATGCTGCTGATGGGCTTCGTGGAGTTCCGCGATCCGCTGAGCGCGGCGTTGCCGGCGATCCTGTACCTGGCGCTGCACATGCTCGAAGGCCAGGTGGTGACGCCGATCGTGCTCGGCCGGCGCATGGCGATCTCGCCGCTGATGCTGATCCTGGCGCTGATGCTGTTCGGCTGGCTGTGGGGCATGATCGGGCTGCTGCTGGCGGTGCCGCTGCTGGTGTGCATCAAGATGGTGCTGGCGCGGGTGGAAGGCATGCAGCGCTGGGCCAGGTTGCTGGAATGAGTGGCGGGACTGGGGACTCGGGACTTGGGGCTCGGAAAAGCGGTCGGCGCGGCGCTGGCGGCACGCGTGTCTACCTGGGGCGACGGTCGCTGCGGCGGGTTCGCGTAAAATGTTGCGAGTGACTTCCTTGCCTTCCTTCCCCGTTCGCGCGATCACGCTGGACCTGGACGACACGCTGTGGCCGTTCGCGCCGATCGGCGCGCGCATCGAGCAGGTGCTGCACGACTGGCTGCTGCAGCACAGTCCGCGCACCGCCGAGCGGTTCCCGATCGCGGCAATGCGCCAGCTGCGCGATGAGGTGTTCGCCGCGCATCCGCACCTGGTCCACGACCTGAGCGAGATGCGGCGGCTGACCCTGCGCCGCGCGCTGCGCGACAGCGGCGCCGACGAGGCGCTGGTGGAGCCAGCGTTCGCGGTGTTCTATGCCGCGCGCAACCAGGTGGAGTGCTATCCGGACAGCATCGCCGCGCTGCAGCGGATCGCCGCGCGGGTGCCGGTGGTGGCGCTGAGCAACGGCAATGCAGACCTGGCCACGATCGGCCTGGCCTCGCATTTCGCGTTCCAGCTCAGCGCGCGCGAACACGGCGCGGCCAAGCCGGACCCGAGCATCTTCCACGCCGCCTGCGCGCGCCTGGGGGTGCCTTGTGCGGAGGTACTGCACGTCGGCGATCACATCGAGATGGACGTGGTCGGCGCGATGCAGGCCGGGCTGCGCGGTTGCTGGATCAACCGCGACGCGCAGGCCTGGCATCCGCCCACGCCGCCGGACCTGCACTTCGACACTCTCACCGGCCTGGCCGACTGGCTGGACGCCACCCAGCCGGCCATCGGCGCGCGCGCATGAGCGCCGTCCGCTGCCGCCTCTTCGCCCTGGCCGCGCGCCGCGCCGGCCGCGCCCGCCCCACAAGGACCCGCTGATGTCCCTGCCTTCCGGCTTCACCGATGCCTCCCCCCACGCGCTGCCGCTGCATGTGCTGGACCGCGAACGCCTGGCCGAATGGCGCGCCGCGCAGACGCCGGCCTGGGTGGCGTGGCTGGACGCGCAGCAGTTCGTGGCCGCCCCCGGCACGGTGCTGTTGCTGCCCGGCGCGGACGGCGTGGCCGCGGCGGTGCTGGGCGTCGGCGACCGCGGCGATGCCTATGCCTACGCGCACGCGCCGCACGCGCTGCCGGCCGGCAGCAGCTGGCGGCTGGCCAGCGCGCTGAGCGAGGAGGAGCAGGCCGCGTTGCACCTGGGCTGGGGCCTGGGCAGCTACCGCTTCGCCCGCTACAAGCAGCTGACGCGGGTGCCGGCGCAACTGCTGGCCACGCCGAGCGCGGAGGTGCGCGACCAGTTGGAGGCGTGCGTGCGCGTGCGCGACTGGGTCAACACGCCGGCCGAGGACATGGGGCCGGAGCAGCTGGAAGCGGCCGCGCGCGCGATCGCCGACGCGCATGGCGCGCAGTGCGAAAGCATCGTTGGCGAAGAGTTGCTGCTGCGCAATTTCCCGGCGATCCACGCGGTCGGCCGCGCCTCGCACCGCGCGCCGCGTCTGATCGTGCTGCGCTGGGGCGAAGACGCGCACCCGCACGTGGCGCTGGTCGGCAAGGGCGTGTGCTTCGACACCGGCGGCCTGGACCTGAAACCGGCCGACGGCATGCGCCACATGAAGAAGGACATGGGCGGCGCGGCGCATGCGCTGGCGCTGGCCGGGCTGGTGATGGCGCAGCGCTTGCCTCTGCGGCTGACCGTGCTGCTCGCGGCGGTGGAGAACGCGGTCGGCCCGGACGCGTTCCGCCCCGGCGACGTGATCGCCACCCGCCAGGGCATCAGCGTGGAGATCGACAACACCGATGCCGAAGGCCGGCTGGTGCTGTGCGACGCGCTGACCTACGCCAGCGAGCAGGCGCCGGACGCGATCCTGGATTTCGCCACACTGACCGGCGCGGCGCGGGTCGCGCTGGGGCCGGATCTGCCGGCGCTGTTTTCCAACGACGACGCGCTGGCGCAGGCCTGGATCGCCGCCGGCGAACGCAGCCGCGACCCGGTGTGGCGCATGCCGCTGTGGCGCCCCTACCTGCGCTACCTGACCAGCTCGATCGCCGACCTGGCCAATGCCGGCTCGCGCATGGCCGGCGCGGTGACCGCGGCGCTGTACCTGGAGCGCTTCGTCCCGGCGCGGCAGGCCTGGGCGCACCTGGACGTGTACGCCTGGAACGACAGCGACCGCCCCGGCCGCCCCGCCGGCGGCGAAGCGCTGGCACTGCGCTCGGCCTACGCGATGCTGAAGGCGCGCTACGCCGGGTAGGGGTTTGGCGGGGTGTCGGTGTCTATCGACACTGTTCCGGCCACGGCACCTCCACCGCTTCGCTCGTCGCGACTGAAGTCGCTACCACAAGGGGCTTGCGGCTTGCTCGCAGGGTGCACTGTAGGAGCGGCTTCAGCCGCGACAGACAAGCAAAATCGCCGGGTCCCTGACTTCGTTCGTCGCAGCTGAAGCCGCTCCTACAGGAACAGGAACTTGCGGCCTGTTCGCTGGGTGCACTGTGGGAGGGACTTCAGTCCCGACGCCGTTCCGCTGGCTCAGCCCTGCCCGCGCAGCAGCGGGGCGATCTGGCGCATGCGGGTCTGCGTGGCCGGGCCGACCAGGGCGAAGGCGGTGTTTCCTTCGGACCAATATTGCGCGAGCAAGCGGCCGTCGCGACGCTCGCCATCGCCGAGGCGGGCGCTGCGCGGGCGCAGGTATAGGCCGATGCGCGCGCCGTCGGCGTCCTGGTAGACCAGCATCGCCGCGGCGCCCTCGGGGGTGGACAGCAGGCGACCGCCGCGCAGCGCGAAACCCTGCGCCTGCAGGTCCGGCACCGCGCCGGCGTCGCCGAAATGGGTGCGCAGCCAGCCCTGCAAGGCCACCCGTCGCGCCGGGTCGAATTCCAGCGGCTGCTCGCCGTCGGCGAACAGGCGATACGCGGCCACCGCGTCGGCCATCGGCAGGCGTTCGCCGCCGAGGCGGCTGTCGCGCAGCTGCCAGCCAAGCGTGATGCCCAGGCCCAGCGTCAGCACGCAGCTGGCCGCCATAGCGGCCAGCGTGCGGCGCCGCTGGCGCGTGCGGCGGCGCAGGGCCGGCATGGTCAATGCGGGATTGGCGGGCAGCGTCTCGGCACCGGCCCAGGCCGCGCGCAGCGCGTCGGCGTCCTGCTTCCAGCCGGCCACGCGCGCGGCGTGCTCAGGATTGGCCTGCAGCCATGCGGCGACCTGTGCGCGCCGCGCAGGGTCCAGGCGGCCATCGACATAGGCGTGCAGGGTTTCGTCGTCGGGGCGCAGCACGGTCATTTGAGCACTCGCAAGGCAGGGTTGCCGCTGCGGCCTTCGCCGAGCTGGCGCAGTTTCTCGCGGGCGCGCGACAAGCGCGACATCACCGTGCCGATCGGCAGGTCCAGCGCGGTGGCGGCGTCGCGATAGCTGAAGCCTTCGACGCTGACCAGCAACAGCAGCGCGCGCTGTTCGGCCGGCAGTTGCGCGAACGCAGCCAGCATCGCGCGGCCGTCGTGCACCTGTTCGGCGGACGGCGCCTGGGTCGGCTGCTGCGGCGCGAACAGGGCCAGCACCCGCTGCCAGCGCTGCGCGCGCCGGCGCGCGTCGACGAACTGCCGGTACACGATCGCGAACAGCCACGGCTGCAGCGCATCGGCGTCGCGGCGCGTGGACCAGCGCCGCAGCGCGCGTTCCAGCGCCGCCTGCACCAGGTCGTCGGCACTGGCCGCATCGCCGCTCAGCGACTGGGCGAAGCGTCGCAGTCGGGGCATCAGCGCACGCAGGGAATCGTCGTCGAGTTCGTCCATGGGCAGGGTCGCGTGCAGCGCTCGGGAAGGGGCAATCACAGGTAGGACGCACGGCGAGGCGGATTATTCCCTGGCCGGGGAGAGCCGCCTGGCTGGGCGGCGACACCCACGCGATTGTGCGGCCTGGCGGGCCGCAAGAAGCCACCGCAGGCGAAAAAGCGCAACGCAAACGCCGAACAGGCGTCGCCTCGGGAATAGAACGCGGCGCCGGACGTCTCACTCCCAATCGCCAACGCCACAGGAGTCGCCCCCATGTCCCATCCCGCTCCCACCCCGCCGCCACGCCCGCGGCCCTGGCTGCCGCTGGCCGCCATCGCCGCCATCGCCGCCGCGCTCGCCGCCGCCTTCGCCTGGAGCGCGGGCTGGCTGGGCGGGCCGCAGCGGCTGACCGCGCAGCGCATGACCGATGCCATCGAAGCCGGCGGCCCGCCGCATCCGGGCTTCCGCCGCGCGCACAGCAAGGGCATGTGCGTGAGCGGGCATTTCGAAGGCAACGGCCAGGCCAGTGCGCTGTCCTCGGCGCGGGTGTTCGCCCAGGCCTCGGTGCCGGTGCTGGGACGACTGTCGATCGGCGGCGGCGATCCGCACGGCGCCGATGCCACGGCGCGGGTGCGCAGCATGGCGCTGCTGCTGCGCAGCGACGACGGCCAGCAGTGGCGCACGGCGATGAACAGCTTCCCGTTCTTCGTGGTGGCCACGCCGGAAGGCTTCATGGCACAGACCCTGGCCGCGCAGCCGGACCCGGCCACCGGCAAGCCGGACCCGGCGAAGATGGCCGCGTTCGCGCAACGCTATCCGGAAGCGAAGAAGTTCCAGCAGTGGGCCAAGACCGCGCCATGGTCCGACAGCTGGGCCAACACCCAGTACAACGGGGTCAACAGCTTCCGCTTCATCGCCGCCGACGGCAGCAGCCGCTTCGTGCGCTGGTCGATGCGGCCGCAGACCGCGTTCAAGGAACTGTCCGCGGCGCAGCGCGCGCAGGCCGACGCCGACTTCCTCGGCGAGGATCTGCAGGCGCGGTTGGCGCAAGGACCGCTGCGCTGGGACTTGGTGCTGACTGTGGCCGCGCCCGGCGACCCGGTGAACGATCCATCGCAGCCGTGGCCGCAGGATCGGCAACAGATCGTCGCCGGCACGCTGGTGCTCGACCACGCCGAGCCGCAGGCCACCGGCCCGTGCCGCGACCTGAACTACGACCCGTTGATCCTGCCGCGCGGCATCGCC
Source organism: Xanthomonas sp. SI (assembly GCF_014236855.1). Lineage (NCBI taxonomy): Bacteria > Pseudomonadati > Pseudomonadota > Gammaproteobacteria > Lysobacterales > Lysobacteraceae > Xanthomonas > Xanthomonas sp. SI. The sequence continues at coordinate 4,800,457 of NZ_CP051261.1, forward strand.
GGTTCCGACGACCCGATCCTGGCCGCGCGCTCGGCGGTGTATTCGCACTCGTTCAACCGCCGCGAGCGCGAGATCGGCCGCGGCCAGGCGCCGGATGCGACCGGCCAGGCGCATGGGGGTGCGCAATGAGCCGCGCGAACGCCTCCGGGCATTTCAACCTGACCGCGCGCCTGCTGCACTGGCTGATGGCGGCGATGATCCTGACCATGCTGTTCGTCGGCGTGGGCATGGTCGCCTCGGTATCGCAGCGGCCGTGGCTGCTCGACCTGCACCGCCCGCTGGGCATCGCGATCTTGCTGCTGGCGATCGTGCGCCTGGGCAACCGCCTGCGTCACCGCCCACCGCCGCTGCCGGCGGACCTGCCGTGGTGGCAGAAAACGGCGGCGCTGGCCTCGCACTGGTTGTTGTATACGCTGATGCTGGCGATGCCGTTGCTAGGCTGGTCGATGCTATCGGCCGGCGGCTATCCGATCGTGCTGTGGCCGGGGATGCAGCTGCCGCCGATCGCGCCGCACAGCCCGGCGCTGTATGCCTGGTTGCGCAGTGCGCATGGCTGGCTGGCGTATCTGCTGTTCGCCACGGTGCTGGGGCATCTGTGCGCGGCGCTGTTCCATGCCTGGGTGCGCCGCGATGGAGTGTTTTCGAGCATGGCGCGGGGTGGTGTGGCACCGGTGGTGGTGGTGGACCAGGCAGCGTCGCGAGAACAGGGCTGAGGGTTTGCGCTGTGCTGGTTGCGGGCTACCGGGACGACTTCGGGTGGACCTGGACTATCGGCCGCGATGGGCGTGATCGGTAACGCCCGTCGCGACTGAAGTCGCTCCCACAAAAAGGCGTGCGGCTTGCTAGCCCGGTGCACTGTAGGAGGGGCTTCAGCCCCGACAGATCGCCTGACGACGGTTCGGTTCCTGTCGCGGCTGAAGCCGCTCCTACAAAAAAGCGGGTGGCGTGCTGGCCAGGTGCTTCTGTAGGAGGGGCTTCAGCCCCGACAGACCGCCTGACGACGGTTCGGTTCCTGTCGCGGCTGAAGCCGCTCCTACAAAAAAACGGGCGGCGTGCTGGCCCGGTGCTTCTGTAGGAGGGGCTTCGGATTGCCCGGCAGCGATAGTGCGGCGCGGGCGGATTCAGTGCGGGCGCGGCGCGGGCGGGGCCGCCTCGCCAGCGATGCCGTGGCCGGTGGCGGCCCAGTAGATGCCGCCGTACAGGTGTTCGAGGTAGCGCGGATCGTTGTAGGCCTCGGCCTGGTGGCCGAGCGCGGTGACGAATACGCGCGCGCCTTCGAAGCGGTGGTACCAGGCCACCGGATGCGGCTTGCCCATGCCCTTGGCGACCTGGCCGGGCCAGATCAGGGTGGGGTCGTAGCTGGTTTCGTCCACCGTCAGCAGCGTGACCAGGTCGTCGCTGTACGGCGGATCGTATTCGTACCACTCGTCCGACCACAGCCAGCGCTGCGGCAGGCCGGCAGTGGCCGGGAAGTTGCGATCGACCACATCCACCATCGCGGTCTGCAGGTAGGGATGGGTGCGGAACGAGCGGCCGATCAAACGGTCGTACCAGTCCCACTGCCCGCGCGCGATCGCGAACGCCTTGTGCACCGCGACCACGCCACCGCCGCCGCGCACGTATTTCTGGAAATTGGCGCGCTGCGCCGGATTGAGATCGGTGGCCGGCGTATTGAGCAGCACGACGGCCGCGTACTGCGACAGGTCGCCATCGAAGGCCTCGGCGTTCCAGGCCCACACCAGCTCGAAGTAGTGCTGCCGCGCCAGCGCCTCGAACTGCGGCTTGGCCACCGGGATGTAGTCGTGGTGGTACTTGTTGGGAATCGCCGCGACCAGCACCTTGAACTGGCCCTCGGCCGCCATCGCCACGGCGGCGGGCAGCGACCAGGCCAGCAACAGCGCCCCTGCCAACAGCATTGCGCGCATCCACTTCATCCACGTTCTCCTGTCCGTCGATCGAGCGCATCACTCGGGATTGGCGGTGATGGCGGTGGGCGGAATCGCACCGCCGTCGAAGACGCTCCTTTCCGGGCACTCCCTGCTTGGCGCGTCGCTGGATCCGCTTCCGGACAGCATAGTCACTGGCGGCAGCGCCACCGCGCGGGCACGCACAATTTCATAGGCGCCTGCGCTTCCGGCATACCGATGACCGCCTGCGCGGCGCAGCAGCGGGCGTGCGCCGCAGCGCCGGCAGGACGTAGCGGCCGATGGACACCGCGCCACGCATCGCGTCCGCGCATCGCCCCGCCAGAAAGACCCCAGGACGCCACGCGATGTGGCAGCGCCGACATGGCCGCGCCGACCCGACACCGTTACACTTGCCACCGTGGGCGCGCCCCGATCGACAGGTCACCACGCCCGTTTCCCCGAACCACCCGTCATGCGCCGGCCGCCCTTCCGAGGCAGCCGGCCGCATCGACAGCGCCAGCCAGGTGTCGACGTCCCGCGCTCAGGCCTCGCCTGCGCACGGCGCATGTCCCGCTCCAAGCCAGCCTCCAAATCCGACCATCCCGCGGCGCTGCGTGCAGCGCGGTCGATGGCCATGCCTGCTTGCCACGGAGCCTTGCGATGAACCGTTTCCTCCCTCCCCACCGTTTCCCGCGCCGCTCGGCCCTGGCCATGGCCTGCCTGCTCGCCAGCGTGCCGGCCTTCGCCGCCGACGCGGCCGCCGACACCGCAACCGATCGCGATGTGACCACCCTCGACAAGGTCAGCGTCAAAGGCGAGCGCGCCGAAGGCTACAGCGTGCGCAAGACCACCGCCGGCACCCGCTTCGAGCTGGCGCCGCGCGAGATCCCGCAGTCGGTGAGCATCATCAGCCACCAGCGCATCGAGGATCAGGGCCTGGACGACATCATCGACGTGCTGGAGAACACCACCGGCGTGTCCAACACCCGCTCGGACAGCGAGCGCTTCGAGTTCTACGCGCGCGGCTTCTACATCGACAACTACCAGTTCGACGGCATCCCGACCACGATGGTGCAGAACTGGAGCTACGGCGACTCGGCGCTGGACCTTGCGCTGTACGACCGCGTGGAAGTGGTGCGCGGCGCCACCGGGCTGATGACCGGCGCGGGCAATCCGTCGGCCTCGGTCAACCTGATCCGCAAGCACGCCGACAGCGCCGAACTGGCCGGCAGCGTGCAGGTCACCGCCGGCAGTTGGGGCCGGACCCGCACGACGGTGGACGTCAGCACTCCGCTCAACGCCAGCGGCACGGTGCGCGCGCGGGTGATCGGCAGCTACCTGGATACCGATTCGTACGTGGACCGCTACAGCCAGAACAAGACCCTGGGCTATGCGGTGATCGATGCCGACCTGACCCCGGACACCCAGCTGAGCGTGGGCTACGACTACCAGAAGAAACAGTCCGACGACGTCACCTGGGGCGGCTTCCCGCTGTGGTATTCCGACGGCAGCCGCACCAACTATTCGCGCGCGTTCAACCCGGCCGCGGACTGGACGTTCTGGGACACCACCACCAAGCGCGCCTTCGCCACGCTGCAGCACGATTTCGCCAGCGGCTGGAAGATCAAGGCCAACGCCACCCACGACCAGACCAACGTCACCGACAAGCTGTTCTATCCGTTCTATACGATCTACGGCTTCGACAAGAACACCGGCGCCGGCGTGGTGCCCTACTCCGGCTACTACGTCACCGAGCGCAAGGTCGATGGCCTGGACGGCTATGCCGAAGGCCCGTTCCAGCTGTTCGGGCGCGAACACGAACTGATGGCCGGGGTCAGCTACAACCGCCGCCGCTACGTCAACGACGGCGCGTTCGATTTCCCGGTCAAGACTTATGACCCAGTAACTGGGTTTCCTTCCGAATACGTGACGCTACCTACCTATCTTGGTTGGAGCGGAAATTACCAAGAGCCGACCTGGTCGGCGCTGAGCGAGTTCAGCCGCGGCACCGTCACCCAGAAGGCCGGCTATGCGGCCGCGCGTTTTTCGCTGGCCGATCCGCTGAAGCTGATCGTCGGCGCGCGCTACACCGACTGGAAGGTAGATGGCGCCGAAAGCGGCGTGGCGTACAGCAGCCGGCAGAAGGAAACCACGCCGTATGCCGGCCTGGTCTACATGATCGACGCCGTGTGGTCGACCTACGTCAGCTACACCGACATCTTCCAGCCGCAGACCTCGCGCACCCGCACCGGCGCGTACCTGGATCCGGTGATCGGCAAGAGCTACGAGGCCGGGGTCAAGGCGGCGTGGTTCGAGGATCGCCTCAACGCGTCGCTGTCGGTGTTCCGCATCGAACAGGACAACGTCGCCCAGGCCACCACCGAGTTCGTGCCGGGTACCACCGAGACCGCGTACGTCGCAGCGCAGGGCACGGTCAGCCGCGGCTTCGAGTTCGAGCTGAACGGCGAACTGGCGCCGGGCTGGAACGGCACCTTCGGCGCCTCGCGCTACGTCGCCAAGGATGCCGGCGGTGCGGACATCAACGCGCAGCTGCCGCAGACCACGCTCAAGCTCTACACCAGCTACACCCCGCGCAGCCTCACCGAGCTGACCTTCGGCGGCGGCGTCAACTGGCAGAACCGCATCTACTACGTCGATGCGACCTACGGCCGCTTCGAGCAGGACGCCTATGCGCTGGTCAGCGCGTTCGCGCGCTACCGCCTGTCCGACGAATTCACGGTGCAGGCCAACCTCAACAACCTGCTGGACAAGAAGTACTACGCGCAGATCTACGGTTACGGCGCCTGGGGCGAACCGCGCAGCGGCTCGCTGAGCTTCACCTGGTCGTTCTGATCCGCCACTGCGTCCGGCGCGATGCGCCGGGCGGGCCTGGTTTCAACCGAATGCCGGTGGCCCATGTCCACCGGCATTCGCGTTTCCGGCGGCGCTACAGCCAGCCTTTCTGTCGCGCCAATCGCGCCGCCTCGATGCGGTTGCCGACGCCGAGCTTGCCGATCGCTTCGGACAGATAATTGCGCACGGTGCCGTGCGAGAGCCCGAGCTGCGCGGCGATATCGCCGGCCGAGGCGCCCTCGCCGGCCAGGCGCAGCACCTGGCGTTCGCGGTCGTTGAGCGGGTCGGCTTCGGACCAGGCTTCCAGCGCCAGTTCCGGATCGATCGCGCGGCCGCCGCGGTGCACCTGGCGGATCGCATCGACCAGGCGCTCGGGCGGCGCGTCCTTCAACAGATAGCCGCCGACGCCAGCGTCCAGCGCGCGGCGCAGGAAGCCGGGACGGGCGAAGGTGGTGACGATGACCACGCGGATCGGCAACTGCTGGCGCTGCACCCGCTGCGCCAGTTCCAGGCCGCTGAGGCCGGGCATCTCGATGTCGGTGACCAGCAGGTCCGGCGTATGTGCCTGCAGCGCGCGCCAGGCGGCCTCGCCGTCGGCGGCGCTGGCGACCACGGCGATATCCGCTTCCAGGCCCAGCAGCGCGCTGAGCGCACCGCGCACCATCGCCTGGTCTTCCGCCAGCACTAATCGAATCACGCTTGCCCCCGGTGCTTGTGGGCGCATTGTAGGGCGCCGGCCGCAGTCACGTTCAGCGCAACGCGGGATCCTGGCAGCCGCGCGGTTCCGGCGCGGTCTCCGCTGCGGGCGGTGTCGCAGACGGCGTGCGCGGCAACGGCGCCGACGCCAGCAGGCGGGTGCCCTGGCCGCGTTCGGACTCGATCCGCAACGCCCCGCCCACCGCCTCCAACCGTTCGCGCATGCTGGCCAGGCCGGTGCCCGGCTGCATCGCGCTGCCGCGGCCATCGTCGCGGATCTCCAGCCAGGCCTGGTCGCGCTCGCACCACAGCCGCAGCTGCGCATTGCGGGCTTCGGCATGGCGCTGGATGTTGGTGGCGGCCTCGCGCAGCACCATGGCGAACACGGTCTCCAGCTGTGCGCACTGCGGCAGCGCATCGACCTGATAGCGGAAGGTGACCCCGGAGGATTCCAGCAGCAGTTTGGCCGAGGCCATCTCCGCCGCCAGCTGCGCGGCGCGGATGCCGCTGACCGCGCGCCGCACCTGGCCCAGCGCCTCGCGCGCGACCTGGCTGACGTCTTCCATCTCCTGCCGTGCCGCGGCCGGATCGCGCGCCAGCAGGCGCGCGGCAAGGTCCGACTTCAGCGCCACCAGCGACAGCGTGTGGCCGAGCAGATCGTGCAGATCGCGGCCGATGCGCTCGCGCTCGGCGACCCCGGCCAGGCGTCGCACTTCCTCATGGCTCAGGCGCAGCTGCGCATCGGCGCGCGCGCGGCGTTCGAAGCTGATGTTCATCAGCCCCACCGACAGGCCGATCACCACCGCGCTGGTCATGTACAGCGGCGACCAGCCGCGCAGCCACCAGGCCAGCGCGAAGGCGGCCAGCAACAGCAGCATCGCCGCCAGCGCGCGCGCCATCGGAAAGCAGAACGCCAGGAACGCGCAGGCATAGATGATGTAGCACTGCGCGCCCGGGTTGTACGGCAGCAGCACGAAGCCCAGTGCCGCCATGCCGGCCACGCACCAGCGCAGGTAGCGGCGATCGCGGTAGTAGGCGCAGTAGTACAGCGCCAGGAACACGGCGTAGCTGGCCATGGTCGGCCAGAACCAGCTGGTGAAGTACTGTGGCTCGTACAGCGGCGTCACGAACAGCCAGATCGACCAGACCAGCGACAGCCACACGAACCACTGCGTGCTGCGCCGGGCATTGCTCCAGCCCAGGCGCCGGGCGATCAGCGATTCGGGCGAGGCGTCCAAGGCGATCACGGCAGGCTCCAGGGGCGGACGCGCTGCCGCGGTGCATAGCATAGCGAGCGAGCGCCGGTGCCGCGCAACGGTGCCGACGGCGTGGCTGGAATGGGCGATGCCGGCGTCGCCGTGCCGGCGCGACAGAGGCCGGCCATCAGCCGCGGCGCAGGCGCCGATGCGCCAGCGCAAAGAACGCCACGGTCACCGCCAGCAGTGCGGCGATGTGGCCGGCGACGCTACTGCCGTTGTCCTGGCCGACCACGCGCAACGCGAGTTGGCCCAGGTGGTAGGACGGCCACAGCGGCGCCAGCGTGGTCAGCAGCGATGGCAGCATCTGCAGCGGGATCCACAGGCCGGACAGGAACGCCATCGGCAGGTAGATCAGGTTGACCACCGCCGGCGCGCCGCTGCCGCCGACGCGGGCGCCGATGTACAGGCCGATCGCACAGAACGGCAGCGTGCCCAGTACATCGACCAGCAGCAGCAAGCCGCGCTGCGGCAACGCCAGGTGTACCCCGCCCAGCACGCTGCCGAGCAGTTGCAACAACACCCCGATCGCCAGCGCGAACAACATCGCCAGCACCGTGCGCGCCAGCAGCATCGCCGCTGGCGGCACCGGCATCGCACGCTTGAGCGTGAGCAGGCCGCGTTCGCGGTCCAGCGCCAGGCCCACACCGAAGCCGAACAGCGCCGGCGCCATCACCCCGAACACGCCGTAGCTGGCCATCAGGTACACCGCGGCGGCAGGGTTGCCGCGGTTGAGCACGATGCCGAACAGCAGGTAGAACATCGGCGGGAACAGCAGGGTCGGCAACGCGAAGGATGGGGTGCGCAGCCAGCGCATGAGTTCGTAGCGGATTTCGCGCAAGAGCAGCGCGGCATGGTCGCGCAGGAGCAGCGCGGCATGGTCGCGTAGTGGCAATTCGGAGGAGTCGTACAACGGCAGGGGGACGTCGCGGGCGAGTTCGGCGGCGGAATCGGTGCGACGCGGGTCCAGAGTATTCATGCGGCCTCCGCACGGGTGATGGCGAGGAACGCGTCGGCTAGGCCGGCGCGCCTGACTTCCAGCTCGTCCAGCCCCGGATCGGCGGCGAGCAATTGCGCCACCACCGGCTCGGCCGGTTCGGCGACGATCTCCAGCACGCCGTCGCGGCCGTCCACGCGCCGCACCTGCGGCCAGCTCGCCACCTGCGCCGCGTCCAGCACGCTGCGGCAGCGGATCGTGCGCTGCTCGAAGCGCGCGCGCAGCTCTTCCACGCTGCCCTCGGCGATCAACGTGCCGCGTTGCAGCACCGCGACCCGGTCGGCCAGCGCCTCGGCCTCTTCCAGGTAATGCGTGGTCAGCAGCACCGCGCAGCCGTCCGCGACCAGCTCCTGGATCGCCCGCCACATGCCCTGCCGCGCCTCGATGTCCAGACCGGTGCTGGGTTCGTCCAGGAACAGCACCTGCGGCCGCCCGCAGATCGCCATCGCGAACTGCACGCGCCGCTGCTGGCCGCCGGACAAGCCGCCGTAGCGGCGTGCCATCAACCCGTCCAACCCGGCCAATGCCACGCAATCGGCGACGCTGCGCGGGCGCCGGTAATAGCCGCGCGTCTGGTCCAGCAGTTCGCCCACCCGCAGCGTGTCCGGCAACCCGGCGGACTGCAGCATCACCCCGGCCTGGCGCCGCGCGCCGAGCGCGCGCGGATCCTGCCCGCACAGCTGCGCACTGCCGGCGTCGGCCACCTGCAGCCCGAGCAACAGCGCCACCGCCGTGCTCTTGCCCGCGCCGTTGGCGCCGAGCAGCGCCAGCAACTGGCCGCGCTGAAGTTGCAGATCCACGCCATCCAGCGCGACCACCGCGCCGTAGCGTTTGTGCACGCCGCGCAGCTGCGCCAGCGGGAGAGTGTCGGGTGCGTGCATCGGCATGGACCGGTCGTGGCAGGAGTGGCCATGCTGCGCTGCGCCGTCGGCGCATCCCAGTGCGGCCCGTCAGCCACGGCAGGTGACAGCTGTCACTGGCGATGGCCGCGCGATTGCCGCATGCTGCGCTCCACGCCATGGGGAATGGCGCCGCACCTACCGCAGCGCAACGCAGAAAGTGACTTCCGGCAACTTGGAAGCGCGCGCCTCGCCGATCCACACTGCGCCTACCGATTCATCCAGGGACACGATGAGTACCTCCGCCGAACTGCTCAAAGAACTCCGTATCGACCGCAAGGCACCGCCGAGCGAACCGCCGTCGCGGCGCGGGCTGTGGATCGCCGTGGTCCTGGTGCTGCTGCTCGCGCTCGGCGTCGGCGGCTGGCTGCTGTTCGGGCGCGGCAAGGCCATCGAAGTGACCACCGCGCCGGTGGTGGCGATCGCCGCCGGCAGCAGCAGCGCCTCGGTGCTGGACGCCAGCGGCTACGTGGTGGCGCGGCGCATGGCCACGGTGTCGGCGAAGATCACCGGCAAGGTGCGCGAAGTGCTGATCGAGGAAGGCATGCGCGTGGAGCAGGGCCAGGTGATGGCGACGCTGGACCCGATCGACGCCGGCGCGCAGCGGCAACTGTCGGCCTCGCAGCTGGACGCGGCACGCAGCCAGGTGACCAACATGCAGGCGCAGCTGCGCCAGGCCGAGGCCGATGCGCAGCGGCTGCAGACGCTGTCCACGCAGCAGCTGGTGTCGCGCTCGCAATACGAGCAGGCGCTGTCGCAGCGCGACGCCCTGCGCGCGCAGCTGCAGAGCGCGCAGCGCAACGTGGTGGTGGCCGGCAACCAGCTGTCGATCTCCGACCTCAACGTGGACAACACCATCGTGCGCGCGCCCTTCGCTGGCGTGGTCACCGCCAAGGCGGCGCAGCCGGGCGAGATCGTGTCGCCGCTGTCGGCCGGCGGCGGCTTTACCCGCACCGGCATCGGCACGGTGGTGGACATGGATTCGCTGGAGATCGAGGTGGAAGTGGGCGAGGCCTTCATCGGCCGGGTCAAGCCGGGCATGCCGGTGGAAGCTGTGCTCAACGCCTACCCGGAGTGGAAGATCCCGGCCGAAGTGATCGCGATCATTCCCTCGGCCGACCGCGGCAAGGCCACGGTGAAGGTGCGCGTGGCGCTGAAGCAGAAGGACCCGCGGATCGTGCCGGAAATGGGCGTGCGCGTGAGCTTCCTGGAAGCGCCGCAGGCGCAGGCGCAAGACAAGCCGCAGGGCGTGCGCGCGCCGGGCGCGGCGATCGTCAAGCGCGGCGGGCAGGAGGTGGCGTTCGCGCTGAAGGAGGACAACACGGTCGAGCAGCGCGCGCTGAAGACCGGCATCGCGCTGGGCGACGACCGCCAGGTGCTGTCGGGCCTGACGGCGGGCGACACGGTGGTGCTGGATCCGCCGGAGACGTTGCGCGACGGTGTCAATGTAAAGATGGCGGAGGCGACCGAGCAATAACGGCGACCGCATGTGAGGTACCGCGCGTTGGCGCGAACCACTGCATGTCGCCCGTGTCGTCACCGCCTTGCTCCATCGCCCTAAAGACGGCGGCGCTCGCTTTGTTTCCGTCCCGTTCTTGCCATACCGCGTATCGCCCCAGCTAGTCGTTTCATCGCATCGTTTGGTTTCTGCTCGTGCTGGATCAAGCCTGCAATTGGCTGCACAAGCTCCAACTGCCATACCGCTCTTGATATTGCTGTAGCTGTTGCTCTGCTCTGCTGTTGCTACTGCTCTGCTGTTGCTACTGCTCCGCTGTTGCTACTGCTCCGCTGTTGCTGTCGCTCCGCTGTGGCTTTTGACTTTCCGGGTTCCCTTCCGCAGCGGCGGATGGACCGGGGAAAAACCCGAAGGGCGGCGCACATGGATGTGCGCCGTTCGCGGCAGGGGCAGGATGCCCCTTCCGCGAATCCCCGGTGCATCCGCGGACCCGGAGCGCGCAGCGCGGAGGGCGCTCGGCAGGGCGCGCTTTCTTTTGGTTACTTTTCTTTGCGCGAGCAAAGAAAAGTGACCCGCCAAGGGCGGAAGCCTTTGCTGTTGCTTTTTTGCTTGGGCGTTTGCTTTTGTAGGAGCGGCTTCAGCCGCGACACCTTCCTGACAGAATCAGTCGCGGCTGAAGCCGCTCCTACAGGGGCTCTAACACTGCAGGAGCAAGAGCAAAAGCTTTCGCCTGCGGCGAGTTACTTTTCTTTGCTTGTGCAAAGAAAAGTAACCAAAAGAAAGCACACCCTACTCCGCGCCCTCCGCGCTGCGCGCTCCGGGTCCGCGAATAGGACGGGATTCGCGGAAGGGGCATCCTGCCCCTGCCGCGAACGGCGCACATCCCTGTGCGCCGCCCCTTCGGGGTTTTTCCCGCCCTATTCGCCGCTGCGTAAGGGACCCGGCAGAGCGAAAAGCTGAAGAGCAAAGCAAGGCAAGACAAGGCAACTGCAACTGCAACTGCAACTGCAAGCGACACAAGCATCAGCGAACTGCCTCACCGCAATCGGCACATCCACTACCCGTCCACTGCCAGGAACACCACCATGTCCACCCTCGTCAAACTGCGCAACGTCACCAAGACCTACCAGCGCGGACCCGAGAAAGTACAAGTCCTGCACGGCATCGACCTGGACATCGCACGCGGCGACTTCGTCGCGTTGATGGGTCCCTCCGGCTCCGGCAAGACCACCCTGCTGAACCTGATCGGCGGCCTGGATACCCCCAGCGGCGGCGAGATCGAGATCGAAGGCGAACGCATCGACCGCATGAGCGGCGGCCAACTGTCCACCTGGCGCAGCCAGCACGTCGGCTTCGTGTTCCAGTTCTACAACCTCATGCCCATGCTCACCGCGCAGAAGAACGTGGAACTGCCGCTGCTGCTGACCAACCTCAACGCCGCCCAGCGCAAGCGCAACGCCGAGATCGCCCTGACCCTGGTCAACCTCGCCGACCGCCGTAGCCACCGCCCCAACGAATTGTCCGGCGGCCAGCAGCAGCGCGTGGCGATCGCCCGCGCCATCGTCTCCGACCCAACCTTCCTGATCTGCGACGAACCCACCGGCGACCTGGACCGCACCGCCGCCGAGGAAATCCTGCACCTGCTGCAGCAACTCAACCGCGAACACGGCAAGACCATCATCATGGTCACCCACGACCCCAAGGCCGCCGAGTACGCCAGCCACACCGTGCACCTGGACAAGGGCGAGCTGGCCGACGCGCCGCTCGTGGCGCATTGAACCGGCCGCTGCCGCCGCGCGCATTCCGCGCCCCGGCATCCCGTCCCCTGGAGGATCGAACATGAAATATTTTTCGTTGGTCTGGGCCCAGCTGTTCCGCAGCAAGACCCGCACCCTGCTGACCCTACTGTCGGTGGTCGCCGCGTTCCTGCTGTTCGGCATGCTCGACTCGGTGCGCGTGGCGTTCAATTCCGGCGGCAGCGTCGAAGGCGCCAACCGGCTGATCGTGTCCTCGCGCCTGTCGATCACCCAGTCGCTGCCGGTCAGCCTGCAATCGCAGATCGAATCGGTGCCCGGAGTGAAGAAGGTCACCTACGCGATGTGGTTCGGCGGCATCTACCGCGACCCGAAGAACTTCTTCCCCAACTTCTCGGTGGCGCCGAATTTCTTCGACGTGTACAGCGAGTACGACGTGCCGCCGGCGCAGCTCAAGGCGTTCCGCGAAACCCGCACCGCGGCGGCCGTAGGCGCGTCGTTGGCCAAGAAGAACGGCTGGAAGATCGGCGACACTATTCCGCTGCAGGCCACTATCTTCCCGCGCGGCGGCAGCAACGACTGGCCGCTGACCCTGACCACCATCTTCAAGGTCAAGGACGCCAAGAACGCGCAGGCCGAGAACCAGTTGATGATGAACTGGAAGTACTTCGACGAATCCAACGACTACATCAAGAACAAGGTCAGCTGGTACACCGTGCAACTCGGCAGCGCCGACCAGGCCTCGCGGGTGGCGCAGGCGATCGACGCGCTGTCGCTGAACTCCGACCACGAGACCAAGAGCCAGACCGAGGCCGCGTTCTCGCAGGCCTTCGCCAAGCAGTTCGCCGACGTCGGTCTGATCGTCACTGCGATCATGGCCGCGGTGTTCTTCACCCTGCTGCTGCTCACCGGCAACACCATGGCGCAGGCGGTGCGCGAGCGCATCCCGGAGCTGGCGGTGCTGAAGACGCTCGGCTTCCGCGACGGCACCGTGCTGACCTTGGTGATGGTGGAGTCGGTGCTGCTGATCGTGCTCGGCGGCTTGATCGGCATGGGCCTGGCGGCGCTGGTCATCCCCGGCGTGGCCGCGGCCAGCGGCGGCATGATGCCGATGCGCGGCGTGCCGGCGCAGACCTGGTTGGTGGCGTTGGGGCTGATGGTCGCCATCGGCATCGTGGTCGGGCTGCTGCCGGCGTTGCGCGCGCAGCGCCTGAAGATCGTGGACGCGCTGGCCGGGCGCTGAGCCCGCCGCCGCACCGTTCCCTGTCGCATTCTCGGAAGACGCACTGATGAAACTCAAACTCTGGTTGGGAAACCTGCTCTCGCTGCTGCTGCTCGGCATCGGGCTGGCGCTGTGGATCGCCTTGCCCTGGTACGGCGTGCTGGCGCTGGCGGTCGGCGTGGCGCTGTGGCTGCTGCTGACCCGCGGCGGCCGCCTGGCGCTGGCCGCCACCCGCATCGGCGTGGCCAGCCTGCCGCAGCGCTGGGGCGCCTCGTCGGTGATCGTGGTCGGCATCGCCGGCGTGGTCGGCGTGCTGGTGGCGATGCTGGCGATGGGCGAAGGCTTCCAGGCCACGCTCAACAGCACCGGCGACGACAGCACTGCGATCGTGCTGCGCGGCGGCTCCGGCGCCGAGACCAATTCGGTGATCACCCGCGACCAGGTGCCGCTGATCGCCAGCCTGGCCGGCGTGGCCAAGGGCGCCGACGGCAAGCCGCTGGTGTCCCCGGAGCTGTCGCAGGTGATCAACCTGCCGAGCAAGGCCGACGGCACCGACACCAACGTGCAGTTCCGCGGCGTTGGCGACGCCGGCTGGGCGGTGCACGACAAGCTCAGGATCGTCGAGGGCCGCCGCTTCGGCGCCGGCCTGCGCGAGATCGTGGTCGGCCAGGGCGCCAAGGCGCAGTTCCGCGGCCTGGACGTGGGCAAGACCCTGAGCCTGGGCCGCGAGCAGTGGACCGTGGTCGGCGTGTTCGCCTCCGGCGATGCGCACGACTCGGAGCTGTGGGCCGACGCGCAGACCCTGGCGTCCACCTACAACCGCAGCGCCTACCAGTCGATCAACGTGCGTACCGACGGCAAGGACGGCTACGCCCAGTTCAAGGCGGCGATGGCCGCCGACCCGCGACTCAAGCTCGACGTGGAGACCACCCGTGCCTACTACGCCAAGCAGGGCGGCAACCTCAGCAAGCTGATCAGCATACTCGGCACCGTGATCGGCGCGATCATGGCGGTCGGCGCGGTGTTCGGCGCGCTCAACACCATGTACGCGGCGGTGGCCACCCGCGCGCGCGAGATCGCCACGATGCGCGCGATCGGCTTTCGCGGCACGCCGGTGGTGACCGCGGTGATGCTGGAGACGATGCTGCTGGCGCTGCTCGGCGGGCTGCTCGGCGGGCTGATCGCCTGGGCCGTGTTCAACGGCTACAGCGTGTCCACCCTGGGCAGCAACTTCAGCCAGGTGGTGTTCCAGTTCAAGGTCTCGCCGGCGCTGCTGTGGAGCGGGCTGAAGTGGGCGCTGGGCATCGGCCTGGTCGGCGGGCTGTTCCCGGCGCTGCGCGCGGCGCGGCTGCCGATCACCACCGCCCTGCGCGCGCTGTAGCGACTGGCCTGCGTGCCCGGGCAGGCGCCATGCCTGCCCGGCTCGGCGACCGCGCGGCCGGGCAAGGTCGTTGGCTTGCGCAAGCACCACCCCTGCGGGCCCAAGTCCGGCGTGCCGCAAGCCGGTAGCGTCGCGCCGACCTGAACGCCAGGCTGCGCCACGCAGCATCCACCGAGCGCCGAACAGACCCGGCGTGGCCCACACGAGCGCCGCGCATGCGCCGCAGCGCAAGGCGCCGCCGGGAAAACCGGGCCGGCGACCGCACCTCGGCGCCCCGTACCCGCACCGCGTCATCGTTTCGTCATCCAATTGCGGTAGAGCCGCGTCGGCGAAGGCGCTAGCCTGCGCGGCCGTTCACCCACCGCCTATCGCCATGCCGTCGCGCCTCCGCCTGCTGCTCGTCCTCTGCACCAGCCTGTGCCTGGCCGCCGGCTGTCTGGCTGCGCGCACCTCCACCTCGCTCAGCGACCGCCTGGTCGCGCCGGGCGGCGTGTCGCCGCTGATGGACGAGGAACGCATCCAGGGCCTGCTGGCGACGCTGCCCAACCGTAGCGGGCACGTGCTCACCCCGGCCGGCATCCCGATCTTCTGGCGTGCGATCGATCCGGGCGACTACCGCATGCGCTACCGCTACGAGCATGCAGGCCGCGACGCCAACGGCCACGAGCGCGCCGATTTCGCGATGGACGTGGCCGCGCCGCAGCCCGGCACCCACGCCGCCCCGCGCGGCACCGTGGTGCTGCTGCACGGCTGGATGATGGACGGCGATTCGTTGCTGCCGTGGTCGCTGGACCTGGCCCAGGCCGGCTACCGCAGCATCAGCATCGACCTGCGCAACCACGGCCGCTCCGGCGGCGGCCCGGCCGGCTACGGCACGCGCGAGTCCGACGACGTGGTCGCGGTGATCCGCGCACTGCGCGCCCGCGGCGAGATCCAGGGCCCGCTGTACCTGTTCGGCGTGTCCTACGGCGCCGCCACCGCGCTGTTCACCGCGCAGAAGCTGGGCGGCGACGTCGACGGCGTGGTCGCGATGGAATCCTTCGCCAACGCCGGCCGCGGCATCCGCGACATGATCCCGCACATGCTCGCCAGCCGCCCGCAGGGCCTGATGGCCAGCGCGGCGATGGACCTGGCGCGCTGGCGCTACGGCGGGCAGAACCTGGACGCGGTCATCGCCAACGCCAACCAGCGCCTGGCGCTGAACCTGGATCAGGTCGACGTGACCGCCGCCGCGCGCACCGCGCCGGCCTGCCTGCTCTTGCTGCATGGCAGCGCCGACCAGCACATCCCGGTCGCGCACGGCCGCCTGCTGGCGCTGGACGCGCCGCGCGCGCACTACCTGGAAATGCCCGGCGAGAACCACATCAGCCTGCCGATGCGGCTGGACCTGCTGGCGCCGACCGTGGAGGACTGGTTCGCCGAACTGCCGGCGCAGCGCCACGACGGCCACTGCCCGCCGCCGCTGGCGCCGCGCGTGGACGCCGGGCAGCAGCTGACGGGCAGCCCGGCTGCGAGCGTCGGCCGCAGTTGAGCCGGGATTGGGGATTCGGGAGTGGGGATTCGTAACAGCGGACTGCGCAGGCGACCGGTGCGACTTCTGGGAGCAGGCTCTTGCGAATCACGAATCCCGAATCCCGGCCCCTCGCCGCCCCCAACCCGAGCGCCACAGGCTCTCGCCCGCGAACAGCAGCAGCCCGACCCAGATCGCGGCGAAGCCGATCGCCTTGCCGCTGTCGAACGGTTCGCGGAAGAACCACACCCCCAGCAGCAACTGCAGGCTCGGCGCGATGTACTGCAGCAAGCCGACCAGCGACAGCGGGATGCGCCGCACGCCGTAGGCGAACCCGATCAGCGGCACCGCGGTGACCACGCCGCCGAACACCAGCAGCAGATCGTTGCGCCAGCCCCAACCGGCGGCGAAGCCGCCGCCGTGCCCGCTCTCGCTCCACAGCACGAAGCCCAACGCCGGCAGGAACAGGTACAGGCTCTCCACGCCCAGCCCGGCCACCGCATCCACCTGCACCAGCTTGCGCAGCAGGCCGTACAGCCCGAACGAGGCGGCCAGACTCAGCGCGATCCACGGCAGCGCACCGGCATCGACGGTGAGCCACGCCACGCCGAGCGCGGCGCAGGCCACCGCCAGCCACTGCAACGCGCGCAACCGCTCCTTCAGCACCAGCACGCCGAGCAGCACGTTGACCAACGGATTGATGAAGTAGCCCAGGCTGGCCTCGATCACATGGCCGGCGTTGATCGCCCAGATGTACAGGCCCCAGTTGAACGCGATCGCCAGGCTGCTCAGCGCCAGGATCGACCGCGCGCGCGGCTGCGCGGCGATGCTGCGCCACCACTGCAGGCGCGCGCTGTACAGCAGCCAGCCCACCACCAGCACCGCGCTCCAGACGATGCGGTGGGCGATGATGTAGGCCGACGGCACCCCCTTGAGCAGATGCCAGTACACCGGCACCACACCCCACAGCGCGAAGGTCAGCGCGGTGATCAGCAGGCCGCGGCGCGTCTCCTGCTCGGTGACGCTCATCGCCGCGTCCGCGCCACGGTGATGACCACCACGCCGGCCAGGATCACCGCCATCGCACCCAGGTCGCTGGCGCTGAAGCGTTCGCCGCCGAGCCAGCTGCCCAGCGCCACCGCGATCACCGGATTGACGTAGGCATAGCTGCCGGCCAACACCGGCCGCACGTTTTGCAGCAACCACACGTAGGCGGTGAATGCCACGATCGAACCGAACACGCACAGGTAGGCGACTGCCATCAGCCCGTGTGGAGTCGGCCAGCCGTGCGAACGTTCGCCGCTCAGCAAACCCGTGGCGATCAGCAGCACGCCGCCGCACAGCATCTGCCCGGCCGCGGCCATGAACGGGGTCGGCAGATCGCGTCCGCGCGACCACACCGAACCGAACGCCCAGCCGATCGGCGCGATCAACAGCAGCACCAGGCCCTTGGGGCTGGCGCTGAGGCTGCTGCCGGCGTTGAGCCACAGCACGCCGGCAAACCCGACCACGATGCCCAACCATTCGCCGCGGCTGGCGTGCTGCCCGCGCAGCGCGCCGAACAGCGCCATCCACAACGGCACCGAGGCCAGCGCGACCGCGGCCAGGCCCGAGGACACCTCACGCTCGGCCAGCACCACCATGCCGTTGCCGCACAACAGCAGCAACGCGCCGAGCACGGTCAGCGACCCCCACTGCGCGCGCGTCGGCGCGGCCACGCCGCGCCAGCGCAGCACCGCATACAGCAGCGAGCCCGCGACCACGAAGCGCAATCCCGACACCATGCTCAGCGGCGGCGTGCCGCCCTCCAGCGCGAAGCGGATCGCCAGATAGGTCGAGCCCCAGACCACGTAGACCAGCAGCAGCGCAAGGACGACGAAACCGCCGCGCGCAGGAACGGCGGCGACGGGAGAAGGCGGAGACGACATGCGCAGAAGGACCGGGCGGTGTGGAGATGGATTCTAGGCCAGCGGCGGCGGCCAGCGACAGCAGCGCGGCGCGACGCGCGTGGCACGCTGTTTTGCACGTGGCGCACGCGCCCTGTTCGCGACGCATCGACGATGCACGATCGTGATAGCGCACTCGCTCTTCTGCGCAGACACAGCTCTGGCGAAGTCGGCCCATCGATGCGCTGTGCCGGCGGACTCGCCTGTGTCGGGACTGAAGTCCCTCCCACAGTGCACCCAGCACGCTCGCCGCAAACCCCTGTAGGAGCGGCTTCAGCCGCGACAAGCGAAGTCGGGAGCTGCACCGGCTTCGGACACTGTCTGTCGGGGCTGAAGCCCCTCCTACAGTGCACCCAGCCGACGCGCCGCAAGCCCCTTGTAGGAGCGGCTTCAGCCGCGACGAACGAAGCGGGGAACTGCACCGGCTGCGGACACTGTCTGTCGCCTCCTACAGTGCACCCAGCCAGCTCGCCGCAAGGCCCTTGTAGGAGCGGCTTCAGCCGCGACGAACGGAACCGGAAACTGCACCGGCTGCGGACACTGTCTGAACCGGTCGATAACCTTCCGCATGGCGGCGGTTCCTCGCGACTGAGCGGGCGCACCCGCCATCGCGAGGGACACCGCCTGTGCGCTTATTTCGGTGTGAGCCGGAACAGGCCACCGGGCTTGGCATCTTCCAGCAACCACAGCGAGCCATCCGGCGCTTCCTCGACATCGCGGATGCGCTTGCCGATGCTCCAACGATTGACCGCGGTGGCACCGCCCTTGCTATCGACGGTGACGCGGATGATGCCCTGACTGACCAGGCCGCTGATCAACGCGCTGCCCTTCCACTGCGGGAACAGGGTGCCCTTGTAGAACATCAGGTTGCCGGGCGCGATCACCGGCACCCAATAGATCGCCGGCCTGGCAAGATCGGGCCGCGTCTCGGGTTTGGGAATCGGCACGCCGTTGTAATTGACGCCATACGAAACCAACGGCCAGCCGTAGTTCTTGCCGCGCTGGATCAGGTTCAGTTCGTCGCCGCCATTGGGACCGTGCTCGAGCTCCCACAGCCGACCGTCGGGAGCGAAGGCGAGGCCGTAAGGTGTGCGGTGGCCGATGGACCAGGTTTCGGCCGGCGTGAGGTTGGATATGGGGAACGTATACGTGCTGACCACCGGTGCCGTCTTGGCCGCCTCGGTATCGCTCGCCGGATCGATCAGCGGGATGGTGCGCGCGCCGCCCCTGCCTGCCCACGGGTTGCCCGGCGCGGGCTTGCCGTCCAGCGTCAACCGCAGGATCTTGCCTACCGGCTGATTGAGATCCTGTGCCGGCGTGAAGCGCTGGCGGTCGCCCACCGTGAGGAACAGGTACCTGCCGTCCGGCGAAAAGGCGATCTGCGCGCCAGCCTGGCCGCCCTTGCCCGTCGGCATCTGGCGCCACAGCACCTTGAAGTTGTCCAGCCGGGCCTCGCTGCCCTCCATCACGAGTCTGCCTCGGCCCATAGCCAGGCCGCCGCCGTAGTCGCCGGGTGCGACATACGTCAGGTACACACTCTTGTCGATGGCGTAGTGGGGCGACAGGAACACGCCCAGCATGCCGTTCTGGCCTTCCACGTAACTGGCTGGCACGCCCTTGACCTCGGTCTTGGCGCCTTGCGGGGTCACCAATTGCACGCGACCGACCTTCTCGGTGATCAGCATGCGGCCATCAGGCAGGAACGCGATGCGCCAGGGCAGATCGAAGGTGGCCACCTTGGTGACGTTGAAAGGGAGCTCAGGGTCGGGGTTCTGATTGCCTGCGTTGGTCTGCGCATGCGCGACACTCGTCAGTAGGACTCCGAGCAGGACAGCATTTGCCAGCGTCTTCATCTGCATGATTCCTCGCGTCAAGGTGGCGCGAGGAATCGTAGTGTTTTCGACGCCGCCCGGGTGTGACGGCGGCCCGTCCTGGGATGTCGGTCAGAATAGCCAGTCGACCAGCAACTCCCCGCCGGAGACCTCGAGGACGGTTCCGGTGACATAGGGGTTGGTCATCAGGAACACCGCCGCGTGCCCGACGTCGGCGATCGTGCCGACCCGACGCGCAGGAAACGCCGTCGCGACCTTCTTGCGCAGGGCCTCGACATCGTCGGCGGGCAGGGCGTCCCAAAATTCCGAGTCGATGAAACCGGGCCGTATCGTGTTCACCCGGACGGGCGCCAGGTCCAGTGCGAGGGAACGCGACAACGCGTCGACAGCGGCGAACGTCGAGGTGACGGCCGCCATGCCAAGCTTCGCCCTCGCTCCAATACCGCCGGTAAGGAATGTCATCGAGCCGTCGCGCGCCAGGTGCGCAGCGGCATGGCGGGCGCAAGCCCAGGTCCCCATGAACTTGCCCTCCATGTAGCTACGGACGCCGCGCATGTCCGGGTCCATGAACGAGCCCCAGGATCCGATCTCCGGTCCCGCGGTGACCACCAGGTGGTCGAACGGCCCGATGGATTCGAACGCGGCTTGTACCGCCGCCTCGTCACGCATGTCCAGGGCGATCTGCTCGAACGCGGCAAGCTCGGGTTGGTCTTCGATCGCCACCTCGCGGCGACTGGCCACCGTGACGCGGGCGCCGGCGGCGTGCGCTGCGCGGGCAACGCCCAAGCCGATCGCCCGCTTGCCGCCGACGACGACCACGCGCTTGCCGCTGAGCCCGAACGACAGGGGCGCCGGGCTTATCTTGTGGGCTGCAACATGATGCATGAGCGTGTTTCCTCGGTAGATGCGTGGGGTAAGCAGCTGCTTCAGGCGATCGTCCGCACGACGCCACCGTCGACGCGCAGCGCCGTACCCGTCGTGCCCGAGGCCTGCTCCGAACAGACATAAACGACCAGGTTGGCGACTTCTTCGGTGGTGGTGAACCGGTTGAGGAGCGAGGTCGGGCGCATGGTTTTCAGGAACTGCTGTTCCGCTTCCTCCCGCGTAATGCCTTGCGCCTGCGCAGTCGCCTGCATCCAGCCATCCATGACTTCCGAATTCGTCGGACCGGGGAGAACCGAATTCACCGTCACGCCCGTGCCACCGACGTCCTCGGCCAGGCCCCGCGCGATCGTGAGCTGGGCGGTCTTGGTCATGGCGTAGTCGATCATGTCCTTGGGCACGGCCAGCGCGGACTCGCTGCTGATGAAGACGACGCGACCCCAGCCGCGCTTCTTCATGTTCGCCAGATAGTGGCGCGATGCGCGAACGCCGCTCATGACGTTCAACTGGAAGAGATCGATCCAGTCGCTGTCGGGAACCTCATAGAACGATGTCATGCGTCCCGCTCCCACGTTGTTGACCAGGATGTCCGCATCGGGCGCTCGCGCGAACAACTCCGCCGCGCCTGCGAGCGTCGCGAGGTCGGCACAGACGCCGATGACGTCGGCGTTCGGCAAGGCCTCGCGCAGCTCCCGGAGCGCCGCGTCCACCCGTTGCTCGCTTCGCCCGTTGATGACCACCGCGGCGCCTGCGCGGGCCAAGCCTGCGGCGATGGCGCGACCGATACCGGCGGTAGAACCCGTGACGACCGCCTTGCGGCCAGTGAGATCGATCTGCATGACGCCGAACCCTCTCATCGTGGAGAGAGGCGATTGTGGGCAATGCCGTAGCCGGGGATAATCCCCTTGAACGCGATAACATTAATTCTTCGGGGGAATGATTTGGATCGTTTCCAGGAACTCAGTGCCTTCATCGCCGTCGTAGAGGCGGGTGGCTTCACCGCGGCGGCGCGCCGGACCGGGGATTCACAGTCGTCGGTCAGCAAGGCCGTCGGTGCCCTCGAAAAGCGCCTCGGGGTGGCGCTTTTCAACCGGAGCACGCGCAGCGTGACGCTGACCGATCAGGGCCGGCGGTACTACGATCGGGCAAAGCCACTTCTCGACGAAATGGACGACGCCGACAGCGAGCTGACCCAAAGCACGAAGGGCGTCTCGGGTCTGCTCAGGATCGCTGCGGCAGGTACGTTTGGCCGTCTGCACGTCTTGCCGGTGATCCCCGGCCTGCTGTCGCGCCACCCCGGCCTGAAGGTGGACCTCGTCCTTTCGGATTTCGTCCGGGACATGATTGAAGACGGGATCGATCTTGCGATCCGGGTGGGGACCGTCAACGATCCGGAAGCCATCGTCCGGCGCATTGCCAGCACGCCGCTCGTATGCGTCGGATCGCGCCGCTACTTCGAGCAACACGGCATACCGAAGACGCCGGCCGATCTCGTGGATCACAATTGCCTGGTGTATCGCGGGATGACGGAATCGACGCATTGGCCATTCGTCGGACCCGACGGTCGGTTCAGCGTGTCGGTTGGCGGAACGCTCACGTCCAATAGCGTCGAAGCGATCCGGGCTGGCGTCCTGGACGGCGTGGGCATAGGGCTGTTTACGCAGGCGTCTTTTATCGACGATCTCCGGGGTCCAGACGTCATCGGCATCCTCGGCGAATTTCTGGACGAGACCAGAGACATCAACATCATCTGGCCGAGACGTCGTTTCGTGCCCGCCCGGGTGCGACATGCCACCGATTTCTTCGCGCAGGCCATACCGCGACGGATTTGAGCGCGCTGAGAGGCTACTTCAGCGAAAGCGCTCAGGTTCGGGAGCGCGCAGGGTGCCCAGGCCAGCGACAGGCGGGCTGACACCACCACCCTCAGCGCCGCGCGGCCTCGCTCGCATCGCGCGCCGGCTTGAACTCCGAGCCATCGTCCCAGCGCGGCCACTCGCGGCTGTCGGCCAGGCGCTGGCCCAGGTCGTACAGCAGCAGCGTGTCGGCGGCATGCCCGGCCGGATCCCACGACGCGCTCCAGCGATCGCAGGGCTGGTGGTAGCAGTCGGCGAAATAGCGGTCGCGGATCGCCTTGCCTGCCGCCACGCCGCCCTCCAGCTTGTCCAGCCCCGGCCCCACGGTGATCGCCGGCACGCCGGCGCGGGCGAAGGCGAAGTGGTCGGCGCGGTAGAAGAAGCCCGCCTCCAGGTTCGGATCCGGCGAATAGGCGCGGCCGCGCGCCTGCGCCGCGGCGGCCAGGTCGCGCTCCAGCGACACCCGCCCGCGTCCCCACGAGGCGATGTCGCGGGTGGCGCCGTCGGGGCTGAACATCTCGCTGTTGATCACCGCCACGGTGGTCGCCAGCGGCGCCAGCGGATGCGCGGCGTAATAGGTCGCGCCGAGCAGGCCCTTCTCCTCGGCGGTGAGCGCGATGAAATACAGCGTGCGCTGCGGCCGCGGCCCGGCGGCGAACACCCGCGCCAGTTCCAGCACGCTGGCCACGCCGGTGGCGTTGTCGATCGCGCCGCGGCGGATGCGATCGCCGCTGGCGTCGGCCGCACCGATGCCGAACGCGTCCCAATGCGCCGAGTAGATGATGGTCTCCTCCGGGTGCGTGGCGCCTTCCAGCTTGGCCACCACGTTGTGGGTGACCACCCGCTCGCGCTTGAGCGCGAAGCGCACCGACAGCGCCGCATCGCCCAGCGCCTGCGGGCGGAAGTCGGCGCGCTGCGCACGTTGCTTCTCCGCCTCGAAATCCAGCCCGGCGCGCTGGAACAGCGACACCGCCAGCGCGCGCTGCATCCAGCCGCGCACCGGCACGTGCTGCGCCCGCGCCTGCGCGTCGCTGCGCTCGATGTCGAACAGCGGCGATAGCCCGGAACTCTTCACCGTGGCCCAACCGTATGCGGCCGGCGCGGTCTCGTGCACGATCAGCACGCCGGCCGCGCCCTGCCGCGCGGCTTCCTCGTACTTGTAGGTCCAGCGCCCGTAGTAGGTGACCGTACGGCCGTCGAAGGCGCCCGGCTGCGGCGTCTCGAAGTCGGCGTCGTTGATCAGCATCACCGCGATCTTGCCCTTCAGGTCCACGCCCTTGTAGTCGTCCCAGCCGCGCTCGGGCGCATGGATGCCGTAGCCGACGAACACCAGCGGCGCGTCCTTCAACGTCACCTTGCTGCCGGGGCGCAGGCTCTGCAGCACCACGTCCTCGCCGTTGACCAGCGCCTGCGCCGCGCCGGCCACGCGCAACGTCGCCGTCACCGGCCCGTCCACCTGCGCACGCACCAGCGGCACCGCCTGGGTCCAGCCGCCGTCGTCGCCCGCCGGTTGCACGCCGGCCAGACGGAACTGTTCGCTGAGATAGGCGATGGTCTTGTCCTCGCCCGGCGTGGCCGGCGCGCGGCCTTCGAATTCATCGGATGCCAGCGTGCGCACATGCCGCTCCAGCGCTTCGGCATCGATGCCGCCACCGGGCAGCACCTCGTTGGCCGCCTGCGCGGCGCCTCCCATGAACAGGCAGGCGGACAGCAGCAACATGCGCATCGGATTCACGGCAACGACCTGAAAAACCTGGCTGCACAGTGTAAGCGTGGCGCCGTCACGAAACAGCAATGAGACGGATAGAGACACGAGGAGCGCAGACACACGCTCTTCCCAATCCCGAATCCCAAATCCCGAATCCCGGCCTCTCAGCGATCCAGCCAGCAGGCCAGACCCTGCGCATTGAGCTCGATATCCATCTGCAGCACCCGCTCCACGCCGGCATCGTCGAGCGGGCAGCCATGCAGACGCGCGCGCTCCAGGTACAGCGCGCTCAGCGCGGCGACCAGGCAGCGATGGCGATCGGAACGCCCGTCGCAGCCGCGCGCGATCGCCACCATCGCGTCCAGTTGCTCGAACAGATCCGCCGCCAGCGTGTCCGCCGCGCCGACAGGGCCGTAGTGGGTCAGATACAGCGTCTCCGGCGCATGGCCGAGCATGCGCTGGATCGAGGTGCGCATCGCCTCCGGATCGAACTGCACCGGCGAGGAGGTCGGGATCACGAACGCGCCCTGCGCGCTGTCCAGTTCGCGGTACGACAGGCCGAAAGTGTCGCCGCTGAACCAGCTGCGGCTGCGCGCGTCCCATACGCACAGGTGATGGCGCGCGTGGCCGGGCGTATCGATGCACAGCAGTTCGCGCTCGCCCAACCGCAGCCGATGGCCGTCCTCGGCGACGACGACGCGCTCGGCCGGCACCGGCACGATCGTGCCGTAGCTGCGCGCGATCTCGGCCTCGCCGTACACCGCGGTGGCGCCGGCGATCAGCCGCGCCGGATCGATCATGTGCGGCGCGCCGCGCGGATGCACCAGCAGGCGCGCGTTCGGCAGCTGCTGCAGCAGCGCGCCGGCGCCGCCGGCGTGGTCCAGGTGCACGTGGGTCAGGATCAGCCAGTCCATGTCGCCCGGCGCCAGGCCGGCGCCATCGAGCGCGGCAAGCATGGCCGGCAGCGAGTGGCTGGTGCCGCAATCGACGAACGCGCCGCGCCCGTTCTCCACGATCAGGTAGGCCGCATCGAACTGCGCGCGCTGGAAGCCGGTGTCGATGAGATGGATGCTGGGGTCGCGTGGCATGGCGCAGGGCGGTGGCTGGGCGAAGCTCCATTCTAGGCCGTATGGAAGTTGTTGCCAGCCCTGCTTGGCTACGCCTCGGCCTCCAGGCAATCCATGCCCCCGGCCTTGTCATCGCGACATGCATTCCTGGGGAGCGCGGCGCGGGTAACTCGCGGTTACAGCCAGCTGCGATCCTGGGCTTTTTGTGGGAGGGACTTCAGTCCCGACGCATTACCGCCAAAGCCTCGTCGGGACTGAAGTCCCTCCCACAACATTGCTGGCCTGGACCGTTTTCTGTCCTCAGCCCGCGTCGCGCAACCGCTGCAGCGCCGCCAGCACGGCCTCGACCGGCACCGCCAAGGTGAGGTCCGGAATCTGCAGCGCATCGGCCTGCACGGCCTGCTTGAGCGCGCCGATCACGCGCCCTGCGTCGCGCGGCGATTCGAAGCCGCCGCTCTGCAGCAGCAGCGCGCCTTCGCCATCGAGCAGCTTGAAGTAGAAGCGGCCGTCGCCTTCGCGGTACTGCTTGAAGCTCGGCAACGCCTGCCTGGCCTCTGCCGCATCGGCGTGCCCGGCGTCGCGCAGCGACAGGTCGCGCAGGCCCACCGCATGCCGCAGTTCGGCCAGGAACGGCGTGGCGTAGCGCGCGCGCAGGCGCTGCGCGTTGTCGCGCAGGATCGCCTCGATGTCGCCCGGGCGTGCCATCAGCGCCTCGTAGCGCTCGCGCATCGGCGCGATCTCCGCATCGATGCGCGCGAACAACTGCTGCTTGGCCTCGCCCCAGCCGATGCCGTCGGCGAAGGCCTGCGCGAACGCGGCGGCTTCCTCGGCGCTGGCGAAGGCCTGATACAGCTGGAACAGCGCCGAGCCCTCGGTGTCCTTCGGCTCGCCCGGCGCGCGCGAATCGGTGACGATGGAGAACACGCGCTTCTTCAGTTCCTCGCGCGGGGCGAACAACGGAATCGTGTTGTCGTAGCTCTTGCTCATCTTGCGCCCGTCCAGCCCGGGCAAGGTCGCCACGTTCTCGTCGATCAGCGCTTCGGGCAGGGTGAAATAGTCGCGGCCGTAGACGTGGTTGAAACGCTGGCCGAAATCGCGCGCCATCTCGATGTGCTGGATCTGGTCGCGGCCCACCGGCACCTGCTGCGCGTTGAACAGCAGGATGTCGGCGGCCATCAGCACCGGGTACATGAACAGCCCGGCGCTGACCCCGGCGTCGTCGTCCTCGCCATCGGCGCGGTTCTTGTCCACCGCCGCCTTGTAGGCGTGGGCGCGGTTGAGGATGCCCTTGCCGGCGACGCAGGTCAGGAACCAGGTCAGCTCGTTGGTTTCCGGCACGTCCGACTGGCGGTAGAACCACACCTTCGACGGATCCAGCCCGGCCGCCAGCCACGAGGCGGCGATCTCCAGGGTCGAGCGCTGGGTACGCGCCGGGTCCTGCGCCTTGATCAGGCTGTGCAGGTCGGCCAGGAAATAGAAGCTCTCGATGCCGGGGCGCAGGCTGGCCTGCAACGCCGGGCGGATCGCGCCGACGTAGTTGCCCAGGTGCGGGGTGCCGGAGGTGGTGATGCCGGTAAGGACGCGGGTGGTCATGCGGAGAATCGACGGCCAATGGATAACCCGGCGAGTTTAACCGCTGCACGGCAACCCCGTTCCGACGCATGGCGCGTTCAACAGCAGGTCCCTTCCGTGGAGTCGCCGTGATGCGCAAGCCCGCCCGCCTGTTTTTTTCGCCCCGCCCGATCGGCCCGATCTCGATCGCCTTGCTGTGCATCGGCCTGTTGTGCGGTTTCCGCCCCTATCCTGCGCCGCCCGCGCCCGCGCCGCTGGTGGCGCTGGAGGTGATCGACCGCGATGCCGACGGCGCCAACCTGCCGCAATACAAGCAGCGCGGCGAGCGCTGGATCGCCGCCGAGCCGGGCCACCGCTATGCGCTGCGCCTGACCAACCGCAGCGACCGCCGCGTGCTGGTGGTGCTGTCGGTGGACGGGGTCAACGCGGTCAGCGGGCAGACCGCGTCCAGCGACCAGCGCGGCTACGTGCTGGACCCATGGCAGAGCAGCGAGATCGCCGGCTGGCGCAAGTCGCAGCGCGAGATCGCGCAGTTCGTGTTCACCGACCTCGCCGACAGCTACGCCGCGCGCACCGGCCGCCCCGACAACGTCGGCGTGATCGGCATGGCGGTGTTCGACGAGGCGCCGGAGATCGTGCCGCAGGCGAGCGTGGAGGAAGACCGCGAGCGCGCTGCAGCGCCGATCGCGGCAGCGCCCCCTGCCGCAGCCGCACGCGCAGAAAGCGATGCGGTGCAGGGCAAGATGCAGCGCCTGGGCACCGGCCATGGCGAACGCGAATGGTCGCCGTCCAGCGTCACCGAATTCGAACGCGCCAGCGACGTGCCGCGGCAGCGCCTGCAACTGCGCTACGACAGTCGTGCGCGGCTGGTCGCACGCGGGGTGATCCCGCGGCCGCGCTTCTATCCGCGCGTGGCCGACGTACCGCAGGCCTTTCCCGGCGACTTCGTGCCGGATCCGCCGTCGCGCTGAACCCTGCACCAGCGCGCAAAACGAAAAACGGGCCGCATCGCGGCCCGTTTCTACGTCAGAGCGCAGCGCGCGCCTCAGTCGCGGTATTCCTTGCCCAGGCCGTCCTGGAACGTGCGCACCTCTTTTTCGGCGCGGTCGCGATCCCAGCCGTAGCGTTCCTGCAGCTTGCCCGACAGGTACTGCGCGTTGCCGCTGGCCACGTCGAAATCGTCGTCGGTCAGGTCGCCCCACTGGGCCTTGATCTTGCCCTTGAGCTGGGTCCACTTGCCGGAAATGATGTCTTTGTTCATAGCCTCGCTCTCGTTGGATGTTCGCGGCGATTGAACCGCGTGCGCAGCATCGCGCCGCGACCGTTGCCGATCGATCAATGCACCGTCAACGGCGCATGAGAGCGCTGAAGCGTTTACCACCAACACCCATCGCGATGGCGAAAACGCGCAAAAAAAACGGGCCGGCAAGCCGACCCGTCTTTCGTCACCGAGCGCTAGGCTCAGTTCTTGGCGGCGTCTTCGACTTTCTCGCCGGCGCTCTTCACGTCCTTGCCGGCTCCGGCAACCGTGTTGCAGCCCGACAGCAGGCCCACCGAAAACATCGCCAGCAGCATCCACGCAAAAGTACGCTTCATAGGTCTTACTCCTTCTTGGTCATGGGAACGCGGCGTATGTGCCGCGCTGGGTTACGCATTGGCTAATCGGTCGACGCCAAGCCGCTACGGACGATCGATCAGCACTTGCCGTCGCTGCAATCGTCGGCCTTGGTTTCCACCTTATCGCCGGCCTTCTGCATATCCTTGCCAGCACCGGCCATGGTGTTGCAGCCAGTCAGCATGCCTGCACAGAACAGGGTCAGCATCATCAAGGTGAGCAGTCGCTTCATTGTGGATTCCTCGCAGTGGATCGGGTCTGGGGCGGCGGCGATAGCCGTTGCCGAGCTACCGTCTGGCGGTGAATCTGACTTCACGACTGTGGATTTCACGTGAATGAAGCGTGGCAATATTCAGTTTCGTATCGAAAACCGCCTCAATCGCGCATCAGCGTGGACTTGCCGAACAGGCTCTCGACCAGGTCCACCGCCAGTTCGGCGGTCAGATTGCGATGGTCCAGCACCGGATTGAGTTCGACGATGTCCAGCGAGCCCATGCGCCCGCTGTCGGCGATCATCTCCATCACTAGCTGCGCTTCGCGGTAGTTCGGCCCGCCAGGCACGGTGGTGCCGACGCCGGGAGCGATGCTGGGATCGAGGAAATCCACGTCGAAGCTGACGTGCAGGTGGGTATCGGCGTCCAGCCCGTCCAGCGCCGCCTCCATGGTCCGCTTCATGCCCATCTCATCGATGTAGCGCATGTCGTACACGTCGATGCGGTGCTGCTTGATCAGCCGCTTCTCGTCCGGATCCACCGAGCGGATGCCGATCTGGCGGACCTGCTCCGGGCGCAGCGCCGGCGCGGTGCCGCCCAGTTCGGTCAGCGCCTGCGGCCCCAGCCCGCACAGGCAGGCCACCGGCATGCCATGCACATTGCCCGACGGCGTCACCTCGCTGGTATTGAAGTCCGAATGCGCATCCAGCCACAGCACCCGCAGCTTGCGCCCCTGCTCGCGGCAATACCGCGCCACCGCAGTGATCGAGCCGATGCCTAGGCAATGATCGCCACCGAGCATGATCGGCATGCGCCCGGCACGCAGTTCGGCGTAGCTGGCCTCCATCAGCGCGCGGTTCCAGGCCACCACTTCGTCCAGGTGGCGATAGCCGGCGACCGGGGATTGCCACGGATTGCGCGGGCCGTCGAGGTTGCCCAGGTCGCGCACCTCGATGCCGCGATTGGCCAGCGCCTCGTGCAGGCCGGCGATGCGCAGCGCCTCCGGCCCCATGCGCGCGCCGCGGTGCCCGGCACCGATGTCGGTGGGAACGCCGATCAGGGACACCGGCAGAAAAGAGGAATTCATGCGGACGCGCTCCAGCGAAAAATGTGCGCCAGTCTAGCGAGCCGCTTGCAGCGCGACCCGCCGCGGCGCAGCAGGCGAGCGCCGGCGCTGTGCGCTGGTTGCCGGAAACACATGGGAAGTGCAGCGCGGCGCTTGCAGGTGCATGCAGTCGACCGGCATGGGGTTGGCGCAGCGTGGCGCTGGCCTGTGCGATGCGATGCGAAAAGTGGTGCCGCTTGTCCGAATCGAACGGACGACCTACTGATTACAAATCAGTTGCTCTACCGACTGAGCTAAAGCGGCACGAGGACTGCACTACCCGCGCTGCGGGCCGTCGCAGTCTACCTGCTGGCAGGCCGCTGTGGCATATCGCGGCGGCGGCGCTGGACCGCGATCCGCGCCGGCCGCACGCGACCTACGCCGTCGCAGCGCGGCATTCTAGCGCAGCGTGGCGCAGTCCAGCGCACGCTGCCGCTGCGCACCGAGTTGCCGGCGCAGCGCCGTGGCCTGCGCTGCGGAGTCGGTGCGCAGGTCCAGCCACCAGCGCGACTGGCCGCTGCCGCCGCTGGGAATCAGATCGACGTTGAAGCCGGCCTTGGCCAGTTCGGCCTTGCGGCGTTCGGCGCCTTCGCGGCTGCGGTACTGGCCCAGGGCGATGGCATTGCCGGCGTCGCCCTCGCGGATCGGGTAATAGTCGCGGATGCCCGCCGCGACGATGCGATCGACCGCGGCCTTGACCCCGTCCTCGCCGCCGATGGTCGGCAGCAGCACGCGGAAGTTGGTGGCATCGCCGTCGCCGACCTCGCGCAGGCGCGGGCGCGGCGCGGCGGTGCCGAGCGCGGCGGCGGCGGTCTCGGCGGCGGCGCGGTCCGGATACGGACCCAGGCTCAGACACACCGGGGCGGCGGCGGCAGGCTCGGCAGCAGCGGCCGCTGCAACGCTGGGTGTCTTGGGCGGCGGTGACGCGGCGGCCGTTACTGGCGCTGCGGTCGCCGTCACTGCGCTGGACGCAGCTGCGTCCGTTGCAGGAGCGCTGGCGGCCGGAACGTCGGCGGCCGGCGCGGGCGCGGCGTGGACGGCAGGGGGCGGCGCCGCAGTGGAAGCCGCCGGTGCCGCAGACGCGGCCTGTGGCGCGGCCGCGGACGCCTGCACCAGTTGCAGCGTCGCCACCCCGGCCGGCAGCGCCGGCATCGGTGCCGGCGCCGGGGTCTGCGGCTGCGTCGCCCACCACAGCGCGACGCCGAGATTGAGAATGGTCAGGACGACGAGCAGGGCGCGGACGAGCATGCGCGGATTCTACCCGGCGGACCCGGCCGCGGCGTGCGCCTGCGCCCACAGCGCCAGCCCGTCCAGCACCAGCGATGGCCGCTGCTCGGCCGCCGGCAACGCGTGCAGCAACGGCGGGGCGCCGCCGCCGTGCAGCAGCAGCCGCGGCCGCCGCGCCAGCAGTGCCTCGCCCCGCTGCAGGCTGCGTTCGATCAGCGCCAGCGCCGCGCCGTCGCAGCCGGAGGCCAGCGCATCGGCGGTATCGGCGGCGAACTCGTGATAGTCGCCGCCCTCGGCCGGCAGTTGCGCCGCGCGCTGCTGCAGCGCCTGGCGCATCGTGGTCGGCGACGGTGCGATGCGCCCGCCGTGGTGCAGGCCGTCGCGGTCGAGCAGGTCCAGGGTCAGCGCGGTGCCGACCCCGACCACCAGCACATCGCCGTCGCCGTGCGCGGCGAGCAGCGCCAGGAAGCGGTCCACGCCGAACTTGTGCGGCTGCGCGTAGGCGATGCGCACGCCGGCGCAGGCGGCCTCGGTGCGCGCCACCCGCACCTGCGCGAAGCGGGTGCGCAAGGCATCCAGCACGGTGGCGGTCAGTCCCGGCGCGGCGACGCTGGCGACATAGGCGGTGTCGCCGCGCGGCAGCGCCGCCACCGCGGCCGCGTCCATCGCTTCGGCACCGTGCGGCCAGGCCTGCACCGCAGCGGCGCGGCCGCGTTCCAGCGCGGCGAACTTGAAGCGCGAATTGCCCAGGTCGAACAACCAGTCGCTCATGCCGGCCTCACGCTGACTTCGCCGGCATGCAGCGGGCGCTCGCCATCGGCGAAGGCGACCCGCAGCGCGCCGTCCTCGGCCAGGCCCAACGCCACGCCCTCGCGCGCGACGCCGCCCTCGTCGATGCGGATCGCGCGCCCGGCGAGCAGGTCCAACGCGGCGTAGCGCGGCAGGAACGGCGCCAGGCCCTGCGCGTCGAACAGCGCCAACGCCGGCAGCAGATGCGACAGCACCGTGGCGGCGATCGCGTTGCGCGAGACCTCGGCGTCGGCGCCGGACAGCGTGGCCAGGTCGGTCCATGGCTGGCCGATGCTCGCGGCGCTGGCCGCGGGCATGCGAACGTTGAGCCCCAGGCCGATCACCGCACGCGCCGGCCCGGCGAACTCGCCGCCGCCTTCGACCAGCAGGCCGCCGAGCTTGTGCCCGTCGGCGAGCAGGTCGTTCGGCCATTTCAGCCCGACCGTGGCGAAGCCGGCCGCGCGCAGCGCCTCGGCCACGGCGACGCCGGCGGCCAGGCTCAGGCCGCCCAGCCGCCCCAGCCCGCCGTCGAAGCCGCGCGCCACCGACAGGTACAGATGCGCCGCCAGCGGCGAGGTCCAGACCCGGCCGCGGCGGCCGCGGCCGCCGGTCTGGCGCTCGGCCAGCAGCACTTCGCTGCCGCGCGCCGGCGCCGGCCGCGCCAGCAGCGTGCTGTTGCTGGAAGCCAGGCTCCAGGCGATCTCCAGCCCGGCCAGCTCGTCGCGCGCGGCCGGCGCCAGCGCGGCGCGGATACGCTCGGCCTCGAGCAATTCCAGCGGCCGTGCCAGCCCGTAGCCCTCGCCGGCGCGGCCGTCGATCTCCACCCCGGCCGCGCGCAGGCCCTGGATGCGCTTCCACACCGCAGCCCGGGTCAGCCCGAACGACCGCGCCAGGGCGTCGCCGGAAAGGCGGCCCTGGCTGAGCCGGGCCAGTAGTTCGCGCTCGTCCACGCCGATTCCATCGCCTCGTTTCAATCCACACGCCCCTGAAGACGTGACTCGGAACGGAAAAGTATGCGGGAAGCGCCGGCCCCGCGCCCAGCGCCGGCCTGCACGGGGTGAAAACCGCGTTAGAATCGGGATTCACCGCCGTTCGCCCTGGATGCCGACGATGCGCCGCTCCCTGCCGTGCCTGATCCTGCTGTTGCTCCCGCTGGCCGCCGTCCACGCGTCCGAAGCGCTGGTGAGCAAGCAGCGCAACGACTGCGTCTACGCCGACAGCACCGACGCGGACGCCGTCCAGGCACGCCCGGCCTCGACGGCGCGCCCGCCCGCCGCGGCGGCCAAGCCGGCGGCACCGAGCGGCGGCGGCAGCGACAGCGACCTGGTGCCGCGCCTGCGCATGCCCAAGTGGCACAGCTTCCTACCGGGGATGTTCCGCTGATCCCACGCTGGTTGCGCTGGCTACTGCCGACGCCTGTTGCGATCGACGATGCGACCTGGCACCTGGTGCGGCAGCGCTGCGCGTGGGTGGCGGCACTGGATGCGCAGCGCGAGCACACGTTGCGCACGCTGGCCACGCACTTCCTGCAACGCAAGACCATCTCGCCGCTGGACGGACTGACCCTGGATGCGGCGCAGCGAACCGTACTTGCGGCGCTATGCTGCCTGCCGTTGCTGGAGTTCGGCGCCGAGGGCCTGCGCGGCTGGTCGCAAGTGCTGGTGTATCCGGATGCGTTCCGCGTGCAGCGCAGCCATGTCGATGCGGCCGGCGTGCTGCACGAATGGGAAGACGAGCTGATCGGCGAATCCTGGGACAGCGGCCCGCTGATCCTGTCCTGGGCCGATGTGCAGGCGGACCTGGACGACCCGCATGCCGGCTACTGCGTGGCGGTGCACGAAATGGCGCACAAGCTCGACGTGCTCGACGGCGCACTGGACGGCACGCCGCCGCTGCCGCGCGACTGGCAGCGGCGCTGGGCCGCGGATTTCCAGCGCAGCTACGACGCGTTCTGCAAGCGCGTGGACCGCGGCCGCGGCAGCGAGATCGACGCCTACGCCGCCGAGGCGCCGGAAGAATTCTTCGCGGTGGTCAGCGAATACCATTTCTCCGCGCCGGAGCGGCTGCAGCGCGAGATGCCGGACGTGGCTGCGCATCTGACACGGTTCTATGGTCGCTCCCCGTTCGCTGGCGCGTGAGCGCTCGGCGTGAGAGGCGAGCAGGCGGCGATCGCGGCATGACGGATGCTTTCCTGCAGGCGCGATTTCAACCGCGACAAATGCAGCGATGACCCCTGGCTTCGGATGCCGTCGGGACTGAAGTCCCTCCCACAGTGCACCCAGCCGGCTAGCCGCAAGCCCCTTGTAGGAGCGGCTTCAGCCGCGACAAACGATGTCGGAACTGCACCGGCTTCGGACACTATCTGTCGGGGCTGGAGCCCCTCCTACAGGGCACCCGGCCGGCTCGTCGCAAGTCCCCTTGTAGGAGCGGCTTCAGCCGCGACAAACAAGTCGGAGCTGCACCGGCTTCGGACACTATCTGTCGCGGCTGAAGCCCCTCCTACAGTGCACCCAGCCAGCCCGCCGTGAGCCCCTTGTAGGAGCGGCTTCAGCCGCGACGAACGAAGTCGGGAACTGCACCGGCTTCGGACACTGTCTGTCGGGGCTGAAGCCCCTCCTACAGTGCACCCAGCCAGCCCGCCGTGAGCCCCTTGTAGGAGCGGCTTCAGCCGCGACGAACGAAGTCAGGAACTGCACCGACTCCGGACACTGTCTGTCGGGGCTGAAGCCCCTCCTACAGTTCACCCAGCCGGCGCGCGGCCGCTTTGTGCAACGGCGCAGCGCCCACCTCACACCAACTGCAGATCCCGCGCATGCGCCTGCGGGAACACTTTCTGCAATTGCGCCGGCGACAGGCCCCACATGCGGCTCAGCAGGCCGGCAAATAGGTCGCGGTAGTTGGTCAGCACCGGGTAGTCGCGATCCTGGAACAGCTTGTCCTTGCTCACCGCGACCTGCTCGCCGGCGATGCGGCCGCCGTTGACCGCGCCGCCCATCACCCAGTACGTGGTGCCATGGCCGTGATCGGTACCCTTGTCGCCGTTCTCGCGGAAGGTGCGGCCGAACTCGGACAGCACCACCACCACGGTGTTGCGCCACTCCGTGCCCAGCGCCTCGGCATAGGCGGCCAGGCCTTCGGACAGGTTGCCGAGGTTGGTCGCCAGCAGGCCGTCGGTGCTGCCCTGGTTGACGTGGGTGTCCCAGCCGCCGACATCGACGAAGCCGAGCCGGTAGCGCTCGCGCATCAGCGTGGCAATGCGCCGGGTCTCGTCGGCGAAGGTGCGTGCGCTGGCGGCGCCGCGGTTGGCCTGCTGCATTTCGTCCTGCAGCGCCTGCGACACCTGCTGGCGCAGCGCCAGGCCCTCATGCGCGGCGCTGGCCAGCGGCGTGCCCTGGTACATCTGCGCCAGGATATCGGCCTGGCGCTGGTCGAAGGCAGGGGTGGGATTGCGCTTGAGCGACAGGTTGGGAATGTCGCCGCCGCCCTGGAAGCTCAGCGGCAGCGAATCGGTGAAGGCGATCGCCGGGGTGCCGGTGGCCACCTGCGACAGCCGCGCCAGGAAACCGGAGCGGTAGTCGCTGCGTTGCCCGGCCGGCTGCCCGGCCTCGATGCTGTCCTGGGTTTCGAAATGGCTGCGCGACAGGTCGTCGGTGCCGGCGAACGGCACGAACGCCAACTGCTTGTCGTTCCACAGCGGCTGCAAGGTGTCGCGCAGCCGCGGGTTCAATCCCCACTGCGCGTCCAGCGCGATGGCACTGTTGGGGTTGGCCGGATCCGGCCGTGCGATCGCCAGGGTCGGCCGCGATGCGTAGTAGAAATCGCTGGCGTAGGGAATCAGCAGGTTGTTGCTGTCGTAGCCGCCGCGCAGGAACACCACCAGCAGGCGTGGCGAGGGTGCCGGCGCGGCGAACAAGCGCCCGGCGAACGGCAGGCTGGCCGCGGCGGCAGCGGAGGCGAACAGGAAATGGCGGCGGTGCATGGAGGATCTCCGTGATCGCCGGACGCGGCGGCGGTCGCCGCGCCCAGCGCTATGGGCCGGATCAGCGATAGTTGAAGTCGGGCGATGCCAGCAAAAACGCGTTCCACTCCTGCTGCGAGCGCGCCTGCGCCAGCGCCTGGCGGGTGGTCTCGCCGAGCTGCGGCTCGATCGCCTGGTAATACAGCGGCGTGGTCAGTTGCGGAAAACCGCCGCGCTGCTGTCCGTCGCTGGTGAACAACTGGGTATTGCCGCCGCCGATCGCGCGCGCGATCTCGAAGCGCTGCGCCATCTGCCCGGAACTGTTCCAGGCGCTGGACTGCAGCGGCCAGCCATCAGGAGTGATGCGCCCATAGCTCGGCTCGCCCATCTGGCTCAGCCAGCCCAGCAGCGGCTGCGGATTGGCGATGGTCTGCCCGTCGTAGGCCAAGCGCAGCGACGACACCAGGAAGCGGTAGGGGTCCTTGAACTTGTGTGGCGCGCCGGCGGCCATTTCCGGCGCGGTGAACAGCACCTGCAGCACGGCGGCGATATCGCCATCGCTGCGCTGGAAAGTGCGCGCCATCTTCTCCACCAGCGCCGGCGGCGGATCGTCGGCAACGAAATACTCGGCCATGCGCCGCGACACGAAATGCGCGCACGCCGGCTGGCGCACGATCAGTTGCACCGCACGTTCGACCTCGTCGAAACCGCCGCCGGCGATGCGCTGGCCGAGCAGGGTCTTGTCGCCGGACTGGTGCCGCGCCGGATTGAATTCGAACGCGCCACGGCGCAGGTATTGCGCCTGCTGCGGGGGCGGCAATTTCGGCGGTGTATCGCGGTTGGGCGGGGCGATGCCGACGCCGGTGAGGATCAGCGCCAGTTGCTGCACGTCGTGCTGGCTGTAGCCGCCGTCCACGCCCAGCGTGTGCAGCTCCATCAGTTCGCGCGCGTAGTTCTCGTTGACCTTGCCCTTGGCATTCTGCGCGTTGTCCAGATATTCGAGCATGGCCGGGCTCTGCAGCGTCGCCATCACCAGGTCGGAGAACTTGCCCAGCGCATGCGGGCGGATCGCGTTGTCGGTGTAATCGGCGACGGTCCAGTGCAGGCGGCCCTTGTCGGCGAACACGCTGAAGTGATTGAGCCAGAACCACACCATCTGCTCGCGCAGCTGGTCGCGCGAATACACCGCGCGCAGCAGCTGCGCCTGCCGGGCCTGCGCCAACAGCGCATCGGCACGCTGCTGCAAGGCCTTCTTCGCCGCGACCTTGGCCTCGCCGTCGGGCATCGCCTTGATGTACTGCTGGCGCGCATCCAGTTGCTTGAGCAGGTCCTGCACCGGCGTATGCAGCGCCTCGTAGCCATCCAGTTGCGTGCGTACCGCCGCAGGCAGGGCGGCGTCGCCGCTGGAGGCCTGCAACTGGTCGCGCAGGAAGCGCTTGCGCCCGTCGTGCTGCAGCTGCGCCACGCTGGCGCTGTCCAGGCCGGTGGTCATCGATTGCAGCCAGCGCGCATCGTCGCGCTCCAGCACCTTCTGGCTGCCGGCGATGGCGCCGACGGTGAACAGCACCAGCAGCAGCGACAGCAGCAGCCGCTGCGTGTTGCGCAACGCGCGGCGCCCGTGCGCGCGCAGACGCGATACGGGACGATGCCGGGGCTTGGGCATGCGGCGCTCCTTGGACGGAAAAACCGGCTGTGACGACCCGCGCAGTATCCGCGCCTGCCTGGCGCAGGCGTTAAGCCGATGTCGGAAACCGCCGCGGCGTTTGCGCGGGATTCACCTGCAGCGCACAGCCCGGCTGCTACGGGCTCGGCTGCTACAGCCCCGGCGGCATGGTCACCAGGAAGCGCGCGCCGCCCAGTTCCTCGGAACGGCTCACCTGCAGTTCGCCGCGGTAGCCCTTGACCAGGTCCTGCACGATCGCCAGGCCGATGCCGTGGCCATGCACGCGCTCGTCGCCGCGCACGCCGCGCTGCAGGATGTGCGCCACTTCCTCCGGCGCGATGCCGGGGCCGTCGTCCTCCACCGAGATCACCAGGCCGGCGCGCCGGCTGCCGGCCGCCGGCGCCGGACGCACGCTCAGCAGCACCCGCCGCCGCGCCCATTTGAAGGCGTTTTCGAGCAGGTTGCCGAGCAGTTCCTGCAGGTCGCCGGGTTCGCCGTGGAAGCGCGCGCTCGGCTCGATGTCGAACTCGCACAGCACGCCCTTGGCCGCGTACACCTTCTCCAGCCCGCGCACGATCTCTTCGGCGTTGGGTTCGATCGGCAGCGGCGCGGAGAACAGCTTGTGGCCGCTGGAAGCGGCGCGGCTGAGCTGGTAGGTCACCAGGTTGTTCATGCGCCGC
Source organism: Xanthomonas sp. SI (assembly GCF_014236855.1). Classification (NCBI taxonomy): domain Bacteria; kingdom Pseudomonadati; phylum Pseudomonadota; class Gammaproteobacteria; order Lysobacterales; family Lysobacteraceae; genus Xanthomonas; species Xanthomonas sp. SI. The sequence continues at coordinate 4,838,497 of NZ_CP051261.1, forward strand.
AACTGCGCGTCCAGCTCCTCGCGCAGCTCCGGGCCATCGTTGCCGCTGTCGAGTTGGGTGCGCAATACCGCCAACGGCGTTTTCAGGCTATGCGCGAGGTCGGCCAGGGTGTTGCGCTGGCGGTCCAGGTTCTCGCGCTCGCTCTCGATGAAGGCGTTGATGCTGTCGGTCAGCGGTTCCAGCTCGCGCGGATGGCGGTCGCCCATGCGCACCGCTTCGCCGCGCTGCACCTTGGTCAGTTCGTTGATCACCCGCCGCAGCGGACGCAGGCTCCACTGCAGGATGAAGGCCTGCAGCAGCAACAGGATCAAGCCGGCGCCGCCGAGGTTGAACCACACCCGGTGGCGGAACACCAACAACTGCGCGCCCAGCGCGCGGGTGTCCTCCATGATGTAGATGGTGACCGGGGTTTCCTTGTCGCGGCGCACATAGGCCAGGCCGATGCCGTAGCGGTAGACCTCGCCTTCGCTGCCGTCGATCTGGGTCATCGGCCAGGGGCCGTCGAAGGTTTCCTGGCGCGGCTCGAGCATGCCGCCCTTGGGCGGCAGCGGGCCCTCGCTGGACATCGAGATCCAGCGCTCGTTGGGCATCACGATCTGCGCGTACAGGCCGCTGCCCGGCCTGTCGAAATGCGGGTCCGGCGGCGGCTTGTCGTTGTTGATGTACAGCGAGCCGTCGCGCGCCACGTCGACGTTGTTGGCGTAGGCCGTGGCGTAGCTCTTCAGGCGCTCGCGCAGGTTGCTCAGCGCGGTATCGGCGAAGGCCTGGTCCAGCGCATAGCCGGCCGCGGCCAGGAACGCCACCAGGCTCAGGCTGGCGGCCAACAACTGGCGCGCCTGCAACGAACGCGGGCGCCAGCGCTTGTACCACTTGGGCCGTACCGCCACGCTGTCGCGTCCTTCGGTTGCTCGTCGCAGGCGCGTGGGATCAGCCTTCGGTGCGCGGGATCGCGAACCGGTAACCGCGGCCGCGCACAGTCTCGATCGGCTTCAGCTCGCCGTCCGGATCCAGCTTCTTGCGCAGGCGGCCGATGAACACTTCCAGCACGTTGGAGTCGCGATCGAAGTCCTGCTGGTAGATGTGCTCGGTGAGGTCGGCCTTGGAGACCAGTTCGCCGGCATGCATCATCAGGTACTCGAGCACCTTGTATTCGTAGCTGGTCAGGTCGACGTTGCTGCCGCTGACGCTGACCGTCTGCGCGGCGAGATCCAATGCCACCGGCCCGCATTCCAGGGTCGGCTTGCTCCAGCCCGCGGCGCGGCGCAGCAGCGCGTTGACCCGCGCCAGCAACTCCTCGACGTGGAACGGCTTGACCAGATAGTCGTCGGCGCCCTGCTTCAGGCCCTCGACTTTGTCCTGCCAGCTGGAACGCGCGGTGAGGATCAGCACCGGGAACTTCTTGCCTTCGTCGCGCAGCGCCTTGATCAGCTCCATGCCCGACATCTTCGGCAAGCCGAGATCGATGATGCCCACGTCGAACGGCACTTCGCGGCCCATGTACAGGCCTTCCTCGCCGTCCTGCGCCGCATCCACCGCGAAGCCTTCGCGCTTCAGGCGAGCAGCCAGGGTCTCTCGCAGCGGAGCTTCGTCTTCGACCAGAAGGATACGCATGAACTCTCCCTAGTTACTTACAGATGGCCGGCGGCCGGGCAGTGTGTATGACAAGCTGAACCAGACTATCCGGGCTCAGGGGTTATCGCCGCGTGGTGGTTCCTGCGCATCGCTGGGACGCGGCACGCGCGGCGGCGCGGAGCGGCCAGGCTGCGGATCGTCCATGTAGCGCACGCGCCCGCGGCCATCCATGTACTTCACCCGGTTGATGTCGCGCCCGTCGAACGGCACGCGCTCGGCGCCGAGGATCTGTCCACCGGTGGACCGCTGCACCCGGCGCACCGCATCGGACAGCGAGCTGCCGTTGTAGTCGCGCGCCCGGGGCGCCTCGCGGGGCGGCGCCATCGGCGGCGCGCCTGGCGGACCAGGCGGACCCGGCTGCTGCGCCCAGCCATGACCAGCCGCCATGAGCGCGAGTGCGATCACGGCAACGGTGCGACGGCGGCGGAGAGTGGGCGAGATCACGAGGTGGCATCCTAACGGACTGATCGGAAACGTTCAAAAGTTGTGAAACCGGATGCCTGGCAGCAGCGCCGCGATTCCGCAAAATCGAGCCAAATTCTTGATTTTTCGGGGTGAATCCGATCTGAACTTTTCCGGCCGCGACCGTCTTCGTTCAGTGAAATGAACTTACTACACCGCACCGGCGGGCGCTTGCTGACGGCCCTTAGCCCCGCCTCGGCAAGGGTCTGCCGTCCCCACTGCGACGGGACTGGCTGCCGCAGGAAGCTGAACAAAGTAACTGAACGCGCATCCAAAAGGGAGCCGCAGCGTCTGTTGGGACGGCTTGCGTTGGGCCCCCAGGAGCGAAGCGCGGATGAATGGCGCCCCGTCCGAGAGTCGCTACGCTGCGACCTGCGGCGCCCCTGCGGTCATAAGCAAAGCCTGTTCCACTAGCGCCCAGTCCGCGCCCGGCCGGTGCGCGCCCTCGCTGAGCACCTGGCGGAACGCGCGGCCGCCGGGCTGGCCGTGGAACAGCCCGAGCAGGTGGCGGGCGATGTGCTTGAGCGCCACGCCATCGGCCAGACGCGCCTCGACATACGGCTGCAGCGCGCGCAGCAGCTCGGCGCGCGGCCTCGGCGTGGCGCCGGTCAGGGCCGCGTCCAGCCGGTGCAGCACGTAGGGATCGTGATAGGCCGCGCGGCCCAGCATCACCCCATCGACCGCGTCCAGCTGCGCGCGCGCCGTGTCCACGTCGGCCAGCCCGCCGTTGAGCACGATCTGCAACTGCGGGCGCTCGCGCTTGAGCCGGTGGGCCCAGTCGTAGCGCAGCGGCGGCACCTCGCGGTTTTCCTTCGGCGACAGGCCCTGCAGCCAGGCGTTGCGCGCATGCACCACGAACAGCCCGCAGCCGGCAGCGGCGACCTGGTCGACGAAAGCCAGGAACACCGCGTAGTCGTCGTCCTGGTCCACCCCCAGCCGGCACTTCACCGTGACCGGGATGTCCACCGCCTGCACCATCGCCGCCACGCACTCGGCGACCAGCGCCGGCTCGCGCATCAGGCAGGCGCCGAAGCGCCCGGCCTGGACCCGGTCGGACGGGCAGCCGCAATTGAGATTGATCTCGTCGTAGCCCCACTCCTGGCCGATCCGCGCCGCCTGCGCCAGCAGCGCCGGATCGCTGCCGCCGAGCTGCAGCGCCAGCGGATGCTCGACCGCATCGAAGCCCAGCAGCCGCGCGCGGTCGCCCAGCACCACCGCGTTGGCGTGCACCATCTCGGTATACAGCCGCGCCGACGGCGCCAGCAGCCGGTGGAACACGCGGCAGTGGCGGTCGGTCCAGTCCATCATCGGCGCGACGGACAGGCGCAGGGAGGCGGCATAGCGCGCGGCGGCGTGCTGGGTCGGGGCGAAGGGCGGATTCAGCGACATCGAGGCGGGCATCGGTTCACAGGGCGACACGGGCCGGCGCAAGCGCGGCATCCGTCGTCGATCAAAGAGTCTGCCTAGGTTACACGCTGGCGGCGCGCGGCCGAGAAGCGGCGGATGAACGCATGCGCGCCCGCCCGCTGCCGGCCGAGCCGGGAAGTGGTGCCGTCCACGCCGAGCGCCGGGGCGTGGCCGCTTTGCGCCGCGGACCGCGTCTAGCGTCATGACAGGGGATACATCCGCAAGCGCGGCGCCCAGGCGGCACCGCCGAGTGCCGTCGTGCGGGCAAGACAAGGAAGCTTCTCGATGAACTGGATGTCCGCTGCTGCGCCGCCGGGTCCGTCCCGCTGTGCGAATCCGATGATCGGCGAATCGGCGGCCTTGTGCGCTGCGCGCCGGCTGCTGCAGCGCTATGCGCAGTGCAATGCGCCGGTGCTGATCGAAGGCGAAACCGGCACCGGCAAGGAACTGGCCGCGCGCGAGATCCACTATGCAAGCGCTCGCCATCTCGGACCGTTCGTGCCGATCAACTGCGGCGGGCTGACCGACAGCCTGCTCGAATCCGAATTGTTCGGGCATCGCCGCGGCGCCTTCACCGATGCGCACAGCAGCGAACCCGGGCTGGTCGACTGCGCGCGCGGCGGCACCCTGTTCCTGGACGAGATCGACTCGCTGTCGGCGAAGGCGCAGACCACGCTGCTGCGCTTCCTGCAGAACGGCGAGTTCCGTGCGGTGGGCGAGCGCACGCTGCGCGCCGCGGATGTACGCATCGTCGCTGCGACCAATGCATCGCTGGCCACGGCGGTGGAGACGCGGCTGTTCCGCCGCGACCTGCTCTATCGGCTCAATCCGCTGTACGTCCTGTTGCCGCCGCTGCGCGATCGCGAAGGCGATGTGATGCTGCTCGCACGCTACCTCCTGGCACAGGCGCCGGCACGCTTCGGCACTCCACCACGGCAGTGGGCGCAGGATGTGCTGCTCGCGCTGTGCGACCACGACTGGCCCGGCAACGTCCGCGAGCTGGACAACATCGTGCTGCGCCTGAGCATGCGCGTGGAGCGCGAGCGCATCGGCATGGACGATCTGGCGCTGGCGGAGCCGGCGATCTGGGGCGAGACGATGCCGCCGCGCACCACCTTCCACGGCAAGGGCGACGACGACGAAGGGCATGCGCGGCCACCGCTGTGCTTCGCGCGGGCCAAGCAACACGCCATCGCCAGATTCGAACGCTGCTACCTGACCGCCTTGATGCGCGATGCCGAAGGCAACGTTAGCCGCGCGGCGCTGCTGTCGGGTACCGAACGGCGGCAGCTCGGCAAGCTGCTCAAGCGGCATGGCGTGGAACGGGGCCATGCGGTCCCGGAATGAACCGCCGACGCCGGGTGCGCATCGACCCGGCACCGTGCTGGTCCGGGTCTGCATCGACCCGGCGATGCGGCTACCGCACATCGTGCCGATCGCCGCGGCACGCCTGCACGGCGCCGGCGAAACGAGGGTTTTCCCAAACGGAATCAATCGGGTATCACCATGACGCAGCGCCTCGTAGCGAACGCCGGAGACCGAGCCCGCCACATCCGTATCGCTGGCACGGCTCTTGCGATTCGTGTTCCCCACATCGCCCGATCCGCGGTGGGAGTATCGAGATGAGCGAGCCCGACTCTGATCCGGCGTATGCCGATGGCGAGATCACGGCAACCCTGCTGTCGTACCTGCAGAACCATCCGCAGGCGGCGGACACGCTGCAAGGCATCGTCGCCTGGTGGCTGCCGCAACAGCGCTACATCGCCGCGTCGGCACGGATCGAAGCGGTCCTGCACCGGCTGGTCGATACCGGCGCGCTGCACCGGCACGCATTGCCGGACGGGGCCGTGCTGTATTCCCTGCATGCCGCGCAGCGTCCGCCGACGTTGCGTCACTGACCGAATCCCGACGATCCAAGGAGAACCGTTATGCCAGCTGCGCTCACCTATCCGGGCGTTTACGTCGAAGAGATCGCCAGCGGGGTCCGCACCATTTCCGGTGTGGCCACCTCGGTCACCGCTTTCATCGGCCGCGCGCTGCGCGGCCCGCTCAACACCGCTACCGTGATCAACGGCTTCGGCGATTTCGAAACCCGTTTCGGCGGGCTGTGGGTCGAGTCCGCGCTGGGGTATGCGGTACGCGATTTCTTCGCCAACGGCGGCGGACAAGCGGTGATCGTGCGCCTTTACCATGCCGACCCCGCGCCGCTCGCGAACAGCAACCCGCCTGCCGCAGCGGCGGCGCAACGGCCGATCGATATCGGCGAACTGCATTTCCTCGCCGCCGACGCTGGCCGCTGGGGCAATGCGCTGCGCGTGCGCGTGGATCGCGACAACGTGTCCGCCGAGGCGGCCGCGTCGCTCGGGGTGGCGGCCACCGCGCTGTTCAACCTGACCGTGCGCGACAGTGCCAGCGGCCGCAGCGAGCGCTACCTCAACCTGACCGTGGTCGACAGCCCGCGCCGCGTGGACCGCGTGCTGAGCGGCGCCTCGTCGCTGCTGCGCTATGCCGGCGCTCCCGACGGCAGCGAGGCGGTCGAGGCCGGCGGCGATGCGATCAGCGTCAAGGAAGAGGGATTGCTGACGGCGCAGAAGGCGCTCGACGGCAAGCGCAACAGCGATCCGTCCGCAGACGCCGCCGCGGAGATCGCCGCCGTGGCGAGCGCGCGCACCGCGCTGGACGGGGTGCTCAACGCCGCCAGCCAGGCGGTGTCTGACGGCCTGCCGCTGACCGTGGCCGACTTCCTGCCCGCCGGCGGCGAAGCCGCCAAGCAAGGCCTGTACGCGCTGGAGCAGGTGGACCTGTTCAACCTGCTGTGCCTGCCGCCCTACCGCGCCGCCACCGACACCATCGATGTGGATACCGGCCTGGTGTCCGCGGCCGCCGCCTACTGTGAGAAGCGCCGCGCGATGCTGTTGCTCGACGCGCCCAAGCCGTGGATCGACAAGGACAGCGCACGCAGCGGCATCAGCGACGTGGATACCGATCAGGTCGGCACCCGCAGCCGCAACGCCGCGCTGTTCTTCCCGCGGTTGCGCCAGCCCAATCCGCTGCGCGACGGCCAGATCGAGACCTTCGCCGCCTGCGGCGCGGTGGCCGGCGTGTTCGCGCGCACCGACGCCAACCGCGGCGTGTGGAAGGCGCCGGCCGGCTTCGACGCCACGCTGGTCGGTGCGCCGCAGCTGGCGGTGGCGTTGACCGATGCCGAGAACGGCGAACTCAATCCGCTGGGGGTCAACTGCCTGCGCGCGCTGCCGGGCGCCGGCCGCGTGGTGTGGGGCGCGCGCACGCTGCGCGGCGCCGACCAGCTGGCCGACGAATACAAGTACATCCCGGTGCGCCGCACTGCGCTGTACATCGAGGAAAGCCTGTACCGCGGGCTGAAATGGGCGGTGTTCGAACCCAACGACGAACCGCTGTGGGCGCAGATCCGGCTCAACGTCGGCGCCTTCATGCACACCCTGTTCCGCCAGGGCGCGTTCCAGGGCAGTTCGCCGCGCGATGCCTACTTCGTGCGCTGCGACAAGGAGACCACGCCGCAGAACGACATCAACCTGGGCATCGTCAACGTCGTGGTCGGGTTCGCGCCGCTGAAGCCTGCGGAGTTCGTGGTGCTGCGGCTGCAGCAGATCGCCGGCCAGATCGACGTCTGAGCCGATCCAAACGTCATCCGGAGAATCTTCATGGCCCAGTTCACCGTCAATGCCTACCGCTTCGATCCGTACAAGAACTACAAGTTCCGGGTCCGCTGGGACAACAAGTACGTCGCCGGCGTCAGCAAGGTCAGCGCGCTCAAGCGCACCACCGAGGTGGTCAAGCACCGCGAGGGCGGCGACCCCAGCAGCAGCCGCAAATCGCCCGGGCGCACCGAGTTCGAGGCGATCACCCTGGAGCGCGGAGTGACCCACGACAAGGAATTCGAGCAGTGGGCGAACAAGGTATGGAACTACGGCGCCGGGCTGGGCGCGGAAGCCTCGCTGAAGGATTTCCGCAAGGACCTGATCATCGAGGTCTACAACGAGGCCGGACAGCTGGCGATCGCCTACCGCGTGTACCGCTGCTGGGTGTCCGAATTCCAGTCGCTGCCGGACCTGGACGCCAACGCCAACGCGGTGGCGATCCAGCACATCAAGCTGGAAAACGAGGGCTGGGAGCGCGACCTGGACGTGGTCGAGCCGGCCGAACCCAGCTACACCGAGCCGGCCTGAGCATCGCGATGAACGCCGTGGCCTGCGCCGCCCGCACCCCGACCGACACCTTGCTGCAGGCATGGGAAAGCCTGCATGGCGCGTGCGCCAGCGAGCGCGCGTACGGTCTGCTGGCGGTGCTGTGGCCGCAGCTGGCGCTGGAACAGTGGCGCCAGGTCGGCCTCGGCGAGCGCGATGCCTGGCTGTTGCAGCTGCAGGCCATGCTGTTCGGCGACACGCTGCAGACGCTGAGCGACTGCCCGGCCTGCGGCGAGACGCTGGAAACCACCCTTCCCGTGCAGCAACTGTGCGCGGCGCCGAGCCAACTGCCGCAGCCGCGCGCCGTGCACGAACTGCGCCACGACGGCTACCGTTTGCAGTTCCGCCTGCCCTGCGGCGACGACCTCACCGCGATCGTCCGCACCGCGCACGCAGACACCGATACCGACGCCGCGATCGGCGCGCTGATCGCGCGCTGCCTGCTCGACGTACGCCACGGCGACGCCACCGTCGCTACCGATACCTTGCCGCCGGCGCTACGCGAGCGCCTGGGTGCGGCGATGGCCGCAGCCGACCCGCAGGCGGACCTGCGCATCGGCGTGCGCTGCCCGGCCTGCAGCCATGCCTGGTCGGCGCGGCTGGATATCGCGGCCTATCTATGGGACGAACTCGACGACTGGGCGCAGGAATTGCTGGCCGACGTCCATCTGCTGGCCCGCCACTACGCCTGGAGCGAGCGCGACATCCTGGCGCTGGCGCCGGTACGGCGCCGCTTCTACCTCGATCTGGTGCAAGCATGAGCGGGCCCGGCCTGACCCACCTGGCGCATCTGGTCGAGCAGGCGCGCGGCCAGGTACCGGTGCTGAGCCGACGCCGACCGGGACTGTTCGAGCCGCGCACCGCAACGACCGACGACATGCCGCCTGCACCCGCAGCGCAGGCCATGCAGCGACCGGCGGTATTGCCTGTTGCGGCGCCCGCTGCCACCGAGCGTTCGCCGTCGGCGCCGTGGTCGCAACCACTATTGCCCACATTGCCGCACCCGACCGCGCACGCCGCCGCCGATCGCGTGTCACCCGCCGCTGCGGCACCGGCTGACGTCGCGCCGCCCGAGCCGGCGCCGCTGCGCCGCGACCGCGTGCACGAGACGGTGGTCGTCGCGGCGACGCAGCGTTTGCCAGCGTCGCTGCTGCCTCAAGCAAGCGCCGCGGCGTCGCATGCACGGCTGCACACCCCACCGGGCAATGCGCCACCACCGCGCGCTGCGACGACAGCGCCCCTCGCCGCACCACAGCAGGCACAGGCAACGCCGTCGGCACCGGCAGCCGAACGCACTGTCGCCACGGCGGCGACTGCCGCATCGTTGCCGCTGCCGCCCCAACTGCGCGCGCCACTGCGCGACGCGCGCATGCCGGTGGCAACGCCACGCGCAACCGATGCCGCGCGCCAGGCGCCACTGGCCGCGCTCGCGGCAGCACCGCCGCCCGCGGTGCAGGTGACGATCGGCCGCGTCGAGATCCGCGCCAACGCCGCCGCGCCCACCGCGGCTCCATCGAAGCCTGCGCGCAAGCCGGCGCTGGACCTGGACGCGTATCTGCAACAGCGCCATGGCGGTGGCCGATGAGCAACGCGCTGGCCATCGCCGCGGTCACCGCTGCACTCAAGGATCTGCTCAATGCCGGTCTGCTCGGCCTGGATCTGTCGGCGATCGGCAGCGTCGGCGTCAGCGCCTTGCCGCCGGACCGCATCGCCACCGGCCAGACCGAGCCCAACCAGCTCAACCTGTTCCTGTATCAGGTGACGCCGAACAGCGGCTGGCGCAACCATGCGCTGCCGGCGCGCGACAGCGCCGGCGCGCGCGTCGGCAAGCCGCCGCTGGCGCTGGACCTGCACTACATGCTCACCGCCTACGGCGCGCAGGACCTGGCCGCCGAAGCGCTGCTCGGTTTCGCCATGCAGTTCCTGCACGAGACGCCGATGCTCAGCCGCGCGCAGTTGCGCAGCGTGCTCGGGCCGCCGACGCCACCGTTCGGCAACCTGTCCGCACTGAGCCTGGCCGACCAGGTGGAATGGCTGAAGATCACTCCGTCGTTCCTCGGTGCCGAGGAGCTATCCAAGCTGTGGACGGCGATGCAGGCGCGCTACCGGCCATCGATGGCCTACCAGGTCTCGGTGGTGTTGATCGAATCCGATGCCGCGGCCAGCAGCGCCCTGCCGGTACTCAAGCGCGGCGCCGGCGACCGCGGGCCGATCGCGCTGGCGGGTGCGGCGCCGAGTCTGAGCAGCGTGCAACCGGCAGGGTCGACGCTGCTGCCGGCGGCGCGGCTCGGCGACACGCTGCTGCTGCGCGGCCGGCAACTGGCACTCGCCGACAGCATCGTGGTGTTCGAGCACGCGCGCAGCGGCGAACGGGTGGAACTGGCGCCGAACGCTGCAGAGGGTGACAGCGCCTTGCGTGTAACGCTGCCCGCCGACAGCGACAGCGGCGCGATCGATGCGTGGCGCTGCGGCTTCTACACAGTGCGGGTACGCCATGCGCCGACCGGACTGACGCCGCTCAGCAGCGGCGCGCTGGCACTGCCGCTGGCGCCGCGTATCGTCGCCACCCCGCTGGCCGCGGCGCCCGGCGCGCTGGCAGTGAGCATCGAATGCCGGCCACGGCTGACGCCGCTGCAGCATGCCGCCGCGCGCCTGCTGTTCGGCAGCGCCGAGTTGAGTCCACAGGCCATCGACACGCCGGCCGATCCCAGCCTGCCGACCACCCTGTATTTCACCGTTGCCGATGCCGCCGCCGGTCGCTATCCGCTGCGGTTGCGCATCGACGGCGTCGACAGCCTGCCGATCCAGCCGGGCGCCGATGGCAGCTTCGATTTCGATCCCCAGCAGACCGTCGTGGTCGGCTGACGCACGGGACAGCGCATGCGCGAAAGTGTCGCCTCCGAGTTGGACCGCTGGACCGAGGACAACAACCGCTACCTGGCGGCGTCCTTGCACTGGCTGCGGTTGCTGTTGCAGACGATGCTGCCGGCGGCCGCCGCGGCGCCCGGCACGACGCAGGCGGTCGCGCCGGTGTCGCGCGGCTGGTTCGCGCGCGCCGCGCAGGGCGATGCGCCGCGCGTGGAGGCGGCGCCGATCGCGTTGCCGGCGCCGCAGGCCTCGCTCGGCAGCGCCACCGACGCACGCGCGCAGGCGGCGCAGACCGAGCCGCCGCCGGCCTTGCTACTGCTGGCCGAGCGGCTGGGCCTGAATCCGTTCGAACGCGACGTGTTGCTGCTGTGCGCGGCGATGGAGCTGGACCCGGCGCTGCCCGGTTTGCTGCAGGCCGTGCATGGCGTGGCGTATCCCAGCTTCGGCCTGGCCTTGCAGCTGTTCGAGCAACCGAGCTGGGATGCGCTTTCTGCGCAGCGTCCGCTGCGCCACTTGCGCTTGCTCGAGATCAACCAGCCCGGCGCCACCGCGCTGACCGCGTCGGCGCTGCGCGCCGACGAGCGCATCGTCAACGCGATCAAGGGTCTGAACCAGCTGGACGAGCGCCTGGCCGCGCTGGCGACGCCACTGCCGCAGTTGCTGCCGCTGGCGCCAAGCCAGCATCGACAGGTGCAGGAGCTGCTCGGCAGGGTGCAGGCCGCGCCGGCAGGCAGCACGCCCGCAGTGCAACTGCTCGGCGCCGATCGCGGCAGCCGCGTCGCGGTGGCGGCACAGGCCGCCGCCGCGTTGGGCCGGCATCTGTATACCGTGCCGGCCGAATCGCTGCCGACCACGCGCGCCGAACTGGAGATCTTCGTCCGCCTGTGGCTGCGCGAGAGCCTGCTGCTGCCGATCGCGCTGTACGTGGAAGCCGACCAGACCGATGCCGCAAGCGGCGACGCTGTCGCGGCCGTGCAGCACCTCGCGCTGCGGCCGCCGGGCCTGCTCTTCGTCGGCCTGCGCGATACGCCGCTGCGCGGCGATGGCAGCGCATGCAGTCTCGAGGTGACCACGCCGACCGCCGCCGAACAGCATGCAGCGTGGCGCGACGCGCTCGCGGCCGGGCCGGATGGCAGCGCCACTGGCGAAAGCGCTCCCGACGCGACCGCCGGAGACGATGCGCAGGCCGCGCGAGCGCGCGACGCGGCGACCCTGTCCGGCCACTTCAAGCTCAATCTCGAACAGATCGCCGCCGTCGCCGCGCAAGCGCGCACGCGCAACGCAGATCCCTGGGACATCTGCCGCGACCTGTCGCTGGCGCAACTGGACACCCTGGCGCAACGCCTGCAACCGAAGGCGCGCTGGGAGGACCTGGTGCTCGGCGAGGAAGCCACGGCGCTGTTGCGCCAGATCGCCGCCCAAGTACACGGCCGCCATCGCGTCTACCAGCAATGGGGCTACGCCGAACGGATGAACCGCGGCATGGGCATCAGCGCCCTGTTCGCCGGCGAGAGCGGCACCGGCAAGACCATGGCCGCCGAGGTGATCGCCAACGAACTGCGCCTGCACCTGTTCCGCATCGACCTGTCGTCGGTGGTCAGCAAGTACATCGGCGAGACCGAGAAGAACCTGCGGCGCCTGTTCGATGCCGCCGAGCAGGGCGGCGCGATCCTGTTCTTCGACGAGGCCGACGCGCTGTTCGGCAAGCGCAGCGAGGTCAAGGACAGCCACGACCGCTACGCCAACATCGAGATCAACTACCTGCTGCAGCGAATGGAGGCGTTCTCCGGACTGGCGATCCTGGCCACCAACATGAAGGCGGCGCTGGACACCGCGTTCATGCGCCGGCTGCGCTTCGTGGTCAATTTTCCATTCCCAGGCCCGGCCGAGCGCGCGCGCATGTGGCGCGGCGCATTCGCTCCCGGCGTGCCGCGCGAGGCGCTGGACTACGACCGCCTGGCCCGCTTCGGCCTGTCCGGCGGCAACATCCACAGCGTCGCGTTGAATGCCGCGTTCGCCGCCGCCAGCGACGACGCGACGGTGGACATGCCGCGATTGCTGCAGTCGGTACGCAGCGAACTGCGCAAATTGGACAAGCCGGTGAACGAGGTGGAGTTCAGATGAACGACGTGCCGCTACCGATGCCGCAGCGCATAGCGCGCTCAGTGTCGCCGCCCGCCGCCACGGCACGCAATGCAGGCGCCGAGCCCGTGCGCGGCGAACAATTGATCGCGATGGCGACTCACCCAACGTCATTGTCGATCGAACGTCTGCGCATCGACGGGCTGGCGCTATCGCCTGCACAGGGCACCTTGCTGCAGCACGCACTGGAATCCGAACTACAGCAGCTGATGCGAGCCGGGCACCAAGTGTTTCGCAGCGATCCGCATGCGGACGCACGGGCGCAAACGCTGCACTACGTCGCAGGTGACAACCCTGCAAAGCTCGGCGCCGAAATCGCCCGCAGCATCTATGCAGCGATGCTCGACTCAGCGACGCGGGGACATCGATGAGCCGTGGCATGCCGGTGATCGCTCGCCGCCCTGCCGCGCCCGTCACCGTGGCGGCCGGCCTGTTGCAGCGCAAATGCGCCTGCGGTAACCACACCGCAGCCGGCGACAGCTGTGATGCCTGCAGGAAAAAGAAAAGCCTCGGCGTGCTGCGCTACGCAAGCGGCACCGACCATGGCACCGACGATCTTGCGGTGTCGCAACCCGGCGATGCGCTGGAACGCGAGGCCGATGCCGCCGCCGACCGTATCGTCGGGCCAGGAAGGATGCCATCCACTGCAAGCTCGGCGCCTGAGGACATAGGCAGTTCCGCGCAGCCACATGCTGCGTCGGCCTCGGCCCGGGTAGCCAGCGTGTTGGGCCGCGCGGGCAACGCGCTGCCCCCTGCGTTAAGGCAGACGATGGAGGAGGGATTCGGACGCGACTTCAGCCGGGTGCGCATCCATCACGACGCCGAGGCAGCACACTCCGCCGATGCGGTCGGGGCTCTGGCGTACACCGTCAGCGACCAGATCGTCTTCGGGCGAGGTCAATTCATGCCGGATACCCATCCGGGCCAACGCTTGCTGGCACACGAGTTGGCCCATGTGGTTCAGCAAAGTTCCGGGCGGGTAAGCCGCATGATCGCCCGTGATACGCCTGCTGAAGCGGGGGGCGACTGCGTCAAAGGACGCCCTCTCGGCGAGGCAATCAAGTCGGCGGCCGCGCCTGCTGCCAATACGCCCGTCTACCGTATCTGGGGTGCGTGGAGGGAAGGCGACAACACGCTCAGCTTCCTCCGCCGCACGCTGACCGACTGGATCAAATGGCGCTTCGGCGGTATAGACAGCCGCCAGTTTGCGGCTGTATTGGACTACGGGTTGCTGACGACGCGCGGCGAAGCGGCGGGCAATCCCGGCTGCCAGGTCAAAATCACCGTCGACTACGACGCAATGTCGAATCTGCGCCAGCTCGCCGGGGAGGCCGCTCGCGAGAAGAGGGCAACCGAAGCCGCTAAGGCGCAACCCGCGCCGAGCGGCGACGGCAGTAAGGACATAGCGCCCGCGGCCAGCGACGGCGGCAAGGATGCCACGGCACCCGCGCCAGCCGCGGCCGCAGAATCGGCGATGCCGCCAAGCAATGCGACTCCGCATACCGCGCAGATCAAGGGCAAGCCAGGCCAAGGCATGCCGGCCCTGGGCGACTTCGGTCAGCTCGGTGACAAGGTCGCCGAAGACCGCTATCAGGATGAGTACCGGACCGTCCCGGTCAGCGCCGACGCTACAGTCATGCGCGATCCGAAACGCGCCGAGTTGTACCTGGCGATTCTGGAGCAGTACCACGGCCGTTCACCGACCGCTGCCGATCATGCCGCTGCCGCCGACGGCCTGGATCAGGTCGAGCTGGAAAAGATTATCGACGGCAAGCCCATGCGCCGGGTACTCACCGCGTTGTTCGGCCAAGGATTTCGCGAGTTCGAGCAGGTCGGCGGTAGCGAACTGGACCGGTTCTCGATCCTGATACAGATCGTGTGCGAGCAATTCACGCGCGGCAACCCGACAGCCACCCACAACCAGTTGCAGATCGGAAAGGGATTCCCCGAACAGGGCGTACTTGGCATCGTCGAGCGTGGTACCGGTCTGTTGCTCTACACCGACGCAGGCATACCGCTGGCCGGCCTTGCCGGCGTCGGCTTTCGCGACAAAGGATTCATCGCTACGAAGGTCGCCAAGGACGCGTGGGGACTGAACATCGCCAATGTCGCCGATCCCGGGCTGCGTTCCCTGCTCAATGCGCTGCGCCAGACCTTTGGCGATCCGATGCGCATGGCGGTAGCCGGCGCCGAGGTCTATTTCAACAACATCGAACTTGTCAACGGAAAGGTGCAGGCCGGATTGGCGCATGAGGTAAAACAGAAATTCGTCGACATGCTGCCGTTCTTTATCGGTTTCATCGCCGGGCACGCGGTGTCAGCACTGCTGATGCGCGTACCCAATCCCTATGTGGCATCGGTCGGTATCGCCCTGAAGGGATTGCTGACCGCTGCCGGCTACGTCATGGAAATCGATTTCGCTGCTGGCGCTATGCAGCGCCTTTTGCAGGCTGCCGCACATCTGAGCAAGTTCGAAAGAAACGATCGAGGTGAGGTCAGCGCACTGTCGGAATCGCATTTGAATGCCGCGGCGAAACTGATCCAGGACATGGTTGCCGAGATAGCCGCGATGTTCGCCACGATGGCGCTCGGCAAGTTGATCAGCGGTGCCCACAGCGGACTGCGGAAACTCCGCATCGAATGCACGCATTGCGCCCTGAAAGGCCCGGGCACGACCGAAGCAAAGACCCTCACCCCGGAAGCCAAGCCGGAAGCGAAGGGCGAAGCAAAGGCAGAAGCAGGAGCAAAGGCGGAGGCGAAAGGAGAGACGAAGACAGAAGCGCAGCTGAAGCCGGAAGCCAAACAGGCTGAAGCCACACCGGTAGAGAAGGCGAAGCAGCGCCTGCAGGAACTCGGAGAGAGCAAAAGCGGCAAGCGGAAGGAACTGGCGGATCTGCGTCAACGTCGCAGCGAGTTGTTGGAACAGCGGCGCAAAGCTGTCGGCGAAAAGGACGCCGCCATCAGGGAATGGGATGCGGCGAAGGATCACGCCACGCGCGACGCGGCGCGCGACAAGGCACGGGCCGCCAATGAACGCGCCACCCAGTTGCGCGAACGGTTGGATGCGTTGCCATCCGAAGAAGGCGTGAGCAAGGACCTGAAGCGCCTGGACACCGAGATCGGGATCGAGAACATCAAGGCCGACCCGAACAGCCGCGGAACGTTGCCATGCTTCGCACCGGACACGCCGGTGTGGACGTCGGACGGCCCGCGTCCGATCAGCGAGCTGCGCCCGGGCGATCGCGTCTGGGCCTGGGACTTCGCCACGGGGACGCGCCGACTCAGGCCGGTGCTGCAGGTGCATCGTGGACTCACCAAGGGCTTCCGTCGTCTCACCGCAGACGGCATGACGATCCTGGCCACGCGCCAGCACCGTTTCTGGGTCGAAAGCGACTTGGCCTGGCGCACCGCCGAATCGCTGATGCCCGGCGCGCAACTGCGCGACCTCAACGGCCATCGTCTCCGCCTGCTGGGCAATGAGGAGCAGGTCGTCGGCACCGATGCCGACACCTTCAACCTCACTGTCGAAGAGCTGCACAGCTACTACGTCGGTGCCGGCGTGCTGGTGCACAACGGCGGAGTGGACATTGGCCTGGGGGGCGACTTCGTCATCTATCGCGGCACCAACGTGAAATACCCCGGGCAGGTCTATATCGGTCAAACCACGCAACTGGACGTGCGCGGCGCCCCCCGCGGGGACAAGGCGCGCGAACTCGAGCATCAAAAGGCCGCTCGCCGCAAGCTCGCCGATGACGCTAGTGGCATAAAGAAGCTCAGCGCACGGGACAAGGCGTTCTATGAGTTCATGGAGGGAGCGAAGCTGGAGCCGATCGTCGAGGGCATCGGCACCCAAGCGCAGGCGGACTATCTTGAGCAGCGCAACATCGAACTGGAGCGTCAGGTTTCCGGCAAGGACAAGGTGATGAACCGGCGCAACGAGATCACCAACGATAGCCACATGAAAGCGGTGGTGGAGGCGATTAAGGCCGATCCTGCGGTGAAGGCGAAGGGTTACTGTCCATGAAGGAGCACGCACATGTCCTGGTGGGATGACGAAGACGATATCCTCGGCGACGAACCCGCCGATCGGATCAAAGCCTCCCTGCGCACGCTACTGGCCCGCCGTCGCGACGCCGGCCAGCCCGCGTTATCTGCAGACGAACTGCTCGAGGCTTTCGCGGCGGCACTGCAGGCAGCACGATTACGCCCTGCGTTCACCGGTCTCGCCTTGCTGGTCGGCGACGCCCCGCCACGCGAGTACCGTGGCAGCAGCCAGGCCGGTCCGGCTGATGCGCGCGCAGCATTCGCCGAAGCATTTCCGGCAATCGTGGAGGCCTACCGCAAGCGCTTCGACCGAGCGCCACGACCGGTGGAGATGGTGAAGACGCTCGATTTCCTGGCCGGCGCGGATCCACACACCTATTTCCCCGATCTCGTTGCCGACACGGAAACGCCCGTACGTCTGGTGATGCAATGAGCACGCGCGATATGTCGCGATGGCCGGGGATCGCGCGCCCAAAACGCGACATCGTCAGAGTCGCGACGCAGACACCGGGCGGGCAGCAACTGGAGCCAGTGCTGCGCGCCCATATGGAATCGCGTCTGGGTTGCGACTTGAGTAGCGTCCGCGTGCATACCGACCACACTGCCGCCGTCTCTGCGCGCAGACTCGATGCGGCGGCCTATACACAGGGCAATTCGATCTTTTTTGGCGCCGGGCGGTATCAGCCGACGCAGCAGCACGGCCAGCACCTGCTTGCGCACGAACTTGCCCACGTCGCACAGCCGACATCGTCCGCCGCCACCGGCATCGCCGCGCCGGATCATCCGAGCGAACGCGAGGCGCACCGGGTCGCCGATATCGTGACCGCCGGCGGGCGCGCCACGCCAACCGCCGCCCGTGGCGGCGCGATCCAACGCCAGCCGCTGCCCCGCAGTTCGACGCTGCCCCCGCTGAGCGGCGGTGAGGCTCTGCTGGACAATGCCTCGCCGTTTCTCGCGGCGGCGGCCGGGTCGGCCGCGCTGGATGCTTTCGATACCGGCCGGGCCGAGCTGAAGCCTGGGCACCACGCGCAACTGGCGTCGGCCGTACGCAACATCCTCACGCTGCTGAAGCAGTATCCGTTGTCCAGGATCAGGGTCATCGGCCATGCCGACACCGCCGGCGCCGAGGCCTCGAACCTGGCATTGGGCCAGGATCGCGCCGCGGCGGTAAAGCAGGCACTGGTCGAATTGGGCATTGCCGAGACGCTGGTCGAGACATCGAGCGTGGGCGAAGGCGAGCCGCAGGCGGTGACGACCCGCGACGGGACCTCGCATCCGAAGAACCGCCGGGTCGAAATCCGGTTCTCTCCGGAAAAAATGCCGCTGCGTTCGATGCTGCCCGAACTTACCCGGCCGGGGTCGGTGGTCTCCGCGCCTCCCGGTCCAGCTGGCGCTACCGCGGCGTTGCCCTATTCACTGGATCCGCTGGGAATCCGGCGCGGGACGCTGCTGCCGGCGCCGCCGCCGGGTCCCTTGCGTCCAGAATCGCAGGCGCTGCCGCCGGACTTCTGGAAGCCGCTGCCGCCGTTGCCGAAGGGCGCCGGACCGAGATCGTTGATGGACGCCATCGGCGAGGAGATCGTCGATCCGCTCGTCGACAAAGTCGCCGCGCGGCTGCCCAAGCTGGCGCGCGACAAGATGAAGTCGGGCATCCGCTCGGCGATCGTCGCGGGCGCCAAGAAAGGTGCCCGCGCCGTCGCGGAGGCCGCGGGCCTGCAGGATTCCAAAGGTCTGGAGGCCATCGAAAAAGCGGTTGAGGCGGCAATCAAGATGAACGCGCAGGAGCAGCGGCCATGAGTGGGTACGCACGCGCTCCCAGACTGCTGCATGGCGGCCTGGTACTGCTGGACGCGACCACCGGTATCGTCCTGCGCCTCATCGCCCTGCAGTACAACCCGGACACCATGACCCGCAGCCTGCAGGTCAAGGGCGTCGGCACCGAATCCGGCGATCGCAGCGAGGCGATGCGGCTGAAGGGCCCCGCCGTGGAGACGATCAAGCTGGAGGCGGAGATCGACGCCACCGATGCACTGGAGACGGCAAGCGCGCCGGCTGTCACCCTCGGCCTGCATCCGCAGCTGGCCGCACTCGAGGTGCTGGTCCATCCGCACAGCATCGATCTGCTGCGTGCCGACGCGATCGCCGCGTCCGGCGCGCTGGAGATCGCACCGGCGCTGGCGCCGCTGTCGGTGTTCGTGTTCGGGCCGAACCGGATCGTGCCGGTGCGCATCACCGAACTGAGCATCACCGAGGAGGCGTTCGACGTGGCGCTCAATCCGATCCGCGCCAAGTTGAGCCTGAGCCTGCGCGTGCTCAGCGTAGACGATCTGGGCTTCGACAGCCGCGGCGGCGGGCTGTTCATGAGCTATCTGCAGGCCAAGGAGCGGCTGGCTGGACGCGCCACCGCCAGTGACTTCCGCGCGTTCGGCATTTCCGGCGTTCCCTGAGGAGTTCCTGCATGGCCAACTACGACTTTCCTCCCGGCAGCCGCTACCACGCGACCGAGATCGCTATGCTGCGCCGCGACGACGGCACCGTGGTGCCGTACCTGCGCCGCCGCTTCCTGCCTGCGGTGGAGAGCTTCAGCGTGCTGCACGAGCATCGCGTGGTCGAAGGCGAACGCCCGGATCACATCGCCGCTGCCGAACTGGGCGATGCCGAAGCGTTCTGGCGGTTGTGCGATGCCAATGGCGCGATGCATCCGGACGAGCTGGTCGATGCGATCGGCAAGGTGGTGCGCATCACCCTGCCCCACGGCGTGCCCGGACCGGGACGCGAATGAGCATGCTCAAGGGCATCCAGCTGACGCTGATGATCGGACCGGCAGTGCCGGTACCGGCGCCGCGCGCGGTGGTGGATGCGCTGCAGAGCGTCAAGATCACCAGCGGCAAGGACAAGAGCGGTTTCCAGCTGAGCTTCGCGGTGAGCAAGACCTCGCCGCTTTTGAACACGTTGCTGCCGGCCGGCTACTTCGACCCCATCGCCACACGGGTGATCGTGATGGTCACGCTAGGCGGCCAACCGCACGTGCTGATGGACGGCATGGTGACCCAACAGGAACTGGCGCCGAGCGACGAGCCGGGGCAATCGACGCTGACCATCACCGGCGAGGACCTGAGTGCGGCGATGGACCTGATCGAGCTGTGCATTCCCTACCCGAACATGTCGGACACGGTACAGGCCTACGCCACGCTGGCCAGGTACGCGTGGTTGGGTGTGGCGCCCATCGTCATTCCCGGCTTTTTCCCGGAGCAGCCGATCATGACCAACAAGATCGAGTCGCAGAACGGCACCGATCTGGAGCACCTCAAGCTGATCGCCAGCAACAACGGCTTCGTGTTCTACGTCGAACCCGGGCCGTTGCCCGGCCAGAGCATCGCCTACCTGGGACCGAACATCCGCATCCCGGTGCCGCAGCCGGCACTGAGCGTGAACATGGATGCGCATACCAATGTCGAATCGCTGAGCTTCTCGCTGGACGGGCTGGCCAAGGAGACCATGCTGGTCACGCTCGACGACCCGATCACCGGCAAGATCCCGACGCCGATCCCGATTCCGGCGGTCAACATCTTCCAGCCGCCATTGGGCGCGCGGCCTACCCTGCCGTTGAAGATGGTGCTGGCCAAGGAAATCGGCGGCCGTTCGGTTCCGTTCACCCTGAAGAAGATGCTCGGCCGCTTGCTGGTCGGTGCGGCCAACGCGATCACCGTCAGCGGCTCGCTGGATGTGTTGCGCTACGGCCACGTGCTGCGCTCCAAACTGCTGGTCGGCGTGCGCGGGGCGGGGCTGGCTTACGACGGCCTGTATTACGTGGATAGTGTCACCCACAGCATCAAGCGTGGCGAGTTCAAGCAGAGCTTCCAACTCAGCCGCGACGGCCTGATCTCGCTCGCACAGAAGGTGCCGCTATGAGCGCCAATCGCTACCCAGGCCTCTACCGCGGCACCGTCGCCTTCAACAACGACCCCGAGTTCCGTGGGCGCCTGCTGCTGACCATCGCCGACGTGCTCTCCTTCGTCCCCTCGACCTGGGCCGAGCCGTGCACGCCGCTGTCCGGCCCACCCGGGCCGATGGGCGTGTACATGGTGCCGCCGCCCGGCGCAGGGGTGTGGGTGATGTTCGAGCACGGCGACGTCAACAATCCGGTGTGGCTGGGCTGCCGCTTCGACACGCCGGCCGATCCGCCGATCGACGCCAAGCTCAGCAATCCGCTCGACCCCAGCATCGTGTTCCAGACGCTGCTGAAGAACACCGTGGTGATCAGCGATCTGCCGCCGACCCCGCTCACCGGCGGCATCGTCCTGCGCAGCACCACCGGCGCGATGATCGTGGTCAACGACAGCGGCATCTATCTCAACAACGGCAAGGGCGCGGTGATCTCGATGATCGGCCCGGCAATCAACTTCAACCTGGGGGCGATGACGATCACCTGAGCCGCGCAGGCACACGCCGCGCGGCGAATGCGCCGCACACGCCGATGCGAGCGCCTCGGCACCCATCCCTCGGAGGAACGCGCAATGCCCGGATTCCTGCTCCACGTCAACGCCGGCATGACCTGCCAGCACGGTACCGGCCAGGCCAAGATCGCGCCGACCCAGCCGCGCGTACTGGTCAGCGGCCAGCCGGTGGCCACGCTGCCGCCCGGGCCACCGACGATCGGCGTGCTCGGCTGCCTGTTCACCCTGCCCAACGGCAAGCCGCAACCGTGCGCGACGGTGCGCTGGAGCATGCCCAGCGCACGGCTGCTGATCATGGGGCTGCCGGCGTTGCTCGCGCCGGCGCCCGGGCCGGCGCCGGGCATCTGCCAGAGCGCCGAACAGATTCCCCAAGGTGCGGCGCAAATCGTCGCGATGCAGGCCCGCGTGCGCGCGCTGTAGCGCGCACGCTTCCAGGAGAACGCCATGGATCTCGCCTTCCCGTTCCGTCCCGATGGCCGCGGCCGCAGCGCGCAAGCCGACTATCCGCGGCACGTGCGCGACATGATCGAACAACTGGTGTTCACCTCGCCGGGCGAGCGCGTCAACCGGCCCGAGTTCGGCAGCGGCCTGCTGCAATTGGTGTTCGCCGCCAACAGCCCGGAGCTGGCAGCCACCGTGCAGTTCACCCTGCAGGCGGCGCTGCAGCGCTGGCTGCAGGACGTGATCGACCTGCACACGCTGCAGGTGACCGCGCAGGACGCCACGGTGACCGTGCAGGTGGGCTACCGCCTGCTGCGCGACGGCACCGAGCAGGACGCCAGCTTCACCCGCGCGCTGTGATCGACGAGGACGCCACGATGAGCATCAGCTGCTGCAACGACACCCGCCGCACCGCGGTGCGCCAGGCGCCCGGCCGGGTCGGCCTGGACTTCGTCGAGGTCTCCGCCGACCAGTGCACGTTGTTCGTCTACTTCCTCGGCAAGCTGCCGCCGGAGTTCGCCAGCGATGGCCCGGCGTTGCCGGCGCATCTGCGCATCGACGGCGGCGAACGCATCCGCGACATCGCCATCGTCGATGTCGATCCGCATATCAGCGACGATCCGGAGCGCGACGACTGGCTCAGCGTGCGCGTGGACCGCGCCGGCGACCATTCCCGCTACACACTGCAGCTGCGCGACGTGGCCGACGCGGACCCGCGCTACGCCAGCTGCACGTTCTCGTTCAAGGCCGGCTGCCCGTCGGACCTGGACTGCGCGCCGCGCCGCGATTGCACGCCGCCGGCCGAGGCCGAGCCCGCGCTCAACTACCTGGCCAAGGACTACGCCAGTTTCCGGCGCCTGATCCAGGACCGCCTGGCGCTGGTGGCGCCGGACTGGAACGAAGCGCACGTGCCGGATCTGGGGGTCACCCTCACCGAACTGCTCGCCTACACCGGCGATTACCTGAGCTACTACCAGGATGCGGTGGCCAGCGAGGCCTACCTGGCCACCGCCCGCCAGCGCATCTCGGTGCGCCGCCATGCGCGCCTGGTCGATTACGCGCTGCACGAAGGCTGCAACGCGCGCGCCTGGGTGGTGGCGGAAACCAGTGCCGAACTGAGCCTGGACCCGGCCGCGCTCGGTTTCGTCGCCGGCATCGACGCCGATGCCGCAGTGCCGTCGGTGATCGGCCCGACCGCGCTGCCGGCGCTGGCCGGGCTGGACTGCGAAACGTTCGCGCCGCTGCTCGACCCGGGTATCGACCAGGTGCGGTGGTACCCGGCGCACAACCGCATCGCGTTCTACGACTGGGGCGACGACGGCTGCCAGCTGCCGCGCGGCGCGACCCACGCCACCCTGGTGGATGCCTGGCAGGACGGACAACGCGCGTTGCGGCTGCGCCCCGGCGACGTGCTGATGCTGCGCGAAGTACGCGGCGGCGCTGCCGGGCTCGATGCCGATGCCGATCCCACGCGCTGCTGGCCGGTGCGGCTGACCCGGGTCGAGCCCAGCGAAGATGCGCTGCGGCCGCTGCCCGCTACCGACGGCGCGACGCCGCAACCCACGCCGTTGCTCGAAGTGAGCTGGGACGCCAGCGACGCGCTGCCGTTTGCGCTGTGCCTGTCGCGCCTGGGCCCGGCGCCGGACTGTGCGCGCCTGCGCGGCCTGTCCGTCGCACACGGCAACGTGCTGCTGGTCGATCACGGCGACAGCGCGCTCGACGAAGTGCTGGGCACGGTCGCCGGTATCCAGACCCAGGCCGCCTGCCTGTGCGAAGGCCAGCCCGGCGAGATCGCCGCGCTGGCGCAGCGCTGCGAGTGGCGGCTGGCACGCGTACCGCTCACCCATCGCGAACCGGCGCCGCACGCGCAACCGGCCAGCGCCGCACTGCGCCAGGATCCGCGCCGCGCGCTGCCGCAGCTGTCGCTGCACGACGCTGCCGGCAGCGCCTGGACGCCGGTCTCGGACCTGCTGGACAGCGGTCCCGACGATCCGCATGTGGTGGTGGAGCTGGACAACGCCGGCGTCGCGCGGCTGCGCTTCGGCGATGGCGAACTGGGCCGGGCACCCGCGGTCGGGCGCCGCTTCACCGCCCGCTACCGCATCGGCAACGGCCCCGCCGGCAACATTGGCGCCGGCGCGATCAACCGCGTGCGCCTGCGCGATCAGGAGTTGGAAGGGATCTCGCTGCGCGTGTACAACCCGTTGCCAGCCAGCGGTGGCCGCGCGCCCGAATCGCTGGACGACGCGCGCCTGTATGCGCCATCGACATTCCGCAAGACCTTGCAGCGCGCGATCACCGCCGACGACTACGCCCGCCTGGCGCAGGACGATCCGCGCGTGCAGCGCGCCGCCTGCGAACTGGTGTGGACCGGCAGCTGGTACGAAGCCGACGTGGCGCTGGACCCGTTGGGCGCTACCGGCGCCACGCCGGCCTTGCTCGACGACGTGCGCGCGCGGTTGCAGCGGGTCCGCCGCATCGGCCACGACCTGCACGTGCAAGCGGCGAGCTACGTGGCGATCGACCTGGCGTTGGAGGTCTGCGCGCTGCCCGGCTACGAACGCGGCGCGGTCAAGGCGGCGCTGCTGGCGCGCTTCGGCGCCGGTGTCGGCGGCGACGGCCGCCTGGGCCTGTTCCATCCGGACCGGCTCAGCTTCGGCCAAGGCCTGCTGCTCAGCACGATCGTCGCCGAGGCGATGGCCGAAGCGGGCGTGGAGTGCGTGCGCGTGACCCGGCTGCAACGGCTGTTCCTGCCGCCCAACCATGAGCTCGAGAACGGCCGCCTGGTCCTGGCCGCGCATGAGATCGCGCGGCTCGACGGCGACCCGGACCGCCCCGAACACGGCCGCCTGTCGATCGTGCTGCGAGGCGGCCGATGACGCGTCCATATCTGTCTGTCCCACGCCGCGACGCGGCCGCTTGCCCGTTTCCAGGAGATCGCTCCCATGACCAGCCATGACTGCGGATGCGGATGCGGCGCCACGCCCTGCGGCTGCGGCTGCGGCGGGGACGCGCGCGTGGCAGGCGCCGACAACCGCCCCGGCCTGCCGGCGCTGCGCTACCGCACCGGCACCCACGGCCGCTTTCTGGCGGCGATGCGCGCGCGCCTGCCGACGCTGGAGATCGAAGTCCCCGCCGTCGCTGGGCAGCCGCCGCAGCAGTTGCGCCCGTTGCAGGCGCTGACCACGCGCGACCCGGCCGATCCGGCGCTTGCGCTGCTCTATGCCTGGGCCAGCGTCGCCGACGTGCTGACCTTCTACCAGGAGCGCATCGCCAACGAAGGCTATGTGCGCACCGCGACCGAACGACGCTCGCTGGTGGAACTGTCGCGGCTGATCGGCTATGCGCCGCGGCCGGGCGTGTCCGCCAGCGTGCACCTGTCCTACCGGGTCGACGACAACCAGGCCGACGCGGTCGAGATCGCGGCCGGCAATCGCGCGCAGAGCATCCCCGGCGCCGACGAACTGCCGCAGAGTTTCGAAACCGACGAGCCGCTGCTGGCGCGGCGCGAATGGAACGACCTGCAGGTGCGCCGCGAACGCCCGCAGGCGATCGACGCCGCGACCCTGGGCTTGCTCGACCGGCTGTACGTGCGCGGCGCCGATGCGCCGGTCGCGGCCGGCGACCTGCTGCTGTTCCGCTTCCGCGACAAGACCGACGACATCGCCTGGGTGCGCGTGGCGCAGTCGGTGCGCGGCGACTTCGCCAGCGACCGCTGCGCCATCGCGCTGCAGCCGCTGCCGGCGCCGTTGCTGGCGGCACTGCCGCTGCTGATGGAGCTGGTGGCGCAGCTGGGTCCCGCCGCCGAGCACGACAGCGGCACCCAAATCGCCCGCGACAAGGCCCGCCGCCTGCTCAACAGCCTGCGCCTGGGCAGCTATGTGCGGCCGCTGCAGTGGCCGCACCTGATCGCCAGCCCGAACGGCATCGAAGACCCCGAAGCGGCGGCCCTGCTCGACCGCTTCGCCGAGCGGATCAAGCAGCACGACGACAGCGCGGCGTCCATCGACGACAAGACCGCCACGCCCGACGGATTCGTCGGCGCGCTGCTGCAGCCCCAGCAGTTGCAGCCGCGCAACGCCTTGCAGCTGCGCCGCCAGCTCGGCAACGCCTTCGCCCGCGGCGCGGACCTGCAACCGCAGTTGCTGCTCGACTTCGCCCCGGCGCTGCGCGACGGCTACTACGCCGCGTGGCGCGGCAGCACACCGCCGGCCGCAGCCAGCCGCCTGCACAGCCTGCACGTGCTGCAGCCCGGCGAGGCGCTGTTCGGCGCCAGCGCGCCGCGCGAGCCGCGATCGGAGAAGGACCACGTACTGCCGATGTCGCAATGGCCGGAATGGCCCTATGCGGCCGACGAAGAGAGCTATAACGGCTTCCTCGCACGTGCGGAAACGCGCCTGCTCCACGACGATCCGGTGCTGGCGCAGACTCCGAGCGACAAGGACAAGGACAAGGACAAGGACAAGGACAAAGACAACGACAAGCACGAAGCACCGTTCCAGCGCCGCCTGCTCGGCGTGGACAACGTGTTCGTCGGCCCGCGCAGCGCTTACGGGCTCAGCGCCGAGGCGACCGGCATCGAGTTCGCGCAGGATTGGCGCGAGATCGAATACGGCAAGGAAGGGCGGCACGACATCGCCGCGCTGCGCAGGACGCAGCTGTTCCTGCCCAAGGCCGCGCTGCAGCCGGCGGACGCGCCGATCGACGAGGACGTCGCCGGCCAGGAGATCGAACTGGGTCCGCTGCACGCCTCGCTGCCGTCCGGACGCTGGGTGATCTTCGAAGGCGAGCGCGCCGACATCGACGGGGTCGACGGCGTGCGCGCCAGCGAACTGCTGATGATCGCCGGGCTCGTCCACGGCTACGACCGCTCGCTGCCCGGCGACCGCCCGCACACCACCTTGCGCCTGGCCACGCCCTGCGCCTACCGCTATCGCCGCGGCACGCTGCGCATCCACGGCAACGTGGTCGCCGCCAGCCACGGCGAGAGCCGCCGCGAAGTGCTCGGCAGCGGCGACGGCCGGGCCGCGCTGCAACACTTCGCACTGCACCAGGCACCGCTGACCTGGCGCCCGGCGCCGACCGCCGCCGGTGCCGGCAGCACGCTGAAGGTGCTGGTCAACGACGTCGAATGGCGCGAAGCCGACAGCCTGGCCGGGCTCGGCGCGCAGGCGCGCGTCTTCGTCACCCGCAACGACGACGACGACCGCACCACGGCGATCTTCGGCAACGGCCGCGATGGCGCGCGCCTGCCCAGCGGCGTGGAGAACGTCCGCGCCGAATACCGCAGCGGCCTGGGCCGCGGCGGCAACGTCCAGGCCGGGCAGATCGCGCTGATGGTCACACGTCCGCTCGGGGTCAAGGAGGTGGTCAATCCGCTGCGCGCCTCCGGCGGCGCCGACCGCGAGAGCCTGGCGCTGATCCGCGAGAACGCGCCACGCTCGGTGGTCGCGCTCGATCGCCTGGTCTCGGTCGGCGACTACGCCGATTTCGTGCGCATGTTCGCAGGCATCGCCAAGGCCGACGCGGTACGCCTCAGCGACGGCGCGCGCGAATGCGTGCACGTCACCATCGCCGGCGTCGACGACATGCCGATCGATCCGGCATCGGATCTGTACCGGAATCTGCTGCAGGCGCTGCGCATGCTCGGCGATCCCGGGCTTGCCCTGCAGGTATCGCCGCGCGAACGCATCGCGCTGATGCTGCAGGCGCGTGTGCGCCTGCTCGACGGCCATCGCTGGGAGCCGGTCGCCGCAGCGTTGCGCGCGGCGCTGCTGCAGCGCTTCGGCTTCGAGGCGCGCGCGCTGGGCCAGGCGGCGCTGCTGTGCGAGGTCATCGCCACGATGCAGGCCGTGCGCGGCGTCGCCTGGGTCGATGTCGACCATTTCGGCGGTGTGCCCGAACGCAGCGAGGACCCGGCCACCGGCGCACGCACGCTGGTGACCCAGGACTTCATCACCGACACCGTGCACCGGATCGTCGGTTTGGCCGACCACGACACCAGTGTCCCCGGCAGCGCGCCGGGCGGTCCAGCCGAGCGCGTCGCAGCCGCTCGCGCCGCCTATCTGCACGGGCATTTGCGCCCGGCGCAACTGGCCATCTTCGCGCCCGCGGTGGCCGACACCCTGATCCTCAACCAGATCCCGTGAGCACTGCCATGGACCTTGC
Organism: Xanthomonas sp. SI; assembly: GCF_014236855.1. NCBI lineage: Bacteria > Pseudomonadati > Pseudomonadota > Gammaproteobacteria > Lysobacterales > Lysobacteraceae > Xanthomonas > Xanthomonas sp. SI. Next base: position 4,866,344 of record NZ_CP051261.1, read on the forward strand.
CAGCAACGACCCCAACGACCGCCGCGACCGTCTCTACGCGCTGCTGCCATCGATCCATCGCATCCGCGACGCCGAACTCGGCTATCCGCTGCAGGCGCTGCTGCGGGTGATCGGCGAACAGGTCGAGCGGGTCGAGGACGATATCGCGCAGCTGTACCGCAACTGGTTCATCGAGACCGCCGACGACTGGGCCGTGCCGTACCTGGCCGAGCTGCTCGGCTACGCTTCGGCCAGCGTGCCCGGCACCCGCGACGATCCGGCGCTGCGGCGCGTGCTGATCCCGCGCCGCGACGTCGCCCACCTGATCCGCAGCCGCCGCCGCAGGGGCACCGTGGCGCTGCTGGAGACGCTGGCCCGCGACGTGGCCGGCTGGCCGGCGCATGCGGTGGAAGGCTTCCGCACCCTCGACCGCGCGCAGCACCTGGACCACCGCCACCTGCAGCGGCTCGGCACCGCGCCGCTCCGCGACGCCGGCGCACTGGAGCGGATCGGCACGCCGTTCGACCGTTTCGCGCACAGCGTGGACCTGCGCCGCGCCAGCTCGGCGCGCGGTGCCGGCTGCCACAACATCCCCGACGTGGCGGTGTTCGTGTGGCGCATGCGCAGCTACCCGGTGACGCGCACGCCGGCCAGCTGCATCGAACAGGTCGGCGCGCACTGCTTCACCTTCAGCGTGCTCGGCCAGGACGCGCCGCTGTACCTGCGTGCGCACGCCGCGGCGGACGCCGCCGAGCCGGCGCTGCCGACGCCGCTGGGCCGCCGCGAACTGGCCGCGCGGCTGGACCAGGAGTACGGCCCCGCCGGCAGCCTGGCGATCTGGGCCGAGCAATGGGCCGGGCACGACCCCAGCCAGCCGCTGCCGGCCTCGGTGCTGCGCGTGGCCGACCTGGGCGACTGGCGCTACACGCCGGCGCGCGGCCAAGTCGCGGTGGACCCGCAACGCGGCCGGCTGATGTTCCCACCAGGGCAGTTGCCGAAGAAGGGCGTGCGCGTCAGCTACCACTACGGCTTCGCGGCCGACCTTGGCGGCGGCGAATATGCGCGGCCGCAGCTGCGCGCGAGCGCCGAGGAAGTCGCCTTCGACGCGCAACCGGCGCCCAGCGCCGAGGCCACCGTGGTGTACCGCGTCGGCGAAGCCACCGCGCTGCCGCGCATCGGCGATGCCTTGCGCCGTTGGCAACAGGACGCCCCGCGGCATGCCGCGATCGAGCTGTGCCACAGCGGCGTCTGGGTCGAACCGCTGCATATCCGCCTGCAACCGCAGCAGACGCTGAGCCTGCGCGCGGCCGATGGCACCCGTCCGGTGATCCGCCTGATCGACTGGCAGACCGACCTGCCGGACGCGCTGACCGTCGAGGTCGATGCCGGCAGCCGTTTCGTGCTGGACGGGGTGATGGTCAGCGGCCGTCCGCTGCACATCACCGCCCCGCGCGATCCCGGCCTGCACGCCGCGGCCGCGGCGCAGGTGCCGGACTGCGCCGCCGAGGTGATCATCCGCCACTGCACGCTTGTCCCTGGCTGGAGCCTGGAGTGTGATTGCGCCCCGCAGCGCCCGGCCGAGCCCAGCCTGGAACTGCACCGGCTCAAGGCGCGGGTGCGGATCGAACGCAGCATCGTTGGCGCGATCCAGGTGCAGCAGGACGAGGTCGGCAGCGACCCGCTGCCGCTGCACATCGGCGACAGCATCGTCGACGCCTGCGCGCCGCAGCGCCAGGCGATCGGCGGCAGCGGCGGCGGCATCGCCCATGCCGAGCTGACCGTGCTGCGCAGCACCGTGTTCGGCCTGGTCGAAGTGCATGCGCTGCGCCTGGCCGAGAACAGCCTGTTCAACGACTGCCTCAACGTCGCCCGCCGCCAGATCGGTTGCCTGCGCTTCTGCCGCGTACCGCGTCACTGCCGTACTCCACGCCGCTATCGCTGCCAGCCCGACCAGGCCATCGCCGCGGTCCGCGACCTGCAGCTGCCACCGGTGCAGGAAGCCGCGCGCGTCGCCGGCGAGCAGCGCCGCCTGACCCCGCACTACGACGCGCGCCGCTACGGCCATCCCGGCTATGCGCGGCTGTCGCGCGACAGCGCCGAGGAACTGCGTCGCGGCGCCGACGACGGCGCCGAACTGGGCGTGTACCACCACCTGTACGCAGCGCAGCGCGAGGCCAACCTGCGCGCGCGCCTGCACGACTCCACCCCGGCCGCGACCTCGGTCGGCCTGTTCTTCGCCGATTGACTCGAAAAGGACGCAACCATGAAAGGCGACTTCTCGCGGGTGAGCTTCGACCCCCGCCATCACTTCAGCCAGGTACTGCTGCAACAAGGCCGCGTGACCCTGGATGCCGATCCCAACGAACAGGGCGCGATCCTGCTGCATTACCTGCGCACGCTCGCCCGCGACCTGTTCGGCGCCTACGGCGGGCCAGTCGATCATCTCGGCTTCGGACTGCAGATCGACGCCAGCGGCGAAGCGCCGGTGCTGCGCATCGATGCCGGCCGCTACTACGTCGACGGCATCCTGTGCGAGAACGAGGGCTGCGACTACGGCAACCAGCCGTACTACCGGCCGCAGCCAAGCGACGAGCAGCACAGCGGCGACGCGCTGAGCGACTGGCTGCAATCGCGCGAACGCGGTGACCAGCGCTACTGGCTCTACCTGGACGTGTGGGAGCGCCACGTCACCGCGATCGAATACCCACACCTGCGCGAGACGGCGCTGGGCGGTCCCGATACCTGCAGCCGCCTGCAGGTGGTATGGCAGGTGCGTGCGCTGGACCTGGCGGCGCTGCCCAAGCGACTGGATGCACGCAGCGCGCGGCTCAAGCAGCGGCTGGAGCACACCCAGGATCCGCACGAACGCGAGCGCCTGGAGCGCGCGCTGGAACGCGCGCAGCGCGCTAGCGAGGCGCTGCAGGAAGAGGGCGGCGATGTCTGCTCCGCACCGCTGGAGGCGCTGGCACGCGACGCGTTGCCACAGTTGGCCGCACGCGTGGACCCGGGACAGCGGCTGGACGACCCGTGCCTGGCCGCGCCCGATGCGGCCTACCGCGGCGTCGAGAACAACCTGTACCGCGTCGAGATCCACCGCGGCAGCGACAACGGCGCGCAGCCGACCTTCAAATGGTCGCGCGACAACGGCAGCGTCGCCAGCGCCTGCCTGTCCGCGCAGGGCGAGCACCTGCAGTTGGCCAGCGCGCGCGGTTTCGCTGCCGGGCAGTGGGTGGAATTGAGCGACGAGCGCGACGACCTGCAGGCGCGGCCGGGCGCCCTGTATCTGATCGACGCCATCGACAGCGACGCGCTGCTGCTGGACGGCGCGCCGGCATGGGACACGGACGCCGTGCACCCCAAACTGCGGCGCTGGGACCAGTCGGCCTACGGCGACGTGACACTGGTCGACGGTGCGGTGCCGATCCCCGCGGCCAAGGACGCGCAAGCGCAATGGATCGACCTGGAGGACGGCGTGCAGATCCGCTTCGCCGCCGATGCCGACTATCGCAGCGGCGACTACTGGCTGATCCCCGCGCGCGTGGCCAGCGGCGGCATCGACTGGCCGACCCTGGCCGACGGCAGCGCAACGGCGCAACCGCCGCGCGGCATCGAGCATCACTACGCACCACTGGGCGTGCTCGGCATGCAGGCCACCGGCGGCGGCATCGGCGTCACCCAATCCTGCAGCTGCAGCGTGACCCCGATGAACAGCTGCAGCCTTGGCGGCGAACGCGATGCGCTCCCCCGCGGCGGCGGCAACGGCAACGCCACGCCGGGCAAGAAGACCCCGGCCAAGCCCAAACCGCATACCTGACCCTGCATCCGCGACGGATCGCCCACCGCGCTTGACCCGTCAGCCCACACCACCTATCTTGCGCATGCCGAAGGTATCCATCGCTTCATTCGGATGAAGGGATGGATTTAAACGGGAATCCGGTGAAGGCTGGCGCCGCAAGCGTCCGCCCATTCCGGAGCTGCCCCGCAGCGGTGAATGGAAACGACCTCCGTCAATGGCACTGGGCCGGCGCATGCCGGCCTGGGAAGCGGCGGACAGTAGGCGCGCAGCCGGCACGGTGCGCTCGTCCATCAGCCCGAATACCGGCCCCGGCCGGAGGACCTGTGCGTCCTCCGATTCGACCTGGCGTCTCCGCGGGGAGGCGGCCGGAAGCCGTGCCGTGGCCCTGCGCCGCGCCGCGCTCTTCCGCCTGCCCGCGTGGCGCCGGTTCGCCCGCGGGGGCGAAGGTCGCTGGCGTGGCGGGCGTCCCGTGCGAACGGGCGGACGGCGCGCGGTTCCTTCGTTCCTCAATGCCTATGAACGCAATGAGGAAACGCAAATGACGATCGTGACCAACCTGGGCTTCCCGCGCATCGGTGCGCGGCGCGAGCTCAAGCGTGCGCTGGAAAGCTACTGGCGCCGCGAAACGGATGAGGCAAGCCTGCAAGACACCGCGCGGCAGCTACGCCAGCGGCATTGGCGGCTGCAGGTCGAGGCCGGGGTGGATCTTCCGCCCAGCAACGACTTCAGCCTGTACGACGCGATGCTCGACACCGCGTTCCTGTTCGATGCGATCCCGCAGCGCTACCGCGCGCTGGCCGATGCCGATCCGCTGGCCGGCTACTTCGCAATGGCGCGCGGCTCGCAGGAGAACGGCCTGGACCTGCACGCGCTGGAAATGACCAAGTGGTTCGACACCAATTACCACTACCTGGTGCCGGAACTGGCGCGGCGCCAGCACTTCCGCCTGCGCGGCGACAAGCCGTTGGCCGAGTTCCTGGAAGCCAAGGCGCTGGGCATCACCACGCGGCCGGTGCTGATCGGGCCGGTGACCTTCCTGCTGCTGTCCAAGACCGTGGACGGCAGCGATCGCTGGGCGCTGCTGGACAGCCTGCTGCCGGCCTACGCCGAGCTGTTGCAGCAACTCGACGCGGCCGGCGCCAACTGGGTGCAGATCGACGAGCCGGCCTTGGTGCTGGACCTGGACGAGGCTGCGCGCGAGGCGTATCGCCGCGCCTATGACTTCCTGGCGCAGGCGCCGCGGCCGAAGCTGCTGCTGACCACGTATTTCGGCGAGCTGGGCGACAACCTGGAACTGGCCGCGGCGCTGCCGGTGGACGGCCTGCATGTGGATCTGGTGCGCGGCGTGGCGCAGTTGGACGCGGTGCTGCAGGCGTTGCCGGCCGGGCGCGTGCTGTCGGCGGGGCTGGTCAACGGCCGCAACGTGTGGCGCACGCCGCTGGACACTGCGCTGACCCTGGCGCGCTACGCCGCCGGGCATGTCGGCAGCGAGCGGCTGTGGTTGGCGCCGTCGTGCTCGCTGCTGCACGTGCCGGTGGATCTGGAGCAGGAAAAGGCGCTGGACCGCGAACTGCACGCATGGCTGGCCTTCGCCAAACAGAAGCTGCAGGAATTGCGCACGCTGGCCGATGCGTTGCACGAGCTGCCGCAGGCGCAGGCCGAGCTGGAGCAGGCGCGCGACGCGCTGGCGACGCGGCGTTCCTCCGCGCGCGTGCATCGCCCAGAAGTCGCACGCCGGGTGGCGGCGCTGAGCGAGGATGCCGGGCGCCGGCAATCGCCGTATCCGCAGCGGCGCGATGCGCAACAGGCGGCGCTGCGGCTGCCGGCTTACCCGACCACCACGATCGGCTCGTTCCCGCAGACCGCACAGGTGCGGCAGGCACGCGCGCAGCACAAGGCCGGCAAGCTCGGCGATGCCGAGTACGACGCGTTCCTGGCCGCGGAGACCGAACGCTGCGTGCGCGCGCAGGAGCAACTCGGGCTGGACGTGCTGGTGCACGGCGAGTTCGAGCGCAACGACATGGTCGAATACTTCGGCGAGCAGCTCGACGGTTTCGCCTTCACCAAGCATGGCTGGGTGCAGAGCTACGGCTCGCGCTGCGTGAAGCCGCCGATCATCTACGGCGACGTGCAGCGGCCGGCACCGATGACGCTGCGCTGGACCCAGTACGCGCAGTCGCTGACCGACAAGCCGATGAAGGGCATGCTGACCGGGCCGGTGACGGTGCTGCAGTGGTCGTTCGTGCGCGACGACCAGGAACGCGCGCAGACCTGCCGGCAGATCGCGCTGGCGCTGCGCGACGAGGTGCGCGACCTGGAGGCGGCCGGCATCGGCGTGATCCAGATCGACGAGCCGGCGATCCGCGAAGGCCTGCCGCTGCGCCGCGCCGACTGGCAGGCGTATCTGGACTGGGCGGTGCAGTGCTTCCGCATCGCCGCGGCCGGCGTGCGCGACGCCACCCAGATCCATACCCACATGTGCTACTCGGAGTTCAACGACATCATCGAGGCGGTGGCGGCGATGGATGCGGACGTGATCTCGATCGAGACCTCGCGCTCGCGGATGGAGCTGCTCGATGCGTTCGTGCGCTTCCGCTATCCGAACGCGATCGGCCCGGGCGTGTACGACATCCACTCGCCGCGCGTGCCCAGCACGCAGGAGATGGTGCAACTGTTGGACAAGGCGCGCGCGGTGCTGGATCCGCAGCAGCTGTGGGTCAATCCGGATTGCGGGTTGAAGACGCGCGGCTGGCCGGAAACGCGCAGCGCGCTGGAAGCGATGGTGGCCGCGGCGCGGCAGCTGCGTGCGCAGCAGGCGCAAGCGGCGTAAGTAGGCGATGAGCCAACGGTGCTCGGCGTGCTGCACGCCGGGCATCGCAACGCCAGAATGCATGGCATGCGCGTTCGCGTGCATCGCCGCGCAGCGCCGGGTTCATGCGCCGATGCGGGAAACAGGCTGCTCTGCCCCTCTGCGATGCACGTCGCGGGCGACTGCGACGAATACCCGACATGCGGCAAAGCACCCGCAGCTACAGGCGAGCGCAATTCACTCCGTCGTTGGCACAGCGGCCGCCGGCACTTGCGCCGACACCGCAGCGGCAGCGCCGCTCGCGAACAACAGACTCAGCTGCTGCATGCGGCGATCGCGCCATATCTGCGCCGGCACCGGAACGCCTGCGCGCAATCCTGCCACCAAGGGCGGCACGTCCTGAGGGCCGCCGACCGGCCGGCCGTCGATCTCCAGCAGCACATCCATCGGCTTGATCCCGGCCTGCATGGCGACGCTGCCGTCGATCACCTCCACGATCCATGCGCCGCGCGCGGAAGGAAGTCCGGTTGCCAGCGCCACTTCCGCGGTGACCGGCGCGATGCGCACGCCGAGTGTTCTGGGCGCTGCTGCCGCAGCCGCAGTGGGCGCGATCGGCGTGGCAGACGCCGAAGTCGGTGTCGCCGCAGCCACTGCAGCTGCGCGGCCGCTCGGCATCCACGCCACTTCGGCGAACTTGGTGTTGAACCCGCCGAACAGCCTGCGATAGTCGCGACTGGCCTTGCTCGCTTCGGCCTGGGTGTCGTATGCGGTGCAGGTCGTGTCTTCCTCCGGCTGGCCGTGCGCGCGCACGGTCTGCTTGAATTCCTCGGCATACGCCGCGCTCTGCGCATAGACCGCCGTCGGATCGGCGCCGCTCGGCATGGCGAAGATCTGAGTGGCGACGGTGTGCGCCAGGTCGCTGCGATCGGGAATGTCGACCTGGGTCGCGTAGCAGTAGAAATAGCGCGTGATCTGCGCCGACGGCTTGGCGGCGGCATCCCACGGCGGCGGCGTCCAGTCCACGTCGCGCCAGCTGCCCACCTTCATCAGGTACAGGCGCTTGCTCCATATCGCGCGTTGCTGCTCGCGCTGCGCCAGCGCTTCCTCGCGCCCTGGGCCGAGCATGCAGTCCTTGGTTCCCGCCCCGCCGAGGCTGCCCACATGCTGTAGGAAATCACTGGCTAGCTCGTTGCTGCGCCGCAGCCAGCCGCTGGCGTCGTCCTGATAAGCAATCTCGACGACCGGCGAGGCCCAGACCTTTGCCGGCACCCCGCCGGTGTCGGTCACGCTGCAGAACGCGAACGCCGTGCGCGTCGGCACAGGCGCTTGCGCGAGGACCGCGACGGGCGCCAGCCCGGCGAAGAAAACGGAGAAAAGCACCGCATTGCGCAGCATCTGGATATCCCCCTGGCTACTCCAGTATTGCCATCGGCATCGCCATGCCGCCCCAACGCAGACACTAGCCCATTCACGCGGCGGCTGCACTGGATCGCCGCGGCGCATGGCCACGCCGGTGCTGCAGTGCACCGTGGAACTGTCATCTGGGCGGGGTATAACGCAGTCACGTCGCGGCGAGGGGGCGCTGCATCCGCTGCGCAGGCGTGCGATCGCGATCGCCGTACTGCCTGGCTTCGCATTGTTCAAGGAGAGAGCCGCCATGCCGACGCTACCGAAGTTGTCCCTGCTGTCCACGCTGCTGCTGTCGCCATTGCTCGCGCAGGCGGCCGATCTGGTTCCCAAACAGTTGGCCGGCCCTCCCGAGGAATTCGCGCAGATGCGCGCGCCGGCGCCGGCCGAGGCCGCGATCCTGTCCAAGAGCGCGTTGCTGCCGGTGGAATTCGCTTCCGCACGCAGCGGCGAAGCGGCGCAATGGCAGGCGACGCTGCCGGTGGAAAACGGCAAGCTGCGCTTCGTGCTGCTGTCCGGCACGCACGACTGGCAACCGCAGTTGCACGCGCCCGGCGCGGCGAACGCTCGCGCCAGCGCCGCCATCGTGCCGAACGCGGTCGCCACTCGCCTGGGCAGCGGCGACACCGCACTACCGGCCCGCGAGTACCGCGTGGACAGGGCGGCCAACGGCAGCTGGACGCTGACCCTGCGCGCCGACGGCAGCGCCGCGCAACGCGGCTACCTGTTGATGGAAGGCGATGCGCGCACCCAGCTGGCGTCCTATCCCAGCGACCGCCGGCAACTGCACAGCGGCCAGCGCATCGGCCTGACCGCGCTGCTCGGCGGCAGCGACAGCCACGGCGCCACCGCGCTCGCCAGCAATGCCGGACGCATCCGCGACGCGCAATTGCGCGTCACCGCGCCCGACGGCACGGTGACCCAGTGGCCGATGGCCGACGACGGCCGCCATGGCGACGGCGCCGCCGGCGACGGCATCTATGCCGGCGATTTCCCGGCGAAGGCGCCGGGCAGCTATCTCGCGCAGGTGGTGGTGCACGGCGAGGACGCGGCCGGCCAGGCCTTCGTGCGCACCAGCGAACACGTGCTGCCGGTGCTCGATACCAGCTTGCGCATCGCCGCCGACGCGGTGAGCGCCAGCGCACAGGACGGCACCCGCCTGGCGCTGCCGATCCCGGTCAGCGCCAGCGGCCAGGCGCCGGCGCACTATCGCGTGCTCGGCGAACTGTGGGGCACCGGTCGCGATGGCAGCGCGGTGCCGGTGGCCTGGCTCGGCGGCATGCTCGCGCCGCACAACGGACGCCTGCCGCTGAGCGTGGACGAACGCTGGATCGTGCGTGCCGGCGCACGTGCGCCGTTCACGCTGCGCAATCTGCGCATCGAGGACCCGGACCATTTCGTGCCGCTGGCCACGCGCGACACGCTGGCGCTGACCCTGCCGGCACTGCGCCGCAGCAGCGTGGCGCGCGGCGGCGCGATCGACGCCAGCATGCGCATGGGCGAGCGCCCGGCGACGCTGCAGCGCGCGGCGACCGATGCGCAAGCGCAAGCGACCGGATCGCGCTTGGTACTGGTGCACGGCTATTGCTCCGGCGGGGTGTGGCCGGCGGCGCAGTTCAGCAACGCCTCGACCTTCCTGGACGCCAACCAGAACCGCAGCAACGACCAGTTCGCGCAACTGCTGGGGCAGTTCGGCAGCCAATGGAATTCGTTCGGCACGGTGGCGCACAGCCAGGGGGGCATGGCCGCGCTGCACCTGTACAGCTACTACTGGAGCGGGCTGGACAATGCCAGCGGCGGACGCGTCATGCAGTCGGTCGGCACGCCCTACCAGGGCACCAACCTGTCCGGCATCCTGGCCACGGTGGGCTCGTGGTTCGGCGTGGGCTGCGGCAGCAACAGCGACATGACCTACGACGGCGCCAAGGCCTGGCTGGCCGGCATCCCGACCTCGGCGCGGGCGCTGGTCAACTACTACACCACCTCCTTCGCCAAGACCAACTGGTACACCAACGACTACTGCAACGCGGCCTCGGACCTGGTGCTGGACGACCCGGAGGACGGCGTGGTCGAGCAGGTCAACGCGCAACTGCCGGGCGGGGTCAACCGCGGCCACACCACCGGCCAGTGCCACACCACCGGCATGCGCGATCCGGCGCAATACCTGGATGCCAGCCGCAACGCGACGATGAACGCCAACGCGGCGCGTTGAAGGGCGGGGATTGGAGATTTGGGATTTGGGATTGGTAAAAGCGGCTGCACCGGGCCTGCAGGGTCGGTGCAGCGTCTAGGTCTCCATGCACCGATGCTGCGGCTGGCGCAGGTCCGATTCGATGCCGCTTTTTTTGTAGGAGCGGCTTCAGCCGCGACAGGCATTATTCGAATTGCGAATCGTGAATTGGAACACCCGGAGCCAGCCGTGCTCACGCTCTTGATTTTGCGAATCCCTAATCCCGAATTACAAATCCCGGCCTCACCGAAACACCACAGTGCGATGCCCGTTGAGCAAAATGCGATGCTCGACATGGCGGCGCACCGCGCGGGCCAGGACTTGCGATTCGGTATCGCTGCCCAGGCGCACCAGGTCGCGCGGAGTCATCGCGTGGTCCACGCGGGCCACGTCCTGTTCGATGATCGGGCCTTCGTCGAGATCGCCGGTGACGTAGTGCGCGGTGGCGCCGATGATCTTGACCCCGCGCGCGTGCGCCTGGTGGTACGGCTGCGCGCCCTTGAAGCTGGGGAGGAAGCTGTGATGGATGTTGATCGCGCGTCCGGCCAGCGCGGCGCACAGCGTCGGCGACAGGATCTGCATGTAGCGCGCCAGCACCACCAGGTCGATGCGCTCGCGCTCCACCAGCGCCAGCAATTGCGCTTCCTGTTCGGCGCGGTTGTCGGCACCGACCGGCAGGTGGTGGAACGGCACGTCGTAAGAACGCGCCAGTGCGGCGAAATCGTCGTGATTGGAGGCCACCGCGGCGATGTCCACGCGCAGCTGACGGCTGTGCGCGCGAAACAGCAGATCGTTGAGGCAATGGCCCTGCTTACTGACCAGCACCAGCAGACGCGCGCGGCGCCGCGCGTCGTGCAGTTGCCAGTCCATCGCGTAGTCGGCGGCGAGCGGCGCCAGTTGCACCTTCACCGCCGCGACGATGCCGTCGGCGGGCACGTCGAAATGCACGCGCAGGAAGAAGCGACCGCTCTCCTCGTCGCCGAACTGTTGCGCGTCGAGGATGTTGCAGCCGTGCTCGAACAGCAGGCCGCTGACGCGGTAGACGATGCCGGTACGGTCCGGGCAGGACAGGGTCAGGATGTAGTCGGGGCGCATCCGCGCAATGATAGGAGAATTCGGGACTCGGGATGGTGGGCTGCGGATGTTGCCAGGACATTGGCTGTGGGATGCCGCAGCGGCATTGCCGGGGTCTTGCCGTCTGTAGGAGCGGCTTCAGCCGCGACAGGATCTATCGGTAAAGCCTGTCGCGGCTGAAGCCGCTCCTACAGGGAGTTGCGGCAGGCCAGCGGGGTGCACTGTGGGAGGGACTTCAGTCCCGACGCTTTACCGCCAAGGAAAGTGCATCGCTTCGCCGGTCGCGGCTGAAACCGCCCCCACAGGGGACTTGCGGTGGGCCAGCCGGGTGCACTGTGGGAGGGACTTCAGTCCCGACGCTTTGCCGCGAAGGAAAATGCATCGCTTCGCTCGTCGCGGCTGAAGCCGTTCCTCCGAAGTGCGGCATCCGCATGCTGGCAGCAGGCGGCCTCGCCTGCGCGCCAGGCCGCACTCACTCCGGACGCAGGCGCAGCGCCAGGCGGCGGTTGACCTTCTCCAGCCGCGCCAGCGAGTCTTCCACGGACATGCCCACCGCCTCGTGGGTGGTGATGTGCGCACGCAGATGCGCCGGGTCGTCCAGGTCGCCGCGCACCAGGAACACGTTCTCGCCCTGCTCCACCTCGCCCAGCTCGCGGCTCAGCACCACGTGATCGACCTGGTCGAAGCCGTACTCCTTGGCCAGCGGCAGCAGCCGCGCCACCATGCGCTCGCTGATCGCGTCGGGCGCGCGGCCACAGGCGGCGTCCAGCGCGTGCACGCCTTCGCGGATCTGCGCGTACAGCAGATGGTCGGGATGCTCCGGATGCTCGGGACCGAGCACGGCCTCGCGCGCGACGGCGCGCGGCGGCTGGATGGGCGTCATGGCGCCGGGGTCGGACGAATTCGGGCTCATGGCATCCTCCTATGATGCGCTTGCAGGCCGCCGCACCTTAGCGGCAAGCACGCGGCCAGCTCAAGCGCGGCGACGCAGTCTGCACCAAACCGCGACAAGGCCGCCTGAAGATGGCGGCCGCGCGCCGCAGCAGCGAACGCTCAGGCCTGCCCGGCGCGGCGTGCGGCGACCTTGGCCAGCGCCGACCAGTCCAGCTCGCCGTCGCCGTGCGCGATCGCGTCGATGAACTGGTCGCGCAGCACCGCCGCCAGCGGCATCGGCACGTGCCGGGTCTCGCCGGCGTTCAAGGCCAGGCGCACGTCCTTCAGCCCCAGCGTGGTCTTGAAGCCGGCCGGGCTGTAGCGCTGCTCGGCGATCATGCCGCCGTAGTTCTGGTACGCCGGTGCGGCGAACAGGGTGTTGACCAGCATGCCCAGGAAATCGGCCGCGTCCACGCCATGCCCGCGCACCAGCGCCGACGCTTCGGCCATGGTGCCGATGGCGCTGGCCAGGCACAGGTTGGCGGCCAGCTTGACCGCATTGGCCTGCTCCGGCGCCGCGCCGAAATACCAGGTCTTGCGCCCGATCACGTCGAGCAGCGGCTGCACCCGCGCCAGCGCCGCGGCATCGCCGGCGGCGAGCAGGTTGAGCTGGCCGGCGGCGGCCACGTCGCTGCGCCCCAGCACCGGGATCGCCAGGTAGGCCACGCCGCGCTCGGCATGCAAGGCGCTCAGCTCGCGCGCCAGCGCCACCGAGATCGTGGCCATGTTGACGTGCACGCTGCCGGCCGGCAGCGCGTCGAGCGCGCCACGGTCGAGCAGGGTTTCGCGCACCGCCGTATCGTCTGCCAGCATCGAGAACAGCACCGGGCCGCGCACCGCGTCGGCCGGCTGCGCGGCCAGTTGCGCGCCGGCCTCGAGCAGCGGCTGCGCCGCGGCCGCGCTGCGGTTCCACACGGTCAATGCATGCCCGGCGCGCAACAGGTTGTGCGCGATGGGCTGGCCCATCGTGCCCAGGCCGAGAAATCCGATGCTCATCGCCAACTCCTTGCACAACTCGTGGTGGATGCCGCGACCTGCGCGGCGCAGCGCGCGCGCATCACGCGTCGAACAGGCCGCGCGCCGAACGCGGTTCGCAGCGCAGGTATTGCGGCGACGGCTTCAGCCTGGCGCCCAGCGCGGCGGCGGCGTGCCACGGCCAGCGCGGATCGTAGAGGATGCCGCGGGCCAGCGCGACCGCGTCGGCCTGGCCCTCGGCGAGGATCGCCTCGGCGTGCTGCGGCTCGGTGATCAGGCCGACCGCGATCACCGGCATGCGCACCGCGCGATGGATCGCCTCGGCCTGCGGCACCTGGTAGCCGGCCGCCAGCGGAATCTGCTGGCGGCGATCGAGGCCGCCGCTGGACACGTGCAGGTAATCGCAGCCCTGCGCCTGCAGCGCCTGCGCCAGGGCGACGCTCTGCGCCACGTCCCAGCCGCCCTCGACCCAGTCGGTGGCGGAAAGGCGCACGCCCACCGCGACCGACGCCGACACCGCCGCACGCACCGCGGCATGCACGCGCAGCAGCAGGCGCATGCGGTTCTCCAGGCTGCCGCCATAGGCGTCTTCGCGCTGGTTGCTCAGCGGCGACAGGAACTGGTGCAGCAGATAGCCGTGCGCGGCATGCAATTCGATCAGCTCGAACCCCAGCCGTTCGGCGCGCTGCGCCGAGGCGACGAAGGCCGCGACGACGGCGTCGATGCCGGCCAGGTCCAGCGCCTGCGGCGGCGTGCCGTGTTCGGCGAAGGCCAGCGCCGACGGCGCCACGGTCTGCCAGCCGTTCGGCTGCCCCGGCGCGATCGCGCCGCCGCCCTCCCACGGCTTGTTCGTGGACGCCTTGCGCCCGGCGTGTGCGAGCTGAATCCCCAGCGGCATCGGCGACCAGCGCCGCACCGAGGCCAGCACCCCGCGCAGCGCCGCTTCGGTGGCGTCGTCCCACAGGCCCAGGTCGGCGTAGCTGATGCGCCCGCGCGGCTCCACAGCGGTGGCTTCCAGGATCAGCAAACCGGCACCGGACTGCGCCAGCTGGCCGAGGTGGATGGTGTGCCAGTCGCTGGCCTGGCCATGCTCGGCCGAGTACTGGCACATCGGCGCGATGACGATGCGATTGGACAACGACAGCGGCCCCAGGGCGAGGGGCGAGAAGAGATGGCTCAAGGTGGCGTTCCGTGGGGACGCCCGCTGCACCGCGGGCAAGCTGCCATTGCACTCCTGCCGGCGCTGCCGATCAACCACCGCCGATGGATCAGTTCGTGCGCGGATTCGGAACGCGCGGCGCCGGAGCCGCCAGGGCGTGTCATCGATTCCCGAGCAGGTCGCGTTGGGTCTGTCAGGTCGCCAGCCGGTGCTGCGTGGCGCAGCGCCTGACTGGCGGTCAGGTCAAGCCGCGCGGTGCCGGCTGGCGGCCTGACAGGCCCAACCCGTAGGGCCACTGTTGCGCGTGCACGCTGCCGTGCCAGCGCTGACGGGAACACGTATGCGCGGGGTGGCGCGAGCTGCTCGGGGATTGATGACACGCCCTAGGCGGCCACGCGCGGCAGCAGGAACTCCAGCGCCTGCGCGCAGGGCTGCGCCAGCTTCAGGCTCAACAGGTCAGTGACAATGCAGGCCAGCCAGGTTTCCGGCAAGTGCTGGTAGTCGCGTGCAGCCAGCGCTGGTGGCTGCTGGTAGACCGCGTTCCATGGCGTGCCGTCATTGGGCAGCAGTCGTCGCGGTGCTCCAGCTCGCGCCATCCAGCGCAATGCATTGAACATCGCCCGCAACGCGTACTTGCGCTGCGCACCCCGCTCCGTCATCAAGCCCAGATAGGCTAACGCCCACTCTTAATCGGAAATTTCGGATGGATACGGGCGCTTGCATTCAACCACGACAGCAGGATCGTCAAGTTGATAACACGCTTTGGGTAATGGAAAGGCAGCGCAAATAGTGGGGCACTGGCGTCGCACCGCATGGCCATCCTCATCTGAACGCCGACAACCCGTGATGCTGTTTGCTATTTTGAAGCCGATCCAGAATACTAATTAACTTCACACAGGGGCATGTAGATGCCATGGTAAAGGCAATGTTTGGTGCGATTAAATATAGTGCGTGCGGGATAGTTCTGGGGATGCTGGTTTATGCGCAGACCGCCCACGCAGCGAGCGAATGCGAGCAAAATTACAACGCATCTCCCGGCTCCAACGGTGGCGTTATTCACCAGAGCTTCGTTGGGCTATACGGCACTGACAAGGTTGCGGCGACAGCCAATCTCGCGGCCATGGCAAAGAGCCAGAAATTTCAGCTCATCCAAGGCCCCTCCGTTTTCGAAGACGGTCTCATCACCATGGTCTTCGCGCAGAAAGCGTCCGCGACCGCGCGCGGCTTTCCTATTGTCATGATAGTGGCGCCCGACACTGATGCAGCAGTCATTTCCTTCGAATTACCCAAGGGCATGACTGCGCCCGATGCGAAAGGCAGCGTCTGTTCGTTCTTTGATGGCGCAAAATTGAATGGACAGCCCGCAAATGCCAGCCGACGCAATGCCGCTCGCAATTCCTCGCTCGCCAAGCCACTACTGGCCGCGCTGAATGGCGGCATGAGCGCAGACGAGGCCGCCAAGGTATCGGTGGCCGCTAGCCGAGAGGCTGCAGTCGTCGACGCTGATAACGACCGCGGTGCGGCGCCAAAAATCGCGGATCGCCGCAAGGTTGTCAGGCCCAAGGCGATATTCAGCCCTGCAGACGCGGATATGAGTCTGCAGTCCGAAGGCAATTCGACCATCAAGGGCTTCACTTGCGGGCGAGTGCCGGTGGTAGGCGGCGCTCAATTCCAGACGACGCCGAATCAGGGGATCATGCTGTTCCCGTACACTCCCTACCTGAAGGAAGCGATCGATCTGATTGATGCCAACCGTAATAAAGGCGGAAAAGTGCGAGTTGAAGTGGATGAGCGTGCTTTTGCATCAGGTCTTGCAGGCAAGACGAACGCCAATGGCGAATTCATGTTCACCCGAATCAAGCCCGGTCGTTACATCGTAATGACGGAATTCCATGGCGGGGCCACCAGTTACCTCACAAAGCCGCAGTCGCAGTACGACGGAAGCACGAACACGATTTACCAATGGACGGATTACGAAAGAGTCGATACTTCGTCCAACGACATCCTGCAGGCCGACGTCACGATCAAACAGGACGGCGAAGTGATTGACGGCGTAGTGGCAAAGCCGAATGGCCGGTTGATTCCTGTGTTAAGTGGCATATGCAAATTGCATCACGCCAAATAGAACCCAGTCACAATCCCCTATGTTCAGGACGCTACCGACCTCGATCGGTTGCCGTCCAGACCGCGGAAGTACAGCGAAAGGATCGGGCCGCAGCCGCTAGGCGGCCGCACGCGGCAGCAGGAACGCCAGCGCCTGCGCGCAGGGCTGCGCCAGCTTCAGGCTCAGCAGGTCGTCGCCGCGGGTGCGGCCCAGGTTGACCGCGGCGATCGGCACTCCCGCCTTCGCCGCGGCCTGCACGAAGCGGAAGCCGGAATACACCATCAGCGACGATCCCAGCACCAGCATCGCGTCGGCCTGCTGCAGGTGCGCGAAGGCGGCGGCCACGCGCTCGCGCGGCACGTTCTCGCCGAAGAACACCACGTCCGGCTTCAGCACGCCGCCGCATTGCGTGCAGGCCGGCACCGCGAAGGCAGCGAAGTCCACGTCCTCCAGGTCGGCGTCGCCGTCTGGCGCCTGCCCGGCCTGCAGCGTCGCCCAGTGCGGGTTGTGCTGCAGCAACTGTTGCTGGAAGTCCTCGCGCGGCAGGCGCCGCTCGCAGCCCATGCAGCGCACCACGTCCAGGCGTCCGTGCAGGTCGATCACCGCTGCGCTGCCGGCGGCCTGGTGCAGGCGGTCCACGTTCTGGGTCAGCAGCAGTTCGACCTGGCCGCGCGCTTCCAGCTGCGCCAGCGCCGCGTGCGTGGCGTTGGGCCGGGCATGGCCGAAGCGCGGCCAGCCGACCAGGCTGCGCGCCCAGTAGCGCTGCCGCGTGGCCAGCTCGCCCATGAACGCCTGGTAGGTGACCGGCTGCGCGCGCTTCCAGTCGCCGGCGGCATCGCGGTAGTCGGGAATGCCCGAATCGGTGCTGCAGCCGGCACCGGTCAGCACGAACAGGCGCCGGTGGCGCGCGACGAACGCCTGCAGCGCTGCGTCCGCGGCGGCCGCTGCAGGCATGGGCAGGGCATGATCCGGCAATGTCTGGTGCATCGTGCGGTGTCCTTGGGCGGTTGCGTCGCTGCGGCGTGGACGTACGCTGCGCCAGCGACGCGATGGATTCAATCTTGGGCTCGCGGCGCGGCAACGCAAGCGTCCGCACGCCAGCGTGCCGGCTTCGCACTGCGGCATCTGTCGTGTGAAGACCACGCACGCGGCGCGCACGGCGCCGAATCCGCGTGCAGCCCCAGCACGCCGCGCATTGAAAGCGCTGCAGAAACTGGCTACTGTCGAACACCGGCAAGATGCATCGGCTGCGCGCAGCCTCGTTGCCGCACGATGCCTCCGGCAGGAATGCCGCCCATCCCGATTCCGCGTCGTGAGCAGATTTTCCGATCCGATAGGCCAGCCGATCGTCGCCACCGCCACCGCCCCGCTGCGGGTGGCGCTGCTGGAGGACGACGACGTGCTGCGCGACCGGGTCCTGCTGCCCGGGTTGCAGCGGCACGGTTTCGAGGTCACGCCGCTGCGCACTGCGCAGGCGCTGTGGGCGGCGCTGGACGACCACCGCTTCGACCTGATCGTGCTCGATATCGGCCTGCCGGACAGCGACGGCTTCACCCTGACCGAGCAGTTGCAGGCGCAGCGCCCGGGGCTGGGCATCATCATCCTGAGCGGGCGCGGCGAGCAGCCGGATCTGGTGCGCGGCCTGACCCAGGGCGCGGACTCCTACCTGATCAAACCGGTGCAGATCGAGATCCTGGCCGCCACGTTGTTCAGCGTGGCGCGGCGCATGTCGCGTCCGCTGTCCTCGGCACCCAACGCGGCCGAGGAATGGCAGCTGCAGGACGACGGCTGGTGCCTGTTCTCGCCGGAGGGACAGGCGGTGGCGTTGACCGGATCCGAGCGCAAGGTGGTGCAGAGCCTGTGGAGCGCGCGCGGACGGCTGGTCACCCGCGACGCGTTGATCGGCATGCTCGGCGGCAACCTCGGCCTGGAGGTCGACCCGCATCGCCTGGACGCGCTGCTGCACCGGCTACGGCTCAAGGTGCAGGAGCGTACCGGCGTCGCGCTGCCGCTAAAGGCGGTGCGTGGCGAGGGTTACCTGTTCATGCCGCAGGAACGCTGAGCGCCGCCAGCGGCAGGCGCAGCACGAAGCAGGTGCCCGCGCCCGGCGCGCTGCGCACTTCCAGGCTGCCTTGCGCCTCCTGCGCCATTTCGAAGGCGACCGCCAGCCCCAACCCGGTGCCTTGACCGGCCGGCTTGGTGGTGAAGAACGGCTCGAACGCCTGCCGCTGCACGTCCGCACTCATGCCCACGCCGGTATCGGCGATCTCAATGCGGGCGCAGGCGCCATCGCGGCGCAGGCAGATCGAGAAACTGCCGCCGTCGGGCATGGCATCGCGCGCATTGGCGGCGAAATTGAGCAAGGTCAGATCGAGCCGGCTGCGGTCCAGGAACAGCGGCAGCGGTTCCGGCGCCAGGTCCAGATGCAGGCGCACGGTCGGCCCGAACAGTTGCCGCAGCATCGGCTGGATGCCGTGCAGCGCCTCGCCGGCGTCGAAGCGCTCGGGCACGCTCACTTCGCGCCGGCTGAAGCTCAGCAGTTTGCGGCTGATCGCCACGCCGCGCTGCGCGGCCAGCGCCACGCCGTCCAGTGCGTCGGCCAGCGCCAGCGCATCGCGCGGCGGATCGAAATCCAGTTCGTGCACGCAGTGGCGCTGCTCGGCATAGCCGAGGATCGCGCTGAGGACGTTGTTGAAGTCGTGCGACACGCCGCTGGCCAGTTGCCCAACCAGCTCGATCTTCTGCAGATGCAGCAACCGCTGTTGCGCCTGCGCGCGCTCGCGCATCTCCACCCGCAGCCGCGCGGCGCTGCGCCGCGCGCGCCACAGGCTCTCGCGCAACGCGGCCACGGTGCGATCGAGCACCAGGGTGATCATCAGGTAGCTCAGCGCCAGCGACGGCAGGTTCTGGAACGGGCTGCGCGTGCCGCGCGGATCGCGTCCCCACGGGCTCTCCATGCCCGCCCAGAAGATCAGCGTGATGCACAGGTACACCACCCACAGCGCGCGCCGCCCGATCACCAGTGCGGCCAGGGTCAACATCATCATCGGGAAGGGATCGAAGGCCTGCACCTGGTAACCGAAGGCCAGGTTGGCGGCCACCGCCGAACACAGCACCACCGCGATGAACGCGGCGGCGGCCTGTTGCAGCAGGCCGCGGCGGATCATCCACACCCCGGCCCAGGCGGCCACCGACATCGCCGCGTCGGTGCCCACGTCCACCGCCAGCTGGCCGGTGGTCATCTGGATCTGCGGAGCGGTCAGCAGGTGGTAGAGCTTGTTGAGCGGGATCTCGCAGCCGAGGAACAGGAACAGCACCTGCAGCGCAGGCGCGTTACCGCGGTCGACCGGATCGGTAATGGGGATGCGCCGCAGCCATGCCCAATACCGGCGCCACAGCCGGATCAGCGGTTTTTGTGGCATGCGTCGCACCCAGACTCCCATGTCGGTGAGTCTACCGTGAGGTTGAGGTGAATTTACCGGCATTGAAGGCGACCGGGCTTGCCGCCTTAATCGGGGCTAAACCCATTGCCGGGACCATCGTCCCAGCGCTTCCACGGAACCGCTCATGCCCGTTAAGCACACGCTCGTTCGCTCGCGCCGCACACGCCCCTCGTCCACTCTGTCGCACGCTCCTTACAGCCTGCTGACGGTCGCGTTGCTGCTGGCGGCGGCGCCGTTGGCCGCCAGCGCGGCCGATGCGCCCGCAGCCGCCACGCCTGCCGCCCAGCCAGCCACGACCACGACCGCGACCACGGCAGCAGCGAACAGCGGCGATGCGCAGCCCTCCGACGACACGGATCCCTCCGCGCCGGTGCAGCCCGGCAGCCAGAACACCACGGGTTACTTCATGGCCGAGGGCCTGAACGACGGCAGCGACTTCGCCACCGCCGCCGGCCTGCGTGCCGTGGCGATGGGCGCACGCGCCGACGCGTCTGGCGCCTTCGCCATCGCCATCGGCCACCACAGCGTGGCCTCCGACGCCGCCGCCATCGCGATGGGCGACGGTGCGGTGGCCAGCGGCACGTCGGCGATCGCGATCGGCGGCAGCTTCTTCGGCAGCACCTACGGCGATGCGGCCGGCGCGCAGAGCACCGGCTTCGGTGCGCTGGCGCTCGGCACCGCCGCCACCGCCAGCGCCGCCAACGCCAGCGCGCTGGGCTGGAACACCAGCGCCAGCGGCGCCAGCGCCACGGCGATCGGCGCCACGTCCGCGGCCACCGCCGACTACGCCACCGCCGCCGGCACCTCGGCCGTTGCCGCGGCCGAACAGGCCAGCGCCTTCGGCTATGCCGCCAACGCCAGCGGCGTCGGCGCGATCGCCAACGGCGGCTACAGCGTGGCCTCGGGCTTCTTCGGGGTGGCCATGGGCTACGGCGCCATGGCCAGCGGTGCCGGCGGCATCGCCATCGGCGACAGCTCCTCCTCGTCCGGCCAGCAGAGCGTGGCGATCGGCGCCAGCAACGCCGGCATCCCGACCCAGTCCAACGGCCTGGGCGCGGTGACCATCGGCGCCGGCAGCTGGGCGCTGTCCGACTACGGCACCGCGCTGGGCTTCGACAGCCATGCCGACGCGACCTACAGCCTGGCGCTGGGCGCCCAATCGGTGGCCACCAGCAACAATGCCGCCGCGATCGGCGCGCAGGCCTTCGCCGATGGCGAGGACGCCAGCGCCTTCGGTGCCATCGCCAGCGCCAACGCGGCCGGCGCGACCGCGCTCGGCAGCGGCGCCACCGCGCTGACCGCCGGCAGCGTCGCGCTGGGCTACAACAGCGCCGCGACCGGCGCCAACAGCGTGGCGATCGGCGCCGGCGCGGTCGCCGGCCGCGACAACACGGTGGCCTTCGGCAGCGATGGCGCGCTGCGCCAGCTGACCTATGTCGCCGCCGGCACCGCCGACACCGATGCGGTCAACGTGCTGCAGCTGCGCAGCATCGCCACCGCGCTCGGCGCCGGCAGCGTGGTCGGCAACGACGGCACGCTCAGCGGCAGCGCCTACCTGATCCAGGGCAAGACCTACGGCAGCGTCGGTTCGGCGCTGTCGGCGCTGGACGGTGCGCTATCGACGCTGGACACCCGCGTCGGCAGCCTTGCGCAGGGCGGCGGCGGTGGCGTGGCCATCGGCAGCGGCAGCAGCGGCGGACCCAGCGTCGGCGCCGGCACCAATGCCGTGGCGGTCGGCGCCGATGCCACCGCCAACGGCCACAACGGCACTGCGATGGGCGCCAATGCCCTCGCCTACGGTCCCAACGACACCGCGCTGGGCGGCAATGCCCGGGTCAATGCCGACGGCAGCACCGCGGTCGGCGCCAACGCCAGCATCAGCGCCAACGCCACCAACGCGGTGGCGGTCGGCGAAAGCGCCACCGTCACCGCCGCCTCCGGCACCGCGCTGGGCCAGGGCGCCTCGGTCTCGGCCGACAACGCCGTGGCGCTGGGCCGCGGCTCTAGCGCCACCCGCGCCAATACGGTCTCGGTGGGCAGCGCCGGCAACGAGCGCCAGATCAGCAACGTGGCGGCCGGCAGCGCCGCCACCGATGCAGCCAATGTCGGCCAGATGCAGGCCGGCGACAGCGCCACGCTGCGCAGCGCCAATGCCTACACCGATAGCCGCATGGCCGGCTGGGACGACAACCTGACCAAGCTGCGCACCGACACCGACCACCGCTTCCAGGACATGGACCGGCGCATCGACCGGATGGGCGCGGTCAGCGCGGCCTATGCCGGCATGGCGACGAACACCTCCGGCCTGGGCGGCGCCAATCGGGTCGGCGTCGGTGTCGGCTCGCAGGGCGGCGAGAACGCGCTGGCGGTGGGCTACCAGCGCGCGATCGGCAACCGCGCCAGCGTCTCGCTTGGCGGCGCGTTCTCCGGCAACGAGAAGAGCGTCTCCGCCGGTGCCGGCTTCAGTTGGTGATGCCACGCCTCGCCGCACTGCCGCCGCCTCCTTCCGACCTTCCGTAGAGATCCAGACATGACCGACATTTCCTCGTTTCCCCGCACCCTGCTGGCGCTGTCGTTGGGCGTGGCGCTGGCCTCCAGCGCGCACGCGCAGTCCGCCCCGCGCTTCTCCGTCCTGGAGACCGCCGCGCCCGGCCAGTCCAAGCTCTACGACGGCCTGATCGTCACCTACCGCGACGGCAGCAGCGAGCGCCGCGATGCGAACGCCGCCGCCGTCAAGCTGAAGCAGATCATGGCCGCGCCGAGCGCCGCCAACATGTGGTCGAGCACCTACCGGCAGAGCGCGCCGGCGCTGAGCCGGGTGCGCCGGCTCGGGATCGGCGCCGATCTGGTCCGGCCCGACCGCCGCCTGAGCCAGTCGCAGCTGGAGACGCTGATGGCCAGCCTCAAGGCCGATCCGGCGGTGGCGCACGTGGAGCCGAACCTGCTGCTCAAGCCGGTGCGCAGCACCGCGCAGGCCAGCGCCACGGCCGTCGCCGCGCCCAACGATCCAGGCTACGTGGTGCAGTGGCACCTGCGCACGCCGGACGGCCACCTGGAAACGCTGGCGCCGGACACCACCGGCTACGCCAATCGCGGCGGCATCGACCTGCTGCCGGCCTGGCAGTACGGGACCGGCCAGGGCGTGGTGGTGGCGGTGATCGACACCGGCATCACCGCGCACCCGGATCTGGACACCTCGCTGGCCAGCGCCGGCTACGACTTCATCAGCGACGCGCTGGTGTCGGGCCGGGCCAGCAACGGGCGCGCGGCCGGCGGCTGGGACACCGGCGACTGGACCACCGACGACAAGTACCTGGCGGCCAACGGCGGCTGCGCGCAGCCGGGCGAGCAGTCCGACAGCAGTTGGCATGGCACCCACGTGGCGGGCACCATCGCCATGCGCACCAACAACGGCGTGGGCATGGTCGGCATCGCCCCGGACGCCAGGATCCTGCCGATCCGCGCGCTCGGCCACTGCGGCGGCACCACCGCCGACATCGCCGACGCCATCGTCTGGGCATCGGGCGGCCACATCGACGGCGTGCCGGACAATGCGAACCCGGCCGAGGTCATCAACATGAGCCTGGGCGGCGGCGGATCCTGCGAGCAGGATGCGGTCACCGCCAACGCCATCGCCAGCGCGATCGGGCGTGGCAGCGTGGTGGTGGTGGCTGCCGGCAACAGCAACGCCGACGCCGCCGGATTCAGCCCGGCCAGTTGCCCGGGCGTGATCAACGTGGCCGCCACCGGCATCACCGGCGGCCGTGCCTACTATTCCAACTACGGCAACAGCATCACCCTGTCGGCGCCGGGCGGCGGCGTCTATGCCAACGACGCGTCCAGCGGCTCCGGCTCGGTCCGCACCGGCCTGATCTGGTCCACCCTCAATAACGGCACGCACGGCCCCGATCAATCGATCTATGCCGGCTACGCCGGCACGTCGATGGCGTCGCCGCACGTCGCCGGCGTGGTCGCGCTGGCGATCAGCGCCGCGCTCAACGCCAATCGCCCGGTGCCGTCGCCGACGCAGATGCGCGACATCCTGGCCCAGACCTCCAATCAGTTCCCGGTCAAGCCGGTGCTGCCACTGGGTGTCGGCATCCTCAACGCGGCCAAGGCCGTGGCGCGTGCCGCAGGCGCCGATGGCGGCGGCGAGGAAGGCAAGGCCATCAATGTCGACCGCGGCACGCTGGGCAAGCTGTCCGCCGCTGCCGGCCAGGGCCAGTTGTACCGCCTGGACGTGCCGCTCAACGCGCGCAACCTGCAGATCCGCACGCTGGGCGGCAGCGGCCAGCTCAAGCTCTACGTGCGTGCCACGCGCGCGCCCAGTGCGGACGGCAGCGATGCCGACTACACCTCGGTGCGCAACGGCACCACGCAGAACGTGCAGACGGCACTGCCGGCGACCGGCAGCTACTTCATCCGCGCGCTCGGCGGCACAGGCGGCTATGCCAACGTGACCCTGTCGGTGAGTTACTCGGTGCAGTGATACGCCGGTGAAGCCGGGAGTGGGGAAACGGGAATCGGGAATCGAAAAGCACGGGCAATCGCCTTTGCTCTGTTCTAACCCATTCCCCTTTCCCTATTCTCTATTCCCCGGCCGCCTATTCGCCGCGCGGCGGATGCGGACCGAAGCGGCCGTACGGACGGCTGTCGTCGGCGCCGCGGCGCAAGACCTGCGCGGCCACCAGGGCGATGCCCAGCAACAACAGGCAGCAGCCTGCCAGCGCGTTCCAGCCGCCGTGCTGCCAGGCCGCGCCGCTGAGCGAACCGATCAGGCTGGCGCCGCTGTAATAGGCGAGCAGGTACAGCGACGCGGCATGGCCCTTGTTGCGCCCGCCGAGGCGGCCGACCCAGGCGCTGGCCGCCGAGTGCGCGATGAAGAAGCCGATGGTCAGCAGCACGATGCCGGCGATGACCACCGCCAGCACGTGCGCGATGGTCAGCGCCACGCCGAGCGCCGCTACCGCGATGCCGGCCAGCACCACCGGGCCGCGGCCGAAGCGGTCCGACGCGGCGCCGGCCACCGACGAGGACACGATGCCGAACACGTAGGCGCTGAAGATCATGCCGAGCTGGCTCTGGCTGAGCCCGAATTCCGGCCCGCCCAGGCGGAAGCCGGCGTAGTTGTAGACGCTGACGAACACGCCCATCGCCAGGAACGGGATCGCGAACAGCCACGGCAGGTAGCGGTCGCGCAGATGCCCGCCCCAGGCCTGCAGATGGAAGCGCAGGTTGATGCCGCGGCGGCGCACGAAATGCCGCGAGGGCGGCAGCAGCAGCACGAAGCCGACCGCGGCCAGCAGGTCGATCGCCGAGACCGCCGCCAGCGCGGTACGCCAGTCGAAATGATCGGTGAGCACGCTCATGCCGATGCGCCCGACCATGCCGCCGAATGCGTTGCCGGCCACGTACAGACCGGTGGCCGCGCCGAGCTTGGTCGCCGGCACTTCCTCGGCCAGATACACCATCGCCACCGCCGGCACCCCGCCCAGGGCGACGCCGGACAGCGCGCGCACCACGACCAGCGCGCCCCAGTGCGGCAGGCACGCGGCGACCAAATTCAGCAGCGCCGCCAACGCGATCGACACGAACATCAGCCCGCGCCGGCCCAGATTCTCCGACACCGCGCCGGCGCAGAAGATCGCGATCGCCAGGCCGCCGGTGGCCAGCGACAGCGGCAGCGAACTGGTCGCCGCGTCGACTCCGAATTCGCGCGCGAACGCCGGCAGCAACGGCTGCACGCTGTACAGCAGCGAGAAGGTGGCGAAGCCGGCCAGGAACAGGGCAAGGCGGATGCGCAACAGCCGCGCATTGTCCACGGCCTGCAGCGACGGGCATTGGCTGGAAATAGTCACGACGACACGGCAACGAACGAGGGCGGCCAGTATTTGCCTGCGCCGATCCGGTGTCCAATATATGATCCAGGCATTCTTCATATCTTCTGGATATGACATGGAACTGCGCCACCTGCGCTATTTCCTGGCCGTCGCCGAGGCCGGCCACTTCACCCGCGCCGCGGCGCAGCTGGGCATCCAGCAGCCGCCGCTGAGCCAGCAGATCCGCGCGCTGGAACAGGAACTGGGCACGCCGCTGTTCGTGCGCACCTCGCGCGGCGCGGACCTCACCGAGGCCGGCCGCGCGTTCCGGGTCGAGGCCAAACGCGTGCTCGCGGACCTGGAACGCGCCGGCGACGCCGCCCGCCGTGCCGCGCGCGGCGAGAGCGGCGTGCTGCGGCTGGGCTTCACCGCCTCGGCTGCGTTCAACCCGATCGTGCCGACGCTGGTGCGCAACTTCCGCCGCGCCTGGCCGGCGGTGGCGCTGGCGCTGGAGGAAACCAACACCGCCGGCCTGCTCGCCGCGCTGGTGCAGGGGCGCCTGGATGCGGCCTTCATCCGCTACAGCGTGGTCACGCCGCCCGAACTGCAGTTGCTGAAGTTTCCCGACGAGCCGATGAAGATCGCGGTGCCGGCCGCGCACCACCTGGCCAAGCGCCGGCGCGCGCCGCTGTCGGCGCTGGCAGGCGAACCGTTCATCCTGTTCCCGCGCAGCTTCGGCACCAGCCTGTACGACGAGATCCTCGAGGCCTGCCGCCAGTCCGGTTTCGAATTGCAGATCAAGCAGGAAGCGCCGCAGATGTCGTCGATCGTGAACCTGGTCGCCGCCGAACTCGGCGTTTCGGTGGTGCCGGCCTCGACGACCCAGGTGCAATTGCCCGGCGTACGCTACCTGGAGATCGAAGGCCGCGTCCCGATGGCACGGCTGGCGCTGGCGGCGCTGCCGGCCACCGCGCAGGCGCTGCCGGTGGTGCGTCATCTGTGGCAGCTGGCGCAGGCGCATGCGGCGGGGAAGCGCAGGTAGCTGCAGATTTCGCTCCACCTGTAGGAGCGGCTTCAGCCGCGACATGACCTGCGGCAGGAATCTGTCGCGGCTGAAGCCGCTCCTACAGGGAAGCGTGGGCGCACTGCCTCATTGCGACACCACTTCCCATCCCGCCGCATCGCGCAACACCTGCCCGCCGTGCACGCCTTCGACGACCACCCGCACGCCATGCGCGAACGGCAGCTGGCGTTGCTCGGGGAACCAGCGCCGCTGCGCATCGACCACGATCAACAGGCCTTCGTGATCGCCGAGCGGCGCGAACGCGTCGGATACCGGCATGAACGGCGGCAGCCCCATGCGCTGCTGCGCCGCTGCGGCGACCGCCGGCACCTGCGCACTGGGCAATCCGATCTCGCTGATGCACAGCAGCTCGGATGCGGAGAATGCGCCGTCGGCGATGGCGTGCGCCGGCAACGGCTTGCGCGCGATCAGTTCCAGTACCGCGCCGTCGGGCCCGGCGAAATACACCGACTGCGATTGCCACGCCGCGTCGAGCGCGAAGTACGATTCGCCCAGTGGATCGCGCAGCAACGGCACGCGCCGGGACAGCCAGGCGCAAGCGGCGTCGAAGCGGGCCGCGGGGATATTGAACGCCAGATGCACGCTGCCGACCGCGGCATTGGCGGCCACCAGATCCAGCAGGCTCCAGCCGATGCGCACCTGCGTGGCCGCGACCGGGAGTTGCAGGACATCGCGATAGAAGGCGGCGCTGGCCGCGGGATCGCTGACGGGCAGGCTCAGTTGGGCGATGCGCATGGTGGCTCCTTGTGCGGGAGCCGCTATTGGACGACCTCAAGCGTGGTTGAGGTCAAGCACGGCGCGCAGCGTATGGGATGTTCACGCGGACGTGCTCCTGTAGGAGCGGCTTCAGCCGCGACAGGACCTCCGGGTAGAACCTGTCGCGGCTGAAGCCGCTCCTACAGAAGAGCCTTGCCGCGAGCGCTCAACCCAGGTGCGCGCGCACCGCTTCGTCGATCTTCGCCGGCGGCACGAAGCCCGGCACCCGCGCCACTTCCTCGCCCTGGCGGAACAGCATCAACGTCGGCGTCTGGCGCAGGCCCTGCGCGCGGAAGAACTCTTCGCCCACGTCTTCCATCTTCACCTTCAGCAAGGTCACGCCCTGCGCGCTGTCGCCCTCGGCGAAGCGCTCCAGCGACTTGTCGAGCATGCGGCAGCCGGGGCAGTTGTCCTTGTTGAAATCGGCCAGCACGCGCGGATGCGCGGCGATGGCGTCGGCGAACTGTTCGGCGGTGGCAACGGTGATGGTGGTGAACATGGAGCGGGACCTTGTCTGATGTCGGAAGAAGCCCGGCGTGGGAAGTTGCGACGCCGGCAATGCCGGAAAAAACGAATGGGCGAAATGCAGCGTCAACCGCTGCCGTGCAGCGGCAACGCCATCGAGGCGAACCCGGACGCGCTGGCGGACGCGGATTCGGCAGCAGCCACCTCGGCCACAGGCGCGGCGCCGGCCGGCAGCGCACGCGCGGCACGCAGCGCCAGCACCTGCGCGCACCAGGCGTCGATCGCGGCGTTGTCGCGGTCGCCGTGCGGCATCTGCTCGATCTCCAGCAACGGGTAGGCGCTGCCGAAGAAACGCGCGATGCGCCTGACCGCGCCGCAGTAGTACTCCAGTCCCCACTGCGTCTCGCCGGTGCCGAACGCGGCGACCTCCACATCCTTGCCCGCCGCCTCGACCAGCTCGGCGATGTAGCGTTTCATCTCCGCCGGGGTGCGCCCGGCGTTGTCGCTCCAGCTGCCGAGCAGGTGCAGATCGAAGTCCGCCGCGCGCGCGGCGTCGCCGAGCGCGCCGTGCAGGGTCTGCAGGTCGGTATGGATCCAGGTCACCTGGTGCCCGGCCGCCTCGCACTGCGCATGCACGCGGCGGGCGACGTCGCGGGTGTTGCCGCTGAGCGAGGCGTAGGCGAGCAGGATGCGCATGAGGCGGGGATTGGGGATTCGGGATGACCAGCCATTCGGCTGTGGGAAAGCGGGGATTCGTAAAAGCGGACTCGGCGTGACCGCGACCAAATCACGCCTCACACATTCCCGGACCGCTGCTTCTCAGAGTCAATGAGTGGAGACAGGAGATCGGTGTTTGGGAAAGAGAGGTTCGGCACGGCTTTTACCAATCCCGAATCCCCAATCACTAATCCCGGCCCCTCAGAGATCGTCGAAACCGTTGTCCGAGTTGGTCTTCTTGTAGCTGGCGTTGCGCATCTCGAAGAAGTCGGTCTTGGTCTCGGTGAAGTTGTCCGCGTAGGCCTTGATCCACGGCATCACGTTGTCGCTGGCGTCGGTGTACAGCTTCTCGATGCCGAGCATGCCGGACATCTTGTTGGCGCGGTACTTCACGTACTGGATCATCTCGTCCACGTCGATGCCCTCGATGCCGTCCAGCACTTCGGCCGACCACTCGGTCTCCAGCCGGATCGCGTGCTCGAACGCCTGGTGCACGTAGTCGGTCAGCTCGTTGGTCTGCAGCTCGGCGTTCTCGCCGATGATGGCGCGGATCAGCTCGCTGATGAACTTGGTATGCGCTAGTTCGTCGCGGTTGATGAAGCTGATGATCTTGCCGGTGCCGGTCATGCGGTTCTGCCGCACCAGGTTGTAGAAATACGCGAACCCGGAATAGAAGTTGATGCCTTCCAGGATCGAGGACTGGATCAGCGAACGCAGCAGGGTCTCTGCGGTCTTGTCGCGCATGAAGTCGTCGTAGGCCTGCATGATCGGCTGGTTGCGCGCGATGATGGTCGGGTGCGTACGCGCAATCTCGAACACGCGGTTCTGGTCGGCCAGCCCGGCGATGGAGGCCAGCACGTAGGAGTAGCTCTCGTTGTGGATCACTTCCTGCTGGCCGATGATCGCCGCGTTGGCGTGCGCGGCCGGGTCGGTGATGTATTCGGCGACGTTGTAGATGAAGCGCGTCTGCGGCGAATCAAGCGTGGCCAGCAGGCCGATGATCGAGTCGTAGGCGTTCTTCTCGCGCGCCGACAGCTCGCCGTACTGCTTGGCGTCGCCCTTCATGTCCACCTCGTCGGGGATCCAGAAGTTGGTCGACAGCTCCTTGTACGCGCGATAGAACGACGGGTACGGGATGTCGTTCCAGTTGAGGATGCCGCTGGTGGTGCCGTTGATGATCCCGGTGGAGCGGTTGGGATGCATCGGTTCGAGGATTTTGATGCGGTCGAGCGCGATGGCCATGGTCGGATTCGGTAGTGGGGTGAAGCGCGCCGGCAAGCGGCGCGGCGATGCGGGAGCGGCGCACCGCGCGCATGGCGTTCCCAGGGGGGAGCCATGCGCGCACAGGCACCGCTACGGGGTGGCGATCAGCTCGAGCACCACTCGCATTCGCTGATGTCGATGTCGTTGGAGCGCACGTAGTAGGTGGTCTTCAGGCCTTCCTTCCACGCGGTCATGTGCAGGTCGAGCAGGGTGCTGGCGCGGATGGTGCTGGGCACGTAGAAGTTGAAGCTGATCGACTGGTCGACGTGGCGCTGGCGGCGCGCGTTCTGGCGCACGCTGGCGAACTGGTCGACCCGGTAGGCGCCCTTCTCGTAGTACGGATAGGTGTCCACGGTCAGGCCCGGGGCCACCACCGGACGGCGGAAGTCCTTCTTCTCTTCGTAGTAGAACGCGCTGTAGATCGGGTCGATCGAGGCGGTGGAGCCGGCGATCTGCGCGGTGCTCATGTTCGGCGCCACCGCGATCATCCACGCGTTGCGCACGCCGTTGATGCTGACCTGCGCGGCCAGTTCCTGCCACTGCGCGCTGTCGTAGCCGCGCTTGCTGAAGTACTCGCCGTTCTGCCAGTCGCTGCCCTTGAACACCTTGTACGCGCCCTTCTCCTTGGCCAGCGCCAGGCTCGCCTGGATGGTCAGGTAGTTGATGCGCTCGTACAGCTCGTCGCAGTAGTCCTCGGCCTGCCTGGAGTTCCACTCGATGCCCTTCTGCGCCAGCAGGTGGTGCCAGCCGAAGGTGCCCAGGCCGATCGCGCGGTACTTCTGGTTGGTGATCGTGGCCTGCGGTACCGGCAGGTCGTTGAGGTCGATGACGTTGTCGAGCATGCGCACCTGCACCCGGATCAGCCGCTCCAGCACGTCCGGCGACAGCAGGTCCGGCTGCGCGGTGACCGCGCGGCCCAGGTTCACCGAGGACAGGTTGCACACGACGAAGTCGCCGGCCTGCTTGGTGGTCACGATCTGGTCGCCGCTGATCATCTCCTGGATGACCCGGGTCGGGCTCATGTTCTGCAGGATCTCGGTGCACAGGTTGCTGGAATAGACCATGCCCTGGTGCTTGTTCGGGTTCATGCGATTGACTTCGTCGCGATAGAACATGAACGGGTTGCCGGTCTCCAGCTGGCTGACCATGATCCGCTTGAGCATGTCGATGGCCTTGACCACCTTGCGGCCGATGCGCTCGTCGGCGACCACTTCCTCGTACTTGGCGCGGAACGTGCCTTCGCCGCGCTTTTCGTCGAAGAAGTCCTGCAGGTACCAGCCCTTGACCTCCTTCACCTCGTGCGGGTCGAACAGGTACCACTCGCCGCGGCGCTCCACCGCTTCCATGAAGATGTCCGGCACGCACACCGCGGTGAACACGTCGTGCGCGCGCAGGCGCTGGTCGCCGTTGTTCAGGCGCAGGTCCAGGAACGCCTCGATGTCGCGGTGCCAGATGTCCAGGTACACGGCGATGGCGCCCTTGCGCTGGCCGAGCTGGTCCACCGACACCGCGGTGTTGTTGAGCTGCTTGATCCACGGCACCACGCCGCCGCTGGAATTCTTGACCCCGCGGATCGCCGAGCCGGACGAACGCACGTAGCCCAGGTAGGCGCCGACGCCGCCGCCGTGCTTGGACACGCGCGCCACGTCGGTGTTGGAGTCGTAGATGCCCTGCAGGCTGTCGTCCACGGTGTCGATGAAGCAGCTCGACAGCTGCCCGCCGATCTTGCCGGCGTTGGCCAGCGTGGGCGTGGCCACGGTCATGAACAGGTTGGACAGCGCCCAGTAGGCCTCGCCGACCAGTTGCATGCGGCGTTCGCGTGGCTTTTCGTCCTGCATCAGGTACAGCGCGATGGTCAGCCAGCGCTCCTGCGGCAGTTCGTAGACCTTGCGCGAGTTGTCGGTGGCCAGGTAGCGCGTGGCCAGCAGGTACAGGCCGTTGTAGGCGAACAGCTTGTCGCGCTCCGGGTCGATCATCTTGCCGGCTTCGGCCAGTTCGTCCTTGGAGTAGTTCTTGAGGATGTCGATCGAGTACACGCCGCGGTCGGCCAGGCTTTCCTGCAGGCCGACGTAGGAGCCGTACTTCTCGCCGGCATCGTAGAAGCGGTTCTTGCTGGCGCGCTTGTACAGGCGATGCAGGTACAGGCGCGCGGCGAAGTACTCCCACTCCGGCGTGGCGATGTCCACGCGCGACTCGGCCTCACGGATCAGGTAGTCGACCATCTCGTCGGCCGACAGGCTTTCCTTCTTCTCGACGAAGGCGAACGCCTTGCGCTCGTAGTCGGCCACGTCCAACTGCGGGAACTCGGCATGGATCCGGTCCAGGGTGCGCTGCAGGCGCGAGCGGTCGAAAGCCATGCGGCGGTTGCCGCCGTCCTTGACGATCCAGGTCACGGCGCGCTGGTCGTTGCTCGGCTCGCTGGCGGTCGCATCGGGCTGCGCGGCAGCGGCGGCGGCAGGCGTGGGGTCGACATCGGCGGTGTCGAGGGGGGCTGCGGCCGGCAGGCTGTG
Organism: Xanthomonas sp. SI; assembly: GCF_014236855.1. Lineage (NCBI taxonomy): Bacteria > Pseudomonadati > Pseudomonadota > Gammaproteobacteria > Lysobacterales > Lysobacteraceae > Xanthomonas > Xanthomonas sp. SI. The sequence continues at coordinate 4,898,867 of NZ_CP051261.1, forward strand.
GGTCTGGCTCATGAAGGTCTCCAAGCGTGGTGCACCTGGCTGCCCGACCCTCGCAGGCAACGCTCCGACCGGATCAGCAGGGTGGAGACGCGGTGTCGCAGAGACCGCGACGGCGCAGGCGCGAGCCTGCGGGCGGTCAACGCTTCACCGACCATCTCCCCCCGGAGATTCAACGGTCGGCGCCGCGCTGTGTGCATCGCGCGGCTGTCGGCAGGTCTTCGGGCTTATGGGCGACGGCCGATGGCCGGTTTCCTAGCCCGTCGCTTCCCAAGGCAGGGCGCCTCAGTGCGGGTGACGGGTTCGTTCCCAATTACCGCTGCGGGGCAGCGCCGGCCTGAGCGCTCGCGCGCCGCACCGGCTTCCCTTTTGATCCCGCAGCCTGGTGGCTACTGGAACCGACCACCACAAGATAGTGGGGTCCCCGGGCCTCGTCAACGCTAAATGTAGTCATAAATTCGAAAAGCCAAGCGGGACAACCGTTTGCCGTGGCGACGCCGCAAATCCCCGCAGCGGGGCGCCGAATCGGGCCTGGAAACGGCTGGAGCGCCCATGCCGCAAGGGCCTCGGCGAGCCCGCCGACGACTGCCTGTGCATGGCGGTGCGCGCCGATCTGCGCCAACTGCGCGGAGCGCGGGCAACCGCCACCCCGGGGGCGGACGAACGGCAACCGCGCGCGGCTCGCGCCCATGGAACGCGAGCGGTGCCTACCGCTGCGGGGACTCGGATTACAGGCGATACCGCCGCCGTGCCTGCTCAGCGCGCGCGCTGTCCGGCCTGCTGCTTGGCCTGCTGCACGGCCGCGCGCAGTTCGTCCGCCGACAGTTGGCCGTCGTGGTTGCGGTCCAGCGCGTCGAAACGCTTGGCGAGGCGCGGCAGCGCCGCGTCGGCTTCGCTGCGGCTGATCAGGCCGTCGCCGTTGGCGTCGGCGGTCTCGAGCTTTTGCTGCAGTTTCTGCTTCTGTGCGGCGCTCGGCGCGGTCTGTGCGGCGGCGGTGCCGGCCAACAACAGGCTGCACAGCAGCCCATGGGCAATGGCGGTCTTCATGACGGTTCCCGAATAAAGGATGGACGGAAAATGGCGACGTGGGCGATCGCACCCGCGGTGGACTGGCCGCCGCGGGCGCGTGATCGCCATGCCCGGGCAGCCGGCTACGGGCGGCAGGCCACGACCTCGCCGGCGGCGTTGCTGCAGGTGCCGGTGTGGCTGACGCTGCCGTCGGCCAGCGTGGTCGAGCCCTGGTAGCTGCCGCCATTGGCGCCGGTAGCGCTGGTCTGGCGGCTGCCGGCGACGCTGCCATCGGCGTTCTTGGCGATGCTGCCGCTGCTGCTGGCGCTGCCGCCGTTGGCCGTGGTGACGCTGGCGCTGCCCTGGCGGCCGGCGCTGCCGTCGGCGTTGCGGTAGAAGCTGCCCTGGCGCGTGGCGGAGCCGCCGTTGGCGCCGCTGGCGGTCGCGCCGCTGCTGCCCGCCGCGTTGCCCTGGCCATCGGCCTGCCATTGCCGCGCACGCGTGCGGCTGCCGTGGGCGCCGCTGGCGCTGGCGTTCACCGCGGCACTGCGGGCACCGTCCACGTGGCTGGCGGTGCGGGTACGGGTGCGTTCGCGCGCCTGCGCCTCGGGCGCCGCCAGGGTGGTCAGGCCACCCATGGCCAGGACGAGCAGCAGCAGCGAATTGCGTAGCGAGAAGGTCATCGTCGTTCTCCGTGGAGCAGCGCGGGCGCTGCGGTGGAGACACGGTAGGCCGCGCGCAGGCGCAAGGTGTTGCGTTCTGGCCAGCGGATGTTTCCGCCGGCGGCGTCGGAAACATCCGCTTACACAATCCGGGCGGCGGGCGTTGCCCGGCGACCGTGGCGCAGCCGATAGTGGCGGTCATGAACGACGCCCCTGCCCGCCTGCTCCTGGTCGACGACGACGAACGTCTGCGCGAACTGCTGCGCCGCTATCTGGAAAGCCAGGACTTTTCGGTGAAGGCGGTGGCCGACGGCGCCCAGTTGCAGCAGGCGCTGGCGCGCGGCCATTACGACCTGGTGGTGCTGGACCTGATGCTGCCAGGCGAGAACGGCCTGGAGATCTGCCGGCGCCTGCGCGGCCAGGGCGACACCACGCCGATCGTGATGCTCACCGCCAAGGGCGACGAGATCGACCGCATCGTCGGCCTGGAGATCGGCGCCGACGACTACCTGCCCAAGCCGGTCAACCCGCGCGAGCTGCTGGCACGGATCCGCGCGGTGCTGCGCCGTACCGGACCGGCCGGCGCCGGCGCACCGCAGCCGGACGGCGGCGAGATCGGCTTCGGCCGCTTCCGCCTGCACCTGGGCCGGCGCGAACTCAGCCGCGACGGACAGCCGTTGAAACTGACCACCGCCGAGTTCGCGGTGCTGTCGGTGCTGCTGCGGCATCCGCAGCAGCCGCTCAGCCGCGACCGCCTGATGAGCCTGGCGCACGGCCGCGAACACGACGCCTTCGCGCGCAGCATTGACGTCACCGTGGCGCGATTGCGCAAGTTGCTCGAAGACGACGCGCGCACGCCGCGGCTGATCCAGACCGTGTGGGGCATCGGCTACGTCTACGTGCCGCCGCAGGCCGCGCCATGAGCCGCATCCGCCGCACCGGCGATGGCTGGCCGCGTAGCCTGTTCGGGCAACTGGCGCTGGTGATCGCGCTGGTACTGGCCGGCGCCGGCCTGATGGCGCTGCTGCTCGGCCGCGAACTGGCACTGCGTCCTGCCGCGCAACAGCTGCTGCGCACGCTGGACGGGTTCGCCAATGTCGCCGAGGCGCTGCAGCGCTCGCCATCGGCCGCGGCGTTGGAGCCGGCCCTGCACGAGGCCGGGCTGCAGGTCCGGCACGATCCGCCGCCGGCCGCCAAGCGCGCCGGCGTGCTGGCCGACGAAGTGCAACGGCGCGCCGCCGGTCAGCTCGGCCCGGGGCGGGAACTGCGCCGCGGCGAAGACGGTGCGATGTGGCTCAAGCTGGCCACGCCCGATCCGCTGTGGGTGGCGTTCTCCGGCGAACGCCGCGGCCATGGCGTGCGCCGCTTCTCGGTGGCATTGCTGGCCGCCTGCGCGCTGCTGGTCTGGCTGGCCGCGGCCTATTTCGCACGGCGCCTGGTGCTGCCACTGCGGCAACTGGCCCTGGCGGCGCCGCATATCGTACGTGGCGACGGCGCCGTGCCGATCGCTGGCGGCGGCCCGCGCGAGGTGAACGACCTGGCGCGCGCCCTGGCCGATGCCAGTGCCGACGTCCGCAACGCCGCAGCCGAGCGCAGTTTGCTGCTGGCCGGCATCTCGCACGACGTGCGCACGCCGCTGACCCGCCTGCAATACGCGCTCGCGCTGCTGCCGCAGGTGGAGCCGGAGCTGCGCGACGGCATGGAGCGCGACATCGGCGAGATCGACGCGATCCTGGCGCAGTTCATCGCCTATGCCCGCGACGGCCGCGACGAAGCCAGCGCGCCACTGGACCTGTCCGAACTGTGCAGGCATGCGCTGGGTGCGACGCGCGCGGCCTGGGAGGTCGAACTGCCGGAGCAGGCGCCGCTGTACGCCAAGCCGATGGCGCTGCAGCGCGCGCTCGGCAACCTGATCGGCAATGCCGAGCGCCACGGCGCCGCACCGTTCCAGTTGCGCCTGGCGCGCGACGGCGATGGCTGGCGCATCGAGGTGCGCGACCACGGCCCTGGGCTGGATCCGGCACTGGCCGCAAGCGCGCAGCAACCTTTCGTGCACGGCGGCCACGGCGGCAGCGGATTGGGCTTGGCGATCGTCGAGCGCGTCGCCCGCCAGCACCACGGCGAACTGCGCCTGGACAACGCCGCCCCGCACGGGCTGCGCGCGACCCTGCGGGTGCGCGAGGCATGAGCGCCGGCGCCCTGGCGACGCCGGCCGCCATGCGCGCCGCACCGACCACTGCCGCAGCGCGCGCCGCAATCGCATCGGCAACGCATCGCGCCACCCTCCCCGCCCACGCCTGCGCCCTCCAAGGACTCCGCTCATGACCTCGTTCGCCCGCATCTTGCTCGGTGTAACCCTGCTGCTGACCGCGCTGCACGCCGCAGCGCTGCATGCGCAGGATGGCCGCCTGCGCGAACGGCTGCGCGAGCGTCTGGCGCAGTCGGCCACCGCGCCGCGCGCGCCGTTGCCTGAGGGAGCGCGCGTGCTGCGCGATGTCGCCTACGGCGCCGATCCAGCGCAACGTTTCGATGTCTACCTGCCCGTCAATGCGCGCAACGCGCCGCTGATCGTGATGGTGCACGGCGGCGGCTGGGCGAACGGCGACAAGGACAATCCCGGCGTCGCCGCCAACAAGGTCGCGCACTGGTTGCCGCAGGGCTACGCGCTGGTGTCGGTGAACTACCGCCTGCTGCCGCAGGCCACGCCGCTGCAACAGGCCGGCGATGTCGCCCTCGCGGTGGCCAAGGTGCAGGCGCTGGCCGCAGGCTGGGGCGCCGATGGCGCGAGGATGGTGTTGATGGGGCACTCGGCCGGCGCGCACCTGGTGGCTCTGCTGGACCTGTCGCCGACGCTGCTGGCGCAGGCCGGCGCGCACGCGCCGCTGGCCACCGTGGCGCTGGACAGCGCCGCAATGGACGTGGAGCAGGTGATGCAGGCGCGGCACCTGCCGCTGTACGACCGCGCCTTCGGCAGCCAGCGCAGCGACTGGATCGCCGCCTCGCCGTATCACCAGATGGGCAGCGCCGCGCCGCCGCTGCTGGCGGTGTGTTCCAGCCGCCGCGCCGACGCCTGCGCGCAGGCCCGGCACCTGGCCGACAAGGCGACGGCGCGGCGGATTCGCGTCGAGGTGCTGCCGCAGGACCGCAGCCACGCCGAGATCAACCACGACCTGGGCCTGCCCTCGGCCTATACCGACGCGGTGGACGCGTTCCTGCGCTCGTTGCGCTGATCGCTTGCCGGCGCGGATCGCCTGCGCCTGGCCTCAGCCCGCCGGCCAGCGCTGCAACAACAGCGGCAAGGCCACCGCCGCACTGTCGCGCCAGTGCAGGTCGGCGCGCGAGGACAGGCCACTGGGCTCGGGGTTGATTTCGACCACGTAGGCGCCGCGCTCCTTGGCGCGCAGCGGCAGCCCGGCCGCCGGATAGACCAGGCCGGAGCTGCCGATTACCAGCACCAGGTCGGCCGCATCGGCAGCGCTCTCGGCACGCGCCCAGTCGGCGGCCGGCAGCGCCTCGCCGAACCACACCACACCCGGACGCACCGCGCCGCCGCAGGCCGCGCACACCGGCGGCGCCAGGCGCTGGGTCGGCGCCTGTACGTCGATCGGCGGCAGCAGGCCGTGCCAGGTCTGGCTGCAGTCGCCGCAGCGCAACGCCGACAAGCGCCCATGCACATGCGCGGCGACCTCGCTGCCGGCGCGCTGGTGCAGGTCGTCCACGTTCTGGGTCGCCAGGGTGGTGCTCTTCAGTCCGGCCAGGCGCACCAGCGCGTGGTGTCCGGCGTGCGGCTGCGCCTGGGCGACGATCGCCATGCGCCAGCGGTACCAACCCCAGACCAGCGCGGGGTCCGCCCGCCACGCCTCTTCGGTGGCCAGCTGCTGCGGATCGAAGCGTGCCCACAGGCTGTCGTCCTGGCCACGGAAGGTCGGCACGCCGCTCTCGGCGGACATGCCCGCGCCGGTGAGGACCAGCAGGCGGCGCGCGCCCTGAATGAAGGCGGCAACGGTATCGGCGTTGTAGGCGGAGCTGAGCATGGCGCACGCAAAAGTGATGGTCTTCGCACTATTACATTGACCCAGTTCCGTCTCAATCTGCAGCACAGCAATGCCGCCGTGGCTGTGGGTGCGGCAAAAGTCTCGTACGAAGGCGATGCGATCGCTATCGCCAGACCGCCGGGCCACTGCCGTCGGCGCTGTCATCGTCATCGCGTGAGGCGTTGCTGGTGCTCTGGCTGTTGCTCTGGCTGTTGCTGGGGCTTTGGCTTTGGCTTTTGACCTACCGGTTCCCTTCCGAAGCGGCGGCCATGGCGGGGAAAAACCCGAAGGGCGGCGCACAAGGATGTGCGCCGTTCGCGGCAGGGGCAGGATGCCCCTTCCGCGAATCCCCGGTATGGACGCGGACCCGGAGCGCGCAGCGCGGAGGGCGCGAGGCAGGGCGCGCTTTCTTTTGGTTACTTTTCTTTGCGCGAGCAAAGAAAAGTGACTCGCCGCAAGGCGAAAGCTTTGCCCTTGCCTTGGCTCTGGCATTGAGATTTTGAAGCTTTGGAGCTTGGAGCTTTGGAGCTTCAAGCTTTAAAGCTTGAAGCTTTGAAGCAAGAGCAACAGCTTCCGCTAGCGCGGGTCACTTTTCTTTGCTTGTGCAAAGAAAAGTAACCAAAAGAAAGCACACCCCGCAGCGCGCCCTCCGCGCTACGCGCTCCGGGTCCGCAGCCCCAACGGGCATTTTTCGATGGCACATCCATGTGCCAACGAAAAACGTCGCGCATCCTGCGCGCCGCCCTTCGGGTATTCGCCCGCCGGGTCTGCCGCGCTGAGGGGACCCGGTAGATCAAAAGCAAAGCAAAGACGACAGCAAAAGCGAAAGCAGAAGCAACAACGGAGCTGGCAGCTACGGTCGGTGGGATGGTCAATGATCGCCGCGCGTGCAAAGCAGAGCGATCGCGCTCGCTCACCTCCGAAATACCCGAACCGGATCTTGGCCGGCCTGTTCAGCGCTGCCGATAACCCAATTCCAGTAACCGCTACGTTTGCACCGGATCGATGGTGACGTCATCGCAAAACCGTACGCTCGCGTAGTACGGATGGCCTCGTTGTTCGAATTGTTCGCGGATCGGCGTCTTGAAGGCCGTCTCGTTCTTGGCCGACCAACTGCGGCCATTGCTCTCGATGCCATCGCAGCGCATGCGCCATGACGGCTCGGGCCATTCCGCATGGCAGACAGCAAAAACCCCGCCGCGCAGTCGCGCGACGGGGTCTTAGGACAAGCCGCATCGATCAGTCGAGGACGACCAGATTCACGTCGATGTTGCCGCGGGTCGCGTTGGAGTACGGGCAGACCTGGTGCGCCTTGTCGACCAGCGCCTGCAGCTCCTCGCGCGGCATGCCCGGCACCGCGATGCGCAGCTCCACTGCGATACCGAAGCCGCCCGGGATCTGGCCGATGCCGACGCTGCCTTCGATACTGACCTCGCCCGGCAGCTTCTGCTTGTCCTGCGCCGCGACCGCCTTCATCGCGCCGATGAAGCAGGCCGAATAGCCGGCCGCGAACAGCTGCTCCGGATTGGTGCCGTCGCCGCCAGCGCCGCCCAGCTCGCGCGGAGTGGACAGCTTCACGTCCAGCGCCTTGTCGGAGGACACGGCGCGGCCTTCGCGGCCGCCGGTCGCGGTGGCGTGGGCGGTGTAGAGGATCTTTTCGGGTGAGGCCATGGTGGTTGCTCCTGGTGAGGCGCGTCGCGCCGGTTGATTGACAGCTATTTAATAGCACACTACTTAATTAACGAAACGTCATGCTCCGATGTCCGCTGTGTGGCGATGGCATCAGCCGCCGCCCAGGTTGCCGCGCAAGGTTTCCAGTTGCTGCTTGAGCTGGCGCAGGTCCTGCAGCGAGCACGCCGCCGCGCAGAACACCTGCTCCGGCACCGCGCCCGCCTTGTTGCGCAACGCGCGGCCGGCCGCGGTCAGGCGCACCACGACCTGGCGTTCGTCGTCGGCCGAGCGTTCGCGCGTGACCAGGCCGCTGGCCTGCAGGCGCTTCAGTAGCGGCGTCAGCGTGGCCGAATCCAGGAACAGGCGCTCGCCGATCGCCCCGACCGTACGCGCATCCCCTTCCCACAGCACCAGCATCACCAGGTACTGCGGATAGGTCAGGTCCAGCGTCTTCAGCAGGCCGCGGTAGAGCTTGTGCATCGCCAGGTTGGCCGAGTACAGCGCGAAGCACAGCTGCTGATCCAACTGCAGCGCCGCGTCGCGGCTGGGGATCTCGGCAGGGGTGCGCTTCTTCGGCATGGATGCAATTTACATAGCGCGCTATTTAATTGCAAGCACTTTTCCATACCGAACCGGTCGCCGTGCGCCGTTTCTTCCGCTGCGAGCGTCGGCCCAGACCGAAATGCGGCGCCTGCCGGCCGGATTGCTCCGTTTGTCGCGGCTGAAGCCGCTCCTACAGGAACCGCGGCAGGCTGACTGGGTGCACTGTAGGAGCGGCTTCAGCCGCGACGAACGCAAGCGGCAAGCGCTCCGTGTGCGCCATACCTTCGCGGGCTAGGACCCGAGTCCACGCAAAGTTGGCGTCCAGAAGAAGGCATGGCGACAAAATGGCCCGCAGCCCTCTCGCCAAGGCCATCGCCTCGCTACCGCCCTCAGGCGCGGTGCGCGGTGGCCAGGTACTCGGCGCTCTGCATCTCGATCAGGCGCGAGGCGGTGCGCTCGAACGCGCCGGCCAGGCGCTCGCCGCTGTACAGCTGCGGCGGCGGATCCTGCGCGGTGCAGACCAGGTTGACCTGGCGGTCGTACAGTTCGTCGATCAGGTTGACGAAACGCCGCGCCGCGTCTTCGTTCATGCGGTCGAAGTGCGGGATGCCGCCGAGCAGCACGGTGTTGAACTCGCGTGCGATCTCGATGTAGTCGGCGGGTCCGCGCGGGCCTTCGCACAGCGCGGCGAAATCGAACCAGGCGATGCTCTTGCCGCGGCCGCGCACCGGGATCTTGCGCGCCTCGATGACGATGTTGCCGCTGCGCGCGGCTTCATTCCCGCTGAGTTCGCCCCAGCGCCCGTCCAGCCACGCGTCGGACTGCGCGTCCAGCGGCGCGCGGTACACCGGCGAGCGGGTCAGCGCGCGCATGCGGTAGTCCTCGGTGCCTTCGGCGTACAGCTCTACGCAGTACTTCTGCAGCAGCGCGATCGCCGGCAGGAAGCTCTCGCGCTGCAGGCCGTTGAGGTACAGGTTCTGCGGCGCGGTATTGGAGGTAGTGACCAGGGTCACGCCCTCGGCGAACAGGCGCTCCAGCAACCGCGCCAGCAGCATCGCATCGCCGATATCGGTGACGAAGAATTCGTCCAGCACCAGCACGCGCAATTGCGTACGCCACTCCTGCGCGATCTTGGCCAGCGGATCGCTCTGCCCGGCGTGTTCGCGCAGGCGCTCGTGCACGCCGCGCATGAAACGGTGGAAGTGGGTGCGGTACTTCTGTTCGATCGGCAGGCCGTCGTAGAACAGATCGACCAGGAAGGTCTTGCCGCGGCCCACGCCGCCCCAGAAATACAGGCCGCGCACCGGCTCGGGCTTCTTCCAGAACGCGGCCAGGCGATCCAGCCAGCCGTCCTGGTCGCTGTCCACGATCGCGGCGTGGATGCGGTCCAGTTCGGCCAGCGCGGCGTGCTGCGCCGGGTCGTCGCGCCAGTCGCCGCGCGTCACGCCGGCGGCGTAGCGTTGCGAAGGCGTGGCGGCGGCGCTCATCGGCGCGTGCCCGCGCAGCGCCCTGCCTGCGGCCGTGCGGCCGCCCGTCCACGCACCACGCTCACGCCTGCTTCGCCGGCAGCCATGCCTTGACCCCGTGCTGCAAGGCGCCGCGCAGGTCGATCAGCTTGCGGTGGAAGAAATGGCTGGTGTCGGGCATGCGCACCAGCTCGGGCTGCTGCTCCAGCGTCTCCAGCCAGTCGTAGACGGCCTGCGGATCGACGATCTCGTCGGCATCGCCCTGGATCAGCAGCCACTGCGGCGGCGGTTCCACGCCGGCGAAGTCCCAGCGCCCGGCCGGCGGCGCAATCGACACCAGCGCCTGCGGCTGCAGCGCGGCGCTGGCGCGCAACGACACGTAGGCGCCGAAGCTGAAGCCGGCCAGCCACAGCGCATCGTGCGGGCGTTGCGCGCGCACCCACTCCGCCACCGCGGCCAGGTCCTGTTGTTCGCCGTCGCCATGGTCGAAGCTGCCGGCGGAGGCGCCGACGCTGCGGAAGTTGAAGCGCACCACGTGCACGCCGAGTTCGCGCAGCGCGCGCGCGACCATCGTCACCACCTTGTTGTGCATGGTTCCGCCCTCGGTGGACAGCGGGTGGCAGACGATCGCGGTGACCGGCAAGGCGGCCGTCTCGGCATCGGGCAGATCGACCGCGGCCTCGATCGGGCCGGCGGGGCCGTCCAGCGTAAACGCGCCGGATTCGGTAGGGAAAGCGGGAGAGGTCATGCGCTCATAATAGCGGGGCTGGGTGCAGGCCACATGCAGGCCAGGCGCACGCAGCGTTCTCTTCCCCGACCGGATCCCTTGCGCGTGGCGTTCGTTCTTCTGAGTGTGATGTGCAGCGTGCTGGTCTCCGCATTGCTGAAGCTGGCGCCGCAGCGGCGCATCGACCTGGCCCAGGCCGTGACCTGGAACTACCTGGCGGCGGCGCTGCTGTGCGCGGCGCTGCTGCATCCGCCCTTGGCCACGCTGCGCAGCGCGCAGGCGCCGTGGGCAGCGCAGCTCGGGCTGGCGCTGCTGCTGCCGGCGCTGTTCCTGGTGCTGGGCCGCGCGGTGGCGCTGGCCGGCATCGTGCGCACCGACGCGGCACAGCGGTTATCGCTGCTGCTGTCGCTGGCTGCCGCCTTCGCGCTGTTCGGCGAGCGCGCCAACGGCTACAAGCTGGCCGGGTTGGCGCTGGGCCTGCTGGCCATCGCCGGCATCGTGCACCGGCCCGGACCGACGCCGGCCGGCGCAGCGCGCGCCGCGCCCTGGCTGCTGCTGGTGTGGGCCGGCTTCGCTGCGATCGACGTGCTGCTCAAACGCATCGCCCAGGCCGGCACGCCGTTCGCCGCCTCGCTGCTGGTCGCCTTCGCGATCGCCTTCGTGCTGCTGCTCGGCGTGCAACTGTGGCGGCACCTGCGCCGCAGCGCGCCATTGGCCTGGCGCAACGTGGGCGCCGGCCTGCTGCTGGGCACGCTCAACTTCGGCAACATCGCGTTTTACGTGCGCGCGCACCAGGCGCTGCCGGACAGCCCGGCGGTGGTGTTCGCGGCGATGAACCTGGGCGTGATCGTGCTGGGCGCGCTGCTCGGCGTGCTGGCCTTCGGCGAGAAGACCAGCGCCTGGAACCGTGCGGGCCTGTTGGCGGCGCTGCTGGCGATCGTGCTGATCGCGGTTGGTGCGCGCGGTTAGCGGTGGTATGTGCGGGCATGGATTCTGTCGCGGCTGAAGCCGCTCCTACAGTGCACCCATCAGGCGTCCGGCCCCTGTAGGAGCGGCTTCAGCCGCGACAAACGAAGCGCGGGGACCTGCGTGTGGGGATGGTTCTTAGCCAATGAACAGGCAAGCGAACCAGAAACGCCGACAGCCGCAGCAACCCCTCAGCGCCGCCACACCGGGAACGGATCGGCCAGCGCCTGCCAGGCCGCCGGCCCGCGGCCCAGTTCCGCGTCGTCGAGCAGGCAGGCATCAAGTTCGGCGCGCACCCGCGCCTCGTCCAGGTCGACGCCGATCACCGCCAGCTCCTGGCGGCGGTCGCCCCACAGCGGGTGCCACAGCGCGCGCAACGCCGCGTATTCGCGCGGATCGCCCACCTCATCGGCACGCGGCGGCGGCGCGCTCCAGCACGCGCTGTGCTGCCGCTGCCAGCCCAGTTCGGTGTAGGGCAGCGGTCGCGGCGGCAACGGCAGCGGCGTGTCCAGCAATCCCTGTTCGACACGTTCGCGCGCGGCGTACCAGAAGCCGGCGGCATTGGTCTGGGTGGCCGCGCCGGCGATCGACAGTTCGCCGACCCAGTCCATGCGGCTGGCCAACCAGAAAAAGCCCTTGCTGCGGACCACGTCGCGCAGGCCGTTCTGCGCCAGCCGCGCGAAACGCAACGGATGGAACGGGCGCTGCGCGCGGTAGACGAAGCTGCCGATGCCGAACTGCTCGGTTTCCGGCGCGTGCTCGCCGCGCAATGCCTGCATCCAGCCCGGCGCCAGCTGCGCGCGCACGAAATCGAAACGGCCGGTATCCAGCACCAGGTCCAATGGCACGTCGCCGTGGCTGGCTTCGACGATGCGCGCGTCGCGGTTGAGCGCGCGCAACACCGCGCGCGTGCGCGCCACCGTGCCCGCGGTGGCCAGATCGCATTTGCCGATCACGATCACGTCGGCGAATTCGATCTGCTCCACCAGCAGGTTGACCAGGCCGCGATCGTCATCGTCGCCGGCCTGCAGGCCACGTTCGGCCAGGCGTTCGGCAGAGCCGAAATCGCGCAGGAAACTCACTCCATCGACCACGGTGAGCATTGTGTCCAGCCGCGCCACGTCGGCCAGGCTGCGGCCGTGTTCGTCGCGCACCGCGAACGTGGCGGCGACCGGCATCGGCTCGGAGATGCCGGTGGATTCGATCAACAGGTAATCGTAGCGGCCGCTGTCGGCCAGGCGCTGCACTTCCTGGCGCAGGTCCTCGCGCAGCGTGCAGCAGATGCAGCCGTTGCTGAACTCGACCAGGGTTTCCTCGGTGCGGCTGAGCGCGGCGCCGCCGTCGCGGATCAGCGCCGCATCGATATTGATCTCGCTCATGTCGTTGACGATCACCGCCACGCGGCGGCCGTCGCGGTTGCGCAGCACGCGATTGAGCAAGGTGGTCTTGCCGGCGCCGAGGAAGCCGGACAGGACGGTGACGGGGAGGCGGCGGTCGAGCACGGCGGGCATTGGCATGGCGGCTTGGACGTGGCGGGAGAAATGTTACTATATAACACTTCAACGCCGGAATCGCCGCCCATGAAATCCCTGCCTCAGCCGTTCTTCGATGTCTCCGCCGTGCTCCTGTCCGGGCTATGCCTGCTGCATTGCCTGGCGCTGCCGCTGCTGGCCGCGGCCCTGCCGCTGTTCGGCGTGTGGGCGCAGGCCGAATGGGTGCATGGGCTGTTCGTGGCGATCGCGCTGCCGCTGGCCGGGCTGGCGCTATGGCGCGCACAGCGGCAGCGGCCGTTGCCGTGGCCGCTGTGGACGATGGCCGTGCTGGGCCTGTGCGGCCTGCTGGCCGGCGCGATCGGGTTTCCCAGCGCGCAGGCCGAAACCCCGGTCACGGTGGCCGGCAGCCTGCTGCTGGCGAGCGCGCACCTGTGGAACTGGCGGCGCAATGGGCATCGGCACCGATAGCGGGGATTGGGAATTCGGGATTCGGGATTCGCAAAAGCGGGGATTCGCGATCGGGAAGATCGCGCATCTCCTTGCGCATCAGGACCGACCCGGCAGCGCAGTCCGCTATTCCGAAAGCCCCGCTAAACGCAGCCGCACTCGGCGCAGATCGCGGCCCTCCGCTTCAACGAATCCCAAATCCCAAATCCCGGCCCTCAAAGCTCAAAGCCGAGCAGCAGCGGGTCGTGATCGGAGCTGCGCCACGGGCCCGGCAGGTTGCGTTCGCGGTAGCCGTCGGCGTCGGGCGAGTCGGCGTTGATGTGCCATTCGGCGGCGCCGCGCAGCAGCGGTGCCAGTGCCGGGCTCAGCAGGGCGTGGTCCAGGCGGCCGCTCAGGCCCCTGTAGATGAAGCTGTAAGGCTGTTCGACGTGCGCCAGCGCCAGCGCATCGCCCCAGCCGGCGTCGCGCAGCAGGCGCAGCGGGTCTTCCATCGCGTAGGCGTTGAAGTCGCCGAGCAGCACGCTGGTGGTGCTGCCGCTGCCGGTGGGATCGGTACGCAGCCACGCATCCAGGCGCCGCGCCGATTCGGTGCGGGTGGCGTTCCAGCAGCCCTGGCCGTCGCCGCGGTCGGCATCGTCGGCGGCCGCATCGCCGCAGCCCTTGGACTTGAAGTGGTTGGCCACGACCACGAACGGCTGCCCGTTGCCGCGGCGGAACGCCTGCGCCAGCGGCACCCGGCTGTGCGCGGCGAACGGGCCGCCTTCCAGCACCGCCGGCTTGCCGACCGGGCTGACCCGCGAGGCGCGGTAGATCAGGCCGACCCGGATCGGGTTATCGCCCGGGCCGCGCCCGGCATCGACGAAATGCCAGTCGCCGCCATCGCCGGCATTGAGCGCGGTCACCAGCGTGGCGATCGCCGAGGTCGGCCCGTAGCCGTCGTTCTCCAGTTCCATCAGCGCGGCGACGTCGGCCTGCAGCGGGCGGATGGTGGCGACCAGCTTGGCCAGCTGCGCCTGGAATTCGGCCGCGGTGCGCGCCCCGCGCAGGGTCGGGAAGCCGCCGCCGCGGCCGTCGCCGTTGAAGAAGTTCTCCAGGTTGAACGCGGCCACGCGCAGCGTGCCGGCGACCTGCGGCGGCGGCGGTGCCGGCGGCGGGGTCAGCTGCAGCGGCGCGGTCGGATACAGCCGCGCCGCGCCCTCGACCACGCCGCCGACAATGCCTTCCACACCCTGCAGCGTGGTGCCGGCGCGCGGCGCTACGGCGGCTTCGCCGCTGCCCAGGTAGGCAGGCAGGCTGTCGGGCGCATGCGCGCCGGCTTCGCCCAGCAGCAGCAAACGCCGCGCGTTGTCGGCGTTCGCCGCGGCCAGTTCGGCGCTGCCCGGCGCGGCGATTTCGGAGGGTTGCCACAGGCGTCCGCCGAAGGCGACGCCGAGTTCGCCGGCCTTGGCCAGCGCATCGGTATCGACCACGGTCAGCGGCGCATCGATGCGCACGCGCATGCCGGCCAGCGCCGACCAGTCGGCCGGTGCGGCGTCGAGCACCTGCAGCGGCAGCGGCTGCGCGCGCGCCAGTACGGTGTGCCCGGCGGCGCGCACGCTGCGCCCGGCGAACGGCGTGCCCGCGGATGCCAGGCTGGCCGCGCGCAGCGGCGCCAGTTCGCCCCAGACCCGCACCCGGTCGCCCGGGACCAGCGTGGCGTCGGCATCGCCCTGCACCAGCAGCGCGTCGGCGGTGAGCGGATCGCCATCGCCGGCGTCCTGCACCAGATAGGCGTCGCCGCCGGCCTGCACGCGCGCGGTGACCACGCCTTCGAACACCACGCCCTGCGCGCCGTCGGCCGGCCGCAGCTGCCCGATCGGCACCATCTGCGGCGGCGTCAACGCCTGCGCGGCGGGCGCGCCGGCAACCAGCAGCAACGACAACATCGGGGGCAACAGGCGCATACGATCACTCTCCTTAGCTCGCCGGCACAGGCCGGCATCGAATACGAACGCGCCGCCCGGAGGCGGCGCTGGAAAAACCCGCAGGCTGCGGGGGTTACTTCAGATTGGACAGCATCCAATCCACCGTGGCGTGGACCTGCGCTTCGCTGAGCGCCGGATTGCCGCCCTTGGGCGGCATGATCCCGCCGTCGGGGCCGGTGTAGCCCTCGATCGCGTGCTTGTACAGCGTGTCCTTGCCCTGCGCGATGCGCGCATCCCAGTGTGAATGGTCCAGGGTCGGCGCCTTGCCGACACCGGTGGTGTGGCAGGCGGTGCACAGGTTATTGAAGATCACCTTGCCGTCGGTGGTGCCGCCGTAGGCGACCTGCGCCGAGGCCTTGGCCAGCGCCGCCGCCTGCGCGGCGGCCTGCGCCGCAGCGCCGGTGCTGCCGGCATACACCGCGCCCGCCGGCGCGATGCGTTCCTCGGTGCGCTTGAGCGCCACCGGCGACACCTCGGGCGGGATCGCCCGCTGCAAATAGGCCGCGAACGCGATCAGCCCGAGGGTGATGACGGCCAACAGGCCGATCACCATCGAGAACCGCTTGAGAAATTCGAGGTCGTAATTCCGCACATCACACCCCTTTGGCACGTGGTGACCGGACCACCGCTACGCGGCCGAGTATAGCCAGCGTTTGCCGCGCACGGCAGTCCGGCGATGCGGCCAATCGCAGACGATGCATGCTGCATCGCAGCAGTTTTGCCCCGCGCCCGGCTTTCCTGGTGCCTCGCCGGTCGCACGCCATGACGACGGCATCGCTGCGCCGCCACCCCTCTCGCGCATTCCGCCGGCCGCCGGAGCCACGCTGCGCAGAGATTGGAACAACGTGGCCGCGCAAAACGTCCTACCCCGCCTGTGCGCTGCCGACCGCGCGCAGGCAGAAACCGCACACCGCCTCGACCAGGCGGTCGCTGTCGCGCGGGCCGTCGCGGCTGGGCGCGGTCGGGCCGACCAGGGCTTCGGTGTAGGCGCCGACCAGGCAGGCCGCGGCCGCGTCCAGGTCCTGCGCCGGGAATTCGCCCGCGGCCACGCCGTCGGCGAGGATGCCCTTGAACAGATCGCCGAACAGGCGCCGGCAGCGGATGCGCTCGGCATCCACCTCCGGCTCAACCGGTTCGGCGATGAAGGCGTAGGCCAGCCCAGGCCCGGCCAGCGCGCGGCGCACGAACGAGGCGATCGCCGCGCGCAGGCGCTGCGTCGCCGGCGCCGGCTCGGCGGCGATGCCGCGCAGGATCGCCAGTTCGTAGTCCACCGCCGCGGTCAGCACTTCCACGAACAGCTCGGCCTTGGACGGGAAATGGCGGTAGATCAGCCCGGTGGACACCCCCGCCTCGGCCGCCACCGCGGTCACCGGCGCGCCGCGGAAGCCGCCGGCCGCAACCAGCCGCCGCGCCGCCAGCAGGATCCGCTGGCGGTTGCCGGCAAGGCGTTCTTCCATCAGGGCGGAGCGTTTGTAGGCCATGGGTGATTCTAGGTTCAATTAATGAATTATTGTTCACTTCTTCGCAGTTCCCGGCTACGCTGGCGCCCATTCCCCGGCGCCGCCTGGATTCTAGGCGCCCCGTCTGCCGCACGCCCGCCTCCGGAGCCCGCCATGCTGATGCCGTCGTTGAATTTCGAACTGGGCGAGGACATCGACCTGCTGCGCGACACGGTGGCCGCCTTCGCCGCGCGCGAGATCGCGCCGCTGGCCGAACAGGCCGACCGCGACAATGCGTTCCCGGCGCCGCTGTGGCGCAAGCTCGGCGAGCAGGGCCTGCTCGGCCTGACCGTGGAAGAGGAGTACGGCGGCAGCGCGATGGGCTACCTGGCGCACGTGGTGGCGATGGAGGAGATCTCGCGCGCCTCCGGCGCGATCGGTCTGTCCTACGGCGCGCATTCGAACCTGTGCGTGAACCAGCTGCGCAAGAACGGCAGCGCCGCGCAGAAGGCGCGCTACCTGCCCAAGCTGTGCAGCGGCGAGCATGTCGGCGCGCTGGCGATGAGCGAGCCGGGCGCCGGTTCGGACGTGGTCTCGATGAAGCTGCGCGCCGAGCTGCGCGGCGACCGCTACGTGCTCAACGGCAACAAGATGTGGATCACCAACGGCCCCGATGCAGACGTGCTGGTGGTCTACGCCAAGACCGACCCGGCCGGCGGCGCGCGCGGCATCACCGCGTTCCTGGTCGAGAAGGGCATGCCCGGCTTCAGCACCGCGCAGAAGCTGGACAAGCTCGGCATGCGCGGCTCCAACACCTGCGAACTGGTATTCCAGGACTGCGAGGTGCCGGTGGAGAACGTGCTCGGCAGCGTCGGTGGCGGCGTGCGCGTGCTGATGTCGGGCCTGGACTACGAGCGGCTGGTGCTGTCCGGCGGCCCGCTGGGGCTGATGGCCGCGGCGATGGACGTGGTGATGCCGTACGTGCACGAGCGCCGCCAGTTCGGCGAGGCGATCGGCAGCTTCCAGCTGATGCAGGGCAAGCTGGCCGACATGTACGTGGGCCTCAACGCCTGCCGCGCCTACGTGTATGCAGTGGCGCGCGCCTGCGACGCCGGCCGCACCACCCGCCAGGACGCGGCCGGCGCGATCCTGTACGCGGCCGAGAAGGCGACCTGGCTCACCGGCCAGGCGATCCAGGTGCTCGGCGGCAACGGCTACATCAACGACTACCCGACCGGCCGCCTATGGCGCGACGCCAAGCTGTACGAGATCGGCGCCGGCACCTCGGAAATCCGCCGCATGCTGATCGGCCGCGAATTGTTCGAGCGGACCAAGTGATGATGCGCTTCATGTAGGAGCGGCTTCAGCCGCGACACGCTCCCGGTAAGGCGTCGCGGCTGAAGCCGCTCCTACACGGAATCTCTTTTCCTCCTTTTCGATGGCCCTGCCATGAGCGTGATCCAGACCCAGTTGCAACCCGGCGGCGACGCCTTCGCCGCCAACGTCGCGGCGCTGCGCGCGGTAGTCGACGACCTGCAGCAGACCCAGGCGCGCATCGCCCAGGGCGGCAGCGCCGCGGCGCGCGCCAAGCACCAGGCGCGCGGCAAGCTGCTGGCGCGCGAGCGCATCGACGCGCTGCTCGACCCGGGCAGCGCTTTCCTGGAGATCGCCCCGCTCGCCGCACTGGGCCTGTATGCCGACGAGGTACCCTGCGCCGGCGTGGTCGCCGGCATCGGCCGCGTGTCCGGCGTGGAATGCGTGATCGTCGCCAACGACGCAACGGTCAAGGGCGGCACCTATTACCCGATGACGGTGAAGAAGCATCTGCGCGCGCAAGAAATCGCGCAGCAGAACCGGCTGCCGTGCATCTACCTGGTCGATTCCGGCGGCGCGTTCCTGCCGCTGCAGGACGAGGTGTTCCCGGACCGCGACCATTTCGGCAGGATCTTCTACAACCAGGCCAACCTGTCGGCGCAGGGCATTGCCCAGATCGCCTGCGTGATGGGCTCGTGCACCGCCGGCGGCGCCTATGTGCCGGCGATGAGCGACGAGACGGTGATCGTGCGCGAGCAGGGCACGATCTTCCTCGGCGGCCCGCCGCTGGTGAAGGCGGCCACCGGCGAGGAGGTCAGCGCCGAGGAGCTGGGCGGCGCCGACGTGCACACGCGCATCTCCGGCGTGGCCGACCATTTCGCCGATAACGACCTGCAGGCGCTGGCCCGGGTGCGCGCGATCGTGGCCCAGCTCAACTGGCGCAAGCCCGAGCCGGCGCTGGCGTTGCGCGCGCCGGAGCCGCCGCTGTATCCGGCCGAGGAACTGTACGGGGTGATCCCGGCCGACCCACGCAAGCCGTTCGACGTGCGCGAGGTGATCGCGCGGGTGGTCGACGGCTCGCGCCTGGACGAGTTCAAGGCGCGCTACGGCACCACCCTGGTCACCGGCTTCGCGCACCTGCACGGCTACCCGGTCGGCATCATCGCCAACAACGGCATCCTGTTCTCCGAGTCGGCGCTGAAGGGCGCGCACTTCATCGAACTGTGCGCGCAGCGCGGCATCCCGCTGGTGTTCCTGCAGAACATCACCGGCTTCATGGTCGGGCGCAAGTACGAGCACGGCGGCATCGCCAAGGACGGGGCCAAGCTGGTGATGGCGGTGGCCTGCGCGAAGGTGCCCAAATTCACGGTGGTGATCGGCGGTTCGTTCGGCGCCGGCAACTACGGCATGTGCGGCCGCGCGTATTCGCCGAATTTCCTGTGGATGTGGCCGAACGCGCGGATCGGGGTGATGGGCGGTGAACAGGCCGCGAGCGTGCTGGCGACGGTGCGCCGCGACGGCCTCGAGGCCAAGGGCGGCGCCTGGTCGGCCGAGGACGAAGTTGCCTTCAAGACGCCGATCCGCGAGCAGTTCGAGCGCCAGGGCCATCCGTACTACGCGAGTGCGCGGCTGTGGGACGACGGCATCATCGATCCGGCGCAGACGCGGCGGGTGCTGGGCCTGGGCCTGTCGGCGGCGTTGAACGCGCCGGCGGAACCGACCCGGTTCGGGGTGTTCCGGATGTGAGCGGGCGCGGGCGCCCTGCTTTGCACGCGCGGCGGTCGTCGACCGTCCCACCAACCGTGGCCGACAGCTCCGCTGTTGCTATTGCCTCTGCTGTTGCTGTCGCCTTCGCTTTGCTTTTGATCTACCGGGTCCCCTCAGCGCGGCAGACCCGGCGGGCGAATACCCGAAGGGCGGCGCGCAGGATGCGCGACGTTTTTCGTTGGCACATGGATGTGCCATCGAAAAATGCCCGTCGGGGCTGCGGACCTGGAGCGCGCAGCGCGGAGGGCGCGCTGCGGGGTGTGCTTTCTTTTGGTTACTTTTCTTTGCACAAGCAAAGAAAAGTGACCCGCGCCAGCGGAAGCTGTTGCTCTTGCTCTTGCTCCAAAGCTTCAAAATCCCAGCGCCAGAACCAAGACAACGGCAGAGGCAAAGGCAAAGGCTTTCGCCTTGCGGCGAGTCACTTTTCTTTGCTCGCGCAAAGAAAAGTAACCAAAAGAAAGCGCGCCCTGCCTTGCGCCCTCCGCGCTGCGCGCTCCGGGTCCGCGTCCATACCGGGGATTCGCGGAAGGGGCATCCTGCCCCTGCCGCGAACGGCGCACATCCTTGTGCGCCGCCCTTCGGGTTTTTCCCCGCCATGGCCGCCGCTGCGGAAGGGAACCCGGTAAGTCAAAAGCAAAAGCAATGGCAACAGCGACAGCCAAAGCAACAGCAATAGCAACTGCAACTGCAACTGCAAGACACGACACCCCTTTTCCAGGCAACTGACCATGGCCACGCCCGACCTGCCGATGTTCGACAAGATCCTGATCGCCAATCGCGGCGAGATCGCCTGCCGCGTGATCGCCACCTGCCGCAAACTCGGCATCGCCAGCGTCGCCGTCTACTCCGATGCCGACCGCGACGCCCACCACGTGCGCCTGGCCGACGAAGCCATCCACATCGGCGCCGCACCCGCGCGCGACAGCTACCTGCGCAGCGAACGCATCCTCGACGCCGCCCAGGCAAGCGGCGCCCAGGCGATCCACCCCGGCTACGGCTTCCTGTCCGAAAACGCCGACTTCGCCGAGGCCTGCGCCGCGCGCGGCATCGTGTTCATCGGCCCGCCGCCGGCGGCGATCCGCGCCATGGGCGACAAGAGCGCGGCCAAGGCGCTGATGCACGCCGCCGGCGTGCCGCTGACCCCGGGCTACCACGGCGAACGCCAGGAGCCGGAGTTCCTGCGCGACCAGGCCGACGCCATCGGCTATCCGGTGCTGATCAAGGCCAGCGCCGGCGGCGGCGGCAAGGGCATGCGCCGGGTCGATCGCAACGAGGACTTCGTCGCCGCCCTGGCCGCCTGCCAGCGCGAAGCGCAGGCCGCGTTCGGCAACGCGCATGTGCTGGTGGAGAAATACGTGCTGCGCCCGCGGCATATCGAGATCCAGGTGTTCGGCGATACGCATGGCGAACTGGCCTACCTGTTCGAACGCGATTGCTCGGTGCAGCGCCGCCACCAGAAGGTGCTGGAGGAAGCGCCGGCGCCGGGCATGAGCGGCGAACGCCGCGCCGCGATGGGCCAGGCCGCGGTGGAAGCCGCGCGCGCGGTCGGCTATATCGGCGCCGGCACGGTGGAGTTCATCGTCGCGCCCGACGGCGCGTTCTACTTCATGGAAATGAACACGCGGCTGCAGGTGGAACACCCGGTCACCGAATGCATCACCGGCACCGACCTGGTCGAGTGGCAGCTGCGCGTGGCCGCCGGCCAGCCGCTGCCCAGGCGCCAGCACGAACTGGCGATCCGCGGCCATGCGCTGGAGGCGCGGCTGTACGCCGAGGATCCGGCGCGCGGCTTCCTGCCTTCGACCGGCACGTTGCAGCATCTGCGCCTGCCGGCGGCGGACGCCCATACCCGCGTCGATGCCGGCGTCGAACAGGGCGACGTCATCAGTACGCACTACGACCCGATGATCGCCAAGCTGATCGTCTGGGACGAGACCCGCGAACGCGCGCTGCGGCGCATGCAGGCGGCGCTGGCGGCGTGCCAGGTGGTCGGCGTGGCCACCAATGCCGCGTTCCTGCAACGCCTGATCGGCACCACGGCGTTCGCACAGGCCGATCTGGATACCGCACTGATCGAGCGCGAGCATGCCGCGCTGTTCGAGACCGCGCCGGTTACCGCCGAGCCGACCTGGACGCTGGCCGCGCTGGCCTGGCTGCTGCGCGACCGCGCCGACGCCGCGCAACCGGGCGACCCGCATTCGCCCTGGGACCTGCGCGACGGCTGGCGCCTGGGCGAACCCGCGCCGCGCAACCTGATCCTGCAACACGGCGAGGCGCGCCGCACGCTGCGCGCGGCGGCGACCGACGCGGGCTGGCGCATCCACGACAGCGCCACCGATGCCGTGCTTCTCGCCACCGGCAGCCTGCAGGACCAACGCCTGCAGGCGCAGCTCGATGTGCAGCGCGTGCACGCCGACGCGGTGTTCGCCGGCAGCCGCCTGCATCTGTTCGTCGCCGGCCAGGCGCACCTGTTCGACCTGCACGACCCGGTCGCCGAGGCCGACCAGCCGATCGCCGAGGCCGGCGGGCTGACCGCGCCGATGCCCGGCCGCGTCGTCGCGCTGCTGGTCGCGCCCGGCACCCGCGTGGCGCGCGGCACCCCGTTGCTGGTGCTGGAGGCGATGAAGATGGAGCACACCCTGCAGGCCCCCGCCGACGGCGTGGTGCATGGCTACCGCGTGCGCGAGGGCGAGCTGGTCGGCGACGGCGTGGCGCTGCTGGAGTTCGAGGCGGACTGAGCGCGGGTCGGCGCCGCGCACTGCGCACGCTTCGCAAAACAGGCACAACCTGCGTCGCGCCATCGACCGCGCACGATCGCACTGCGATGCGTACGACCGCGACCAGCCACGGCCAACCGCAGCGAGCGCAATGCGGCCGCCGCGCACGGTCGCCAGGCGTGCGCCGACGCGTCACACTCGGCGCACGCCCTCCGCCAAGTCTGCAGCCATGAAACTCACCGCCCACGTTCTCGACGGCCACACCCTAGACGTGCGTCCGGCGCCGCGCGAGCGGCCGTGGATGGACCGCACCGACCAGCGCTACGCCTACCGCTGCCTGCCGCTGGATATCGCCAACGCGCACGGCTGGGAGCTGCTGTGCCAAAGCGGGTTCGAGGCCGAATGGAACGGCGGCAACGCGCTCGACGCCATCCGCATCCACGCCGATGCCGGCAGCCTCGCGCCGGCGGTCAGCCATTTCGGCTACGGTGTGCTCACCTTCCACGTGCCATGCCTGTTCCGCACCGAGCCAGGCATGGACCTGTACGTGACCGCGCCGGTCAACCGACCCAAGGACGGCATCGCCGGGCTGACCGGCCTGATCGAGACCGACTGGAGTCCTTACACCTTCACCATGAACTGGCAGTTCACCCGCCCCGGCCGCGTGCGCTTCGACGCCGGCGAACCGTTCTGCCACTTCTTCCCGGTGCAGCGGCGGGTGCTCGCCGAGACCGAACCGCGCTGGCAACCGCTGTCGCAGACCCCGGAACTGGAGTGCGACTACCAGGCCTGGATGCGCAGCCGCGGCCAGTTCCTGCACGACCTGGAGCAAGACGATCCAGAGGCCAAGCGCGAAGGCTGGCAGCGCAGCTATTTCCGCGGCCCGGCGCCGGGGCAGTGCCCGGCCGGGGTCGAGCATCGGGTCAAGTTGCGGTTGGCGCCGTTCACCCGTGCGCAGCCCGAAGATCCGCAGCCGGGCCAGCCGGCGCCGGAATGACGCCACGCACGAAGTGGCTTTCCATAGACGTCCGGCGACGCGGCGAATCGTGCAGTTGCCGCGCCTGGATGCGCAGCCAGGACAGTCACAAAAGGGACGGGCACAAGACCGGCCAGAAAGTGTCCTTCGGGAAGAACGGCACCCTGTAGCGGGTGTTGGACCGATGCAGCGAAGCGGCTACTCCGTATGGGCGAGCGTAAGCGCGCCCTGACCATCCGGCCACCAGACTTCGCCCAGCTCGGAGCTGGCATCGAAGAAGCCCACGCCATGCTTGGCGGCCAGGCCGAACACGGTGGCGTGCGCGTCTTGCGCCTGCGACCAGGCGAATGCCACATAGATGAGCGAACGGCCGACGCTGTAGTCGGTGGCACGTCCAGCGTCTTCGTCGATGTCGTCTGCGGCCAGCGGGCCGTTCATCGGCGGAAACGCAGCGATGATGTCGAGGAACCATGCGCGCAGTGGCGCCGAGCTCACTGCCGGATCGTCGTAGCCGTGCTCCTCGCCCCATTCGGTCTGGGTGTCGTACCAGGCCAGGAACTGCGCGCGCTCTCGCGGTACTGCCTCCATGTCGAATACCGCCAGGTCGTAACTCATCCCATCTTCCTAGTCGTGGCGCAGGCGCCGCAGTTGCAGCGGCGAGTGTGTGGGCGCGCAAGCATGCGCGTCAACGCCACTGTCCGGAGACGCGCGCATCGCCCCGGGTACGCATGGTCCGCGGTGTATTCCGCACCCGTCGCACGCTAATGGCACCACTGCCGTTCGCACGGCACGCCGTCGTGGTTGCCATCCATCTGCACGCCGGGGCAGTTACGCAGGAAATAGGTTGCCTCCTCGCAGGAAGTCATCTGTGCGCAGTGAGTGCGCCCGTCGCACTGGAAGTGCTGAGCGGATGCCGCCGCCGCGGGGGGCGCTGTGGCCGGTGCACTGGAAGTGGGTGAGGTGGCTGCGCTCGGTGTCGGTGGCGGCGTGGCCGCGAAGCGCGGTGCAATCACCGAATACGCATAGGCGCCGATGCCGATCACCAGCAGCACGGCGAGCACGCGGCCGAACACGCTGCCGGAATGCGCATCAGCCGCGGCGCGGCGCGCCGGCGTGGTCGGTGCGCGGCCGGGGCGCATCACCCGCACCGCGCGTGGCCGTCCTTCCGCATCCTTTTCCAGATCGAACGAAATCAACTCGCCGAGCCGCGGACGCACGCCGTCGTGCGGAAACGCCGCGATGTGCACGACTATCTCGGCATCGCCATGAGCCGAGCGCACGAAGCCGAAGCCCCGCTCATCGTCCCACTTGATCAACGTTCCGTGCGTACGCATGGCCCCTCTCCCCAAAGAGAAATCGCATTCCCGCTTACCGCCGACAACAACGCAAACGATGTCCGGTTGCGGCCATCGGCGGCGGCGCCTAGCGCCCCAACGCACCGAAGCCGAGCGCCGCCACCGCACACCATGCCACGACCCACAGCGCCGGGCGCTGCAGGCGTGCCATCAGGATCAGGCCCAGCGCCACCACCAGCAGATCCGGCGGGCTGCGGATGCCGTCGCGCCACAGCGGTTCGTACAGCGCCGCGGCCAGCACGCCGACGACCGCGGCGTTGATGCCCGCCAGCGCCCGCGCCACCGATCGGCGCCCCGCCAGCGCCTGCCACAGCGGCAACGCCGCGCCCAACGCGAGCAGGCCCGGCGCGAACAATGCCGCCAGCGCCAGCATCGCCGCCGCGCCCGGAACGATGCCGCTTCCGGCGCTGGCCCCCAGGTAGGCGGCCAGCGCGAACATCGGACCCGGCATCGCCTGTGCCGCGCCGTAGCCGGCAAGGAAGGTGTCCGCGGACATCCACCCGCTGGCGACCAGTTCGCGCTGCAGCAACGGCAGCACCACGTGACCGCCACCGAACACCAGCGCCCCGGCGCGGTAGAACGCCGCAGCGAGCGGCGCCGGCGTCGGTATCGCGGCGTTGCTTGAAGAGACCCACAGCGCCGCCAGCAGCAATCCGCCGAACGCCAGCGCACAGCACAGTCCCACATCGCGGCGCCAGCGCCGCGGCGCGGCCGCCGTCATCGGCACCGGCGGCGGCCGGCACCAGGCGATCCCGGCCAGCGCTCCCAGCCCGATCGCCAGCGGCTGGCCCCAGGCGCGATCGAGCGCAAGCACCAGCGCCGCGGCCGCCACCGCCAGCAGCAGCCGCCGCAGGTCGGGCGTCAGCGTGCGTGCCATCGCGTACACGCCATGCGCGACCACCACCACCGCGACCAGCTTGAGCCCGTGCAGCAATTCCGCACCGAGCGGATGCAGCAGCCATCGCGGCGCAGACAGCGCCAGCGCGAACATCAGCAGCGCCGACGGCAGGGTGAAGCCCACGAACGCCGCCAACGCCCCGCGCCAGCCTGCGCGCTGCCAGCCGATCGCGACGCCGAGCTGGCTGCTGGTCGGGCCGGGCAGCACCTGGCACAGCGACAGCAACTGCGCGAAGCTGGACTCGTCCAGCCAGCGGCGGCGGCGCACGAATTCCTCGCGGAAGTAGCCCAGGTGCGCGAGCGGGCCGCCGAAACTGGTCAGCCCCAGGCGCAGGAACACGCCCAGCACTTCCCTGGCGCGTCCCGGCACGGACATTGGCGGCCGCTCGGCAGCAGACATGCGGCGCCCCCTCGCGCAGCGCCGACGGTGGCGCATCCCGATTCTGCCAGGGTAATGCGACCGCCGCTGCCGGCGACCGCGACCGATGCATGCCGGCCGGCTGGCACTGCCCGAGTGGGTTCGCATCCACACTGAACTGGCAGCTCACCCGTTCCGGTCGCTTGCGCTTCGACGCCGGCGAACCGCTTTGCCACTTCTTCAAAGTGCAGCGGCGGGTACTGGCCGAGACCAGCCACGCTGGCGGGGCAGACGAACGACCTCCCGACCTGCGGCCATGCCCGAGCGCATCCCCGACCCCGGCTGCGGTAGGCATCCCAGCGCCTGCCCGGCAGCACAACTGTCTACTACTTGTGCCGGATCGATCGGCTAGAGTCGAAGCGTCGAGCAACGCTGCGGATCGCGCGATCGCCGCGCACGCAGCGCATGACGCGTCACCTGGCACCCGCGCGGCAGCGTCACCGCCCGCCCCGCAGCATTCGTCCCCCGATGCTGCCTGCCATGCCGGCGTATTCCCCCTGCGCTCGATGCACTTGGGACGATCACACAGCAGTTGCCTTCACCCGCCGGTCAGGAGAGCGACATGGATATTTCTTCTTCGATCCCGTAAGCGCAGCGTCGCAGAGCGCTGCCCATCGCCGCAGCCAGGCGCGCACGCGCCGCGGCGGTGTGCAGCTGCCCGAACCACTCAATCTCGACACAGCCGTCGCCGCGGTTGCGGGCGTGCATGCCCGCAGCGCGGGCCGGTGCGCCCGGCGCAAGGCACGTCCTCGCGCAACGGGCTGTGCATTCTCGACCGTGCCGTCGGCGCGGTCGTGTGGCCGGTCCGGGGCCGGGGAGAGTCCGGACACCTAATGCACGCAGGCCACGTCCGCGTGGGACCGACGCACACAACAGGGAGTACACCATGCACCTGCCTCATCTGCGCATCATCGCCGCCGCAGTCGCGCTGGCGCTCGCCAGCGGCACCGCGACCGCCGGCAAGTTTCCGGACTTCGGCTACGCGCCGCCACAGAGCTACAAGGGACCAGTGTTCCAGCTCAGCCAGGACTTTCCGCAGCAAGCGCCCAGCGGACCGCCGCCAGCGTTCTTCCAGAAGTTGCCCAAGCCGCTGAGCAACAACTTCGAGACCTGGCGCAGCTACGTGGACGCGGTGAAAACCTATTGCCTGGAAGGCAACGTGGAAAGCGACTGGTACGTGCAGAACAACAAGGTCCGGCGTTGGTACCACGCGCCGTGGCAGCACTACGGACCGCTCGGCCGCGAAGGCGTGCATGGCCTCACCAAGGAAGCGCAGATCCAGGTAAAGCAGCTGGCACCGACCCAGCTCACTACCGGGCAGACCTTCGCGGTGGGCATCTACAACGACATCGGCGGCTATACCTTCGGCCAGGTGTGGAAGGATCCGCAGAATCCCGATCCCAGTTTCACCTCCAAGCCCAACAGCTTCCGCGACGGCACCGTGGTGTGCAAGGCGCTGTTCGCCGACGTGGACAGAAGCCAGGTGCCGTTCCTGCAGAACCCGGTGCTGTGGACGGCGTACGTCACCAACAGCTTCAGTTCGGCAGACAGAACGCTCAAGCAGGTGGCGCTGATCCAGATGGACTTCGCCGTGCGCGACAGCCGCATTCCCGGCAGCGGCTGGATCTTCGGCACCTTCCAGTACAACGGCGCGGTCAGCGGCAAGCCCAGCTGGCAGAACCTGGTACCGGTCGGGGTGATGTGGGGCAACGACCCGCAGAATACCGGCAACGACTACACCAACAAGCAGCCGACCCAGACCCGGATCAATCCCGCCATCCTGCAGTCGGCGATCAATGCCAGGCCCGAACTGCCGGCGACCCACCTGGGCTGGAACGGCCGCCTCAACGGTCCGGTCGACAACCCGATCAGCTCCTGCCTGAGCTGCCACATGACTGCAGAATCGCCGCAGCTCTCGCCGATGAACCCAACCTTCCAGGCGGCCAGCAAGATCCCGCCGATCGGCTCCAAGGAATGGATGCGCTGGTTCCAGAACAACGCGGCCGGCACGCCGTTCGACGCCGCGGCCCAGAGCACCGACTTCAGCCTGCAGCTGGCCGGCGGCATCGCCAACTTCTACGACTGGAAGTGCACCCAGGACGGCGTGTTCGTCAGCGGCGGCAATCTCTGCCAGCAGAGCGCGCTACCGCTGAAACTGATGCGCTCCACCACCCCGCCGGCCACGGTCTACCCGGTCGAACGCGGCGTGGACAACCAGGAGCTGGAATAGTCCCGGCGCGCTGCGCTTGCACGTCGGGCGGGGCGCGTTGCCCTGCCCGGCCTGCGCGGTGGAAGGCGAACCGCGATGCGCTGGCGCGAACACGCCGCGATACTTCAGCGCCGGCAGCCCTTCGAAAGACGTACCGCACAGATCGAGATCGCTGGACGGTGCCGAACCGGCAGATCGTCCACCAACCAATACCGAGACGACACGCCGATCTGTTCGGACAGCGCATAAAGATCGTAGATAGTGCCGCGCTTGCCGCTGCCGGCGATCGCCTTTTAAGCAACGCCGTCGGTCGCGCGTTTGGAAAATGGACTGGACGCTAGGCGCTGGTGGTAGGCATGGCGGTCGACGACGCTTCCACGGTACTCCACCTCGTCGGTTCGGAGCGACGAGCGACACTCGAAATCGAACGAGACGACCTGCTTCCGATTCGTTCTTATGCGACTCGTCTCATAGCGGAGTTCGAGCTTTGCGTGTACCAGTTCGCTACGGTCGATCTTCTCGACGCCCAGTCTGTGCTCCAGCCATGCACTCAACTCACCCGCTATCCACAGAGTCGGGCTATAGCCGGCGCTATGCGTGGCCGTCCTCTCCAGGAGATCGAAGTAGAGCGTTCCATCTGGAAGCTCGGCCATCCCTTCATAGTCGTCGCCCATGCGCCAACCCACCATCATCTGGCAGAGGGTGTTGGCGATGTCCTGCAGCACTTTGCGTCGCATGTCCTGTGCCTACGAATCAACTCGGATTACTAGCTTTGCCACGCGTAGTGGATGCGAAAGGATTTTTTGTCACGCTAGACGCCCTTTGAGACGCTGAGCCCTGCTCACGCTGCATCGCCACTCGGCGTCGGCGATCTGCCGATCGACATCATGCGGATGGAGGCGAGGAGCAGGACAATGAAGCTCAGCTGCCACACATAAAACGCCGCGCCCACATGCTCGATCGCAACGTCGTTGCCGGCCTCATTGAGCGAGAACACCGTGGCGCGGAAGGTGTCCAGGCCGATCAGGCAAGCCAATGCCGCACAGCAAAGGGCCACCTTGAACCTGCGCAACGCGAACGCGAAAAATCCGGCAAAGAAGACCGGATTGGCGAACCAGGCGTAGCACTCGCCGTGATGGCTTTGCACCCAGCCCAGCACCAGCAGGACAAAACCAACGACATGCGATCCACCGCCGTGCAACGCCGGCAGGAACAACGCCACGATGTACACGAGCGCGGATGCGACAAGTGGAACGTACAACTTCATTCAGTCACTCCCTATCCCTGGATTGAGCCGCACCGCGGAGCGGCATCGGGCTGAAAGTCATTACACGCACAGCTTCCGCAAGAGCGGCACAACGTATGTTTCATCGGGGGACGCTTCCGGGCCATCCCCCTCATGCACGTACTCGCCCGCTTCGAAGGCATCGAACACGGCCCACGCGTAACCGGACATGCCCCTATCGGAATCCAGATGGTAACAGTACGCATATAGCCCATTTATCGCGCGGTCGGCAACCTCGTACGACAACTCTCCGCCCAGATAACGCTCGGCCACTCGCCGCGCGAACTGATCGCAGAACGTCTCGTGCGCCTCTTCCTGCGTAAATCCCGACCACGCTGCTTCGAACGAGGATGCGCTGCCGACGTTGGCGATGTGCATGTCGAGTACGCCCTACTCACTCGGGTTTTGTTGCGGTCCAAGGCCGACGCATGCGCAGATGCCGGCGTGGAGCACGCGGCGCGATCGGCCACTGCCATCACGCCTACACCCGATCCGCTCCGTCTTCCGAACCATCGTCGGAGCAGGTCGTTACCCAGACCTCACCCCTTCCCCACCGGCAACACCACATCCATCAACGTCGCATCTTCCGGGTCAGGCGTGGCCTTGAAGCCCAGGTGTTCGCACATCGCCAGCATGGTGCGGTTCTCGCGCAGCACCTGGCCTTCGACGACGTTGAGGCCGAGCCAGCCGGCGTATTCGATCATGATCCGCATCAGTTGCCAGCCGATGCCATGGCCCTTGAGGTCGGAGCGGATCAGGATGCCGTATTCGCCGCGGTCGTAGTCGGCGTCGGCGTGCAGGCGCACCGCGCCGAGCATGTCGCCGGTCTTGGGTTCGATCGCCACCAGTGCGATCGAGCGGGCGTAGTCGAGCTGGGTCAGGCGGGCGATGAATTCGTGGCTGAAGTGCTTCACCGCCTGGAAGAAGCGCAGGCGCAGGTCCTCGTCGGTGACGCGGGCGAAGAAGCTGCGGAACAGCGCGTCGTCTTCCGGGCGCACCGGGCGCACGAACGCGGCGGCGCCGTCGTTGAGCACGATGCGCCGCTCCCATTCCTTCGGATACGGGAAGATCGCGAAGCGCGGGTGGCCGCGGCCCTTGTGCAGGCGCCGCGACGGCGCCACCGCCACGCGGGCGTCCACCGCGATCACGCCGTCGCGGTCGGCCAGCAGCGGGTTGATGTCCAGCTCGCGGATCTCCGGCAGGTCGGCGGCCAGTTGCGCCAGTTTGACCAGCACCATCGCCACCGCGCGCTCGTCGGCCGCGGGCACGTCGCGGTAGGCCTTGAGGATGCGGCTGACGCGGGTGCGGCCGATCAGTTCGTGGGCCAGGCGCAGGTCCAGCGGCGGCAGCGCCAGCGCTTTGTCGTCGATCACTTCCACCGCGGTGCCGCCGCGGCCGAACACGATCACCGGGCCGAAGGTAGGGTCGTCGGCGATGCCGGCGATCAGTTCGCGCGCCTTCGGCCGCAGCAGCGTGGGCTGCACCAGCACACCGTCGATGCGCGCATCCGGACGCGCGGCGCGCGCGCGGGCGAGGATGCCTTCGGCGGCGTCCTGCACCGCCTGCGCGCTGACCAGGTTCAAACGCACGCCGTCCACGTCGGACTTGTGCGGGATGTCGGCCGAATGGATCTTCACCGCCACCGCCAACCCCTCGGCCAGCATCGGTGCCGCTGCCAACGCAGCCTCTGCGGCGCTGGCGGCATGCACCACCGGCGCGGTGGGGATGCCGTAGGCCGCGAGCAGGCGGGTGGTGGCCAGCGGATCCAGCCAGGTCTGCCCGGCGGCCAGCGCGGCGTCGACGATGCCGCGCGCGGTGGCCGCATCGAACACGAAATCCTCGGGCAGGCTGGGCGGGGTCTCCATCAGCGCCGCCTGCGCTTCGCGGTAGCGCACCAGGTGCATGAAGCCGCGCACCGCGTCGGCCTCGGTGGCGTAGGTGGGGATGTGCGCGGCGTTGAGCGTGGCGGTGGCGCTTTCGTCGTTGCCGAGCCACACCGCGAACACCGGCTTGTCGCGGTGGTGGCGCGGACGCAGGCCGAGCGTGCGGGTCAGCGCCTGCGCCGCGTCGGCCGAGGAGGTGAAGGCGGTCGGCACGTTGACCACCAGCACCGCGTCGTTCTCCGGATCGGCCAGCAGCGCTTCGGCGGCGGCGGCATAGCGGTCGCCATCGGCGTCGACCACGATGTCCACCGGGTTGGCGTGCGACCACTCCTGCGGCAGCGCCTGCTCCAGGCGTTGCAGGGTCTGCGGCGACAGCGCGGCCAGGGTGCCGCCGAGGTCGGCGAGCTTGTCCACCGCCAGCCGGCCGACGCCGCCGCCGTTGCTGAGGATCGCCAGGCGCCGGCCGGGGAAGGTGCTGAGCCGGCCCAGGGTCTCGGCCGCGGCGAACAGTTCGTCCAGCGCGCGCACGCGCAGCAGGCCGGCGCGGGCGAAGGCCGCGCCGTAGACCGCGTCGGAACTGGCCAGTGCCTGCACGTGGGTGTCGGCATTGGGATCGATGCGCAGCAGGCGCCCGGATTTCACCACCACCACGGGTTTGGCGCGCGCCGCGGCGCGCGCGGCGGACATGAACTTGCGTGCGTCGTGGATGTGTTCGACGTACAGCAGGATGGCGCGGGTGCGGTAGTCGGTGGCGAAGTAGTCGAGCAAGTCGCCGAAGTCCACGTCCAGCGCGTCGCCCAGCGACACCACCGCGGAAAAGCCGACCGAGCGCGCCACGCCCCACTCCACCAGGGCGGCGGCGATGGCGCTGGATTCGGAGATCAGCGCCAGGTCGCCCGGTTGCGGGCAGTGCGCGGCGATGCTGGCGTTGAGCTTGGCGTGCGGAGCGATCACGCCCAGGCAATGCGGGCCGAGGATGCGCAGGCCCTTGGCGCGCGCGGCCGCCTCGACCCGCGCCGCGGCCGAGCCGGGGCCTTCGCCCAGACCAGCGGTGAGGATGATCGCCGCGGCGACGCCGCGCCGCGCGGCGATGGCGACGATGCGCGGCACGATCCGCGCCGGTGCGGTGATGACCACCAGGTCCGGCACCCACGGCAGATCGGTGAGTCCGCGCACGGTGGGCACGCCGTCGATCTCGCGGTAGCGCGGGCTGACCCAGCCGATCTGCCCGGGAAACCCGGCGGCGCGCAGGTTGCGCACCACCGCGCGCCCGGCCGAGCGCTCGCGCGGACTGCCGCCGACGATGGCGACCGAGGCGGGGCGGAACACGGACTGCAGGTGGTAGGTGCTCATGGCGGGCGCGGGCGGGCAAGCGGTGCGCCAACGGTACACGGGTGATGCTGGCGCGGGGATGATCGGGGGATGCGGATGCGTCGCGGCCTGCCGGATCGCGGCTTCGGGCGATGCGGGAAAGGCGGTGGGTTCCGGCGTCCATGCGTCGGGACTGAAGTCCCTCCCACAGTGCACCTCCGGCCAGTTGCGAGGTCCCTGCAGGAGCGGTTTCAACAGCGACGAACGAAGAAGCGGCGCAACTGGCAGGTTCGGCATTCTGTCGGGACTGAAGCCCCTCCTACAGTGCACCTTCGGCCTATCGCGAGTTCCCTGTAGGAGCGGTTTCAACCGCGACGAACGAAGCGGTGCAGCTGGCAGGTTCGGTATTCTGTCGGGGCTGAAGCCCCTCCTACAGTGCACCCGGACGCTGGCCGCGAGTTCCTGTGGGAGCGACTTCAGTCGCGACGAACGAAGCAGGGACGCTTGCCGGCTTCGCACCTTGTCGGCACCGGTGGCCCAAAGCCGCCAAGGCGCCCCCCAGCGCCCCGCCTGGCATCCCGCCGATGCCGAAGGTCGGCATCCGCCTGCCGCTTCCCCCAATCCGGGTAAGCGGACGGTCGCGTGGCGGCCGCATAATGGCGCGATGGAGACGACTCATGCATAGCGGCGGCCTGGAGCTGGCGCTGGTCTTGCTGCTGGCCGCGGTGATCGCGGTGCCGGTGTTCAAACGCCTGGGCCTGGGTGCGGTGCTGGCCTATCTCGCCGCCGGCGTGGTGCTGGGCCCGGACGGGCTGGGCTTCGTGCAGGACACCGAGCGCATCCTCAACGCCGCCGAGATCGGCGTGGTGATGCTGCTGTTCCTGATCGGCCTGGAACTGTCGCCGGCGCGGCTGAAACTGATGCGGCGCGCGGTGTTCGGCGCCGGTACCGCGCAGGTGGTGCTGACCGCGCTGCCGCTGGGCGTGCTGCTGCTGTGCCTGGACCTGAACTGGAAGAGCGCGCTGGTGGTGGGCCTGGCGCTGGCGCTGTCGTCCACCGCGGTGGGCCTGCAGTTGCTGGCCGAGCGCAAGGCGCTCAACAGCGACTACGGCCGGCTCGGTTTCGCGATTTTGCTGTTCCAAGACCTGATCGCGATCCCGCTGCTGGCAGCGATCCCGCTGCTCGGCGGGGCCAAGAACGACACCCTGACCTGGACCGAGGTGGCGCAGGCGCTGGGCGCGCTGACGGTGGTGGTGCTGTGCGGGCGCTTCGCGCTGCGCTACCTGTTCCGCATCGTGGCACGCACGCGCATGCCCGAGGTATTCACCGCCAGCGCGCTGCTGGTGGTGCTGGGCAATGCGTGGTTCCTGCAGAAGGCCGGGCTGAGTCCGAGCCTGGGCGCGTTCCTGGCCGGGGTGCTGCTGGCCGACTCGGAATTCCGGCACGAGCTGGAGGCGCAGATCGAACCGTTCCAGGGCCTGCTGCTGGGCGTGTTCTTCATCGCCGTGGGCATGGGCATCGACCTGGACCGCATCGTCGCCGAGCCGTGGCTGATCGCCGGCGGCGTGGCCACGCTGCTGCTGGTCAAGTTCAGCCTGCTGGTCGGCATCGGCCGGGTGGCGCGGCTGCCGCTGCGCAGCGCCTTGTTGCTGGGCAGCCTGTTGTGGCTGGGCGGCGAATTCGCGTTCGTGGTGTTCACCGAGGCGCAGCGCGTGCAATTGCTGGACGACGCCAACCACGACCGCCTGGTCGCGGTGGTCGGCGTGTCGATGGCGCTGACGCCGCTGCTGCTGATCGGCATCCAGCGCCTGCTCGACAGCGGCGAGGCGGCCAAGGCCAAACGCACGCCGCCGCCGGCCGCCCACTACGACACCGTGGACGAGCAGCGCGCGCAGGTGCTGATCGCCGGCATGGGCCGTTTCGGCCAGATCGTGGCGCGCCTGCTGACCGCGCAGCGCATCCCGTTCGTGGCGCTGGAGCACAACCCGGACACGGTGGAAGACCTGCGCCGCTTCGGCAACAAGATCTATTACGGCGACCCCAGCCGTCCGGACCTGTTGCGCGCGGCCGGCAGCGACAGCATCGGCATCTTCGTGGTGGCGATGGACGATCCGGAAACCAACATCAAGACCACGCGGCTGATCCGCCGCCTGTATCCGAAGGCGCAGGTGCTGTCGCGCGCGCGCAACCGCCAGCACGCCTGGCGGCTGATGGACCTGGGCGCCGAGCCGTTCCGCGAGGTGTTCGCCTCCAGCCTGGAGCTGAGCGAAAAGGTGCTGGTGAACCTGGGCCTGAGCGCGGAGACCGCGCGCGACCGCATCGCCCGCTTCCGCCAGCACGACGAGCAGCTGTTGCGCGCGCAGCACCTGGTCTACGACGACGAAGCGGCGGTGGTGCAGACCTCGCGCGATGCGCGCGCGGATCTGATGCAGCTGTTCGAGGCGGATGTGAGCGAGGTGCCTGGGGAAGCGGCGGCCGATGCGGCGGCGGCGGCGAAGACGCAGTCGTAGCGGTGTTGGTGGTGCGGCGCTTGCGTGGCGTGTGCGGCGAGAGCACAGGCGGCAGGGATGTCGGTCAAGGGCGGTGCCGGATGCCGGTTGGATCCTTGCTTCGTTTGTCGCGGCTGAAGCCGCTCCTACAGGTGTTCGCGAGCTGCTGCTGGAGCGCTTGTAGGCGGGGCGTCGGCCCCGACGGGATGCGAGGCCGGTGGGCTCCGTCGCTGCGTTCGTCGCGGCTGAAGCCGCTCCTACAGGACTTGCGGCCGGCTTGCTGGATGTTGTGGAAGGGAATGCTGATGGTCTTGGGCCATCGGTTCCGACAGGATCCGAAATCTGACGATTTCGCGGCTTCGTTTGTCGCGGCTGAAGCCGCTCCTACAGGGTTTCGTGCGTGGCGGGTGCCTTTGTAGGAGGGGCTTCAGCCCCGACAGAATGCCGAACCTGCCTGCTCCGCCGCTTCGTTTGTCGCGGCTGAAGCCGCTCCTACAGAATTGCAGCGGGCTCGCTGCTGCAGCACTCGCGGCTGGCGCGCCGGAGGCACTGTGGGAGGGACTTCAGTCCCGACTGCAGCCCGCGCCGATCGCGACGGATGGCCCCAATGCCACCCGGAGTCCCTGCCATGAGGACGGAGCGCGGCGCCGGTCAGCGCTTCGCCACGGCGCGCTTGGCGGCGGTCGCAGGCGCCTTCTTCGCCACCGGCTTGCTCGCTTTCCCGGACGCGGACTTGACTGCCTTCTTCGGCGCAGCTGTCTTCTTGCCTTCTGTCTTCTTGGCCGAGGCGACCGCCTTCTTGGGCGAAGCGGCGCGCTTGGGCTTGCCGGCGCCTGCCGCCTTGGCCTTGGAGGCGGCAGGCTTGGCAGCGGCCGCACGCTTCGCCGGCGCTGCCGACTTGGCGTCGGCGCCGCCTTCCGCTGGGCGCCGCGGCGGTGGGCGGCGGCCGGCGGTCAGGGTGCGCCAGCTGTGGCCGCCGTTGAGCGCGAGCAATGCGTCGGCGGCGGCCGGGCCGGCGCTGCCGGCCGGGTATTGCGCCACTTCGTCGGCTGAGGCCTGCCAGGCATCCAGGATCGGCTGCACGATGCGCCAGGCCGCTTCGACCATCGTCGCGTCCTGGAACAGGCCGGCCTCGCCGTTCATGCAGTCCTGCAGCAGGCGTTCGTAGCCGACCGTGTATTCCTTCGGGAACCAGTCGCGATAGCGGAAGTCCATGCGCACCGGCGCAAGGCTGACCCGCGCGCCCGGTCGCTTGACGTCGAACTGCAGCGAGATGCCTTCGTCGGGCTGGATGTGCAGCACCAGCCAGTCGGGGCCGTAGCCGCC
This sequence comes from Xanthomonas sp. SI, assembly GCF_014236855.1. Taxonomy (NCBI): domain Bacteria; kingdom Pseudomonadati; phylum Pseudomonadota; class Gammaproteobacteria; order Lysobacterales; family Lysobacteraceae; genus Xanthomonas; species Xanthomonas sp. SI. The sequence continues at coordinate 4,935,231 of NZ_CP051261.1, forward strand.
GATTTCGGCGCTGCGCAGCGGCGCCAGCGGCGCCGGCTTGAAGCGGATCGCGATCTCGGTGGTGCGTTCGCGCAGGCGCTTGCCGGTGCGCAGGTAGAACGGCACCCCGGCCCAGCGCCAGGTGTCGACCTGCAGCTTCATCGCCACGTAGGTCTCGGTGTTGGAATCGGAAGGCACCGTGTCTTCCTCTCGGTAACCGGGCACCGCATTGCGCCCGATCGCGCCGGCCGCGTACTGGCCGCGCACCACGTCGCCCGGGGCCAGCGGCCGCACCGCCTCGATCACCTCGGCGCGCCGGCGCAGCATCGACGCGGGCGTGAACGCCGCCGGCGGCTCCATCGCGATCATCGCCAGCAGCTGGAACAGATGATTGGGCACCATGTCGCGCAAACAGCCGGTGGGATCGTAGAAACCGCCGCGCCCTTCCACGCCGATGGTCTCGGCGGCGGTGATCTGCACGTGGTCGATGCGGTCGCGGTTCCACACCGGCTCGAACAGGCCGTTGGCGAAGCGGAAGGCGAGGATGTTCTGCACCGTCTCCTTGCCCAGGAAGTGGTCGATGCGGAACACCTGGTCCTCGTCGAGCACGCGGCCGACGATGGCGTTGAGCTCCTTGGCGCTGCGCAGGTCGTGGCCGAACGGCTTCTCCACGATCACCCGGCGCCAGCCGCCGCCGGCGGGCTGCTTGACCAACCCCGCCGCGCCCAGCTGCTCGATCGCCGGGGCGAAGAAGCGCGCCGCGGTGGCCAGGTAGAACAGCACGTTGCCGCCGGTCTGGTACTGCGCGTCGTACTTGGCGATCACCTCGCCCAGCGCGCGATAAGTGGCCGCATCGGCGAAATCGCCACGCAGGTAGTGCAGGCGCGTGCGCAGCCAGTTCCACACGTCCTCGTCCAGGCCGTCGGCCTTGAACTCGGCATCGCGGTCGGCCATCAGACCGTGCAGCGCGGTGCCGAGCAGGCGCCGCCAGCTGGCTTCGCTGATGTCGCCGTGGTCCACGCCGATCACCGCGAACTGTTCGGGCAATGCGCCGCTGCGGCGCAGGTTGTACAGCGCCGGCAGCACCAGGCGCCGCGTCAGGTCGCCGCGCGCGCCGAACACCACGATCAGGCACGGAGGAGTGGTTTGCGTCGCTTCGCTCATGGATGGGTTTCCTGTTCGCCGATTAAGCCATGCAGGCGCAACGCGGCGTGGACCAGCGCCACGTGCGAGTAACCCTGCGGAAAGTTGCCGAGCATGCGGCCGCTGCGCGGATCGTATTCTTCGGCCAGCAGGCCAACGTCGTTGCACAGGCCGAGCAGGCGTTCGAACAGCGTGCGCGCCTGCGCCATGCGCCCGAGCAGCGCGTAGTTCTCCACCAGCCAGAAGCTGCAGGCGATGAAGGTGCCCTCGCCGGCCGGCAGGCCGTCGCCGCTGTCGTCGTCGGCGCGGTAGCGCTCGACCAGGCCGTCGATGCTCAGCCGCTGCGCGATCGCATCGGCGGTGGCGGCCACGCGCGGATCGTCCGCCGGCAGGAAGCCGACCAGCGGGATCAGCAGCGTCGCCGCGTCCAGCCGATCGCTGCCGTAGCTCTGCACGAAATAGCCGTCGCGGTGCACGCCCTGCTCCAGCACCTGCGCATGCACTTCGTCGGCCAGCGCGCGCCAGTGCGCGCGTTGCGCGGCGTCGGCGTCGGTGACCCCGTCGCGCGCGCCGCAGTCGAACGCCAGCCACGCCATCACCTTGGAATGCACGAAATGGCGGCGCTGGTCGCGAATCTCCCAGATGCCTTCGTCCGGCTCGCGCCAGCGCTGCTCCAGCTCCTCGAGCAGCTGCCGCGCCAGCGAGCGGCCATGCGCCGCGGTCGCCATGCCTTCGTGGTGGCCGCGATGGAACGCGGCGATCACCTCGCCGTACACGTCAAGCTGGAACTGGCCGGCGGCGGCATTGCCCACGCGCACCGGCAGCGCGCCTTCGTAGCCGGGCAGCCAGTCCACTTCCCATTCGGGCATGCGCCGTTCGCCGCCGATGCCGTACAGCGCCTGCAACTGGTCCGGCGAGCCGGCCACGGTGCGCTGCAGCCAGCCATGGAACGCGGACGCTTCGTCGGAGTAGCCGGCGGCGTGCAGCGCGGTCAGGGTGAATACCGCATCGCGCAGCCAGCAGAAGCGGTAGTCCCAGTTGCGCTCGCCGCCGAGCCGTTCCGGCAGCGAGGTGGTGGGCGAGGCGACGATCGCGCCGGTGGGCAGGTAGCTCAGGCCCTTCAGCACCACCAGCGAGCGCCGCACCGCCTCGGTCCACGGACCTGCATGCACGCAGCGGTGCGACCAGCCATGCCAGAACGCTTCGGTCTGCGCCAGCGCCTGTTCCGGCGCCAGCGGTGGCGGCAGCTCCAGGTGCGAAGCGCCATGGCTGAGCACGAACCAAGTGCTGTCGCCCGCCTCCAGCGCGAAGTCCGCTTCGGTGGCGAAGCCGTGGCCATGCATCGGCTGCGGGCTGCGCAGCGCGATCTGGTCAGGCCCGGCGATCGCCTGCAGGCCGCCGTCGATCTGCGACACCCAGGGGATGGTGCGGCCGTAGTTGAAACGCAGCTGCAACTGCATGCGCAGCGGCACGCGCCCGCGCAAGCCGCGCACGATGCGCACCACGTGGTTGTGCACGTCGTCGTTGTGGCTGGCGACCATGAAGTCCAGCACCGCCACGGCGCCCTCATCGGTCTCGAACTCGGTTTCCAGCACCAGGCTGCCGTCGCGGTAATGGCGCGTGCTGCGAAACTCGCCGACCGGCGCGATCGACCAGCGGCCGTGCTCCGGCGTGCCCAATAGCGCGGCGAACAGCGCGTCGGAATCGAAACGCGGCAGACATAGCCAGTCGATCGAGCCGTGCTTGTCCACCAACGCCGCGCTACGGCAATTGCCGAGCATGGCGTAGTCCTCGATTCGTGCTGCCATCATGTCCGCCGTTCGCCGGGAAAGCGCGAGTCTGCCAGCGCCGGCGTTTGCTTTGCGTAAGGGCCGCCGGCCGGCCAGCGCGTGCCATCAAGGCCTGCTCGGGGATCGACGACGCGCGCCACGGGCATACGCGATCGGCCGGCTGCCGCTACACTGCGCCGGCGCATGAATGCCACTATCGCCGCCGCCGCCCTGCGCGTTCTGGTCCTGGAGGACGATCCAACGCTGCGCGAGCGCATCCTGCTCCCGGGTCTGCGCCGTTTCGGCTTCGACACCCATGGCTGCGGCAGCGGCGCCGAACTGCAGGCGCGGCTGCGGACCTGGCCCGCCGACATCGTGGTGCTCGACGTCGGCCTGCCCGACACCGACGGCTTCACCGTGGCGCGGGAGTTGCGCCAGCAGTATCCGGCCATCGGCATCGTCATGCTGACCAGCCTGGGCGAGACCGAAGACCGCGTGCGCGGACTCACCGGCGGCGCCGATGCCTACCTGTCCAAGCCGGTGGAGATCGACCTGCTGGCGGCGACCTTGCACAGCCTGACCCGGCGCCTGGGCGGCACTCCGCTGGAACCGGCGCGCGGCCGCTGGCAGCTCAGCGAGGACGGCTGGTGCCTGCTGGCCCCGTCCGGCGCGGCGGCGGCGCTGACCGCGAGCGAACGCCGCCTGTGCCAGCGCCTGCTCGAGCAGCCCGGCCTGCTGGTCGCGCGCGAAGCGTTGATCGCGGCGCTGACCGACCGCGTGTACGACTTCGACGCGCACCGCCTCGACTCGATGGTGCACCGCCTGCGCAGCAAGGCGCAGCGCCGTTGCGGCATCGCCCTGCCGCTGGCGGCGGTGCACGGCAAGGGCTACATCTTCGATCCGGCCGGCTGAGCGGCAGCCACGGCGGCATTGCCGGCCGCCGCGGCTGCCTGCGGCAAGGCGATGCGGAAGCGGGTGCCCACGCCCGGTTCGCTGTGCACCTGGATGCGGCCGCCGCTGCGCACCACCAGGTCGTGCACCACCGCCAGGCCGAGCCCAGTGCCGCTGTCGGCGGGCTTGGTGCTGTAGAACGGCTCGAACACGCGCGCCATCACGTCCGCCGGCATGCCCTGGCCGTCGTCGGCGATCTCGATGATCGTCCATGCGTCCTCGCTGCGCACGGCGATATCCAGATGGCCGCGGTCGGCGATGGCGTCGCGGCTGTTGCTGGCCAGGTTGAGCAGCATCAGTTCGAACTGGCTGCGATCCAGGTGGATCGGCGCCGGCGTCGCCGGCAAGGCGCAGCGCAGCACGATGCGCGCTTCCAGCAGTTGCCGCAGCATCGGCTGCAACGCCTCGATGGCGGCCGCGGCGTCGAAGTCCTCGGCCTGTTCGCCATCGCGGCGGCTGAAGCGCAGCAGCCGGCGGATGACCGCCATGCCGCGCCGTGCCGATTCCTCCACCGACGCCAGGCTGTTTTCCAGCAGCGCGATGCGCTCGCCGTCGCTGCCGGCCTCGTCGTCGTGGCGAGTGGCGGAGAAGCCGACGATCACCGCCAGCACGTTGTTGAAGTCGTGCGCCAGGCCGCCAGCCATGCGCTCGACGATCTCGCGCTTCTGCGCATGGATCAGCTGCGCCTGCGCGCGTTCGCGTGCCAGCATTTCCTGCTGCAGGCGATGCCCGCGCGCATTGGATTCGCGCAGGCTCTCGCGCAGCGCTTCGGTGGTGCGATCCAGCAGCAGCGTCACCAGCAGGTAGCTGAACAGCACCGACGGCAGGTTGTAGAACGCGCGCCCCGGGTCCTCGACGAATTCCAGCAGCGCGTCGTGGCCCACACCCAGGCCCAGCATCAGCAGCAGCGCGCCGAAGGTGATCCACAGCGCGCGGCGCCCCAGCACCAGCCCGGCCAGGATCAGCACCAGCATCTGCGCCAGCTGGTCCGGCAACTGACGCTGCAGACCGTTGACCGCGGCATTGACCAGCAGCGACGCCAGCATCGCGGCCAACAGCAAGCCAACGCCCCCGCGCAGCGCGCCGCGGCGTACGCGCATGAAGCCGATCGCGGCGCACAGCGCGATCAGCAGGCTCATCGTCAGCGACACCACCATCCCGGGCGGCACCGCGCGTCCGCTCAATTGCGGCCAAGCGAGGGTCAGCGCGACGGCGAACGTGGCCGGAATGGTGATCGCCAGGAACAGCAGCAACAGCTGGATCACCCGCACGTTGCGCCGGTCCACCTCGTCCACGACCGGCGCCCGGTCGAACCAGTTCAACAATGCCCTCACCATCCGAATGTGCTCCCCATCCCACCGACTCGGTGAGAACCCGGTGATGATCGGGCGAGAACTTGCGGGTGACAAGCAAATGACGCAGCGCCTAAGTTCGCTGCACGGAGCGCGCCCAGGGTCAGCGGCGCATCCCAAGACCACCGATCCCGAAGCGGCGCGCCTGCGCGCCGCTGACGTCGCCTCCTGTCCATCCGCATAAGAACCGAGAGATCGCCATGAACGAATGCACGACCATACGCGGCACCGCCGCCTATCGCCCGATCCGCCATGCCGCGCCCGCCGTTTCGCGCACCGGCGCCCGTAGCGCGCTGGCGCTGGCCTGCGCGCTGTGCCTGGCGACCTCGTCGCTGGCGCAGGCCGCCACTGCCCCGGCTGCGGTTTCGGCCGCCACCCCGACTGCGACCCCGACTGCGACCCCGACTGCGACCCCGGCGACGAGCGCCGATGCGGCGCCGACCGACGCGAACGCGGTGCCAGCGGATGCGAGCGGCGACACCGCCCTCTACTTCCAGGCCACCGGCAGCGACAGCAGCAACGCCGGCGCCTACGCCGACGGCGACGAGGCGCTGGCCGCCGGCGAGGCCGCCTCGGCGGTCGGCACCGGCACCGTCGCGCTCGGCGCAGGCGCGGTCAGCTACGCCAACCAGGCGCTGGCGGTGGGCCACAACAGCCTGGCCACCGACGTCTCCACCACCGCGGTCGGCGGCATGCTCGACCTGGACTTCTCCTCCCAGCCCAACGGTGCGGTCATCCTGCAGCAGACATCCGCCTCCGGCATGGCCGCGACCGCGCTGGGCGCCGGCGCCCAGGCCAGCGGCAAGTACAACGTGGCCGCCGGTGCCGGCGCGATCGCCAGCGACATTTCCAGCGTCGCCGTCGGCGGCATCGTCGACGTGGGCGAATACGGCTTGGGCTCGGCAGGGATACAGTTGCAGGCCACCCAGGCCACCGGCCCGCTGTCCACCGCGGTGGGCGGCGGCGCGATGGCCACCGCCTACAGTTCCACCGCGGTCGGCGTGCTGGCCGAGGCAAGTTCCGAGCGCACCGTCGCGCTGGGCCAGAGCGCCACCGCCAACCAATATGCTGCGGTCGCCCTGGGCGCGCAGACGCAGGCGACCGGCGAATGGGCCCTCGCCGTGGGCAATGGCGCGCGGGCGCTGAGCGATCGCGGCGTGGCCGTCGGCCCGCAGGCCTTCGCGCAGGCGGAAAACGCCACCGCAGTCGGGTCTGCCGCACTGGCGCTGCAGCCGGACTCCACCGCCATCGGCAGCGGCGCCTGGGCCGGCGGCACCCGCAGCATCGCCATCGGCAATGCGATGGTCTGGAACGGTGTTTTTGGAGGCGACGCCGCCCCGATTCTTTTCTACGACAGCATCGCGATGGGCACCGGCGCGGACGTCCATGGCAACCAGTCGGTCGCGATCGGCGCCGGTGCGCGGGTCGGCAACTCCACCTACGTCAACGACGTGCAGATCGTCACCAACAACAGCGTGGCGCTGGGTTCGGGCTCGGTCGCCGAGCGCGACAACACCCTCTCCATCGGCCACGCCGGCGCCGAGCGCCAGCTCACCAACCTGGCCGCCGGCACCACCGATACCGATGCGGTCAACCTGGCGCAGTTGCGCGGCGTGGCCAGCGCGTTCGGCGCCGGCAGCACGGTGGATGCCAACGGCAACCTGATCGGCGGCAGCTATCTGGTACAGGGCACGCGCTATAACGACCTGGGCTCGGCAATGGGCGCGTTCGACACGGCGCTGACCGGCTTCGACACCCGCATCAACGCCATCGCCAATTCCGGCGGCGGCCAAGGCGTCAGCATCGGCGGCGGCGACACCGCGCCCCCCAGCACCGGCACCAGCACCAACGCGGTCGCGGTGGGCTCCGGCGCCACCGCCAATGGCGAGAACGGCCTGGCGCTGGGCGCCCAATCGCTGGCCTACGGCCCCAACGACACCGCGATCGGCGCCAATGCCAAGGTCAACGCCGACGGCAGCACCGCGGTCGGCGCCAACGCCCGCATCGCCGCGGTCGCGACCAATGCGGTGGCGGTCGGCGAAGGCGCCAGCGTCAGCGCCGCCTCCGGCACCGCGCTCGGCCAGGGCGCGTCGGTCACCGCCAGCAATGCGGTCGCCCTGGGCCAGGGCTCGGTCGCCGACCGCGCCAACACGGTCTCGGTTGGCAGCAGCGGCAACGAGCGCCAGATCGCCAACGTCGCCGCCGGCAGCGCCGGCACCGATGCGGCCAACGTAGCGCAGATGCGTTCCGGCGACAGCGCCACGCTGAGCAGCGCCAACGCCTACACCAACACCCGCGTCACCGCGCTCGACGACAGCTTCAACCAGCTGCGTACCGACACCGAGCACCGCCTGGACGGCATGGACCGGCGCATGGACCGGCTGGGCGCGATGAGCGCGGCGATGCTCAACATGGCGATCAACGCCGCCGGCACGCAGAGCCCGCGCGGACGCGTGTCGGTGGGTGCCGGCTTCCAGGGCGGCGAACAGGCGCTGTCGATCGGCTACGCCAAGAAGCTCGGCACGCGCGCCTCGTTCAGCCTGGGCGGCTCGTTCAGCGGCAGCGATTCCTCCGCCGGCATCGGCGTGGGCGTGGACCTGTGATCGCACGCGGGGCGCAACGCGCCGTGCGTTTCTTCTCTTCCTTCTCGTTTCTCTAGGACCTGCAGATGATTTCCTCCGACAAACTCGCCGCCGCCCTCGCCGCCGCCCTTGCCGTCGGCAGCGCCCACGCCGCCACGCCGACCATCGGCCTGGGCGGTGTGCACGACGCGGTTGCGCAATCCGCGCAGACCGCGAACCAGGGTCAGCGCTTCATCGTCAAGACCCGCGACACCGGCAACCAGGCGCGGCGCCTGCTCGACGGCACCCTGTCCAGCGCCGTGTCGCGCAGCAGCCTGCAGCAGGCCAGAGCGGCCAGCAGCGACCTGCCGGCGCGCGGTGCGGTCAGCGCCAAGGTGCTGCGCGAGATGGCGGTGCCGGGCTGGCATGTGGTGCAGACCTCGCGCCACCTCAGCGATAGCGAACGTGATGCATTCGTCGCCGAACTCAAGGCCGATCCCTCCGTGGTTTCGGTGCAGGACGACCGGCTTTACCAACGCCTGGACGAAGCCAGGGTGACCCTGCCGCGCACGACCGCGACCGCGACGGGGGCCGCGACCGCGCCGAACGATCCGGCCTACGCCCAGTTGCAGTGGAATTTCCACGATCCGGTCGGCGGGGTGAATGCCGAGCAGGCCTGGACCCGCTCCACCGGCCAGGGCGTGGTGGTGGCGGTGGTCGATACCGGCGTGGTCAAGGACAACCCGGACCTGGCCGCCAATGTGCTGCCCGGCTACGACATGATCACCGACCATCGCATCTCGCGCCGCGACCAGGACGGACGCGCAGCGGGCGGTTTCGACCTGGGCGACTGGGTCGACGTGGACTACTGCAACGCCCTGGGTGGGTCGGGCAATCCGGCGGAAGCCAGCTCCTGGCACGGCAGCCACGTCTCCGGCACCATCGCCCAGGTCACCAACAACAACCTGGCCACCGCCGGCCTGGCCCATGACGCCAAGATCCTGCCGGTACGCGTGCTCGGCTCGTGCGGCGGCTTCGGCAGCGACATTGCCGACGGCATGCTGTGGGCGGCAGGGCTGCCGGTGGACGGCCTGCCGACCAACCCGAATCCGGCCGAAGTGATCAACATGAGCCTCGGCAGCAGCGGACCGGAGAGCTGCCCGCAGCTGTACCAGGACGCGATCGACAAGATCAACGCCGCCGGCAGCATCGTCGTGGTGGCCGCAGGCAACTCCAACGCCGACGCCGCCACCTACACCATGTCCTCCTGCAACGGCGTGATCAGCGTCGGCGCCACGCGCGTCAACGGCGGCCGCGCCAGCTACTCCAGCTATGGCACGCGCGTGGACATCGCCGCGCCGGGCGGCGGCGGCGGCGTCGACGGCAACCCGAACGGCTACATCTTCCAGGTGGTCAATGCCAGTACGCAGGGTCCGACCGGCGAGTGGCAGATCGGCGGCATGGCCGGCACCTCGATGGCCTCGCCGCATGTGGCCGCGGCGGTGGCGATGGTGCAGAGCGTGGCCAAGACCCCGTTCACCTGGAGCGGCATGCGCGACCTGCTGCGCGCCAGCGCGCGTCCGTTCCCGGTGGCGATCCCGACCAGCACGCCGATCGGTGCCGGCATTCTGGACATCGACATGCTGTTGCAGATGGCGACGACACCGCCGTGCGACCCGGCGGACAGCAGTTGCGTGCCGCCGACCAAGACCCTCAGCAACAAGGTCGAACTGAGCGGCCTCAGCAGCCAGCGCGGCGACGCGCTGTACAGCTTCCAGGCCGAAGCCGGCAAGGCGGTGAGCTTCATGACCTTCGGCGGCACCGGCAACGTCGCGATCTACGCGGCAGCCGGCAAGGTGCCGACCAGCAGCAGCTACGACACGCGCTCGGTACGGGCGGGCACCACCCAGACGATCCGCTTCACGCCGTCCAGCGCAGGCACGTATTACCTGCGCCTGTCCGGCAGCTACAGCGGCCTGACCCTGGTGGTGCGGCAGTAAGCGAACGGCAAGCGGCGGCGCCGTTCGCCGCCGCGCCGGCGGGCGCGGGAGGGGAAATCCTCCCGCGCGCGTTTTCGTGAGATCGACCGGCCCGCCCTATGGCGGGCTTTTTTTGGCGGCGCGGCGCGAGCGCTGCCACGCGACCGCCGCGCCGGCGGTCACGCATGCGCATACACCGCCACAACGCGGAGCCAGCTGTCGTCAGCGGCCTTCGCGCAGGAACCGGGCCATCGACGACACGCCCGGCAGCGCCGGCTGGAACTGCCCGGCGACATCGACGAAGCCGCGCATCACCGCGATCTCGCGCGGCGGGCGGTTCAAGGTGTCGCGCAGGTCCGGGTCGGCGCCGGCGCGCAGCAGGCGCTGCACCAGCAGCGGCAGGCCATGCAGCGCGGCCAGGTGCAGCGGGCCGAAGCCGCGCGGGTCCTGCACGTCCAGGCTCACGTCCTCGTCGAGCAGGCGCTCCACCCCGGCCAGCACCACCGGCTCTTCGCAGGCGGTGCCCGGTTCGGCGCGCGCGCCCAGCAGCAGCAACAGCGGGGTCACCCCGCCGGCGGCGCTGCGGTCGGCTTCGGCGCCGGCCAGCAGCAAGGTGTCCAGCAGCGCCAGCAGGCGCGACTTGTCGCGCGCGGTGAAGCCGTACAGCGCGGCGCAGTGCAGCGGCGCCAGCTGCTGCGCGTCGCCGGCATGCACGTCGGCGCCCGCCGCCAGCAGGCGCGCGGCGATGTCCGGCAGGCCCAGCGCGCAGGCCAGCATCAGCACGGTGACGCCGCCGGGCAGGCGGTGTTCGATCTGCGCGCCGGCGGCCAGCAGCGCGGCGACGATCTCGGTCTGGCGCATGCTCACCGCCGCCGACAACGGCGTGGCGCCGCTGCCCGCGGCGTGCTGCAGGTTGGCACCGCGCGCCAGCAACAGGTCCACCGCCGCGGCATGGCCGCCGCCGGCGGCGCGCAGCAGCGCGGTACAGCCCTGCGCGTCGATCGCATCGACCGGCAGGCCGAGGTCGATCAGGCGACGGATCGCATCGGCGTCGCCGACCATCGCCGCGGCCGGCAGGTCGGCCTCGCGCAGCGGACGCCGCGGCAACGGCCAGATCCGCCAGTCCAGCCAGTCGGCCAGGTCGCGGCGGCCGCTGGCCAGGGCCACGCCCAGCGGCGTCTGCCCGTCGGCGGCGCGCGCCTCCGGCGAGGCGCCCTGCTGGATCAGCAGTTTCAGCGAGGCCTCGCGGCCCAACGCGGCGGCCAGGTGCAGCGCGGTCATGCCGTGGCTGTCGCGCGCCTCGCGGTCGGCGCCGCGTTCCAGCAGCTGCAGTTGCAGGCGCAGCCAGCCCAGGCGCACCGCCAGCGACAGCGGCGGATCGCCGGCCGGCGACGGCGCGAACGGATCGGCGCCGCGTTCGAGCAATTCCAGCGCGAACTGCTCCAGGGCGCGCGAGGCGTGGTCGTGCTGGGCGCAGGCGGCGAGCAGCCGGGTCAGGCCACCGCGGCCGGCCGGCGACACGCCCTGGCGCAGCATCGCCTGCAGGCTGGGCACCGCTTCCACGCCGCGCGACAGCAGCGCGAACATCGGCGTGTCGCCGCAGGCATCGAGCACTTCCGGCGCGGCGCCATGCGCCAGCAGCCACTCCACCGCCTGCGGGTTCAGCGCCAGGTGCGGATCGTGCAGCAGCGCGCCCAGTTCCTCGGCCGCGCACAGCCGCGCCAGCGCCGCCAGGCCGTCGCGCTGGCCCAGTTGCAGGCCTTCGCGCAGCAGTTCCAGCGGCGGCCGGTCCGGCAGGCTGGCGCTGCCGACCTCGCCCTGGCCATCGCTGACCGCGGCCGGCAGCGGGTAGTCGGGGTCCAGCGCGGAGACGATCGCCCAGCGTCCGGCCTCGGCGGCCAGGTCGACCGCGCGGCGGCCGCTCTGGTCCGGCTGCGCGGCGGCGATGCCCAGTTCCAGCAGGCGCCGGATCAGGCCCGGCGAGACCTGGTCGGCGGTGCAGGCCAGCAGCACCGCGTTGCGGCCGTCGCCATCGACCGCGACCAGGTCGGGCTTGTGCGGCAGCAGGTGTTCGAGCACGGCGACGCGGCCATGCCGCGCGGCTTCCAGCCACGGCGTGCGGCCCAGGGCGTCGCGCGCTTCCAGGTTGGCGCCGGCGCCGAGCAGCGCATCGACGATCTCCACGTGCCCGGCCTGCGCCGCCTCGTGCAGGGCGCTGCGGCGCTGGCGGTCGCGCGCATCGACCCGCGCCTTGTGCTTGAGCAGCATCTGCACGCCGGCCGGATCGTCTTCCTCGGTGCCGGCCGCGGCCAGCAGCACCGGGCTGCCCTCGGCAGGTTCCGGCTTGGCGCCACGCTCGAGCAGGAACTTGCCCATGCGCCAGTTGCCGACGTGGCAGGCCACCGCCAGCGGGGTCAGGCCGTCGTGGTTCAGCGCGTCCAGCTCGGCCGCGGCATCGCGCAGCAAGGCCGCTACGCCCGGATCGGAACTGCGCGCGGCATGGTGCAGCGGGGTGTTGCCGTCGCTGTCGCTGGCGCGCGGATCGGCGCCGTTGGCGAGCAGGGTCATCACCGCCTCGGGGCGGCCGTGCCAGCTGTCGCGGGTCGCGGCCAGCAGTGGGGTCATGCCCAGGTGCGGCTGGTTGACGTCCACCCCGCGCACGATCAGCTCGCGCAGCAGGCGCAGGTCCGGCAGCACCGCGGCCAGCACCGGCAGGCTGCGCTGGTCGCGCCAATCCGGCGCCGGCAGCGCGTGCGGGTCGGCGCCGGACTGCAGCAACTGCAGCGCGCGATCCACGCGGCCGCCGCGCGCGGCGTCGTACAGCGCCGCGTGCAGTTCGTCCGCCGCCGGCGCCGCTTCGTCCTCGCGCGGCGCGGCATTGGCGCTCAGTTCGGCGAACAGGTCGGCCGAGGTGGTCCGCACCGGCGACGGCAGCGCCTGCGGCGGCGCCACGCGCTGCAGCAGCGCATGCAGCAGCGGCGACAGCAGCGCATAGGCCAGCGCCAGCGGCCAGCGCGCCGCGGCGGCCAGCAATCCGGGCCAGGCCAGCAGCACGCCGACCCCGGCCAGCAGCAACACCAGCGCCGCCACCGCCAGTCCGCGCCAGGCCTGCACGTCCTGCTGCGCCAGCGCCTGCCAGCGCGCGCCCAGCGCGCCGCCCTCGCACTCGCTGCCGTGCCACAGCGGCCAGGTGCGCCACAGCCCGAGCAGCGCCGCGCTGGCGGCCACGCTCAGCGCCAGGGCGGCGGCCAGGCTGCCACTGTCGCGCAGCGCCGCCAGCGGCCAGGCCACCAGCAGCGCGACCAGGCCCAGTCCGCCGGCCCACAGCGCCAGCAGCGGCAGCAGTTCGCGACCCAGCGCCGGCACGCTGGCCGGCCGCGGCCGGCTGCCGCGGGACCAGGACAGCGCCAGTGCGAACGCCGGCTGTGCCAGCCACGCGCCCAGGGCGGCGGCCAGCGGGCCGAACCCGGCGACCAGCGCCAGCAGCGCGCCCAGCGCGGCGGCGATCCAGGGAGCGCGCGCGCGGAAGGGGGATTCAGTCATCGTGGCGATCGGTCCGGCCGTCGGGCAGCGGCGGCAATTGCAGATGGAAGCCGCAGCCGGCCAGGTTCGCGCGTACCGCCGCGGGGTCGGTCCGGGCCAGGGTGCGTTCGGCGGTCAACGCCACGTCCAGCACGAACAGCAGCGGCTGCAACGACGCCAGCAGCGGCGGCGGCAGACAGCCGAAATCGTCGCGCTTGGCGAGGTAGAGATAGGTGTCCGGCTTGCGTTGGCTTTTGTAGACGTAGGCTTGCATGCCCGTGGCGTGCGCCTGGCGTGGAAAGGCAAGCGATTGTGGAGGAAATGCGCCAGCGGCGAAAGCGCGCGCGCCGCGCTGCATTTATAAATGCACGCGGCGTGCCCGTTCACGTTCAGCGTGGCCGCGCGCGCTTCACGGCTTTGTGGACCGCGCCGATATACTCCCCTGATCCATTCTTTACGGAATATCGCGTGACCGAAGCGTCCCCGTCGCCCCGCATGGCACCCGTCGCAATTCGTGCGTACACCGCGACCACCGCGCTCGGCAGCGGATTGCAGGCTCAGGCCACGGCCTTGCGCGACAGCCGCAGCGGCCTGCGCCGCAACGATTTCGGCGCGCAGCCGCTGCCCTGCTGGATCGGCCGCGTGGATGCGCTGGAAACACTGCCGCTGCCGCCGGCGCTGGCCGCCTGGGAATGTCGCAACAACCGCCTGGCCTGGCTGGCGCTGCAGCAGGACGGCCTGCGCGAGACGGTCGCCGCCGCCGCGCAACGCCATGGCGCCGAGCGCGTGGCGGTGGTGATGGGCACGTCCACCTCCAGCATCGGCGCCAGCGAAGAGGCCTATACCCGGCTCGAGCAGGACGCCGAGGGTGCGCGTTTCCCCGCCGACCTGGAGCGGCCGATCGTGCACACGCCGCATTCGCTGGGCGATTTCGTACGCGCCGCCACCGGCCTGCGCGGACCGTGCATCACCGTCGCCACCGCGTGTTCGTCCAGCGCGAAGGTGTTCGCGCAGGCGGCGCGGCTGATCGCCGCAGGGGTGGTGGATGCGGCGCTGGTCGGCGGCGTGGACACGCTGTGCGGCAGCGTGCTGTTCGGCTTCAACGCGCTGCAGCTGGTGTCGCCGGAGCTGTGCCGGCCATTCGACGTGCGCCGGGTCGGGCTGTCGCTGGGCGAAGCCGGCGGCTATGCGCTGCTGGAGCGCACCGATGCCGCGGGCGCACCGCCGGCGCTGGCGCTGCTGTGCGGCTATGGCGAATCCAGCGACGCGCACCACATGTCCGCGCCGCACCCGCAGGGCCTGGGCGCGCGCCTGGCGATGGGCGGCGCGCTGCAGCGCGCAGGCGTGGACGCGGCCGAGATCGGCTACCTGAACCTGCACGGCACCGCCACCCCGGCCAACGACAGCGTCGAGGCCGCGGCGGTCGCCGCGCTGTTCCCGGCCACCCTGCATGCCAGTTCCACCAAGGCCTGGACCGGGCATACGCTGGGCGCGGCCGGGATCGTCGAGTCGGTGTTCGCGCTGCTGGCGCTGCGCGACGGCCTGCTCCCCGGCACTCTCAACAGCGAACAACCCGATCCCGAATGCGGCCCGCAGATCCGCTTCGCCAATGCCCACGCACAGGTCCGTTACGCGATGAACAACTCCTTCGGCTTCGGCGGCAACAACTGCTCGCTGCTGTTCGGCCGCGCATGAGCACGCCGATGTTGACCGCGACCCTCGAAGGCATCGGTTTCTGGACCGCGGGCCTGCCCAACTGGGCGGCCGCGCGCGCGTTCGCCGCGGGCAGCGGCGGCACCGTGGAGACGCCGGCGCGGCCGGCCTCGCAACTGCTGGCGCCCAACGAGCGGCGCCGCGCGCCGGACACGGTGGCGGTGTCGCTGGAGGTGGCGCTGGCCGCGTGCCAGGACGCTGGCCGCGATCCGGCCGCGCTGCCGTCGGTGTTCACCTCCACCCACGGCGATCTGGCGATCACCGACTACATGTGCGCCACCCTGGCCGACGATCCGCTGGCGATCTCGCCGACCAAGTTCCACAACTCGGTGCACAACGCCGCCGCCGGCTACTGGACCATCGGCGCCGGCGCCACCGCCGCGGCGACCGCGATCAGCGCGCACCGCGCCAGCTTCGCGCAAGGCCTGCTGGAAGCGCTGTCGCAACTGGCGGCCGGCGAGGCGGCGGTGCTGCTGGCCGGCTACGACAGCCGCTCGACCGGCCCGCTCGGCCGCGTTTCGCACAGCGAAGGCCTGCTCGGCGGCGCGCTGGTGCTCGGCGCCGCCGCGCAGTCCGGCAAACCGCGCCTGCGCGTGCGCCTGGCCGATGGCGACGCGGCCGCTGGCGACGGCGCACTGGCGCGGCATGCCGCCGGCAACGCGATGGCGCCGATGCTGGTGCTGTTCGACGCGCTGGCCGCTGGCGCCGCCGGCTGCACGCTGGATGCCGGTGGCGGCCGCTGCCTGCACGTGGAACTGCAGGCATGAGCCGGATCGCGCTGAGCGCCGCCGATGCGGCGATCCTGATTCCGGCGCTGAACGAATCGCTGCGCATCCGCGACGTGGTCGGCGACGCGCTGGCGCACTGCCCGCGGGTGATCGTGGTCGACGACGGCTCCGACGACGGCACCAGCGACTGCATCGCCGACCTGCCGGTAACGTTGATCCGGCATCCGCAGCGGCGCGGCAAGGGCGCCGCGCTGCGCAGCGGCTTCGCCGAAGCGCAGCGCCAGGGCGCGCGCGCGGTCATGACCATGGACGGCGACGGCCAGCACAGCGCCGCCGATTTCCCGCGCCTGCTGGCCGCGGCCAATCGCCACCCCGGCTGCGTGATCGTCGGCGCGCGCCTGCGCAAGCGCGCCAGCCAGCCGACCATCCGCCGCATCGGCAACGACTTCGGCGACTGGGGCATCGCCTGGGGCTGCGGCTTCCGCCTGGTCGACAGCCAGAGCGGGCAGCGCCTGTATCCGCAGGCGGTGTACACGCTGCCGAACGTGCCCGGCGAGGGCTTCGTGTTCGAGGCGCAGCTGCTGATCTCCGCCGCACGCCAGGCCGGCGCGCGCGTGGTCGCGGTGCCGATCGAAACGCGCTACGCCAACCAGACCCTGGGCAGCTTCCGCAAGAGCCATTTCCGCCTGGTGCGCGATCTGTGGAAGATCACCTCGCACGTGATCGCGCAGGTCTGGCAATACGGCCATGTGGTGCGCGAATACCGCCGTGCCCGCGCCAACCCGGCGCTGATCGACGACGCGGCCGGCGAGTTCGCGGCCAAGCCCACCCCTTTCGACAAGGAAGAAACGACATGAACGAACGGCATGCGGATGTGGTCATCGCCGGCGGCGGCCTGGCCGGGCTGACCCTGGCCCTGCAGCTGCGCCAGCGCGATCCGCAGCTGCGCATCAGCGTGCTGGAACGGCGTGCGCACCCGGTGCGCGAGGCCGCGTTCAAGGTCGGCGAATCCTCGGTGGAGATCGGCGCGCATTACTTCGCCAGCGTGCTCGGCCTGCGCGAGCACCTGGACACCGAGCAGATCCGCAAGTTCGGCTTCCGCTTCTTCTTCTCCGACGGGCGCGAGGACATCGACCGCTGCACCGAGCTGGGCGTGAGCCGGCTGTTGCCGACGCCGTCGTGGCAGATCGACCGCGGCCGCTTCGAGAATTTCCTCGGCGAACGCGCGCGCGCGCTGGACATCGAGTTCATCGACGGCTGCACGGTGCGCGGCATCGACCTGGCCGACGACGACGCCGACCACCAGGTACGCTACGAGCGCGATGGCGAAGCGGCGACGCTGCGCGCGCGCTGGGTGGTGGACGCCAGCGGCCGCGCCGGCCTGCTCAAGCGCAAGCTGGACCTGGCCCAGGACAACGCGCACCACGCCAACGCCGTGTGGTGGCGGGTGGACGGACTGGTGGATCCCAATGCCTGGTCGCAGGACAGCGACTGGCTGCAGCGCTGCACGCCGCCGGACCGCTGGCGCTCGACCAACCACATGTGCGGACCGGGCTACTGGTTCTGGCTGATCCCGCTGTCGTCCGGCGCGCATTCGCTGGGCATCGTCTGCGATGCGGCGATGCATCCGCTGGAGACGATGAACACGCACGAAAAAGCCATGGCCTGGCTGCACACGCACCAGCCGCAGGTCGCGCGCACGCTCGAACAGAGCCAGCACGCGCTGCAGGACTTCCTGTTCCTGCGCAAGTTCTCCTACGGCTGCAAGCAGGTGTTCTCGGCGCAGCGCTGGGCGCTGACCGGCGAGGCCGGCGTGTTCCTGGATCCGTTCTATTCGCCGGGCAGCGACTTCATCGCCATCTCCAACACCTACATCTGCGAACTGATCGGACTCGATCGCGCCGGCCGCAACATCGCGCCCTACGCCGATCTGTACCAGCAGCTGTATTTCTCGTTCTACGAGAACACCCTGACCCTGTACCAGGACCAGTACCCGCTGTTCGGCGACGCGCAGGTGATGCCGGTCAAGGTGATCTGGGACTACACCTACTACTGGGCGCTGCTGGCGCCGCTGTACTTCTCCGAGCGCATCGCCGACTTGCCCATGCTGGGCCGGCTGCGGCCGGACTTCGGCCGCGCGCGCGAACTCAACCTGGGCATGCAGGCGCTGTTGCGCGACTGGGGCCGGCACAACGACGCGCAGGGCCGGCCGGAAGCCGATGGCCGGCTGCTCGACCAATACCTGATCGGCTGGTTCCACCAGCTCAACGCGTCGCTGCGCGAGGTGCTGGACGACGCGGCCTTCCTCGCGCGCCTGCGCGGCAACGTCGCGCGGATGGGCTGGCTGGCGCGCGAAGTGCTGGGCCAGGCGCGCGCGCAGCATCCACAGATCGACGACCACGGCCTGGACGCCCTGCTCGCCGACATGATGGAAGGCGAAAGCTCGCTGGCCGACAGCTGGTACGCGCGCGCCGCGTGAGCGCAGACGGCGGCGCGGGCCTCAGCCCATGCCGCCGTTGATGCCGATCACCTGGCCGTTGATGTAGCCGGCCACGTCCGAGCACAGGAAGCCGACCAGCGCGGCGACCTCGTCCGCCTTGCCGGGGCGGCCGGCCGGCACCAGTTGCTTGATCGCCTCCGGCGCGAACGCCTCGCCGGCCATCGCGCCTTCGATCACGCCGGGCGCGACCACGTTGACGCTGATCCCGCGGCTGGCCATCTCCCGCGCCAGCGATTTGCTGGCGCCGTGCAGCGCGGCCTTGGCCGCGGCGTAGTTGGTCTGCCCGCGATTGCCGAGCACCGCCGCCACCGACGACACGCTGACGATGCGGCCCCAGCGTCTGCGCGCCATCGGCAGCAGCAGCGGCTGGGTCACGTTGAAGAAACCGTGCAGCGACACGTCGATGACCCGGTGCCATTGCGCCGCGCTCATTCCGGCCATCGGCGCGTCGTCGTGGATGCCGGCGTTGTTGACCACCACCTGGATCGGCCCGGCCTCCAGCAACGTCGCCAGCGCCGCGCCGCTGGCATCGGCATCGGCCACGTCGAACGCCACCGCCTCGGCGCTGCCGCCGGCCGCGGCGATGTCCTGCACCACTGCAGCGGCGCGCGCCAGGTTGCCGTTGGCATGCACGATCACATGCAGCCCGTCCGCGGCCAGGCGCCGGCAGATCGCACCGCCAAGGTCGCCACTGCCGCCGGTGACCAGGGCGCGGCGTTTCGTCAAAGGATCGGTCATGCGCACATTCTCCGTGTTGCGTTGGCTGCGGGACCCTTCATCGTAGAACACGGCGACGTGCAGGGTCAGTGGCCGGCACCGCGCGGGGCGCGCATCCAACATGCGGCGGATGCATCTTGCGCCGCCAGGATCTGGCGATCGACTACTTGCTGCCGAACAGCGTTTGCATGTTGTGCGCAGCCTTCCTTACCCGTTCAAGCGCAACCTCGCTATCCACACGCAGGTCTTCCGGCAGGGCGGAGTACTCCATGCATGCGTTCTCGGCGATGGCCCCGCGCAAGTGCGCAATCACGCGGAACATCAGATGGTCCATCCGCCAGCAGATCGACGGTTCGATGCCGGCAAGCCGATCCGCGGTGGCCGGATGGCTGGCCCCTCCGATCCAGATGTCCGTTTCGAAGGCGAATTGGATGTCATCGTAACGGGAGTCGGATTTTTCGTAGCCGGGATCGCTGAAGAGGATCTTCCAGCGCGGAATCGCCGAAAATCGCAGGCTGCAGAAGATCGGCCTGAACAGGCGGCGCGACGTATCCACCTGGGCGATGGATGCCGGGATCTGCCTATGGAAATCGGCGAACACCTCGATCAGATGACCGAGCGCAGGCGGTATGAGCTCGATGCAGCGTGCGATCACGAAGCCGGGTGCATCGGCGGCATCGACGGCGGGGATATAGAAAAGATCGCCCGGTTTCGGTGCTCTCAGCGCCTTCATCGAAGGTTTCCTGCCTGCATGATCGGTACGGGCGCCGCTACGCCGCGCCCAGCATCACCGTGGCGCGACCTTCGGCCAGCAGCTGCGCGCCATGCACGATGCGGAAGCCGTATTGCTGGCTGTCCTCGGCCTGCAGCAGCACCTCGGCCTCGCATTCGATCGCCTCCGGCAACTCCTGCAGATCGGCCACGTGCAGTTGCACGCCGCGCAGCGCGACCAGCATGCCCGGGCGTACCGGCTTGCCGCTGGCGCGGCCGAGCAGGCCGCCGTGCACCGCCATCGCCTGCGCGCCGTATTCGCACAGATGCAGCGCGCGCAGGCGGCCGCCGCTGCGCAGCGGATGCTCGGCGGCGCGGTGCGCGTGGCTGCGCAGCACGATGCGCTGTGCGTCCCAGGCGACGACTTCTTCCCACAGGCACATCAGGCCCTGGTGCGGCACCAGCGCCGCGATCGCGTCGCGTCCGCGCGGAAGCTCGGTCATGCAACCTCT
This sequence comes from Xanthomonas sp. SI, assembly GCF_014236855.1. Taxonomy (NCBI): domain Bacteria; kingdom Pseudomonadati; phylum Pseudomonadota; class Gammaproteobacteria; order Lysobacterales; family Lysobacteraceae; genus Xanthomonas; species Xanthomonas sp. SI. The sequence continues at coordinate 4,955,368 of NZ_CP051261.1, forward strand.
CCTAATGCGCCGCGGCGGCGGGCGCGTCGCTGGCGGTCTCGCGCGAGATCAGCAGCGCCAGCACGAAATTGAACAGCACGCCCAGCGCCACGGTGCTGCCGATCGCGCGCAGCACCGGAATGCTGGACGCGGCCAGCAGCGCGAACACCAGCAGCGTCATCAGGCTGCACACGATCAGCGCGTGCAGCGTGCGCAGCTGGTCGGCGCGGTCGTCGCCGGCATGGTCGAAGAACAGCGCGTAGTCCAGGCCCAGGCCGGCGGCCAGGATCAGCGCGATCAGGTGGAACAGGTTCAGTTCGACCCCGCAGCCGCGCAGGATCGCCAGGATCAGCAGCGTGGTCAGCGCCATCGGCAGCAGCACGCGCGCGATCCGGCGCGGCGTACGCAGCGCGACCGCCACGGTCAGCGCCAGCAGCAGCGCGGCGATGCCGAGCGCGCCGAGCACGCGCCCGCGGTAGGCGGCGACCAGCGATTCGGAGGCCTCCTTCAGGTCCATCAGTTGCGCGCCGCTGCCCTGCACCGCGTCGGCCAGCAGCGCCGGGTCGCGCAGGCCGGTCAGCGATACCAGCGCGGTGGCGTGGTCGGCGCGGTCCAGCAACAGGCCATCGACCGTGGTCGCCAGCGGCGTGCCGTGCAGGTCGCGCGCGGTCAGCGGCGGTGCGCTGCGGGCGCGCTCCAGGTCGGCCAGGAACGGGGCGAAGGCGTCGGCGCGGAACGGCTTGGCCGCCACCGCGGCGGCGGTCAGCGCGCGCGCCTGCGCCGCATCCGGCAAGGCCGCCTGACGACGCTGCTGGGTCGCCGCGCTGGGCAGGTAGCGTGCGGCCATGTCGTAGCCGGCCAGTTCGCCGCGCGCGACCAGCGCATCCAGGCGCGGCCGCAGCCGTTCCGAGGCGGCCAGCGCGGCGTCGGCAGACGCGGCAGGCAGGGCCAACACGTAGCGCACGTCCGGCGCGCCCAGCTCCTTGCGCAGATGCGCGTCGCGGGCCAGGCCGTCGGCCGGCACCGGGGTCAGCTTGGACAGGTCGTTCTGCCAGAACGGGCCCGGCGCGAACGCGATCACCGCTGCCGCGACCAGCGCCAGCGGCAGCAGCGACCAGCGCGGCCGCGGCAACCGCGCGATGCCGCGCCACAGCCGCGCCAGCGCCGGCGAATCGGCATGGTCGCGCGGCGAGGGGTCGATCAGCGCCGGCAGCAGCAGGCGCGTGGTCAGCGCCGCCACCAGCAGCCCGGCGATGGTGAACACCGCCAGCTGGCGCAGGCCGTCCACCCCGGAGAACAGGAAGGTGACGTAGGCGATGCAGGTGGACACCACGCCAGTGGCCAGGGTCGGCCACAGGTGGCGCGCATTGGCGCGCGGATCCAGGCCCGGGCGCTGATGGCTGAACAGGTGGATCGGATAGTCCTGGACCACGCCGATCAAGGTGAAGCCGAACGCCACGGTGATGCCGTGCACGCCGTCGAACAGCAGCGCCACCGCGCCCAGCCCGGCCAGGCCGGCGCTGGCCAGCGGCAGCACGCCGAGCACCGGGATCTTCCAGCTGCGGTAGGCGACCAGCAGCAGCACGATCAGGCCCAGCGTATCCAGCATGCCGATCCACTGCGCCTCGTTCTGGGTGCGCCCGCCGATCTCCACCGAGAACGCGCCGGGGCCGGTCAGGGTCAGGCGGCTGGCGCTGCCGGCGCTGGCCTTGGCGAAGGCGGCATGGATCGCGTCCACCGCCTGCTGCTGCCCGGTCGGATCGAACCCGGCGGCGCGGGTCTGCGCGACCAGCAGCGCGTCCTTGCCGGCGCGATCGAACCAGACCCCGTCGCGCTGCTGCGGACCGCCGGCCGGCTGCAGGCTCTCGGCCAGATGCAGCACTTCCAGGGTCGGGTCGCGCGGCAGCAGCGGCTCGACCATCGCCGCGGCCGGCGAGCCCAGGTCCTGCAGCCGCGCCTGCAGCGCGTCGGCCAGCGTCGCCGCATCCAGCGGATGGGCGTCGAAGCTGTCGCTGAGCAGGTAGCGGTAGGCCAGCAGCCGCTCGGGGATCGCGTCCAGCCCGGCATCGGCGCCATTGGCGACCAGTTCGAAGGTGTCGCGCTGCGCGGCCAGCTGCGCGCGTATCGCCTGCGACTGCCGCGCCAGGGTAGGCGCATCGGCGCCGGACAGCGACATCAGCAGCAGCCGCGAGCCCGGGCCTTCGCCGAGTTCGTCGAGTAGGAGCTTCTGCGCGGGGGTCTGGGCCTCTGGCATGAACTTGCGTAGGTCGCCAGACACCTGCAGCACGTTGCCCAGCCAGATGCCGGCCACGGTCAGCAACGCCAGCCACAGCAGCGCTAGCGAAATCCGCGCCTTCGAACTCAGTTCGCGTTTCATCGCTGCGACCACGCAAGAGCCCACACGTCCGGATCCGGGGCCGCGCGCGCGGCATCCGGCGCTGCGAACCGCCTCCTGCTACCGCGGGCGGGCATGAACTTGCGCAAATCACCGGACACCTGCAGCACATTGCCCAGCCAGATGCCGGCCACGGTCAACAGCGCCAGCCATAGCAGTGCCAGCGAGATGCGCGCCTTCGAACTCAGTTCGCGTTTCATCGCTGCGACCACGCAAGCGCCAGCACGTTCTTGCCCGAGGCCGCGCACAGCACGGCCCGCCTGCAACTAATGCGGGCCGACATCAGCGCGCGTCGCCGTGGCACAGCGCGGTCAGCGCCTCGGTCTCGGCCAGGCTGGCCGCGTCGCGCGCGGCGCCGGCCAGCAGGGTGCGCTGCACGTCGCCCTTGGCCGGGGTGGTCTCGATGCAGCGCAGCTCGGCGCCGCGGCCGTACAGGCGCAGGCTGCGCACCTGCGCGGCCAGCGCCGGATCCTTGGGCTGCAGCTGCAACTGCCAGCGTTCGCGGGTGCCGCTGCTGCTCAGCGTGTAGTGCTGCTGCAACTGCGCGCGGTCGCCGGACAGCAGCGCGCCGAAGCCGTTCTGCAGGCCCGCCAGTTCCGGCACCCGCGCCAGCGAGAAACGCCGCGGCGCCTTGCCGGCCCGCTCCAGCGTCGCTTCGCCGCCGCGCAAGGTGGTGGTCTCGCGGTACGGCGCGGTGACTTCGCGCACCAGCGTGTCGCTGTCCGGGCGCCGGTACTGGCCCTGCACGCGCAGCGGCGCCTTCAGCAGCGCCGAGCCGCGCAGTTCGACGAAATCGGTGCTGACCGGGACCGGCCGCGCCAGCTTCTGCAGGATCCAGCCGGGGTCGAGCGGCTCAGGCGATGCGGCGCATAGCGGTGCGGCGCTGCACAGCAGTATCAGCATCCACGGCAAGGTGCGGCGCATCGGCATGGCGGTTGTTCCAGAAATCGTAGAAGTTGAACCAGTTGTACGGCGCGGAGCGCGTGTAATGTTCCAGCCTGGCGGCGTAATCGCGGATGAGCGCGGCCAACGCCGGCGCGCGCTGCCGGCGCGGCAGGTCCAGGCCTTCGCTGAAGGTCTCGAACACCAGCTGGTAGCGGTTGCCGCCGCGGTACAGGCCGAACGCCAGCACCACCGGCACCTTCAGCGCCGCGGCGATCAGCCACGGCGAGGTCGGGAACATCGCGCCCTGGCCGATGAACGCGGCCGGCAGCGCCGGGTCTTCCGGGCGCGGCCGGTCCACCAGCAGCGCGACCAGCGCGCCTTCGTCGGTGGCCTGCTTGATCGCCATGACGATCGAAGTGCTGTCCATGCCGGCATCGATGATGTTGGCCGCCAGCTGCGGGTTCAGCGCGCCCAGCAGTTCGGTCATCGCCGGGTTGTGGGCCTTGTCCAGCACCACCTTGACCTGCACGTCGGGGCGTTCGGTGGCCAGCACCCGCAGCGCGTCGAAGCTGCCCAGGTGCGAGCCGAAGATCAGCACGCCGCGGCCGCGGTCCATCTGCGCATGCAGTTGCTCCAGGCCCTGGATGTCGACCCGGAAGCGGTGCATCTGCCCGCACAGCATGAACACCCGGTCCAGGATGGTCGAGGCGAAGGTGTGGATGTGCCGGGCCACGTCCAGCAGCGTGGCCGGGCGGCCGAACACGCGGCCCAGGTAGTCGCGCGAGTCGCGCCGCTCCGGGCCGCGCACCAGCAGGAAATACAGGGTGATCGGATACAGCAGCAGGCGCCCTAGCGCGCGGCCGCCGTAGCGGGCGATGCTGCGGATCAGCCACAGCGCGAAACGGCCGCCACCCTCGGGGCGGTGTTTCCAGCTGGCGCTCATGGAGCCGCCTCGGCGACCAGATCGCCGCTGACCAGCAGGTCCTCGCCGCGGCGCACGCGGAAGCGCCAGCGCGGCGCGGCGCCGTCCAGTTCCACCCGCGCCGGCTGCCCGGGCAGCAGCGGCTGCAGGAACTTCACCTGCGGCAGGCGCAGCGGCCCGCACGCGCCGTGCGCGGCCTCCACGGCCTGCAGCACGTGGCCAAGCACCACTACGCCGGGCACGACCGGGTGGCCCGGGAAATGCCCCGGCAGGCTGGGATGATCATGCGGTACGACGAAATCCATAAGGCTGGCGACTCATATCCTGGGTTCGAGCATGGCACGGACGGCCTGGTGCGCGCGCTGGGTCAGCTGTTGCCGGTCCAGCGCGCCGTCGGCGCCGTTCACGTTGATCGGCGTGCCGATCCGCACCCGGATCACGCCGGGCCGCACCCGGAACAGGCTGGTCGACGGCAGCACCTTGCCCGCTCCGTCCAACGCCACCGGCACCACGTCCACGCCAGCATCGATAGCGGCCTGCAGTAGCCCGGCCTTGAATTCGGCCAGTTCGCCGTTGCGGCTGCGGGTGCCTTCCGGGAACAGGCACAGGTCCTGGCCCTGGCGCAGCAAGGCCGCGGCCTGGCGCCGGACCATGGCGCCGGCGCGGCGGCTGTCGCGGTCCAGGAACAGCATGCCGGTGGCGCGCGCATACCAGCTCACGAACGGCACCTGCAGCATTTCGTCCTTGAGCAGGAAGCGCAGCGGCACCGGCAGCGCCGCGAACAGCGCGCAGATGTCGATGATCGACTGGTGGTTGCTGACGAACAGGTGGTTGCGCGACCAGTCCACCCGCTCCTGGCCCTCCACTTCGAAGCGCACGCCGGCGCCGAAGAACAGCACCGGCGCCCACACCCGCGCGCCCATGCGCAGCGGCAGCCGCGGCCCGGCCAGCAGCAACATGCCCAGCGCCACGACGATGCCCACCCCGGTAAAGCTCAGGGTGAACAGCAGTTGCAAGGTATTCCACACGGCCCAGGCCATGCGCGACGGCATCCCTGCCTGCGGCATCTTCAGTTTGTCCTTGATGATCTGCACAAGCCTCTGCATCCCCCGATGCGCGCGTCAGCGCAATAGATCGCGCCAAAAAACCGGCCCCAGCCGCGCCAGCTGGTGCAGGAAGTCAGGCAGATTACGGTAGGGACGCTGCGGAAACCAGCGCCCGCGCAGGAAGTACTCGCCGACGAAGAAGCCGCCGATGACGCCGTAGCCCAGCAGATTGGCGATCAGCGAGGCGCGCGCATCGCCGATCGGCAGCGGCGAAGCCTGCCCCAGCTGCGCCAGCACCCCGCTGGGCACGGCGCACAGCGCCAGCAACAGGTTCAGCAAGGTCATGGCCGCCAGCAGCAGCGCCCAGGCCAGGGTCAGCCGGCGCGTATAGCGCAGCTGCTCGGGGGTCAGCGGCAAGCCGGCCTGGCGGTACAGCGCCTCGACGATGAGCGAGATCAGCGGCGTGCGCCCGCGCTGCAGGCTGCGCCCGAAGAACCAGGCCACCCAGGCGGTGAACAGCACCGGCGGCGCGGCCAGCAGCAGCAGCGCGTGCGGCGAGCGCCACAACGGCAGCAGCGCGGCCAGCGCCAGCAGCGCCAACGCCCAGGCCCACGGCCGCAGCCGCGCCATCGGCTCCACCAGCACCATCAGCACCAGCGCCGCGCCGGCCAGGACGGCCAGATCGGAACGGTGCGCGGCGTTGGCCCAGTGCGCCAGCGGCGAATACGCCAGCGCCAGCAACACCCCCAGCGCCAGCGCCCACGGCGCGGCGGCGGCCGGCTCAGCTGGTCTTGTTGGCTTCGACATGCGCCGACAGTGCGCGCAGCGAGGCGAAGATGCGGCGGTTCTCGTCGTTGTCCGAGCGCAGCTGGAAGCCGTAGCGCTTGCTGATCGCCAGCGCCAGTTCCAGCGCGTCGATCGAGTCCAGTCCCAGCCCGGTATTGAACAGCGGCGCCTCCGGATCGATGTCGCCGGGCTGCACGTCTTCCAGGTTCAGGCTCTCGACCAGCAGCTCGGCCAGTTCACGTTCGGCGGCGGTTTGCGAAGACATCCAGGGGCTTCCAGGCGGTGAGGACAGGTGCGACAAGATGGTGCATCGGGCGCAGCGACGCAACTGTCCGACCCTGGCAGGCAAGCTATCATGACCCTCGTCTTACATGTCAGCCGCAGGTTTTTCAGGATGAATTCCACCGCTCCCGCCCGCGCGCCCGCGCCCTCGCCCGCCACGCCGCAGGCCGCCGCGGCGGAAACGCCCGATGTGCTGGTGATCGGCGGCGGCCCGGCCGGCTGCGCCGCGGCGACCCTGCTGGCGCAACAGGGCTGGCAGGTGACCCTGCTGGAGAAGGACCACCATCCGCGCTTCCATATCGGCGAATCGCTGCTGCCGATGAACATCCCGATCCTGCAGCGGCTGGGCGTGCTCGAGCAGGTGCGCGCGATCGGCGTGCTCAAGCTCGGCGCCGATTTCCCCAACGACAGCGGCGGCTACAACACCTTCCGCTTCGCCAAGGCGCTGGACGCGCAGTCCGACTACGCGTTCCAGGTGCCGCGCGCCGACTTCGACCGGGTGCTGTTCGCCCACGCCCGCGCCGCTGGTGCCGATCTGCGCGAAGGCGTCAAGGTCGAGACCGTGCAGTTGGACGGCGCGCAGCCGCTGGTGCAGGCGCGCAGCGCCGACGGCGTGCACAGCTTCCGTCCGCGCTACCTGATCGACGCCAGCGGCCGCGACACCTTCCTCGGCAACAAGCTCAAGCTCAAGCGCGCCAACGCCCAGCACCAGTCGGCGGCGTTGTTCAGCCATTTCCGCGGCGTGGCGCGGCGCCCCGGCGAGGACGCCGGCAACATCAGCATCTACCGCCATCCGCATGGCTGGATGTGGCTGATTCCGCTGCCCGACGACGTGATGAGCGTCGGCGCGGTGTGCTACCCGGAATACATGAAGACCCGCCAGGGCGACAGCGAGGCGTTCCTGATTCGCACCCTGGCGCTGAACCCGGACGTGGTCGAGCGCATGGCCGGCGCGCAACGCGTGGCGCCGGTGCACGCCACCGGCAACTACGCCTACGAGTGCACGCGCATGAGTGGGCCGCGCTGGCTGATGCTCGGCGACGCCTATGCCTTCGTCGATCCGATGTTCTCCTCCGGCGTGTACCTGGCCATGCACAGCGCCGAGCGCGGCGCGGCGATGGTGGATGCGGCGCTGCGCGATCCGGCGCGCGAAGCGCGGCTGCAGCGCGGCCTGGAGAAACACCTGCGCCGCGGCTTGGACGAATTCAAGTGGTTCATCTACCGCTTCACCTCGCCGACCATGCGCGAACTGTTCGCGCAGCCGCGCAACGTGCTGCAGGTGGAACAAGCGATCGTGGCGATGCTGGCCGGCGATGTCTTCGACAACCGCGCGGTGCTGCGCCGGCTGCGCGTGTTCCGCGCGATCTACGCCATGTCCGCAGCGGCGATGCTGCCGCGCGCCTGGCGGTCCTGGCGCCAGCGACGCCGCCAGGCACGCGAACAGTTCCACGGCGACACCTTGCATGGAGACAACTCATGAGCCGGCCGCACCCGCAGTTCCCGTCCCACGCGCAGCGCCACCCGCAGCTGCAGGTGGACTACGTCGCCGAGACCGATCCGGGCGCGCTGCTGCGCGACGAACGGGTGCTGGCGGTGTTCGGCTTCGGCAACGGCGCGCCGCACCACGACGACCCGCGCTACCTGCGCGTGCCGCTGCAGCCGCACGGCCCGCGCATGCTCGAGGTCTGGCGCACCGACGCGCCGGTCAGCAGCGGCCGCGACGGCGACATCGCCTGGGCCAGCGACGGGCGCCTGCAGTTCGGCGTGATCGAGATCGACGAGCAGACGCTGGAGATCGAAGAAGCCTCGCGCCTGGCCTACGCGCAGATCACCGCCTTCGTCGGCCGCAGCGCCACGCCGCGCCTGCTGCGCATCTGGAACTACCTCGACGCGATCACCCTGGGCAGCGGCGACCGCGAGCGCTACCGCCAGTTCTGCGTCGGCCGCGCGCGCGGCCTGGGCGATTTCGACGCCAGCCAGCTGCCGGCCGCCACCGCGGTCGGCCGTTGCGACGACGCGCGGGTGATGCAGATCTACTGGCTGGCCGCCGCGCAGGCCGGCACGCCGCTGGAGAACCCGCGCCAGGTCAGCGCCTATCGCTACCCGCGCCAGTACGGCCCGCAATCGCCGAGTTTCGCCCGCGCAATGCTGCCGCCGGCCGGCAGCGACATGCCGCTGCTGCTGTCCGGCACCGCCAGCGTGGTCGGCCACGCCTCGATGCACACCGGCCAGCTGCTGGCGCAGCTGGAGGAAACCTTCGCCAACTTCGACGCGCTGCTGGGCGCCGCACGCATCCATGCCCCCGACCTGCCGGCGCAGTTCGGCGACGGCACCCGGCTCAAGGTGTACGTGCGCGAAGCGGCCGACCTGCCGCTGGTCGCCGCCGCGCTGGACGCCCGCTTCGGCGAGCGCGTGCCGCGCCTGCTGCTGCACGCGGTGATCTGCCGCAACGAACTGGCGGTGGAGATCGATGGCGTGCATGGTTGAGCATGCGTGCGGCTGAGGGTATCCGCCTGCCGTCATGGCGGCGGTAGCGCCTGCTCGACGAGGCGTCGAACAACGCAAGATGTTCGGTAGCGGCGGCTGCCCGATTCGGTGCTCGCATGCGCGCACCGCCCCCCCCGAGTAGCGTCGCCAGATAATCGGCGGCACCCGATCCAGACCTGTGCACTGGCATTCCATGTCCGACATTCGCCGCAAGATCGTGATCGTTTCCGGCGCGCCTGGCGCAGGAAAAACCACCTTGGCGATGCCGCTTGCCAAACGGCTCGGCTTTCCGCTGTTCTGCAAGGATGTCATCAAGGAAACGCTGACCGACAGCCTCGGCGACAGCGGCGGCGATCTGGCCGCGTCACGCCGTCTCGGCGGCGCGGCGATGGAACTGCTCTGGTCGCTGGCGCGCCACGCGCCGCAAGCGGTGCTGGAAGCAAACTTCCGGCCGCGCAGCGCGTACGAACGCGAAAAACTGACCAGCCTGGACGCGGTCATCGTCGAAGTTCACTGCGACTGCGGTCCCGACGAAACCGCCCGGCGTTTTCGGGATCGCGCGGCGGCCAGCGCACATCACGCCGCGCATCCGCTGAAAGAACTGCCGCCGGACATGCTTGCGGAGTACGCCGGACCGGTTGGACTAGGGACGGTGGTCGCGGTGGATACGCGCGTGCCGGTGGACCTGGAGCGCCTCGTGGCGCAGGTAGTGAGCGCTTTATCCTGAAGAGCGGCGGCTGGTCCATTCGGCGTTGAGGCCGGGCCGAGTGCCAAAGGCAGTGACGACCGCCGGGGCGTGCGAGATGCGTGCCGTATCCACTTACCCGTCGGGACAAGCAGCGAATTTCCCGGCCAATGCAGCGCCGTACTACGCAGATGCGACAGTCACCGGAAGCACCACGGCGTCCGGTGCCCCCCGACCCTCAGCCCTCGCGCTCCCCCGCCAACAACGCCAGCAACCGATCGCGCGGCAGTTTGCCGGTTTCGTTGCGCGGCAAGGCGTCGAGCTTGCGCAGGCGGCGCGGCAGGAAGACCGGGTCCAGTTCGCGGCGCAATGCGGCCAGGATCGCGGCTTCGTCCAGGGTCGGCGCGACCACCACGGCGGCGATACGGCCGACCGCCTGGCCGGGTTCGGGTTCCAGCTGCAGCATCGCGCCGTCGACCACGCCCGGCACACCCAGCAGGCGCCGGGTCAGGTCGGCCAGCGAGGCGCGCTTGCCGGCGATCTCCAGCAGGTCGGCCTGGCGGCCGCGGACCTGGAAACGGCCGTCGGCGTCCACGTCCATCAGGTCGGCCAGCAGCACCGGCTGCGGCAGGTGCGGCGCGTGCACCAGGGTGCCATCCGGTTGCGGTGCCACGCGCACGCCGGGCAGCGGCGTCCACTGCGCTTCGCAGGCGGTGCGGCGGCTGGCGAACACGCAGGTTTCGGTGGAGCCGAACATCTCGCGCACCTGCCCGCCGAAGCGTGCCTCGGCAGCCGCGGCCAGTTCCTGCGCCAGGGGCGCGGTGGCCGAGACGATGCCGGCCAGCGGCGGCAGGGCGACACCGGATTCGACCAGCGCGCGCAGATGCACCGGCGTGGTCACCAGCAGCCGCGGCGCCGGCACCTGCGCCAGCGCGCGCGCCACGTCCTCGGGGAAGAACGGCCGCCCGGCATGTACCGCCAGAGGCGTCACCAGCGGCAACAGGATCGACAGCTCCATGCCGTACATGTGCTGCGGCGGCACCGTCGCCACCACCTGCGGTACCGCGTCCGCCTCCCACAATCCGACCAGCGCCAGCAGATCCTGGCGGGTGCTGGTCAGGAAACTGCCCCAGGTCTTGGGGTTGGGTTTCGGCGTGCCGGTGCTGCCGGAGGTGAAGCCGATCGCGACGAGCGCATCGTCCGCCAGTTGCGGCATGTCGCCGTCCAGGCTCGGCAACGGCTCGGGCAGCTGCCAGTAGCGCGGCGGCGGTTCGGCCAGTTCCAGGTCGCCCAGGCAATAGCTGTCTGCATGGCTGCGCTGCACTTCGGCGACCACCGCCGGCGCGCGCGAGGACGGCAGCAGCGAGGTCTGCCCGCGCAGCGCGACCGCGCAGAACGCGACCATGAAGCGGTAGCGGTCCTCGCACAGGTTCAGCGCATGCCGGCCCGGCGGCAGCACCGCGGCCAGGCCGCGCACGTGGCCGAGGAAGGTGGCCAGATCGATGTGCTGGCCGCCGGCATAGGCCAGCGGACGGTGCAGGTCGCCGACGGCAAGAGGATGCAGCAGCGGCGGGGAAACGGCGGACGAAGCGACAGGCATGCGTGGCGAAGGCTCGGCGGGCGACAGGCCCGCAACGGGCAGCGCGAATCGGTAGCTTGGCCGCCACCGCCGCCGCTGGCAAGCCGGCGCCGCCGCGCACGCGATCGCGGCAAGCGGCGCGCCGGTGCCGCCGGACTCAGTGGTGGTAGCCGCTGTCGGCGGTGATCTTGCCGCGGAACACCCGGTACGACCATGCGGTATAGCCCAGGATCACCGGCAGCAACACCACCAGCCCGGCCAGCACGAAGCCCTGCGAGGACGGCGGCGAGGCCGCTTCCCAGATGGTCAGCCCCGGCGGCACGATGTTCGGCCAGATGCCCAGCACCAGGCCGAAGAACCCGAGCACGAAGAAACACAGGGTCAGCAGGAACGGGCGCGCATCGCGGCCCTGCGCCATCGCCGCGCGCCACAGCGCGAACGCGTTGACCAGCACCAGCAGCGGCACCGGCGACAGCCACCAGAAATTGCCGCCGTGGAACCAGCGCGCCATGATCCGCGAGTCCAGGAACGGCAGCCAGGCGCTGACCAGGCCCATGAACACCACCACCACCAGCACCAGCGGCCGGGTCAGCGAACGCGCGATGCGCTGCATCGGCCCCTCGGTCTTCAGGATCAACCAGCTGCCGCCGAGCAGCGCATAGCCGAACACCACCGCCGCGCCGGTCAGCATCGAGAACGGGCTGAACCAGCCCAGCACGCCGCCCAGATACTTGCCGCCCTGCAGCGGCATGCCCTCGACCAGCGCGCCGAGAATCACGCCCTGCCAGAACGCCGCGCACAGCGAGCCGGCGGCGAACGCCCAGCCCCACAGGTACTTGGAAGTGTGCGCCTTGAAGCGGAACTCGAACGCCACGCCGCGGAACACCAGCGCGATCAGCATCATCAGCACCGGCAGGTACAGCGCCGACAGGATCAGCGCATAGGCCTTGGGGAACGCCGCCAGCAGGCCGGCACCGCCGAGCACCAGCCAGGTCTCGTTGCCGTCCCAGATCGGCGCGGCGGTGTTCATCATCAGATCGAGCTGGTCCTCGTCCTCGGCGAACGGGGCGAGGATGCCCAGGCCGAGCACGAAGCCGTCCAGCAGCACGTACATCAGCACGCCGAATCCGATCACCCCGAACCAGATCACCGGCAGCACGGTGGCCATGTCCATCAGCGCGTCTCCTCGAGATCGTCGTCGGCCGCCGAGATCGGCCGCGCCGGGGTCTTGTCGCCATCCTGCAATTGCGGTTCGGGCTCGTGCGGCAGCGGCCCCTTGCGCAGCATCTTCAGGATGTACCAGCCGCCGAAGCCGAACACGAAGGCATACGCGGCCACGTACACGCCCAGCGACACCCACACCATCGCCGGGCTGATCGCGCTGACCGCATCACGGGTGCGCAGCAGGCCGTAGATCACGTACGGCTGGCGCCCGATCTCGGTGACGAACCAGCCGGCCAGCAAGGCCACGAACCCGGCCGGCAGCATCGCGTTCCAGGCCACGTGCAGCCAGCGTCGCCGCAACAGCGTGCCGCGCCACCAAAAGAACAGCGACACGAAGGCCAGCAGGAGCATCGCCATGCCCAATCCGACCATGACCCGGAACGCGTAGAACACCGGCTTCACCGGCGGCCGCTCGTCGGCCGGCACCGAGGTCAGCGGCGCGATCTCGCCGTCCAGGGTATGGGTCAGGATCAGGCTGCCCACGCGCGGGATCTTGACCTCGTAGTCGTTGCGCTCTGCTTTCTCGTTGGGCACCGCGAACAGCACCAGCGGCACGCCGGCGCCGGGCGCCTCGCCATGCCAGTGCGCCTCCATCGCCGCCACCTTCATCGGCTGGTGCTCGAGCGTGTTCAGGCCATGCGCGTCGCCGGCGGCGATCTGCAGCGGCACCGCGATCGCGGCGAACGCCACCGCCAGCTTCAGCATCCGCCCCGCCACCTCCACGTGCACGCCGCGGCGCAGGTACCAGCCGCTGACCCCGCCGATCACGAAGCAGGTGGTGATGAACGAGGCCAGCACCATGTGCGTCAACCGGTACGGGAACGACGGATTGAAGATCACCTCGCGCCAGCTGGCCGGCTGGAACACGCCATCGACGATGGCGTAGCCGGCCGGCGTGTGCAGCCAGCTGTTGGCCGACAGGATCCAGAACGTGGAGATCAGCGTACCCAGCGCGACCAGGCAGGTGGACAGGAAATGCAGCTTCTCCGGCACCTTGCGCCAGCCGAACAGCATCACCCCGAGGAACGAGGCCTCCAGGAAGAACGCGGTCAGCACCTCGTAGCTGAGCAGCGGGCCGAGGATGTTGCCGGCGCGCTCGCTGAGCACCGACCAGTTGGTGCCGAACTGGAAGCTCATCACGATGCCGCTGACCACGCCCATGCCGAACGACACCGCGAAGATCTTAAGCCAGAAGAAATACAGATCGCGCCACAGCGTGTCGCGGGTGCGCAGCCAGCGCCATTCCAGGAACGCCAGCCAGCTCGACAGGCCGATGGTGAAAGCCGGGAACAACACGTGGAAACTGATGACGAATCCGAACTGGATGCGCGAGAGCAGCACTGCGTCCATGGGACGTTCGCTCGAGAAACCGTAACTGAGCGTCATTGTTAGCCCCCGGTCGTGAAATTGCGTGTGACGGGTTGTCGCAGGGGGCGGGATTCGGGATTGGGGATTCGGGATTGGCAAAAGCGAAAAGCCGCTGCGAATCCCCAATCCCGAATCCCCAATCCCGGCCCCTCCATGACCAACGGCGCAGTCGCAAAAGCGTCGCGGCTGCTACCCTCCCCGCTTGCCCGTTCGTCCGGAATCCAGATGCGTCGCGTAACCCTGTGCGTTGTGTTGCTGTCCCTGTCCTGCCTGGCGCCGCTGGCCGTCGCGCAGGACGCCGCTGCCCCGTTGACGATCGAGCAGGCGATGGCCGATCCGGACTGGATCGGACCGCCGGTCGAGGCGGCCTGGTGGGCCTGGGACGGGCGCCAGGTGCAGTACCAGCTCAAGCGCGCCGGCAGCCCGGTGCGCGACACCTACCGCCAGGGCGTCGACGGCGCCGCCGCGCAGCGCGTCGAGGACACCCAGCGCAGCACGCTGGATGCGGCAGATCCGGTCTACGACGCGACGCGCCAGCGCATGCTGTTCGTGCGCAACGGCGACGTGTTCCTGCGCGACCTGCGCAGCGGCGCGCTGACCCAGCTGACCCGCAGCAACGAGGCCGCCTCGCGCCCGCAGTTCACCAGCGACGGCGGTGCGCTGTGGCGGGTCGGCAACGACTGGTACCGCTGGAGCGCCGGCGGCGGCACGCTGCAGGCGGCGGTGCTCAAGGCCGAGCGCGATCCCGATGCCGCGCCCAAGCCCGATGCGCTGCGCGAGCAGCAACTGCGCACCCTGGAAACCCTGGCCCGCGACCGCGCGCAGCGCGAGCTGGCACGGCAGCAGGAACAGGCCTGGCGCCGCGCCGACGGCAGCCGCGCGCCGGCGCCGGTGTACCTGGGCGAGGACGTGGCCATCGACGACAGCGCGCTGTCGCCGGACGGCCGCCACCTGCTGGTGGTCACCCACGCCAAGGGCGGCGACGAAGGCCGCGACGGCAAGATGCCCAAGTACGTGACCGAATCGGGCTACGAGGAATTCCAGGAAGCGCGCACCCGCGTCGGCCGCAACCCGCCGCTGGCGCAGACCCTGTGGCTGGTGGACGTGGTCGCCGGCAGCGCGCGCAAGCTCGACGTAGCCGGCCTGCCCGGCATCGCCACCGATCCGCTGGCGGCACTGCGCGAGGCGGCCAAGCAGGAACCGCTGAAGGGGCCGCGCGCGATCCGCGTGGAGACCGACGGCGACGGCGCCGGTCCGGCGCTGCACTGGAGCGCCGACGGCCGCAATGTCGCGATGATGCTGCGCGCGGTCGACAACAAGGACCGCTGGATCGCCAGCGTCGATCTGGACAAGGCCACCCTGCTCAACCGCCACCGCCTCACCGACGCGGCCTGGATCGGCTGGAGCTTCAACGACTTCGGCTGGCTGCCGGACAACCAGACGCTGTGGCTGCTGTCCGAGCAATCCGGCTATGCGCACCTGTACACCCAGCGCGGCACCGACAAGCCGCGGCAGCGCACCTCGGGCAAATGGGAAGTCTCCGCGCCGGTCGCCACGGCCGACGGCCAGGGCTTCCTGTTCCTGTGCAACCGCAAGTGGCCGGGCGACTACGAAGTATGCAAGCTCGACCTGCGCGACGACCGCGTCAGCGAACTGACCGCGCTCGACGGCGTGGAAGACTTCGCGCTGTCGCCAGACGGCCAGCAGCTGCTGGTGCGCTATTCGGGCAGCTACCTGCCGCCGCAACTGGCGGTCGTGCCGGTGGCCGGCGGCAACGCGCGCACCCTCACCGACACGCGCAGCGCCGCGTTCAAGGCGCGCGCCTGGATCCAGCCGCAGTACGTGCAGGTGCCGTCCAAGCATGGCGCCGGCGTGGTCTGGGGCAAGTACTACGGCCCGCAGCATCCCGAACCCGGCAAGCGCTACCCGATCGTGATGTTCGTGCATGGCGCCGGCTACCTGCAGAACGTGTCGGCGCGCTACACCCCCTACTTCCGCGAGCAGATGTTCCACAACCTGCTGGTGCAGAAGGGCTACGTGGTGCTCGACCTGGACTACCGCGCCAGCGCCGGCTACGGCCGCGACTGGCGCACCGCGATCTACCGCAACATGGGCCATCCGGAACTGGAGGATTACCTGGACGGCCTGGACTGGCTGGTCGCCGACAAGCAGGGCGACCGCGACCGCGCCGGCATCTACGGCGGCTCCTATGGCGGCTTCATGACCTACATGGCGCTGTTCCGCAGCCCCGGCACGTTCAAGGCCGGCGCCGCGCTGCGCCCGGTCGGCGACTGGACCCAGTACAACCACGAGTACACCGCCAACATCCTCAACACCCCGGAACTGGACCCGGAGGCCTACCGCACCTCCTCGCCGATCGAATACGCCGCCGGCCTACGCGACCACCTGCTGATCGCCCACGGCATGATCGACGACAACGTGTTCTTCCGCGATTCGGTGAGCATGAGCCAGAAGCTGATCGAGCTGCACAAGGACAACTGGGAGATCGCGCCGTACCCGCTGGAAAAGCATGGCTTCACCCGCGCCGATTCGTGGCTGGACGAATACAAGCGGGTGCTGAAGCTGTTCGAGCAGCAGTTGAAGTAGAGCTGCCTGCGGCAAATGGTCGCGGCTGAAGCCGCTCCTACAGGGGTTTCCTGCGAACCGCAGGGTCTGTTGTGGGGGCGACTGCGGTCGCGACGGGCGAAGCGCCGGCTTCCTGGTAGTCGATGGGCGAAGAGGCGCAGTTCGCTTGCGCCGGCAGCAACCGGCCCTATCCTTGCCGGACGCTTCGCGGCCCCCTCATGCCGCCACCCATCGAAGGACCGCCGATGCCACCCCCGCCGCTGCCCGCCGCACGCAACCCGATGATCGACACGATGGCGAAGATCTCGCTGGTGGTCGGCGTGGTCTGGCTGCTGTACGCGCTGGGCCAGCTGGCGGTGCTGGCGCTGCTGCCCGATGGCGCTCTGCAAGAAGTGGTCGTGCGCATCGGCATCGCGCTGCCGGCGCTGTGGCAATGGTGCCTGGACCATCTGTTCGCGCTGTCGCTGCTGTCGGCGTTGCTGGCGCTGCTGTTCAGCGCCTCCGCATGGGGACTGCAGCAACGGCGCGAATGGGCACGGCTGAGCTTCGTCGCCTTCCTGGTCATCACCGGCCTGGCCAACTTCGCCAGCCTGCCGCTGCTGTGGCAATTTTTCGGCGCGATGCGCCAGATGCTGCCCGAGGCGATGCTGCATAGCGCCGACGGCGCGCAGTTGCTTGGCCAGCTGCAGAGCGGACGCATGATCAGCATGGCCACCGCCACGGTGACCGCGCTGGTCTTCGCCGCGCTGCACGGCTGGATCGTCTACCAGTTGTACCGGCCGGCGATCCGCGCCGAATTCCGCAGCTGACCTCACCCGCCGGCACCGCGCCGGCTTCGAAAAGGACTTCCGATGACATCGCATTGCCCCAGCCGCCGCTTCCTGGCCGGCGCCACCCTGTCCGCCCTGGCCTGGTTCGGCATCGCCGCCTGCGCCGACGCCGCGCCCGTCGCCCCCGTCTGCGGCCTGTACGTGGACGGCGCACAGAACGCGCTGTATCTGGAAAGCGCCGACAGCGCGCGGCTGGAGCCCGAGCAGGACACGCCACGGCGCTTCCATCTGCAGCGCGAGGGCAACGCCTTGCAGCTGTTCGATCTGGCCAGCGGCCGCAGCGAGCGCTACACGCTGTCGGCGGACGCCGCCGAGATCCGCGCAGCGGACGGCACCGTCTACCGCCGCGGCAGCAGCGCCACCTGCGCAGCGTCCGCCCCGGCGCCGACATCGGCGATCGCGCAGTGCCGCGCGGACCTGCCGGCCTGCGCGCAGCGGCTGGCGCAAGGCGACCGGGCACAGGCCGCGGAACTGTGCGGGCCGCAGCTGCCGTTCGCCTGCGGCGCGCTGCTCGATCCCGCAGCGGCGGCGACCGACGCGCCCACCCAGGCCAACGCCGCAATGCAGCCCGAAGCCGTGTGCCAGCGCAGCGCCTCCCCGCAGATCTGCACTGCGGCGGCGGAACGGCAGTGGGACGCCGGCCAGTTCCTGCGGGCCAAGGCGCTGCTGGAACAGGCCTGCGCCCTGTCCGATCCGGTGGCCTGCGGCCGCACCACGGCACTGGAAGACGTGGACGCGGCGCTGCTGCAGTCGCCGCCGGCCACGCGGCTGCCATGCGGCCGCTTCGTCGCCCCCATCGGCGACGGAATCAGCCTGCAGTTCGGTGCCGATGGCAGCGTGCGCAGCGGCGAGGGCGAGGTCATGGAAGCGCGCCTGGAAGATGGCCAGGTCGCGCTGCGCCAGCAGGATGGACAGCAATGGCGGCTGCGTCCGCTCGGCGCGAAGCAGCTGCTCGGCCTGGATCGCGCGCACCGCTTCATGGTGTTCTTCGGCGACGAAGCCGGCCACTGCGGTGCCGCGGCGCGGTAACGGCGCGGTAACGGCGCAATCAGCCGGCCACGGGGCCGCAGCGCAGCGCTTGCTGTCACTGTCCGACAGTGACTCCCGTCTCCCCACGGGGGAAGGCGCCCCGAAAGGGCGGATGGGGTGCGGGCGAAGCTCCTCCGGCAACCCGGCGCCGCGCGCGGCATCCTGGCAATGCCGGTCGGGTTAACAGGCCCTGGCGATCGGCACGCAATAATGTGCGCCGCGCCGCTGCCTGCCGCCCAGCGCAGGCGGCCCGCCCCCCTCCCCGCCGCCTGACTGCCTACCGCCACCATGACCGAGTTCGACCGAGTACGCGATTACCTGACCGGGCTGCAGGACCGCATCTGCGCCGCCATCGAGGCCGCCGACGGCCAGGCCCGCTTCGCCGAAGACCTGTGGCAGCGAGCGGAAGGCGGCGGCGGGCGCACCCGCATCCTGCGCGACGGCGCGCTGTTCGAGCAGGCCGGGATCGGCTTCTCCGACGTGTCCGGCACGCGCCTGCCGCCCTCGGCAAGCGCCAACCGCCCGGAACTGGCCGGCGCCTCGTGGCGCGCCACCGGCGTGTCGCTGGTGTTCCACCCGCACAGCCCCTACCTGCCCACCACCCACGCCAACGTGCGCTTCTTCCGCGCCGAGCGCGACGGCCAGACCGTGGCCTGGTGGTTCGGCGGCGGCTTCGACCTGACCCCGTACTACCCGTTCGACGAGGACGTGCGCCACTGGCACCGCACCGCGCAGGCGCTGTGCGCGCCGTTCGGCGAGGACCGCTATGCCGCGCACAAGCGCTGGTGCGACGAGTACTTCTTCCTCAAGCACCGCAACGAGACCCGCGGCGTGGGCGGGCTGTTCTTCGACGACCTGCACGCCGACTTCGAGCGCGACTTCGCCTACCAGCGCGCGGTCGGCGATGGTTTCCTGGACGCCTACCTGCCGATCCTCGAGCGCCGCCGCGCGCTGCCGTGGGGCGAACGCGAACGCGAGTTCCAGCTGTACCGGCGCGGGCGCTACGTCGAGTTCAACCTGGTCTACGACCGCGGCACCCTGTTCGGCCTGCAGAGCGGCGGCCGCAGCGAGAGCATCCTGATGAGCCTGCCGCCGCGGGTGCGCTGGGAATACGGCTTCCAGCCCGAACCGGACAGCGCCGAGGCGCGCCTGGCCGAGTACCTGGTGCCGCGCGACTGGCTGGCATGAGCCGCGCGCCGTTGCCGTCTGGCGTACTGGGGCGCGAGGACAAGGCGCGCATCGCCGAGCAGCTGCAGCGCTACCTGCGCGAGGAACTGCAGCAGCAGATCGGCAGCTTCGAGGCCGAATTCCTGCTCGATTTCGTCGCCGAGCGCATCGGCGCGCAGTTCTACAATCGCGGCCTGCAGGATGCGCGCGCGCAGCTGGCCACCCAGTGGGACGCGCTGGACGACGCGCTGTATCAACTGGAACAACCGACCGAGACGCGCCGCTAATCGCAGTGACGCCGCCCCCTGTAGGAGCGGCTTCAGCCGCGACCGGGCGTTACCGGGAAAGCCCCGGTCGCGGCTGAAGCCGCTCCTACAGGGGTTTACAGGGATCAACCATCCTTGGCGGTCAGGATCGTGATGTGGCCGTTGGTCTCCAGCAGCGCCAGGCGCACGTTGTCCAGGCCCGGGCAGCCCTGCTGGCGCATCGCCGCCTCGAAATCGGCGTTGCTGACCAGTTCGCGGCGCAGCACCTGGCGGAACACATGGCCGTCGCGCGCCAGCACCACCGGCTCGCCTTCGATCAGCCGCTCGGCGCGGTCGCTGCGCGAGGTGATCAGGCCGACCCCGAAGTTCAGCGCGATCAGCGTCGCCGCCAGCAACAGGCCGCCGCCGAGCGAGGTGTCCTGGCCCAGCAGGGCGTTCTGCACCGCATTGCCGAGCAGCACGATCAGCAGCATGTCGAACGGTGTCAATTGCCCCATCGCGCGCTTGCCCGATACCCGCACCATGGTCAGTACCGCCACATACACCACCACCGCGCGGAAAATGAATTCCCACCACGGCATCGACAGATGAAAAAGATCGGGCATCGCGCGGCTCGCAGATAAGGTGGTTGCACCCCGGCGTATGCCGGCGGCGATGGCGCTGAACTGGATTTTTTCGCAGGCAATAAAAAGCCCCGCGGACCAGGGGGAGGTCGGCGGGGCCAGGGAACGGAGACTTGGGGAGGAGTCGCCGTTCCTAGATCTGCTCCAGGGGATGGGAGGAGATCCGCGACAGGTATTGCGCCTGTCGAGGGATATAAAACCATTTTGCACCTTGCTAGTTCGTGAAGATTTTAGTTAAAAATTCATCGAATTAAGGACCGATTCATTCACGAAATCCAGCGCAACGCAGGGTTCCAGAAACAACTGCTTTTTATAGGATGGATCCGTGCACAAGAACGCGGCGGACGCGCGTTTGTGATGCGGAGTGGATCCCGAAACTGTGCGCTGTTCGCCGGTCTGGCGCATGGATGCGCCAAAACCGGTGCGATGCGATCCAATCCGCCACGCGAGCAACGACAGGAGCAGCGCGTAGACAGTTGCGCCGCGACGCTCCCCGCGCGGCCCATCGCCAAGCCGCGCGGTTTCGAATAAAGGCGTTCAGGCGTGCCGCAACATCACGAGCGCGACCCGGTCACCACTCCGCCGCCTGCGAATCAGGCCGCCCATGGCGACGCGCGCCCATCCCTGCTCACCACACCCAGACCCGGCCGCTGGCCGGCCCGGGCTTTCCCATTCCCGATTCTCGATTCCCCATTCCCCGCCCCAACTAATGCGCCTCGTCCCAGTTGTCGCCGACGCCGCTGTCCACCACCAGCGGCACCTTCAGTTCGGCGGCGCCGGCCATCAGCCGGGTCACCTCGGGCAGCAGGGTGTCGACGAAGTCGGCATCGGCCTCGAACACCAGTTCGTCGTGCACCTGCAGGATCATCAGCGCGCGCTCGCGGTGCTGTTCCAGCCAGGCGTCCACGGTGACCATGGCGCGCTTGATGATGTCCGCGGCGGTGCCCTGCATCGGCGCGTTGATCGCCGCGCGCTCGGCGCCGGCGCGCAGGCCCTGCTGCTTGGCGTTGATGTCGTTCAGGTACAGGCGGCGGCCGAACAGGGTCTCCACGTAGCCCTGGGTGCGCGCCTGCTCGCGCATGCGCTCCATGAAGTCGCGCACCGCCGGGTAGCGGCTGAAGTACAGCGCCACGTAGTCCTGCGCCTCGCCGCGGCCGATGCCCAGGTTGCGGGCCAGGCCGAACGCGCTCATGCCGTACATCAGGCCGAAGTTGATCGCCTTGGCGGCGCGGCGCTCGTTGTTGGTGACGTCCTCGAGCTTGCGTCCGAACACCTCGGCGGCGGTGGCGCGGTGCACGTCCACGCCGGCGCCGAAGGCGCGCAGCAGGCCCGGGTCCTCGGACAGGTGGGCCATGATCCGCAGTTCGATCTGCGAGTAATCGCAGGCGATCAGCTTGCGTCCCGACGGGGCGACGAAGGCGCGGCGGATACGGCGGCCGTCGTCGGTGCGGATCGGGATGTTCTGCAGGTTCGGATCGGCCGAGGACAGCCGCCCGGTGGCGGCGCCGGCCTGGTGGTAGCTGGTGTGCACGCGGCCGGTGTCAGGATTGATCATCTCCGGCAGCTTGTCGGTGTAGGTGCTGCGCAGCTTGGCCAGGCCGCGGTATTCCAGGATCACCCGCGGCAGTTCGTGCTGGTCGGCGATCGCCTCCAGCGCCTCTTCGTTGGTGCTGGGCTGGCCCTTGGGGGTCTTCATCAGCGCCGGCAGCTTCAGTTCGTCGAACAGCACCGCCTGCAGCTGCTTGGGCGAATCCAGGTTGAAGGTGCGCCCAGCCAGCGCGGTGGCCTTCTGCTGCGCGGCGAGCATGCGCTGGCTCAGGTCCTGGCTCTGCCTGCGCAGTTCGGCCATGTCCACACTGACGCCGTTGGCCTCGATCCGTGCCAGCACCGGCACCAGCGGCATTTCGATCTCGCGGTAGACCTTGGCCAGCGCCGGCTCGGCGTCCAACTGCGCGGACAGCGCGCGGTGCAGGCGCAGGGTGATGTCGGCGTCCTCGGCGGCGTAGCCGGTGGCGTCGTCGATGGCCACCTGCGAGAACGCGATCTGCTTGGCGCCCTTGCCGGCCACGTCCTCGTACTTGACCGTGTCGTAGCCCAGGTAGCGCCGCGCCAGCGAATCCATGTCGTGGCGGCTGGCGGTGGAGTTGAGCACGAAGCTCTCCAGCATGGTGTCGTCGGCGTAGCCGCGTACGTCCACGCCGTGGCGGCGCAGCACGTGCAGGTCGTACTTGCCGTGCTGGCCGACCTTGGGCTTGGCCGGGTCTTCCAGCAGGGGCTTCAGCGCCGCCAGCGCCAGGCTCCGGTCCAGTTGCACCGGCGCGCCGGGGTAGTCGTGGCCCAGCGGCAGGTAGTCGGCGCGGCCGGGCTCGATCGCGAAGCTGAGCCCGACCAGGTTGGCGCGCATCGCGTCCAGTGCGTCGGTCTCGCTGTCGAAGGCGAAGCCGTCGGCCGCGCGCAGGCGCTGCAGCAGGTGTTCGAACTGCTCCGGGGTCATGATCGCGGCGTAGTCGCCCTTGGCGGCCAGCGCCGGGTCCAGGGTGTCGTCGATCGGTGCCGCGGCGCGGGCATAGCCGGCGGCGGTGCCGCGCAGGCTGGGGGTGACCTCGGCGGCGCCGGCCGGGGCGGCCACGCCGCCGTCCAGGTCGCGCAGCGCCTGGGTGAAGCCGTAGCGCTGGTACAGGCCGCGCAGCAGGTCCGGCTCCTGCTCGCGCAGGGCCAGCGTGCGCGGGCCGCCGGGCAGCGCCACGTCGGTCTTGATCGTGACCAGTTCGCGGTTCAGCGGCAGCCGCGCCAGCGCCGCGCGCAGGTTTTCGCCGATCTTGCCCTTGATCGCATCGGCATTGGCCATGACCCCGTCCAGCGAGCCGTATTCGGCCAGCCACTTGGCCGCGGTCTTGGGGCCGCATTTGTCCACGCCCGGCACGTTGTCGATGGCGTCGCCCATCAGCGCCAGCAGGTCGACGATCTGGCTCGGCCACACGCCGAACTTCTCCATCACCGCCGCGTCGGAGTCCATGCGGCTGCCGCTCATGGTGTTGACCAGCTGCACGCCGGGGCGCACCAGCTGGGCGAAGTCCTTGTCGCCGGTGGAGATGGTCACGTCCAGGCCGTCGCCGGCGCCCTGCAGGGCCAGGGTGCCGATCACGTCGTCGGCCTCCACCCCGCCCTCGCGCAGGATGGTGATGCCCAGCGCGTGCACGATCTGGCACATCGGCTCGACCTGCGCGCGCAGCTCGTCGGGCATCGGCGGGCGGTTGGCCTTGTACTGTGCGTACAGGTCGTCGCGGAAGGTCTTGCCCGGCGCATCGACCACGAAGGCGACGTACTCGGGACGCTCCTTCAGCGTGGCACGCAGCATGTTGACCACGCCGAACAGCGCGCCGGTGGGCTCGCCGGCGGGGTTGGTCAGCGGGGGAAGCGCGTGGAACGCGCGATACAGGTAACTGGACCCGTCGATCAGGACTAATCGGCTCATCGGGCAATTCTACGCTGGGCGTGGGCCGAGACCGGAGACCAGACCAAGAGCCCCTCTCCCATCGGGAGAGGGGTTGGGGTGAGGGTACGGCGCGAAAGCGTCTCGCGGAGTTTGGGTGCACGAGGCTGCGCCCGGACCCTCATCCGCCCCTGCGGGGCACCTTCTCCCGACGGGAGAAGGGAACAGCCGCTTTAGCCCCTCTCCCACCGGGAGAGGGGTTGGGGTGAGGGTACGGCGCGAAGCGACTCGCGGAGTTTGGCTGCGCGAGGCTTCGCCCGTACCCTCATCCGCCCCTGCGGGGCACCTTCTCCCGATGGGAGAAGGGAGCAGCCTTAGCCCCTCTCCCATCGGGAGAGGGGTTGGGGTGAGGGTACGGCGCGAAGCGTCTCGTGGAGTTTGGATGCGCGAGGCTTCGCCCGTACCCTCATCCGCCCCTCGGGGCACCTTCCCCCGAAAAGGGGGCCATGGTCCCGAGGGGAGAAGGGACAGCCGCTAGCCCCTCTTCCATCAAGAGGGGTTGGGATGAAGCGCTACGCGCGCCCAGCCGTTGCGCGCCGAATACGGCGGCTCGGCGCATAATCCGTGGCGACGACTTTAAGCTGTGGAGAATGCTGCGATGAAAGCCCTGATGCTGGTTCCACTGTTGCTGCTGGCGGGCTGCGCCTCGACCGGGATCGGCCCTGACGGTCCGCCGGTGGACGTCCGCGGCGCGGACGTGACCCACCGCACGATGGACAACGGCGACAGCGTGGACGAATACCGGGTCTCCGGCCAGCTGCGCGCGGTCAAGGTGACCCCGGCCAACGCCCCGGCCTACTACCTGTACGACCAGAACGGCGACGGGCACATGGACGGCAGCAAGGACAATGTGTCGCCGGTGTACTGGAAGCTGTACAGCTGGTGAGGCCGGCGCGCCGGCCTCCAGTCGCCGGCGCACAAGCGCTACCCAGGGCGTGTCATCCATTCCCCTGGCGGCTCGCGCCGCTCCTGCGCATGTGTGGAGCGCCGACACGGCAGCATGTCCGCGTATGACACGCCCTACAGGGTGATCGCGGCGAAGGCCGGGATCGCCGGGAAACCGGCCGGCGCCGCGGCGGTCCCGGCCGTCTTGACCCCGTTGCGGTACCACAGGTAGTACGGATAGATGGTCGCCGCCGGTTTCTGCCCCAGGCCGTGGTCGGCCGAATAGGCGCCGTTGTTGGCGGTGACCTTGACCAGCAGCGGCAGCCGCTGCTTGGTGAACGCCGCATCGCAGACCGCGCAGGGAAACGCGTCCTGCACGATCAGGAACGGCCCGGCCGCCGCCTTCGCCCCAAGCGCGTTGTAGACGCCGATCTCCGAATGCTGCTGCTTGCCCTGGCCGCTGACCGAGCCGGTCGCACCGGATTTCCATTTGCCGTTGGCAACGTAATAGCCTTCCGTGTTGATGGTCATGCACGATCTCCTTGCAGGTTTTGTGGGGGGAGTGGGGACGGCTCAGCCGCGCGCGGCGATCAGCACACGCTTGGTGAACTGCCCGTAGTTGTCCGCATTGACCAGCGCATAGGCCGGATGGAACTGCGCCAGGACCTTGTCCATCGGCTCGGTGCTGCTCTGGTGGGCGAAGGGCGATACCGAATTGCCGAAGTCGGCATGCGCCGGATCGTCGCTGACCCGCGCGCACTGGAAGCTGCCAGCCGCATCGAGGTCCGGGACGTCCACCGCGTTCAGTGCGCCGTGCGCGAACTCGTGCGCCAGGGTGGCGATGGTGTCGTCGGTGCTCTTCTCGTAGTTGCCGCCGCCGAGGAACGCGCGCCCCATCAGCATTTCCACCTTTCCGCTCAGCGACAGTTCGCCCTTGGCGCTCTTGGTCACCAGGTTGCGGCGCACGCAGCCGCCGTAGGTCTCGGCCCAATCCACGCGGTTGCGCACGTCGATGAAGTCCGGCGTGCCTTCGAACGCCAGCACCAGCGCGCGGAAGTTCTCGACCAGCTTCTGCAGGCGCGCGGCGTCGTAGGCGCCGAAGAAATCGAGATAGGTGCGTTCCGGCGGCGGCACCGGGACGGCGGCGAAGCGCTTGAGCCTGGCGGCGTCGAGCACCGCGTCGCGGGCCAGCGTCACCGCCGCCCTGGCGCGCCGCACCGCCTCGTTGATGCGCGCGATTTCCGCGGTGGTCAGCGCCGCCACGCGTTGCGCCGCCGGCAACAGCGTGCCGCCGTGCCTGGCCGGATCGTAGGCGACGAGCCGCCAGCCGACCGCAACCACCTGGGCCGGCGCCGCAGCGGCGGCCGGCGCCGGAGCAGGAACCGCCGATTGGCGGACCACCTCGGCGTTCAACTCGTCGGCCACCGACCGCAACCTCGCGTATTCGGCCGCCTGCGCGGACTTCCATGCGTCGAACTGGGTGCGCACCGCGTTGACGTTGGCACCCTTCACTCCGTTGCCCTGCTTCGCCCAGGCCAGGACGGCGACGTCCACGCGCTTCAGTTCGGCGCTGCGCGGCTGCAGGCGCGCCTTGAGTTCCCATTCGCTGACGATGCTCATGCTGCGACTCCCTCGTCCGGTGGCAGGCGCCGATCGCAGGATGCGAAGGCGGCGCGTTGGCTGGACGCGTGCGCTGCTGGCGTGTACCTGCGGCGCATGCGTCCTTGGCAGCCAGGGTCGGCGCAAGCCGCAGGCCGGACCATCGGTGCAAACCTGATTCCGTGCTGCCGTGGGGCCGAGGGATCGTGTCGCGCCGTGGTTCGGCAGTGGCATGCGCGTGGCGCATGCGCACGCGACGGCGCGCAGCAGGCGGCAGGTGCCGCCTTCGCTGTGTGGTCCGTTCGTTCGCGAAGGAGTGGCGCGCCCTGCTACGCGCCTTGTCTTGCGGCCGAGGGTCGCAGGCGATGCGGGAAGCGCGTCGCGCTTATCCGTGTGTGAGCCCCAGCGGTGCAGCGCGGCGAATCCCCGCGCGCGGCGCGCGGGCGTGGTGCCGCGCTGCCGCGGCTAGGCGTCCTCGTCGCGGACGCCGGCCACGTGCTGCAGTTCGCTGACCCCGGCCGGGGCCAGTTCCTTGAGCAGGTCCAGGAAGTTGCGTCCGACCAGGCGCTGCGCGCGGCGCAGCAGCAGCGGCACCGGGCTGGAGGGTTCGTGGCTGGCGTAGTAGGCGCAGATCTCGTCGAGCCGGCGCATCACGTCGTCGGGGCTGGCGATGCGGGCATTGCCGCCGCCGGCTCCGGCAGGCGCGGCGCTGCCGCCCTCGCCACCGGCCTGCTCCTCGCCCGCCGCGTCGCCTTCGGCTGCGCCGCCGTTGCGCGCGGTCCATTGCGGCAGCAGGAAGCGCTCCAGCTCGCGCAGGTCGCCAAGCAGCGACTTGAGGTCCGGCGCGGCGCTGCCGATCCGATCGGCGAACAGCGCGTCCAGCTCGCGCGCCAGCTGCTGCGCGCGCTGCACCGCGGCCACGGTCTCCCCCAACGCTTCCAGCGGGCAGTCCAGGCAGCAGGCCTCGATCTCGGTCAGCGACGGCACGCTGTCGCCAGCATTGGCCGGTTTGACGCTGCCGTTGGCCACGCGCAGGTCGCGCAGGCTGAAGCGGCCCAGCCGCGGCGATTGCACGAAGGCGGTGCTGCGCAGCGCGCCGAGCAGGCCCAGCGGATCGCCCAGCGCGACCACGGCGTTGACCCGCGCGGTCGGGTCGTCGTCGTCCTCGGCGTCCAGCTGCGGATGCACGCTGTCCCAACGCTGCGCCAGCAGCGCATGCACCAGGGCCAGGCCGTCGGCCCAGCCGGGCAGGCCGCGCAGGCGCAGCCAGGCCGCGCTCAGGTGGATCGCCACGCGCAGGTCGTGGCTGCGGCGGAACAGCGCCAGCGCCAGGGTCTGCACCTTGTCCCAGTCGGGCTCCTCGGCGGCGATCACGCTGTCGCCGACCGCGCGCTCGGCCTTGTTCGCCGCGGCGCGGTCCAGCGCCAGGAAGTCGGGGTCGTATTCCAGGTCCGGGCCGGACACCGCGTCGTCGGCGATCGGCGCCAGCAGCGTCTCGAGGGTCTGTTCGGTGCTCATGCGCAATCACTCCGGGGCGGATGCGGCCGGCGTGGCGATGGCGCACGCCGGCAGGAAAACGGGACGGCGGCGCGCTGCGCTCACTCCTGCGTGCACTGCGCATCCGGATCGTCGGCGTCGCAGGCCGGCTGCTGGTCGGCCGGCAGGCGCAGGCCCGGTTTGACCAGGCCGAACGCGCGGTAGCTGGCGTTGGCCGCGCTCAGGTCCACATAGGCGATGGTGCGGCTGTTCGAACTCTGCGCGCGGCTGGCGAACGCCGAGGTCGGGACGTTGAAGCCCGCCTCGCCGTCCACGACCAGCAGGCTGCCGTCGGCGGCGACCGCGTAGAAGTACGCTGGCGGCAAGCCGACCGCCGCGACGGTCTGGTTGCTCACGCCCAGCACGTAGATCGGATTGGCGACGGTGCCGATGCGGCCGCTGGCCGAGAAGGTGCCGGCGCCGTCGTACAGCCAGGCGGTGTCGGTCTGCAGCAGATCGCCGAGCACGGCCAGGTACAGCGCCGAGGTGCCGGCATTGACGGTGTAGGCGCTGCCGTTGAGCGCGGACAGGGTCAGGCTCTGGCCATTGCTCAGGCTGAAGCCCCCGGGCGAGGCGAAATCGCCCAGGGTGCCGATGCGGTTGTCGATCGCCGCACCGGCGGCGCCCAGCCGGGTGCTGCCGCCGACGCTGCCGCTCAGCGTGTCGGCGCTGATGCGGCCGCTGCTGGTTTCGCTCAGGTCGCCGCCGACCTGCAACCAGACGCTCTGGCCGCCGAGTGCGCCGTCGATCGCCAGATCGCCGCCTGCGTCCAGACGCAGCGCACCGGCAACCGCGACCGGACCGGTCACGCTCAGGTCGCCCAACGTGCGCAGGCTCAGCTGCGTCGCATCGAAGGCACCGAGCGCGGCGATGGCGTTGGCGCCGGTCAGGCTGGTGGCGCCGCTGGAACTGCCGCTCAGCGAGGCGGCGCGCAGCGTACCGGCGCTCTGCGCGATCGTGCCGCCGCTGCGCAACTGCAGCGCGCCACCGCTGCTCACGTCGTGGCCCAGCCCCAGGTCGCCGCCGGCGCTCAAGCCGATGCTGCTGCCGCTCAACGCGCCGGCCGTGCGCAGCGCGCCGCCCGCGCTCAGCGCCAGCGTGCCGCTGGCCTGCGCCGCTACCGTCAAATCGTTGCGATCGGCGATGGCGATATCGCCGCCGCTGGCTTGCACCGTTCCCTGGAAATCGTTGCCGGCATCGGTCAGCGCGATCGCGCCGCTGCCGGCATCCAGCGTGGTGGCGCCGGCGACGGTCAGCGCGCCGTGCTGGCCGATGCCGCCGCCGCTCGCCGCGGGCGTGGCGCTGGCGGTGACGATGGTGGAGGTGGTGGAGGTGGAGGTGGTGGAGGTGGTGGAGGTGGTGCCGCCGCCAGCGTCGCTGCGCGCGACCAGATCGCCGCCGATGCGGCCCTGGCCCAGCGACAAGGCGCCGCCGCTGGTCACGTTCAGCGCGGCGACCGCCACGCTGCCCAGCGACAGTGCATTGCGGTCGCGCAGAGTGGTGGCGCCGCCGGCGAGGTTCACGTCGCCCTGGAAATCGTTGCCGGCGGTGTCCAGCGCGATCGCGCCGGCACCGCTGTCGATCGTGCTGCTGCCGCCCACCTGCAGCGCGCCGCTCTGGCTCACTGTACCGCCGCCGCTGGTGGCGACCAGATCGCCGGCGATGCTGCCTTCGCCCAGGTTGAGCGCGCCGTGGCTGGCAACGTCCAGCGACCCCAGCGACAGCGTGCCCAGCGACAGCGCGTTGGCGTCGCGGACGCGCGCGGCGCCGCCGCTGAGTGCGAGCAGGCCCTGGAAATCGTTGCCGGCGTCGTCGAGCGCGATCGCGCCGCTGCCAGTGGCGATTGCCGTATCGCCAGTCACGCGCAAGGCGCCGTTCTGGCTCAGCGCGCCGGTGCTGGTGAGCTGCAGCGCGGCGGCGTTCGAGGCGCCCAGGGTCAGCGCGCCGAGCGCGCCGATGCGGACCGCGCCGCCGTCGAACGCCAGTGGGCCGGCGAAGCGATTGGCCTGGTCCAGCGTGATCGCGCCGCTGCCGGCCGTCAGGCGGGTAGCGCCGCCGATGTCGAGCGCGCCGCTCTGGCCGATCGTGGCGTTGCCGCTGTCGGCCTGCAGGGCGCCGCGTACGCTGCCGCTGCCCAGGTTCAGCGCTCCGCCGCTGCTCACCGCCAGGCTGTCGACCGACAGCATGCCCAGGCGCAGCGCACCACTGTCGTGCAGCTGCACCGCGCCGCCGGCGATGTCCACGGTGCCGGCGAAATGGTTGCCGCTGCCGGTCAGGGCGATGCCGCCGCTGCCGGTGTTCATGCTGGTGCTGCCGTCGACCGTCAGCGCGCCGGCCGTCTGCACGATGGCCGCGTTGTCCGTGCTCAGCAGCAGAGTGCCGGTCACGGCGACGTCGTCGGCCAGGCTCAGGCCGCTGCCGCCGCTGAGGGTCAGGTTGTGGCCGCTCAGCGCGCCGCCCAAGCTCAGGGTGCCGTGGCGGGCGACCAGGCTCAGGTCGCCGCTGCCGGTGTCGATCGCGCCGCCCGGCAGGTCGAGCGAACCGTCGGCGAGCAGCGACAGTGCGGCGTTGTTGCCGTTGTGGACGGCGGCGATGCTCAGATCGTTGCGGTCGGCGAGCTGGATGCCGCTGCCGCTGAGATCGACCGCGCCGACGAAGTCGTTGCCGGCGTTGGTCAGTGCGATCGCGCCGCTGCCGGCGTCGATGCTGCTGGTGCCGGCGACGGTGACAGCGCTGCTGGCGGACTGGGAGATGCCAGCGTTGGTGGTCTTGAGCCGCAGCGTGTCGCGGGCAGTCACGTTGTCGGCAAGGACGATGCCGCCGGCGCTGTCCAGGTCCAGCCGGTTCCCGGACAAGGCCGCCGCGGTGGTCAGCACGCCGCCGCTGCGCAGGGTGATGTCGGCGCTGCCGGTATCGATCGCGGTGGCCGGCAACGACAGGGTGCCGCCTGCGGTCAGCGACAGCGCACTGTTGCTGCCCAGGCTCAGCGCCCCGATGCTCAGGTCGTTGGCGTCGGTCAGGGCGACGCCGCTGCCGGCGACGCTGACCGCCTGGCCGAAGTCGTTGCCGGCCTGGTTCAGGGCGATCGCGCCGGTCCCGGCATCGAGCGTGCTGGTGCCGGCGACGACGAGCGCACCGCCGATCTGCGAGATCGCCGCGTTGCTGGTCTGCAAGCGCAGCGTGGCGCCGGCGGTGACGTCGTGGGCAAGGACGATGCCGGCCGCGCCGGCCAGGTCCAGCCGGTTCCCGGACAGGGCGGCCGCCGTGGTCAGCACGCCGCCGCTGTGCAGGGTCATGTCGGCGCTGCCGGTGTCGATCGCGATGGCCGGCAGCGACAGCGCGCCGCCCGCGATGAGCGACAGCGCGCTGTTGCTGCCCAGGGTCAGTGCGCCGATGGTCAGAGCGTTGGCGTCGGCCAGGGCGATGCCGCGTCCGGTGGCGCTGACCGCCTGGCCGAAGTCGTTGCCGGCGTTGGCCAGCGCGATCGATCCGCTGCCGGCGTCGAGTGCGCTGGTGCCGGCGACGCTGAGCGAGTTGATCGTGGACTGGCCGATCGCGCCGCCGTTGCTGGTCGCGACCAATGCGCCGTTGACCGTGCCGCTGCCCAGGTTCAACGCACCGCTGCTGGTGGCGGTGAGGTTGCCGGTGGCCAGCGTGCCCAAGGTCAGCGCGCCGCTGTCGGTGATGGCCGTGGTGCCGCCGGTCAGGCTCACCGCTTGCCCGAAGTCGTTGCCGGCGCCGGTCAAGACGATGCCGCCGGTGCCGGCGTCGATGCTGCTGGTGCCGGAGACGGCGAGTGCGCCGGCGCTCTGGACGATCGCGCTGTTGCTGGTCGTCAGCGCCAGCGTGCCGGCGGTGACGTCGTGCGCCAGGGTGATGCCGTCGTCGCCGCTGAGGCTCACGTTGGTGCCGGACAGCGCCGCCGCGGTGGCCAGCACGTTGCCGCTGTGCAGGGTCAGGTCGGCACTACCGGTATCGATCGCGTTCGCCGGCAAGCTCAGCGTGCCGGCTGCGATCAAGGACAGGGCGCTGTTGCTGCCCAGGGTCAACGCGGCGACGTTCAGGTCGTTGCTGTCGACCAGGCGAATGCCGCTGCCGGTCAGCGACACGGCGCCGCCGAAATCGTTGCCGGCCTGCTCCAGCGTGATCGCGCCGGTGCCGGCATTGAGGCTGCTGGTGCCGCTGACGGTGAGCGGGCTGGTCGTGGACTGGGTGATCGCGCCGCCGTTGCTGGTCGCCGACAGTGCGCCGGTCACGGTGCCACTGCCCAAGTTCAAGGCGCCGCTGCTGGTCGCGGTGAGCGCGCCGGTGGCCAGCGTGCCCAGGGTCAGTGCGCCGCTATCGGTGATCGAGGTGGTGCCGCCGGTCAGACTGACCGCCTGGCCGAAGTCGTTGCCGCTGGTGGTCAAGGTGATCGCCCCGGTGCCGGCATTGAGGGTACTGGTGCCGGTGACGGTCAGCGGATTGCTCGCGGATTGGGTGATCGCGCCGCCGTTGCTGGTTGCGGACAGCGTGCCGTTCACCGTGCCGCTGCCCAGATTCAAGGCGCCGCTGCTGATCGCGGTGAGGTTGGCGGTGGCCAGGGTGCCAAAGGTCAGCGCGTTGGCATCGGAGATCGCGGTGCTGCCGCCGGTCAGGCTGACCGCCTGGCCGAAATCGTTGCCGGCACTGGTCAAGGCGATGGCGCCGGTGCCGGCGTCGATGCTGCTGCTGCTGTTGACGGTGAGCACGCCGGCGCTTTGGCCGATCGCGCTATTGACGGCGCTCAGCGTCAGCGCGCCGGCGGCGGTGACGTTGTGCGCCAGCGTGATGCCGTTGTCGCCGCGCAGGTTGACGTTGGTACCGGACAAGGCCGCGCCGGTGGTCAGCGCATTGCCGCTCTGCAGGGTCAGGTCGGCACTGCCGGTATCGATCGCGTTCGCCGGCAGGGTCAGCGTGCCGGCGGCGATCAAGGACAGCGCGCTGTTGCTGCCCAGGGTCAACGCGGCGACGTTCAGGTCGTTGCCGTCGACCAGGCGAATGCCGCTGCCGGTCAGCGATACGGCGCCGCCGAAATCGTTGCCGGCCTGTTCCAGCGTGATCGAGCCGGCGCCGGCATCGAGGGTGCTGGTGCCGCTGACCGTGAGCGGATTGGTCGTGGACTGGCTGATCGCGCCACCGTTGCTGGTCGCGGACAGGGCGCCGCTCACCGTGCCGCGGCCCAGGTTCAGTGCACCGCTGCTGATGGCGGTGAGAGAGCCGGTGGTCAGCGCGTCAAACGCCAGCGCGTTGGCGTTGGTGATCGCGGCGTTGCCGCTGATCAGAGTGAGCGCTTGGCGGAAGTCGTTGCCGGCGGTGGTCAGGGTGATCGCACCGGTGCCGGCATTGAAGTAGCTGGTGGCGGTGACCGTGAGTGGGTTGCTCGCGGACTGGGTGATCGCGCCGCCGTTGCTGTACACGGTCAGCCCGCCGGTCACCGTGCCGTGGCCCAGGTTCACGTCCCCGGTGGCGACGGCGAAGAGGTCGCCGGTGGCCAGCGTGTCCAGGGTCAGCGCGCCAATGTCGACGATCGCAACGCTGCGGCCAGTCAAGCTCACCGCTTGCCCGAAGTCGTTGCCGTTGGTGGTCAGGCTGACATTTCCCGTGCTGCCGGCATTGAAGTTGCTGATGCCGCTGACCGTGATCGGGTACAACCCGGACTGGCGGATGTTACTGCCGTTGCTGGTCGCATCCAGGGTGCCGGTCACGGTGCCGGTGCCCAGGTTCAATACGCCGTTGCTGATCAGGGTGAGGTTGCCGGTGGCCAGCGTGCTCAGGGTCAGCGCGTTGGCGTCGGTGAGCGCGGTGCTGCCGCCGGTCAGGCTGACCGCCTGACCGAAGTCGTTGCCGGTGGTGGTCAGTGTGATCGCGCCGGTGCCCGCATTGAGGGCGCTGGTGCCGGTGACCGTGAGCGGGTTGCTCGCCGACTGGGTGATCGCGCCGTTGTTGCTGGTCGCGGCCAACGTGCCAGTCACCGTGCCGCGGCCCAGGTTCAAGGCACCGGTACTGATCGCGGTGAGTTTGCCGGTGGCCAGCGTGCCCAAGGTCAGCGCGTTGGCGTCGGTGATCGCGGTGCTGCCGCCGGTCAGGCTGACCGCCTGGCCGAAGTCGTTGCCGCTGGTGGTCAGGGTGATCGCGCCGGTGCCGGCGTTGAGGGTACTGGTGCCGGTGACGGTCAGCGGATTGCTCGCGGATTGGGTGATCGCGCCGCCGTTGCTGGTGGCGGACAGCGTACCGGTCACCGTGCCGCGGCCGAGATTCAGTGCGCCGGTGCTGATGGCGGTGAGGTTGCCGGTCGCCAATGTGCCGAGGGTCAGTGCGCCGCTGTCGGTGATCTGGGTGGTGCCGCCGGTCAGGCTCACGGCCTGCCCGAAGTGGTTGCCGGTGCCGGCCAGGGTGATCGCACCGCTGCCGGCGTTGACGCTACTGGTGGCGGAGGCGGCGATTGCGCCGGCGCTCTGGGCGATCGCGCTGTTGACGGTGGTCAGCGCCAGCGTGCCGGTCGCGGTGACGTCGTGTGCCAGGGTGATGCCGGCGTCGCCGCTCAGGCTCACGTTGGTGCCGGACAGCGCTGCCGCGGTGGCCAGCACGTTGCCGCTGTGCAGGCTCAGGTTGGCGCTGCCGGTGGCGATCGCACTGCTCGGCAGGGTCAGCGTGCCGCCGGCGTTCAACGACAGCGCGCTGTTGTTGCCCAGGCTCAGCGTACCGATGGTCAGGGCGTTGGCGTCGGTCAGGGCGATGCCGCTGCCGGTCAGCGACACGGCGCCGCCGAAATCGTTGCCCGATTGCTGCAGCGTGATCGCGCCGCTGCCGGCATTGAGGTTGCTGGTGCCGGTCACCGTCAGCGGGCTGCTCGCGGATTGGCCGATCGCGCCGCCGTTGCTAGTGGCGGCCAGGGTGCCGGTCACGCTGCCGCTGCCGAGGTTCAAGGCGCCGGTGCTGGTCGCGGCGAGGTTGCCGGTGGCCAGCGTGCCCAGGGTCAGCGCGCCGCTGTCGACGATGGTGGTGTTACCGGCGCTCAGGCCGACCGCCTGCCCGAAGTCGTTGCCGGCGTTGTCCAGGGTGAGCGCATGGCTGCCCAGCGAGAAGCTGCTGCTGCCACCCACCGTCAGTGCACCGGACTGCGCCAGGTCGATGGCGTTGGTCAGGCTCAGGTTGCCGTCCACGCTCAGGCTGGCGAGGGCGGCGATGTGGTTGCTGCCGCTGAAACTGGCGTCGCCGCCGATGCTGCCGCCCAGGGTGCCGGCCGTGTAGGTGCCGCTCTGCTGCACGCTGTGGTCGGTGCTGATGTTGATCGCGCCGCTGCCCACATCGATGCTGCCGCTACCGCCGACGCTGGTCTGGCTGCTGCCGTTGGCGACCAGCGACACGCTGCCGTCGCTGCCGCCGCTGAGGGCGGCGGCGGTGATGGTGCCGCTGTTGTTGATCAACTGGTCAAACAGGCCCTGCGCGGCGCGCGCCTGCAGCGTGATGATGCCGCCGGGCGCGCTGAGGGTGCCGCTGTTGCTGTTGTCCACTGCCACGCTGTCCAGCTGCAGCTGCAAGGCCTTGTCGACGACGACGCCGAAGCCGCCGCTTTCGAAGGTGAGGGTGACCTTGTCGGCACCGACCAGGTTGATGTTGCCGGCGCTGGCGGTGATGGTGCCGCTGTTGACCACCTTGCCGCCGATCAGGTCGACCGCGCCGGCGGCGGCGTTGATGGTGCCGCTGTTGGACATCAGCGCGACCGTGTTGCCGCCGGCGTCGAGCGTGTCGTTGCCGCTCATGAAGGCGGAGGCGGTGGTGCCCAGGGTGCTGGCCACCAGCCCGCCGACGTTGATGTGCGTGGTGCTGCCGAAGATGATCCCGTTGGGGTTGATCAGGAACACCTGGCCGTTGGCATTGAGATTGCCGAAGATCTGCGTGGGATTGCCGCTCTGCACCAGGTTGAGCACCGCTGAATTGGTGGACGGCTGGTTGAACGTCACCGTGGCCGCCGAACCGATATCGAACGCGGACCAGTTCAACGCCATCCGGCTGGAGGTCTGGTCGATGGTCAGGGTCGCGCCGCTGGCCGCATTGATGGTGCCGGTGCCGCCGGCGATGCTGCCGCCGGTCGGCAGTTGGGTACTCGCCACCTGCGCCGCCGCGTCGCCGGGCGCCGCGGCGCCAATGGCGAGCGCCAGGGCCAGCGCGAGCGGCGAGTGGCGCAGCGCCCGTGCGGCACGGGGGGCGATCGAAGTCTGGGCGATGGCGGACATGAGCGGATTCCTCAAAAGGTGAAACCGAAACGCGAATAGAAACGGACGTCGCGTCCGTCGGACGCATCGCGCCCGCCGGTCGGCTTTGCGGCGCTGAGCCGCAGTTCGAAGCTCTTCCATTGCGGCACGCGCAGGGTGACGCCGGCACCGGCGCCATCGAACGTGGTCACCGCCGCGGTGGTCGCGCGGTTGCCGCCGGCCGGATAGACCTGCGCGTGGTCGGCGAACACGTCCAGCTCCAGCACCTCGCGCCACGGCCGGCCGTTGAACGGCGAGGCGGCGTCGGCGAAGCCGGGCGCATCGACGTGGTACTCCAGCGCGGCGTAGTAGCCGCGGTCGCCGAGCGCGTCGGACACCGGGTAGGCGCGCACGCTGTCCGGTCCGCCGACCGCGAACTGCTCCATCGGGGTCAGCGCGTCGTCGCTGTACTGGCCGTTGAGCTTGAGGTACAGGCGCTGGGTGCGGCTGAGGTACTGCATGCGCGTATAGCTCAGCCGCGCGATGCTGAAGTGGCTGTCGTGCTCCGGGCTGACCAGGTCCGGCGTGGCAGAGCGGTCCTTCAGCGACTGGCGCAGGCTCAGCTGCAGCAGATCGATGCCGCGCCAGCGCAGGTCGGTGCGGCGCAGCGCGGTGCTCAGTTCGACCACGTCGAACTTCTGGTCGGACAGCTGGATGCCGGCGGCGCTGAGCCGCGACTGCTCGCGCAGGTAGCGCGCCGAGGCCTGCCATTGCAGGTTCTCGCGATTGACGAACTTCCAGTCGCTGCCGAGGTAGACCACCGAGGTCGGGCCCTGCAGGCCGAGCGTGGCGAACACGCCGTTGCGCACTTCCAGTTCGCTGCGGCTGGCGCCGATCACCGCGCCGAATCCGGGCACTGCCGGCACCGGCAGCGCGTAGGACAACGCGCCGATCCGGCTCTGCCGCGGGTCCAGCGAATAGGCGTAGCTGGCGGACAGCACATCGCCCAGGCCGAGCGGGCTGTTCCAGGCCAGGCCGAGCTGGGCGCGGTAGCGGCCGGTCAGGTCGGTGCCGTAGTTGTTGCCGCCCAGGCTGATCGCATACGGGCGCGGCGCCTCGCTGGCGACCAGCAGCACGTCGGTCTCGCCTTCGTGCTGGCCCGGCTGCAGCACCGAGGACACCGACACGCCCGGCAGGTCGCGCACGTACAGCAGCGCGCTGTCCACGTCCTGCTTGCGCAGCGCGCGCCCCTGCAATGCCTGCAGCGGCGCGGCCAGGGTGCTGGCGCGGTAACGCGACGCGCCCTTGACCTCGACCTGGCCGACGCGGCCTTCGAGCACGCGGATCTCGACGATCTGTTCCGGCCCCGGGGTCTGCGCCGGCAGGTAGGCGGTGCTGACGATGAAGCCGGACAGGCGGTAGGCGCGGGTGATGGCGTCGGCCACCGCCTGCAGTTGCTCGAAACGCAGCGCCACCACCGGCTGGCCCTGCGCCAAGGCCTGGAATTGCGCATCGGCCAGCGCCTGCACGCTGGCCGGGGTGATGCCGGCCTTGGCGTGTTCGCCGACATCGCGCACGCGGAAGCCGCGGACCTGCAAGGTCACCGCGCTGTCCTCGCGATCCTTCAGCGGCGGCAGCGTGGCGCTGGCGCCGCTGGCGGCGGTGCCGGTTTCGGCGGCGGCAGGCGGCAGCTGCGCCCACGCCGGAACGGCAGCGAGCCACGCGGACACAGCCGCGGCCAGACACGTCATACGCATGCGATTTCCCCTGGAACGATTCCCTGTCGTGCGCCGGCCTCGCCCCACTGCGCCCCGGGTACCGCGGCGGCAGCGGCGGACCGATGCGCGCGCGGGCCGGGAGCGGCCGCCGCTTGCGCCTGCCCTGCGAATGCGGGCAAGGCGCCAGCGAAGAATAGCAGTAAAAGTGCGATCAACGTCACGAAAATAAACAGCATGAGCCAGCGCAGGCGGCGGCGCGCCGGCGCGTCGGCGAACAGCGCACGCAGCGGTTCGTGCGCGGCGCGCGTGGCGGCCGGCACGGCGGCAGCGACGGTCGGCCGCAGCGCATTGCGATGGGTCACGCCCTGGCCGATATCGCGCACGGAGGCCAGCACGTTGCGCCGCCGCGCGCGGTATTCGTCGCGGCCGATGCGGCCGTGCTGATAGGCCTCGGCCAGCGCCTGCAGATGCGCGTTGGCCAGGTGCTGGGCCTCGTTCATGGCAACTCCCGCAGCACGCGCAGGCCCACGTCCGGCTGCGCCGAGCCGTTGTCGGCACGCCGCGCCTGCACCGTGCAATCGGCCCAATAGCTGGCGAAACTGCCGCCGCGCGCCTGCACCCCGGCGCCGCTGGACACCCACTCCCAGACGTTGCCGGTGACATTGATCAGCCCCCATGGATTGGGCTCGCGGCCGCGCGGCGGCAACGGTGCGCGGCTGGCGTCGCCGGCGCTGGCGGTGGGCGGCACGCAATTGCTGTCCTCGGCTTGCCGCCAGTCGCTGCCGGCCTGCGCGGCGTGCTGCCATTCGGCATCGGTGGGCAGGCGATAGCGCCAGCCGCCGCTGGCGATGGTCAGCCAGCGCAGGTAGGCGCGGGCCTGGGTCAGGCTGATGTTGCGCACCGGCGCGCGCGCCAGTTCCGCATCCCCGGCCGGTTGCGCGGTGCACTTGCCGGTGGCCTGGCAGAACAGGTTGAAATCGGCCACCGCCACTTCCGCGCGCGACAGCGCGTAGGGCTTGCCGCCGGCCAGGCCGGGCACCACCACCAGCATCGGCCCGCGCTGCGCGCCGAGCGCATCGAAGCAGGCCTTGCCGCGTCCGGGCGCGGCAGCGGCGCAAGGATCGGGGCCGGTCGGCACCGGCGGCAACGGTTCCTCGTCGCTCGCCGCGCCGGCGGCAGGCGCACGTGCGCTGGCCGCAGGCGCGGTCGCCGGCTTGGCGGCGGGCTTGCCGCTCGCGGGTTTGCGCGTGGCGTCCTTGGCGGCCGGCTCGACCGCTGCAGCCGGCGTCGGCGCCAATGCATCTGAACTGGGCGCATCGCTGCCGGCCTGGCGCTGCAGGCGTGCGCCGAGCGTGCCTTCGGGCAGCTGCCCGCGCGCCTTCAGGTCGGCTTCCAGCTGCGCCATCGCCTGCGCATCGCTGCGGTACAGCGCCTCCAGGCGCTGGCCGAGTTGCTGTCGCGCGGCGGCGGGCAAGGCCTGCGCGCTGCCGTCCATCACCGCGGCGACGACGTCGTAGCGGGCCTGCGCGGCGCGCAGTTCGGCGCGGTCGCCGAGCGCGGCGACACCCTGGCCGAGCACGTCGGCGGCCTGCCGATAGCGGCCCTGGCGGAACGCGCCGGCGGCGTTGCCGAGATAGACCCCGGCCAGCAGCTGCGGCGCTTCCTTCTGCAGGAACGGATGTTGCGGTTGCAGCGCGCCGATGCGCGCCAGCGCCTGGCGCGCCTTGTCCAGATCGTTGGCGGCCGCGGCGCGGCGCATCGATTCGATCCGCGAGGTCACTTCGGCCTCGGCGCTCTCGCGCGCCAGCATGGTCTGCAACTGTTGCTGCAGGGTCTGCAGGCGCTCGCGCTGGGCCAGCAGCTGCGGCGCCTGCGGCGCCTGGGTCAGGCCGAAATCGACCAGGGCCTGCGCGCCCGGCAACTGCAACGGATCGCTCTGCGGCGCGACCGCCGCGGCGATCGCCGCCGCCAGCGCCGCGTCCTGCGCATCGCGCTCGGCCGCCGGCAGGACCGCCAGCGCCGCCTCGACGTTGTCCTGCCAGTCCAGGTCGGCGGAAGGCTCGGCCAGCAGCGCCGCCAGCGCCTTGCGCGCCTGCGCCGGATCGTGCAGCGCCGCTACCGCCGGCTGGCTGGCATGGTGCTGCGCCAGTTCCAGCTGCGCGCCGCGCAACTGCAGCCGCAGCGAATCGGGCAGCGTCGCGCGCGCCTGCTGCAGGCGGGTGCGCGCCTGCGCCCACTGCTGCGTGTCGGCAGCCTGCTGGATCGCCGCGTCCAGGCGCAGCTCCAGTTCCGGGTGGCGCAGCAGCGCGCTGTTCGGATCGATGCGCCGCACCTGGTCCAGCGTGGCCAGTGCGTTGTCGGCGCGGTCGCGGAAGATGGCGCCGGCGGCGATCTGCGCGTTGAGCGCGGTATCCAGCGCGTTGAGGCGTTCGTTCTTCTCGCGCTCCATGCTCTCGCGGCGGGCGTCCAGCGCCGGCGAATACAGCCGCAGCCGGTCGCGCAGCGCGAACGCCTGCAGTGCGCCGCGGTAGTCGTAGCGCCCGCTGGCCGGATTCCACAGCGCATCCAGGCGGCGCAACAGGAAATCCTGGATCAGGTCGCCGCGGTCCACCAGCAGGCGCCGGCGGTCGTCGTCGTCCAGACTGGCCAGCGCCTGCATCGCCTGGGTCTCGTCGACGTAACGCTGCGGATCGGCCGCGCCGAAGCGCGCGGTGACCTGCTCCAGATGACGCTGATGCAGATAGCGCGACGCGCCCCAGCCGCCGGCCCCGACCAGCACCAGCGCCGCGGTGCCGTAGCCCAGCAGCGGCAGCGCGCGCTCGCGCAGCGGCACCTCGCGCAGGCCTTCCAGCAGCGCCTCGACCTTGCTCAGGCGGTGCGCGGCGGGAAACGCCACCGCTGCGCACAGGGTCTGGTACTGGCGCTTGGTCAGGCCCGGCACCGGTGGCGGCACGCGCTTGTCGCGCAACGCCACTTCGGCGCTGAGCTTGTCGAACGGATGCTTGCCGGTGAGCAGCTCGAAGCACACGCAACCGAGTGCGTAGATGTCGTCGGCCGGCGTAGGCTCCTGGCCGCGGATCATTTCCAGGCTGGCGTAGGCCGGGGTCAGCGCGCCGAGCGTGGCCGCATCGAACACGGTCTGCTCGCCGGCCACGTCGGCGGCGTGCTTGCCGGCGCGGGCGATGCCGAAATCGAACACCTTGGCCACGCCGTCGCGGGTGACCATCACGTTGCCCGGCTTGAAATCCGAATGCACCACGCCGGCGGCATGCGCCCGCGCCAGGGCCCGCGCCATGCCCTCGATCAGCGGCCGCGCGCGCGCCAGCGGCATGCCGTTGTAGGCCTGCTCGCGGATCAGCGTCTTCAGGTCGCAGCCGTCGATGTACTCCATGGTCATGAAGACCAGGGTGCGGTCCTTGTCGAAGTCGTAGACGCGCACGATGTTGTCGTGGGCCAGCTTCTGCGAGCGCCGCGCCTCGCGCTGCAGCGCGATCAACGAATCGGGATGGCGGCGGAACTCGTCGCTGAGCACCTTCACCGCCAGCCATGGGTCGCGGTCGCGCGCCTCGACCTTGCGTTCGTCGCGCGCCAGGTAGACCACGCCCATGCCGCCGCGGCCGAGTTCGCGCTCCAGGTAGAAGCGGCTCTTCAGCAGCGTGCCGACCGTGGCGTAATCGCCGCCGGCGGCATCGGCCAGGCGTTGCCAGCTGGCCAGGCTGGCGGTGCCCGCGGTGCCGGTCGCGCCGCCGGTGCCGGTCGCCCCGGTGCGGTCGGCGCCGGCCTGCGGCAGCGGCATTGCCGGCTGCACGCGGGTGGCTTCGTCGTCGACCGCCGCCGGCGGCGGCGGCGGCGCACGGCGCGGCATCACCACGGTGGCGTCGTCGTCGATCGGTGCGGCCACGGGCGCGGTGCCGCCGTCCGCGCGCAAGGCGTCGAGGCGGGTCACCAGCGTGGTCACGGTGACGTCGTCGAGCAGATGCTGCTGGCGCAGCTGCCACAGCGTTTCCACCCCGGCCCGGTAGTCGGCCTCGGGCACGGCGCTGCGTTTGGCCAATGCGTCGAGCACGGCCTTCAGGTCTAGCTCGCCGGTGCGCATCGCGGCGACCAGCTCGACGACGGTAGCGGTATCTTCATGCACGTCCTTCACTCCTGCAGGCGGACGACGACGGCGGTGACGTTGTCGCGCGCCGCCCGGCCCATCGCCAATTCGAACAACCGCGTCAGCAGCGCCTGCGGCTCGCCATGCAGGCGGCACTCGGCATCCAGCTCCGGGTCGGGGATTTCCTTGTTGATGCCGTCGCTGCACAGCAGGAACTGCGCGCCGGACGCGCTCGGCGCCAGCACCCAGTCCACGAACAGCGGTTCCTGCGCACCCACCGCGCGGGTCAGCACGCCGGCGTTGGCGGCCGGCTCAGCGCTGGCGCCGGCGTGCGCGAACTGGGTGGCGTCGTCCTTGACCCCATGCACGTGGTCGCGGGTGAGCTGGCGCAGCGCCCCCCCGAGGCGGCCGTAGCCGCGGCTGTCGCCGACCCAGCCGTACAGCATGAAATCCGGGTCGTGCACCAGCAGCACCACGGTGGAAGCGATCATGTCGACCTGGCGCTGCGCTGCGCAGTGCAGCAGTTCGGTGTTGATCTGCGCCAGCGCGTCCTCGATCGCCTCGATGAAATCGCACACGTCGGCCGCGCGCGGCAGCGTCGCCAGGCGCTCGACGATCAAGCCGCTGGCGTAGTCGCCGGCGGCATGCCCGCCGAGCCCGTCGGCGACCACCCACAGCCCGGCGTCGTCGCGCAGCAGCAGCGCATCCTCGTTGTGGCGGCGCACCTTGCCGACTTCGGTATGCCCGGCCGAGCGATAGTGGTGTGCGGTCATCAGCGCGTGGCCTCCGGCAGCGCGAGCGCGGCCGATGTCAGCCAGCCAAGATAGTCGTGCGCGGACAACAGGCCGACGCTGTGCTGCACCACGCCGTCGCCGCTCCACCACAACGCCTGCCCGGCCAGCGCGCGCGGCGCATTGGGAATGGCGGTGGCGTCCGGATCCGGCGCCAGCGCCTGCAGCTGCGCGTCGAACGCCTCCACGCCCAGCGCGCGATCGGCCAGCGCCTGGCCGAGCAGCGTGGCCGCACGCGCATACCAGCTACGCTCCGGCGCGGCGCCCTGCGTCAGCGGCAACGCGATCGCCAGCGGGAAACAGCGGCCGACGCGGTCCTCGCCCGGCCCCAGCACGCCGGCCCAGGCCATCCCGCCGCACAGGCCATTGCCGAGCACGAACGCATGCAGGCCGCTGCCGCGATAGGCCGGCGCCCACTGCGTGCCGAGCTGCTCGCGCGCGCCGGCGATCAGTTGCGAGAAATGCCGGTCCCACGGTTCGACGAATGCCGGCGGCAGCCGCCGCTGCACGAAGTCGCCGGCGCTCGGCAGCTTGCCGAAGAATCCGGGCAATGCCATCGGCTGCATCCTCAACCCCCACACGCGAAACGACGCACGTCGGCGTCGAGGAAGGGATGGCGCAGGTTGCCGGCGCGCAGCGGCAGTTGCACCGCATGGCCCCCGACATCGAAATGGGCGACGAAGCGCAGGTCCGACGGGTTCTGCAGGTCACCGGCCTGCAGCGCGCGGAACAGCGCCCAGTCGCCCTGGTAGTCGAGCCGGCCCAGCGCGGCGCCGTCGGCGCCGAAGGCGGCGATGCTGACGTGGCCGGGCGTGGGCCCGGGCCATTTCATCGGCATGCTGTCCACGCCGCCGGCGGTGTAGTCGAAGCGCTGGCCTTCGATGTCCACGGTCAGCCGCGCCACGCCGGCATCCAGGATCGGCGCCAGCACGGTGAAGCCGACTTCCGGCTGCGCCGCGCCGCGGAAGTATTTTTGCTTGATGCGCTCGGCCAGCTGCAGTTGCGCCGGCAAGCCCGGCGCGCCGGCCAGCGCATCCGGGCCGCTCTTCCAGCGCCAGTCGCGGCCGCTGGTGTCGAGCAGTTTCTGCAGCGCGTCGCGGTACAGCGCATCGAAGCGCCCGCCGACGCCGAACAGTTCGCCGAAATTCTGCAGCGGGATCTCCTGCGCGCTGGCCGGATCGAACGGATAGCGGCCCTTGACGAATTCGGCGCAGACCACGCCCACCGCCTGCTGCACCTGCGCATCCAATGCGGTCTGCGCGCCGCGGGTCATCAGCGCGGCGCTGCTGCCGGTCAACGCCTGCAGCCAGGCCGACAGCGGCGGCGGCAGTTGCGCCGCTTCCTGTCGCGCCAGCAGCAATTGCGCGTTGGGCTGCGGCGAGGCGGTGGCCGGATCGGTCATGGTCAGCAAGGTCTTGCTGAGCTGGTCGAGCACGCCGAGCAGGTGGTCCAGCGGCGTGGCGCCGGGCGCACCGCTGGCGAGCGCGTTGAGCGCGGCGAAATGGCTGGCGATGGCCTCGCCAGGCGGAGCGGCACCGGCATCGCCGGCGTCGCCGCTGGCCGCCAGCGCCGCGGCCATGGCCGCGTTGCCGCCGGGCAGCTTGGCCGCCATTTTCGCGCCGGCCTTGCCCGCCGCCTTGCTCGCCGCGTCCTGCCCGGGCTTGGGCGGCGGCGCGCGCAGCAGCT
The DNA here is from genome assembly GCF_014236855.1 of Xanthomonas sp. SI. NCBI lineage: Bacteria > Pseudomonadati > Pseudomonadota > Gammaproteobacteria > Lysobacterales > Lysobacteraceae > Xanthomonas > Xanthomonas sp. SI. The sequence goes on from NZ_CP051261.1 coordinate 4,999,530, forward strand.
GCTGGGTGTTGTCGCGGACCACGCCGAGCAGCAGCCGCAACGGCGAACTCGGCCCGGCCAGCTTGGCCGCGATCGCGCTGGCCTGCTGCAGGTCGGCGGCCGGCTGCAGCTGCAGGTCGGCCAGCAGGCCGTCCCAGTAGCGGATGTAGTCCTGTTCGTAGAGCACGCGCACCTGCTGCGCCAGCCGCGCCTTGCCCAGCGCGTCGATGCGGCGCGGGCCGAACACCCAGTCGTCGCGCACGAACTGTTCGACCGCCTCGCCGATGCCCTGCCCGGCCAGCGCGGCGAACACCGGTTGCGTGTACAGCGCCGGCAGCGGTTCGGACAACGCGGTGCCGCTGTTGCGCTGGAACACGTTGCCGAGCAGGCCCAGCGCCTTGTCCAGCTGCAGCGGCTCGGCGCCGGCCTGCGGTTGCGACAGCTTGAGGTTGCCGTACACCAGCGTGGCCAGGTCGGCCGAACGCAGCGTGTTGCGCGCCTGCTCCAGCAGCGCCGGATCCAGCGACAGCGCGCGCAGCCGCCCGGGTTCGTCGAGCAGCGCCTGGAAATGCCCGGCCAGGGCCTGCTGCAGCACCGTGTCGGCGGGGAACAGCTTGCGCCATTCGATCGCGCTCAGCGCAGTCAGCTGCGGCGCGTCCAGATGCTGCGGCTGGCCCAGCATCAGGTAGCCCTTGAGGTAGTAGTACAGCGCCTGCGGCGCGCCCGCGTTCTCGGCCATGCCCTGGCGCAGGCGCAGCGCCACGCCCGGCACCAGGGTGCCGTTGAGCTGGCGCAGGTAGGCGTCGTGCAGTTCCTCGCCGACCGCATCGCCCTGGTACAGGCCCATCCGCATCGACCACGGCGCGCCGTCGCGGTACTGCTGCGCGACCTGCGCCAGCGCGCGGGTACCTTCCAGTTGCTGCAGCGCCAGCGCGAAGTACTGCGGCGTGGTGGCCGCGCTGTCCGGGTCCGGACTGTGCGGGCGCGCATCCAGCGCCGCGCGCACCTGCTGCAGGTAGGCGCGGTTGCCCAGGTAGCTGCCGCTGAGTCCGCCCAGCAGCAGCACGCCGAGCAGCGCGATGCCGGCGTAGCCGGCCACCTGCAGCCAGGCGCGGCGCCGCTCCAGCGCCGGCGCGCGCCCGGCCAGGCCGGATTCGCGCAGCAGCACCTGGCTGAGCAGGCGTTCGACGAAGAAGGTGCGGCGCTGCGCGCCCGGCGCCTGCACGCTGGCTTCGGCCAGGCCGAAGGTGCGCGCCACCGCGCCCATCATGCGGTCGATCGGCGTGCCTTCCTGGGTGCCCGAGGTCAGGTACACGCCACGCAGCAGCGGCGGCGTGCCGTAGGCGGTGCCGGCGAACACGCCTTCGACGAATTGCCGCGCCGCTTCGCCGAGCGCGGCGAACTGCTGCGGGAACGACAGGATCGCCGCGCGCCGGGAACGGTCGCGTTCCACGTGCATGCGTTCGAACAGGCGCGCATTGAGCCGCTCCTGCAGCAGCGCGTACTCGTCGGCGAAGCCGCGCGCGGCCGTGCCGTCGAGGCTGCGCGGCAGCGGGAACGACACGCCCCACACCTGCGCGCGCTGCTCGGGATTGAGATCGTCGAAAAACTCGCCGAAGCCGCCGATCAGGTCGCACTTGGTGAACACCAGGTACACCGGCACGCTCATCTTCAGCTGCTCGCTGAGTTCGTCCAGGCGGCGCCGGATCGCCTGCACGTGCAGGTCGCGCTCGGCGTCGTCGAGCAGCAGCAGGTCGGACATGCTCATCGTCACCAGCACGCCATTGAGCGGGCGGCGGCGGCGGTAACGGCGCAGCAGGCGCAGGAAATCGATCCACGCGCCGGCATCGACCTGGCGGTCGGAATCCTGCGTGGTGTAGCGGCCGGCGGTATCCAGGAACACCGCTTCGTCGGTGAACCACCAGTCGCAGTTGCGGGTGCCGCCGATGCCGCGCAGCGCCTGCTGGCCGAAACGCGCGGCGAGCGGGAAGTGCAAGCCGGAATGCTGCAGCAAGGTGCTCTTGCCCGAGCCGGGCGGGCCGATCACCACGTACCACGGCAGCGTGTACAGATCGCCGCCGCCGCGGCGCTTGCGCAGGATCTGCACCGCCTCGTGGAAGCGCGCCTGCAGTTGGTCGCGTTCGTCGGCGCCGCGCGCCTGGCGGTCGTCGCCGAGCGCGTCCAGCGCCGACGGGGTGGCCATCTCGGTGGCCAACTGGCGGCTCTGCCGGCGCGCGCGCAGCTGCTGCCACTGCAGCCAGCCGGCCCACACGCCGACCAGCAGCAGGATCAGCAGCAGCCGTGGCACCGCGCCGGCCAGCGGCTGGTGTCCGGCGATGCCGATGTACGGGCCGATCAGCCAGATCAGCAGCGCCGCCAGCAGCAGCCCGACCATGGTCACGACCCAACCGGATCGCAGCATTCCCAGCAGCTTGCCCACGGCGCTCACTCCCCCGGTTGGAACAGGATTTCGACGCGGCGGTTGCGCGTCCGGTTGGCCGCCAGGTCCGGCGGCACGGCCACCGGCTGCGAATCGCCGGCGCCGGCCGATTCGATCCGCCCCGGCACCGACAGGCGTTGCCCCAGCAGCTGCGCCACCGCTTCTGCGCGCGCGGCCGACAGCGCGTAGTTGTCCTTGAAGCGCAGCGAACGCAGCGGCTGGTCGTCGGTATGCCCGACCACGATCACCCGCCCCGGCAGCTGCTCCAGTGCCGCGGCGATCTTGCCCAGCAGCGGCAGCTGGTCCGGATCGACCTCGACCCCGCCGGAGGCGAACATCGCGTTGGCGTTGAGCCGCACCCGCGCCTGGCCGTTGGCCTGTTCCTCGACGACGAGCAGGCCGGCGCGCTCCTGCGGCGCCAGCAACTGCTTGAGCGTGACCCGCGGCGGCGGCGGCCGCAGCGCGTCCGGCGGCGTGCCGCGCTGCAGGCCGATCTGCGCGGCGGCGGCGCTGATCGGCGCCGACAGCGCATTGAGCCGCGCGTTGAACCACGCGAACGCCAGCAGCACGATGCAGGCCATGCCCAATGCGGCCACCCACAGCGGCAGGTAGCGCGCCAGGCGCCGGCGGCGGTCGTCCACGCCCTGCCAATGCGGCGCCAGCGTCTCCGCCGCGGCGCCGCGCTGGGCGCGGATGCGCCGGTACAGGTCGTCCTGGATCTCGGCCAACTTGGCGCGGCCGCCGGCCTCGATCTGGTAGCGACCGCAGAAGCCCAGCGCCAGGCACAGGTACATCAGCTCGATCAGGTCGACGTGGCGCGGCACGTCCGCGCACAGGCGTTCGAGGATCTGGAAGAACTTGGCGCCGCCGTAGGACTCGCCATGGAACACCACCAGCAAGGTCTTCTGCGACCAGCCGCTGTGCTCGCCCCACGGCGCATTGAGCACCGCCTCGTCGAGCATCGCGCACAGCACGTAGCGGGCGGCGGTGACCGCTTCGGGGGCCGCGCCACCGTCGCGCGCACGCTGCTCGAAGCGCCGCACCTGCGCGGTCACCTGCTCGCGCAGCCGCGCCACGTCCGGCAGCGCCACGCTGTGCCGCAGCTGCACCGCCAGCAGCAACAGCGGGCTGGCCGCCTGCACCAGCGGATTGACGCTGCGGCCGAGGAATTCGCTGATGTCGGCATCGCCGGGCGCAGGCGCGGACGCCATGGCCGGCGCGGCGGCGGCGGGCGTTGCGGCGCCGCGCTGCGGGCGCATGATGGTGGCATCGCTCAACGGATCGACGGGCGGTCGTGAATTCATGCGCTCAGCTCCGGATCGCCCACAGCTGCAGGTCCAGCCCGGCGAACTCGCTGCCGAAATGGAACGCGATGCCGCCGGAGCCCTTCAACGTGCGCCACAGCGGCGACTGCTTGTCGAATTCGAAATACAGGTAGCCGGCGTGGTACGGGATCTGCCGCGGCGCCACCGGCATCGGCATCGCCGCGATGCCGGGCAGCTGCAGATTGACCAGGTCGCGGATCTTCTCCACCGGGCCGATCTTGGCCTGCAGCGGCAATTGCCGGCGCAGCTCTTCGGCGGGCACGTCGGCCTTGGCCGCAAGCACGAAGGCGGCGCTGTCGAACAAGGCCGCGTCCGGCACCATCGCCACCCACACGCCGAACTTGCGCGCCTGCACCGGGATCGGCAGCGCGGTCTGTTCGAGCACCGCGCTGAGGCTGCTGCGCAGGCTGGCGATCACCGGCTCGAAACTCGGCTGCAGCGCGTCGTGGCGATATGCCGGCCACGCCGGCGGGCGCTTGCCCGGGGTGGTGAAGGTGCTCAGTTCGCCGGCCAGCGCGACCAGCGCAGCATACAACTCCTGCGGATGCAGCAGCGGCGCCGACGCCCAGTGCGCGATCAGCGGCTGCCAACGGTTGACCACCTGCAGCAGCAGGAAATCGGCGATCTCCGCCGCACCGCCGCGGTCGCCGACCGACACCCGCGCGGCCAGCGCTTCGCCGCGCTGGTGCAGCAGGCCGAGCAACTCGACCAGGAACGTGGCCAGCCGCGGCGCGGCCTGGCAGGCCAGCGCGGTCGGCACGAACGCCTCGTCCAGCGTCACCTGGCGATCGGCGCGCGATTCGACGATGCGCGCCAGCGGCATCCGGGTCAGCCCGTCCAGCGGCTGCGACTGCGGCAACAGGCGCGTGCTCATCCCGCCCACTTCCATCAGCACCGCGCCCTGCATGCTGCCGGAGGCGTCGTCGACCTCGGTCTCGCGTACCCGGTAGCGGAACAGCTGGTCCGGCGGCGCCTCGGCGCGGCCCACATCGGCCTGCGCGGCCGCGCGCAGCGGCAGGGTCAGGTACACGGTCTGGTCGCGCCAGTTCGGCTCCACGTCCAGCGCCGGCGGCAGCGGATCGTCGCCCGGCATCGCGAACGGGGTGCCGTCGGGAAACACGCCGCGCGCGCGGCGGATGCCGAGCTTGCCGATCGCCAACAGATCGGTTTCCAGTTCCAGCTCGGAGAAGCCCCAGGCATGCGCATGCAGGCCACCGGCGCGCAGCTCCACGTAGCGCTCCAGGTAGCGCTCCTGCTGCTGCAGATGCTGGGGGCGCAGAAACAGCCCCTCGCTCCAGACGACCTTGTTGTTGTGCATGATCCGCCGTGTCCGCTGCTGTCGATGGCGATGCGGCCGCGGCGTTGCACGCAGCAGCCGACCCCAATGTGCGATCCCCTTGCCGACGGCCCGGACGCGGCGCGCGGCGCGCGCAGTCCAGGCTGGCGGGATGCAGTGTGGCCAGCGCGGATGCGCGCTACCCGACAATTCGTCTCAGGGCGCCGGGGATGCCGTGGCGCTGCACTGCGTCGAGACGATGGCCTGCGCAACGCGGCCGATCGCGGCACGTGCATTGCGGGTCAGCGTCTTCGATTTCCTGGTGTTGTGCGCCGACATGCGCGCGGTGCCGATGCCACCGCCGACTCCCACAGGCGACCTGTGTAACGGTGCCGGCGTCATGCGCCGCACGTGCGTTCCTGTCTCTGCGACCACGCAGCTTTTTGTAGGAGCGGCTTCAGCCCCGACACGTGCTGCGGACAATCCCTGTCGCGGCTGAAGCCGCTCCTACAGGGGGGACTTCCCCGCGCGCCTTGCCGACTTGAGCCGCGCCAGCTGCGCCTCGTAGGCACGGGCGAACTCGTCGCCGAACAGGCGCCGGAAGCATTCGTCCGGGTCCTTGGCCAGGGCCTGGAAGTTGTCGCGGTAGCGCTCCCAGTAGCGGCCCTTGCCGGCGAACGCCAGGCGTTTGCCGCTGGCGTCCACCTCCTGCTCCAGCCGGTCGGGGCTGAAGTGGAACAGCATCGATTCGAACGCGGCGCGCATGCCGGCCAGCATCGCCATCTGGTGGCAGCGGATGTCGTCGAACGCATCGTCGAACGCGGCCACGCCGGACAGGAACGCCGGGCTCGGCGGTGCCAGCAGCTTCTGCAGCGCATCCTCGGGCGTGGCGGCGAACTTCAGCGGGTTGTTCTCCGAACGCTGGATCACCGTCACCGGCAGGCGGAAGGTGTTCTTGATCTCGGCGCGTGCGCGCAGCACCTCCATCACCCCATCGACCACGATCTCGAAGATCCGCGCCACGTCCTCCGGCATCTGCGCGGACGGCGCCGAGGGCGCGGCCTGCGCCGCGAACGGCTGCGGCGCGGCAGGCGTGGCCGCGGCGCTCGCCGCCGGCGGCGCCGCTGGCGCGAAGTCGCCGGTGGTCAGGTCCCAGTTTTCCGGCAGTTCGAAGCCGCGCGCCGCGGCCGCTGCCGGCGGCGCGGGCACGCGGAAATGGTCGTGGCCGGCATCGCTGTGGTTCCAGCTCTGTGTCGGCTGCGGCGGCACGGGCGGCGCCGGCAGCGGATCGAGCAGGCGCAGCGGGTCCAGTTCGCCGGCCGCGCCCGGCACGCCGAGATCGCCGAGCAGCGCATCGTCGTAGGCGCCGCCCGCGGGCGCGGCGGCACCGCCGAATCCGGGCAGACCGAAGTCGAAATCGAATGCGCCAATACCGGCACTGGGCGCACTGCTGGCCACGTGCGGCGGCAACGCCGCCGGCACCACCTGGGTCAGGTCCGACGTGTCGTCGGGCACCGTCACGGCAGGCGGCGGCGGTGCGGCGGGCGCTTCGGCCTGCAACTGCACCTGGATCTCGAAGCTATCCAGCTGCAGGCGGTCGCCGTCGCCGAGCGCGGCCGGGTCGCCGCGTTGCAGCGCGGCGCCGTTGAGCAGCATGCCGTTGGTGCTGCGGTCCTCGATGAAATACATGCCGTTGAGATAACGCACCACCGCATGCGTGCGCGACACGCCGGGTGCGGCCAGCACCCAGTCGCTGTCGTCGGCGCGGCCGATGCTGCCGCCGCGCTGCGCGAACGCCATCTGCGCGCGCGCACCGAACTGGGCGGCGGCCTGGCCGGCGACGGTGAGGGTCAGTTTGGACGGTAGGGACACGGGGCGCTTCCTTCGGATCGGGTGGCGCGGCGCGGCCGCGGACACGCTGTTGCGGATGGGCTAGGCGTTGCCGCGCGCGCGTGGCATCGCGGCACGACCGCGCTCATGCCGCCGCTCCGCCGGCCAGCAACTCCAGCGCATGCAGCGCATAGCCATGGCGCCGCGCTTCGAACTGCGCCGGCTGCTGCGCGGCGAGCAGGTTGATCGCCGCCACCGCCGCGCGCGCGGTCAGGTGCTCGGCCGGCGGCACCGGCGTGTCCTGGCTCGGCGGCGCCAGGCTGCCGCCGGACCAGGCCACCGCCGCCGCCAGCCACGCGCCCAGCGAGGCATAGCCGCCGGCCTGGGCGAAGGCGAACGCGGCGCGGCGGTTGGCCTCGTTCGGCTCGCGCACCCATTTCTCGGCCAGTGCGGCGCCGGCGCGGTCTTCCGGCGACAAGGCTTCGCCGCGCGCGCACTGGCACAGCCAGGCGACCACGTAGCGCTTGGGCAGCAGCCGCGCCAGCAGTTTCAGCGCGTCCTGCGGCTGGCCGCCGTCGAGCAGCACGCGCACCGCGGCCTGTGCCGGTTGCGCGGCGTCCAGCTGCGCGCGCGCCGGCGCCGACAGCTCCATCTCTACGCAGGCCTTCTCAATCGCATTCATCGCCGCGCCCTCAACCGATCATGATCAGCGCGCCGCCGATCTGGTGCAGCGCATCGGCCTTGAGGCTGAGCATCGGCGCCTTCAGCGTGCCCATCGCCCCGCCCTCCAGCGCCAGCATCGCGTCCGAGTGCACCTTGACGCTGGCGCCGGCGCCCATGTCCACGCTCGCCCCGCCCTTGATCGCCACCTGCACCTTGCCTTCCACGTTCACCGCGCTGTTGCCGGTGATGGTGATGGTCACGCCCTTGATCTCGATCTCGCCGCTGCTCTTCATCACGATGCTGGACGCGCCGGTGACCAGTTCGATCTCGCTGCCCGCACTGAGCTTGAACTTCTGTCCGATCGCGTGCGTGGCGTTGTTGCCGACGTCCAGCGCCTCGTCGTTGTCGACCTTGTGCTTGCGGTCGTGCTTAACGGTGCTGGTCTGGTCGTTGTCGACGGTGGCGAAGTGGTCGTGCTCCACTTCCTCGCGCAAGTCCTTCTGCGCGTGCACGAACAGTTCCTCGCTGCCGAGCTTGTCCTCGAAGCGGATCTCGTTGAAGTCCGCGGCGCCGCCGCCGGCGCTGCGGCTGCGCACCCCGCTCTGGGTCTTGTTGTCCGGCAGCGCGAACGGCGGCATGTGATCGGCGTTGTAGACGCTGCCGATCACCAGCGGGCGGTCCGGATCGCCTTCCAGGAAACTGACCACCACTTCCTGCCCCACCCGCGGCAGGCTCATCGCGCCCCAGCCCTTGCCGGCCCACGACGAGGCCACCCGCACCGGGCACGAGGGCTTGCTGCCGTCGCGCGCCGAGGTGTTCCAATGGAAGGTGACCTGGATGCGGCCATACTGGTCGACCACGATGTCCTCGTCGGTGTCGCTGCCGGTGACCACCGCAGTCTGCAGGCCGGCGATCAGCGGCTGCCGCGCGCGCGCCGCGGTGCGGAACGGCAGCTTGCTCTCGATCGCCTCGAAGCGGCACGCGAACGGCGCCGCGCCGCTGCCCACGCCGGAGGCATAGCCCGGCGCTTCCAGCGCGGTCTGCGCGCCGATCACCAGGTATTCCTGGTTCCATTCCGGGCGCGGGAACGCCTTCAGCGAGAACAGCGCACCCATGCGCAGCCCGACCGCGTCGCTTTCGCCGCGATAGCGCGAACGCTGCACGTTGTGCGCTTCCGCGCGCACCTGCGCGTAGCGCTTGCCATCGGCGACCTGCACATGCGTGCCGGGGTAGTCGAAGGCGGTCAACCCGCTGACCGGATGCAGATCGCCGCCATGGCCGATGTCCTCGTCCACCGCCAGCGACACGCGCGGGCGCAACGGATCGTAGTCGGTGAGCTGCTGCGCGCTGGTATGCACGCTGCGCGCCAGCTGCCATTCGCTGACGGTGGCGCCCATGCCGTTGGCATGCTGGCCCGGTGGCACGTATGGCAAGGTCTCGAAGCCGCCGGTGCTGGCATGCGCGCCGAGCGCGTCGGCCAGCACCAGCGTATGCGTGGTCTGGCTGTGGGCGAAGAAGTAATAGATGCCTTCCTGCTCGAGCAGGCGGCTGATGAAGTTGAAATCGTCCTCGCGGTACTGCACGCAATAGTCGCGCTTGGGATAGGTGCCGCTCAGGCTCAGGGTCACGTCGCCGTAGCCGATGCCGTCGAGCACCGTGCGTACGATCTCCGGCACGCTCTGCGCGGTGAAGATGCGGCAGTCGCGACGCTGGGTCAGCAACCAAGGCTTGGGCACCAGAGTCACCTCCAGCACCGCGTAGCTGAGCTTGTCGACGACGTGGAAGCCGGTCTGCGCGACATGCGCGACGATGCCGTGGTACCAGCGCACATGGCCTTCGCCTGCCTTCAGCTGCACCGCCATCGAGGTGCCGAGCAGCGCGCGCAGGTCCGGCCGCGGCTGCGTGCTGAGCGCGGTCAGGCGGTACTCGAACAATTCGCCCAACGCTTCCGTCGCCTGCATGCGCCAGAACAGCAGCGCATCGCCAAGGTCGGAGTGCAGCGTCATCATCGGCGTGGGCATCGTGGTGTCCGGGAAGTCGAGCGCCGCGCAATGCGGACCTTGGCCGGCGCTCGCGAGCGGCGTTCGCGGTGCGGCGCGCAACGCAGGCACCGGCACGAACGCCGCCCGCGTGCGCTGCCGGCAGGGCGATACTCACACGGCGCCCGGCGCGAAAGCCGACATTTCGTCTCAGCGCTGCGCACCGCCAGCGGCGCGCGTCCTCGCCGCACACCGGCGTCGAAGCACGCGGCGCTAGCGGCGTGCCAGCACCACCCAGCCCTGCACCGGCGTACCGCCTTCCTTGCGCAGCTGGTCGGCGCGGACTTGCACGCGGGCGAAGCCGGCCTGCGCCAGCGCGGCCTGCACGTGCGCGCGGCTGTGCCGGTAGCGCCCGCTCGAGCCGAGCTGCACCCGATCGTCCGCGGCGTCCAGCGCCTCCACGGTGAAGGCCAGCCAGCCGTCGCGGCGCAATGCGGCATGCGCGGCGGCGCAGACCTCGCGCAGGTCGCCGAAGTACACCAGCGTATCGGCCGAGACCACCACGTCCCACGCCTGCGGCTGCGCCTGCAGGTACGCGGTCAGTTCGCCGACCACCAGCGCGTCGTAGCCGCCACGCTGGCGCGCCTTGTCGATCATGCCGCCGGACAGGTCCACCCCGGCCAGCTGCCGCGCATGCGGCCGCAGCAGCGGCGCGCACAGGCCGGTGCCGCAGCCGGCGTCGAGCACGTCCAGCGCCGCGCTCGGCGCATGCAGTACCTGCGCCAGCTCCGTGGCCAGCAGCTGTGGCGCGCGGTACTCGAGATTGTTCAGCAGTTGCTCGTCGAAGCTCTCGGCGAAGCCATCGAACACTTCGCGCACGTAGGCGTCGTCGGCGCGCGGCGGCGCGGCGCTGCCGCCGCACGCGGCCAGCATGTGCCGGGCCACCGCATTGTGCGGATCGCGCACCAGCCAGTCGCGGTACACCGCCACCGCTTCGTCGTGGCGGCCGAGCAGATACCAGGCGGTGCCAAGCGCCTCCAGCGCGCGCAGGTTGGCCGGATCCAGCTGCCACGCGGTGCGGAAGCACTCGGCCGATTGCTCCAGATGCTCGTGCTGCTGCGCGTGGTTGCGCAGGAACAAGCCGAGCAGATAGTGGCCGTGCGCGAACCCGGGCACCTGCTGCAGCAGCTGCGCATAGGCCAGGAACGCCTCGTCCAGCCGCGCCTGCGCTTCCAGCACCACCGCCAGGTTGCTCAGTGCGTTGTGGTGCGACGGCGCGCAGGCCAGCGCGCGCCGGTAGCAGGCCTCGGCCTCGGCCAGGCGCGCGCATTCCTTGTGCACGTTGCCCAGGTTGTTGTGCGCGTCCGGGTAGGCGGGAATCAGCGTCAGCGCGCGCTCGATCAATTGCTGCGCTTCGTCGCTGCGCCCGCGCTGATGGCACAGCACGCCGAGGAAGTGCAGCGCGTCGGCATGCGCGGCGTGCTGCGCAAGCAGGTCGCGATAGCCGCGCTCGGCCGCGTCCAGGTCCCCGGCCCGGTGCACGGCGATCGTCTGCGCCAGCGTCGCTGCGGCCGGCATCCCCATGCCGGCCGCGGCCGCTTCCGCCTCCCCATGCCGCGCCAGCGCGGCCCCCGCCTGCTGCATCGCCCCGCTCCCTTATCCGATCAACACGGTGAAACACCCCAGCACGATTGCCCCGCCGTGCGCGGTGCTATCGCCCAGCCGCGCTGCGGGCATGCCCGCGATCAGCACAGTCGGTGCGCCGGACACGATGCTGTCCGGCGGCCCCACGCACACCGCCATGTCGCCGATCCGCGCCGCCGGCAACCCGCCGATCAGGACCGTCGGCGCGCCAGGCGCCAGGATCGGCCCGCCCACATGCGGCACCACCCCGGTGACCATCGGGCAGACGTGCAGATCGGTGAGGCGGGCGGCAGGTTGCATGCGGAGCCGAGAGCGCAGTGGCCAGGCATCCAGCTTGGCGCGCGCGGCGGCGCGCGACCCGTCATTTCGTCTCAGCCACCAACGCCGAGCGTGGCGCATCCGGCGCGTCCAGCTTGGCCAGCGTTTCGCGCACTTGCGCCAGCGGCCCGGGCGCATCGCCGTACAGACCGACCAGGATGTCGCGTGTGCGTTCGGCATGCGCGCGCGCCTGTGCGCGTTGGCCCAAGGCGATCTCCGCCTCGGCCAGGCCGCGCAGGATTTCCGCCGTCACCTCGTGCCTGCCGCCGAGGACACGCTCGGCATCGGCCAACACCGCCCGCTGCTCAGCTGCGGCAGCCTGCGCCTGGCCGTCGTCGAGCAGCCAGAACGCATGGTTGGTGCGCGCCATGATGGTGGTGGGATGGTCCTCGGGGTATCTTGCGCGCGCATTGTCCAGCGCCTTGCGGTAGTAGGGTCCGGATTCGGCGACCTTGCCCTGCTGGCGCAGCGCCCCGGCCAGGTTGTTGTAGATCATCTGGGTATCGGAGCCGTTCACCCCGTACAGACGGATCATGACCGGCTGCAATGCCTTCAACTCCCGCTCCGCCGCCGGGTAGTCGCGCTTCATCAGCAGATAGACCGCCAGGCTGTTGCGCATCGACAGGGTCAGGGGATGCTCCGCGCCCAGGCGCGCGGCGCGGCGCGCGATCAGCCCGCGGATCAAGGCGATCGCTTGATCGTAGTCGCCGCCATCGGCCAGCGTGGCGGCGTAGCGATCGCCCGCGCTCAGCACGCTCTGGTCGTCGGCCGGCAATACCCGCAGCATGCCCGTGTACGCCTGCCGGCTCTCGCGCAACGCCGCCTTGGCTTCGCCCTGCACGCGCAGGGCCCAACTCAGCCGCGACTGCATGTCGTAACCCAGCGGCGCGTCGGCGCCGTGGCGCAGGCGCACCTGCGCGACGCCCTCGCGCAAGATGGCTTCCGCGCGCTTCGGCTCGCCCACGTTCACCAGCGCCTCGCCGAGCAGGCGCATGATCTGCAGCTCGTCGGCGCTGTAGGCGCCCAAGTGCGCCTGTGCATGGCGCCGCGCCGCCTCAAGCTGGGTCACCGCGCGCTTGTACTCGCCCAGCCCGACCAGGCTGGTGCCGATGGTCAGTTCCACCTCCACCAACGCCTGCGGCTGGCTTGCCAGTTCGCGCGTGGCGCGCTGCGAGGCCTGGTCCATCACCTGCAACAGCAGGGTCTTGTCCTTGTCCTGGGCCACCGCCGGATCCACGCTGGACAGCAGCGAGCCGAGGAAGTCCGCGGTCACCTGCGCCCGCTGCGCCTCGCGCTGCGCGTTGCGCAGCGACCACAACGTGCTGGCCAGGCCGCCGCACAACGCGACCAGCACCAGCAGCGAAGCCAGCACCGCACCACGGTTGCGCTGCACGAACTTGCGCACGTCGCGCCCGCGCGAGCGGCGCAGCGCCCGCGGCGGATAGTCGCCGAGCCAGCGGCGCAGATCATCCAGCAGCGACGACACCGATGCATAGCGCGCGGCGCGGTCCGGCGCCATCGCCTGCAACACGATCGCGTCCAGGCCGTCGTGCAGCCCATGCAGCAATTGCGCCGGCGACTGGCCACGCTGCAGTGCCAGCTCGCGCTGCAGCGGCTGCGGCTGCGCCTGGATCCAGCGCGAGGGCGCCTCCGGCACGCCGGCCTCGAACAGCTCCGGACGCACCCCGCAGATCAGTTCGTACAGCAGGGCGCCCAGCGAGTACACGTCGCTGCGCGCGTCCACCCCGCCGCCGTCGCCCTGCGCCTGCTCCGGGCTCATGTAGCCGGGCGTGCCGCTGGCGCCGGCCGGATTGCGCGAGGGCTGCGCGGTTTCCACCGCGATGCCGAAGTCGATGATGCTCGGCACCGGGCGCCCGTCGACCTCGCCGACCAGCACGTTGTTCGGCTTGAGATCGCGATGGATCACGCCCTTCTGGTGCGCGTGCTGCACACCCTCGCCGACCCGCACCAGCAGCTCCACCCGCGCGCGCAGCGACAACCCGTGCTGCGCGCACCAGCGGGTCAGCGGTTCGCCGCGGATGTACTCCATCACCAGATACGGCCGCCCCTGCGCATCGGTGCCGGCATCGTGGATCTGCGCGATCGCCGGATGCTGCATCTGCGCCAGCAGGCGGCATTCGAACTCGAACACCGCCCGCTGCTGCGCATCCAGTCCCGTCGCGGCGATCAGCTTGATCGCCACTTCGCGCGCGTAGGCGCCATCGGCGCGATGGCCCAGATAGACCTGGCCCATGCCGCCGCGGCCGATCAGCCGATCGATCGCCCACGGGCCGAAGCGGGTCCCGGGCGGCACCTCGTCGGCGTTGCCATCGCCGCCGAGCAGCGTGCCGAGCAGGCCCGGACGCGGCAGCTCGGTAGCGCGCACGTCGGCCGCGAGCAGGCCGAGCAGCTCGTGCAGCAGCTCTGGCTCGTCGCCGGCCTGCGCCTGCGCGAAGGCCGCGCGCTGCGGCTCGGGCAGGGCGCAGGCTTGATGGAACAGCGCCTGCAGGCGCTGCCAGGTGGCGGGGTTCAGCGGCATGGCGGGGAGGCCTTTTGCACGGTCCAACGCGGTGCGATGCCCGAACCGCGGCATGGGGCGTGATGCGCCAAGTCTTGGACAGCGATCGGGAGCGGCCTGGGCACGACGTCGAGCATGGCTGGCGGAAGAGTGAGGGCCACGCAAGTATCACGCATAAAAGTGACGCGACTCGCATTCCGTCGCCTGCCGGTTGGATGGATCAAGCGGCACGCGCCGGATCCGCCCGCCGCTTCGTGCCGGATTCGCCACAGACCCTGCATGATTTCGCTTGCCGGGCTCATGCGCCGTACCGGACGCTCCTACCAGCGCAGGCACATCGCTGCGTGATCGGAACCAAAACGACGCTTGATCTCGGCATGCGGCGCAGCCTGATCGAAGGCACGAAAGACCAGCACCGGCTGGAAGTTCGACAAAGCGTAGTCGAGCTTACGCCCGCTGATTCTCGTCGGACCGACGGGCGCGCAGATTTCGCCGGCCGGTACCCCCTGAGCCAATAGCTGGCCGGGTTCGGCGTTGAGATCACCGAACAGGATGCTGTTGCCGACGTGATTGGCTTTGATGAAGTTCCACATGGCAGCGACGACCTGGCCGTTGTTGCCAGACGGCGCATGCCAGAAGAACAGGTTGATGCCGCCGTGGACCACCCACCTGGGAATGCGCCTATTGCCGCCGGCGAGATGCGGGCCGCCCGGCGGCCCAGGCACGCCGGCACCGACCGCCGGAAAGGCCAGCGGTTCGGCGAGCGCGCCGAGAATGTTGGTCCAATAGCACAATATCTTGGCCCCAGGAGCGACTGCGTTGCGTAACGAAGAGGTGTTGCCTGGAAAGCCCTGCTGAACCTCGCAATAGAACACCGGAAACGGCTGGCTTTCGAGCCAGCGTTGCGTCTGGACTTTGCGCAGGCTGACGCCGGCCTTGTATTCGAGTCTGTTGACTTTAAGAAGCTGGCTCAACTCGGTCTCAACTTGGCGCTGCACCCTGCGGTCTTCGCTGTAGATGGTCCGCGCGTAGGGATGATAGGACCCGGCCTTCACTACCTCCCTACCTGCGACCCGACGCATCGAGCGCGTAATTGGCGGGGTTACGACGGCCCCTTTCGCCGCGTGGTTTTCAAGCTGCCGCATCGTGTCGAGTTGAGCGCGTTCGGCTTCCGCCTCCCTTTCCTGGGAAAGCAGTTCCGCATTCGTTGAGAGATGTTCCGCATTCCAAAAGTAGATTTTTGGCACAACCCTTCTCCTCGATTTCATCCGTTCGCTTCGACCGGCATGCCCATGCAGTGAAATCGGCGACAGACCGGCCGTCGAATGCCTGGACGCGACCGGACAGCGCTTCGTTAAACAATCCAATTTTCAATCGACTTATCGCCACCGCGTCGCGCAGACGCATGGCAGACGCGCCTATGCTGCAACCGCCAGATAGGCCTCGATCAGCGCATCCAGTTCATCGGTAGCCGTGACGTGACCATTCTTCACGTTCAGGCGATACAGATAGCGATAGCTCCCCACCAACTCAAAGGAAAGCGAACCAGCTCCGTAGTAAGCGGCCAGTTCCTCCTCGATTTCCAGATAAAGCCCACGCTCCGGAAACTGCGCCACGTAATGCATTCGGGTAGTGCCATTGGGCGTATCGGTTCTTTTTTGCTTCGAACCGTAGCTGTAGCCCATGGTATGGATGTCGTGCTCGATGGCGATGGCAATGCCTCGCGCCTTTATCTGGCCGTCGCTGTATCCCATTCCGGAAAGCGGCCCCGTATTTAGCACGTTCGCACGATACTTAAGCGCGCCGTCGGAACTGATATGGTCCCGCTCCAATGTCGCGCTTGCCACGTTGTGCTTCAGCGATCCGACACCTGTACTGTAAGGCCCGACATCGCCCTCGCGGACCAAGTCGTTTCTTCTGTCCAACCTGCTCCGCGGCTTCGCTTTCTTGCCTACGCCCTTGGGAACCGCAGCGCCACTGGGGAGCCGCTTTCCGCCATTCTTGAAGCGCACGAAATTGTCGGCGCTAAGCTGAATGGAATTGGTTGCGAAAACCTGGAATACAATCGCGTTGCTCACGACCAATGTGTTCAGATCGTGGTTGGTGGAAACGTGCCCATACTGGCTGACCTGCCCGGCTTTCGAATAATGCGAATAATAGACCATCGAGTCCTTGATGCTCACGGCCACATAGCCCATAAATCCTCCAAAAACATTGATCGACCGAACCACAGGATGGTTTGACGTCAGCCTCCTTCGTACAGGTTTCCGTCCAAGCCATGGAACGATTTCGCATAGGTTTTGTGTGAACTCGCCACCACCGCGGCGGCATCGTGCGCTACGTCGCGCACCCAACGGGCTTTACCGGTTTCACCGGGGCGCGTGCTATTGGACCACTGCCCGTCGGCTTTCTTGGCTTCCGCGCTGCCCTTCGAATCGCCTTGCAGCTTCCTCATCGGGAGCTTGTTGCCTTCCTTATCTTTCGTCGCTGCCGAAATCCAGCCGCGCTTGTCGTAGCGCATGCACAGGAAGCTGGAGACAAAGTGATTCTTGAGCGGTCCTTTCAGCCCGCGCACCAAGTAATCCGTGATCACTTGTGGCGAGCGATAGCTCTGGGATTCCAGTGTCTCGCCATTCTTCAACACGGTACCTGCAGCATCCGCATGCATGTCCGAAGGGAAGCAGTCCGCCAGCCATTGCCAGAGGAACACGGTCTTGCGCTCGGCCGCGTTGGCGCGGTAATTTCCCAGTTGCGCATAGAGCCTCGCTGCCGGACGGCCGAACTTGCTGGCGATGCTCAGCCATTGCAAGGCATGCGTATATTCGCCATGCCGATTGTGCATCGAATCCTTCCAGAACAGCTTGTTGCGCAACATGTAGCCAAGCTCCGGGTCACCAGCGATCAGCTTGAGCTGCATTGCGGCACCGCGCGCATGATCCGGCGCGAGCCGAGTGGACACTCGGAATCCGTATGGTTCCGCGACCAAGGCGATGACACGGGTGAACTTGTTTCGCTCGTTGACATCGAGTGTTACGTAACGCTTCCACATCGCTTCCGAAACTATTCTAAGCTGCGCTTCGAATTGAGACTTATTGCAGAGAAACGCAGCGATCTGCGCCGCAAGCTTAAGATCGCCATCGATGAGCGTCTCGTCCAGACCGGTGTGGTCGTGAGGCTTGAATCCATTGTCCCGCAAGCTACGCTCAGCCGTGACCGCATCGGCGAATACTGTGTTTGCCATGCTCTTTCCCCGTAATGACACTATCCGCTACGGCGCAATGCCGCGCTCGACCGCACTGAATTGCTCGCACTTCGATTGATCCGACTTCAGGCGAAGCGATAGGAAAAATCGCCGCCCGTCGTGCCCAGCTTCACGCCGGTGACTGGCTGGCCTTCGATCATCCGACCGAGGAACTCGCGCGAAATCTCCGGCAGCATCGAATTGGTCAAGATCGCATCGATCATGCGGCCGCCCGATTCGCTCTCGGTGCAGCGGCCGACCACCAGCTTGACCACGTCTTCGTCGTAGTCGAACGGGATCTTGTAGCGGGCCTCCACGCGCTTTTTGATCCGGTTCAACTGCAGCTTGACGATCTGCCCGAGCATGGCGTCGCTCAGCGGGTAGTACGGGATGGTGACCAGGCGGCCGAGCAGCGCCGGCGGGAAGATCTTCAGCAGCGGCTCGCGCAGGGCCTTGGCCATGCCGTCCGGGTCCGGCATCAATTCCGGGTCCTTGCACAGGCTGGCGATCAGCTCGGTGCCGGCATTGGTGGTGAGGATGATCAAGGTGTTGCGGAAGTCGATGCGGCGGCCTTCGCCGTCTTCCATCACGCCCTTGTCGAACACCTGAAAGAACAGTTCGTGCACGTCCGGGTGCGCCTTCTCCACTTCGTCCAACAGCACTACCGAATACGGCTTGCGCCGCACCGCCTCGGTCAGCACGCCGCCTTCGCCGTAGCCGACGTAGCCGGGAGGCGCGCCCTTCAGCGAGGACACGGTATGCGCTTCCTGGTACTCGCTCATGTTGATGGTGATCAGGTTCTGCTCGCCGCCGTACAGCGCTTCGGCCAGCGCCAGCGCGGTCTCGGTCTTGCCGACGCCGGAGGTGCCGGCGAGCATGAACACGCCGATCGGCTTGTGCGGGTTGTCCAGGCCGGCGCGGGTGGTCTGGATGCGCTTGGCGATCATCTCCATGGCGTGGTCCTGGCCGATCACACGCTTGGCCAGCAGTTCGGGCAGGCGCAGCACGGTGTCGATCTCGTTGCGCGCCATGCGCCCGACCGGGATGCCGGTCCAGTCGGCGACCACCGCGGCCACGGCCTGGTAGTCCACGGTCGGCAGGATCAGCGGGTTCTCGCCCTGCAGCGCGCTCAGCTCCGCCTGCACCTGGCGCAAGCGCGCCAGCAGCGCGTCGCGTTCGTTGCCGGTGGCGCCGGGTGCCGGCATGTCCTGCATCTGCTGCGCCGGCTCCTGCTGCGCCAGCGTCTGTGCCGCCGCTTCCAGCGGGCTGCCGGTGCCTTCGATCGGGGCGATGCCGGCGCGTAGCTGCGCGCGCAGCGCCAGCAGTTCGTCGACCAGCGCCTTCTCCTCGCCCCAGCGCTGTTCCAGCGCGGCCAGGCGCGCCTGTTCGGCATCCAGCAGCGCGCGACAGGCGACGTCGCGCTCGTCGACGACGATGCCGATCGCGCGTTCGCGTTCGATGATGCCGCGTTCGGTCTGCAGCGATTCGATGCGGCGGCGGCTATCGTCCACGTCGGCCGGGGTGGCGTGCAGGCTCACCGCCACGCGCGCGCAGGCGGTGTCGAGCAGGCTCACCGACTTGTCCGGCAGCTGCCGCGCCGGAATGTAGCGATGGCTGAGCTTGACCGCCGCCTCCAGCGCCTCGTCCAGGATCTGCACCTTATGGTGCTGCTCCATGGTGCTGGCCACACCGCGCATCATCAGCACCGCCTTGACCTCGTCCGGCTCGTCCACCTGCACCGCCTGGAAGCGGCGGGTCAGCGCCGGGTCCTTCTCGATGTATTTCTTGTATTCGGCCCAGGTGGTGGCGCCGACCGTGCGCAGGGTGCCGCGCGCCAGCGCCGGCTTGAGCAGGTTGGCCGCATCGCCGGTGCCGGCCGCGCCGCCGGCGCCGACCAGGGTGTGGGTCTCGTCGACGAACAGGATGATCGGCCTGGCGCTGGCCTGCACTTCGTCGATCACCGCACGCAGGCGCTGCTCGAATTCGCCCTTCATGCTGGCGCCGGCCTGCAGCAGGCCCACGTCGAGCGCGCGCAGCTCGACCTCCTTCAGCGCCGGCGGCACGTCGCCGCGGGCGATGCGCTGGGCCAGGCCCTCGACCACCGCGGTCTTGCCGACGCCGGCCTCGCCGACCAGGATCGGGTTGTTCTGCCGGCGCCGCATCAGGATATCCACCACCTGGCGGATCTCGTCGTCGCGGCCGATGATCGGGTCGAGCTTGCCGTCGCGCGCCTGCGCGGTCAGGTCGGTGGTGAATTTCTTCAGCGCTTCCTGCTTGCCCAGCGCGGCCGGGGCGATCGCGCCGCTGGCCTCGCCCGGCGCGCCGGCCTGGCCGAGCTGGAAGCCGTCGCTGGGCAGCAGTCCGTCTTCCGGCGAGCCGGCGACGATCTCGGCGAAGCGCTCGCTCAGCGCTTCCGGCTTGATCTTCTCGAATTCCTTGGAGATGCCGAGCAGCGCATTGCGTAGCGTACGCACGCTGAGCACGCCGACGATCAGGTAGCCGGTGCGCACCTGCGCCTCGCCGAAGCTGAGCGAGGCATACACCCAGCCGCGCTCGACCGCTTCCTCGACCGTGCCGGACAGATCGGTGACGCCGCTGGCGCCGCGCGGCAGCCGGTCCAGCGCCTCGGTCACGTCGCGCGCCAGGTTCGACGGGTTGAGCTCGAAGCGCTTGACGATGCGGTGCAGATCCGAGTCCTGCAGTTGCAGGATCTGGTGCAGCCAGTGCACCAGTTCCACGTACGGGTTGCCGCGCAACTTGCAGAACACGGTGGCGCTTTCGATGCCGCGATAGGCGAGCTTGTTGAGCTTGCCGAACAGGGCGCTGCGACTGATTTCGGCCATGGCGGTGATTCCTTGTGCGAATGCGGAAAGAGAAAGAGAAAAGACGTGCTCAGCCGGACGGCCGCAGCACCACGTCGTCGGCGTCGGCGATGTCCCAGCTGCGCTGGCCGAGCCAGGTGTCCAGGCCCAGGCGCCCGCCGCGCGCCAGCGTGGTCGCCGGCACCTCGTCGGACTGCAGCAGCAGCTGCAGATCCCAGCCTTTTTCGTCGCCGACGTAGCTGCGGACCGCCGCGGCCAGCTGGCGCAAGGCCTCGCCGCCGGGCAGGAAGCGCTGGAAGGCGCTGCGCGACAGCGGCCCCAGGCGTAGCCGGAACCGCTGCTGCGCACCGCGCGCATGCGCGCCTAGTACGGTGCTGTGGCCGAGCGTGGCGACCTCGGGCGAAGCGCCCAGCCGCAACCGCGCATCGTCGGGCAGGCGCATCCATTCGGCGACGAACTCGAGCACCTGCACCGGCACCGCGAACAGCTGTTCGAGCAGGCCGCGCAAGCCTTCGGCATTGCGCGCCACCGGCAGCAGGCGCCCGGCGAAGTGGCGGCGCGCATCGTCGGGCAGCGCGTCGCGCCCGCGCAGATGCGGCGAGGCGATGCCGGCCAGCGCATCCAGGTAGCCGCGGAAGCGGTCCTCGTGCGGGCGGTCGGCATGCACGGTCGGTTGCGCATCGGCCCAGGCGCGGTAGAACAGGCTCAGCATGCGGTGATGGAACAGATCGGCGAACGCGGCCAGGGTCGGATCCTTGGCCTGCGCCTGGCGCTCGATCGCGTATTCGGTCAGGTGCAGCGGCAGCGGTGCGTTCGGCCCGAACAGGCCCAGGAACAGCCCGTACAGCTTGCCCGGCTGGGTGCCGGCGGCGGCCACGTAGCGGTCGATCGAACGCGGCGCGAAGGCCAGCGACGGCGTATGCCGCAGCCGCACCGGGTCGTCGGACGGGCGCGTGGAACGGCCCAGCCGCGGCTGCTGCGGATGCGCGCGTTCCAGCGCGCGCAGCGCGGCGAAGAACTCGAAGTCGTGCGGCCGCTCACGCAGCGCCTGCTCCAGGGCGGCCAGATCGGTGGCGCTCACAGCAGCTGCCGTTTGCCGAGCTGCGCCGGCCAGCGTGCGATCTCGTTGCGCTCGCTGGTGCGCAGCACGGTCTCGGTGAAGGAATTGACCGACACGTAGCGGGCGAAGAAATGCTGCAGCACCGCGCCGAGCAGGAACGCGCCGCTGCCTTCGAACGCGCTGTCCTCGCAGGTGAGGGTGATTTCCAGGCCACGGCCGAAGCTGATCGGCCCCGGCGCGGGAATGCGGCGCACGATCGGCTGCGCGCGCACCTGCTTGATGCCTTCGATCTGGCGCAGCGCCGCGGCGTCGAACGGATCGCAGTACAACGTGAGCATCTCGCGCAGCGCGGCGGTGCCGTCCTGGCCGTCCTCGAACAGCGACAGGTAGTTCAACTGCAGATGGCTGAGCAGGCGCCACGCGGTCTCGCCATCGCTCAGCGCCGGACGCGGCTTGGTCGGCCCGGCCACGCAGCGCACGCTGTGCACCGGCGCGCCGGCGTCCATGGTGAAATCGGTCGCGCCCTTGCCCACCGGCATGTGCAGCGGCAGGTCGCGGTTGCTGCACAGCAGCTGCAGGCCGAGCTGGCGCAAGGAGGTGGCGTAGGCGCCGTCGTCGGCATCGACCAGGCTCACGTAGACCTCGCTGCCGACATAGCTGGAGCGCGCGCCCTGGCGCCGCTGCCGCGCCGACAGCAGGCGCGGTTCGCGGCGCATGGTGTAGAACGCGCCGTGGCGCGCGTGCCAGGTGTGCGCGTCGCCACCGTAGAACGGCAGGAAGCGCTGCTCCGGTTCCTGGCGGTCGCCGAAGCCTTCGACCTCGCCCAGGCTGTGGATCTCGAAATCCATCGGCCGGGTGCGGTCGGCGAGCACGTGGTATTCGGTCTTGCCCGGCGCCAGGTGCAGGCGGTCGGCACGGCGCGGGAACAGGTTGATCGCCGGCGTGCAGAACAGGCGGAAGTTGTCCGCGCTCACCGCCTGCGCCAGGCTGGGCACGCTGCGCTCCAGCAGCACCACGATCTCGAAACCGGTGCCATGCAGCCGGTGCAGCGCCGCGCGCAGCCCGCCCAGTTCGGCGAACAGGAAGCGCTGCGGGCAGGCGAAGTATTCCTGCAGCAGGCGGTAGCCGCTGAACGCGCGGCCGTCGTACGGAACCAGCGCCTCGTCGTCGGCGAAGCCGCGCGCGCGCAGTTCGCTGCGGTCGCGCTGCAACTCCACCGCCGCGCCGGCCGCATCCTGGCCGCGCACCACGAAGCCAGCGGCGTGGCCGAGCAGTTGTTCGTACAGGCGCGTGGGCAGCTCGTCGGCACCGGCCAGGAACAGCGGCAGCGCATCCAGCGCCAGCATGTTCGCCTGCACCCCGGCCAGCGTTTCGAAACGCAGGCGCAATGCGGCGCGCACCGGTTTGGCCGCGGCCTGCGCCGGTGGCAGGCCGATGCCGGCCGCGGCGATCGCCGCCGGCGTGTCCAGGTACTTGGCTTCGCGCAGCGCCAGCGGCCACAGCGTGAGCGCGTGCGCGGTGCGGTATTCGCAGGCGGTGCGCTCGCCGCCGGCGACCAGGCTGCGCAGCGCGGTGTGGCGCGGCACGGTGTAGCCCGCGGCCAGCGCGCTTTCCTTCAGCTCCGGCTGCAGCTGCACCACCGCCATCGATGGCATGGGCGTCAGGTAGTGCGGGTAGACCATCTGCAACAGGTGCTGGGTGAACACCGGATACTGCGCGTCGAGCTTGAGCTGCACGCGTGCGGCCATGAACGCGAAGCCTTCCAGCAAGCGCTCCACGTACGGATCGGCGCATTCGAAGCCTTCCAGGCCCAGGCGTCCGGCGATCTTCGGAAACTCGCGCGCGAACTCGCCGCCCATCTCGCGCACGTGCTGCAGTTCGCGGTTGTAGTAGCCGAGCAGGCGCGGGTCCATCAGGCGTAGCCCTCGCTGACGTCCAGGCGCCCGGTCTCCAAGTCCAGCTCGGTCTTCAGGTACAGGTTCAGCGGCAGCGGCTGCGCCCACATCTCCGATTCGATGAAGAACACCAGCGAACGCCGGTCCATGCGCCGCGCGTCGGCCTGCACGGTGACGCGCAGGGTGTCGGCGATCAGCCGCGGCTCGAACGCCAGGATCGCCTCGCGCAGGCGCAGCTGCAGCGCCGCCGCGTCGATGCCGGACATGGCCACGCCGGCCAGGTCGGGGATGCCGAAATTCAGCACCGAACGACGCACCTCCGGATACGCGTCCAGCGGTTGGTCGGTAGCCAGGTTGACGCAGTTCAGCAGCCACGACAGGTCGCGCATCACGCACTCGCGCAGGCGCGCGGCGGAGATCACCCGCTTGTCGCGGCTCTCCTCCTGGCGCAGCGGCTCATCGTCGCTGAGCCGGTCCAGCAGCGAAGGCTGCAGGCGTTCCTGGGTGGTGAGTTCGGCCATCGCAGCGGCTCAGCTCAGGTCGGATCGAACAGGATCTGGCGCACGTCCAGCAGCGCGTGCTCGCCGGCATCAGTGGCCCACAGGCGTTGGCCCAGGCCGACGTCGCCGTCGCTGCCACTCCAGTCGGTACGACGCGCCAGCAGCAGTTGGCCGTCGTCGCTGCGCTCGGTGCCGGGGTAGCGCACCGGCACGAAACCGAACGCCTCGCCGCCGTTGCGCCAGGTCACCGCGACCGGCGCCCACAGCATGTCGCGCAGGTCGGCCGGCGCTTCGAACCGCAAGGCCTGTATCTGCGTGAACGGCACCCAGGCGTAGCCGCCGTTGACTACGAGTTCCAGGCACGGGCCGAAGCGCGGATCGGCGTCGGCGATCCAGGCGAAGCGCGTGTCGTCGAGCTCGCCGGCGCTGGTCGGGGCCTGCTCGAATGCCTGCGCACGCAGTTCGGCGGCCTGCGCAGTGGCGCCTTCGGCCGACAGCCGCAGCGCCTGCAACAGCAGCGCCAACCACGGTTCGGGCGCGCCGAGCACGGTCGGCAAGGCTTGCCCGGCGAACACCGCAGCGCGCTGGCGCTCGGCCTGCACGGTGATCGCATAGGTGGCGGCGAGCGCGGCGTTGTCGGCATCGAGTTCGCGACAGGCGGTGAGCTGGTCGCGGGCGCGGTCCCATTGGCCGAGCACCGCCAATAGCTGGAACAGGAACACGCGCTGGCGCGCGTCGGCCGGATGCTGGCGCACGCGTTGGGTCAGCAGTTTCAGCGCTTCATCCGGACGCCCGTGACGCAGCAGCAGTTCGGGAGTGGTGTCCATGGCCTGTCCGCACGAAGGGAATGTGCGGCGCCGTCGCAACGACGGCGCCGGGATGCGAGGCGGCCGCAGCCGCCGCCGCGGTCAGGCCTTGGCCACGCCCTGGATGTCGTAGGTGAATTCCTTCGCCCCGCCCTGCGCCGTGCCCTTGTCGTCCTGCGGCTGGAAGCTGTACTTGAACTTGCCGAAGTGCAGGGTCACGTTCTCGGTCAGGCGATCCTCGCCGCCCGAGCCGCCGGTGGACAGCGAGGTGATCAGCACGCCTTCGCTCAACTCGATGGTCAGGAAGTCGCTCTGTTCGCCGGTGGCGTTGGTCACGTACAGCCACGCCGTCTCCACGCGCGCGCCGGTGCACACCGCATCGAGCAACGCGTTGGAGCAGCCGTCGACGTACTTGGTGATGGAGATGTCCTGGATGTGCGCCTTGCCGCCGCTGGCCGAACCGCCACCGGTGTGCAGGTCGCCGGAATTGCTCGCGCCCCACGACCAGGCCAGGATCGGCACCTCGCCCTTGTGCTTCTTGTGGTTGGACGCGCCTTCGATCTTGACCTTGCCGCTGCCGAACTTGATATGCATGTCGAACGCCATGGAACTGCTCCTCTAGTGAAAAACGGACAACGATGGATCGGCGCCCAGCGCGCATCGCCTGCGCGCCGGAGCCGTGGCACGGTGGCGCCGGGTCAGGCCTTGGCCGCCGACGGCAGCCGCGACACCAGTCGCAGCGACACGGTCAGCCCTTCCAGCTGGTAGTGCGGTTTCAGGAAGAACTTGGAGGTGTAGTAGCCGGGCGCGCCTTCCACTTCCTCCACCACCACCTCGGCCGCGGCCAGCGGCTTGCGCGCCTTGGTGTCTTCGCTGGAGTTGGACGGATCCCCATCGATGTACTGGGTGATCCAGCGGGTCAGCCACGCCTGCATCTGCTCGCGATCGCTGAACGAACCGATCTTGTCGCGCACGATGCACTTCAGGTAATGCGCGAAGCGGCAGCAGGCGAACATGTACGGCAGGCGCGCGCCCAGTGCGGCGTTGGCGGTGGCGTCCGGATCGTCGTACTCGTCGGGCTTGTTCAGCGACTGCGCGCTGATGAACGCGGCCATGTCCGAGTTCTTGCGATGCACCAGCGGCATCAGCCCCATCTTGTCCAGTTCGGCCGAGCGGCGGTCGGTGATCGCCACCTCGGTCGGGCACTTCATGTCCACGCCGCCGTCGTCGGTGGGGAAGGTGTGCGTGGGCAGGCCTTCGACCGCGCCGCCGGACTCGATGCCGCGGATCCGCGAACACCAGCCGTACTGCTTGAACGAACGGTTGATGTTCACTGCCATCGCATAGGCCGCGTTCTGCCAGGTGTACTTGGCCGAATCGGCGCCGGTGGTCTCTTCCTCGAAATCGAATTCCTCCACCGGATTGGTGGTGGCCCCGTACGGCAGCCGCGACAGCGTGCGCGGCATCGCCAGGCCGATGTACTTGGAATCCTCCGACTCGCGCAGCGAACGCCATGCGGCGTAGTCCGGCGTGGAGAAGATCTTGGCCAGGTCGCGCGGATTGGACAGCTCGTTCCAGTTGTCCATGCCCATCAGCTTGGGTGCGGCCGCGGAAATGAACGGCGCATGCGCGGCGGCGGCAACCTGGGCGATGCCGTTGAGCAGCTCCACGTCCGGCGGGCTGTTGTCGAAGTAGTAGTCGCCGACCAGGCAGCCGTACGGCTCGCCGCCGAGCTGGCCGTATTCCTGCTCGTAGACCTTCTTGAAGATCGGGCTCTGGTCCCAGGCGGTGCCCTTGTAGCGCTTGAGCACCTTGCCCAACTCCTTCTTGGAGATGTTGAGCACGCGGATCTTCAGTTGTTGGTCGCTCTCGGTGTTGCTGACCAGGTAGTGCAGGCCGCGCCAGGCGCCTTCCAGCTGCTGCATGTCGGCGTGGTGCAGGATGTGGTTGAGCTGCTCGCTGAGCTTGCGGTCGATCTCGGCGATGTAGGCCTTGATCGTCTGCGACACGTCCTCGCTGACCACGTCGCTGCGGCTGAGCACCTGTTCGGCCAGGGTGCGCACCGCCGACTCCACTTCTTCCTTGGCGCGTTCGCTCTTGGGCTTGAATTCGCGGTTCAGCAGCGCGGCGAAATCGCCCGCTTCCAGAACCTGGGTGCCGCTGCCGGCTTCGGCCAGTTGTTCGCTCGCCATGGCTCAGCCCTCCTTCGGATCGGCGGGCTTGGCCGCCGAGACCAGCGACTGCAGCAGGGCCGGATCGCGCAGCGCCTGCGCGATCAGGTTCTCGGCGCCGGCCTTGCCGTCCATGTAGGTGTCCAGGTTGGCGAGCTGGGTGCGCGCCTCCAGCAGCTTGGCCAGCGGCTCGACCTTGCGCGCCACCGCCGCCGGCGAGAAGTCGTCCATGCTTTCGAAGGTGATGTCCACCGCCAGCTCGCCTTCGCCGGTGAGCGTGTTGGGCACCTTGAAGGTGGCGCGCGGGCGCATCGACTGCAGGCGGCTGTCGAAGTTGTCCACGTCGATCTCCAGCGCCTTGCGTTCTTCCAGCGACGGCAGCTCGCCGGCATTGGCGCCGGACAGGTCCGACATCACTCCCATCACGAACGGAATCTGCACCTTCTTTTGCGCGCCGTAGACTTCCACGTCGTACTCGATCTGTACGCGTGGCGCCCGATTGCGCGCGATGAACTTCTGACTGTTTGCCATTGCCTTGTCTCCGATTGAGCTTTTCGACCCGGCCCGCCGGCAATGCCGTGCAGGCCGGCCGCGCACCTGCCGCCGGTTGATCCCCGGGCCGCCGACGCGAAACGCCGGCGGCGCTCCCCCATCGCGCGCTCGCCGCCGTTCCGCCTCCACGTTCCCCTTGCGCCGTCGGCGCGCGGGCAGATCGCCGCACACCGGGCATCGCATGCCATGCGTCGCGCCGATCCCCTCGGCGCATCCTTCTGCACGGCGCTTTTCAGCGATGCGGCGAGTCTAGGAACGGCCCCGGAAGACCACCCGACATTTCGTCTCAGCGAAGGCCGCGTCTACGCTCGTGCACAAAGTGTGACGACGGTGATGGTTTCGCCCTGCTTCTTCCGGTTGTACCGATGACAGGCCCAGGGGTGGGCCGCGACCGCCGCAGATGACCACGATCCGTCGCATCACCGTACCGGCGCGCATGCAAGCGCGCGCGCACCTCGCCGACGCCGGCGAACCGCTGTTGATCGACCTGCTGGCCTACATCGAGGAGAACATCGGCGAACCGGACCTGGGCGGCGACATGCTGCTGGCCGCGTTCCCGCTGTCGCGCGCCACCTTGTACCGTCTGTTCCAGGCGCGCGGCGGCGTGGCCAGCTACATCCGCGAGCAGCGCCTGCGCACCGCGCACCGCTACCTGCAGCTGCACCCGCAGTGCAGCCTGACCTGGTTGTTGTACGAAATGGGCTTCGCCTCGGAACGGCAGTTCCAGCGCGCGTTCCAGGCCCGCTTCGGCATGTCGCCGGCGCAATGGCGCAAGGCGTGCCGCGCGGCACCGTGCCAGCCCAGGGAAGAGCGTCGCGGCCCCTACATCCCGATGTGGCGGATCATCCGCGAACTGTGCCGCACCTCGATGGTGGACGACGCGCCGGTGTACGCGCCAACGGAGCCGGCGACGGCGCAATAGCAGCTAGCGCTCCCTGTAGGAGCGGCTTCAGCCGCGACAGAAGCCTTCCCCAGCGCGACCGTTCCCGGCAAGATCCTGTCGCGGCTGAAGCCGCTCCTACAGGAAGCATCGCGCAGCAATCCAATCTCAGCGAATCACCAGCACCGGCACCTGGCTGCGCGCCAGCACCTCGGCGGTCTGGCTGCCGAGCAGCACCCGGCTCATGCCGCGGCGGCCGTGCGAGGTCATCACGATCAGATCGCAGCGGTGCGCCATGGCGATATCGATGATGCCCTCGGCCGCATAGCGATCCAGCACATGGCAGCCGTGCGCGATCACGCCGGTGGCCTCGGCGGCGGCCAGCGCCGGCGCCAGGATCTTCTGTGCGCCCTCTTCGCGGTCCTGCCGGTATTCGGGCGTGGCCTCGTAGCCCACGCTCCAGCCCATCGCGTCGTACATGCCCATCGCCCAGGGCTCGGACACAGTGACCACATCCACTTCCGCACCGAGCCTGGCGGCCAGCGCCAGGCCCTGCTGCAGCCCCTTGGCGGACAATTCGGAACCATCGATCGCAATCAGAATGCGCTGGTACATCTGCGTGCTCCGGTAACGCCGCTCGCAGCGGCATGGGCAGCATTGGACACCCGGCGCGGACGCCGCGCCTTGACCCGGATCAATTTCCGGACGATCGCGACACCAGCGCGCGCGCCGGATTGCCGGCCACGCGCGCACCGGCAGGCACGTCGCGGGTGACCACGCTGCCTGCGCCGATCACCGCATCGTCGCCGATCGTCACCCCGGGCAGCACGATCGCCCCGCCGCCGATCCACACATTGCGGCCGATCGTCAGCGGCCGGCCGAACTCCAGCCCGGCCGCACGCTGCGCCGCATCGCGCGGATGGTCGGCCGCATACAGCTGCACCGCCGGCCCGATCTGCGTGCCGTCGCCGATGCTGACCTTGCACACGTCCAGGATCACGCAATTGAAGTTGAGAAACACGTCCTCGCCGAGGAAGACGTTGTAGCCATAGTCGCAATGGAACGGCGGCCGCACCACCGCCCCGCGCCCGACCGCGCCCAACCGCTCGGCCAGCAACGCGCGCCGCCGCGCCGGCGGCTCGGCCAACGCCGCGTTGTAGCGCACCATCCACGCCTTGGCCGCGGCCTGGTCGGCCTGCAACTGCGCATCGCCAGGGCGATACGGCTCGCCGGCCAGCATCTTGTCTTTCTCGCTACGCATCCTGCCCTCCCAGGCATTGGGGAGCGCGCATCATCGCACCGACCACCATCGCACGCCGCCACGACGGACCGATCCATCTGCCGCACTAGGCGTACCCACCGGTGCTACTGTCGCGCGCTTGACGTCACCCAATCCAGATCCCGGAGCCCCACCATGCCCGCCGCCATCCGTCTCGTCCCCCGCCGCGCCCACCTGGCGCTGGCCCTGGGCATTTCCCTGGCATTCGCGGGCATGGCCGGCGCGCAAACCGTGCGCACGCCCGACGTGCCGCCGCCGCAGGACACGCCGTATCCCGGCAGCATCGCGCTGCAGGTGGATGCCGGCGACGTGCGCCAGGGCATCTACCGGGTGCGCGAGACGATTCCGGTCGCGGCCGGGCGGCTGACGCTGCAGTATCCGCAGTGGATCCCCGGCGACCATTCGCCGAGCGGGCCGGTGGCGATGCTGGCCGGGCTGACGCTCACCGCCAACGGCGCGCCGCTGGCGTGGCGCCGCGACACCTTCGATGTCTACAGCTTCCACGTGGAAGTGCCGCAGGGCGTGTCCGCGATCGAAGCCCGTTTCCAGTATCTGTCGCCGCGCGACGACGACTTCGAGATGACCGACAGGATGCTGCAGCTGGAATGGAACAAGCTGGCCTTGTATCCGGCCGGCCACTACACGCATGGCATCACCGTGGTGCCCAGCGTGACCCTGCCCGCAGGCTGGCAGTTCGGCACGGCGCTGGAGACCGCCACGCAGTCCGGCGCCACCACCACGTTCAAGCCGGTCGATTTCGAAACCCTGGTCGATTCGCCGATCTATGCCGGCCGCTATTTCAAGCGCGTGGATCTCACCCCGCCGGGCAGTGCGCCGGTGCATCTGGACGTCGTTGCGGATACGCCGGCGTCGCTGGAGATCACCCCCGCGCAACTGCAGGCGCACCGCAACCTGGCCGTGCAGGCGCTCAAGCTGTTCGGCTCGCACCACTACGATCACTACGACTTCCTGTTCTCGCTGTCCGACGTGCTGGGCGGCAACGGCCTGGAACACCACCAGTCCAGCGAGAACGGGTTGGAGGCGGACTACTTCAGCGCCTGGGCCGACAACGCGCCCGACCGCGATCTGCTGGCGCACGAGTACACGCATTCGTGGAACGGCAAGTTCCGGCGTCCGGCCGATCTTTGGACACCCACCTTCAACGTGCCGATGGGCGATTCGCTGCTGTGGGTCTACGAGGGGCAGACCCAGTATTGGGGCTATGTGCTTACCGCGCGCGCCGGGATGTGGACGCCGGAACAGTTCCGCGATGCGCTGGCGATGACCGCGGCCAACTACGACCGCAACCGCGAGGGCTTCCAGTGGCGCTCGCTGGAGGACACCACCAACGATCCCACCGCCGCGCATCGCGCGCCGCTGCCCTACCGCAGCTGGCAGATGAGCGAGGACTACTACAGCGGCGGGCAGATGCTGTGGCTGGCGGTGGACGCCAAGCTGCGCGCGCTCAGCCACGGCCGCAAGTCGCTGGACGATTTCGCCAAGGCCTTCTTCGGCGTGGACGATGGCAGCCACACGGTCAGGACCTACGGCTTCGACGACGTGGTGGCCGCGCTCGATGGCGTGGCCGCGTTCGACTGGGCCGGCTACCTCGCACCGCGCGTGGATGCGGTGAACCCGCCGCTGCTGGAAGGGCTGCAGGCCAGCGGCTGGAAGCTGGTCTATACCGACCAGCCGAGCGCGTTCGAGAAGCAGTACGACAGCCGCCACCAGTCGGCGCGCCACCGCTACAACTTCGCCTGGTCGATCGGCCTGGTGATGAACGACGATGCCAGCATCAACGACGTGGTGTGGGACGGCCCCGCGTTCAAGGCGGGCATCAGCACCGGCGCCACGCTGCTGGCGGTCAACGGCCAGGACTACACGCGCGAGGTACTCAAGCAGGCCATCGCCGAGGCCAAGGGCGGCACCGCGCCGATCGTGCTGACGCTGAAGTTCCAGGGCGGCGTGCACAACGTGGAGGTGAACTACCACGACGGCCTGCAGTACCCGCACCTGGTGCGGGTGGACGGCACGCCGGACAGCCTGAGCCAGGTCATCGCCGCGCGGCGGTAGCCAGGACGGCTGCCGGAGCCTATCCGGCAGCCGGATTGCTGGCGCTGACGGGCCGTATCGGCGCAATCGCCACGAGGCGTCGCCGGTGCGCCTCCATGCATGTCGCAGGCCGCCAGCGTCGGCGGCACCGGCGCAGCCGCGGCATGCCGATCCGCGGCCACGTGAGCGGCGACGCCTGGCGTGTCCGCGACGAGTGCTTGCCACCGCCGGCCGCTGAAGGCGTCGTGGCGTCATGCCGGATCGGCGCGCCAATGGCGGCTCAGCACCCAGGGGCAGGAGTTGCCTGTCCTTTAAAAGTGTGGAAAAACCTGCGCGCATTGTGTGATGATCGACACACTTTCATAGCGCGCCTTGGGCATGCCGGACGCTCGCCCGTCCACCTCATTGCGGCGCACCTTTATTGCAACGGACGCCAGAAGGAAGTTCCATGTTCGATCGGTTCGTGAAGACGACAGCGCCAGCGTTCGCCGCGCGCCCCAGGCGCGATCGCGCCGCCGCCCCTTCCCCCATGAAGACCGTTCAGCGCATGGTCCTGCTGGCGCTTGCGGCGCTGGCGTTGAGCGGCTGCCAGCCGCGCCAGACCGGCATGTTCTCGACCCTGGAACTGGACAAGGACGGCCTGCTGTACGGCTACGAGATCTTCATCGTCAAGGCCGATCGCGGCGCCGGCGCCGGCGCCGGCCAGGACTACTACGCGATCGTGCAGTGCGCCGACGGCAAGGCCGGCCCGCCGGCGATCGGCCAGGTGACGATGACCGCCGACCAGGTGCGCATCGCGCTGCCGTCGCACGCGACGCCGGGCTGCCCCTCCTCCACCTTCGTCGGCACCGTGGGGTTCAAGGAGCTGGCCGGCCATTTCGCCGGCGGCGAGCAACTGGCGCTGGCGCGCAAGTACAGCTTCTGGGAATGAACGCGTTTCCTCCAGCGCGTGCGTCCGGCGCTTGATGCCGTGCCGCGGCGCGGCTTGACGCTGCGCCCAGGCCGCGAAACCATCCTCGACCATCGCCCCGTCCTGGAACATCCCATGAAGCGCGTCACCGGCATTGGCGGCATATTCTTCAAGGCCAACGACGCTGCGGCGTTGCAGGCCTGGTACAAGCGGCACCTGGGCATCGATGTGCAGGCGTGGGGCGGCACGGCGTTCCCCTGGACCGACGCTGCCGGCACGCCGGTCGCCGGCAGCACCATCTGGTCGATCGGCGCGGCGCAAGGCGATCAGTTCGCGCCCAGCACAGCGCCTTTCATGATCAATTACCGGGTCGAGGATCTGCATGCGCTGGTCGCGGTATTGCGCGAGGAAGGCTGCAACGTGCTCGAGCGCGTGGACGATTCCGAATACGGGAAATTCGCCTGGGTCATCGATCCGGAAGGTAACAAGGTGGAGCTTTGGCAACCGCCTGCCGGGCAGTGAGCCGCCAGGCTGCATCGGCGGGCGCTGCGACTGTGGGCGCCCAGCATCCCCCGCGGCCACGATTGCAGACGAAGCCGACGCCAGGCGCCGCCGGGGTGTAACCGCGCCGCGCTGCGAACAAGGGCGACCCAGTGGCCTGCAACGGCGCTAAAGTGGCGGCCCGATTGCCGGACATGCCCTCCGTGACGCCCAAGTTCTGGCTGCTGCAAGCGTTCGGCTGGTCGCTGTTCCTGTCGATCGCCTACGCCGCGCGTCCGAGCGAAGCGGCGGTCGCCGATGCGCTGCAGTTCATGGCGATGTGCGCCTTGAGTGCGGCCGGGCTGGCGGGAAGCCTGGGGTTGCGCTGGCTCTACCGGCGATTGCAGGCCGATGGCTATGGCGATGTGCGCTGGCTGGGCATCCTGTTTGCCGCAAGCGTGCTGGCGGCCGTGGCGATCGACCTGCTGTTCCACGCCGCGCTGTCCCTGGGCGCAGGCCTGGCCCCGGCCCTGGCGGCGCTGCGGGAAGCGCAGCCGGCGATGTCGCGCGCGCCGCTGCTGGCCGTGGCGTATATCGCCTGGAGCCTGCTGTACCTGGCCATCAGCCGGCAGACCCGGCTGCAGCAGGCGGCCCGCACCCAACGCGATCTGCAGCTGGCGTTGAAGGACGCGCAACTGCAGCGCCTGCTGGGTCAGCTGAGCCCGCATTTCACCTTCAATACGCTCAACAACATCCGCGCGTTGATCCTCAAGGACCCGGAAGCGGCGCGCGAGCAACTGACGCGCTTTGCCGCCACGCTGCGCTATCAGTTCTCCGGCGGCGACGAGGCCCTGGTGTCGGTACGCGAAGAACTCGAGGTGGTGCGCGACTACCTGGGCCTGGTCGGCCTGCAGCTGGGCGCGCGGCTGCGCTACCAGGAACAGGTGGACCCGCAGGCGCTGGCGATGCGCGTGCCGCGCTTCTGCCTGCAGCTGCTGGTGGAGAATGCGATCAAGCATGGCCTGGGGCCGAGCAGCACCGGCGGCGAACTGCAGGTCTGCGTGGCGATGCAACGCGGCGGCCTGCACCTGGAGGTGCGCAATAGCGGCCGGCTGCGCAGCGACGACGGACAAGGCACCGGCTTGAACAACCTGCGCCAGCGCCTGCTGCTGTCGTTCGGGCCTGGCGCCGGCTTGCACCTGGTTCAAGAGGAAGAGTGCGTGGTGGCCAGCGTGTGGATAGGAGCGGCGGCGTGATCGAAGCGGTGATCGTGGAGGATTCGGAACTGGCGCGTTTCGAGTTGCAGCATCAACTCAAGGCCTATCCGCAGGTGAACGTGGTCGGCCACGCGGCCGACGTGGAGGCGGCGGTCGCGCTGATCGAAGCGGTCGCACCCGATGTGGTGTTCCTGGATATCGACCTGCCCGGCGGCAATGCCTTCGACGTGCTCGAACGCCTGTCGCAGGTGCCGCGCATCGTCTTCACCACCGCCTTCGATGCCTATGCGCTGAAGGCCTTCGCATTCAACACCGTGGATTACCTGCTCAAGCCGATCGAACCGCAGCGGCTCGCGCAGGCGATCCAGAAACTGTCCGAGTCGATGCCGGCGAGCCCGGCGCGGCGTTCGATGGACAGCGCCATCTTCATCAAGGACGGCGAGCACTGCTTCCTGGTCAAGCCGCGCGACGTACGCGTCATCGAGGCGGTCGGGAACTACAGCCGGGTCCACTTCCAGCAGCATGCGCCGCTGCTGTATCGCCCGCTCGGCGCGATCGAGGCGCAGCTGGCGCCGGAAAAGTTCTTCCGCGCCAGCCGCAAGTACATCGTCAATCTCGACTACGTGGAGCAGGTGGCGCCCTGGAGCAACGGCGGCCTGCTGCTCACGCTGCGCGGCGGGTTGGAGGTGGAGGTATCGCGGCGGCAGAGCGCGCGCTTCAGGGAACTGTTGAGCCTGTAGCCGCATCCGCCTCGCGCACGCCGGTGCTGTCGCCCATCAGCCGGTCGTGCAAGGTCATCGTGGGCCGGCCAGCGCGGTCCTGGCCGAAGCTCAACGCATCCAGTCCACCGTCCAGATAGTAGCGGCCGTCCGCATGCGCCTGCAGCGGCAGCGCATCCTCGCCGTCGCGCTGCAGCTGCAGGCGGCCATCCACTTGCGCAAGCGTGCGGGCGCCGTCGGCGAACCGATACTGCCCGGTGCGGCCCGGCGGCAGCGCAGGCGCCGGGTCCGTGCCGGCATACGGCCGCCCGGCCGCCATCGCCGCCAGGCGCACGGCCAGCGTGGTGGGATCCAGGAACTCGGCATTGGTGAGCACCGCCACGAACACGTCCGGCTCGCCGATGCGCACCACGTAGCTGTTGAAGCCGTTGATGAAGCCGCCGTGCTCCACGTCCGGCAACCCGTTCGCCTGGCCGATGATCCAGCCGAAGCCATAGGGCGACAGGGTGCCGTCGGCGAGCTTGGTCTTGGCCATGGCCTGGGCGAACGCAGCGGCCGGCAGCAGCGTGGCGTCGCGCAGCGCGCGGTGCCAGATCGCCAGGTCGTCCACGCTGCTGATCAGGCCGCCGGCGCCCTGCGGCTGCGACATGCTGATGAAGTCTGCGTTCTGCAGCGCCTGCCCGGCACGGCGGTAGCCATGGGCGCGGTGCGGGATCAGCGCCAGGTGATCGTCGTAGCGCGTGTGGGTCATGCCCAGCGGCTGGAAGATCGCCTGCTGCATGTAGGCCGCGTAGGGCTGGCCGGTGAGGCGTTCGATCAGGTGGGTCAGCACGATGTAGTTGGAATTGCTGTAGCGGAACCGCGTGCCCGGCGCGAACTCCAGCGGCAGGTCCTGGAAGTACCCGATCAGGCGCATGGCGTCGGTGTCCTCGCGGCGCGCGGCGCGCGAGGCGGGGATGCTGCTGACGTTCTTGATGCCCGAGGTATGCGTCAGCAGCTGGCGGATCGTCACCTTCGCCAATGGGCCGTGCAATGCCGGATCCAGTGACAGCAGCGTCGCCTCCAGGTCCAGCTTGCCGGCCTGGACCAGCTGTAGCACCGCCACCGCGGTGAACTGCTTGGTGACCGATGCCAGGCGCAATGCCGACTCCGGCTGCATCGGCACGCCATTCTCCACATCGGACATGCCATAGGCCTGGCGCAGCAGCACCCGATCGCCACGGGTCACCAGCACCACGCCACCTGGCCCGGCGTCCTTGAAGAAGTCCGTGGCCGCCTGGGCCAGGCCAGCCTCCGCTGAGGCCGTGGCCGCTCCCGCCGCGGCATGCGCGGTGCCGGCCATGGCCAGGACCGCTGCCAGCAACCACGTCAAACGATATGTCATGCGCCTTCCCCTTGGTGATGTGGGGCAAGGCTGGCGCGCCCGGGCGCCGCACTCCAGCGACCTATGACGGACGGGCGGCACGCCGCGTGAGCGGTCGTCGGAACGGACGAGTGGCGGCGCGGGCGCGGAATCCGCGCGGCAAACGCAGACGTTGCAGCGCCGGCTGGCCGGCGGGTCCCGCGGATGCGCCAGCGGGGAAGGCCGCCGCCGCGGAGCGCTTGCGTGCTTGCAGGCCCACTCGCCAAGCGCCGCGCCACGTGCCGCGGCACGCGGCGCGGCGACGAAGAGCAGGGCCAGGGCGTGCGGCCGATTCCCGAGCAAGCCGCTCTGGAATGGAAGACGCGGCCTAGGACTATTGACGCGATCGGGACTCGGCAACGTGGCCCATCCCGATCGCGCTAACAGCCTAGATCACCGTCAGATTGGCGTACGCCATCACCAGCCACTTCGCGCCGACCTCGTCGAACTGCACCTGCACGCGCGCGTGCGCGCCGTTGCCTTCGTAATCGATGACCACGCCGCCGCCGAACTTGGGATGCTGCACGTTGGCGCCGAGCCGGATCGCCGGCGCTTCGATGGCGCTGTGGCCGAGGTTGCGCGGCGCGCCCAGCGAGGCATTGCGCGACACCTGCACCTTCGGCCGCACTTCGTGCAGCAGCTCGCGCGGGATCTCGCGCAGGAAGCGCGAAGGCACGTTGTAGTTGTCCTGGCCATGGATGCGCCGCGACTCGGCGTAGCTGAGCACCAGCTTGTGGCGGGCGCGGGTGATGCCGACGTAGGCCAGGCGCCGCTCTTCTTCCAGGCGCCCGCTCTCCTCCAGCGAACGCGCGCTGGGGAACAGGCCATCCTCCATGCCGACCAGGAACACCAGCGGGAACTCCAGGCCCTTGGCCGAATGCAGCGTCATCAGCTGCACGCCCTCTTCGCCGGCCTGGGCCTGGCCTTCGCCGGCCTCCAGCGAGGCATAGGCCAGGAACGCGACCAGCTCAGTCATCGCCTGGCGGCCCTCGTCGGCGTCCTCGTCGTTGTCGGCGCGCACGAAGCGCGAGGCGACCGAGACCAGTTCGTCGAGGTTGTCGGTGCGCGATTCCGAATCCAGCCCGCCGCGGCTTTCCTTGCTCCAGTGCTCGCGCAGCGCCGAGCGCGCCAGCACCTGGTCGATCTGCTCCGGCAACGGCAGGCCGGCCACTTCGGCGGACAACTGCTCGATCAGCCCCAGGAACTGCGCCAGCGCATTGCGCGCCCGCGCGGCCAGGTCGCCGCCCTGCTGCGCGGCCTGTTGCGCGGCGGCCCACAGCGACAGCGACTGCGCGCGCGCCAGGCGCCGCACTTCGTCCAGGGTGCGGTCGCCGATGCCGCGCGTGGGCGTGTTCACCGCGCGCTCGAACGCCGCGTCGTCGGCACGGTTGGCGACCATGCGCAGGTAGGCCAGGGTGTCCTTGATTTCGGCGCGCTCGAAGAAGCGCATGCCGCCGTAGACGCGGTACGGCACCTGCTCGGCGATCAGCGATTCTTCGAACGCGCGCGACTGCGCGTTGCTGCGGTAGAGCACCGCCGCCTCGCTGTAGCTGCCGCCGTCGCGCACCCACTGGCGCACGCGCTCGACCACGTAGCGCGCCTCGTCGATCTCGTTGTAGGCCGCGTACAGGTCGATCGGGTCGCCGTCGCCCGAATCGGTCCACAGCTGCTTGCCGATGCGGTCCGGGTTGTGCGCGATCACCGCGTTGGCGGCGTTGAGGATGTTGGCGCTGGAGCGGTAGTTCTGCTCCAGGCGGATGGTCTGCGCGTTCGGGAAATCCTTCAGGAAGCGCTGCACGTTCTCGACCTTGGCGCCGCGCCAGCCGTAGATCGCCTGGTCGTCGTCGCCGACCACGAACACACGCCCCGTGTCCCCAGCGAGCACGCGCACGAACGCGTACTGGATCGCGTTGGTGTCCTGGAACTCGTCGACCAGGATCTCGCTGAAGCGGCTGCGGTAATGCGCCAGCAATGCCGGGTTGTCGCGCAGCAGCTCGTGCGCGCGCAGCAGCAGCTCGGCGAAATCGACCAGGCCCGCACGGTCGCAGCGCTCCTGGTACAGCGCGTAGGCGCTGCGCAAGGTAGTGGTCCACTCGTCGCGCGGCTCGGGCTGGATGTGCTGCGCACGCCGGCCCTCGTCCTTCTGCTGGTTGATCCACCACACGATCTGCTTGGGCGGGAACTTGCCCTCGTCCAGTTCCAGCTGCTGCACGACGCGCTTGACCAGGCGCAGCTGGTCGTCCGAATCCAGCACCTGGAAGCTTTCCGGCAGCTTGGCGTCGGGCCAGTGCAGGCGCAGCAGGCGATGCGCCAGGCCGTGGAAAGTGCCGATCCACATGCCGCGGCTGCCGTTGCGCAATTGCAGGTCGGTGCGGTGGCGCATCTCGCCAGCCGCCTTGTTGGTGAAGGTGACCGCAAAGATGCCGTGCACCGGCACGCCGTGGACTTCGTTGAGCCAGGCGATGCGGTGGGTGAGCACGCGCGTCTTGCCGGACCCGGCGCCGGCCAGGACCAGGTAATGGCCGGACGGGGCGGAGACGGCCTCGCGCTGGGCGGGGTTCAGATCATCGAGCAAATGGGAGACATCCACCGGGGTATTTTACCGGTTGCGGCGGCGCACCGGCTGCGACCGGGCAACCGGATCGCGAAAAAGCGGCCGCGGCGGCGCGTTCACCCCGCCGGGAGCAGCCGGCCGGCGACGATCGCCACGCACACGCGCAGCGTCGGCCACGGCAAGACGGACAGGCCGCTGCCGCCCGGCTGCCGTCGATCAGGCGCTGCAGGCGGCCATCGTCGACGCCTGCGCGCCAGGAACCGAGCATGCGGCCGATCCCCATGCGGCGCCTGCGGCAGCGCCTTCGCGGCGTCCAAAGCCGACGGGACTGGCTTAAGATCCGCACTCCCAATACCCGCACCGGCATCATGGACCGATCCCGTACGCACTTTGCCTGGCGCCAGCGCCTGTTCGCATCGGCCGCCACGCTCGCGTTGCTGGTGGGGTGTACCGCGCCTGCGATGGCGCAGACCGCGCGCAAACCGTCGCCCTACGAATACCGCCAGAGCAGTGGTACCTCCCCGCTGCAGCCGACGCAGGGGCCGGATTACCTGTCGCGCATCGACAGCCGCGCGCAGTTCATGCAGCTCGCCCGGGTCTACAACGCCGGGACCGCGCTGGAGATGCCGCATCTGATCTTCGTGATCGATCGGCAGAATGCAGCGCGCATCTACTACATCAATACGCCCCGGCATGCGCTGCACGAGCAGTTCGTGCAGCATCAGCGGCTGGTGCGCGTCATGGACAAGGCGACGCGCAACGCGCAGTACCGCGACCCGCAGCGGCGCTTTCTGTTCGGCACCATCAGCTGGCAGCGGGACCTGCCGGGCTACACCTACGAGTTCTGGGAGGGCGACCAGCTCACCGCGCCCTTGCTGCGGCAGACCGACGACGTGGTCCATGCCTCGTTCCGCGAGCCGATCCGCTTCAAGACCAACTCCACCCAGCACGAGCAGCTGGCCAGTTCCATGGGGCTGGCCTACGTCAGCCAGGAGGCGCTACTGCGCGAGCAGCGCTTCCTGCCATTGAACACGGGCCGCGCCGAGGGGCGGCTGCGCATCGTGCGCTCCGAGGAACAGCTGCGCACGCTGTCGCCGCGCGACATCCCGGTCCTGGACGAGGTACCGATCGCCTTGGCGCCGGTCGCCGGCCTGGTGACGCAACGCCCGTCCACCCTGCTGTCCCACGTCAACCTGCTGGCCAAGGGCTGGGGCATTCCCAATGTCTATGTGCGCGATGCGCAGACCGCCCTGCGCCAGTACGACGGACGTTGGGTGGCGCTGGAGGTCACCCACAACGACTACCGGGTGACGCCACTGACGCGCCCGCCAAGGACGCCATCGCCCGCGGCCGCCCGTCCGGCGGCGCGCAACCTGCCGCGCCCGGACCTGACGGTAGTCGCGCTCAAGCCCCTGGCGGCGCTGCGCGCGCGCGACAGCGGCCACTGCGGGGTCAAGGCCGCCAACCTCGGCACGCTGAAGGCGGCGCTGCCGCCGGCCGCGCGTGTGCCCGATGGCTTCTGCATCCCGTTCTCGCACTACCAGGCGGCGATGCAGCGGCTGCAGATTCCGCAGCGCCTGCAGGACCTGCAGCGTCGCCCGGGTTTCGCTACCGACGCGAACGTCCGTCGCGAGGCGCTGGCGGCGCTGCGTGCCGAGATCGCCGACGCCGCGCCCGATCCCGCTTTCGTTCGCGTGCTGGACGCGCAATGGCGCGATCAACTCCAGGGCGGTCCGGTGTTCGTGCGCAGTTCGTCCAACTCCGAGGATCTGCCGGGCTTCAGCGGCGCCGGCCTGTACACCACCGTGCCCAACGTGACCCGCGCCGATGCCTTGGCCAAGGCCGTGCAGACGGTGTGGGCCTCGGTCTACAACTTCGAGGCGTACGAGGCGCGCGCGGCGGCAGGGTTGCGCCAGGACGCGGTGGCCATGGCGGTGCTGGTGCAGCTGGCCGCGCCCTCGGACAGTTCGGGGGTGATGATCACCCGCGATCCGTTCGATGCCGCCCGCCGCCACATCACCTACATCTCGGCCAAGCGCGGACTCGGCATCCGCGTGGTGGAAGGCAAGCGCCAGGCCGAACAGGTGATGTATTCGACCTGGTCCAAGGCGGTGCAGGTGCTGAGCCGCTCGGCCGAAGACACCCAGCTCGTGGCGAACGCCGCTGGCGGCGTGCGCGAAGTGCCCATCACCGGCTCGCGCCAGGTGCTGACCGACGCGCTGATCGCGCGGCTGGCCAGGGTCGGCGCCTCCACCAAGCAGGCGCTGGGCGGCGCGGACCAGGACATCGAATGGGCCGTGGTCGGCGACGAGGTGGTGATTTTGCAGTCGCGGCCGTATGTGGACAGAAGCGCGCCATGACGCGCTATTGCCGTGCCGCCTTTCATACCGCTGCCTGAAGCCTGCGCCGCGGAGGCCGTCTCCGTCGCATCGCGTCGACTTCGCTGTGCGGGACCATGTGCTGCATTCGTCTGCCCATGTCCGCTTATTGCCGGAAGCGGACATCCTGCGGTTGCCGAGGAGTCGCGTTCAGTGGACCGGGCGAGGGCGTAGCGCTGTCAGCAGCAGCGCCGTGCCGAACGCCAGGCAAGCCAGAATGGCGAGCACCGAGAGCGGGAGGCTGAAGTCCTTGCGGCCCGATAGCGCAAAGCCCGCGTGCAGGATGAAGGTGGTCACCCCCACGCCACCACAACCGAGCGCCCATGCTCGTGCATGGCGACCGCGCAGCAGGACGCTTCGATAACCGTAGAGAAGCGCACCGACCGCAACGCCGTTGAAGACCAGGAATCCCTGGATGCCCCCGGGAACGGCGAACATCTTCCATTCCTGCCAGAAGGCGGCGTCGATCTGATGCAGGATCAGCGAAAGCGCTGTCGCGAAGTAAAGACGTTCCATGCCATGGCTTCCTGATTTTCCGAACGATCCTAGCGCGCCGTCTTGTGCGTGCGGCGGAAGTGGAATGCGCCACTGCAAAGGCATTCCTGCTCCCCGGGTGGGCCGGCGGTAACGCCCATTATCGACCGATCGCGGAGGTTCGAACGCGCGACCGTTGAAAACCGGCCAGCGCGCACTGCACAGGCGCCATGACGGCAGCCAGGCGCGCTTTTAGTTCGCGCCGGCGCTCGCCGGCCGCCATTCGCACAGCAACGCCTGCGCCTGCTGTTGCGCCTGCACGCGCAACTCCGGGATCGCCAGGCTTTCCCACAGGCTGCCGATGCGCAGGCTGCCGAGCACGCGGATGTTCGGGTCGGCATGGCCGTCGGCGTCGAGCAGCGCACCATCGGACGCGGTGGCGACGCCGATACCGTGCGGGCCGGGCGCAGCGTGGCCGCAGCCCAGCAGTTGGTGCAGCAGCGGGTTGCGCATGGTCTGCGCGCGCAACTCCACGCCGGTGGCGTTGATCAGGTAGTGCGCGTCCAGTTGCAGCGCCAGCCCGTCGGGACCGACCGCGTTGACCTGCACGCAGGCGCCGACCGGGAACACCGTGTCCAATCGCGCGCGGTGCACGCGCAGCTGGCCGACCCGACGCATCGCCTGCAATTGCGCGAACACCGGTGCGGCAATGCGGTGCCGGTGCGCATCCCAGTAGCGCACGGCATGGCGCAGGAAGCGCCGCTGTTCGGTAGCCGACAGCGACTGCCACAGCGCCTGGCCCAGCGGCCGCAGCCGCTCCATCACGCTCTGCCACGGCAGGCCGCGTGCCTGTGCCGCGGCCGCATGCCGGCGCAGCGCGCGCAGGCGCTGGCGCAGCGGCAGCGCCAGTAACGGCTGCGGGTCGAAGTCGGCCGCGGCGTGGCCGGCATGCTCGGCATGCGGCAGCGGCAGGACCGCGTGCCGCGAGATCACGTGGACCGGGCCGCGGTGCGCATTGGCGAGCAGGGTCAGCACGCTGTCGGCCATGCTCAGCCCGGCGCCGACGATGCACACCGTGGATTCGCGCGGGATCGTGCGCAGCTGCTCGTAGTTCCAGGCATCCACCCGCACGTGCGCCGGCAGGCTGGCCGCGCCGCGCGCCGGCAGCGGACGCAGGCTGTTGCCCAGCGCCAGCACCGTCGCCTGCGCGCGCAGCGTCGCGCCATCCTGCAGTTGCAGCGCCTGGCCATGCGCATCCCGGCCCAGCGCCACCACCCGCTGCTGCCGCCACTGAAACTGCGCCGGACTCGCCGCGTGCGCCTGCGCCAGCCGCGCGCGCAGGTAGTCGGCGTAATGGCGGCGCTGCACATAGGCCTGCGCCAGCGCGTCGCGCTGCAGCGCCGGATACAGCGCCTGCTGCTGCAGCCAGTCGAGGAAATCGTCGGGCAACTCGGCGAAGGCGCTCATGCGTCCCGCCGGCACGTTCAGCAGGTGCTCCGCGCATGGCGTCGCATAGGCCACGCCCTGCGCCAGCGCCGCCTGCGGTTCGATCAGCTGCAGCCGCAGCGCCTGCGTGGCCTGCCGCAGCAGGTGCAGCGCCACCAGCGTGCCGGCCGCGCCGCCGCCGACGATGGCGATATCGCAGTCGCAGTCGCCATCGGAGGCGGGGGGCAAGAGGTCGCTCATGCCGGCGATTGTAAGGGATGCCCTCGCCGGCTCCGCCCGCGGCTAAGAACCATCGCTCATGTCGGCGCGAACATCGCGCATGGCGGCGACATCATGCTGTCATGTACGTGCGCACTCACATCAACGCATCGGCCAGGCGGGCGATGCCTTCGCGGCTGCGCCGCCAGGTGGGCCGCTTGCGCCAATCCTGCAGCGACAGCGCGCGCGCATCGGCCAGGTAGTCGGCCTCCACCGCGCGCAGCCGCTGCACCACCTCGGCGCAATAGCACAGCACGCCGATCTCGGCGTTCAGCGCGAAGGAGCGGATATCCAGGTTGATCGAGCCGACCAGGGCGATGCCCTCGTCCACGCTCAGGTGCTTGGCATGCAGGAAGCACGGCCGGTACAGCGCGATCTTGACCCCGCTGCGCAGCAGTTCGTCGTAGTACGCCTCCTGCGCCCAGGCGGTGAGCCGCTGGTTGCTGCTCTCCGACAGGATCAGCTGCACGTCCACCCCGGACAGCGCGGCGATGCGCAGCGCGCTGAGCGTGGCCTCGTCTGGCACGAAGTACGGCGTCACCATCACGATCCGCCGCCGCGCCAGATGGATCAGCGCGTTGACCGCATCGCGCGCGTTCTCGAACGGATACGCCGGGCCGCTGGGCAGCAGTTGCGTGGCGGTGTCGGCACCGTGCACCCCGGTGCCGTCGGCCACGCGCAGGCGCTGCCCGGTCTCGATGAACCAGTCGCTGGCGAACACCGCCTCCAGGTGCCCGACCACTGGTCCCTGCAGCCGCACCACCAGTTCGCGGTTGGGATGGCC
The DNA here is from genome assembly GCF_014236855.1 of Xanthomonas sp. SI. Lineage (NCBI taxonomy): Bacteria > Pseudomonadati > Pseudomonadota > Gammaproteobacteria > Lysobacterales > Lysobacteraceae > Xanthomonas > Xanthomonas sp. SI. Next base: position 5,043,382 of record NZ_CP051261.1, read on the forward strand.
GCGCACGAATTCGGCCGCGGCCAAATTCTGCGAACCGGTGTAGCCGACGCGGTTGTCGATGACCGCGATCTTGCGATGGTTGCGCAGGTCCATGCGCCCGCTGCGGCGCCAGCGCAGGCCGCCCGGCAGCAGCGCCTGCACCTCGACGCCGGCCGCGCGCAGGCGCTTGCGGTAGCGGCGCAGCCCGCGCTTGCCGCCGCGCGCATCGAGCAGCAGGCGGCAGCGCACGCCGCGCGCGGCGGCACGCAACAACGCAGCCACGACCGCGTCGCCGACCGCATCGTCGAACATCAGGTAGTACAGCAGGTGCACTCGCTCCACCGCCGCGTCGATGTCGTCGATCAGCGCCTGCAGCGAGTCCGCATAGCGATCGAGCAATTCCACCGTATTGCCGTGGGTGGGCATGAAATCGCCCTGGCGCTCGATCAGCGGCACCACTTCGGCGATCGCGGTGTCGGCGGGCGGAGTCCAGCGCAGCGCGGTCAACGGCACCTGCTGCTCGCGGATCACCTGCGAGGCCTGCGCCTGGCGCTGGATGCGCTCGCGCGACAGCCACGGGTGGCCCAGCAGCAGGTACAGCGGCAGGCCGAGCACCGGCACGAACCCGACCAGCAGCAGCCAGCTGCGCGCCGCGCCGGGCGTGGTGCGCGCGGGAATCCACAGCAACGCCACCAGCCGGATCAGCCAATCCAGCGCCAGCAACCAGGTGCCTTCCAACCAGAACGGCAGCATCGCGACCCTTCGCAAGCCAAGTCGCCCGATTCTGCGGGCTGCGGCGGCAAACGCAACCGTTGCGTGCAGTGCCGCGGCTGGCGGCGCGCGCCGGGCGTCCGCCTCGCACAGCGGCGACGGCCCCGCAGTCAGAACAAAATGTGCAGGCCCCAGACGCACGAAACCCGCCTTGCGGCGGGTTCCGTGTCGACCTCGAAAGGCGATCCAGCGATCAGTCGATCACTTGATCTTGCCTTCCTTGTACATCACGTGCTTACGCACGACCGGGTCGTACTTCATCATTTCCATCTTCCCCGGAGTGTTCTTCTTGTTCTTGTCCGTGGTGTAGAAGTGGCCGGTGGCGGCCGAGGAAATCATACGGATCTTGTCACGCTTGCCTGCCATGATTGTTTACTCCTCAGACCTTTTCGCCGCGCGCGCGCAGCTCTTTCAGAACGGCATCGATCCCGTTCTTGTCGATGGTGCGCAACGCATGCGCGGAAACACGGAGCTTGATCCAGCGGTTCTCGCTGGCGACCCAGAAGCGGCGCTCGTGCAGGTTGGGCAGGAAGCGACGACGGGTTCTGTTGTTGGCGTGGGAGACGTTGTTACCCGTCTGCACACGCTTGCCGGACACTTGGCATACGCGGGACATTACGCACCTCGATAGAAAGTTTGAGTCGCCCATAGCCTGGGAGACGGCGGCCCCGGCAGCCTTGTGGGCCACCACGCGACGTGGGAAATCAAGCAGTTACGCTGGGAGAGGCCGGCCGGAGATCGCGCATCCGGCCGCCGTTCCGACCGGAGCCGGGCACAGCGAGCCGCGCATTATGCATGCCTTTCCCTTGTGTCGCAAGCACTTACCGCCGCCGGGAAGTGCCGCCGCGCCGTTGCGAGTGAAGTCGAGCCTGCTCAGACGAGATGGCGCTCGACCTCGCGCATGCCGATATCGGATGCACGCCTGAAGGCCGTAGCGACGGCATCACAGTCCCGCATCGGGACTCCCAGTTCTTCGAAGACCTCTCGCCACGTCCGGGTCGCCGCTACGATCCCGCCGATCAGTTGCGCGGCGCGCGCGGGGAACAGGCCGAATGCTCCGCAACCATGCAGCGCATTGTCCAAGGTGGCGCGCCTACCTCGCGGACCGACACCCAGGTGCAGGTTGCGCTCGGTTCCTGCCTGCCCCTTGGGAACCACATCGTAGAGCGGACTCAGATTCCAGGCGCCATCCTCGTGGACAAAGGCATGGTTGCGAAGGTGGTCGTCGTCATTGGTGACAAGGATGTTGAACACCATGCGAGAGAACAGCTCTTCCCGCTGGGTCGCGACGCTGCCTTCTGCCGCAAACCCCTCGATCGCGCTGACGATAGCCGCGTAGCTGGATGCCGGGGACTGATGCTCATCCAGGCCGAGCATCGTCAGCGCGCTGACCACATGCTTCCGACTCATCCCGCGCTCCACCGGCTCCCGGTCGAATCGCTCGATCAGCATGATCTGTCGACCATCGACCAGAGTGACGAGTTCGGTGCGAGGCACAGTAAGACCCGCACGACGCGCCAGTTCCAGGGTGGCTCGCTCGACTGCCGGCACGTTGAAACGGTCCCTGATCGACGGGAACTTGGCGATCCACTCCCGGCCCGCATGGGCAATCGGGGCCTTGGGCCGCGCCCCGCCCAGCGAAGGAGCGCCCTCGAAGTAGAACTGCAGATGCGCCGGCACCGGCAGGCCTTCCTCGACCCGCCCAGCCGCGTCGACCAGGTGCTGCAGGTCGAGCACCCGTGGCAACGCGCCAGCGGCCGGCCCGCTCTCCAGTTCTTCGCGAACATCCAGCGCCCCTACGCGGTTGGAGCCTGCCAGCAACAGATACGTGGATTCCGGCAACCCGTTCGCCGGCACGCCCAGGCGGTTCTCGATCACCCGGCGACCCCAGTCGTCCGGGGTGGCATCGCGAAGCGCGCCGAACATGGCCAGACCGTTCGCCGGAAGCTGCTCTCCCGCTGCATCGGCAAGGGGCAGCGATACCGGATCGACTGCCACCGCGCTCGGGTCGCGCCGGTCGAGATAACGCCGGCCGTAGGCGAACCTGGACGCGCGCACCTCGGTGCCGTCTTCCAGCAACGTCAGGCGACCGGCAGGAACCGCATCGACTTCATCGGGCAAGTGAATGAAGACCACAGGCATGTCAGAAGTCCAGGTCCTGGCTGGACATACGGATGGGCCGCTTGGCCTTGGTGCTGTCCATGATTGCCTTGGAGGCAGGATCGTCCAGCTGGTTCAGTTTGTGCAGTAGCCCAACCCGCTCCAGCACAGCCAACCAAGCGCCGAGGGAGGCCCCCAGAGACCCCTTCTCGATACGGTTCATCGTGGGTGCGCTGATGCGTGCCCGCTCAGCCAGCCCGGCCTGGGACCACCCACGGGCCATCCGTGCCTGTTTCACCAGCATCGCCAGGTGCTTGGCGGTGTTCACAGCGGCAGTGGTGGCGAACTCGGCTTCGTTCCGACGCATAATTAACATAGATGTTAGCGATTGAAGGAAACCATATCATTTAAGAAATTTCGATGCCAATCATCGCCCGCACAAGAAAACTAACATAGATGTTATCAATCGGACGTATTAATAAAATTTAAGAAATCACGTTGCTGCCGACATCGATGGACCGTCATAACGGGTGGCCTGCATGCACAGCGGACGCCGCTGCTGCAGCGTCGCGCCGGTGCAGCCAGCGGTACAGCACCGGCAACACCAGCAGGGTCAGCAGCGTGGAGGAGACGATGCCGCCGATCACCACGGTGGCCAGCGGCCGCTGCACCTCCGCACCGGCACCGACGTTGAACGCCATCGGCACGAAGCCCAGCGCCGCCACCAGCGCGGTCATCAGTACCGGCCGCAACCGCGCCAGCGCGCCTTCGCGCAGCGCCTGCGCCAGCGGCAGGCCGTCCTCGCGCAGCTTGCGCACGAAGGCGATCATCACCAGCCCGTTCAACACCGCCACTCCGGACAGCGCGATGAAGCCGACCCCAGCCGAGATCGACAGCGGGATGCCGCGCAGCGCCAGCGCGACCACACCACCGGTCAGCGCCAGCGGCACGCCGCTGAACACGATCGCCGCATCGCGCAGCGAGCCGAACGACCAGTACAGCAGCGCGAAGATCAGCAGCAGCGTGGCCGGCACCACCCAGGCCAGGCGCTGCCCGGCCGAGATCAGCTGTTCGAAGGTGCCGCCGTAGCCGATCCAGTAGCCGCTGGGCAGTTCCACGTCGGCCTGCACGCGCCGCTGCAGTTCGGCGACGAAACCGCCGAGGTCGCGGTCGCGCACGTTGGCGGTGACCACGATGCGGCGCTTGCCGTCCTCGCGGTTGATCTGGTTCGGCCCCAGTACGGTTTCCACCTTGGCCACTTCGCGCAACGGCACGGTGATCGGCGCGCCGCTGCGCCAGCCGGGGGCGCGGCTGGACTCGTCGGCGTCGCCGCGCTCGCCATCGCCGCTGAGCGGGATCGGCAGATCGGCCAGTGCCGCCGGATCCTGGCGCAATGCCTCGGGCAGGCGCACCACGATGGCGAAACGGCGGTCGCCCTCGAACAGCTGCCCGGCGTCCTGCCCGCCCACCGCGGCCGCCACCGTGTCCTGCACTACGCCAGGATTGAGTCCGTAGCCGGCGAGCGCGGTGCGGTCCGGGACCACGGTCAGCATCGGCAGGCCGGTGGCCTGTTCGAGCTTGACGTCGGCCGCGCCGGGCACCGTCCTGGCCACCTCTTCGATGCGCCGACCGACCTCCACCAGCGTGTCCAGATCGTCGCCGTAGAGCTTGATCGCCACGTCCGCGCGCACGCCGGAGATCAGCTCGTTCATGCGCATCTGGATCGGCTGGGTGAACTCGTAGTTGTTGCCGGGCAGTTGCTGCACCGCCGCCTCGATCTCGGCCAGCAACTGCGCCTTGGGCTTGCGCGGATCGGGCCATTGCGCGCGCGGCTTCATGATCAGGAAGGTGTCGGCCACCGACGGCGGCATCGGATCGGTGGCGACCTCGGCGGTGCCGAGCTTGCCGAATACGTGCGCCACTTCCGGGAACCGCTTGATCCGCCGCTCCAGCGTGGACTGCATGGCGATGGCCTGTTCCAGGCTTGTGCCGGGAATGCGCAGCGCATGCAGGGCGATGTCGCCTTCGTCGAGGTTGGGAATGAACTCGGTGCCCAGCCGCGTGGCCAGCACGCCGCACAGCAGCACCAGCGCCAGCGCGCCAGCGCCGATCCAGCGCGCGTGGCGCAGCGCGCCGTCCAGCAGCGGCGCATACGCCTGCCGCGCCCAGCGCATCGCGCGGTTCTCGTGCTCGGCGACCTTGCCGCCCAGGGTCAGCGCGATCGCCGCCGGCACGAAGCTCAGCGACAGCAGCATCGCCCCGGTCAATGCCAGCACCACGGTGATCGCCATCGGGTGGAACATCTTGCCTTCGATGCCGGTCAGCGCGAACACCGGCAGGTACACCGCAGCGATGATGCCCACGCCGAACAGACTGGGGCGGATCACCTCGGCGGTGGCCAGCGCGGTCAGCTCGAAGCGCTCGGCGGCGCTGAGCACCCGGCCCAGCCGCTGCTGCGCCTGCCCGAAGCGACTCAGGCAGTTCTCCACGATGATCACCGCGCCATCGACGATCAGCCCGAAATCCAGCGCGCCCAGGCTCATCAGATTGCCGGACACGCCGCCGCGGACCATGCCGGTGAGGGTGAACAGCATCGCCAGCGGGATCACCGCCGCGGTGATCAGCGCCGCGCGGAAATTGCCCAGCAGCAGGAACAGCACCGCGATCACCAGCAGCGCGCCTTCGACCAGGTTCCTGGCCACGGTGGCGATGGTGCGGTCGACCAGCGCGGTGCGGTCGTACACCGGCACCGCCTGCACGCCCGGCGGCAGGCTGCGGTTGGCCTGTTCGAGCCGCGCCGCCGAGGCCTGCGCCACCGCGCGGCTGTTGGCGCCGACCAGCATGAACACCGTGCCCAGCACCACCTCGCTGCCGTCCTGGGTGGCGGCACCGGTGCGCAGTTCCGGCCCCTCGCCGACCTGGGCCACATCGCGCACCCGGATCGGCACGCCTTCGCGCCGGTCCAGCACGATCGCGCCGATCTCGGCGATGCCGCTGACCTGCCCCGGCACCCGCACCAGGAACTGTTGACCATTGCGTTCGATGTAGCCGGCGCCGACGTTGCGGTTGTTGGCCTCGACCGCGCGCGCCACATCGTCCAGGGTGAAACCGAGCGCGACCAGCCGCGCCGGATCCGGGGTGATGTGGATCTGCCGCGCATAGCCACCGATGGTGTTGACCTCGGTCACGCCGGGCACGTTGCGCAGCTGCGGCCGCACCACCCAGTCCTGCAGCGTGCGCAGGTCGGTGGCGGTCCACGCCGTGCCGTCGGGCTTGCGCGCGTTCGGCTTGGCCTCGACCGTGTACATGAAGATCTCGCCCAGGCCGGTGGCGATCGGCCCGAGCTGCGGCTCCAGTTCCGGTGGCAACTGCGACTTCACCTGCTGCAGGCGCTCGGCCACCTGCTGCCGCGCGAAGTACAGATCGGTGCCGTCGGCGAACACCACGGTGACCTGCGACAGCCCGTAGCGCGACAGCGAGCGCGTGGATTCCAGCCCCGGCAAGCCGGCCAGCACCGTCTCCAGCGGGAAGGTGACGCGCTGTTCGGCCTCCAGCGGCGAATAGCCGGGCGCGGCGGTGTTGACCTGCACCTGCACGTTGGTGATGTCGGGCGTGGCGTCGATCGGCAGGCGCGAGAAACTCCACGCGCCGATCGCGATCAGCACCCCGGTCAGCGCCAGCATCAGCCAGCGCTGCGCGATGGCGAAACGGATCAGGTTAGCGAGCATGGCGGCGGCCTCCGTGCGTGGCGCTAAACGCGGCGCTTTTCTGTAGGAGCGGCTTCAGCCGCGACCGATCTGCCGGCATCACGTCTACGTTCGGGTGTCTGTCGCGGCTGAAGCCGCTCCTACAGGGGGGCCGGGGCGCGGTGCGCAGCTCAATGCTCATGCGACGCCCCCGACTTCTCGATGTCCGCCTTGACCAGATAGCTCTGCTCCACCACCACTTCATCGCCGGCGTTCAATCCGGACAACACCTGCACCTGGCGTGCATCGCGTGCGCCGATCTGCAGCGGCCGCGCTTCGTAGATGTCGCCCACGCGTACGAACACCACGTCCCAGTCGCGGAAGGTCTGCAAGGCGGTCACCGGCACCACCAGGTCCGCCGGCTGCTGCGCCACCGTGACCCGCGCCTTCACCGCCGAGCCCGGCCGCCACAACCCGTCCTCGTTGCGCAGCACCGCGCGCGCCACCGTGCTCTGGCTGGCGGTGGCGGTGCCCGGCAACACGCGTTCCAGCGTGGTCTGCGCGACCGTGCCATCGCTGATCCGGGTTACCGTCACCGGCGCGCCGGCGGCGATGTGGCCGGCATCGGCGCCGAAGATGTGCAGGTCCACCCACAGCGTGGACAGGTCGGCGATCTCGAACAGCGCCTGGCCCTCGGCGGCGCTGCTGCCGACGCTGGCAGTGCGCGCCAGCACCGTGCCGGCGATCGGCGCGCTGATCGTGTAGGTGGTCAGGCTCAGGTTGCTTTCCACCGTGGCCAGCGCCTGCCCGGCGCGCACGCGGTCGCCGACGTTGGCGCGCAGGCTGCGCACCGGGCCGGGGAAGCGCGCGGTGGCTTGCGCCTGGGCGCCTTCGGCCGGGGTCAGCAGGCCTTGCACCTCGTGCTCGTCGGCGATGCTGCCGGGGCCGACCGGGGCGACGCGGATGCCCGCATCGGCGGCGATCTTCGCCGCGATCTCGGTACGACCTTCGTAGCTGGGATAGGTCCAGCGCAGCGCCTTGCCCTGCACCGTGGCGCGCACTTCCACGTCGAAGGAATGCGGCTCGCTGACCACGCTGTCGGCCAGCAGGCCGCCGTCGTCGCGCGCGCGCAGACGGTGGGTCTCGGCCACGCCGCCCAGCCGCGTGAGCCGCACCTCGACGCTGCCGGCGCCTGGCGGCAACGGCTTGCCGTCGCGGTACAGCCAGGCCTGGTAGGTCGGCGGCGTGCCGTCCTCGGCGATCGCCAGTTCGACCGCGATGCCATCCTGCTCGAGCAGGCGGCCGCCATGCGCACCCTTGCGCGCTTCCTCGGCATGGGCTTCGCCGGCTGCGCCATGCGCGTCGGCTTCGTCGTGACTGGCGTCGTCGCCGGCACCGGCGCAACCGCCGAGCAGCAGTCCAAGCAACAGCGGCGCGATCAGCGCAGCGGATTCGAATTTCATCGTAGGGCGTCCTGAAAGACGCCGGCGGCGGGCGCCAGGCGTCGGGAGAAGGTGGTCGGAAGCGATTGCGTTCGCCGGCGCCGCGTGGCGCGGTTCGCGCGGCGGCATAACAGGCGGCGGATCCTTGCGATCGGCGCTGGCGATCGGCGTACCCGCAGAGCGGCTGGAATCGGCCGGCGCCATGCACAGCGCCAGCGCTGCAGGCTGCGCGCGACGCTGGCGCAGCGCGCGGCGTAGTGCGGCTAACGCGAACATGATCGCGCCGGCCGGCAACCGCTGGCACGAGGCACGCGCGACGCTGCCGACGGCGTGCCGCGCGGACCACGGCGATGGAGATGCGTGCGCCGTTGCGGCGGCGGCGGACACCAGCGCGTTGTGGATGCGCAACGGCAACGAACGGCTCATCGCGCCACCTGCGCCGCGGGCGCGAGTACGAATGGTTGCCCGCTCAGGCGCTGGATCTCGATCAGCGCGGTCTGCGCCTCGATCGCGGCGGCGAGCTGCTGCCGCCGCGCATCGCCATGCTGCGCCTGCAACTGCGCCCACTCCAGATAGCTGATCGCACCGCCGCGATAGGCGCGCTCGGCGGCGGTCTCGGCACGCGCGAGTTTCGGCAGCACGTCGTCGCGCATGCGCGCCACTTCCAGTTGCGCGGCGCGGTAGCGGCCGTGCGCGTCGGCGAGCGTGGAGTACAGCGCCAGCGCCTGCGCTTCGCGCTCCACGCCGAGCAGCTCGCGCTCGGCCTCGGCGGCGCGGATCTCCGGCTGCGCGCGCGCGGCGCTGCCCAACGGCAGCGAGATCCCGGCCACCAGCGCGGTGGCGTCGCCGTCCTGCAGCCGGCGCACGCCGAATTGCCAGTCCAGGTCGGGCCGCGCCTGGCTACGCGCCAGGCGTAGCCGCGCCTCGCGCACGCGCGCCTCGCCGGCGAAGCGCGCCAGCTCCGGGGTGGCATCGAGCAGCGTGGCCAGCACGTCGAAGTCCGGCACTGCCGGCAACGCCAGCGGATCGCCGGTCACCTGCGCGAAGTCGGGATCGCGTTCGCCCCACAGCACCGCCAGGTGGCGGCGCGCGGCGGCGTGCTCCTGCTGCGCGCGGTCGCGGTCCAGTTCCGCACGCGCCTGCAGCGCCTGCGCGGTCAGCAGCACCGATTCGGGCGAGGCGCCGGCCTGCAGCCGCTGCCGCGCGGCGGCGACGGTGCGCTGGCGCTGCGCCAGGTCGGCGGCGGCGATGGCCTGGCGCTGCGCCGCGGCGGCGATCGCCAGGTAGCGGCGCGCGACCTCGGCGAGCAGGTCCAGCCGCGCCAGTTCGCGCTGCGGCGCCAGCGCGTCGATGCGCGCCTGGGCCAGGGTGCGGCGCGCGTCGAGCTTGCCGCCGCGTTCGAGCACGCCGGCCAGGGTGACGGTCAGTTCGGCCTGGTCCAGGCCGCGCGCGGCGCCGCTGCCGAAGGCGTTCTCCAGCTCGGCGCCCAGCCGCAGCGGCGGACGCAGCGCGTCGCGCTCGGCCTCGGCGGCGAGCACGCGGCGCTGGCCGTCGGCCAGGCGCAGGTCGGGATGGGTCTGGGCGACGCGGGCGAAGGCGTCGTCCAGGGTGAGCACAGCATCGGGCGGCACGGCCTGCGCCCACGCGCAGGGCGCGACCGCGAAGGCGGCAACAGCCGCCAGTCGCAACCACATGGGACTTCTCCGGATTCGGGGATCGATGGACGGGCCGGCAGGCGCCGGCGGTGCATCAAGCCGCGATCGGAGGTCGCAGCGGGGTGTCCAGCAGGTGCGAGCGGTAGTCCTGGTGCGCGGCGGCTGGGCGCGGCTGCGCGGCCAACGGCAAGCCCTGCCAGATCAGCGACGACAACAGCGCCGGGCTCTGCCCGTGGCAGTAGCCGCTGTGCATCAGCGCGTGCAGCAGGCCGGCGCCATCGCGTTCGCCGGCGCCATCACCGTCGCCGCGGTGCGGCGCGTCTTCGTCCACGTGCGCCTGGTCGTGCGCCAAGGCATGCACATCGCCCAGCGCGCAGGCCACCGGCGCCACCAACACGCCCAGCGCCAGCATCGCCAGCGCCATCAGGCGCAGCAAGGGGTGGAGCAGGCGGGCACGGCGGATGGACATGGCGCCAGCCTAGCGATGCGGGTGGGGTTACACAATCGCAGGTGGGGGAATGAGCGGCGCGGCACGGGCGGAAAGCGGATGCGCCTTCGTGCGGCGGTGATGGTCGTGCTTCATCCGGCGCGGGGGGTTGCATCCTCCTGCCGCGCTGGGGCCTTACCTCATCCGGCACGGGCTCGTGCGCTCCCATGCAGCGCTGGCGGTCGTCCCTTCATCCGGCGCAGGTTCTTGCCCCCACGCCAGGCTGGCGGTCGTACCCTCATCCGGCGCTGCGCGCCACCTTCTCCCGGTGGGAGAAGGAAGCGCGCGCGGCGGTTATTCGGGCTTTGTCGCGGTGGGTTTGCGCGCGGCGGCCTGCTGCTTGCTCTCGGCGATGAACGCGCGCACCTGCTGCTGCAATACCGGCAGCGGCACCGAGCCCTGTTTCAGCACGGCGTCGTGGAAGGCCTTGATGTCGAAGTCCGCGCCCAGTTCGTGCTCGGCCTCGGCGCGCAGCTTGACGATGGCGATCTCGCCGAGCTTGTAGCTCAGCGCCTGCCCCGGCCAGGAGATGTAGCGATCGACCTCGGTGGTGACTTCGTGCTCGCTGAGCGCGGTGTGCTCGCGCAGGTAGGCCAGCGCCTGCTCGCGGGTCCAGCCCTTGTGGTGCACGCCGGTGTCGATCACCAGCCGGCAGGCGCGCCACATTTCGTAGCTGAGCCGGCCGAAATCCTCGTACGGGGTTTCGTAGATGCCCATCTCCTTGCCCAGCTTCTCGGTGTACAGCGCCCAGCCTTCGCCGTAGGCGGAGATGTAGTTCTCGCGGCGGAACGCCGGCTGCGCGCCCTGCTCTTCGGCCAGCGCGCCCTGCAGCGAGTGGCCCGGCGAGGATTCGTGCAGGGTCAGCGCCGGCAGGTTGTACAGCGGGCGCGACGGCAGGTTGTAGGTGTTGAGCCAGTAGGTGCCCACCCCGCCGCGGCCGGCGGTCCAGAACGGCGCGATCTCCGGCGGCACCGGCACGATGGTGAAGCGCCCGCGCGGCAGCGTGCCGATGAACTTGCCGACTTCGCCGTCCACGCGCTTGGCGATCCACGCCGCGCGATCGAGCAGTTCCTGCGGCGTCTTGACGTAGAACTGCGGATCGGTGCGCAGGAACTGCAGGAACGCCGGGAAGGTCTGCTGCCCGGTCGGCGCCTTGAAGCCGACCTGCTGGATGATCGCGTCCATCTCCTTCTGGATCCGCGCCACTTCCTGCAGGCCCAGTTGGTGGATCTGCTCGGGGCGCATCTCCAGCGTGGTGTATTCGCGGATCTGCTGCTGGTAGTAAGACTTGCCGTCGGGCAGCGCTTCGGCGGCAAGCGTGGTGCGCGCCTGCGGCACGTACTCTTCGCGATAGAAGCGCAGCAGTTGCGCGTATGCCGGGATCACCTTGTCGCGGATCGCCGCCTGCGCCTGCTCGCGCAGCGCCTGCTGCTCGGCGGCCGGGATCTGCGCCGGCAGCTGCTTGAACGGCGCGTACAGCGCGGCCGCGGTGGGATCCTTGAGCTCGGCGACGTTGGCGATCGAACCGTCACGCCCTTCCAGTACCGCGCGCGGCACGCTGAAGCCGCGCTTGAGGCCGGCGCGCATGTTGTCGGTCTGCTGTCCGAAGTAGCGCGGCACGTCGTTGAGCCGCGCGATGTAGGCACGGTACTCGGCCGGGGTGCGCAGCGTGCGCCGCGCCATGAAGCCCAGGTCGGACCAGAACGAGCTGTCGGAGTTGAACGGCATCTCGTAGGCGCGCAGGCGCACCGCGGCGGCGAGGTTCTCGATCTGCGGGCGGTACACCGCCAGGTTGACCTGGTTGTCGGCCGACAGCTGCGCCGGGTCGATCGCGTCGAGCTGGCGCAGCACGTCGTCCCACACCTTCAGCCGCGCCGCCTGCGCCGCCGCGCCGACGTCGGGTAGCTGCTGGTTGTCGCCGCTGCTGTCGCTGTCCTCGTCGGCCTGCCCGACCTGCGCCTGCCGCCACTTCCACTCTTTTTCGTAGATGGCCTGGAAGCGGGCATCGGCCGCGGAGGCGGTGGCCGCCGCCGGCGGTACGGCCGGCGCTGCGGCCAGCGCCGGCGTGGCGAGTGCGAGCGCGAGCAACAGGGAAGCGGCCAGCGGGGTCTTGGCGATCGGCATGGGCGGCGACAGGCAGTGGGAACGAGATCCCGATGATCGCATCCCGCGTGCGGCAGGGGGTGGGCCGGAAGTCCTGCTTCCACGCAACGCGCGACCCCGGGCATCCGTCCGCGCGACGCAGGGCATTTCCCGACACGGCGCACTGACTTCGGCCGATAGGCGTCGCTCGCTCCTGCGGGCACGCTGCACGCCATGCCTCCGCTCGCTCATTTTCCAGGAAATGCCGCATTGCGCCGCGGCCGCCATGATGAGGGCGGGCGTACCTATCTGTTGACGGTGGTGACCTTCCAACGCGCAACGCTGTTCTCGGACTGGCGTTGCGCACGTGCAGCGGCTGCCTGCCTTTCCGCGCCCGCCAGCTGGCCGCAGGTGCAACTGCTGTGCTGGGTATTGATGCCCGACCATTGGCACGGCCTGATCGAACTGGGTCCGCGCGCGACGCTGTCAGAAGCGATGCAACACGCCAAGGGCCGATGCGCGCATGCGGTGAATCGCGCACGCGGCCGCGGCGGCAGGGTGTGGTCGCCGGGCTTCCATGATCGCGCACTACGGCGCGAGGATGACATGCTGACCGCGGCACGCTACATCGTGGCCAATCCATTGCGCGCCGGCCTGGTGCGTCGCTTGGGCGATTATCCGTATTGGGATGCGATCTGGCTGCCGGCGCATGCGGGAGCAAAAGCGGTCGCGGCTGAAGCCGCTCCTACAGAAGAGCATGATTCCCTGTAGGAGCGGCTTCAGCCGCGACAAGATCCCCACCGGAACTGGGAAGCACTACCGCGCGAACGTCAATGCGAAGCGCGATCCCGGTGCCAGCCGCGGTGCTTGATGTCCAGGTACAGGCTGTAGAACGCGGTGAAGGCCGGGAACAGGTTCTGCAGCACGCCGACCGAGTCCTGCTTGGCCGAGAACAGGAAGTAGCTCAGCGTCATCAGGCTGCCGACCACGCTCATGTACCAGAACATGCGCGGGATCACCGGCTTGCCGGCGCGCTTGGAGGCGACGAACTGCACCAGCCAGCGGCCGCCGAACATCAGCGCGCCGACGTAGCCGATCAGCTTCCAGCCGGTGACGTGCAGCCCGGTCCAGTACAGCGCCTGGATCGGTTCGTTGAGGAAATGCGACTCCATCTCAGCGCTCCTGCACCACGGTGCGGCGGCTGCGTGCGATCAGCCAGGCCACGCCGCGCAGGTCGCGGATGCCGACCAGCGCGCGGTTGAGGTTGTTGTACTTGGACACGCCCGAGGTGCGGTGGCGGTGGTTCACCGGCACGCTCAGGGTCTGCCAGCCGGCGCGCTGCATCAGCGCCGGCAGGTAGCGGTGCATGTGGTCGAAGTACGGCAGGTCCAGGAACGCCTCGCGCTCGAATAGCTTGATGCCGCAGCCGGTGTCGGGGGTGTCGTCGCGCAGCATGCGCGCGCGGATCGCGTTGGCCCACTTGGAGGCCCAGCGCTTGCTGCCCGAGTCCTGCCGCGACACGCGCCAGCCGGCGAACAGCTTCACCTGCGCGTCCGCGGCGCTACGCGCGGCGAGCAGCTTGGGGATGTCGGCCGGGTCGTTCTGGCCGTCGCCGTCGAGGGTGGCGATCCACGCGCCGCGCGCGGCCTTGACCCCGTTGCGCACCGCGGTGCTCTGCCCGCTCTGGGTGACGTGATGCAGCACCCGCAGCTCCGGCGTGCTCGCCTTCAGCCCGTCCAGCACCGCCAGGGTGTCGTCGCGCGAATAGTCGTCGACGTAGACGATCTCGAAGTCGGTCACGCCGCGCAGTGCAGCGACGATCTCGGCCACCAGCGGCGGCACGTTGTCGCGCTCGTTGAACACCGGGACGACGACAGAAAGGGAAGGCTGGTTCATGGCTCGATTAGGCTCGACGGCAACGCAATGGGAAAACGCGGGGAACGGCGACAACGACGCAAAAAGACCGCGCATTGTGCCCCGGGCCGGTGACCCGGGGCTGAAGGTTCAGGCCGCGGCGCCGAAATACTCGCGGCACCACTGCACCACCTGCGGCAGCCCGACCTCGATCGGGGTGCTCGGATCGAAGCCGAACGCGGCGTGGGCGCGCGCAGTATCGGCCATCGTCTCGACCATGTCGCCCGGCTGCATCGGCTTGTACACCTTCTCGGCGGCGCGGCCGGCGGCGGCCTCGATCACGCCGATGAAGCGCTCCAGTTCGACCGGGGTGTGGTTGCCCAGGTTGAACACGCGGTGCGGCACCGCGTCGGTGGACGGGTGGTCGAGCGCGCCGAGCACGCCGGCGACGATGTCGGCGACGAAGGTGAAGTCGCGGCGCATGCGGCCGTGGTTGAACACCTCGATCGGGCGCCCGGCCAGCACCGCACGGCTGAACAGGAGCGGCGCCATGTCCGGCCGGCCCCACGGGCCGTACACGGTGAAGAAGCGCAGGCCGGTGGCGCGCAGGCCGTACAGCTGCGCATAGGTGTAGGCCATCAGCTCGTTGGCGGCCTTGGTCGCCGCGTACAGCGAGCGCGGCTGGTCGATGCGCTGGTCTTCGGAAAACGGCGGCGTCGCCGAATCGCCGTACACCGAACTGCTCGAGGCATAGGCCAGGTGCTGCACGCCGCGGTGCCGGCACAGCTCCAGCACGTTGACGAAGCCGACCAGGTTGCTGTCGACGTAGGCGTACGGGTTCTGCAGCGAATAGCGCACGCCCGCCTGCGCGGCCAGGTGCACCACGCGCTCGGGGCGGATCTCGTCGAACAGCGCGGTCAGGCCGTCGCGGTCGGTGAGGTCGAGCGGGCGGATATCGACCTGCGGGCACAGCGCGGCGACGCGGTCGCGCTTGAGCTGCGGGTCGTAGTAGTCGTTGTAGTTGTCCAGCCCCACCACCGTCTCGCCGCGCGCTGCCAGCGCACGGCAGGTATAGGCGCCGACGAAGCCGGCCGCGCCGGTGACCAGCACCGTCATCGGCGGGCGCCTTGCGCGATTGCGGGGACGAGGGCGGACGTCATGTGGATCGACAGCGGCGGCGGCTCAGCCGACCTTGCCGCGCAACCGCTCCAGCACGCCGTCGAGCGTGTCCAGGTCGGTGTAGTGGATCACCAGCTTGCCCTTGCCGCCGCGGCCGTGGGCGATGGCGACCTTGGTGCCCAGCGATTCGGACAGCTCGGTCTCCAGCGAGGCGATGTCGGCCTGCGGCGCGACGCGGCCGGGCTTGGCCTTGCGGTTGCTGGGCACCTTGCCGGCGGCGAACTGCTGCGCGCGGTGCTCGACCTCGCGCACCGACCAGCCCTGGTCGGCGGCGTCGGAGGCCAGGCGGCTGGCCAGGTCCGGCGACAGCGTCAGCAGCGCGCGCGCATGGCCCATTTCCAGGCGCCCGGCCTCGAGCAGCGCGCGGATCGCCGGCGGCAGCTCCAGCAGGCGCAGCAGGTTGGACACCGAGGCGCGCGAGCGGCCCACCGCTTCGGCGGCCTCGGCGTGGGTCAGCGCGAATTCGTCGATCAGCCGCTGCAGCGCCTGCGCTTCTTCGAGCGGATTGAGGTCCTCGCGCTGGATGTTCTCGATCAGCGCCATGGCGATGACGGTGCGGTCGTCGAGCTCGCGCACCACCACCGGCACTTCGCTCAGCCCGGCCAGCTGCGAGGCGCGCCAGCGGCGTTCGCCGGCGACGATCTCGAACCTGCCCGGCGCCAGCTCGCGGGCGACGATCGGCTGGATCACGCCCTGCGCCTTGATCGACTCGGCCAGCTCCTGCAGCTTGCCCTCGTCCATTTCCTGGCGCGGCTGGTACTTGCCCGGCTGCAGCTGCCCGACCGGCAACTGGCGCAGGCTCTCGCCCGGCTGCGCTGCGTCGTCGGGCGCCGGCGCGGCCGTAGCGCCGCCCTTCGGTCCCAGCAGCGCTTCCAGGCCACGGCCCAGGCCGCGCTTCTTCGCTCCGAGGGCGGGGGGCTTGGCGGTCATCAGTAGCTCTCCATGGCCGGGGCGGGCCTGTTGCGTTCGTTGCGACGGCGCACGATCTCGCCGGCCAGGCCCAGGTAGGCCACGCCGCCGCGCGAGGTGCGGTCGTAGCCGACGATGCTCTGGCCATGGCTGGGCGCCTCGGCCAGGCGCACGTTGCGCGGCACGATGGTGCGGAACACCTTGTCGCCGAAATGGTTGGTCAGCTCCGCCGACACCGCGTTGGCCAGGTTGTTGCGCACGTCGAACATGGTGCGCAACACGCCTTCGATCTCCAGCGTCGGATTGAGGTTGGCGCGCAGCGCTTCGATGGTCTCCAGCAGCGCGGTCAGCCCTTCCAGCGCGTAGTACTCGCACTGCATCGGCACGATGATCGAGTCGGCGGCGGTCAGCGCGTTCAGGGTCAGCAGCGACAGCGCCGGCGGGCAGTCGATCAGGATGAAGTCGTACTCCTCGCGCAGCGGCGCCAGCGCGGTCTTCAGCCGCTGCTCGCGCGCCGGCTGGTCCATCAGCTGGATCTCGGCGGCGGTCAGGTCGATGTTGCCGGGCAGCAGGTCGAAGCCTTCCGGCGCGGTCACCCGGATCTGCGCGGCGCTGCTTTCGCCCAGCAGCACGTCGCAGGTGGACGCGGCCAGCTCGCGCTTGTCGATGCCGCTGCCCATCGTCGCGTTGCCCTGCGAATCCAGGTCCACCAGCAGCACGCGCTGCGGCTGGCGCGCGAGCGCCGCCGCCAGGTTGACCGCCGTGGTGGTCTTGCCGACGCCGCCTTTCTGGTTGGCGATGGCGATGATGCGGGCCATGCGGGAGCCTCGTCGGCGATGGGTGGGACCGGGCATTATGCGGTCACACCCCCCTGGGGCGGAAATCGGCGTCGGCGCGCCGGCCCCGCCCGGCGGCTCAGCCGCGCTCGACCACCACCAGGTGGCGGTCCGCGCCCAGCCCCGGCACCTGCAGCGGGTGCACCGCCTGCGCCACCCAGCCCGGCGGCAGCGCGGCGATCTCCTCGTCCGGGCGCAGGCCCTTCATCGCCAGCAGCCGCCCGCCCGGGCGCAGCAGGTGGCCGCCGACGGCGACGATGCCGGCCAGCGTGTCCAGCGCGCGCGCGGTCAGGAAATCGTAGGCGCCGGGTTCGTCCACCGCCTCGGCGCGCGATTCGGCCACGCGCGCGTTGTCCAGGCGCAGCTGGCGCACCGCCTCGCGCAGGAACCGCGCCTTCTTGCCGTTGCTCTCGACCAGGGTCACCCGCAGCTGCGGCCGCGCGATCGCCAGCGGGATGCCGGGCAGGCCGGGGCCGGTGCCCAGGTCGGCCAGCGTGCCGGCTTCCACGAACGGCTGCATCGCCAGCGAATCGAGCAAATGCCGGGTCACCATCTCGTGCGGGTCGCGGACCGCGGTGAGGTTGTAGGTGCGGTTCCAGCGCGCCAGCAGCGCCAGGTAGGCCAGCAGCGGCGGCGCCAGCGCGGCGGCGTCCAGGCCTTGCGCGCGCAGGCCCTGGTCGAGCGCGGCGCGGACGGAGTCGGGAAGGGAGGCGTCATTCATCGCCCGATTATCGCAGCTGCCGCCACCGTCACCGCCATGTAGCCGACATCATCGCGGCCGATGATCCGCAGCGGTTCATTGCGGTCGTGGTGCAGCGGCATGCCGGATCTCCAGGAAACGCCATCGGCCGGTGACCTGCAACGGCCGCGCCGGTGCGGTGGAGGCATGAGCCGCGGCGGCGGATGCAACCGGCGCGCTGCCGCTTCGTTGTGGGAGCGGCTTCAGCCGCGACAGGCACTCTCTATCCCTGTAGAACCTGTCGCGGCTGAAGCCGCTCCTACAAGGGATTGGGGGCGCTATGTCGACTCGAGCGGATACCAGGCAAGCGCGGCGCGATAGCCGGGCGCCGGTACCCACTCATGCACCTGCCAGCGCGCGGCCACGCCCAGCGCCGGGTCGCACCAGGCCAGTTGCAGCACGCCATCGGCGTCTTCGGCGAAGCGCAGCCGGTGCAGCCCGAACGACAGCCCGTGCCCGTGCGCCTTCAGCAGCGCTTCCTTGGCGCACCACAGGCGGAAGAACAGCGCTTCGCGTGCCGGTTCGGCCAGCGCCTGCAACGTCACGACCTCGTCGGGATGGAAGAAACGTTGGGCCAGCTCCAGCAACCGCGGCCGCGCGCGCTGGTGTTCGATGTCCACGCCCAGCCGCGTGTGCGCGCCGATCGCCACCAGCAGATAGTCGCCGCTGTGGCTCCAGCCGGCACCGACATGCGCCAGCGGCGCGTGCAGCCACGGCCGGCCGCGTTCGTCGCGGCGCAGCGGCAGTTGCGCCTCCGGCGTGGCCAGTTCGGCGGACAGCAGACGCCGCGCCTGCGCCTCGCCCGGCGTGCGCGGCGGATGCGTGCGCAGCCACAGCGCCACCGGGCCGAACCGCCAATCCGGTGGATCCGGGCGCAACGGTGCGTCGGCGGGACCGCTCACGCTGCGTCCACAAAGCACAATGGCCGCTGCGACAGGCCTGCCTGGGTACACGGGCGCTTCACGGCAGCGCTCCTTAAATGGCGCACGCCACACCGCTCCCGGTGTGGGCAGAACCGAGGAGTCTTACCCATGGGCATCATCATCTGGTTGATCGTCGGCGGCATCGTGGGCTGGCTGGCCAGCATCATCATGCGCCGTGACGCACAGCAGGGCATCATCCTGAATATCGTCGTCGGCATCGTCGGCGCGTTGATCGCCGGCTGGTTGTTCGGCGGCGGCATCAACCAGGCGATCACGCTGTGGACGTTCCTGTACTCGTTGATCGGCGCGGTGATCCTGCTGGCCATCGTCAACCTGTTCACCCGCGGCCGCGCGCGCTAAGCGCCAACGCCCCCGCAGGTGTGTGCAAACGCCCGGTTCGCCGGGCGTTTGCGTTTGCGGCGCCGCTCACGAGGCGGCGCGGTCGGCAGGATGATGCACGCCGTCGCTGACCGGCACCGCGATGGCCAGCGCATACGGATCCACGCCTTCCAGGCAGCCGACGTTGTAGCCGTATTCGCTGGGATCGGAGCGGCGCTGGTGATGCGTGTAGATCCCGCACACGCCGCAGAAATAATGTTGCGCGGTATGGGTGTTGAAGCTGTACAGACGCAGCGCGTCGCCCCCCTCGCGCACGTGCAGTGCGGCCAACGGCACCGAGCCGACGATCGCGCCGCGGCGCCGGCACAGCGAACAGTTGCAGCGGCGCGGATCGACGATGCCGTGCGGCAGTTCCAGGTCGATCTGTACCGCGCCGCAGTGGCAGCTGAGCCGGTGCAGCGGCGCGATGACAGTGTCGCCGACCTTGTCGATACAGCGGCGCGGATGACGTTCGTTCATGCGCTGGCCTCGTCCAGTTCGATCCAGGCCGGCGCATGGTCGCTGGGGCGGTCCCAGGTGCGCGGTGCGCGGTCGATGCCGGCCGCGCGCGTGTGCGCCTTCAGCGCGTCGGAGACCAGGGTCAGGTCGATGCGCAGGCCGAGGTCGCGGCGGAAGCCTGCCTGGCGGTAGTCCCACCAGCTGAAGATGCCGCCGTCTTCGTGGTGCAGACGGAAGCCGTCGTACAGGCCCAGCGCCTGCAGCTTGTGCAGCGCGCCGCGCTCGGCGGTGGAGGTGAGGATGTGGTTGTCGCTCCACACCAGCGGATCGTGCACGTCGCGCGCGTCCGGGGCGATGTTGAAGTCGCCCAGCACCACCATGCGCGGATGACGCTGCAGTTCGGCGGCGAGCCAGTCGTGCACCGCCTCGAGCCAGCGCAGCTTGTAGGCGTACTTGTCGGTGCCCACGTCCTGGCCGTTGACCACGTACAGGTTAACGATGCGCAGATCGCCGACGGTCGCGGCGATGACCCGCTGCTGCGCGTCGTCCAGCCCGGGCACACCGATCTGCACCTCGCTCAGCGGCGCGCGCGACAGGATCGCCACGCCGTTGTAGGTCTTCTGCCCGGCGAACACGCTGCGGTAGCCGGCCGCGGCCAGCGCCGCGTCCGGGAACTTGTGGTCTTCCAGCTTGGTTTCCTGGATGCCGACCACGTCCGGCGCGAACGCCTCCAACCACTGTTGCAGGTGCGGCAGGCGCACGTTGAGCGAGTTGACGTTCCAGGAGGCGATCTTCAAGGGGAAATCCATAACGGGGCGGCTGGCGGGTATTTTGACCGTTGCCCGCCGCCACGGCCAATCCTGCAGCGCCCGCCAGGCGCCAGCGCCGCATAGGCTGGATCGGCGATGGCCAGGATCGGCGACTCCAGCAGTGGCGCCAGTGCCTCGATCGACGGCCGGTCGCCACGCATGCGCCTGCGCCGGCGGATCGCGCGCCGCGGCGTCCGTCTCGGGTTCGAAGCGGCCGTGGACGTGGCAGGCGTCCAGGCCTGCGCGATCAGCGCAGCAGTAGATCGATCAGCCGCGCGATCTTCGTGTACGGCGGCTTGAGTCGATCGCTGGCGGCCCAGCGCGACTGCCACAAAATCGGCAGCGCCTTGCTGAAGGCGTCGAAGCCAGCACGGCCGTGGTAGGCGCCCATGCCGCTGGGGCCGATGCCGCCGAACGGCAGCGCGTTGGCGGCGAAGTGCAGCAGGCTGTCGTTGACGGTGACGCCGCCGGCGACGGTGGCGTGCAGGATCGCCTCCACCTGCGCACGGTCGTGGCTGAAGGGATACAGCGCCAGCGGCCGGTCGCGGCCGTTGACCATTGCGATCGCCTCGTCCAGCGTGCGGTAACTGCGCAGCGGCAGGATCGGGCCGAAGATCTCCTCCTGCATCAGCAATGCGTCGTCGCCGGGCTGCAGCACCACGGTCGGCACGATCAGGCGTTCGCGTTCGGCGCGCTCGGGTTCGATGCTGGCCAGTTCGACGACTTCCAGCCCGCGCGCGCGCGCGTCGTCCAGGTAGCCGCGCAGGCGCCGGTACTGGCCTTCGTTGACGATGCGGGTGTAGTCGTCGGCCGCAGCGAAGTCGCCGTAGCGCGCCAGCACCTGCGCGCGCAGCGCCTGCACCAGCGCCGCGCTGCGGCCGGCGTCGATCAGCACGTAGTCCGGCGCAATGCAGGTCTGCCCGGCGTTGAACCACTTGCCGCTGGCCAAGCGCGCGGCGGCCTGCTCAAGCGGGTAGTCGGCGCAGACGATGGCCGGCGACTTGCCGCCCAGTTCCAGGGTCAGCGGGGTCAGGTTCGGCGCGGCGGCGGCCATCACCTTGCGCCCAACCGCGGTGGAGCCGGTGAACACCAGATGGTCCAGCGGCAGCGCGGCGAAGGCGCCGGCCACCTCGGCCGCGCCCAACGCCACCGCCACGCGTTGCGGCGGGAATACCTCGGCCAGCAGCGACTGCAGGAACTGCGCGGTGCGCGGGGTGTGCTCGGACGGTTTCAGGTAGACGTGGTTGCCGGCCGCGATCGCGGTGGCCAGCGGGATCAGCGCCAGGTTGACCGGATAGTTCCAAGGCGCGATCACCCCGACCACGCCGACCGGCACCGGCCGCACTTCGGCGCGCGCCGGCCACAGCCGCCAACCGGCACCCACGCGCTGCGGCCGCATCCAGCGCTTGAGGTGGCGCAGCAGGTGATCGATCTCGCCGAGCACGGTCATGCCGTCGGCGAGCAGCGATTCGTGGCGCGAGCGATGGCCGAAATCGGCGGCGATGGCGTCGGCCATTTCCGGCAGGCGCCGCTTCAGTGCCGCGCGCAGACGTTGCAGGTCGTCGCGGCGCTGCGCCTGGTCGGGCTTGGCCGCCTGCCAGGCCGTGCGCAGCCGCTGCAGGGTGGCCGGCAGGTCGGCAAGCGGCGTGTCGGCGCTGTGGGAAGCGGGGTCGGAAATGGGCATGGGCGCACTATACGATGCCCACGTATGGCTCGATGTGGGTGGTGCAGGACAGAGTGTGGCGTTGGCCGGCCATGGTGGTGGCGATGCCAGAGCGTGATTGGCAAGTGCTTGAGGGTTGCCGCGTCGGGACTGAAGTCGCTCCCGCAAGGGGTCGATCGGCGCGCTTTGCGTGTCGGAGGGGCTTCAGCCCCCGACGGTGTCCGGCGTGCGGAGGCGTGCCGCTGGCAATTCTGCATGGGCTTCGATCCCTGCCCCAGCGAACATGGCTTGCGCCGACGCGGGGTGTCGCGGCTGAAGCCGCTCCTACAGCGTGCGCTTCAGCCATACAGGGCGTAGCGTCGGCAGGCCATGGTGGCGGCGATGCCGAAGCGTGATTGGCAGGTGCTTGAGGGTTTGCCGCGTCGCGACTGAAGTCGCTCCCACGAGGGGTCGATCGGCGCGCTGTGCGTGTCGGAGGGGCGTCACCCCAACGGGGTCCGGCATCCGGATGCGTGTCGCTGGCATCCTGCGAGAGCTTGGTTCCCTGCCCCAGCAAGCATGATGTGCGCCGAGCCTGTGGGTCGCGGCTGAAGCCGCCCCTACAGAAAGCGCTGAAGCGCTTCGGCGGCGGCGCGCGGTGCAACACCAGCGGTCATGCCTCCCCGAGCAGCAAATCCTGCAACTGCGCCAGCGTCGCCACTTCGTAGTGCGGCACGATGCCCTCGGGCGCCGGCAGGCCGTGCGCGTTGACCCAGCAGGTGTGCAGGCCCGCGGCCAGGCCGCCGGCGATGTCGGCGTGCGGGTTGTCGCCGACCATCAGCACCTGCGCGCGCGGCGGATCGCCCAGTTGCGCCAGCGCGTGCGCGAAGATGCCCGGGTGCGGCTTGGCCACGCCGATTTGTTCGGAAATGGCGACGACATCGAAGCGGTCGTGCAGGCCGGTGCGCAGCAGCCGCGCCTGCTGCAGCGCGGTGAAGCCGTTGGTGATCAGGCCCAGCCGTGCGCGTCCGCGCAGCGCGTCGAGCAGCGCCACCGCGCCGTCCAGCGGCGCGCACAGTTCGGCCATCGCCGCCAGGAACGCCGCGTTCAAGGTCTCCGGCGCGGTCTGCAGGCGTTGCGCCCAAGACGCGAAGCGACGTTGCTGCAGCTGCAGCGCGGTAATCGCGCCGTTCTGGTACTCCACCCACAACGGCCGGTTGAGCGCGGTGTAGTCGGCGAAATCCTGCTCGGCGAAGGCCACGCCGTAACCGGCGAACATGCGCTGCAGGCCGGCATAGGCATCGAAGCGGAACAGCGTGTCGTCGGCGTCGAACAGGATCCAGCGGTAGCGCATGCGGCGATCTGCGTGTGTGTCCAGCGCGCATGGTAAGCGCACGCCGCCGCCGATTCCGGCGCCGCCGGCGGACCGCGCAAACGACGACGCCGGCACGAGGCCGGCGTCGCAGTGCCGGACGCATCCGGCGCAAGCACAAGTGCGCTTACTTGGTGATGTCCACGTTGCGGGTTTCGCGCAGGAACAGCGTGCCCAGCACCAGGGTCATCAGCGCGATGCCGATGGGATACCACAGGCCGTAGTAGATGTTGCCGGTACCGGCCACCAGGGCGAAGGAGATCGCCGGCAGGAAGCCGCCGAACCAGCCATTGCCGATGTGGTACGGCAGCGACATCGAGGTGTAGCGGATGCGGGTCGGGAACAGCTCGACCAAGAACGCGGCGATCGGGCCGTAGACCATGGTCACGTAGATCACCAGCACCCACAGCAGCAGGATCGTCATCGGGATGTTGATGCGCGCGGTGTCGGCCTTCTCCGGATAGCCGGCGGCGGTCAGCGCGCCCTTGAGCTCCTTGCCGAAAGCGTCGGCCTTGGGCTTGGCGTCGGCCTTGCTCAGACCGGCGGCCTCGTAGGACGCGACCTGGCTGCCGCCGATGCGCACCTGCGCCAGCGAACCCGGCGCGGCCGGCTGCACTTCGTACGGCACGCCCGCCTTGGTCAGCGCGGCGGTGGCCACATCGCAGGAGCTGGTGAACTTGCGCACGCCCACCGGATCGAACTGGAAGCTGCAGGTGGCCGGATCGGCCAGCACCTGCGCCGGCGACTTGCTGCGCGCCTCTTCCACCGCCGGGTTGGCGAAGTGGGTGATGCCCTTGAACAGCGGCATGTAGGTCACCGCCGCCAGCAGGCAGCCGAACAGGATGATCTTCTTGCGCCCGATCTTGTCCGACAGCCAGCCGAAGAACAGGAAGAACGGGGTGGCCAGGGCCAGCGCCGCGGCGATCAGCAGGTAAGAGACGGTCGGATCGACCTTGAGCGTGCTCTGCAGGAAGAACAGCGCGTAGAACTGGCCGCCGTACCAGACCACCGCCTGGCCGGCGGTGGCGCCGAGCAGCACGATCAGCATCAGCTTGAAGTTGCCGTCCTTGAGGCTGTCGCGGAACGGTTGCTTGGAACCCTTGCCCTCGGCCTTCATCTGCTGGAACAGCGGCGATTCGCTCAGCTGCAGGCGGATCCACACCGACACGCCGAGCAGGATGATCGAGCCCAGGAACGGGATGCGCCAGCCCCAGGCCTCGAACGCTTCGGTGCCCAGGGTCAGACGGCACACCAGGATCACCAGCAGCGACAGGAACAGGCCCAGCGTGGCGGTGGTCTGGATGAAGCTGGTGTACAGACCGCGCTTGCCCGGCGGCGCGTGTTCGGCGACGTAGGTCGCCGCGCCGCCGTATTCGCCGCCCATCGCCAGGCCCTGGGCCAGGCGCAGCACGATCAGGATCACCGGCGCGGCCACGCCGATGCTGGCGTAGTTGGGCAGCACGCCGACCAGGAAGGTGGAGATGCCCATGATCAGGATGGTGACCAGGAACGTGTACTTGCGGCCGATGCGGTCGCCCAGGCTGCCGAAGAACGCGGCGCCGAACGGGCGCACGAAGAAGCCGGCGGCAAAGGCCAGCAGTGCGAAGATCATGCCGGTGGTCTCGTTGACCCCGCTGAAGAACTGCTTGGCGATGATCGCGGCGAGCGAGCCGTAGAGATAAAAGTCGTACCACTCGAACACGGTGCCCAGGCTGGAGGCGAAGATGACCTTCTTGTGGCCCTTGGTCAGTGGTTGACCCGACGGGTTGATGGCGGTGCTGGACATAGGAAGCTTCCCCTCCGAAGCGGGTGGTGTGGCGGTGGCGGTCAGATGGTCGGGTGGCGCGATCCGTCGCGAGTGCGGGGCGAGTCCGCGGCCGCGCGGCGCGCCCTCCCGGGCGCCGCGCGGCCGCAGCCTCAGAAGCTGTACTTGGTGGTGAACTGCAGGCGGGTGATGTCGCCCTTGGCGCCGCTTTCGATCTCGCGCTTGCCGTACATCAGCTCGGCGCCGACATCGACCTTGGGCATCGGCGTATAGAAGATGTTGCCGCGGATGCTCTGCACGCTCTTGGTCACGCCCAGCCCGGTCAGCGCGGTGTCGTTGTCGTAGTCGCTGCGCGCGTAGATCAGGTTGGTGCGCAGCTTCGGCGAGAACGCGTGGCGCCAGCCGATGTAGCCGGCGACCACGCCGACCGTGTCCAGATCGCGGTCGGCCGCGTCGTAGACCGCGTTCTGGGCGATGCCCAGGCCGACGTAGCGGCCGATGCCTTCGCCGCCGCTGAGCTGATAGAACAGGCTGTCGCTGTCCCCCGCCACCCACTTGCCGCCCAGGGTCAGGCCGCCGGAGACCTTGCTGGCGTCGGCGCCGGTGGCGCGGTTGTCCACCTTCTGCTGGCCGAGCAGGCCGCCGATGCCGAAGCTGCCCCAGTCGCCCTTCCAGCCGTAGCGCACGGTCAGGTCCGGCAGCGCGCCGCGGTCGGAGCTGGCGCTGGTGATCACGCCAGTCGCGCTGCGGTTGTAGATGGTGGTTTCCGGGTTCTCCAGGGCGACGCTGAAGCCGCCGTTGGTGTAGCGCACCTGCGCCTGGCGCACGAAGATCACGCCGTCGGTGGGACCGATGAAGTCGGCCGCTTCCGGCAGCGCCGCCGGGTCCATGAAGTTGGACCAGGTCTGGCCGGCCAGCCAGTGGTTCCAGTACATGTAGGCGTGGCGCAGGGTGGCGCCGTAGGTGTTGGTGGCGGTCTGGGTGCCCAGCGAATTGCCGAAGAAATCCAGTTCCACCAGCGCGCCGGCCTTGTTGCCGCCCTCGGTGACGCTGTCCACGCCGAAGTTGATCCGCGAGAACTTGGCGTGCGCGTTGTAGTCGGTGCCGGACTTGCCGCCGCCGACCGGCGTCTGCCCGGGCAGGTACAGCGCGCGGCCGGTGGCGTCGTCGGCGAGCTGGCCGTCGCCGGTGCGGGTGGCCAGGAAATCGGCCTTGATGAAGCCGCCGACCTTGAACGTGGTGCCGGGCGCGGCGCCGGGGGTGATCGTGGTCACCTGGATCGGCGCCTTGCCGGCCGGCACCGCCGGTGCCGTGGCCTGGCTCGACTTCACTGCGGCGACCTCGCTCTGGGCCTGCGCGATCTGGCCCTGCTGCTGTTGCTGCGAGGACAGCAGCAGCTGTACCTGCCGCTCCAGCTCGGCCACACGGGCTTCCAGCGCCTGTTCGCGCGCCGACGGGGTCTTGCCGCTCTGGGCGAAGGCCGCGCCTGGGGCGATCAGTGCGACGAACAGCGCGGCGGCCAACGGGCGCCGTGCCAAGGATGCGATGCGGTTGCTCATTACTCCCTCCCGAATAATGGATGTCCGCCGCGCGCAGGCACGGCTGGGTGCACAGTGCGCGCCGCGGCCGGCCGCGCCTATTGGCCATTAGTCGAACGGGGCGGGGTTTACGACCATCGTCTAAAGCCCGGCGCGTGCGCGCTTAACAGTGAATGCGGCAAACTGCGCCATGACGCGCCGCCGCATGCGGCGCCCCGTTCATTGCAGAGGGCACCATGGCCGATATCTACCCCGTCGATCCGCAGTTCGCCGCCCGGGCACGGGTCGACAAGACCCAGTACCAGACCCTGTACCGGCAATCGGTGGAACAGCCGGAGGCGTTCTGGGGCCAGGCCGCCGAGCGCCTGGACTGGTTCAAGAAGCCGACCCGGATCAAGGACGTGAACTTCGCCCTGGACGATTTCCATATCCGCTGGTTCGACGATGGCGAGCTCAACGCCAGCGTCAACTGCCTGGACCGGCAGCTGGCCACGCGCGGCGACAAGACCGCGCTGCTGTTCGAGCCGGACAGCGCGGACGCGCCGTCCTACACCGTCAGCTACCGCGAGCTGTACGAACGCGTCTGCCGCCTGGGCAATGCGCTGCGCGCGCTCGGGGTCAAGAAGGGCGACCGCGTCACCATCTACCTGCCGATGATTCCCGACGCGGCGGTGGCGATGCTGGCCTGCGCGCGCATCGGCGCGATCCACTCGGTGGTGTTCGGCGGGTTCGCGCCCAATTCGATCGCCGACCGGGTGATCGACTGCGGCAGCAAGCTGATCATCACCGCCGACGAAGGCCTGCGCGGCGGCAAGAAGATCCCGCTCAAGGGCAACGTCGATGCGGCGCTGAAGCTGCCCGGCACCACCACCGTGGAAACCGTGCTGGTGGTGCGCCATACCGGCGGCGCGGTGGACATGCAGGCCCCGCGCGACCGCTGGTTCCACGACGTGGTCGACAGCCAGCCGGCCGAGTGCGAACCCGAGCGCATGAACGCCGAGGATCCGCTGTTCATCCTCTACACCTCCGGTTCCACCGGCAAGCCCAAGGGCGTGCTGCACACCACCGCCGGCTACCTGCTGTACGCGGCCTACACCCACGAGACCGTGTTCGACCTGCGCGAGGACGACATCTACTGGTGCACCGCCGACGTCGGCTGGGTCACCGGCCACAGCTACATCGTCTACGGGCCGCTGGCCAACGGCGCCACCGCGCTGATGTTCGAAGGCGTGCCCAACTACCCGAACGTGTCGCGCTTCTGGGAGGTCATCGACAAGCACAAGGTCACGATCTTCTACACCGCGCCGACCGCGATCCGCGCGCTGATGCGCGAGGGCGAGGCACCGGTCAAGCGCACCTCGCGCGCGTCCTTGCGCCTGCTCGGCAGCGTCGGCGAGCCGATCAATCCCGAAGCCTGGCGCTGGTACTTCGATGTGGTCGGCGACGGCCGCTGCCCGATCGTGGACACCTGGTGGCAGACCGAGACCGGCGGCATCCTGATCACCCCGCTGGCCGGCGCGATCGACCTCAAGCCCGGCTCGGCGACGCTGCCGTTCTTCGGCGTGCAGCCGGCCCTGGTCAACGCCGACGGCGAGATCATGGAAGGCGCCACCGAAGGCAACCTGGTGCTGCGCGACTCGTGGCCGGGGCAGATGCGCACCGTCTATGGCGACCACCAGCGCTTCATCGACACCTACTTCCGCACCTACCCGGGCAGCTACTTCACCGGCGACGGCTGCCGCCGCGACGAAGACGGCTACTACTGGATCACCGGCCGCGTGGACGACGTCATCAACGTCTCCGGCCACCGCATCGGCACCGCCGAGGTGGAGAGCGCACTGGTCTCGCACCCGAAGGTGGCCGAGGCCGCGGTGGTCGGCTTCCCGCACGACATCAAGGGCCAGGGTATCTACGCCTACGTGACCCTGGTAGCGGACGAGCAGCCGAGCGAAGCCCTGCACAAGGAACTGGTGGCCTGGGTGCGCAAGGAGATCGGCCCGATCGCCGCGCCCGACCATCTGCAGTGGGCGCCGGGCCTGCCCAAGACCCGCTCGGGCAAGATCATGCGCCGCATCCTGCGCAAGATCGCCGAGAACGCGCCCGACCAGCTCGGCGACACCTCGACCCTGGCCGATCCGTCGGTGGTGGATTCGCTTGTGAACGAGCGACTGACGCGCTGAGAGCCGGGATTCGGGAGTCGGGATTGGGGATTCGCCAAAGCGGTCCCCTGCCCGCGTCCAATCTCCTGACGAGGTCACGCTCCGCTGTTGCTGTTGCTCCACGAATCCCC
Source organism: Xanthomonas sp. SI (assembly GCF_014236855.1). Classification (NCBI taxonomy): domain Bacteria; kingdom Pseudomonadati; phylum Pseudomonadota; class Gammaproteobacteria; order Lysobacterales; family Lysobacteraceae; genus Xanthomonas; species Xanthomonas sp. SI. The sequence continues at coordinate 5,072,277 of NZ_CP051261.1, forward strand.
AATCCCCCAATCCCGAATCCCCGCCCCATGCCCACCCTGCTGATCGCCGACGACCACCCCCTGTTCCGCGAGGCGCTGCGCGGGGCGGTGCAGCGGGTGATGCCGGGGGTGCAGCTGTACGAGGCCGACAGCGTCGAGGCGCTGTACGCGCTGGCCGACCATCACGCCGATGCCGACCTGTTGCTGATGGATCTCAACATGCCCGGCGCGCAGGGTTTCAGCGCGCTGGTGCACATGCGCGCGCTGCACCCGCAGTTGCCGGTGGTGGTGGTGTCCGCACGCGAGGAACCGACGGTGATGCGCCGCGCGCTGGACCACGGCGCGTTCGGCTTCATTCCCAAGTCGGCCGATTCGGACACCATCGGCCTGGCCCTGAGCACGGTGCTGGACGGCGAGCGCTGGGCGCCGCCGGAGGCGCACAACCTGCCGCCCACCGACCGCGCCGAACGCGAGGTCGGCCAGCGCCTGCGCGAACTGACCCCGCAGCAGTTCCGCGTGCTGCAGATGCTCGGCGCCGGCCGCCTCAACAAGCAGATCGCCTACGACCTGGGCGTATCCGAAGCCACCATCAAGGCGCACGTCACCGCGATCCTGCGCAAGCTCGGCGTCACCAACCGCACCCAGGCGGTGCTGATGGCCGGCAAACTGGCCATCGACAGCGACGCCATCGTGCTGCCGCTGGAAGAGGATTGAGCGCGCTGCGTTCTGGTGGATGCGCGTGCCGAGGTTCACCGCGGCTTGGCGTGACCTGTCGTTGCGCGCGAGGCCGGCGCGGCTCCACTTATAGGCGGGGTTTCAACCTCGACCGTTGTTTGCATGTCGCGGCATTCGTCGGCGTGCTCCCCGGCTTTAGCGGCGCCTGAAGATTTCGGTCGCGGCTGAAGCCGCTCCTACAGTGGGATGACGTTGAGCCTCGGCCCTTGTAGGAGCGGCTTCAGCCGCGACCGCTGTTCGCACACCGCAGGCCATCGCCGGCATACCCGGCGATTGCTGCTGCACACCGGATCGGCTTGCCGAATCGCCTTCGGCGCACCCATGCCGCAGTACCGTCGGCATGCCGCACATATAGCCGCTGCTAAGAAAAAAAGCTGCAGGTTCCCGTGCGTTCGAAGCGTATTCGCCGGCATTTGCCGCTGTTAGACTGCGCGTCCCTTGGGGAGTAGCCTGCTGTCCGGCGTGTTTCGGACAGCGCCCGCATCAACACACTCGGCCGTTGCGCCGTGGTGCGGGCAGCCATCTCGGTTGGCGAGACCAGCGGCGAGCTTGCGTGGCGAAAGCCGGGCGCGCGCGCTCGTCGTTCGTCTTCTGCCCCGGCGCGGCCCCCCACATGTCGTTTCTTTCGATTCTGTTGCTCGGCATCGCCATGTCCACCGACGCCTTCGCCGCGGCGGTCGGCAAGGGCGCGGCCATGCGCAAGCCGCTGTGGCGCGATGCACTGCGCGCCGGCCTGATCTTCGGCTGCATCGAGGCGCTGACCCCGGTGCTGGGCTGGCTGCTGGGCCAGGCCGCGGCCAAGTACGTGACCGCGTTCGACCACTGGATCGCGTTCGGCCTGCTCGGCGCGCTCGGCGTGCACATGATCGTCGCCGGGCTCAAGCCCGAGACGCCCGAGGACGCCGCCGAAGCGCCCAAGCGCCATGGCTTCTGGAACCTGGCCGCGACCGGCCTGGCCACCAGCATCGACGCGATGGCGGTCGGCGTCGGCCTGGCCTTCCTCGAGGTGAACATCGCCGAGGTCGCGGTGGTCATCGGCCTGTGCACGCTGACCATGGTGACCCTGGGCATCATGCTCGGCCGCGTGCTCGGTAGCCTGGCCGGCAAGCGCGCGGAGATCGTCGGCGGTGCGCTGCTGATCGCGATCGGCAGCACCATCCTGTACGAGCATCTGCAGTGAAGCCGGGATTGGGGAGTCGGGATTGGGGATTGGTGGCGGCGGATCGCGACGCCGGCATGGTGCTGGATTCGCCCGGCGTCAGCGCGGCGATGGGGCTGGCTTGGCGGTGAATTCCAGGTAGGTGGAGAGGATGTACTTGTCGCCGCTGCGCGGCGGCAGCGCGGCATGCATGTACATCCAGTACGGCGGGAACATCAGCAGGCGCCCGGCGCCCGGCGCGACCTCCAGGTCCAGGTCGACGAAGCGGGTCTGCCCGCCCTCGGCGACGTCGTTGAGATACCACAGCAGCACCAGGTAACGGCCGGTTTCTTCGTCGCAGGCGTCGAAATGCGGCTGGAAACGCTCGCCGGCGCTGGCGTGATAGCGCTTGATCCGCAGGTCGGCCAGGCGCGGGCGCCACGGCACCGGCGCGGACAGGCCCAGATCGGCGTTGTAGCGCGCCAGCGCCGCGCGCACCTGTTCGATGAAGAAGCCCTGGAAGGCCGGATCGGCCGCGCGGGTCACGTTGAGTTCGGTCCAGGCGCTGTCGTCCAGGCCGGCACGCGCACCGACACCGTTGTGGCTGTGCTGCGCCGACGTGCGTTCGAACTGCGCGACCAGCCGGCTGCAGAAGCCGGCATCCAGCGCTGCATCGTAGACGCGGACATAGTGGCGGAGATCGGCATGGCTCGCTTTCATTGGTGTCCTCTCAAGGAAAAACGGCGCGCCCGATTGGGCGCGCCGCATGTCACCACCTCGCGTCCTCGCTACCGCAAGCGACGCTGGTCGGCATCCCTCAGAACCGATAGGTGGCGCGCATCCAGTAGTAGCGGCCGACCGTGTCGTAGGTGCTCACGTCGGTGTTCGCGTTCAACACGTTGTTCTGGTACAGCACCGGCGGCTGCTTGTTGAACAGGTTGTCCACGCCCAGGTCGAAGCGGATGTTGGCGTCGCTCATGTCGTAGCCCAGCTGCAGCGCGTGGTACATGTAGCTGCCGTAGTTCAGCACCACGCCCTTGTCTGCCGCATCGGCGGACATGTTCTCCGACAGGTCGGTGCTGCCGACCTGGATCTTGCCGACCCAGCGCGTGGTCCAGGTGGCGTCCCAGTTGCCCAGCTTCCAGCCGATCTGGCCACGCGCGCGCCAGCGTGCGTAGTTGCCGTAGGACGAGTTGTACTTGCCGGCCATGTGCACCACCGAGTCGCCGGTGTCGATGTCGTAGCGCTGCAGGTAGGTGCTGTCCAGGGCCAGGGTGAACTTGCCGAAAGCCGTTTCCGGCAAGGCGTAGTTGGCGCCGAAGTCGATGCCCTGGGTGTCCAGCTTGCCGATGTTGACCACCGGGGTTTCGATGTAGTCGATGTTGCCGGCGCTGACCGTGCCTGCCGCATAACGGTGGATGTAGCCGCAGTACGGGCTGCTGTTGTCGTTGTAGCAGATGTTGGCGACGGTCTGCGCGGAGATCGACTGGATCAGGTCGTCGAGCTTGACCTTCCACCAATCGACGTTGAGCGACAGGCCCTGTACCGACTCCGGGCTGTACACGATGCCGTAGTCGTAGGAGGTGCCCTTCTCCGGCTTCAGGTTGTAGTTGGCGTAGCTCGCCCCGGACACGATCGCGTTGGTCTGCGACAAGCCCGAGCCGGTCCAGCCGGCCTCCACGCCTTCGCAGGCGCTCTCGTGGCCGCTGCCGCTGTAGTCGATGCACGGATCGGTGAAGGTCGGCGAGTTAGCGGTCGGACCCTGGTACAGATCGTAGATGGTTGGCGCACGGAACACCTGCGCCACGGTGCCGCGCACCATCAGGTCGTGGATCGGGCGCCACTCCAGCTGGAACGAGGCGCTGTTGTTGGTCGAGCTGACGCTGCTGTAGTCGGAGAAGCGATCGCTCAGGGTGACGTTCAGCGCGCCGATCGGCGAGGACTGCGCCAGCACCGGGATGAACAGCTGCGCATAGGCTTCCTTCACGCTGAAGGAACCGCTCAACGGCGAGGAGCAGGCCTCGGAGGAGATGTCGCAGGTGTTGTCGCTGTTGATCACTGCATTGCTGGAGACGGTGTAGCCCAGGCTCTCCTTGCGATACAGCGCACCGACCGCCAGCTGCGCGCTGCCGGCCGGCAGCTCCCACACGCTGCCGTTGGCGCTGGCTTCCCACTGGCGGGTGATGCTCGTGGTCTGGTAACGCGGGATCGACTCGTGGCTGTTCATCCAGTCGATGGTGTTGGCATCGGTCTGGTCGAAGATGTTCACTTCGCCCGCATCGATCGCATCCTGCAGCGCCGCGTAGTCCACGTAGCCGTGGCTCCAGCTACGCTGCTTGTAGTGGCCGTAGTTGAAGTTGACGTCCCAGACCCAGCTGGTATCGCCGATGCTGCCCTTCAGGCCGAGCACGTCTTGGTCGGTGGCGGTGTCGTAGAAGGTTTCGCGCTGGCCCAGCGAGCTGAAGCGGGTGCGGTACTCGTAACCGTCGGGGCCGAACTCCACGCCGAACGGGTTGTACGGATTGTCGGCGGCGATGGTGATGCCGTCGCTCTGCGCATCGAACGGCAGCGGTGCGATCGCCGAATGCGACATCGTGTGGTTGTGGTAGGCGTTGACGTAGGCCTGCACCTTGTCGGTGATGTTGAAGCTGCCGAGCACGAAGCTGTTGACGCGCTGCTGCGGGGTCATCAGCAGGTTCTGCGCCTGGTAGTTGTAGGCGTCGGAGGAGGAGTAGCACTTGTAGCCGCCGCTGCCGTCGCTGGTCATCGCGCCGTTCGCGCTGCAGCCGTTGGCGGCCAGCGTGCTCGCCGGCAGCTTGTAGTAACCGCTCGGGGTACGGCTGGAACCGCCCTTGTAGACGCTGCCGCTGGACAGGTACATCGCGTCCTTGGAGAACGCGCGATTGGCCGAGGAGATCTCTTTCTGCTTGTTGTAGTCGATGCCGACCACGATGTTGCCGCGGTCCCAGGTCTTGCCGAAGGTGAAGGCGCCGCCCTGGCGCGCGCCGTCGCCGCGGCTGGCCTGGCCGTAGTTGGCGACGAATTCGCCGCCTTCGAAGTTCTTGCGCAGGATGAAGTTGACCACGCCGCCGATGGCGTCGGAGCCGTAAAGCGCCGAGGCGCCGACCTTCAGCACTTCGACATGGTCGATCATGCTGGCCGGGATCGAGTTGATGTCGTTGTTGAGGATGCGGTGGCCGTCGATCAGGATCAGGGTGCGCTGATCGCCGAGTCCGCGCAGCGACACGGTCGAGGCGCCGTCGCCGCCGCCGTTGTTGACCTGCGGGTTGGTCGCATCGCCGGCGATGCCGGGCAGCGACTGCATCAGGTCGCCGAGGGTCTGCTTGCCGCTCTGCTGGATCTGCTGGCGATCGACCACGGTGACCGGGCTGGCCGTTTCCACATCCACGCGCCGCACCAGCGAGCCGGTCACGGTGACCCGGTCCAGGTCGACCGCGCCGCTCGCGGAGGTCGCAGCGGTATCGGCGCTCTGTGCGTAGAGCGAAGCGGCGGGAAGCGCCGCCAATCCCAGGCAGATGGCCTGGGCGAGTCTGTTCTTTGGTGCGGACATTGGGAAAACCTCATGTGATGGGCAACAGAACGCCAGCGGTGCACGCGGACGTGAACCGATTCGAATCGCGCTGGGCGCGACGTCTTCGTTGGATGCTTCGGACTTGCGGGCCAACCGGACCGTCAAGCACTTGTTAGTTTTTTATAAGAAAAGTGTTGTTTTGATGTGCCGCATTGCGCCAGCGCTTGGCACAATCGCTACATCGTTCGAAAACATGCGCGTTCACGCGGGTGGACGGCGAAGGCGCCATGGGCGCCTGGGCATGCGAAACCGCGTGTCCGAATCAGTCGACGCGATAGTTCCAGCGCTGCAGGTAGGGCTGCAGCAGCGGCAGCACCGGCTCGAAGAAGTCGCGATACGGGCGCCAGCGGTCCAGGCCCTTGCGATTGATGCCCTCGACCACCTGCGCATAGCTAGGCGTGCTGATGAAGCCCTTGGCGCGCGCATGGCGCTGGAACTCCAGCAGGCGCTCCGGTTGTTCAAGCTCCAGAAAGCCGCCCAGGCGCGCGACCTGCGCCTGCGGATCGGCGACCAGGTCTTCGTAGCGCAGTTCCAGCGCGCGCGGTTGCAGCAGGTCGACGTGGTAGAGCCAGAACGCCATCGCATCGGCATAGCCCTGCGCCAGACGTTGCGCGCTGGAACACAGCACCGCGAAGGCCGGGGAGCGGAACGCCTGCATGTAGCAGCTCAACAGCACGTCGCAGGGATGGCGCAGCGCCAGGATGACGTGCGCGTTGGGGAACAGACGCTGGATCAGCGGCAGGCGCAGCAGGTTCAGCGGATTCTTGTCGACCAGGCGTTGTCCGGGCTGCAGCTGCACCACGCCGCGTACCGACTGCCAGTAGTCGGCGCGCAAGGCCACGCAAGCGGCATCGTCCAGTTCGCCCAGGCCATCGGGCCAGGCCAGGCCGCGGCGCTCGCTGCGCTCGGCCAGCCCTTGCAGGAACGGCCGCTCGTCCATCGCGCACAGCTGCGGATGCGCATCGAGCATCTGTTCCAGCAAGGTGGTGCCGGAGCGCGGGAAACCGACCACGAAGATCGGCGACGCATCGCGGTCCGGGCCCGACACCGGCGGCGCGGCAGCGTAGCGCACCGGATTCCAGCGCCGCCGCGCGACCGGCAGCGGCGCCGCGTCCGCCGCGAGCAGCTCGGGCACCAGCGAGGCGACGCCATCGACCTGCCCGGCGTGCCCCTGCGCGCATGCCGCCAGCGCTTCGTCGTGGCGACCCAGGCGGTCGCAGACCCGGGCCATGGCGAACAACAGGTTGCTCTGCTTGCGCATGTCGGTGGTCGCGTCGGTGGTCGCGTCGATGGACGCGCCGGCGGGCAGCAGGTCGCGCAGCAGCCGGTACGCGGCGTCCCATTGCCCGTCGCGCATCGCCAGCACTGCCAGCGCATTGATCGCATCGTGGCGCGCGTCCATATTCTCGATCCGCTCCGGCGCCGGCAACTGTGCGGCCGCCTGCCGCGCCTCCTCTAGCCGGTTGACGCGTTCGAGCACCAGCACCAGACGCGACCAGGCGCGTTCCGGTTGCGGCATCGGTCCGGCGGCGCAGGCGCGTAGCATCGCGCAGGCCGCGTCGGTCTGGCCGGCCTGCGACAGCAGCCAGGCCAGTTCCAGCGTGGTCTCCGGATCCAGTGCGGGCCACTGCGGCCAGTGCGCGATCAACGCCTCCACGCGCTGGAAGTCGCCGCATTCGTGGCAGGCCATCGCGGCGTGGACGCTCAGTGGCGCCGATTCCGGCGCCAACGCATGCGCATCCAGCAGATGCTCGCGGGCGGCGCCGTAGTCGCCGCTGCCCATCGCCAGCAAGCCCAGATTGTGGTGCAGCATCGGATCGTCCGGCGTCAGCGCGAGCGCCTGCGCATACGCCTGCCGCGCCTCGGCGAAATCGCGCGCCTCGCGCAAGGCGGTGCCCAGGTTGTTCCAGTGCGCCACATCCTGCGGCTGGCGCTCGGCCAGGGCGCGATACAGCACGGCCGCCTGCGCCGCATCGCCCTGCATCTGCAGGCTCATCGCCAGCAGACTGCTGGCCAGCGCATCGCCGGGCGCATGTTGCAGGTAGCGGCGCGCGCCTTGCTCCAGCGCCTGCGCCTGTCCGGCTTCCAATGCCGCCAGCAAGGCGGGCAGCGACGGGATCGCGGAATCGTCCGGTGGGGTCATGCGCTGGCGGTCCACGCAGGGCAGGCGGAAAGGGCTGCCACCATAGCCGGGCCGGATCGCGAATCGCAACGCACGCCGTGCCGGTCGCGGACAAACGACGCACACACTGCGGATACGCAAATTCGCCGCACGGCCAGCGCAGTGCCGCACCCGGCAACGCGCACTCGCGCGATCGCGCGATCGCGCCAACCGGCGCTAGTCGCTCTTGATCGGATCGTGATACGCGGTGAGGAAGGCGCGCAGCGAGGCCGGCTTGACCGGCTTGGTCAGCAGCCGGTAGCCGCGTTCTCGCGCCTGCAGTTTCAGTTCGTCGCGCCCGTCGGCGGTGAGCAGCGCGCCGGCGACCGGGCCGACCATCGCTTCGCGCAGCGCGTCCAGCGTGTCCAAGCCATCCAGGCGGTCGTGGAGGTGGTAGTCCACCAGCATCACGTTGGGCGCGCGCGCGGCCAGCAGCAGCGCCTCGTCCACGGTGCTGGCGCAGATCACCTCCACCTGCCAGCGGCCGAGCAGCGCGCGCATGCCGTCGAGGATTTCCTGATCGTTGTCCACGCACAGCACGCGCAGCCCGGCCAGCGAGTCGCTGTTGGCGGCGCTGCGCTGCTGGCGCTGCTGCTTCTGCGGCACCGGCGCCACCCGCGGCACGGCGATCGAGAACATGCTGCCGTGGCCGACCGCGCTGCGCGCATCCAGGTCGTGGCCGAGCAGGCGCGAGATGCGCTGGCAGATCGACAGGCCCAGACCCAATCCCTGCTCGCCCCAGTCGAACGGCTGCTGGTAGCGCTGGAACTCCTCGAAGATCTGCTGCATGTGGTGCTTGGGAATGCCCGGGCCGGTGTCCCACACCTGCAGCTCCAGCGCCGCGCCGCGGCCGCGCATGCCCAGCACGATGCGGCCCTGGCGGGTGTAGCGCAGCGCATTGGCGAGGAAGTTCTGCAGCACGCGGCGCAGCAGGCGGCGGTCGCTGCGCACCCAGATCGGCCGTGCGTACACCTGCATGCGCAGGCCGCGGCCGGCGGCGACCGGGGTGTACTGCGCGGCCAGTTCGCGCAGCAGCACGCTGGCGTCGAAATCCTCGATCGTCGGACGCATGCCGCCGGCGTCCAGCCGCGACACGTCGAGCAGGCCATCGAGCAACTCCTCGGCCGCGCGCAGCGAGGCGTCCACGCGCTCTGCCAGGTGCCGCTGCTCCTCGTTCTGGTGCGCTTCGCGCAGCGCGGAGGCGAACAGCCGCGCCGCGTTGAGCGGCTGCAGCACGTCGTGGCTGATCGCGGCCAGGAAGCGGGTCTTGGACTGCTGCGCCAGCTCGGCCTCGCGCGAGCGCTCGGCCACGCGCTGCTCCAGCGTCTCGTTGGCTTCCAGCAGCGCCTGCTCGGCGCGCTTGTAGTCGGTGATGTCGTTGTAGCTGGTCACGTAGCCGCCGCCGGGCAGCGGCTGGCCGCGCATCTCGATCACCTTGCCGTCGCTGCGGGTGCGCTCGAACACGTGCGAGGTGCCGGCGCGCAGATGCGCGATGCGACGGCCGATCTGGTCCTCGATGCGGCCCTCGCCCAGTTCGCCGCGCTCGGCGTTGTAGCGGATCAGGTCGGCGACCGGGCGGCCGACATAGAGCATGCCGTCGGGATAGCCGAACATCTGCTGGTAGCGCCGGTTCCACGCGGTCAGGCGCATCGCCGGATCGACCACGCTGACCCCGGCGCTGATGTTCTCCAGCGTGGTGGACAGGATCTCGCGGTTGAAGCGCAGTTCCTGCCCGGCCTCGTCGAGCACCGCCACCACTTCGCCCAGGTCCATGCCCGAACCGCGTAGCAGGCTGGTCAGCACCAGCCGCGCCGAGGCCGCGCCGATCGAGGCGGCGAGCAGGCGTTCGGTGAACTGCACCCAGACGCGGTCGGCCACCGCGTTGGGCTGCGGCTCGCGACCGAGCAGTTGCGCCTGTTCGGCGAAGGCGCGGCGGGCGTGGCGCTCGCCGACCATGCGTTCGGCCAGCGCTTGTAGGTCCACCACCTGCACCTGCCCGAGCCAGACGCCGGCCACCGCCGGCCGCTGCGAATACGGCTCCAGGAACGGCGCCGCACGCAGCCGCTCGTCCAGCCCCGGGCGCCAGCGCGCCGACACCAGCATCATCGTGCCGACGTTGAGCAGCAGCGACCAGAACGTGCCGTGCGCCAGCGGATCCCAGCCGCTCATGCCGAACAGCTGCTGCGGGCGCAGCCAGGAAATACCGAACGGCCCATCGTGCAGCCATCCCGGCGCCAGCCAGCCGGCCTGGGTCATCGCCGGCAACAACAAGGTGTAGATCCAGGTACCGAAGCCCAGCAGCATGCCGGTTTCCACGCCCTTGCGGCTGGCGCCGCGCCAGTACAGCCCGCCGATCACGCCCGGCGCGAACTGCGCCACCGCGGCGAAGGCCATCAGCCCGTACGAGGCCAGCGAGCTGTCGTTGCTGCTGCTGCGGTAGTAGCCGTAGGCGATCAGCGCCAGCAGCAGGATCGCCAGGCGGCGGATCCACAACACCCGCGAGGCGACGTCGGCGCCGGCCGCCTGGTGCCCGCGCCGGCGCAGCAGCACCGGCATCACCAGGTCGTTGCTGATCATCGTCGCCAGCGCGATGCTGGACACGATGACCATGCCGGTGGCGGCGGAGAACCCGCCCACGTAGGCGACCAGCGCCAGCGCGGTGCGGCCCTCGGCCAGCGGCAGCGCCAGCACGATGCTGTCGTGCGCCACCTCGCCGGACTGGCCGAACAGGGCGATGCCGGCCGCGGCGATCGGCACCACCATCGCCGAGATCACCACCAGGTACAGCCCGAACAGCCAGCGCGCCTTGCGGATGTCGCCGATGTCGCTGCATTCCACCACCGCCACGTGGAACTGGCGCGGCAGGCACACGATGGCAAGGAAGCTGAGCAGGGTCTGCGAGATGAAGCCGACCGGCGGGGTGTTCTGGAACAGGGTCTGCGCCGACTGCAGCACGCGACCGTCGCGGCCGCTCAGCCACACGTAGGCGAACACGCCCACCGCGACCATCGCCAGCAACTTGACCACCGATTCCAGCGCGATCGCCAGCATCATGCCGTGGTGATGTTCGGTGGCATCCACCTGACGGGTGCCGAACAGGGTCGCGAACAGCGCCATCAGCAACGCCACGTACAGCGCCGGGTCGGCATAGAACGGCGCCCCGGCACTGGACTGCCCGCTGAGCACCTGCAGGCTCATCGCCACCGCCTTGTACTGCAGTGCCAGGTACGGCACTACGCCGATCAGCGCGATCACCGCCACCAATGCCGCCAGCCGCCGCGAGCGACCGTAGCGCGAGGAAATGAAATCGGCGATGGACACCGTGTTCTCGCTGCGCGCAATCAGCGCCAGCCGTTCGATGATGCGCCAGCCGAACAGCAGCAACAGCAACGGCCCCAGGTAGATCGGCAGATAGCCGGCGCCGTTGCGCACCGCGCTGCCGACCGCGCCGTAGAACGTCCACGACGAGCAGTACACCGCCAGCGCCAGGCTGTACACCGCCGGGCGCAGCCACGGCCGCTCCGGGTACAGCGGCCGCCGTTCGCCCCACCACGCCACCGTGAACAGCAGCGCCGCGTAGCCGACCGACACCAGCAGCAGGATCCAGCTAGAAACCAAGGGCGAGGTCCCCGGTGCGTTCGCCGCAGTCTAGCGCGGCGCCGCTCACGAGACCGCCGCCGCGCCGGCGTGCAGCGGCAGCCGCAGGCGGAACACGCTGCCCTGCCCGGGCGCGCTCTCGACCAGCAACGTGCCGCCGGCCGCGGCGATCAGGTTGGCGCTGACCGCCAACCCCAGGCCGGTGCCCTGGCCGCTGGGCTTGGTGGTGAAGAACGGCTCCAGGCAGCGCGCGCGCACGTCCTCGCTCATGCCGTGGCCGCTGTCGCGCACCGCGATCTCCAGCGTGGCATCGGGCCGCGGCGCCAGGGTCAGCTCGAACTGCCCGCCCTCGGGCATCGCCTGCTGCGCGTTGGCGGCGAGATTGAGCAGGATCAGTTCCAGCTGCGCGCGGTCGAAGCGCACCGGACACGGCGCCTCGTGCAACTGCAGGCGCACCTGCACACCCAGGCCGAACAGCTGGTCGAACATCGGACGCATGCCGGCGATCGTCTCGGCCGGTTCGAACACTTCCAGCCGGGTGGCTTCCTGGCGGCTGAAATCCAGCAGCTTGCGGGTCACCGCCGCCGCGCGCCGCGCCGCCGCATCGGCGCCCTGCAGGGCGGCCTTGAGCTGCTGCGGATCGTCGCTGCGCCGCGCGCGCGCGGCATAGCCCATGATCAGGCTGAGCAGATGATTGAAATCGTGCGCCACGCCGCTGGCCAGGCGGCCGACGCTCTCCATCTTCTGCGCGTGCACCAGCTGGTCGCGCGAACGCTCCTTTTCCTGCATCTCCAACTGCAGCCGGTCGCGCGAGCGGGCCAGATCGTTGCCGCGCTTGCGCGCCAGGTCCAGGCTTTCGCGCAACGCCGCCACCGACTGGTCCAGCACCACCGCGGCGATGACGAAGCCGGCGATGCCGAGCACCGCGCTCTCCAGCAACCGCGGCATCAGCGTGGGCATGAAGAACGAGCGGGTCGCGTCGCGCCAGGCACCCAGCGCCACCACCAGCACCAGCCACGCCACCGCGCCCCACAGTGCGCGCCGGCTCAACAGCAGCCCGCCGATCAGCACCGGCAGCAGTTGGCTCAACTGCCCGCGCAGCTGCGCTTCCAGCCCCCATCGCACATAGCCCACGCTCAGCAGCGCCAGGCTCACCACCACGAACATCCGCGCCGCCCACAGGAACGCGCCGCGCCGCAGCAGCACGAAGCAGGCCCACATCGCCAGCGTGTTGGCCGCCGCCAGCCACAACGCGACCGGGTCCATGGCCGCGCCGATCCGCCCCCAGGCGAGCAGCATCGCCATCGGCTGGTACAGGCCGACGAACGCCAGCACCAACTGCAGCATCGCCGCGTTGCGCCGATCGACCTGATCGGTGACCGGAACGTCGCGCCACCAGTGGCGCAGGCGCGCCAGGACGCCAGCGGCGCGCGGCGTGGGCGAGAGGGAAGCGGAGGTGGGACGGAGCGTCATGTACGGACCGGCAGGAAGCGCACCGACGGGCGGATGCGGACTGCGGCTATATTAGCGACCTCCGTTCCCCCGCTGGCTGCTGACGCAGCGCCGAAAACCATGGCGCGGCGTGCATGGCGGGCCGATCCATCGTTCGACCGCTGGATACCTTTCGATGATGTCGTGTCGCTTCAAGCGCTTTGGCCGATTGCTGCTCCTGGCCGCCGCAAGCTTGCCGGTCGTGCCGGTGCTGGCGCAAACCATCCCCGGTGGCGATCCCTACGAGGGACCGCTGCAGCGCTGCCGCGCGGACCTGGGGCAGCAGCCGCAGGCGTCGCTGCGCGTGGCCAGCGACCTGCTGGCCAAGCCGGAGCTACCGCTGCCGGTGCGGGTGATGGCCACGGGCTGCCTGGCGACCGCGCAACAGTTGGTGGGCGACAGCGCGAAGGCGACCGCGTCCACCGAACGCCTGCTGGCCCTGCTGCAGACCCCGGGGCTGCCGCCGATCGTGCACAACAACGAGCGCCTGCAGGCGGCGATGCTGCTGCAGCAGTTGGGTCAGTTGCCGCGCGCGATCGCGCTGATGGAGCAGATCCAGGCCGACGCGGTGGCCGCCGGCGATCTCGCCATGCAGATCAACGCGCTGATATCGATCGCGCTGATGCGCGGCGCTCTGGACGACCCCGAGGGCGCACTGACCTACTTCCAGCAGGCGAACGCGCTGTCGGAGCGGCTGCAGCGGCCGCCGGCGACGGGCGATATGGTGCTGCACTACAACTATGCCTATACGCTGCTGGTGCTCAAGCGCTACGACGAGGCCGATCGCGCGTTCGAGCGTGCCACGCAGACGGGCACCCAGTTGGGCAATCAGGACGTGTTGCTGAACCGCATCGTCAGCCATCGCGGCGAGATCCAGCGCGCCAGCGGCCACCCCGAACGCGCCGAGCCGCTGGTGCAGCAGGCACTGCAATGGCAGCAGACGCATGGCGATCGACAGGGTGCCGTGGTCAGCCTGCATCGCCTGGCGCGGCTGCGCCTGGAGCAACGGCGCAATGCCGACGCGCTGGCCTACGCCGAACAGGCGCAGGCATTGGCCGTGCGCGGCAACTACATGGTCGAAATCCGCGACGGCCTGGATGTGCTGGGCGAGGTCCATGCCGCGCTGGGCGATAGCGCCGCGGCCGCGCGCGACGCGCAGCAGGCGCATGCGATGGACCGCGCCAAGGCGCGTGGCGAAACCTACGCGGCGCTGGCCAATCTGCAGGCCGCCGCAGCGCAGACGCCACGCAGCGTCGATGCGCGCGTGGCGCGCGCCGACAACACCGGCACCGTCGCGATCGGCCTGGCCCTGGCAGTGACCCTCGGTGCGGTGCTGGTGGTCCTGTACCGGCGCCGCCAGCGCCATGCGCTCGACCTCGGCCAGCGCGACCCGCTGACCGGGCTGTTGAACCGGCCGGAGGCCGAGCGCCGCATGCAGGCGCTGTTCGCCGTCGCGCCGGAGCAGGCCGGCGACGCCGACAACCGCTGCGCACTGCTGCTGGTCGATGTGGACGGGTTCAAGGCCTTGAATGCGCGCTACGGCCACGCCGCCGGCGACCGCGCGCTGCTGGCGCTGGCCACGTGCCTGCGCGAAAGCTGCGACGCCGACGACCTGGTCGCGCGCTGGGGCAGCGAGGAATTCCTGGTGGTACGCGCGGACACGTCGTCGGCCGCGGCCTTCGCGCTGGCCGCGCATCTGCGCGGCACGGCGGAACGCCTGCGCGTGGACGCCGGCCAGGGCGAGCTGCTGCCGTTGACGGTGTCGGTCGGCGTGGCGCCGTTCCCGCTGTTCCATCGCCCCGATGCGCGCTTGCAGGACAGCGTTGCGCTGGCCGAGCGCGCGGTGCAGGCGGCCGGGCATGCCGGCGGCAACGCCTGGGCCGGGTTGTGGGGCGTGCAGGGCGATGCGGCGACCACGCCGCAGCAGGTGCTGCAGGATCCGCTGCAGGCGCGTGCGCAGGGCCAGGTCCTGCTCGACGGCAGCGATCCGTTGCTGTGGACGCGCGCGTTCGATGCGCCGGCCTCTAGGCGCGGGTGAGCGCGTGCGGATCCAACGCGTCGCCGTGGGTTGCGGCTGCCGTACCCTCACCCCAACCCCTCTCCCGAGGGGAGAGGGGCTATGTGCCGGTACCGGCAGTACCGCGCGTGCGGCAGGCTAAGATTCGTGCGATGAACGTCCGCGCCCGCCCAGACCGATGACGTCCGTCCCAGCCGAATCGCGAGCGGGCTATCTGCAGCAGCAACGGCTGCGGCTGCAGACGCAGTTGCAGCAGGCACAGGTGCGGCAGGCCGCTGCCGAGGCCGAGGTGGAGCGGCATCTGCCGGCGGTGGAACAGGCCCTGGCCACGATCCGCCGCGACTTCGTCGCGCAGGCCGCGCAGGCCGCGAGCGCGGTGCTGCGCCGCGAACGCCGCCGCGCGTGGTGGCCGGCGCTGCTGCTGCGCCCGCTGCTGCCGGACTGGCGCTGGCGGCTGGCGCTGCTCGCCTTCCTGCTGCTGGCGCTGCCGTGGATGAGCGGGCACTGGCTCGGCGACGCGCGCGGCTATCTGGATTGGTGGCGCCAGCTGGGCCTGCAGCGCGACACGCTGGACCTGCTGCAGCGCGTGCTGCCGTCGCTGCTGACGTATGCGCTGCTGGTGATCGGCGGTGCGCAACTGCTGGCCCGGCACGTCAGCCACGACGAACGCGCGCTGCTGAGCGGTTTCGCGCAACGGCCGCTGGCGCTGCTGCAGTTCGCCAGCGACAGCCGCCACGACGCCGCCTTTCCGTACCGCGTCACCCGCGCGCCATGGCCGCTGCGCGAGCTGCAGGGCCGCTGGCAGATCGCCGCGGCGCACGGCGACCTTTTCGGCGCGCGCATGCTGGCGCTGCACGACGGCGCCGAGCCGGAGCCGCACGTGCAGGCACTGCTGGTGCTGCCGGACGCGTCCCACCCCGCGGCGCTGATCCCGATCGCCGACGCGCTGGACGCCGAGGCGCAGGCGCAGTTGCACGACCTGGCGCTGGCCGTGGCGACCAGCGCGGCGGCCGAGTCGCAGCCGATCGCCGAACTGCACCGGCACGTGGACGCGTGGATGGAAGCGCGCAGCCAGCAGCGCATGCTGCAACAGCGGCTGCAGAGCATGGACGCCATCCACCGCCATTGGGCCGACGTGGCGCTGCCCGACAACACCCTGGACCAGATCCTGAAGCTGGTGGACCTGTTCGTGTCCGGGCGCACGCCGGCGCCGAAGGGCGTGCTGCTGCACGGCCCGCCGGGCACCGGCAAGACCCTGATCGCGCGCAAGCTGGCGCGCCATGCCGGCTGCCATTTCGAAGCGCTGGGCGTGGCCGACCTGAAGGCCGCGCACGTCGGCCACACCGGCCCCAAGGTGCAGGCGATCTGGCAGCGCTGCCGCGCCAAGGCGCCGGCGATCCTGTTCATCGACGAATGCGAAAGCGTGTTCGCGCGCCGCGGCGGCGTGGACAGCGACAGCTTCGGCGCCGAGCTGGTGCAGACCTTCCTCGCCGAATGGGACGGCTTCCACGAAGCGCGCGGCCAGGTGCTGGTGATCGGCGCGACCAACCGTCCCGAACTGCTGGACGATGCGGTGATGTCGCGCTTCACCGCCAGCATCGGCATCGGCCTGCCCGATGCGGGCGCGCGCGCGCGCATCCTTGGCGGCGAACTGGAACGCGCCGGCTTCGTGCTGGCGCTGGACCCGCGCGTGGTCGCCGACAGCAGCGGCCTGTCCGGCCGCGACCTGCACACCCTGGTGGCGCGGGTCGCCGCCGAATGCATGGACGGCGAACTCGATGGCGACGCGCTGCTGGCGCAATTGCGCTTGCTGCGTGGCAAGGGTTCCACCCGGGTGACGCCGCTGGACTGGAACGACATCGTGCTGCCGGCGCCGGTGATCGAGGAATTCGTCGGCCTGGGCAAGGAACTGCGCAATGCCGAGACGCTGGCCACGCTGGGCGTGCCGGTGCCGCGCGGGATCCTGATGTACGGCCCGCCTGGCACCGGCAAGACCCAGCTCGCGCGGATCCTGGCCAGCCAGTCGGGCCTGGCCTTCATCGCCCTGACCGGCGCCGACCTCAAGGCCGCCTACCTGGGCCAGTCGGGCCAGCGCGTACAGGCCGCGTTCGAGCGCGCCCGCGCGCAGGCGCCGTGCATCGTGTTCGTCGACGAGATCGACATCGTCGCCCCGGCGCGCGGCGCCGATGGCGACGATGCGCTGACCCGCGAGATCGTCGGCCAGCTGCTGCAGGAACTGGACGGCGTCGCCAGCCAGGCCGGGCAGGTGTTCCTGCTGGCCGCCAGCAACCATGCCGCGGCGATCGACCCGGCGCTGCTGTCGCGGCTGGACCGGCAGATCGAGATCGGCCTGCCCGACCGCGCCGCACGCGGCGCGATCGTCGCGCGCCTGCTGCACGGCAAGCCGCTGGCGTTCGACGCGGCGGAAGCGGGTGAATGGTTGGCCGAACGCAGCGAAGGCCGCTCCGGCCGCGACCTGCAGACCTGGATCAGCCGCGCCATGCGCCGCGCCGCGCGCCGCGCGCTGCTGGAAAGCGACGATGCGGCG
This sequence comes from Xanthomonas sp. SI, assembly GCF_014236855.1. NCBI lineage: Bacteria > Pseudomonadati > Pseudomonadota > Gammaproteobacteria > Lysobacterales > Lysobacteraceae > Xanthomonas > Xanthomonas sp. SI. The sequence continues at coordinate 5,089,535 of NZ_CP051261.1, forward strand.
AACACCCGGCTGCAATGGGACGATCTGATCGAAACGGCGGATGCGGTGCGCGCATAGAGGCTGCTGGTCGCGGCTGAAGCCGCTCCTACAGGAGCGGGCATGCAGCCGGCCGGGTGCACTGTAGGAGCGGCTTCAGCCGCGACCAGACACCATCCGCAGCCCGATCGCCCGAGCCGCCCTCACCCCTCCGGCAACATCACCTCGACCCGATAACGGCGGCCGCGCTCGATGCCCTCGATCCGCGCCACGTCCAACACCTGCCCGTCCACGCTGACCCGCGGCGCAACACAGCCCGCATCGCGCTGCATGCGCACTTCGAACACCGCCCCGCGAAACCGGCGCTGCACCGTTGCCTGCTTCCAGTGCGACGGCAACTGCGGGCGCACGCACAGCGCCTCGCCCTCGCCCTTCAGCCCGAACAGGCCCTCGATCAGACAACGGTACAGCCACGCCGCGGTGCCGGTGTTGAACAACTGGCTGGAACGGCCGGCGGTGCGCGGCAGCTCGCGCCAGGCGCCGCGGTAATAGTTCGGCACGAACACCGGCAGCTGCCCGCGCTGCAGGTAGTCGGCCAGGTCCGGCCCCGGGATCATCGCGCGCAGCACGCGCCAGGCGCGGTCGGCGTCGCCGATCGCGTACAGCGCATGCAGGTAGAACGCGGCGGCGTGGTTGTAGACCGACCCGTTCTCCGCCGAACCCGGATGCTTCTGCGTCAGCCGGCCCACATCCTCGCGCATCGCGGTATACGGCGGCGCCAGCATCGTCGGCCCGTACGGCGTGTCCAGCTGCGCATCGACCGCCTGCAGCAGGCGCGCGCGCCGGTCCGCATCGGCGGTGCCGGCGAGCAGCGCCCAGCTCTGCGGATTGAGATAGATGCGGCCTTCCGCATCGTCCTTGATGCCGAAACGCACGCCGTCGTCGGTGATGCCGCGTGCGTACCAGTCGCCGTCCCACAATTCGCGATTGACCGCGGCGTTGACCTCGGCCGCACCGGCGCGGCATGCGGCCGCCTGCGCATGGCGGCCATGGCGTTCGCAGAGCGTCGCCCACAGCTGCAACGCGTAGGCGGTGGCCACCGACAACCAGCCGGACACGCCGCGGCCGCGGTAGCCGACCATGTTCATCGGGTCGCACCAGTCGCCCTGCGCGATGTAGCTCAGCCCGCGCGCATCGCGGGCGCCGAGCAGCCAGCGCATCGCCGCATCCAGCCGCTCGGCGACGCTGGCGCCATGCCCGTCGGTACCGACCACGGTCTCGTCGAGCAACGCCGCATCGCCGGTCTCGTCCAGATACGCCGACAGAAACACCGGCAACCACACGCAATGGTCGGTGTGCGGCACCTGGTTGATGTATTTCAGCTCCGCGCCTTCGATCAGCAGGATGCCGTCCGGCATCGCGCCGCTGGCTTCCTGCTGCGACAGCGCATGCAGCAGCGCCGCGCGCGCGGTCTGCGGGCGCAGGAAGCTCATGCCCATGTGGTCCTGCAGGAAATTGCGGGTCTGCGGATCGGTGGTCAGGCGGTTGACGTCGCCGTGGTAGAAGACCTGCCGCGGTAGCCAATGGTTGACCAGGTTGTCCAGGCACGGATCGGGCGTGGCGATATGCAGGCAACCGGCCGCTTCGTTCAAATAGTCGCTGTACGCGGTAGCCACTTCGGCGAAGCCGGCCGCGGACAGATAGCGCTGCCGCAGCGCCGCGATCTCCGCATCGTCGCGTGCCGGGCCGAACAGGAAGCGCAGCGTGTGCTCCTGCTGCGGCTGCAGCGCCAGGCAGTATTGCAAGGCCGCGGTCGGCGTTTCGTAGCGCGCATCGTTGCCGCCCAGCCGCGGCTGCAGCACCGCGCTCGGCGCGTGCAGGCCGCCCTCGCCCTCGAATGCCGATTGCCGCGCATCCCACGCATCCGGCGCCTGCTCGTGCAGCAGGAAGGTGCAGTCCTTGAAGTCGCGGTTGCGGAAATAGTCCTCGACCTTCTGGTACGGGGTGACGCTGCGGCACACGATGCCGCCCAGGTCGGCGCGATACTCGCCGCTCTGGTGCATCCACGACATGTAGCCGACCGGGAAATACGCATACAGCGCGATCCGCCGCGCGCGCCCATCCAGATTACGCACCTGGCACTGCCACAGCTCGACCGTGTCCTCGACCGGCAACTGCAGGCGCAGCTCCACCTCGATCTCGGCGTAACGCACGCACCAGACGATGTCGCGCTTGCCGACCGAAAAGCGGAACGCCTGCGGCGTCGCCCGCACCGGCTCGTACGGCACCGAATAGACCGCACCGCTGTCCTCGTCCTTCAGATAGAAGAAGCGCCCCGGATGATGCGCGTAGTACGGCTGCTCCGGCTGCATGAAGGTCCTGGCCTCCAGGTTCGGCGCATGCGCGTACTTGGCCGGCTCCGGCTGCATGAACTGCGCGGTGGCGTAGCCGCGGCAGGTGGCCTGGATCATCATCCGCCGGTTCCACAGGAAGCCGCCGGCATTGGGCAGGGCCGTCGGGCTATGCAGCTCGTAGCGTTCGCCGTCGGCGCTGGGCGCCAGCACATCGGTTACCTCGCGGGATGCATCATTGCCAACGCTCATGCGCTTGCTTCCTCCGCGGCGCGCTTGCGCGCGGCCAGTTCCTGTTGAATGCGTAACAGCGCCGCATCGTCGAGCGGGTAGAACCGCATCGTCCACGCCGCCAGGAACGCGACCGCACCAGGGATCACCGTCAGCAGCAGCACGATACCCAGCTGCGAGGCGTCGCTCTGCGCCTGGTTGGCCACATAGCCCATCCCCGCCAGCATCCACGCGATGCAGGCCGAGGCCAGCGCGCCGCCGAGCTTCTGCGAGAACGTCGCCGCCGAGAACGTCATCGCGGTGGCGCGGCGCCCGGTCTTCCATTCGGTGTAGTCGGCGGTGTCGGCGTACATCGAGAACGCCAGCGGCGATTTCGGCCCCAACGCCAGGCCGATCAGCAGGTTGATCGCGAACAGCGCCCAGATCGCCTCGCGCGGAATGAAGAACATCGCGCAGCTGAGCACGCCGACCACCACCATCAGCCACATCATCAGCCGGCGCTTGTCGAACAGCCGGGTCAGCAGCGGCGTGGCTGCCGCGCCGACCGCCAGTGCTATCGAATAGCTGCCCAGGAACCATCCGGTCAGGTCGGGGCGGCCGACGTAGTACTTGAAGTAGTACACGCCGGCGCCGGCGCGCATGACGATGGTGATCATGATGATCAGGGCCAGCGCGAACAGCACCCGCCATGGCGGATTGCGCAGCAGATCGGCGATGTCCTGCAGCACCGGCGTGCGCGGCTGCGGCAGCGGCTGCACGCGTTCGCGCGTGGTCGCGAACACGATCGCGAACAGCGCCGCCGCGGCGATCCCGTAGACCAGCATGGTGCGTTGCCAACCCTGCGCGTCGTCGCCGTTGCCGAACCAGCGCACCATGTCCAGCGTGGCGTAGTTGACCAGCGTGGTGCCGGCGAAGGCGGCGATGAAGCGGAAGCTGATCAGCGTGGTGCGCTGCTGGCTGTCGGCGGTGATCACCCCCGACAGCGCCGAATACGGAATGCTGATCACCGTGTACATCAGCATCATCGCGCCGAAGGTGGCGTAGGCCCAGACCAGCCGCCCGCCCTGGCCCAGGTCCGGGGTGGTGTAGGCCAGCACCCCGCTGGCGGCCATCGGCAGCGCGGCGAACAGCAGGTACGGGCGGAACTTGCCCCAACGCGAGCGGGTGCGGTCGGCGATCGCCCCCATCAGTGGATCGGTGACCGCATCGACCACCTTGGTCAACAGGATCATCGTGCCCACCGCCGCCGCCGGCAGGCCCATGGTGTCGGTGTAGAAGATCAGCAGAAATGCGGAGATGTTGGCCCAGTAGAAATTGAAGCCCATGTCGCCGACGCCATAGCCGACCTTTTCGGTCCAGCGCAGCGGAGCATCGGCGCGTTGCGGCGGTGTGGGCATCGGCGATCCTGTCGGGTGGTCATGCGATGATGGAACGGCGCAAGGCACGCTGCGCCGATCGTGGCGTGCCGACGCTACACCACGCTGCGCGCGTCGCCAACGCCGGCGCACGCATCATGCCAAACCCCAAGCAAGGTATAACCGCTCGTGATGGACGCGACATCCCAGAATTCCTTGCCGCAGCGCAGCGAAGCCATCGTCGTGATGGGCATTTCCGGCAGCGGCAAGACCAGCGTCGCGCAGGCGCTGGCCGCGCACTACGGCCTCGCGTTCCTGGACGCGGACGATGTCCACAGCGCCGAGGCCAAGGCGCAGATGGCGCGCGGCGTGCCGCTCACCGATGCGCAGCGTGCGCCCTGGGTGGCGGCGCTGGCGTTGCGCCTGCGCCAGTCGATCGATGCCGGCCGCAGCGTGGTACTGGCCTTCTCCGGGCTGCGCCGCGCGCACCGACAACAGCTGCGCGACAGCGGCGTGCCGATGCGCTTCGTGTTCCTGCATGCCGCCGCGCATGTGATTGCCGAACGCCTGGCGCAGCGCAGCGGCCACTTCATGCCGCCCGGCCTGTTGCAGAGCCAGATCGACGCGCTGGAACTGCCGCTGGAGGAGCCGGACGTGCTATCGGTGGACGTGGACGCGCCGTTCGATGCGGTGGTGGCGGATGCGATCAGACAGCTGGATGCCGCGTCCGACGTTGCGCTTGGTAGCGTGTCTAGCGGACATGGCTCGTGGAAAGGATCCAAGCGTTTGTAGGTGACGCCAGATTCCGACACCGCCGCCCCCGGCGATGCCCAGCGATGGCTGTCACGGTGATGACAGCACATCACGATTGCGTTCTTCCTGGAACACCTGCTCGCGAAGCGATTGGCTGGAGTGTCGCTCTCAACGTTTGTCGCCAGGGGCACGGTGATAACGCAGGATCGGCCGGATCAGACGCTGCCACCAACTGAACGCGTTTGGTCGCGGTGCCTTCGCGGCGGCGCCGGTGCGGTCTTCGGCACCGGCGTCGCGCCGCGCGTCAGTGGTGGCGGGCGTGTTCGCCATGGCGGACCGGCGTGTGCTGGTTGGTGAACAACGGCACGAGCTGCCACAGGGCCGACAGACCGACCAGCGTGTACACGATCCGCGACAACGTCGCGTCCTGTCCGCCGAACAGCGCAGCGACCAGATCGAACTGGAACAGCCCGACCAGGCCCCAGTTCAGGCCGCCGACGATCAGCAGCACGAGGGTAACGACATTGAGCACTTTCATGGTGGCATCTCGCGACGTGGGAGGAGCCTGCATCGTGCGATGCGCTGCATGGCGTGCGCGCGAATGCGATGTATACGGCGTCTGAAATCGATGCTCATGTGCAGTGCACCTTGCTGACTGAACACACGCAGCACCGCCGTGTCAGCCGGATCTGTTTAGGCGTGAGATGGCCGATCGCGTACGTTTTCCGCAGCCATGGACGCTCCCAACTCCGGCGAGCTTGCATCGACCCACGTGGAACTTTGCAGGAGAGCGTCAACCCGATGCCTCCGAATACGGCGCCTCCCCTGCTCCGTCTGTCGCGGCCGAAGCCGCGCCATCTTGCGGACAACTCGCTGGGTGCACTGTGGGAGGGACTTCAATCCCGACACCTTGCGGTTACGGCAACATCATCGCTGGCGTTCGTCACGGCCGAATCTCCTCCTGCAAAGGGCTTGCAGGCAATTCGCTGGGTGCACTGTGGGAGGGACTTCAGTCCCGACGCCTTGGGGTTAGGGCAGCATTATCACTGCGTTCGTCGCGGCTGAAGCCGCTCCTATCAGGGAACAGCAATCACCTCATAGGCCCCGCGCATGGCCCCTGCGCTTCGCTCCCGGCAGCGCAGGCCCCGACACGTTCGGATCGCCAGGCACGTACCAGCGCCACAACGCCTCCGTGGCCTTGCTGATGCCGATGCGCGGCGTGGCCACCGGATCGGCCGGCGGCGGCGTGCCATCCTTGCCCAGCCACAGGCGCGAGCTGGCCTGGGTCAGATCCAGGCCATTGTCCGCACCCGAAGCACCCAGCGCCTTGGCCAGCCGGCCGGGACCACGGGTGAGATCGGCGATGCGTCCCATCCCGCGTGCCAGCTGCATCGCCTCGATGCCTGCGACCGGCGCCAGCGCACGGATCAGCACCGCATGCCCGGGCGCGCCGCCGCACACCGCGTTGAGCGCCCAGTGCATGCCGTAGATGAAGTAGACATACAGATGGCCGGGCGGCCCGAACATCACCTGCGTGCGCGGGGTCATGCCGCGGAACGAATGCGCCGCCGGATCTTCGGCGCCGCAATAGGCCTCGACCTCGACGATACGACCGCAGCGGCCATCGTCGGTCATCAGCAACTTGTTCAACAACTCTGGCGCCACCAGGCGCGAATCGCGGGCGTAGAACGTGCGCGGCAGCGGTGTTGGCAACATCGCCACAGCCTAGTGGGACGCCCGCGAAGAACCCTGCGACGCGTGCAGATCAGCATGCGTGCCGAAACACGCGGATCGTAATGCGCGCACCACGGAACCGTCTGGTCGGCGACGGACCATCGCGCATGGCGTAGTGCCCTGGCACATGCTGCTACAGCCGAATGGCGCGCACCGCACTCCGCCCACCGGCATCAAGTTCGAGCACAGAGCCCGGGACCTTGCGGGCGCGGCGTGGCTCACTCCGCAGGCAACCGCAGTTCCTGCAGCAGCTGCGGCGCCGGATACACCTTGGCCAGCAACCAGCGCAGGTAGCGCATGTCCACATGGATCGCCCGCTTGTAGCGCGGGTCGTACCACCAACTGGCGCTGACCGCCTCCCAGTTGCTGTCGAAGTTCAACCCGATCAACTCGCCGCGCGCGTCGAGCACCGGCGACCCGGAATTGCCGCCGGTCGTGTCCAGGTTGGTCAGGAAATTCACCGGCTGCGTCTTCAGCTGCGCATCGGCGGTGCTGCCAAAATCGCCCTTGGCGATCGCCTCAAGCAAAGGCTTGGGCGCGTCGAACGGCTCCTGCCCGGTGTTCTTCTCGACGATGCCGGCCACGGTGGTCACCGGCGCGAAACTCACCGCATCGCGCGGCGCCAGCGGCTCGACCCGGCCATAGCTGATCCGCAGCGTGCTGTTGGCATCCGGATACACCCCCCGTCCCTGCTGCTTGCGCCAGGCGAACAGCGCACGCATGTAGGCCGGACGCAGGCGCAACTGTTCGCCCTCGCGCGTCTTGCGCTCGTTCTCCAGGCGCAGCTGCGCCGGCACCAGTGCTGCGGCCAACGTCATCAGCGGATCGGCCGCCATCGGCTTGGCAGCGCGCGCGGCAGCGAAGCGCGATAGGCGCTCGGCTTCCTCGCCCAGCCTGGTCCCGGCATAGAGCTTGTCCAAGGCCTGCTGCAACTGCGCCTGCGTGCGCCCGAACGCCGCATCGAATTCCGCTACGCGCTGCGCATCCGGCAACTGCTGGTAGCGGGTCAGCAGCGCGCCCAACAGCGCCTTTTCCACCGCAGGCGAGTAGCGCCGCTGCACCTGTTTCAGTGTGCCCTCGATCAGCGCCTGGTCGCGCTGTTGATAGCCGGTTTCGCGCTGATCGTCGGATTTGGCCCACTCCAACCGCAGCCGCTCCAGCGTCAACGCCGAACGCAACAGCTGGGTCTGGGTACCGATCAAGGTCAGCAGCAGATCGCGCTCGCGCAGCGCCGACGCATCGGCCAACAAAGACTGCAGCGCAGCGATGTCACGCGAATCATCGCCGTGCGTGACGGCGAGCATGCCGCGCTCATCCTCGCCACGCAGCCGCACCGCATCGCTGCGCTGCATCCCTTCCAACTCGCCGGCCGCACGCTTGCGATTGTTTTTCAGCGACTGCAGCTGCGCCGCATAGCGCGTGCGTGCCTCCGCATCGGATTTGCCCGCCGCCTCGATCACCGCGATCATCTGGTCGTACACCGCCACCCGCTGCGGCAACGCCCCGTTCACCTGCTCGTAGAACTCCGCCGCGGTGCGATGCCGGTAGGTGATGCCCGGATACCCGGCCAGCATCGCGAAGTCCCCGGCCTGCGGTCCCTGCGTGGCGATCTGCAGGTGCGCCGGCGGCTGGTACGGCACGTTGTCGGCGCTGTAGTCGGCCGGCTTGCCGTCCTTGCCGACGTAGGCGCGCAGCAAGGTGAAATCGCCGCTGTGCCGCGGCCACATGAAATTGTCGATCTCGTCGCCGTAGTTGCCGATCGCCCGCGGCGGCGCATACACCAGGCGCACGTCGCGCAGCTCCAGCTGGCGGATCCGGTAGAAGTCCGTGCCGTAGTACATGTTGGCGACGCTGCAGCGCACCCCACTTTCGCGCTCGCAATCGGCGACGATGCGCTTGCTCGCCGCATCCACCGCATCGAAATACGCGCGCCCGGTCTTGCCCTTGGCCGGTCCCAGCACCGCGTCGGTGACCTTGTCGAAACCCACCGTCACCAGCACCCGGAAATCCGGATTGGCCGCGCGCTCGTCGCCGCGATCCTTGGCGATGAAGCCATGCTCGATCAGGTTCTCCTTGGCCGACGTGTTGTACTGAATCACCCCATAGGCGACGTGGTGATTGGTCAACAGCAACCCGTCCTCGGACACGAACGCCCCGGTCCCGCCCCCGACTTTCACCACCGCACTCAACGGCGGCTGCGTCACCGCTGCCAGATCGCGTGGATCCCCACGAAAGCCAGCTTCGCGCAACGGCTTGGCCAGCTCCGGCAACTGCGACGGCATCCACATGCCTTCGTCGGCATGGGCGGTCGCGGTGAGGGCGAGGCCCAGGGTGAGCGAGGCGGCGAGAGTGCTGGGTGCTGGCATGCAGGTGGTTCGCTACAAATCGAATCCCAACCTTAGCCGGCCACTGCGCGTGTAGCAATCTGCGAACACCCTTGCCGCGCCAGCACCGGACCTGGAGCAGAGCCTGGTCCGGAACTGTCGCCCCCTGCACAAGGTCAGCTCGCCGACTCGGGCACCTGGCCGGCCGATTCCGCGGTGGCGCGAGCCTTGGCCCATGCCGCCTCGGCTGCGGCAAGGCTATCGAAATGCTTGAACGACACATCGCCCTTGTAGCTTCGCGGACCCTTGCGAATCGCCAGGATGGCGGCATCGCGGTCCAGGCGCAGGGTGGTCAGGTTGCGTGCGTTGCCGAGCTGCAGGCGCTCGATCCGCGCGTCGCCACGTTGCCCATGCCAGAGCAGGGCGGCGTCGGCGATATCGCGCGCGAGGGCATCCAGCAGGGTGTCCACCAGCGCTTGACGCAGCGCATCGCCTGCCGAGATGTCGTCCAGGTCTTCGCCTTCATCGATGTCGGCCGGCACTATCTGCCGGGACACCTCATCGGTATCGCCCAACAACCACTGCGGCGCGCCCTGCGCGTCGACCACAAGCGGCTGCCGTGAGGCCACCGGCGTGGCGGCCAGCACTTCGGCCGGTGACAGCAACCGCATGCCCTGCTCGGAATAGCGCCAGCCGATCGAGGCATGCTGTTGCCACAGCGCCACCAGCGCATCGGGCAGGGGATGCGCGCGGGCTTGCGCCAGAGCCGCGATGTCCGCCTGCGCAGCAGGGCCATCGCAACGCGACTCCAGCGCGGCGCCGGCCGGCTGCAGCGCATGGGCGGCCAGATAACCGGCCAGGCCTTCCAGCGTCTGCGCCACGGCCTGGGCAAGCGTGTCGGCTTGCTGGTGGCGCAGGTACTCCAATCCATCCAGCAACGACAGGTCCTGCGGTCGCTTGTCGACGTCCAGGTATTCGATGCTGCAGGTGTAACCGCCGGCGCGGCGCGCGTCCACTTCCAGCGCGTCCATCGCCGCAATGGCGTGCGCGCCCACCAGGCAAGTGTCGCTGGGGTCGTCCCATGCGTTGTAGCGCAGGCGCAGCGAGTGGAGATTTTTCCGGCGCGGATCGGCCAGGGAGCGAGCGATTGCGCCATGGCCCGGCCGATACCAGGGGTCGCTGGCCACGAACCCCTGCGGCGGGTGGGCGGCGATGCTGTCCAGCAGGCCCGCCGCATCGTCCGCCGTAGCGCAGCGGATGGCGATGCGCACCTGGCCGAGGCCTGCCTTGCCGTGTACCGCACTGATCGCCGCGCCGAGGCGGGTCCAGTCGTACAGCGCCTCGCCGCGCCACAAGGTCAGTCGCGCTGAAACATCCACGGCGTCGTGGAAGACGTTCGTCCCGATGGCCTGCTCCGCGTGCGCCTCGAACGGCGGCGTGGCCAGGCCGTAGCCATCGAAGTAGTGCACGTCCCCGCGCACGTCCTGGAACAGCGTGGCGCCGGTGTCGGGATGGCTGAACCACAGGAAGGCCACGTCGGCCCCGGCCAGCTCGCCCAGTGCCTTCGGGGCAAGCCCGATGACGGGTACGCCTTTGCCGCGCGCCTTCTGCAGCCGTGACAGCAACGCCGTCTGTTGTTGCTCTCCCTTGCCATCCAGCGCATTGCGCAACTTGGCCTGCAAGTCGCTGTCGGCGAACGGGTCGAACACGGTGGTGGTGTGCGCTCCCACCTGATAGGCGGTGGCGTCGATCGCGCTCGCGGCCGGATGGAGGGTGCGCACCTGCGCGTACTTCTTCAGCGACAGGGCCGCAACGCAGCCCTTCAACAGCACATATTTGCGCAGTCCGCGCTCGGCCGCGTCCTCCGGTAGCGGCCAGGCCAGCACCAGTTCGGCGAGGTCCAGCGTTTCGCTGTGGCGGCTTTCCCAGCCGTGACTTGCGCAGTACAGGGCCGCCGCGGCGCTGGACGGCTGCTCGCGCAGGCGCTGCAGGATCTGGGCATGCAATGCCGGCGTCCAGCACTTGTGCACTGCAAAACACAGGCCGCGCGGGAAGCTCTTCTCGTCCCACAGGCGCGAGAACAGGTAGGCCGTGTTGCCCGGCGCCTGTGGGCCCATGTCGCCCAGACTCCCGTATAGCGTATCGAGCACTTCCTTGTGCGCATGCTCGCCACGCTGCACCGCGGCCGCCGCTTCTTCCAGCGCGATGCGGATCGTGTCGGCCATGTCCGTCGAGGTCATTGCTTCCAGCACGCGCTTCGCCGGGTAGTCGTCGCTGCCATCCGGCGCGAGCGCCGCCGCGCGGGCCTGCACGCGGGCCAAGGCCCAGTGGAACAGACGCTGGCGCTGGGCCGTGTCCAGCACCTCCCGCAGGCGCTTGATGGCCTCGCCGACCCGATCGGTCAGCACGCTTTTCACCGGCGCGTCCTGCAACAGGGCCATCAGCGGCTCGAACAGGCGCGCGTCGCTCCAGAAGGTCTGCAGGCCGGCAAGGATGGCGTCGACCCGATCATCGGCGTCCAATTCGGCGAGATAATCGCCGGCCGGCGGCTCGCCGATCATCGCCAACAGCATGGGAACCAGCGCGTCGCCGGCATCGGTGACGCTGCGGCACAGTTCCGGCAACAGGGACGTCTGCAGTGCGCCGCTCAGCTGCGGCAGGGCGCGCTGCACCAGCGTGATCCGCGTCGGCAGCGTGCTGTCGAGCAGATGGCGGATTGCCCATCGCCGCTCATCATCGTCGTCCGCCAGGTCTGGGCGGCGGGCCAGGCGCATGGCCATCGCATCGCGCGTGGCCGGTGCGGCCTGGGCGACGCCCTCGGCGAAGCTGGGAGCATCCCAGATGGTGAGCAGGTCCTCGGCCAGGCGGCGGTTGTGGGCCAGCGCCTCGGCACTGAGCGACGGTTCCTCGTCGCCAAGCAACCGTTGCGCGTGCTCGGCCAGGTCCAGCACGCGCAGCATCAGGTCGTCCCATGCCAGCAGCGGCTGTACGACGGCCAGCAGCGCACGACCGTCGCCGATGGCCTGGTGAATCGGGTTCAGGAGGATGGTGATGACCTGCCAATCCACGGTCGTTGACGCGGTGAGCAACCGCGTGGCGGTATCCGCAGCCGCGCACGCATCCTGGCCCAGGCGCAGTTGCATGCGCGCACGCAGGGCCCATGTCGCCGGCGCATCGGTGTCGCTGATGCGATCCAGCGCCTGCAGGGTGGTGGCCGGGTCCAGCGCGTCGGGATCGCGTTCCAGCGCGCTGTCGATATGATCCAGAACCATCGCGCCGACGGACTTGGGCGATACCGCAAGCGCCCGCAGCCGCTGCGTAACCGGCGCCTTGGTGTCGATCTGCGCCCAGACCAGCATGCGTGCACGGCGGTGGCGGAAATCCGGAACGACCGGCAGATCCGCGTCGTCGGCCATCGCCCCGAAGGTGTCCACGAACGCGCGCAGCAATGGCGTCTCCACCCCGGCGACCTGCTCCAGCACCTGCGCAAGCCGCGCATCCTGGCCGAGCAGGCGCGTGTGCAGCAGCCAGTAGATCGCCAGGTGCACGTCCCCGCGCATCGCGGGCAGCGCCGTCTCGAATTCGCGTTGTTCGTACTCCTTGGTGGGGAAGATGCTCAGATAGTGGTTGAACGCCTCGGCCCCCAGCGCATCCGGGCCCTGCAAGGGATGGCCCTGGTCGTCGCAGGCTGGCTGCGAAAGCGCCTGCATCAGCCATTGGTAGCGCGTAAGCAGATTGGCGCTGACGAAGTCCTGTGGGGAGGGCGTCCATGCGTACTCGTGCAACAGCTCCGCCTCCGCATCCTCCCTGTCGTCGCCCACCTCCCAATCATCGAGCTCGTCCAACTCCAGCTCTTTTTCCCACATCCGCGCACGGAAGGCACGGTAATCGGCCAGGCTGGCGAAACGCGGTTCCACCTGACGGGTCTCGTGGTCCTGCCACCACACCTGGCCGCTTCCACGCAGGTCCAGCAGGGTGTAGTTGTCGCCCGCGTCGTCCAGCACGACGAAGCCGGAAAGCGTCTTGTCGATGCCACCGAAGTACCGCGGATTGTTGCCCAGGTGCGCCTGGACCAGATCGGGGACATCCAGCGCGGCGAAATCGGAAGTGATCGCCGCAACGATCTGCTCGGTAAGCGGGAGCGCATAGAAGCGCGAATAGGAAGAAATCAAGTCCACGGTGTCATCCATGTCTACGTAGGAAAGGTGCAGCAAGGCCCGGCACTTCCATCCATGCCTGTAGGTCCAGGGTCGCGCCCGAGGCCCGCTACCGGCCGGCGAGTTTACAAGATGTCATCGTGGTAGCGCGCTGGAGAACTTTGTGTCCCGAGGGCAGCGGCTGGCGCAACGGTCCGCTTCGGCGGCATCGCCGCTGAGCAAGAAGGCTTTCAAAGATGAAAGGCGAAAGCCTACTTCTCCTTCCGCCAATTAAGCGACCCACGATTCTCCACCGTGCTCGATTCCACCTCCGCGTCGAAACCGCGGCCGAGCAGATATTTCAGGGTCAACACCGAACCACTGCCAACCAACGACACGCCGTAACTGACGTAGAGTTTCGGCGACAGATATTTGCCGAAACCGACCACCGAGCCGCCGAGGGTGCGCGACTGGCTGACGCCGGCGTCGTCGAAGCCGAGCTTGGCGCCGAGTTGCGAGGCGAGGATGCCGCTGCCCGCGGATAGTGCGCTGGCGGCGGCGGTGACCTGATCGGCTTCGTCGCTGCTGGCGTTGCTGAGGCTGCGGCCGAGTACCAGATACGACATCGCTTCGGATTGCGACATCGACGGGTCCGACCACACGTCGGCGCGTGGGGCGGTGGCGCGGCCGGTGACGTCGATGCCGGCGGTGACGTCGCCGACCTTGCGTTGCGCGCGCATGTTGATGCGCGGGTCGGAGACGATGTTGTTGCTCCAGGTCAGCTGGCCGCGGGTGATGGTCAGGTCCTGGCCGTAGGCCTTGTACTGGCCGCTGACGTCCAGGCCGCCGGTGGCGGTCATCTCGCGGCCCTGGCGCGAGCGCACCTGCATGGCGCCGGTCAGGGCGCCCTTCAGGCCGAAGCCGGCCATCTTGACCTGGTCGCCGAGCACCACGCGCAGGTCCATCTCCAGCGGCGAACTCGGCGCTTCTTCCGGGTCGGCCGGGTCCAGCACCACCACGTCCTCGGATACCGAAGTGCCGCGGTCCAGCCGCTCCAGGTCGATGTCCGCCGATGGCACAGTGACCTGGCCGTTCAACTTCATGGTCTTGTTGGCGATGCCGAACTGCAGGTCCGGATTGGCCACCGCGCGCAGTTCGGCGGTATTGGACACCAGCACGTTGGTGCCGCGGATATTCAACTGCAGCGGCGTGGTGTCGCCGTACCAGGACAGGCCGCCGTCGACGTTGAGTGTGCCTTCGCCGGATTTGACCGAAGCCACGATGCGCGCCGAGCCGTCCGGCTGCGCGTCGAAACGGCCCTTGCCTTCGCTCAGGGTCAGGCCCAGCGCCGGCAATTCGCCGGTGAAGTCGCTGAGCGTGGCGTTGCCGCCCATCGACGGCTGCGAGCGCGTGCCGCGCAGGCTGACGTGGCCTTCGACCAGGCCCTTGGGCCGTACCAGGTCGGGCGAGAACAGCTCCATCCAGTACAACCGCGACATGTTCATGTAGATCTCGCCGGTGAGCGGCGCGTACGCATCCCAGCCGGTATCGACGGTGGCGTCGATGAAGCCGTCGCCCTTGAAGCCGACGCCGAGCTTGGAGTGGATGTGCTGGGCGGTGAAGTCGGTGACGAAACTGAACTGGTCGTAGCGCACCAGTTCGCCGCGTGCGTTGTCGCCCAGGCGCAGGCCGCCTTCCGGCGAGGCCAGGCGCAACGACCCCTGCCAGGCGTTGCCGGCCGGCTTGAAACTGCCGTCGAGGGTGAGTTCGCCGCGCAGGTACATCTTGCGGCCGCTGTTGGGCGGCAGCCACGGCTGCACCAGCGACAGCGGCAACGCGTCGCCGCGCACGGTCAGGCCCTGCTTGGGCCAGTTGGCGGCCAAGCACAACGCGCCGCCGCCGCTCGCGCCGAGGCAGGTATCGGAAAGCGTAAAGGCGCTGCCGGCGATGGCGAACGTGGCCGGTTGCCGCAGTTGCCACGGCTCGCCCTTGGCCGGCGCCACCCGCAGCGTGTTCAAGCCGCCCTGCCAGCGCGCGCCGTCGCGGCGCAGCTGCCCGGCGAAGGCGAGCGCGCCCATGTCGTTGTGGGTGTCGGCATCGAGCTGCAGGTTTTCCACCGCGCCGCGCGCATCCACGCGCAATGTCTCCAGCACCACGCCGGCGCTGATCGCGCTGCCGCGCAGCGCCAGTTCGCCGCCGCTGCCGCGCCACGGCAGGCGCCCGCGCAGGCTGACGCTGTCGGCACCGTAGCTGTCCCACTTCAGGCCATTGCCGGTGAGATCGGCGGTGAGGTCGGGCGCATCGCGGCGGCCCTTGACCTGCACGCTGCCGCGCAGGCTGCCGGTGGCGCCGGGCAGCAGGTCGGCCAGTTGCAGCGGCTGCAGTTGCGCATCGATGTCGAGCTGGTCGCCGACCTTGCCCTGCGCCTGCACGCGGCTGTCGCCCAGTGCCAGTTGCAGCTTGCCTTCGCCCTGCTCGCCCTGCAGCGCGAACTTGCCGTTGGCGTCGAGCGGGCGGCTGCGCAGCTTGCCGTTCAAGCGCGGCACGTCGAGGCTGGCCTGGTAGCCGGCGGCGCTGCCGTCGGCATGCGCCGGCAACTGCTTGCCCTTGGATGCGAACTGACCAGATAGGTTGCCGTCCCAGCCCGGTGCGAAGTAGCCGGGATCGAAGCCGGCCAACTTGGCGTTCAGATCCCAGCTCAGTTCCGGCGCCCATGCCACTTCGCCGCCGAGGTCGAGCGTGCCGCTGGGCATCTTCGCCTGCACCTGCGCCAGCTGCGCGCGCTGGTCGTTGCCGCGCACGTCGAGGTGCAGTTCGGCGCTGTCCTTGCCGCGCGCCACCGTGGCCTCGCCATAGGTGGCCCACTGCTGCAGCGTACCGGCCAGGCCGAGGTTGGCGTCGACCAATTTGATCGGCACGGCTGGCGCATCCGGCGTGGACGGATCCGGCGCGGTGGCGAAATTCAGGCCGCTGGCGTTGACCGAGAAGCGGAACGTGGCGTTGTTCGGATCGCGGAAGTCGGCCGTGCCGCGCAACCGTGCCTGGCCGTCGAAGGCACGCAGTTGCAGCGGCGCGACAGTGAGCACCTGGTTGTCCAGGCGCACGTTGGACGGGTCCAGCGTCAGCTTCTGCGCGCCGTACGCGAGCTGGCCTTGCAGCTTGGCGTCGCCGCCCTTGCCAGAGGCGCTGAGGTCGAACGCGATCGGCTCGCTGGCGGGGGCTGCGGCGTCGCCGGGCGGCACGAACAACGATGGATCCAGCGCCTTGCTGCTCGCCGCGAACTGCCAGGTGGGATCGGTGCGGCCGGTGAACACCAGCGTGGTGCGCAGCGGCGCTGGCGCATTGCCGGCGATCGCCACTTCCATCTTGTCCAGGTTGCCGCGCGCGACCAGGCCCAGCCGCGCCGGGGTGCGTCCGCGTGCGGCCGGCAGGACCGCGCTGGCGGTGAGGTTGGCCTTGTAGTCCTGCGCCGGCACGTAATCGCCATCGACGCGGAAATCGCCGCGGTCGCTGCTCACCAGCAGCTGCCTGGCGCGGAATTCGCCATTGGCCACTTCGATGCCGCCGCGCAGCGTGTGGATGTCGATCATCGGCTGCTGCGCCTGGGTGATGCGCAGTCCGTCGATCAGGATACGATCGGCCTGCAGCGCCAGCGGCACTTCGATCTGTGGCAGCGACTGCGGCCAGCTCGGCAGCTCGAACGGTTCGTCGCTCTTGGCCAGGTTGAGCGTGGCGTTCTTCAGCTGCAGCGTGTCGAGCTGCAGCTTGCGCCCGAGCAGCGGGCGGATGTCCGGATCCAGGTAGGCGCGCTCGGCGGTGAAGTGGATCTGGTCGTAGCGAAAATCCAGGTTGTACAGGGTCAGCGGGCCGGCCAGCGGGCCTTCGGCACGCTCCCAGGTCAGCGAGGAGCCGGCCGGCAGCCGCGCCACGATCTGCGCCAGCAGCACATCGCGCCCGGCTACGGTCTGCAGCAGCCAGTACAGCGCCAGCAAGGTCAGCAAACTCAGCCCGGCAATGGTCAGTCCTGAGCCCCACCAGAAGCGCTTGCGCCGGTAGAAGCGCGGGCGACGCGGCGGCGGCGGTGCAGGCGTGGCGGGGCCGGTCGCGCTCACAGGTTGGCTCCGATGTTGAGATAGAGCTGGAACTGCGAGTCCGGATCGTTCAGGCCATGCGCGATGTCCACCCGCACCGGTCCCACCGGCGAGCGCCAGCGCACGCCGAAGCCGACGCCGGTGTGCCAGTCGGGGGTATCGTCGAAGGCGCTGCCGCTGTCGACGAACACCGCGCCGCCCCACGGCCCGCCCTTGAAGTAGTGCTCGTATTCGGCGCTGCCGGTGAGCACGTGCTTGGCGCCGAGTGCGAAGCGGTCAGGCTTGGCGGTACGCGGGCCGACTTCGCGGAATGCGTAGCCGCGAATGCTGTTGTCGCCGCCGGCGAAGAAACGCAGGCTCGGCGGCATCGCCACCAGCGCATTGGTCCAGGTACTGCCGGCTTCGCCGCGCAGGAGCAGGCGGCTGTTGTCGCCCAATCCCTGGAACCAGCTCAGGCGCATGTGCGCCTGGGTGAAGCTGGCGTCCGAGCCCAGCCCTTCGGCGCCGGCGCGCAGGCTGAGGTTGCCGCTGAAGCCCTTGCGCGGGAATGCCTTGTCGTCCACGCCCACGTAGTCGGCTTCGATCTGCGGATAGACCAGCGTGGAGTACTGGTACAGCGCGTTGTCGAACACCTCGTCGGTGGCGTAGCGCCAGCGCTCGCGCAGCGCATTGAGCGAGGCGATCGCGATCCAGTGTTCGTTGATCTCGCCACTGCGGCTGCCGGTGAGCTTGAGGTTGCGCAGGTCGATGTAGTCGGTCTGCTCGTCGTAGGCACGCATCGAGGCG
Source organism: Xanthomonas sp. SI (assembly GCF_014236855.1). Lineage (NCBI taxonomy): Bacteria > Pseudomonadati > Pseudomonadota > Gammaproteobacteria > Lysobacterales > Lysobacteraceae > Xanthomonas > Xanthomonas sp. SI. Next base: position 5,107,272 of record NZ_CP051261.1, read on the forward strand.
GTGTACCAGCCGTCGAGCCAGCGGAACGCCGGCACCCGGTAGCTGGTGATCAGGCTCTTGCGCTTCTGCGCATAGTCCAACTGGGTGCTGAGCTTGTGCCCGCGCGCGTTGACGTAGCGGCGGTCCACGCCCAGGCGCACGCCGGCGCCGCTCTCGCTGCCGTAGCTGATGCCGCTGGTGTAGATGCTGCGCTTGGCGCGGGTCAGGTTCACGTCGACCGGCACGTTGCCGTCGGCATCGGCCTCTTCGGGCTTGGGCTGGATGTCGACGGTGCTGAAATAGTCGAGCTTGACCAGCGACTCGCGCAGCCGGTCCAGCTTGCCTTCGTGGTAGTAGCTGCCTTCGTCCCAGTACACCAGCGGATCGAACAGGTCCTGATTGAAATAGTCCTGGTGGAAGCGGATCGCACCCATGTTGTAGCGGCGGCCGCTGTCCCAGCTCAGGTCGATGTCGGCGGCATGGTCGGCGCGGGTCACCTCGACCCGGCGCTGGGTGAAGTCGGCATCGAAGTAGCCGCGCTCGGCCAGGCGCCGGGTGATGGCGACCTTGCTGGTCTCGTAGGTGGTGTGGTCGAAGACCTCGTCGGCCTTGGGATGGAACTTCTGCAGGTCCTCGCCCAGGTAGCTGTCGTCCTCGGCCGGCCCGGTGATGCCCACATGGAAGTTGCGCACCCGCACCGGCTCGCCCTTGTCCACGTGCAGGGTGACGGTCAGCTTGTCGTCGTTGCGCGGCGCCTCGACGGTGATGGTCGGGGTGTAGTAGCCGAACGGCTCCAGCGCCTGCCGGGTCTGCCGCTCGGCCTGGCTCAACAGGTATTCCAGCCGCGATTCGCCCTGGACCTTGCCGATGGTCTGGTACAGCGACAGCGAGACTTCGATGTTCTCGATCATCGCCGCGTCGTCGTCCTTGTCCAGGCCTTGTATCTGGACTTTTTCAATCGTGCCGCGCGCCTGGACGAAGCCGGCCAGCGACAGCAAGGACAAGAGCAGGGCGAGGCGGGGGATGGATCGCATGGGCGCCAGAATACCGACACACCGCGTGAAGCTGTTAACTAGACGTTTGCTTGCATCTGCCGGCAAGGTCGCGTAAGCGGCTGGCGGGACGTCGTTGCCGTGGTCCTGTGCGGCATCGACGGTCGCGTCGGCGGTGGCGTCCCCGCGTCGGTACAGCATGGTCTGGGATGCGTGCCTGAGTGGGTAGCCTGCGCTGCCGGACGCCATCTTGCGCGGTGGTGGGAGGCCTTCACTTGCCGCGGCCTGCGCATCGGCGGCTTGCCATAGGGCCGACGAGCCGGCAGCAGACGACGTATTCCCCCGCGCGGCGAAGCCCTACAAGCGCCGCGTGTCCCGCGCCCCCTCCGCAGCTTGCCAATCCGCACAGGCCGCGCCACGCTGGCGCGATCGCCATCCCTGCAAGGACGTGCAGTGTCCACCGTGATCGAAACCGCGCGCCTGCGCCTGCGCTGGCTGGAGCCGGACCGCGACGCCGCGGCGATGCTGGCGTTGCTCAACGATCCCGGCTTCCTGGCCCATATCGGCGACCGCGGCGTGCGCGACGAAGCCCAGGCGCGCCGCTACCTCGCCGACGGCGCGGTGCTCAGCTACGCCCAGAACGGCTTTGGCCTGTATGCCGCGGAACGCCGCGACGACGGCGCCTGGCTCGGCGTGGCCGGCTTGGTGCTGCGTCCCACCCTGCCCTGCCCGGACCTGGGCTATGCCCTGTTGCAGCCTTACGAAGGCCACGGCTATGCCAGCGAAGCCGCGCGCGCTGTGCTGGCTTACGCGCAAGACACCCTGGCGCTGCCGCGCCTGTGCGCGATCGTGGCGCCGGACAACGCCCGCTCGACGCGGCTGCTGGAGGCACTGGGCTTCGCCGCGCAGGGCCGCATGCGGATCGCCGCGGATGCGCACGAGGTCGAGCTGTACGCACGCGACCTGTCTGCCTCGAACGAACGAGCGGGGAATTGAGCCGTGGACGCCCTGGAATCGCTGCAATTGCTGGCGCGCTACAACCAATGGATGAACGAGCGCCTTTATGCGGCCGCAGCGACCCTGCCGGAACAGGCCGTCGCACAGCCGCGTGGTGCTTTCTTCGGCTCGCTGCTGGGCACGCTCAACCACCTGGTGGTGGCCGATACGATCTGGCTGCAGCGTTTCGCCAAGCATCCGGCGCAGTACCCGGCACTGACCGCGATCGCCGCCGCTCCGATTCCCGCCGCGCTGGATGCAGTGCAAGCCACGACCCTGGCTGCGCTATTGACCAAACGCCAGGCGCTGGACGCCACCATCGCCACCTGGATGGCGCAGGTAAGCGCCGCGGACCTGGACATCACGCTGCACTACCGCAACACCCGCGGCGACGCCCATCGCCGGCGCTTCGGCGATGTGTTGCTGCATTTTTTCAATCACCAGACCCACCACCGCGGCCAGGCCACCACCCTGCTCAACCAGGCCGGCGCGGAGGTGGGCGTGACCGATCTGCTGATGTTGATTCCGCAGATGGAGATCGAATGAGGATCGATGCAGCCGGTGGCGCGACAGTCGTACGCGCCAGCAACAGTGGAGACAGCAGGATCCGAACGTCCAGCATCACTGGGCAGTTGCTCGCAACATCGCCTTCGGCGAATCGCTGAGCAAGGCCTTGATGCCGAAGACACGCTAGCGACGCGCGCCAGCGCACTGCCGCGACAGCCTCCTGCGTGACAACGTCGCTATGCCGTACCGCTCTGCGCCTGCAATGCGGCGGCGATCTCGCGCAGCTCCGCCACCTCGGCCTCCAGCGCCTGTACCCGCGCTTCCAGCTCGTCGTTGCCGGATGCCGCCGGGCGCGCCTTGAACGTCGCCGCCAACGCTTCGGCATCGATAGGCCCACCGAGCAGATGCATGTAGCGATCCTCGCGCTGGCCGCTGGCGCGCGGCAACTGCACCGCCAACTGACGCTGTGCCAGGCGCTCCAACTGGTGGCGCACGTCCTCGGCATCGGCGAACCGCGCCATGCGCTCGGCCCGTGCCAGCAGCTCGTTCGCCGTCTGCGGGCCGCGCAGCAACAGCAGCCCGATCAGGATCACCTGCTGCTGGGTCAGATCCAATGCCGCCGCCAGGCGATGCTCGTAGCGCACCGCGCGCGAAGAGAACTGCTGCCGCGCAATCCCCCGCCCTTCCAACTGGCGCAGCGCATGTTGCACATCGCCCGGACTCAGCGACATCACCGGCTCGCGCGAAGTCTTCTGGTTGGCGGCCACTACCGTCGCATTGACCGTGAGCGGATACGCATCCGGCGTGGTGGCTTCTTTTTCGATCAGGCAGCCCAGCGCGCGGGCTTCGACGGCGGAGAGAACAAGGGGTGCGGAAGTGTCGGTCATCGTGCTCGGCATCCAGGCAATGACGCGCAGCATAGCGCCGAACCGCGACGGGTTCGCCTGCGACGCGCGGAGCCGGTCTGCGCTAGCCGCCATCCCGGCGATGGCGGCCATGCCGGCAAGTGTGGCGCAGGCAATGTCGATGCAGCTATCAGCGACAGCAAGGCTACTGCTGCGTTACCGCCATGCTCTCGGCTGTGTGGAACAGTTCTGGAAAGCTCTGCGCGAACTCGGCGGCACATTGTTCGGAGAGCTCATCGGCCCGCCGCTTGACCTTGGCGTAGTCGTCGGCCTCCCAGTCGGCGATCGGCAACTCGATGACGCCCGGATTGCAACGCTGTGTCACCGACGCCTGAGGTACGCCGCCCACATCCGCAGGCCGCGCCTGCATGCTGACCGCAAAGCGCAGTTCGTACGGCGTGTCCGCATCTCCCAGCGACTTGTAGACGAGCAGCCAGTCCTCGGCCTTCACCTTGAACATCGCTGGCGGCAGATCCTGCGGATGCGCGGCGGCATAGGCATGCAGGCTCTTTTCCAGCGCAGCCGGCAGCGCACTCAGCGCAGGATCGACGATGGTCTCGTTGGGGTCGCCGAGCAGATCCTCCTTCTTGAATCCCGTCACTACTTGTCCGCTCATGGCGCCGAACACGCCCTGCATGACCTTCACGCTTGTCATCTTGGCGGTGTGCGAGCGCCGTACGACGCGCAAGCCACGCGTTTTCGAGTCGGTACTGGCGAGCACGGTCAACGGCGTCTGCACCGGCTCGACGAAGGCAGCCTTTTTGCCGGTACTGGCGCAACCGACCAACGCAGGCACCACGGCGGCGACAGCAACCCAGTACATCCATATTTTCAATGACACGAAACGTTCCTTACTGTTGCTGTTCGGCGGGACATGTGGGCGAACGACTGGGTACCGAGCGCCGATCGATCCGACCATCGGCGTCTTTGACGAGCGCATAGATATCCAGGCTGCACGCGCCGGACGCGGTGTTCAGGACGGCTTCGTAGTCCTGCCCGGCTTGCGGCACGAACGTCCCTTCGGTGACACAGGTGGGGCCATGCCCGATCGGACGATTGCAGACCATGCGGTAGCCGGGCGGCGCAGGCGGGCACGGTGCCGCAGGCGCCGACGCGCCTGCGTCGAACGCCAGCACGAGCGGCTGCTCGGAACGGACATAGAGTTCGAGCGATCGCTTCGGCGTATCGCTCAGGCGCGGCATCTGCAGGTTCCGATGCGCAGTCAACGGAGAGAACGCAACCCGTCCGAAGCCGGGTACATGACCGCGATTGCAGGTGGTGCCCGGATAGATCACGGCGTTGTCGGTCGCACCCAGCAGACGCAAGCGCGTGCGCGCGCCGTCCGTAGGCTCGTCGTAGAGGAAAAGTTGCGGAGCGTTTTTGACGATGGCGCAAGAAGCGGTCGTTGCGGCAAGCGACGCCAGACACAGCCACGAGAATTTTCTACCGGCCATGGATCGATCCTTCCTTGGGAATTCAGTAGGGGATGCTCGTGCCCGAGTAACGGAACGACCCATCGCTGGAATGCGATGTGCCGATGCTGCGCCGCAAGCGATCGGCGACGAAACGGAATCCCCTGACTGCGATTCGGCGCTGTTGTATTGTCCTGCGCTGTAGGCAGATTCACCATCCGAGCATCTCTGACGCACTGTCGGGATAGTCCTGACAATGCAGGCTGGCGATGCCCTGCCGTTCGCATTTCTCGCGACTGTTCCACCGCTGTCGGTGGCGATGTTCGGGTTTGGCCTGGTGCGTTTACACACGACCGTGATCAATGCGTGCCGCGTCCGCACACTCGCGCCTGAAGCCATGTCCGGTTCATGCCGCGCGGCATAGATTCGCCCAGATCGCGAGTCGCCTCGGTCGCACGGAGTGCCCCTATGTCTTTCGCCGGGTTGCGAGCTAGCCTAGCCATCGCCGTCCTCGTCCTGTCGCCATGCGCGCCGGCCGCTGCGATGCAGCGCCTTTGGCCGACCGAGCAGCAATGGCGCCAACTCGGAACCGGCAGCGACGCGGCTACCGCGCAACTGCGCCTGGCTGACGCGGCGCTGCAAGACACTGCGCACCCCATCGCCGCGCTGAACACCGCCGGCCGGCTGAAAGGCGACCCCGTCAAGGCAAGCACCGAAGCGAGCCTTGGCGACATGCGCAAGATCCAGGCGCTGGCCGTGGCCTATGCCCTGACCGGCGAGGAGCGCTATGCAACGAAAGCCGGCGACTATCTCGGCCGATGGGCCGCAATGAACCAGCCTACCGGTCAACCCATCGACGAGACCGGCCTGGAGCCGGCGATCTTTGCCTACCGCATCGTCAGGAAGGAATTGCCCGCAGGCACCCGCCATGACGTCGACGACTGGATGCGGCGTATTGCGCGCGCCGAGATCGCGTCGCGCGATATCAAGCGCAAGACCGCCACCAACAACTGGCATAGCCATCGCTTGAAGACCGTCGGCCTGATCGGCATCGCGCTGGACGACGACGCATTGATCGCCTATGCCAGGGATGGATTCAAGCAACAGATCGGCGACAACCTGCGACCGGATGGTCAGAGCATCGACTTCATCGAGCGCGATGCGCTGTCCTACCATGTCTATGACCTGCGCCCCCTGGTGACGCTCGCCTTGGCTTTCTCCGAGCGTGGCGACGACTTGTATCAATGGCAGGCGCGCAACGGCGCCTCGCTCGCGCACAGCGTGCAATGGCTGCTGCCCTACCTGCGCGGCGACAAAACCCATGCCGAATTCGTGGGCAGCGACGTCGCCTTCGACAAGGCCCGCTCGCGCAACGGCGAAGCGGGCCATGTGGTCGGCAGCGTCTACGCCCCGCGCGACGCATTGCCGTTGCTGTCGTTGACGGCCGCCTACGATGCCGAGAGCGCGCGCCTGGCGACGCAGTTCGGTAGCGACACGGCGGACCTGCGCCTGGCCTTGAGTTTGCTGCCGACGCGATCGCTGTCCAGCGCCATGTAGAGAGGTTGGTCGATCGCGTTGCTATTAGGAGTGCTGAAACGGAGGTCGGCGCCTGAGGCTTCCCGGAAACCAATGCCGGCGTTCGCGCATGCCAGTTGGCACACCCGGCAGCAAAGCAGCCCTATTCGTCGCTACATTCCTGCGCGTCTTTGGATTCGACCGGAGCCAGCGCTACGCCGTCGCTGGTTTCGCTGATCCTGGAGATGGCGAGATGGCAGTACTGGCGCGAGAGATCCAGGGCGACCTCGTAGTCTTGGCCTTTTTCGGGGACGAAGGACACGCCGAAATCCTTGCAGCCGAGCGAAATGCCGCTTGGCCCCGTGGTTTCATAATACGAGGCGTGGATGGCGATTGGCTCGCCTGCGGTGATGGCGTATTCGCGATAGAACGCCTTGGCCAGGATGCCGTTGCGCTGTTTGAGGTTGGTGACATTGGGGGTGACCGGCATTCCCAGGGAAATGTTCTTCTTGCTGCCGAAAGCACCGCCGAAGCCGCTGCTGGAGGGCGTTTCGCTTTCAGCATCACCGCCGTAGCACATGGTGTTGCGATAGAACTCCAGGCCAATCGCGGCCTGCCCGAAAAAGCGGATCCGCGCCTGGTTGTCAGGGTTGACCCGTGCCTGTTCGTCCTCGTCGTCGTCGGTTATGGCCGCGGCTGGACAAGCCGCAGCGAAAAGTGCGGTCAGCAGAAAAAGCTTGGGTAGGGGTTCCATACTGACCTCATCTTGACTTGAGGTAGCGATAGCGGCTGCTGGCTGAGATTCTGAAGCTGTTTGATCGTCCGACATGGCCGCGCTGCTCTGGGAAACTACGCCTTCCAATAGGCGATGTGCCGCCAGCGCACGTTTGCGCCGTACAACAGGATCAGAGTGGAGGCATCCCCACGTTTTTCATGAAGGGGCAACCATCTGGTCGAGGACGTGTTCCGGAAGTTCTCGCAGTCGCTGCAGCCACTTCCAGACCGGCTCCACGGGCAACTTCGGGCCAGCGCCTCCCTCCCCACGCGCAGAGTCGGGTACAGCTTGCGCCGCCGTTTGGCCAGATACAGCCATTGATCGATTCCGGTGGCCTCGCAGCCCAGATCGGCCAGCCACTGGTCGCTGCTGATGAAGTTGTCGTAATTGACGAGGCGTGTATCGGTCTCGATCGGGTAGCGGCGGCCGGGTCCAGCGTTGCGGCTGGCGTTGACGCCGCCCAGGCCGTTGGCGGCGCGGCCCAGCGCGTTGACGCTGACGCCGAGCACATGTAGCGAATTTCCAAATGGATATTTTTTCTTGCCCCGTTATTGGATAAAGCCATCCACTTGAATTTACCCGAAAAAACACCTATTCACCTTTTAATTTAAGAGGAATCAATGGTCTACTTGTCCATGGAACATTGTTTTTTTTGAATAAACTTTCGAGTTCCTCTCTAAACATATCGAGGGATTCATCATCACTCACTTCTTTTTCCGCAAAACATCTTTTAAAAATAGATTCTCCCAGCTCGGTGGATACCAACTGAGGCTCAAGCCAAACCCCCATGTCCAAATCGTGTTGCTTGGATAGCTCCCCAAGGGAAGTTGATTTTTTATTTTTGTCGACACTCGCTAATTTTTCAAAATAATCATCAATACTTCTAAACCCAGCATCTTCTACCCAGTCGTCAGGAAAAAATTCTACTACTCCACATTTAATAAATCGATAAATCATATCTACCGATAGCTGCTGAGAAGATGCAGAACATGCAGGGTACTCAACAAGCCCCGTGCCACTCATTCCAAAAAATATAACCGGCATTTCGCTAATTATTAGAACATCAAGAATGCGCGCCAACCGCTCAACAATTGCCTTATGCATATGAATCATCTTTTGGCTCCTGGTCCAGTCTCTCCAATTAAGGGGAATTTGAGCTTCAATACATTTTCTGGACCACCGTTAACCGTATTTATTTTAAGCCCATTTACTTCTACGGTGGCTGTAGTCACTTTGGTTCTATCGCTTGCTACGTTTGCCGGACGATAGGTAACCCAAGTATCTTCTCCTGGTTCTCCTGGGATCTTTGCACGCCATGCCCCGTTCTTCATAAGGATTGCATCATCTGGAATCTTACCTCCAAAAAACTCCATCGCAAATCCCTCAGCGGCGGCACTAGGATTGGAAGTTGGTCGCATTTCGCGAGGCGTGCCAATGCCGCCGATAGGTGTTCCGGGAAGATTTCCAGAGTCTATTTCGTTTATTACATCCCTGGCCGTCCGGCTAGACAAGCCATCGCCATTGATGGCATCGGGAAGCATTTTATCAGCATTACCAAGCAGATTTTTTGAAGTTTCTTTAGGGACGGTAGCACCGGCCAAGGTGCCAGTCTCAGCTACTTCGCCGGCAGCGTTCATACCGGCGCGCGCGACGTTACTCCCGCCTCCTGTCAAAGCAGCCTGGACTATTCCCACAGCACTCAGGAAGCGTGCAGACCAAGCATCTGCGCCCTCCACAGGCTTACCAGTGAAGTAATTGCTCGCCTGGCCGGGCTGGACAAGATCCTGCCATGCCGCAAACGTCTCACCACCCGCAGTTAAAAGACCTTGATTCAGTATCCCCGCAGCCACGAATGTGTTTTTACCGATTAACAAGTCCGGCAGCAGCTTTGGTGCACTTGCTAGAAGATCGTAGAGATCCTGTCCAAATGTCGGGTAAGTACGAACTATACCGTTTGTAAATATGGCGTCCTTTTGACCGCCCAAACCGTTGGCTTTCCAGTAGCCTTCCATATAGAAGTCGAGTTCGCCAAGCGTGTGCGGAATACCGTGCGAATCCATATTCGCGTTCGCCAAGGCGACATTTGCAGCGTAGTCAGCGTCCCGTGCTTCATCTAACTTATTTATGGCGTCTACGATGTCGCATGACAGTTTGTTCGCTGCCGTGCACTCGGCCTGAGCGACCTTTTTCAAGGCGGCTTCATCTTCCTTCAACCAGTTGTTTTCCACCGCATTGCGTGCAATGCCGCTTCCGACGGCAGCATCATTCAGACTGCCCCCGGTCATCCCTCCCACCAGCGCACCGACCGCCTGCGACAGCGCCACGATCGTCTGCTTGTCCTCTTCCGGCAGCAGGTTCGGGTTGAACTTACCCTCCGAGTCGATCGCGCGCGGGTCGTTGCCGTACAGCTCCTTGGTCAGCCATTGCGCCGCCAATTCGCCGCCCGCCCCGGCCAAGGCGCCACCTGTGCCCGACGTGCCGTTCACCTCCGCCAGCACCGCGCCCAGCAGCGCGTGCGAGAGCACCTGCATCGCTGCATTCGGGTCGCTGCCGTGGTTGGCGTCGAAGGTCTGGCCGATCAGCTGCGCCGCATAGGGCGCCAGCGCATTGCCCGCCACTTGGCTTGCGGCCTGGCCCGACACGCTGCCCACCAGCGCCGTCGTCACCGCCTGCAGCGCTCGGCTGTAGTCACCGCCGGCACCCCATTGCTTCTCAGTGGCGTAAGCGTCGCGGTAAGCCGCGCTCTGGCTCAGCAGAAGGTTCTGCTGTGCTGCCGGGTCCAGTTTCGCGAACGCCTCTTGCTGATCGCCGCTGAGGTCCTTCAGGTACGCCGCGCGCGCATCGTCGGCCTTTCTCGCCGCATTGGCCGCGATGTCGCTGGCGACCTGCCCGCTGGTCTCCAGCACCGTCCCGGCCGCGGCCCCCATCGCCTGCTGATCGACCATGACCTTGCGCACGTCCGGCAATGCCGCGAGGACTTCGTTTGCAATGCTGGCGTCGGTATTGATGCCCGTCTCCGCCGCCGTGGTGCGCTTGCCGCCGATGACGATCTTGCCTTCGGTCAGCGTGGCGCGCGTGGTCGCGCTGTCCTTGCCGCTTTCGGACATCGGCACGCCGCCGCTGAAGTGGGCCGTGTTGACTTCGCCAAAGCTGCCAGTAGCAAGGGTGTTGCCGATGTCCTTGAACTGCCCGCCAGCTCCCACGGCGTTGCCATCGGCATCCGTGGCGCCTTGGTTGGCATGGCCGAACCCGCCGCTGATGCTGCCCGACGCGGCGCTGTAGTCCATCTGGTTCTTCAGATCGGTATACGTCAGCGAGTCGGCGGTCAGCTCGCTGTTGTCCGCGTTAGTGCTGGCGATGGCGCCGCCGATCAGGTTCACGTTGCCGGCATCGACGTGGTAGCCGCCCTTGCCCGCGAACAGGCCCGATTGTTCGGTCACGCCCGCAGAGCTTCCGTTCGCTGTCGCCGAACTGGCGTAGCCGCTGAGATCCCACGCATTGCCGATGGCCACCTGGATGCGGCCGCCGTAGCCGCTCTCCTTGGATTGGCTGTTCGTTGTGTCCTGCAACGACTCGATGGTCAGGTCGCCGCCAGTCTGCACATCGATCCGGTCGGCCTTGGCCACGGCGCCGCGCAAGGTGGTGTCGCCCTGCGAGGCGAGGGAGATGGTCTGGCCGGCCAGTTCCGTGTTCTTCCACGTCGCGCCATCGACGTTCGACGAATGGCTGCCGACGCTGGCCTGCACATAGGCGTAGTAGCCGGTCTGCGCACCGACCGATACGCCCACGCCGACTTCCACGCCGGCATTGCTGCCCTTGCTCTGCTCCGAGGCCGTGGACTTACCCGCTTCCAGTACCAGGTCGCGCGCCGAATCCAGGCTCAGCGTATCGCCGGCTTTCAGGTTACCCTGCACGACGTGCAGGTCGCCCTGCGTGCTGGTCAGGCTGACGTTGCCGCCGCCGCTGATGGTGGAACCTTGCGACGTCTGGCTGCTGCCCTTGTACTGCTCCGTGCTGGTCGCATAGCCCACGCCAGCCTCGACGGTGACCAGCGAGCCGCTGCCGGCGTCGCCGGCCGTGCTGCTGATCGCGCTGGCCGCCTGGTAGCCATTGGCCGCCGCGGCCATGCCTTGCATCGCCGACAACCGGCCGTCGGAGTTGCGTGCCGCATCCACGTTGTTGATCAGGTCGATCAGCGGCGACTTCACCCGTGCGAACACACCGAACTTCAGCGTGTCGTCCTGCGACGAGGCCGAGTGCGTGTCGTTGGCAGTCAAGATGTCGATCGACGCGGCGGTGATGTCCACGTCCTTGGCCGCCACCACGTTGCCGGCAGACTGGGTGTAGGCGCCGCCCGCGGTCAGGCTGACGCTGCCGCCCAGGCTGCCCACGCTGCTGGCCACTTGCGTGACCTTCGCGCTGTCGTCGCGATGGTCCTCGGTGTGGTAGCCGGCGAAGCGCTCGGTGTCGGAGATGATCACCGTGCCGATGGCTTTGTTGTTGGAGGTGTTGGCGTTGCCAACGGTGTCCTGCCCGCTCTGGATCGTCAGGTCGCCCGCCGCGCGTATCGCGACATCGCCTTGCGCCGCGATGTTGCTGGCGGTCAGCGCGATGTCGCCCTTGGTGGTGGTCAGGCTGGCATTGCCGCCGACAGACAGCTGGGTGCCGGTGATCGTGTCCGACTGTCCGTTGCCATCGCCCTTCTGGTTGTAGTTGCCGAATGGCGGACTGGCGGTGTTGTTGGCGTAGCCCCAGCCCTTGCCGGTGCTGGCGTTGCCGCTGGACTCGGTGTTGTGCGCCACATCGAACACGATGTTCTGGCTGGCCAGCAGCAAGGCATTGCCGTCCGCCGACAACTGCGCGCCCTGGCTGGTGATGGAACCATCGCTGGCCAGCAGGCTGAGGTTGCCGCCGGCGCTCAGCTGACTGACCCGCGCGTCGCTGGTGCTGTCGTTCTGCGCATCATTGGAGCGATGCGCCCCGGCCTGGATCACCACCGCCGTGGTCGCTGCCGCGATACCGGCCATGTCGCCCTCGGCACGGCGGCTGATCTTGCCCATGGTCGAGCCGCTGTCGGGCATGTTGTCGGTCGTCGAATCGCGAGCGCTGCGGTACGCCGCGCCCGGATCGTAGGTCACGCCAACGGAGAACCCGCTGGACTTGCTGGACTGGCTGGATTGCGTGTCCGTGGTGTCCTGGCGTGCCAGCAGCGCGATGTCCTTGGCCGCAAGGGTCAGGTTCTTGCCTGCGGCGACGTCCGACGCGGCAATGGTCAGTTGATCGCCTGCGCTGATGAGCAAGTTGCCCTGCTGCGACCCGACCGCCGATGCCACCTGCGTGGTCGTCTCCGTGGCCGTATCGCTGCCGCTGCGCGACTTGCCATAACCAACGCTGGCGACGCCGCCGGACAAACTGCCGCTGAAGCCGGATTTCTTCTGGCTGCTGCTGTGTTCCTCGCTGCTCTGATCCTGGGCAGACTCGATGGTGATGTCGTGGCCTGCGACCAGACGCGCATCGTTGTCCGCCAGGACCGTCGAACCGACCACGGCGATATCGTTGCCTGCCTTGATCTGTACGGTGTCGCCGCTGAGCGAGGTTCCTACTGCGAAGCTGTCGTGCCACTCGTCATGCGTGGTGGTGGTCTTGCTGGACAGGAAGCCCTTTTTCTTTTTCTGCATGTCTTGTTCGGCGTCGTGCTGCTCCTGCGTGGCGAGCAGGTTGACGTCGTTGCCGGCGGTCAAGGCAACGCCGCCGGTCTCGGAGTAGACCTGCGCGGCGGTCAGGTTGATGTCATGGCCCGCCTGCATGGCGATATCGCTGCCGGCGCTGAACTCGGTACCGTGCACAGTCTCATCGGTGGTGCTGGTGGTCTGCTTGAAGCGCTTGCGCGTCTCCAGCGTGTCGCTGCTGTCCACCGTCGTCAGCGTGGTGCTGTTGATGTCGTTGCCGGCGACCACGGCCAGGCCCTTGCCTGCGTCGAGCTTGGCCGCGACCAGGTTGACGTCGTTGCCGGCGCTGAGGATCAGGTTGCCGCCGGCGGTGAGCGCCTGCTCATCGAGGTCCTGGGTGGTGGTGGTCGTGGTGACCTTGGTCTTGCCCTCGCGGGTGTGGTCGGTGGTGGTGGTGCTCTCGCCCAGCACCGATTCGACGTTGAGGTCGTGTCCGGCCGCAGCGATCAGGTCGCCACCGGCCTTCACTTCGGCCTGGCGGATGGTGATGTCGTTGCCGGCCGCCAGTTGCAGGCTGCCGTCGGTGACGATGCTGCTGCGTACCGTGGCTTTGCCGTTGACATCCGTGACCGGGGTCAGCGACAGGTCGTGGCCGGCCTGCAGCGCGGCGTCGCCGCCAGCGGTGATGGCGACGCCGTGCAGTTGCAGGTCGTTGCCGGCGAGCAGCGACAGATCGGCGCCAGTGGCGAGTGTCGTTGTTGCGCCGTCGCGGGTGAAACCCCGTTCTTCCGAGCTTGCCGTTGGCTGCAGCACCAGGTTGTTGCCGGCCTGCAGGGCGGCGCTGCCGCCGGCTTGCACCGTGACGCCTGCGAGGGTCAGGTCATGGCCGGCATTGATCAGGAGATTGCGGTCGGCAGTGATGCCGGAACCTGCATTCAGCACGCCGCCGCTTGTGCTGCTGAGCAGGTCATTGCCGGCGCTCAGCAGGACGTCGCGGCCAATGATCTGGCCACCGAGGTTGAGCAGGTCCTGCTGCGCTTGCAGGCTGACCGTGCCGGTGCCGGCGATGCGGCCCTGGTTGAGCAGGTTGCCGGCGGTAGCGCTGACGTTGACGCCGCTGATGGTGCCGCTGTTGCTCAGGCTCGCGGTTGCGTTGAGCGAGACGTCGCCATTGTCGCTGGCGAGCAGGGCGCCGTCGCTGCGCAGGGTCAGCGCGGTGCTGGACGACAGGTATACCACCGGCACCAATACCTTTTGGCCCTGGTACTCCTGTTCGACCATCCACACGATGTCGTGAGTCAGCGCGGCGACCTGCTCAGCAGTCAAGGCCACGCCCACATCCAGGTGCAGCGCGCCGGCTTCGGCCACGGCGCCGTCCAGCAGGGCACGGTACTGCGCCACGCCGTCGTCGTAGTTGCCCAGGTAGCGGCGACCGGTCAGCTGAGTGATCTGGTCCAGCACCAGCCGCTGTTCGTAGAAGCCGTCGCCCAGGCGGGTCTGGGTCCATTCGGGGTCCACGCCGAGCTTGTCGAGCAGGTAGTCGCTGCTGATGAAGTTGTCGTAATTGACGAAGCGTGGATCGGTCTCGATCAGGTAACGACGGCCGGGGCCATTGCTGCGGTTGGCGTTGACACCACCCAGGCCGTTGGCGGCGCGGCCCAGTGCGTTGACGCTGGCGCCGTTGGCGCCGACCAGGCGGTACAGACCGCCGATGGGCAACGTGATGTTGCCGAGCGGGGCGCCGATACCACCAACCACTTGCTGCACATTGCCGGTGCCGGGGTCGATCTGTTGGCGTTGGGTGGTGCTGCCCGCGTTGGACAGACTGGCCTGCACCGTCTGCGGTTGCACGTTGGCGGCAGACGCATCGGTACTTTTAACCAGCGAGCCCTGGCCTTCATCGATGCGGATCGGGCCGATGCTGGCACTGACGATGCGGTTGCTGACCGTTGCACCGCCCGCGGCCGTGCCGGTCTGCGCCTGCACGGCTTTATTCCCGACACCGTTGGCGCTCTGTGCGCTGCGGCGGTTCAGTGCCGTACCTTGCGTGGCGTTGAACGCGGCGCCGCCGATGCTGCGGCCATCGCTGCCGACGGCACCGTTGCTGATGGTGGCGCCGTTGATCGACACGCCCTGTCCGCCGGTCATGTTGGCGGCAAGGGCGGTGTAGCTGGTGTCGATGGTGCCGGTACCGGTGACGGATGCCGTATTCCCGCCGATGTTGCCACCCGACTGGTTTTCTGCATCTTCGCCACTGCACTGCACCATCCCTGGCGGAGGCGTGCAGCCTCTGGGGCCGGTGCCGGCTTTGTATTCGGTATCGGTGTAGTTGAATCTCTGATTGAGTGCCAACGCTTGATTCAGAACGCTCTCGTTGCCCGCGATCATGCCGTCGGCCAGACCGGAGACACCGCGCTGGTTGATCCATAGCGCGCCCGCTGCCGCAATCGTCGAGGCGGTGTTGGTGACGCTGCCGGACAATGCAATATTCCCGCCCGCCGCGATGCGGCCTTCGGCGCTGGCGGCAGTCACCCTTTCCTTTTGTTGCGCGTCGAAGGTTCGGAAAACGCCGAGATTGTGGCCGTGATAATTGGCAGGCTCCGGATCGTTGCGAAGCTCTTGTTCCGGCATCGTCTGGTTAGCGGCAGCGCGCTCGTCGGCAGACAGTTGCGAGGTGGCCGTCGTGATCGTCCGCCGTCGGTTATTGAGTTGATTGGCAGCAATCAAAATGCTGCCATCGGCCTCGATGCTGCCGGACAGGTTGTTGACCACGCCGGTACGCGCAGTGAGCGTGCCACCGCCGTCGCGGGCGCCGCCGATGGCGATGTTGCCGAGGCTGAAGATCCTGGCGTCGCGGTTGAGCAGCTGGTCGCGGACCAGCAGGGTCATGCCGTTGGTGGCGCCGATCAGCGCCGAGCCGTAAGCGGCGTTGTCGGTGGCGCTGCCCAGGTCGGCCCCGTTGACCAGGGTGCCGGTGTCCACCAGCACGTTGGCGCCGACCAGGCTGCCGGTGTTGTAGACGCTGCCGGCCGTGAGCTGCAGATTGTTGCTGGCGGAAATGTCGCCGGCGTTGTCGATGGTCCCGCCGGCATTCAACTGGGTGTTGCCCGCCTGCATCGTCGCGCCGGCGACGTTGCTGATGTTGTTGGCGGTCACGCTCAGGCTGCGCCCGGCTTTAAGCGCGGAGGCGTTGGTCATGTTGCCGCCGACGCTGAGGCGGAAGTCGCCGTTGCTGGTGATGTCGGCGCCGGCGCGGTGGGTGTAGTCGCTGCGCACGGTCAGGTCGAGCAGGTTCTGCGCGAGGATGTTGCCGCTGCCGTCGAAGCCGACGGTATCGATGACCACGTCGCCGGCACCGCCGACGCTGCTGCCGGCGCCGATGCGGCCGCCGCTGTTGCTCAGGCTCTGCAGGTTCAGGCGCACCGCCTGTTCGGCCTTGATGGTGCCGCCGCGGTTGTCGAGCGTTGCGCCGGCGCGCTGCAGCTGGAACGTATTGCCGGCGTAGACGTTGCCGCGTTGGTTGTCGAGCGCGTTGGTGTTGGCGACGAGATTGCCGCCGGCGACCAGTTGGCCGTCGCTGTTGACCACGCTGGCGGCGTTGAGCACGACGCTGCCACGCCCGCCCAGGCTGCCGCCGGCATTGCGCAGTTCGCCGCCGGTGGTGAGCTGGGTCAGGCCGCTGCCGTTGTTGGCGATGCTGCCCTGGCTGTTGTCGATGCGGCCGCCGGACAGGGTCATTGCGTTGCCGCTGTCGAGCTGGCCGCCGCTGTTGAGCAGCGCGCCGGTAACCGCGACGTTGAGGTCGCGGCCGCCGCCGATGCGCCCGCCCTGGTGGTTGTCGAGCTGGCCGCGCGCGGTCAGCGCCAGGTCGCGTCCGGCCTGGACGGTGCCGGCGCTGTTGCTGAGGTTCTCGGCGCCGATGCTGGCGTCGTTGCTGGCGCCGAGCAGGCCGCCATCGTTGTTGAGCGTGTGCGCGATCTCGGTCCGCAGATCGCCGCCGCTGCTGCCGTTGGCGATAGCCTGCAGCGTGCCGCTACGGTTGTCGAGGCTGTCGGCGCGTACGGTCAGGGTGCCGCCGGAGGCCTGCAGCACGCCGCTGCGGTTGTCGAGCGCGCCGCCGAGCTGGGTGTTCAAGCCGCGTGCCGACACGCTGCCGCCGACATTGCTCAGGCTGGCCGCGGTCAACGTGGCGTCGCCGGCGGCGGCGATCGCGCCGTTCTGGTTGTCGATGCCGGCATTGGCGCCGAGTTGCAGCTGGCCCTGGGTCAGGATGCGGCCGCCGGCATTGGCGACGGCGCCGCCGATGCTCAATGTGGCGGTGCCGTTGCCGGCGTGTTCGATGCGCCCCTGGGCATTGTTCAGCGACGCGGCGCTGAGGTTGAGGTCCTGGCCGTTGGTGGCCAGCTTGCCGTTGCCGTTGTCGAACGCGCCGGTGATGGCGATGCGGGTCTGCCCACTGCCGCTCTGCACCAGGGTGCCGCCGGTGTTGCTCAACGACGCTGCGCCCAGATCCAGGCGCGCGGCCTGCAGTTGTCCGCCGACGCCGTTGAGCGTGCCGTTGTCGAGGCTGCCGCCGGCGCGCACGGTCAGCAGGCCGCCGGCGAGCAGATCGGCGCCGCGATGATCGAGGCCGTTGCTCGCGGTCAGGCTGGCATCGCCGCCGACGCGGCTGGTGCTACCGGCCAGGTTGAGTTGGGTGGCCTGCGCGGTGAGGTTGCCGGCGGCGATCAGCTTGCCGCTGGCGCTCAGGGTGCGGTCGGCATGCAGGTCCAGCGCACCGCTGCTGCCGAGACTGCCGTCGCTGCGCACGCCAGCCGCGGCGACGCCGCCGATGGCGATATCGCCACCGCGCAGGCTCAGGTTGCCGCTGGACAGGGTCTGCCCGGCGTTGTCGATGCGCTGCGCCTGCAAGGCGACGTCGCTGCCGTTGACGGTGCCGCGCTGGAGCAGTGCGGCATCGCTGGTCAGGGTGAGCTGCTTGGCCGAGAGCGTGCCGGCCACGGTTAGGTCGCCGTGCGACTGCAGTTGCAGCGTGGTCGCGGCGCTGAGCGCGCCGGTCTGCGACAGCGCGCCGCCGGCTTGGGCACTGAACGCACCGGCGGCAGCCAGCGTGCCGCCCAGCGCGAGATCGCCATGGCTGACCAGCGCCACGTCGCCGCTTTCGCTACCGAGTTGGCCACTGCTGGCGACGCTGGCCGCTTCCACGCGCAGCGCGTTGCCGGCGATCAGGTCGCCGCGGTTGTCGACGGCGCCGCTGGCGGTCAGGCCCAGGCGCTGCAGGCCGTAGCTCTGCCCGGTCTGCTGCAGCGAGCCGACGTCCAACTGCAGCCGCTGGCGCGCGCGCAGCGCGCCGGCGTTGCCCAACGCGCCGCTCACGGTCAGCGTTGCATCGCCCTGCGCGGCGAGCAGGCTATTGGCGGCGTTGTCGACGCTGGCCGCGGTCAGCGTCAGGTCGGTGCCGGCCACGACCTGCGCGGCGTTGCTCAGTGCGCCGCCGGCATTCAAGTTCAGCGTCGTCGCCGACTGAGCGATGCCGGCCAGCGCGAGATCGCCGCTGCTGGTCAGGGCAAGCGTGGTGCCGGCGTCCAGCGTGCCCTGGCTGTCGATGCGTGCGCCGGTCAGTGCGATCGCGCCGGCGCTGTGCAGCACGGCCTGGCTGCCGGTGCTCAATGTGGCACCCGCGCTCAGCGATGCGCCCTGGCCGGCGTTGGTTTGCCCGTCCACATGCAGATCGCGCTGCGCCTGGGCCTGCAACGACTGCGCGGCCGTGACCTGGCCAGCCATGGCGATATCGCGCCCGGCGTGCAGGTCCAGCACCTGCGCGCTGACGGTGCCCGACTGCAGCAGATCGCCTTGCGCTTGCGCCTTCAGTTGCGTGGCCGCGGCGACGATTCCGCCCAGACGCACATCGCCCTGGCTGGTCAGCGCGACCTGGCCGGTTTCGCTGCCGAGCTGGCCGCTGCTGGCGATGCTGGCGGCGTCGACCTGCAGATCATGTTTGGCGATCAGTTCGCCCTGGTTGTCCACCGCGCCGCTGGCGCGCAACGTCAGGCGATCGCCCGCGTAGGCCTGGCCGCTGTGTTGCAGCGTGCCCATGTCCAGGGTCATGGCCTGGCCGGCCTGCAGGCTGCCGGCGTTGCTGACCGTACCAGGCGTGGCGAGTTGCAGCGCGCCTTGCGCGGCGAGCGTGCCGCTGGCGGCATTGTCGATGCTTTGCGCGGCGACGCTCAGGTCGCGGCCGGCGACCACCTGGCCGGCATTGCTCAGCGCTGCACCGGCATCGAGCGCGATATCGCGCTTGGCCTGGGCCACGCCGGCGACTGCCAGCGCGCCGTCGCTGCGCAAGGTCAGATCTGTGCCGGCATCGAGCGTGCCGCGGCTGTCGATGGCGCCGCCTTGCAGGGTCACGGCAGCTGCGCCTTGCAGCACCGCGGCCGTCCCGGTGGCGATGCTGGCGCCGCTCAGGCGCAGATCGCCGCCGGCCAATGCCTGGCCATCGACGCGCAGCGCGCGCTGTGCCTGCAGCTCCAGCGCGGCAGCGGTCTGTGCGCCACCGGCGACGCTCAGGTCGCGGCCGGCGGCGAGCGTGGCCGACTGCGCCTTGAGCGCGCCATCCACATTCAGATCGCCCAGCGCGCTGACGCTCAGCGCCTGCGCGGCGATGACGCTGCCACCCAGTTGCATGTCGCCCTGGCTGCTCAGCGTCACCTGGCCGGACTCGCTGCCGAGCTGGCCGCTGTTGCTGAGACTACCGGCATCGATGCGCAGGTCGCCGCCAGCGATCAGCGTGCCGCGGTTGTCCAGCGCGCCGGCGCTGTGCAGATCCAGCGCCTGGCCGGCGTACAGCTCGCCGCTGTGCTGGAAGTCGCCGGCCTGCAGCAGAAGGGACTTCTGGCCGCGCAGGCGGCCGGCGTTGTCGAGCAGGCCGGCGACGCGCAGGTCGAGCGTGTCCGCCGCCGCCAACGTGCCGGTGGCACGGTTGACCGCGCTGGCAGCGCTCAGCTGCAGATTGCGGCCGGCGACGACCTGGGCGCTGTTGTCCAACCCAGCGCCGGCTTCCAGCACCACGTCGCCACCGCCTTGGGCGATGCCGGCTAGGGTCAGCTGGCCCTGGCTACGCAGGCGCAGATCGGTGCCGGCATCGAGTGCGCCGCGGCTGTCGATCGTGCCGGCGTCCACCTGCAGCGCCGTGGCGGTCTGCATCACGGCGTCCTGGCCGAGCGCGACGCTGGCGCCGCGCATGCCCAGATCGCCGCCGGCCACGACCTGGCCGTCCACGTTCAACGCGCGCTGCGCCTGCAATTGCAGCGTCGTCGCGCTGCGCAGGGTGCCGGCCAGGGTCAGATCGCGGCCAGCCTGCAACTGCGCCGATTGCGCCTGCACGCTGCCACGCTGGTGCACGTCGCCGAGTGCGGCGGCGCGCAACGCACCGGCCGCGACCACGACGCCGTCGAGGTTCAGGTCGCCGCGGCTGTCGAGCGCGAGTTCACCTCGTTGGCTGCCGAGCTGGCCGCTGCTGGCGATGCTGCCGGCGGCGATGCGCACGTCGCCGCCGCCGATCAGGTCACCGCGGTTGTCCACCGCGTCGCTCGCGGCGAGGTCGAGGCTAGTGCCGCCGTAAGCCTTGCCGGTCTCGGTCTGGGCGAAGCTGCCGGCGCTCAGGCGCAGGGCGCCATCGGCATGCAGGCTGCCGTCGTTGCGCAGCGCAGAGGCACTGCCGATGGTGGCATCGCCGCTCGCCGACATTGCCGCGCCGCTGGTGTTGTCCAGGCTGCCGGCGGTCACCGCCAGGTTGCCCCCGGCGACCACCTGCGCCTGGTTCTGCAGCGTTGCGGCGCTGTCCAGCGCAACGTCGCCGCGCGCCTGCAGTGTGCCGGCCAGGCGCATCGCATTGGCGCTGCGCAGGGACAGCGTGGTGCCCGCGTCGAGCACGCCGGACTGGTCGATGTCCGCACCTTGCAGGCGCAGCGCGCCGCCGGACTGGATCTGCCCGGCCTGCAGCAGCGTGCCTTGCGCACGCAGATCGGCGTCGCCACCGGCGGCGATCGTGGCGGCACTGCGCAGTTGCCCGTCGGCGCTCAGCTGCAGTGCGCCGTCGGTCTTCAGCGTGCCGTCCAGCAGCGCAGCGCCGCCGGCCTGCAGCTGCGCGCTGGCCGCGCTGAGCGTGCCGGACTGGTGCAGGTCGCCCGCGGCCTGCGCCGTCAGCGCACCCTTCGCCGCCACGGCGCCGTCGAGCGCGAGATCGCCGCGGCTGTACAGGCTGGTGGCGCCGCGCTGGCTGCCGAGTTCGCCGCTGCTGACGAACTGCGCCGCATCCACGCGCAGCGCATCGCCGGCGACCAGGCTGCCGCGGCTGCGGGTGGCGCCGCTGCTGGCGATGTCCGCGTTGCGGCCGGCATAACTGCTGCCGTCGTTGGCGAAGGCCGCCGCGTCGATCCGCAGGTCGCGCCCGGCGTACACGGTGCCGGCATTGTCCAGCGTGCCGGTGGTCGCCAGGGCGACGTCGCCATTGGCTGACAGCACGCCGTTGGCGCGGTTGCCGATCGCCGCCGCGGCGATGTCCACGCGGCCGCCGGCGCTGAGCTGGCCGGCATTGTCGAGGCGGCCACCGGCCTGCAGCGCGGCGTCCTGCCAGGACTGGACCAACCCGGACAGGCGCATGTCGCCATCGCTGCGCAAGCCCAGGCCGGCACCGGCGTCGAGCGTGCCGGCGGCGTCGATCCGCGCCGCCTGCACACTCATCGCGCCGCCGCTCTGCAGCGTCCCGGCGCTCTGCAGCCAGCTGCCGCCGGCATGCAACGCCATCGTGGTGGCGGCGTAGGCCACGCCGCTGTTGTGCAGGTTGCCGCTCGCGTCCAGGCTCAACGCGCCGCTGCTGTACAGCGTGCCGCCGGCATCGAGTTCGGAGCCGAACAGACTGATCGCGCCGGCGCTGCTGCGCCCGCTGTGGAGGAAACTGCCGCTGGCGCGCGCGTCGAGCAGGCCGCTGGCGACGGTGTCGCCGCTCAGGCTCAATTGCGTGGCGCGCAGGCGCACGTTGGCCTGCTGCGAACCGAGCGTGCCCTGCTGGGTCAACGCGCCTGCGGCGCGCAGGTCCACGTCGTCGCGGGCAACCGTGGTACCGCTCAGGCTGAGCTGGCCGGCGCTGTCGATCTGCAGGCTGCCGCTCTGCGCGGCCAGGGTGCCGCGGCTGACCACGCCGACCCCGGCTTCGGTGGCGATCAGGCGGATGCGGTCGGCGTACATGCCGCCGAGATAGGCCACGTCGATGCCGATCGACGGCGCCGCGCCATCGCTGCCCGGCAGCAGCTCCAGCAGCATGCCGTCGTAGCCGATGCGCTGCGTGCCGGTGCTGGCGAGCAGGTCCTTGGCCCACACCGAGCCGTCCACACTGAGCTGGCGCGACAGCAGATCCAGGCGATCGACGTTGTACGCGTCCAGGCCGTTGCTGCCGATGCTGAGCACGCCGCCGGTGATGGCGAAACCGTTCAATGCACCGTCGCTGCCGAGTTGCGGCGTGCCGGTGGCCAGGGTGACCCGCGAAGCGTTGAGGAAGCCGCAGCCGTCGCAGCTGATGCCGTTCGGGTTGGCGATCACCAGTTGCGCCCTGGCCCCGGCGATTTCGGTATAGCCCTGCAGGCGGCTGGCGCTGGAGGTGACTTCGTTGAGGATCAGCGTGGCCGCACCGCTGTTCTTGAGATTGTCGTTGCCGGCGATGTAGCCGCCGAGTTCGGTCTTGGAGATGTTGGCGCTGTTGTTGAGGATCAGGCCGTTGGCGCCGACGTCGAAGCGCGAATAGCGGTTGTGCGAGACGCCGCGCGCGTTCGCGGCGACGATGTCGACCACCGGCACGCCGTTGGCCGCGGCCTGCTGGCCCGGCTGTTGCCCGCCGGGATTGGCGACCGGCACGACCTGCGCGTAGAGCGGCAGCGAGGTCCAGGTGACGGTGCAGCACAGCAGCATCGCCACGCCGCGCTTGAAGCGGTCGGCCATCGTGGTGCGCATGCCAGCGGAATCCTTGTCCATCGCCATTTCTCTCTCGTCGCGCCACCGGCGCTCAAAACCACAAAAACCCGTCCGCCAAACGGCGGCCCGGGGATCAGAACTGATAGGTCACACGCACGCCGTAGGCCGGCTGCGCGGTATCGAAATCGCGCGGCGCGTGCAGATCCCAGCCGGCGAAGCCGTCCCAGGTGAGCCCGCCGCGCGCGCCACGCACGCCGATGAAGGCGCCGACCAGGCTGCGTCCGTCCTGCCCGCTGGCGCTGGGGCCGCCGATGCGGCCGGCATCCACGCCCAGGTACGGGACGATGCCCAGGCGCTGCACCGGCAGGTTGAGCGTGTTGCGCCAGTACGCGCCGCGTTCGGCACCGAGGGTGCGTTCGCCATCGAAGCCGCGCACGCTGTAGCGCCCGCCGATGCTGATGAACTCCGAGCCGAGCAGCAGCTGCGAGGCGGTCTGCGCGTGCAGGCTGCTGTCCCAGCTGGCGGCCACGCTGCCGAGCTTGAACGGCAGCCCGGTGCTCACATCCAGGGTGGTAACGCCGTAGCGGAAGCTGGGGAAACCCACTGCCGGGTCGTAACCGGTCCATTGCCCGTCGAACCAGGGCGTGCCGCGGCGGTGCGCCAGGCGCAGGTCCAGCTGCATCGGTCCCAGGTAGCGGCGGTGGCTCAGGTAGGCCTCGGCACTGGTGGTGTGCCGGCGCTGGATGCCGATCTCGATGCCGTCCAGGTAGCTGCGCGCCTCGCGCTTGGCCACCACCACGCCGGCGGTGGTCTTGCTGCTGCCGTTGCGATGGATGACCCGCTGCAGGTCGAGCTGGGCACTGTTGGATTCGCCACTGGACTGGAAGCTCTGCAGGTAGCCGTCCACGCGCTGGTGGTAGCGGTAGGACGACAGCGACAGCGCGAACGTCCACCAGCCCCACGGCACGCTGTAGCTGAGGCTGTTGCCGCGCGTGCCGCGCTCGGCGCCGTGGTCCACCAGGTCGTGGTTGTAGCCGATCGACAGCAGGTCGTTGATGCCCAGCGGCGCGTCCAGCGCGAAGTCGATGCCGCCCTGCACGCGGCCGGTGGCGCGCACGCCGGAGTCGTCGGCGTTGAGCACGCTGCGCCAGCGCCGGCTGTGCTGCAGGGTGATCACCAGGTCCGATTCGCCGGGCTGCTCGCCCGGGGCGATATCGATCTTGGCGTCCTGCGAGGGCACCCGCTTGAACTGCTCCACGGCCTGCTCGATCGCGCGCAGATCGACCAGGTCGCCCGGCCGCAGCGGCAAGGCGCTGCGCCAGAAGGCTTGGCCATCGGCAGACGCCACGCGGACCTGGCGCAAGCGGCCGGGCATCAGTTCGAAGCGCAAGCGGCCGCTGGACAGGTCCTGCTCGGGCACGCCGATGCGGGTGGTGACCAGGCCGCGTGCGACCAGCTGATCGAGCGCGCGGCGGCGGATCAGGTCGATGCCCTCGCGGCCGATGCAGCGTCCCTGGTACTGGCGTAGGTACAGCCACAGCCAGGCGAAGCGCGCGCCATCGGCACCGGCGCCGCCCAGCTGGATGCGCTGGATCGGGAAGCACAGGGTTTCGGCAGGCAATGCGATGCTGCGCATGTCGGCCGGCGCCACGGGCTCGCGCGGGCCGGCGAACGGCGCCTGCCGGTCCTGCTCCTGCTTGCGCTGTACCTCTTCGGCCTGGCGCAGCTGTTCCTGGCGGTCCAGCGTGGTCGGCAGTTCCTGCGCAAACGCCGGAACCGCCAGACACGCCAGCGCGCCGACAGCCACGGCCATCAGAGAGAGTCCTTTCCTCGACACACTCACACCTCTTCCCCTGTCACGCATCCGGCGTATCCCCGCTAGGCGCAGGGCGTCGATCGCATCCTTCCGAGTGCACTGCGCATCGCGCGCAGGCGAGGCAGACTGTGGTGCAGACCACAGCAATCGCACAATCCGGAGCTACCTGACGCCCTGTGGGGGAATTCCCTAGCTTTGATGCGCTTCCATGAACCCGGTCGCGCTTTCCATGGACCTTGCGCACACTTGTTACACGGCGAGGCGTCGAGCGCGTCCGCTTCGGCGCCCGCGGGAATATGCATCGCGGCCACGCCCGGGCGCGGCCGCTACGGCAGTGCCGCAGCGCCAGCGCCGCCGCAACCCGCTAAAATCGGTCGATTCCCCGCCTAGGTTCCCGCGCCCGATGACCCCGATCGCCCGCACCGCACTGGCCTGCGCCGTGCTCGCCCTGTCCGCCTGCAAGCCGCAGGCGCCGGCCACCGATGCCGCGACACCGCCGGCCGCCAAGACCGCCGACGCCGCCGTGGCCGGCGACGACAACCTCAACGCGGTGCTGTGGATGCAGCGCTCGGCCGAGTACCGGGCGGTCGCCGAGCAGACCTACCGCGCCGCCGCCGATCGCCTGGACGCGGCGCTGCAGGAGCCGAACTGGGACGCGCTGGTGCCGGAGGAACGCGGCAACGCCGCGGCCGGGCTGAAGCCGGCGGTGGTGATGGACGTGGACGAAACCGTGCTGGACAACTCGCCGTACCAGGCGCGGCTGATCCGCAACGGCAAGGAGTTCGACGAGGTCAGCTGGGACCAGTGGGTAGCCGAGAAGAAGGCCAAGCCGATCCCCGGCGTGGTCGATTTCGCCAAGGCGGCCAGCGCCAAGGGCATCACCGTGCTGTACGTGTCCAACCGCGCGGTGCACCTGACCGACGCGACCCTGGCCAACCTGCGCAGCGCCGGCCTGCCAGTGGCCGACAACAGCGTGCTGCTGGGCCTGGGCACGGTGGTCAAAGACTGCGAGCAGAACGGCTCGGAGAAGAACTGCCGGCGCAAGCTGGTCGGCCAGCAGTACCGCGTGCTGATGCAGTTCGGCGACCAGCTCGGCGATTTCGTGCAGGTCGTGGCCAACACCCCGGACGGTCGCGCGCAGCTGCTGCAGCAGTACCACGACTGGTTCGGCGAGCGCTGGTGGATGCTGCCCAATCCCAGCTACGGCTCCTGGGAGCCGGCGCTGTTCAACAACGATTTCGCGCAGCCGCGCGCCGCGCGCCACCAGGCCAAGCGCGACGCGCTGGAGCTGGCGCAGTGAGCCGCGCGCCGCTGGCGCTCGAGGCGCGCGAACGGCTGATCTTCGCCCTCGACGTGCCCGGCCGCGCCGAGGCGCTGCAGTGGATCGAGCGGCTCGACGATTCGGTGGCGTTCTACAAGATCGGCATGGAACTGCTGGCCTCCGGCGAGTACTTCGACGTGCTGGAGACGCTGGCGGCGCGCGGCAAGCGCGTGTTCGTGGACCTGAAGTTCTTCGACATCCCGGCCACCGTCGGCGGGGTGATCCGGCGCCTGTCGCAGTGGCCGGTGGACTACTGCACGATCCACGGCTGGCACCCGGCGATGATGCAGGCCGCGGCCGCGGCCAACGGCGGCGACATGCGCCTGCTGGCGGTGACCGTGCTGACCTCGATGGGCCGCGCCGACCTGGCGTCGATGGGCATCGACCGCGAACCGCAGGACGTCGTGGTGGAACGTGCCCTGGCCGCGCAGGCGGCCGGCATCGACGGGGTCATCGCCTCCGGCCAGGAAGCGGCGCCGATCCGCCGCGCCGCCGGCGCCGGCTTCTCGATCGTGTGCCCGGGCATCCGCCCCGGCGGCCCGGTCGGCGACGACCAGCAGCGCACCGTCGGCGTGGCCCAAGCCTTCGCCGACGGCGCCGATGCGATCGTGGTCGGCCGCCCGATCCGCCAGGCCGCCGACCCGCGCGCCGCGGCCGAAGCGATCCAGCGCGAGATCGCTGCCACCCTGGCGAATGCGGCAGCGCGCTGACCGATCAATAAATATCAAAGACTTAGCCAATAAAACTTAAACCATTGCATTAGCTGCGTACTGCCGGTAGCATGCGCAGCGTCCGGCTTTGCCGGAGATGCGCCACAAACCGTTCTCCGGCTTCGGTCGGATTTTGAAGAGGCCCGCGCCTTGGTGCGCGAGCCTCTTTTTTTTATGCCGGCGCGCGGCCGGGCGGCCCGCTCAGCGCGGCGCGGCGGCGCAGTAGCGGTCGATGAAGGCCTGGTGCGGCGGCATCGCGTCCACGCAATGGCCGATGGTCTGCTCGATGCTGGCGACGAAGCGTTCGATGTCCGCGGCCGGCACCTGGTCCACCAGCGGGTGGTAGGCGCGCGGCAGGATGCCCTGCCCGACCATCACCTGCACCCAGCTGATCTCGGCGAACATCTCGTCGCCGTTGCGGTAGAAGCGGCCGCTGTCGCCGAACAGGTCCAACGTCGCCTGCAACTCGGGGGTGATCGCCATGTTGCGGCACTGCCGCCAGAAGTCGCTGTCGTCGCGCTCGGTGGCGGTGTAGTGCAGCACCAGGAAATCGCGGATGCGGTCGAACTCGAAGGCGATGCGGTCGTTGTAGCGCTGCACCAGCACCGGGCTGATGCCCTCGCGCGGGAACAGCTCCAGCAGCTTGGAGATGCCGGACTGGATCA
Source organism: Xanthomonas sp. SI (assembly GCF_014236855.1). Lineage (NCBI taxonomy): Bacteria > Pseudomonadati > Pseudomonadota > Gammaproteobacteria > Lysobacterales > Lysobacteraceae > Xanthomonas > Xanthomonas sp. SI. Next base: position 5,134,500 of record NZ_CP051261.1, read on the forward strand.
GGTGGATGCTGGTGGATTCCAGCGGCTCCATGAAGCCGCTGGCCAGGCCAAGCGCGATCACGTTGCGGTTCCACACCTGCTTGCGGCGGCCGGTGACGAAGCGCAGCGGGCGCGGATCGGCCAGTGCCGCGCCATCCAGGTTGGCCAGCAGCGTGGCCGCGGCTTCGTCGTCGCTGATGTGCGCGCTGGAATACACGTAGCCGTTGCCGGTGCGGTGCTGCAGCGGGATGCGCCACTGCCAGCCGGCCGCGCGCGCGGTGGCGCGGGTGTACGGCGTCGGCGGGCCGACCTTGGCGCAGGGCACCGCCAGCGCGCGGTCGCACGGCAGCCAATGGGTGAAATCGTGATAGCCGGTATGCAGCGCCTGCTCGATCAGCAGGCCGCGGAACCCGGAGCAGTCGATGAACAGGTCGCCGGTGATCACCTCGCCCGAGGCCAGCCGTACCGAGAGCACATCGCCCGATTCAGGATGCAGCTGCACCTCCTCGACGATGCCTTCGCGCCGGGTCACCCCGCGCTGCTCGGAGTAGCGGCGCAGGAACGCCGCGTACAGCGAGGCATCGAAATGGTAGGCGTAGGCGATGTTGGCCAGCGGCGAATTGGGCGGCGCATCGCTGGCCGAGGTCATGAACTTGCCGCGCTTGGCGGCCACGGTGTTGAGCGTATACGCGCCCAGCGGCTTGGCCTTGCCGGCCAGCGCCTGCTTGAACCAATACTGCTGGAACGGCAGCAACCCGAGCGTATGCCCGATCTCGGTGCCGAAGCCGTGGATATAGGAGGTGCCCGGCCGGTGCCAGTCGACGAACTCGATGCCGAGCTTGAAGCTGCCCTGGGTCTGGCGCACGAACTCGGCTTCGTTGATGCCGAGCAGGTTGTTGAAGGCCTTGATGTGCGGCACGGTGGCCTCGCCGACGCCGACGATGCCGATCTGTTCCGACTCGATCAGGGTGATGCGGTAGTCCGGGCCCAGCACGCGCGCCAGCGCGGCGGCGGCCATCCAGCCGGCGGTGCCGCCGCCGACGATGACCAGGTTGCGGAGAGGGGCGGCGATCATGCGTGCGCGGTCCTGTACGGAAAGAAGGGAGTATCCGATACGCGAACGGGGCCAAGCGGCCCCGTCCGGAAAAACCCCACGCGCGCCGGTCGGGCACGCGCGTGGATGCTGCGGTGGATCAGAACTTGGCGCCGATCTCGAAGGTCACGGTGCGCGGGACGTAGTTGATCTCGCCGGTCCTGTTGATGGTGATGTCCGGATCGAAACTCCCATTGGTGCCGAAACCGTTGTACGCATACGACGAGTAGTTCTTGAAGTTGAAGGCGTTGAGCAGGTTGATGCGCGCCGACAGCTTGAAGTCGTTGTACACGGAGAAGTCCTTGCTGGCCTGGAAGTCGACCGTGCGGTAACCCCAGATCTTGCCGCCGACCAGGAACTTGCCGCTGCCCGGCGGAGTGACGCCGACCTGCTGGCAGGTGCCGCCATCCGCATCGACCTTGCCGTAGCAGGCGATGGTGTTGATCGGCTCGGGCGTGGCCAACACCACCTTGGCGCCGAAGGTGACGCCCCACGGACCGTCGATCGAGCCGGAGGCGACGAAGCGGTGCGCCGAGACCGCATCGGACTTCACGAACGGATAGTCGCCGACCGTCGGCTTGTCGAACGCGAACGGCTCGTCGATGTTGCGGTTCTGGCGCGCGCTGGTGTGGGTGTAGGACAGCGACAGGCCCCAGCCCGATTCCTTGGTGTACGGCTTCTCCGCCGACAGCAGGAACTGGCTGCTGCGCTGCTCCAGGCCATTGTTGCCGATGATCGTGTTCTGGTAGCCCGGTACCGGCTCGCCCCACGGCACGCTGCCGTTCTGGAAGTAGGAACCGTCCGGATAACGGTTGATCAGCGACATAACGAAGCCGTCGTAGCTGAGCACGCGCTGGAAGGTCACGTCGGTCAACCAGTCGCCGACCTGGTTGCTGATGCCGATGCTGTACTGGTCGCTGTACGGCGTCTTGATGTTGTTGTTGAAAATGAACAGCTCGGCGCTGCCGCTGACGCCAGGAATGGTGTTCAGCTGGTCCACGCCGTTGAGGAACCGCGGATCCCACGGAGCGCAGGTGCGATCGTTGCGGAAGCACTGGCCGGTGGCCGGGTTCTCGAAGTACACCGCGACCGGCGACAGCGCGGCCTTGCTGGTTTCAAGCGCGAGCTGCTCGAACAGGTTGCGGTCGTAGGAACGGCCGGCACCGCCGTGCAGCACTGCGGTCTCGTCGCCGAAGAAATCGTACGAAAAGCCCAGACGCGGCGCCCAGGCGTCCTTGAAGTTCTTGCGGTTCTTGCCGGTGCTGATGTAATCGGCCGCATTGATGCCGCTGGGCAGCAGGCGGTTGGCCCAGGGCTGGCCGGGGTTGTCGGGATCGTCGCCGTACAGCGCATCGACGAAGGCCTGCGAGGTGACGAAGTCGGTATAGGCCGGGGTATCTTCGTAGTCGTAGCGCACGCCCACGTTGATCATCAACTTGTCGGTGGCGGCCCAGTCGTCCTGGATGTAGATGCCGTACTGCTTGGACGGCGACTCCACCGTCGCCCGCTGCCCGGCCGTGGTGTACGGGGCGACGAAATCCACGCGGTACGGCGTGGCGGCGACGCCATTGGCATCGACAGCGTAGCTGAACTGCGGGTTCACCGCTGCCGCGTCCTGCGAGGTCAGCTTCACGTCCTTGTAGTTCACGCCCATCTTGATGGTGTGTTCGCCATGCCACTCGAAGCTGGTGAAGGTCAGGTCGTTCTGCAGGAACCAGCCCTTCTGACTCTTGCGCTGCACGGTGGAGCCGCCGGCCGAGCCGGTGGCCAGGAACGTGTACTCGTCGACATCGGTGGAGCCGGCGCGCGGTGCCAGGTACTTGTAGAGGATGCCGTTGCCGAGCGTCTTGGCGGTCGGGTTGTTCTCCGAATCCTCGGTGCCCACGATCAGCTCGTTGTACCAGCTGTCGGCACTGTGCTGCCAGCGCAGGGTCGAGCGCTTGTCCTTGTTGATCTTGTTGGTGGCCTGCTCAGGCGTGTTCAGGCCGCCGACGTTGGCGATCTGGGTCTCGTCGCGGTACAGGGTGCTCAGTTCGATGCGGTCGCGATCGGTCGGCTCGAAATCGATCTTGCCGAACACCAAGTCCTCTTCGAACGGCATGTTCGCCGCGCCGAACTGGCTGGACAGGTTGGCCGGCAACACGCCGACGAAGGGCTGCGCATTGGCCTCGGCCTGCACGCTCTTGGGCGCGACGTTCTCCTTGCCTTCGTAGGCGACGAAGAAGTGCATGCGGTCCTGCAGGATCGGGCCGCCCAGGGAGAAACCGTATTCCTTGGTCTGCGAATCGATCTTGCCGTTGTCCTCGTCCGGACGCTTGTCGCGCAGGTCCTGGTCGGTGTAGCGGTAGAACGCCTCGCCGTGGAACTCGTTGGTGCCGGACTTGGTCGCCGCGGTGATCGCCGCGCCGCTGACCTGGCCGTACTCGGCCTTGTAGTTGGAGGTGATGACCTTGTACTCGCCGATCGCCAGCTGCGGGAACGGGTTGCCCTGGGTGTCGGCCTGGCCGGCGATGCCGCCGCTGCGCACGTAGCTCTTCTGGCCGACGCCGTCGATGTACAGGTTGCCGGCGCTGGCGTTGGCGGCGCCGCCGCGCAGCTTGGTGTTGCCGTTGCCGTCGATGGTGAAGACCATGCCCGGCACGATGTCGGCGAACTCGAGGAAGTTGCGCGTGGCCTGCGGCAGCTGCTGGATCTGGTGCAGCGAGACGACGTTGCCGACCTCGGAGGTCTTGACGTCCTTGAGCGACGGCGGCGCGGTGACGTTGACCGTGCCCAGCGTGGTGGCGTCGCCACTCGGCGCGGCAGCCGCACTGGCGTCGAGATCGACCGTGGACGAGGAGGCGACCTGCAGCGTCACGCTGCGCTTGACGCCGTTGGACTCGACCGTATAGCTGCCCGGCGGCAGGCCGATCACGGTGTAGTTGCCGTTGGCGCCTACCGGCGTGCGACGCACCGAGCCGGTGGCGGTGTTGGTGACGACCACTTCGGCGCCGGCCTGGGCCTGGCCGCGCAGGATCGCGTTGCTGGATTGCGCCATCGCCGGCATCGTTGCGAACAGGCTGGTCGCCAGGGCGCAGCACAGCAGGCTGCGTGCGGGCATATTGGAAGCGGAACGCTTTCTCTTCATGACAGAAACCCCTCCCAGGGCAGTAAACGGGTTCATTCGGTGTTTTCTTCTAGTTGGATGCAAACGGTGAGGGTGGAGCGCGACGGGCGGTGTCAGTCCATGGCGGTTCCTCGCTGGGCACTGGACGCACGGACGATCAGTTGCGGAGCGATATCGGTGGCGAGCGGGGCCTCTGCGGCGGCCGCGGCGGACTGCGGTTCCAGCGCGGCGATCAGCATCTGCATCGCGCGCGCGCCGAAGCCGGCAATGTCCACCCGCATCGTGGTCAGCGCCGGGTGTACGTAGCGCGCCATCGGCACGTCGTCGAACCCGGCCAGGGCGATATCGTCGGGCACGCGCAGGCCGGCGTGGGTGAAGGCGAACAGGCAGCCCAGCGCCATCATGTCGTTGGCCGCGAACACCACGTCCGGGCGCTCGCCCTGCAGCAGCGCCTGTCCGGCGCGGTAGCCGGAGGCTTCGTCGAAGTCGCCCGGCAGCACCCGCGGCAGCGTCTGCGCACTGCGCTCGTGCAACTCGTCGCGGTAGCCGCGCAGGCGCTCGCGCGCGTCGAAGTTGTCGTCCGGCCCGGCGATGAAGGCGATGTGGCGGTGGCCGCTGTCGAGCAGGTGGCGGGTCATCGCCCGCGCGCCGCCGTAGTTGTCCACGTTGAGCACCTGCGCGTCGGCGATGCGCTCGGCGCAGTTCATCAGCACCGCCGGCAGCGTGCCGGGCAGCATGTCGGCGGCCTCGTCGGCATCGGTGCTCAGATAGGGCGACATGATCAGCAGCCCGTCCACGCGTCCGGGCATGCGCCGCACCGCCAGCCGCTGCTCTTCCGGCTCGCCGTGGTAGCTGGACACCAGCAGATGCAGGCCGCGCTCGCGCGCGACCGTGTCGATGCCGCGGATCAGCTCGGAGAAGAACTCGCCGTGCAGGTCGGGCAACACCACGCCGATGGTGTGGGTGCGGCGGCTGCTGAGGCTGCGCGCGGCGTGGTGCGGCACGTAGTGCAGGGTGCGCGCGGCTTCCAGCACGCGCGCGCGCACCGGTTCGGCCACGTGCTGGTGGCCGTTCATGGTGCGCGACACCGTCGCCACCGAGACGTTGGCCAGGCGCGCCACGTCCTTGATGGTGATGCTGGCGCGCTGTTCCGGCGCGTGTGCGATGCGCGGATTCACCAGCGTGCCTCCAGGGTCCGGAACGGCTTGGACAGCACCACGCCGGCGGCGTCGTAGGCATCGATGCGCCGCCCGTCCACGCGTACCTGCACCGGCCGCGTGCGCGAGGGCCATGCCACGCGCACCGCGGTGCCCGCGCGCAGGCCGCTGCCGAGCTCGATCCGCAGCATGTCGCCGCGCTGACGCGCGCGCATGCTCAACTGGCCGTACGCGGTGGGCAGGCGCTGCACCGCCAGGCCCTCGCCCTCGACCCAGGCCGGCGGCGTGCCCGGCAGCAGCACCAGCGCGTCGTCGCCCTCGTGCATCAGCATGCCGAACACGGTGCGCGCGTACTCGGCGCCGATCCAGGTGTGCGGCATGTCGCCGAGGTAACGCGGGAAGCGCGGCCGCGAATGCACAACTTCGGCCAGCACCTGCCATTCGAACGGGCGGCGGTCGCGCAGCATGTCCTGCAGCAGTTCGTCGGCGACCTGCGGCTGGTCCAGGTGCACGTAGGTCAGCACGTTGCGCATCTCGTACGGCGAATACGCCCACAGCGCGTTGGGCTGCTTGCGCTTGCGCACGTCGTCGAGATAGCGCGCGAAGGTGGTGCGCAGCGCCGGTTCCGGCAGCAGGTCCTGCTGGCCGGTGGGATCCAGCGCGATCGACACGCTGCTCGGATCGCCGTCGCCCAGGTCGGCCGCCGCGGGGATGAAGTCGGCGCCCTTCCAGGCCATCGTGGCGCGGATCGAGGCGGCCAGCGAGGTGCGCAGCGCAGCGTACTGCTCGCGCGCCCAGGCCGCGGTCTCCGCATCGCCCAGCGACTCGGCCAGCCACGCGCCGTCGTGCCAGCCCTTCAGCGCCCAGTAGTCGTCCCAGTAGCTGTGGGTGGGGCTGGAATAGCCTTCGTGGCTGATCGACGGCGCCAGGATGCCGCGGAAGCGTTCCGGCGCTGGCTGCTCGGCCATGTAGCCCGGCACCAGGGTGCGCTCGCGCAGTTGCTGCATGAACTGCATCGCCAGCTTCACCTTCGGCAGGTAGGCGCGCACGCTGTCCGGGCCGCCGTCCAGGCGCGCCACGTCGGCGACCAGGGTGATGTATTCGCCCTGGCTGTCGTATTCCAGGTCCGAGCCGAAGCCGTCGTTGACGCTGCCGTCGTCGTTGAGGATCGGCGACACCAGTCCGTTCGGGTGCACCGCGTGGTCGCTGTACCACTGCAGGTAGTCGCGCGCGACCTTGGCCTGGCCCATGCGCAGCAGGATCGCCGAGGTGGCCATGCCGTCGCGGATGAAGGAGCGGTTGTAGTTGCGCGGGCCGGGCTGCATCGCCGGGCCGGTCTGATTGATCAGCATGTACGCGGCCTGCGCGCGCAGCATGTCGACCAGGCTGGCGTCGGGCAGGCTCAGGCCGACGTTGCCGAGCCGGCGTTGCCAGTCGGCGGACACGCGCTCGGCCAGGGCGTCGAAGCCGCGGCCGGGAGTGCGCGCATCGGCGCCGAGCATCGCGGCGCGATCCAGCGCCGGTGCAGGCGGCAACCGGCCCTGCGCATCGGCGCTGGCGGTACCGAGCGGGAACGCCAGCACCACGTCCTGCTGCGCGCCCGGCGCCAGCGTCACCGCGTAGTTCAGCATCGCCGCGGCCAGGCCGTCGGCGTCCTGCGCTGCGCGCTGCGACGGCACGGTGCCGGCGGCGACGTGGCGGGTGATCTCGGTTTCCCCGTGCGTACCGAACGCCTCGGCGCCGGCGCCGCTGGGCGCGCTCAGCGATTCCAGCAGCAGGCGGCCGTTGACGCGCACCTTGGCGTCCTCGACGGCGATGTCGTGGATCGGCGACAGGCCGCCGTTCTGCCACGGCGGATTCATCTGCATCGGCCGCACCAGCAGCGACAGCGTGCCGCTGACCGGGCTGCTGCCGGTATTGCGCAGGCGGTGGCGCAGCAGCGTCACCGGTTGCCCGCCGTGTTCGATGGTGAAGGTCTCGCTGCGCAGTTCCAGCCCCGGCTGCGGCGACCAGCTCACCGACGGCATCGGCTTCCAGCCATCGCGCAGCGCATGCGTCAGCGCATGGCCGTCGGCGCCGGCGGCGGTGCCGGACGCATCGCGCCACAGCGGCTGCACCAGCGGCGCACCCTTCCACGCCTCCAGGTTGCCGTACTCGTCGAAGATCGATTTCTGCCGCCCGGCGTGGATGCCGACCGCGGTCCAGTAGGTCTGCTGCATGTGCAGCGAGGCCGGGAACAGCGCGCCCTGGCCGCGCTGCGCGGCGACCTGATAACGCTTCATCGGCGTCATCACCGCCTTCGGCCCGAGCAGGCGCAGGCGGCGCAGCGCCGGTGCGGCGGCGCCGGGCGCGGCATCCACGCTCAGCCGCAGCGCGCGCGCCTCGACCGGCGCGGTGCCGGCCAGATAGGCGCTGTCGCTCTGCCCGGCCTGCGGATCCTCGGCCAGCGTGCGCCAACGGCCCGCGGCATCCTGCGCCTGCAGCCGCGCCGCGCCATGCGTGCCGGCGAATTCGACGACCAGCCCGGCGCTGGCGAAGGCGCGCGGGAAGGCGATGTCCAGTTGCCGCGGCTGCGCGCCCTTGCCGGGCATGGCCAGTGCCATGCCGCCTTGCCACAGGGCGGCCGCCGCATCCGCCGGTACGCCGCGCAGGCGCGCGCTGGCCGCTTCGCCCAGCGGCTCCATCTCGAAGATCGAGATGCCCCAGTCGGCGGTGCGTTCGGGACTGGCCAGGCGCAGGTAGCGCGCGCTACGCGGCGCGAAGAACAGCGTCTCGGTGCCGCCCATCGAATCGGCCATGGTGTAGACCGTGTCCCAGCGCTGGCCGTCGCGCGAGGCCTGCAGCAGGAAACCTTCCGGATTGGCGCTGTCCCATTGCAGGCGCACGCCGCCGAGCCGCGCCTCGCGACCCAGATCGACCTGGAACCAATGGCCGGGACTGAACGCGCCGCCGGTGCGGGTGGTGGCATCGCCGTCGATCAGGTAACCGATCGCCTGCGCCTTGACCTGGCTGGAAGAACTGGACGCGCGCCATGCCTCGCGCGGCGGCAAACAGCCGTCCTGCGCGTGCGCGGGCAGGGTCATGGCCAGGCCACACAGGACGCCGGCCAGGGTCAATCCGCCACGGCCGATACCAGCGTGACACAGTGCGCGGAAGATTTCGGACATGTATCGCACTGGGACCCCCGTCCAGTACCACCTCGAGGCAAGGTGGGCGGACGGTAACAGCAACTGCAAGCGGTTACATGATGCGCCGCAACATTGCGTAATGTGGCGGCACACTGTGCGATACGCCGACATCGCAGCGACATCGTTGTCTCGACCGGTCCGGTCGGGTCAGGAATTGTCCCGATGCGACATCGGCATCCAGCCGCGGCAATCGCCACGACCGCACCGCCAGCGGCGCACGGCTTGCCCGAATCGCGCGCGCCCAGCAAGATGCGGAACGTTTTGGGGAACGAGCCAGCACCATATGTCGCCACGTCCGACCCGGCTCACGCCCTTGCATGTCGTTCCCGCGCTGCTGCTGGCCGCGCTGGCCCTGTCCGGGTGCAAGCGCAGCCCCGCCGAGCTGCCCGGCGCCAGCGCCGAACCGGCCGCGGCCGTGCGCGAGCTGGCGCATACGCTGCAGCGCAACGACCTGGCCGGCTATGCCCGCGCCGCGGTGCCGCCCGCGCACTATCAACGGTTGCAACAGGCCTGGAGCGAGGACCGCAGCCGCTGGCCGCTGACCCAGTTGCCGCTGGCCGAACGCCTGCCCGAAGTGCTCGACACGCTGTCCGCGCCGGATGCCGAACGCCAGCTGCAGCGCGCCTTCGACGCGCAGTTCGGCGGACAGACCGCGAGCCTGCGCCAGGCCGCGCACTCGCTGGGCCTGTTCGGCGTGCAATACCTGCGCAACCAGGGCGACTACACCCCGGAACAGCGCGGCCACTACGTGCAACTGGTGCAGGCGCTGAGCGGCTGGGCCGAACACGCGCCGCTGGCCGAGCGCAAGCGCGCGCAGGCGGCGATCGCGCAGCTCAGCGCCGCCGCGCGCCGCACCGGTCTGCGCAGCGACGCCGACCTGCGCGGCCTGGGCATGGAGCAGAGCCTGCAGCGGCTCGGGCCATTCCTGGGCGAGCTGAAGACGGTGCTGGCCGGCTATGGCCTGGACCTGGACGCCAGCGCGCGCGAACTGCGCACCGGGCTGGTCAGCCAGCAGGGCGATCAGGCGGTGGTGCGCATCCAGTACCCGCTGGGCAGCGCGCAGATCGACACCACCGCGGTCCTGGTGCGCCGCCAGGGCCGCTGGTACCTGCGCGATACCCTGCACGAGGTGGACGCGTTGCTGGCCGCCGCCGCGGCACCGCACACGGCTCCGGCCGAAGCGCCGACGGCGCCGACGGCGCCGCCCGCCGACCCCGCAACGCCGGCTAAGCGATAATGACGCCGATGCCAGAACAAAATCCCCTCCCCTTCCCCGACGACGCTGCGGCTGCGCGCGCCTCGGACCCGGCGCACGCGCCCGCCTCCGCGACCGGTGGCGATGCCGCCGGCAGCGTGCCGCCGGCCGCCGCGCTGCCGAGCCCGGTGCTCGCCGCGCGCGCCGCCAAGCGGCCGCTGTGGGCGCGCCTGCTCGGGCGCGTGGCCGATCCGTGGCTGGGCCTGAACATCGAGCCGGCCGAACCCGGCCAGTACGACGACGGCCGCCCGGTGGTCTACGTGCTGGAGGACTACGGCCTGTCCAACGCGCTGATCCTGGACAAGGCCTGCCGCGAGGCCGGCCTGCCGTCGCCGCTGGTGCCGCTGCCCGGCGACCCGCTGGGGCGCAAGCGCGCCTACCTGGCGCTGTCGCGGCGCAGCAGCAACAACGCGCTGATCCCCGAGCAGCGCGGCGCCAAAACCCACTCCGATTCGCTGGCCAAGCTGCTGCAGGCGCACCGCGAACGCCCGGACCTGGACATCCACCTGGTGCCAGTGTCGATCTTCGTCGGCCGCGCCCCGGACAAGCAGAGCGGCTGGTTCGCGGTGCTGTTCTCGGAAAACTGGGCGCTGGTCGGCAGCTTCCGCCGCCTGCTCGGCGTGCTGCTCAACGGCCGCAGCACCATCGTGCGCTTCGCCCCGCCGGTGTCGATGCGGCTGACGATCGAGGAAGGGCTGCCGCCGGAACGCACCGTGCGCAAGCTGCAGCGCGTGCTGCGCACCCATTTCCGGCGCATCCGCGAGGCGGTGATCGGGCCGGACCTGTCGACCCGGCGCCTGCTGGTGGACCAGGTGCTGGCCGCCGAGCCGGTGCGCGAGGCGATCGCCGCGCAGGCCAAGCGCGACAACAGCAAGCCGATGGACGCCTGGCGCAAGGCCCACGCCTATGCCTGGGAAATCGCCGCCGACTACTCCAGCCCGGTGGTGCGCTCGGCCAGCTTCCTGCTCACCCACGTGTGGAACCGCATCTACGCCGGCGTGCTGGTGCACCACCTGGACAAGCTCAAAGAGGCCGCGCCCGGGCACGAAGTGATCTACGTACCCAGCCACCGCAGCCACATGGACTACCTGTTGCTGTCCTACCTGCTGTACGAACGCGGCATCGTGCCGCCGCACATCGTGGCCGGCATCAACCTCAACCTGCCGGTGGTCGGACAGTTGCTGCGCAAGGGCGGCGCGTTCTTCATCCGCCGCTCGATCCGCGGCAACGCGCTGTACTCGGCGGTGCTCAGCGAATACGTGGCGCAGCTGGTGGCCGGCGGCTACTCGATCGAGTACTTCGTCGAAGGCGGGCGCTCGCGCACCGGCCGGTTGCTGCAGCCCAAGGGCGGCATGATCGCGATGACCCTACGCGCGTTCCTGCGCCAGCCGCGCAAGCCGGTACTGTTCCAGCCGATCTACGTCGGCTACGAGAAGCTGATGGAAGGCAACAGCTATCTCGACGAACTCAGCGGCCGGCCCAAGGAGAAGGAATCGATCTGGGGCCTGCTGTGGAACATCCCCAAGGTGCTCAAGCAGAACTACGGCCAGGTGGTGGTGAACTTCGGCGAGCCGATTTCGCTGAGCCAGGTGCTGGCGCAGCGCGCGCCGGACTGGGACGGCCAGCCGCTGGGCGAGGACGAGAAACCGAGCTGGTTGAACGGCACCGTCGATGCGCTGGCCGAGCAGATCCAGGTGCACATCAACGCCGCCGCCGACGTCAATCCGGTCAACCTGCTGGCGCTGGCGCTGTTGTCCACGCCCAAGCACGCGATGGGCGAAGCCGACCTGATCGCGCAGATCGAACTGTGCAAGAAGCTGCTGGCCGAACTGCCGTACTCGGACCGGGTCACCGTCACCCCGCATTCGCCCGAGCGCATCATCGCCCACGCCGAGGAGATCAACGTGCTGACCCGCACGCCGCATCCGCTCGGCGACGTGCTCAGCGTCAACGGCGACAACGCGGTGCTGCTGAGCTACTTCCGCAACAACGTGCTGCACCTGTTCACCGCCTCCTCGTGGGTGGCGTGCTGTTTCCAGAACAACCGCCGCATGAGCCGCTCCGGCCTGCTGCGGCTGGGCCGCACCGTGTACCCGTTCCTGCAGGCCGAACTGTTCCTGCCGTGGAGCGAGGACCAGTTCGCCGAACGCATCGAGCGCACCATCGAGGTGTTCGCACGCGAAGGGCTGTTGCTGCAGGTCAACGACGACGACGGCGGCGTGCTGGCGCGCAACACCGGGCAGACCGACGAGGTGTTCCGCCTGCGCGCGATCGGGCATTCGCTGCAGCAGGCGTTCGAGCGCTACTACATCGCCATTTCGGTGCTGGTCAAGAACGGCCCCGGCAAGCTCGGCGCCGGCGAACTGGAAAGCCTGTGCCAGCAGGCCGCGCAACGCCTGAGCCTGCTATACGCCCCGGCCGCGCCGGAGTTCTTCGACAAGACCCTGTTCCGCGGCTTCATCCAGAAGCTGCGCGAACTGAAGCTGGTGTGGCCGGACGAGAACAGCAAGCTGATGTTCGACGAGCGCCTGGACGCATGGGCCAAGGACGCCAAGTTCATCCTAGGTCGCGAACTGCGCCATACGATCGAGCGGGTCAGCCCGGAGGCGGCGAAGCCGGAAGAGCCGGTGGTGCCGCAGGATTGAGCGGCCGCCGTATGTGTTTCTCGCCGCTAGCGACAGTCCTGTAGGAGCGGCTTCAGCCGCGACAGACACCACCCGGCGAGACCCTGTCGCGGCTGAAGCCGCTCCTACAGGTGAGATCGTACGGAGCGAATCGCTCAGCCGCCGAACAGATCGCCGGTGACCGGCGCGACATCCGCCGGATACACCAGCTGCCCATTCGCATCGCTGCGCGCGGCGGGGTTGAGGACCGCCGGCTCCTGGCGCCTGGCATCGATCAGGTGGATCACCGGGTGGCCGTGGTGCAACAGGTGATCGCAGATGATCTGGCGGTGGCACTGGCGCCAGTAGGCCTCTGCGCACATCACCGCGCACGCGCCACGGCTGCCGAGGTCGCGAAGCTGGGCGAAGGCCTCGCCGAATTCGGTGCCCAGCGCGTAGTCGGCATAGTTGTGGAAGCTGACGCTGCGCCAATGGCCGTTGCGCTGCGGGTCGATGCCTGGTTGCTTGCCGCGGCGCCCGCCCAGCGCGCGGAAGTGCTTGTAGCCGATGCCGGCCGCGGCCAGACTGCGCGCCAGTGCGCTGCCGTCGAACTGCGGGAAGCGGCGCGAGTACGGAAACGCGCGCACGTCCGCCAGGTGCGCGATCTGCGCGCCGTGCAGGATGTCCAGGAATTCGTCCAGCGGCCGCGTGGAATGGCCGACGCTGAAGAACGTCGCCGCGCTCACGCCGGTTCGTCGGGGATCAGCAGGTTTTCCAGGCGCATGATGCAATCCTTGAGCTGCAGCTTGCGCTTCTTCAGCCGCTTGGCCTGCAGTTCGTCGTCGAGGTTGGCCGGGGTGCGCTGGATCTGTTCGTCGAGCGCACGGTGCTCGCGACGCAGGGCGTCGATGCGCAAGGAGATCTCGGCGGGCGTCATGTCTTCCACTAGGCCCGAGCATACACAGCCGATGGGGCTGCCGTCACCGTGCCCGGCGACGGCAGCTGGATCGGCGGCGGCACCCTGCCGGGGGAATCGCGAACCGGTGATCCGTTCCGGCGCGACGGTCGCGGCCGGCTGCGCGCACCGACCGGCCCCGCGCCGCCCTCACTCCCCGTACGGATGGACCAGGGCGATGCGCCCCTGCGCGTCGTGCTGCAGTTCGGTGAGCTTGATCGAGCGCAGGTGGGTGACGCCGCCGGACAGCATGGCGTCGTGATAGAACAGGTACCACTTGCCCTGGAACTCGCAGATGGAGTGGTGCGTGGTCCAGCCGACCACCGGGCTCAGCAGCGGCCCCTGGTAGGTGAACGGGCCGTAGGGCGAATCGCCGATCGCGTAGCACAGCAGATGCGTGTCGCCGGTCGAATACGACAGGTAGTAGCGGCCGCCGTACTTGTGCAGCCACGGCGCTTCGAAGAAACGGCGCGCATGGTCGCCGGCCAGCAGCGGCTGGCCGTGTTCGTCGACGATGCTGACCTCGCGCGGCGGCTCGGCGAACTGGGTCATGTCCGCGCGTAGCCGCGCCACGCGCGGCCCCAGCGCCGGCTCGGCATCGACCGGTTCCTCGTGCGCCTGCGCATACGCGTTGTCGCGGTACTTCTGCAACTGCCCGCCCCAGATCCCGCCGAAATACAGGTAGTGCTCGCCGTCGTCGTCGGCGAACGCGGCCGGATCGATCGAGTAGCTGCCGTCGATGGCCTGCGGCTCGGCGGCGAACGGTCCTTCCGGGCGCGCACCGATGGCCACGCCGATCTGGAAGATGCCGTCGGCGCGCTTGGCCGGGAAATACAGGTAGTAGCGTCCGTCCTTGCACGCCGCGTCCGGCGCCCACATCTGCCGCTGCGCCCACGGCACGTCGTTCACATGCAGCGCCACGCCGCAGTCCACCGCCGGGCCGTCGGCGCTGTCCATGCGGAACACGTGGTAGTCCTCCATGTCGAAATGGCCGCCGTCGTCGTTGAAGGCGATGCCGGCGTCTATGTCGTGCGAGGGATAGATGTACAACGCGCCCTCGAACACGTGCGCCGACGGATCGGCGGTGTACATGTGGGTCACCAGGGGTTGCGAGATGGCCTTGCTGGCCAGCCTGCGCAGGTCTGCGGCATCGGTGTCGGCGGACATTGCGTACCTAGAGCGTGAGGGGGAGGAAGCGTCAGTTGCCGAGCGCGGCGGCCTGCAGGCGGCGCGTGTCCAGGTCGCGTTCGATGCGCGACTCCAGCGCCTTGTCGATCTCGTACAGGAACAGCAGCGCCACGCCGAGCAGGAACGGGATCGCGCAGTACACGCTGACCGCCAGGCGGATGCCGCCGGTCACCGCGGCGCTCTGCTGCGGCAGCGCGGCGTCGTAGCCGTAGAACGCGAGCAGGCCGGCGACCAGCGCGCCGCCCACGCTCAGGCCGACCTTCAGCCCGCACAGCATCGCCGAGAAGATGATCGCGGTGGCGCGCCGGTGGTTCTTCCACTCCGAGTAGTCGGCCACGTCGGCGATCATCGCCCACAGCAACGGGATGGTGATGCCGTAGAAGAACCCGTGCAGCACGTAGGAGCCGAACACCAGGCCGATCGCCTGCGGCGGATACACCGCGAACGCCAGCAGGAACAGCGTGGACACCAGCAACGCGGCGCCGAACACGTTGCGCTTGCCGTAGCGGTCGGCCAGGCGCTTGGAGCAGCCGATGCCGACGATCATCGCCAGGATCCCGCCGGCGCTGAACACGCTGAAGGCGGAGGTCGGCGCGTCCTGCGGCCAGTGCAGTGCGGTCAGCCCGGCACTGGCGAGCAAGCCGTTGATGCCGGCGATGAACCCGTTGAACCCGGCCTGGTCGAGGAAGCGCGTCAACGCCGCCGCATCCAGGTAGTACTTGAAGTAGTACACGTACATGCCGCCCTTCATCGCCAGGTTGACGAACACCAGGATGGTCAGCGCCAGCATCACCAGCCACGGCTTGTTGCGGACCAGGTCGCCCAGGTCCTTGCGCACGCTGGACGGTTCGGCGGCGATCGGCAGCACCCGCTCGCGGGTGGTGAGGAAGGTGATCAGGAAGCAGATCGTGCCGACCACCGCGAACAGCGCCATGGTGCGCTGGAAGCCCTGCGCCTTGTCGCCGTTACCGAGGATCAGCACCAGCGGCAGCAGCAGCACCTGGATCACGAACTGGGCGATGGTGACCGCGAAGAAGCGGTACGCCGACAGGCTGTTGCGCTGCTCCATGCTGCCGGTGAGCACGCCGCTGAGCGCCGAATACGGCAGGTTGTTGGCGACGTAGATCAGCACCAGCAAGGTGTAGGTGGTGAACGCGTAGATCACCTTGCCCTGCTCGCTCAGCGCCGGGGTGCTGAAGGCGAGCAGCGAGATCGCGCCGAACGGCAGCGCGGTCCACAGGATCCACGGCCGGAACTTGCCCCAGCGCGTGCGCGTGCGGTCGGCGAGCACGCCCACCAGCGGCGTGAACACCAGCGCGCCGAACATGCCGACCACCGAGATCAGCGTGGCCGCGGTGCCGGCGGGGATGCGGTAGATGTCGGTGTAGAAGAACGCCAGGAACGTGATCAGGGTCTGGAAGATCAGGTTGGCGGCCAGGTCGCCCAGGCTGTAGCCGATCTTTTCGCTGAGCGGGAGGCGGTGCGTGCTGGTCATGGGCCTGGGAGTCGCGGGAGGAGCTTGCTGCCCTCTCCGCCGGGAGAGGGGCCGGAGGACGAGGGTACGGCGAACGCGGAAGCAGGTGCAGCGGTTGCGGCGCGTCTGGCGGCAGGCCCGCTGCCGGCCGCGCGCGCGGTGCCTCGCCGCAGCGGGGCACCGCGCCCGGCGCCAGGATCAGAACGAGCCGCGGATGCCGAGCATGATGGTGCGCCCGGGCTGGTACAGGTCGTAGGTGGCGTTCGGATACTGGAAGGTGGTGCGCAGCGGTTCGTCGGTGAGGTTGGTGACGTTGAGGGTGATCTGCGGCGCCGAGCGCATCCACGCCAGCGTGTAGCTGGCCGACAGGTCCAGCTGTCCGCGCGCGTCGGCCATCAGCCGCGCATCCGGAATGCCGTTCTGGTTGGCGCCGGAAATGATCATGTCGTCGTTCCAGGCGTAGGACAGGCGCACCGAGGCGTTGTTCTTCTCCCAGTACACCGTGCCGTTCCACAGGTTCGGCGCCACGCCCACCGCCACCGCCTGGATGCCGTCGCCCTCGGACTCCTGCTTGACGTGTGTGTAGTTGAGGCTGAAGCCCAGGCCGTCGAGCAGGCGGTCCAGCGGCTGCACCCAGATCGCTTCCAGGCCGCGGATGTTGAGCGTGCCGTCGGCGTTGACCTGGGTCTGCACGTCCACGGTGGCCGCGTTCGGCCCGCCGCGCTGGTCGATCGCGGCCTGCTGGGTCGCGGTCAGGTCGCTGTAGGCCACGCCCAGGTCCTGGAACGGAATGCGGCGCACGCCGTTGACGGTGAAGCCGTCGATGCGCTTGTCGAACAGGGTCAGGCCGACGAAGCCTTCGCCGCCGGTGTACCACTCGCCGCCGATGTCCACGTTGGTGGAGCGGTACGGCGCCAGGTTGGAATTGCCCTGGGTGGCGGTCTGCGCGGAGG
Source organism: Xanthomonas sp. SI (assembly GCF_014236855.1). Lineage (NCBI taxonomy): Bacteria > Pseudomonadati > Pseudomonadota > Gammaproteobacteria > Lysobacterales > Lysobacteraceae > Xanthomonas > Xanthomonas sp. SI. The sequence continues at coordinate 5,151,451 of NZ_CP051261.1, forward strand.
GATCGCTGAAGTTGGTGTTGGGCAGCATCGCGCTGGGATCGGGCCGGGTCAGCGTGCGCGAGCCGGACAGGCGCAGCACCACGTTGTCGGCCACATCCCAGGCCACGTTGAACGAGGGCAGCAGTTCGTTGTAGTCCGAATTCAGCACCTGATAGCGGCGCACCCCGCCGACGGTGACCGGGCCGCTGATGGTCTGGTCGGTGGTCACGTAGCGCACGCCGGCGTTGAAGCGCATCGACCGGTTCCACACGTCGGTCTCGGCGTTGGTCTCGACGTAGAAACCCCAGTTCTTTTCCTCGATACCGCCGGTGGAGGCACCGGTATTGGCGGCGTTGGTCTCCGGCGCGGCGGCGCTCAGGCCGTAGTAGCCGCTGTCGCGCAGGAAGCGATCGAAATCCACGGTGATGAAGCCGCCCTGGCCGGATTTCAGGTACGAGGCCAATGCCGATTGCGGGATCAGCGAGCCGGGGCCACCGGTGCAGGTGGTGCCGGCGCCGCGGCACACCAGGGTCTCCCAGGCAGTGCTGTTGTCGAAGCCGCGGATGCGGCGCTCGGCCTGGTCGTAGGCGACGCCGACCTTGATGTTGCGCTTGTCCTCACCGAACTGCAGGTCGGCACGGGCGCCGCGGGTCTCGGTCTCGCGCTTCTCGTTGCTGATGTTGAGCCGGCCGCCGGTCCAGCTCCAGCCCAGGTTCGGATCGTTGAGGTCCAGCGGGCTGTCGATCGAGGGCTGGTCGCCACCGGTGTTGCTGTAGTCCACGGTGGTGAACGGCGAGGTCACCAGGATGCTCGGCGACTGCCGCTCCATCCAGCTGCGCGTGGCATTGGCCTGCACGTTGAGCTTGATGTCCTGGTTCGCGCCGAACAGCAGTTCGGCGCCCGGATTGACGCTCCAGAACTTGACGTCCTCGTGGTACGGGCGCGCTTCCAGGAAGTACTGGGCGTTGGTGAAGGTGGCCTCGGTGACGACGTTGTTGCCGTCCAGCTGCATGTCCAGCGGGATCATGTTCCCGTTGCGCCCGATCAGGTTCATGCTGGTCCGATCGGTGGTGCGCTTGGCCTTGGAGAACATCGTGTCCAGATAGAAATGCGCGGTGTCGCTGGGCCGCCATTCCAGCGACATCACCGAGGCGTCGCGGTCGCGGTCGCCCTGCATCTGCACGCGGCGGCCCAGGCGCGGGATCAGCGCGTCGCTGATCTGCGCGATGCTCAGGCCGGGGTTGTGCGCCAGCAGCCAGGCTGCGTCGATGCTCTCTCCCGGAGTGAGTCCGGCGCCAGCGGTGACCGGCACGGTGTCGGGGATGCGCCAGTTGCCGCCGCCGTTGGCGTTGCACGCGGCCGGTTGGTTGGTCGCCGGCGTGCCGGCTGGCGGCGTCAGCCCGCATTGCGCGTAGGTCAGGCCCGGATTGGTCCAACCGATCGTCTCGAACCCTTCCACGCCGATCTTGCTGCGCACCGAGGCCACGCCGAACAGCGCGCCGAAGGTGCCGGCTTCGTTGGTCCAGCTGCCCATCACGGCGCCGCGCGGCGTGGTCTTTTCGCTGGTGCTGTTCCAGTCGCCCTGCAGCTGGTAGGTCAGATGCGTACCGGGCCGATCGAACGGCCGCGCGCTGCGCATGTCGACCACGCCGGACACGCCGCCTTCGAGCATGCTCGCGGTCGGCGTCTTGCTCACCGTCAGCTGGGTGAAGAACTCGGTCGGAAACAGGTTGAGGTCGACCTCGCGGTTCTGGTTCTGCGCGTTGATCCCGATCGAGGCGGTGGCGATGCTGGCGCCGTTGAGCGTGGTCTTGGTGAAGCTGGTGCCCAGGCCGCGGATGGCGATGTTCAGGCCTTCGCCGTTGACGTCGCGCGCGAGCTGCACGCCGGGAATGCGGTTGAGCGACTCGGCGATGTTCATGTCCGGGAACTTGCCGATGTCCTCGGCGAACACGGTATCGCTGAAGGTCACCGAATCGCGCTTGGCGTCGGTGGAGAACTGGATGCTGCGGCGGTAGCCGGAGACGGTGACCGTATCCAGTTGCTTCACCGCATCGTCGCCGGCCGCCGCGGGCGCGGGCGCCGCCTGCGCCGCAGGGGCTTCTGTGGGCGGTGCGGTCTGCGCCCAGGCGCTGCCGGCGGCCATGCCGAGCAATGCGGTAGCCAGTGCATGAGACAACGTGGTGCGCGCGTAACTGTTCTTCACCGTGATCCTCCCCAAAAAACAGGCGACCTGCGGCCCCGTGCAGTGTGACGCGGAGCGACCAGCCGACGAATTGCCCGAGTGACGGAAAAACGTGCAGCGACTTCAAATGCCCATGCTTGGGCAGTGGCCGCGGATGTTAGCGCTACCAGGATGGCTGTCACGCTGCAGGGCAACATAAAACCGCTGCACACCGATACATTTCGGAAAATGTGCGCCTGGTATGGCGGATGCACGTCGCATATCGGCGTCGGCATCGCGTTTCGTGCTGCTGTGCACGATGGATCGCCTGTGGCGGCGTGCTAATGATAGCGCTACCAAACGGCGGCGACCGCCGCGCCCTGTGGGGATCGAAGCGTATGCACCGAGCCGGGAACAGCGCAGATAGCGTGCTGCATCGCAATATCCGACAGCTGCACGGATGCAGCGCCGCATGCCGCTGCAGACCTCCGCAGCACGGCGCGTGTATCCGGGTCGCCATGCCGGTGCCGCTCACATGATTCCCTCGCCCGGCGCCGATGCGACCGACACCGTCGACACCGTCACCGGCACGCGCCTGGGGCGCATGCGCTGGCGCATCTGCGCGCTGCTGCTGGCCGCCACCACCATCAACTACATCGACCGCCAGGTGCTCGGCGTGTTGGCGCCGTTCCTGCAGGTGCAGATCGGCTGGAACGAGATCGAATACGGCTACATCGTCACCGCGTTCCAGGCCGCCTACGCGCTGGGCCTGCTGTGCAGCGGCGCGGTGATCGACCGCTTCGGCACGCGCGCCGGCTATGCGCTGGCGATCGGCATCTGGAGCCTGGCGGCGATGAGCCATGCGCTGGCCACCACCGTCATCGGCTTCGCGATCGCGCGCTTCTTCCTGGGCCTGGGCGAATCGGGCAACTTCCCGGCGGCGATCAAGACCGTGGCCGAATGGTTTCCGCGGCGCGAGCGCGCGCTGGCCACCGGCATCTTCAATTCCGGCTCCAACATCGGCGCCATCGTTGCCCCGCTGCTGGTGCCGGTGATCGCCAGCACCTGGGGCTGGCAATCGGCGTTCCTGTTCACCGGCGCGCTCAGCGCCACCTGGCTGGCGGTGTGGTGGCTGAACTATCGCGCGCCCGAGCAGCAGCCGCGCCTGAGCGCGGCGGAACTGGCGCATATCCGCAGCGACCCGCCCGAACCCATGCAACGGCTGAGCTGGGCGCAGGTGCTGCGCCACCGCCAGGCCTGGGCGTTCGTGGTGGCGAAGTTCGTCACCGATCCGATCTGGTGGTTCTTCCTGTTCTGGCTGCCCAAGTTCCTGCATGCCGAGTACGGACTGAGCCTGCTGCAGCTCGGCGCGCCGCTGATCGTGATCTTCGTGCTCGCCGACGTCGGCAGCATCACCGGTGGCTGGATCGCCGGGCGCTTCATCGCCCGCGGCTGGAGCGTCAACCGCGCGCGCAAGACCGCGATGCTGATCTGCGCGCTGTCGGTGGTGCCGATCGTGTTCGCCGCGCGCGCCGACAACCTGTGGCTGGCGGTGGGCCTGATCGGCCTGGCCACCGCCGCGCACCAGGGCTGGTCGGCGAACCTGTTCACCCTGCCCTCGGACATGTTCCCGCGCCACGCGGTGGCCACCGTGGTCGGCATCGGCGGCTTCGCCGGTGCGGTCGGCGGCATGCTGATCGCCACCTTCATCGGCTTCCTGCTCGAGGCCACCGGCAGTTACGTGCCGGTGTTCCTGATGGCCGGCTCGGCCTACCTGCTGGCGCTGGCGCTGGTGCAATGGCTGGCGCCGCGCCTGCAGCCGGCACAGTTGGAAGACCATGCCTGATCGGGCCTGCCCAGCACATGCCGAAAAGCGCAGACGCGCGAGCGTATCCGCATCCATCCGACAACGTTCCATCCCATCCCACCGCGAGATGCCATGATGAAAACGATCGCATCGATCCTGTTCGCACTGTCGCTGGCCGTTTCCGCTGCGGCTGGCGCCGCGCCGCTGGCCGCCGGCAAGCAGCGCTTCCTGGGCAGCGCCTATGGCCCATCGCAGACGCAGGACTTCACCCGCTACTGGAACAAGGTCACGCCCGAGAACGCCGGCAAATGGGGCAGCGTGGAAGCGGTGCGCGGGCGCATGGACTGGAGCGCGCTCGATGAGGCCTACAACCTCGCCAAGCGCAACAACATGCCGTTCCAGATGCACGTGCTGATCTGGGGCAGCCAGCAGCCGCTGTGGATGCGGACGCTGTCGCCGACGGAGCAGCGCGCCGCGATCGAGCAGTGGTTCGCCGCGGTGGCGCAGCGCTATCCGGACATCGACCTGCTGGAGGTGGCCAACGAAACCCTGCCGGGCCACAATCAGCCCGACAACAGGAAGGACGACAGCGGCAACTACCTGCAGGCGCTGGGCGGCGCCGGCAGCACCGGCTGGGACTGGGTGCTGCAGTCGTTCCGTCTGGCGCGGCGCCATTTCCCCCATGCCAAGCTGATGATCAACGACTACGGCATCACCAACAGTGCCGACGCCACGCGCCAGTACCTGCACGTCATCCAGCTGCTGCAGCGCGAGCGCCTGATCGATGCGATCGGCCTGCAGCAACATGCTTTCGAGACGCGGGCGGACGTGCCGATCTCGGTCCACCGCGCCAACCTCGACACGCTGGCCGCGACCGGGTTGCCGATCTACGTCACCGAACTCGACCTGGACGGTCCCACCGATGCGCAGCAACTGGCCGACTACCAACGCGTGTTCCCGCTGTTCTGGGAACATCCGAGCGTGCGCGGCGTGACCCTGTGGGGCTTCCGCCGCGGCCTGTGGCGCGACAAGGAAGGCGCCTACCTGATCCGCGACGACGGCAGCGAGCGCCCGGCGCTGGCCTGGCTGCGCGGCTACGTGGCGAGCAAGCCGTAGCGCGAAACACGCTGCGTCCGACCATCATCATTCCACGACCCGCATCCCGACCATGACCCTGTCCTCCCCCGCCCTGTCCCTGCATCCCGACCGCCTGCTGCCGCCGGAGCCGGGCATGCGCGCGATCGCGCGCCGCCTGTACGCGCAGGTCGCCACGTTGCCGATCGTCAGCCCGCACGGCCATACCGATCCGGCCTGGTTCGCCGAGGATGCGCCGTTCGCCAACGCCACCGAACTGCTGCTGGTGCCCGACCACTACGTGTTCCGCATGCTCTACAGCCAAGGCGTGGACCTGGATGCGCTGGGCATCCCGCGCGCCGACGGCAGCCGCGCCGCGGTGGACCCGCGCGCGGCCTGGCGCGTGTTCGCCGAGCGCTTCCAGCTACTGCGCGGCACGCCGTCGGCGCTGTGGCTGAACCATGTCTTCCACGAAGTGTTCGGCCTGCGCGTGCGCCTGGACGCGGCCAGCGCCGACCTGTACTACGACCGCATCGGCGAGGCGCTGCAGACACCGGCATTCCGGCCGCGCGCGCTGTTCGATCGGTTCGGCATCGAGGTGATCGCCACTACCGAATCGCCGCTGGATCCGTTGCAGCACCACGCCACGATCCGCGCCAGCGGCTGGAGCGGGCGGGTGATCACCGCCTACCGCCCCGACGCGGTGATCGACCCGGAGCACGAGCAGTTCCCCGACGCGCTGCACCGTTTCGGCGAGCTGACCGGCGAGGACGTGTACGCCTGGGACGGCTACCTGCGCGCGCATCGCCAGCGCCGCGCGTTCTTCGCGCAGATGGGCGCCACCTCCACCGACCATGGCCATCCCAGCGCGGCCACCGCCGACCTGCCCGCGGCCGAGGCGGCGCGGCTGTTCGCGCGGGTGCGCGGTGGCGGCGCCAGCGCCGCGGACGCGGAACTCTTCCGCGCGCAGATGCTGACCGAAATGGCGGCGATGAGCGTGGACGACGGCCTGGTGATGCAGTTGCACCCAGGTTGCTTCCGCAACCACAACCGCGCGCTGTTCGCGCGCTACGGCCGCGACAAGGGCGCCGACCTGCCGCTGCGCACCGACTACGTGCATGCGCTGAAGCCGCTGCTGGACCGCTTCGGCAACACGCCCGGCTTCACCCTGATCCTGTTCACCCTGGACGAGAGCACCTACGCGCGCGAACTGGCGCCGCTGGCCGGGCACTACCCCGCCCTGCTGCTCGGCCCGGCCTGGTGGTTTCATGACGCGCCGGAAGGCATGTGGCGCTTTCGCGAGCAGACCCTGGCCAGCGCCGGTTTCTACAACACAGTCGGCTTCAACGACGACACCCGCGCGTTCCTGTCGATCCCGGCGCGGCACGATGTCGCGCGCCGCGTCGATTGCGCGTTCCTGGCCAAACTTGTGGCCGAGCATCGCCTCGACGAGGACGAAGCGGCCGAGGTTGCGCTGGACCTGGCGTATCGGTTGCCGAAGCAGGCCTACCGGCTGTGACAGCGGGTGTCGCTTGCGTTGGCGCCGCGTCGGCGCGCGAACCTGCGCGAACCGCCGTGGCGATATCCAGGCGCGCGCTGCAACGCGCGCTCGCACCGCTGCTCGTGCTGGGCTCGCTTGCCGCCGGCAGCGTCGACGCGGCGCCGGCGCCACAGCCGCCGCCTCCGCGCGAACGGCTGTCGCTGGATGCCGATTGGCGCTTCCATCGCGGCAATGCGCCCGGCGTCGGCGACACCCTGGACTACGACGTGCGCCCGGACATCGAGCGCAGCGCCGACGGCAAGGTGGCCGATGCCCGCCCCGATGCCGCCGACCATGTCGCGGCACGCATCCGGCCGGTACTCAAGCCGTGGATCCTGCCCACCGGCAACGCCTTCATCGCCGACCCGACGCAACGCCACCAGCGCCCGCCCGGCGACCCGGGCAGCGACGTGGCCTTCGTGCGCGCCGATTTCGACGACAGCGCGTGGACGCGCGTGGACCTGCCGCACGACTGGGCGATCGCCGGGCCGTTCCTGAAAGACGGTCCATATGGCGGCATGGGCCGGCTGCCGAGCTGGGGCGTGGGCTGGTATCGCAAGCGCCTGGACATTCCCGCCAGCGACCGCGGCCGCGCGGTGTTCCTCGACATCGACGGCGCGATGTCCTACGCCACGGTGTGGCTCAACGGCCACCTGGTCGGCGGCTGGCCGTACGGCTACAGCTCCTGGCGCGTGGACCTGACCCCGTACCTGGTGCCCGGCGGCAGCAACAAGTTGGCGATCCGCCTGGACAACCCGCCCGAGTCGGCGCGCTGGTATCCCGGCGGCGGCCTGTACCGCAGCGTGTGGCTGAGCAAGACCGCGCCGGTGCATGTCGGCCAGTGGGGCACGCAGGTCAGCACGCCGCAGGTGTCGGCGCAGGCGGCGACGGTGCGGGTGGCGGTGACGCTGGACAACAGCGGCGACGCGGCGGCGCAGGTGCAGGCCAGCACCGCGATCTATGCGCTGGATGCCGAGGGCCGCCGGCAAGGCGCGGCGGTGGCGCGGATCGCTGCGGCCAGTGCACGCATCGCGGCGCGATCGAGCACCACGCTCGACGGCAGCGCGCGCATCGCCAAGCCGCAGTTGTGGGGCCCGCCGCCGACGCAGAAACCGCACCGCTACGTCGCGGTCACCGAAGTGACGCAGCACGGGCGCGTGGTCGATCGCTACGAAACCCCGTTCGGCGTGCGCACGCTGCACTGGAATCCGGACCGCGGCCTGCTGGTCAACGGCGAACACGTGCCGATCCGCGGCGTCAACAACCACCACGACCTCGGCGCGCTCGGCGCGGCGTTCAACCTGCGCGCCGCCGAGCGCCAGCTGCAATTGCTGCAAGGCATGGGCGCCAACGCGATCCGCATGAGCCACAACCCGCCCGCGCCGGAACTGCTGGAACTGACCGACCGCATGGGCCTGCTGGTGGTCGACGAGATCTTCGACAGCTGGGAAATGAAGAAGACCCCGCTGGATTTCCACCTGCTGTTCGCCGACTGGCACGAGCCGGACCTGCGCGCGCTGCTGCGCCGCGACCGCAACCATCCGTCGGTGATCCTGTGGAGCGTGGGCAACGAAGTCGGCGAGCAATACACCGGCGAAGCCGGCGCGGCGATCGCGCGGCGCCTGCAGGCCATCGTGCACGAAGAAGATCCCACCCGCCTGGCCACCGCGGCGATGAACTACGCCGCGCCGGACATGCCGCTGCCTGCGGCGCTGGACGTGATCGGCCTCAACTATCAGGGCGAAGGCATCCGCGACACCCCGGAGTTCGCCGGCACCGAGCGCATCCGCAAGCCGCCGCAATATCCGCTGTTCCATGCGCACTTCCCGCACACGCCGATCTTCAGCAGCGAGACCGCCTCGGCGCTGAGCAGCCGCGGCGTATACCTGTTCCCGGTGACCGCGGACAGCAGCGCGCCGGTGCGCGACGGCCGCGGCGGCGATGCGATCGCGCACCAGGTCAGCGCCTACGAACTGCACGCGGTGGATTTCGGTGCCAGTGCCGACAAGGTGTTCGCTTCGCTCGACACGCATCCGTTCGTCGCCGGCGAGTTCGTCTGGACCGGCTTCGACTACCTCGGCGAACCGACCCCGTACTACTCCTCGCGCAGCTCCTACTCCGGCATCTTCGACCTGGCCGGTTTTCCCAAGGACCGCTATTGGCTGTATCAGGCTCGCTGGCGCCCCGAATTGCCGATCGCGCATCTGCTGCCGCACTGGACCTGGCCTGGCCGCGAGGGCCAGGTCACGCCGGTGCACGTGTTCACCTCCGGCGACGAGGCCGAGCTGTTCGTCAACGGCGTCTCGCAAGGGCGCAAGAAAAAAGCGCCGCTGCAGTACCGGCTGCGCTGGGACGAGGTGATCTATGCGCCGGGCGAACTGCGCGTGCAGGCCTACAAGGACGGCAAGCCCTGGGCCAGCGAGCGCGTGCATACCGCCGGCCCGGCCGCGCGGCTGCAGGCCACGCCCGACCGCACCACGCTCCGCAACGACGGCCGCGACCTAGCCTTCGTCACCGTGCGCCTGCTCGACCGCGACGGCACTCCCGCGCCCACCGCGGGCGACCGGCTGCGCTTCCGTGTCGAGGGCCCGGGCGAACTCGTCGCCACCGACAACGGCGACCCCACCGACCTGGAATCGTTCGCCGCGCCCGCGCGCAATGCGTTCAATGGCCTGGCGCTGGCGATCGTGCGCGCGCTGCCGGACAAGACCGGCACCATCACGTTGCATGTCGAATCGGACACGCTGCAGTCCGCCAGCACGCAGATGCGGGTGCAGCCATGAGCGGCGCGCCCGCCGGCATGCAGGCGCCGCCTGCCCGTCGCCGCACACGCACCACGCCTCCGCATGACATCAACGCTCGAACAAGGACCGCCGCCATGCCTGCATTGCGCAACACACGCATCGCGACCCTGCTGCTGGCCTGCCTGCTCGGCACGGCGACGGCAGGCGCCGCCGACCAGCCTGCCGCCGCATCGCGCACGCCGTCCGCAGCCGCGGACGGCCGCGGCCTCAAGGACGCCTACGCCGGCGCGTTCCTGATCGGCACCGCGGTCAACGCCGACATCGTCTCCGGCAAGGACGCCGCCTCCGCCGCACTGGTGCCGCGGCAGTTCAACGCGATCACCGCCGAGAACGCGATGAAGGCCGAGGTGGTCAATCCGCGCCCGGGCGTGTTCGACTTCGCCGCCGCCGATGCCTTCGTCGACTACGGCCGCCGCCACGGCATGTTCGTGGTCGGCCACACCCTGGTCTGGCACAACCAGACCCCGGACTGGTTCTTCGTCGATGCGCAGGGCAAGCCCAACAGCCGCCACGCACAGATCGAACGCATGCGCGCGCACATCCAAGCGGTGGCCGGGCGCTACGTCGGCAAGGTGCAGGCCTGGGACGTGGTCAACGAGGTGATCGACGAGGACGGCAGCTACCGCAACACCAAGTGGGTGGAGCGCGTCGGCGACGGCGACGAGCTGGTGCGGCAGGCGTTCCGTTTCGCCGCGCAGTACGCGCCGGATGCGCAGCTGTACTACAACGACTTCAACGCCTGGCGCCCGGAAAAGCGCGACGGCATCGTGCGCATGGTGAAGATGCTGCAGCGCGCCGGCATCCGCATCGACGGCGTCGGTATGCAGGGCCACTGGGGCCTGGACTATCCCAGTCAGCACGATATCGAGGCGGCGATCGACGCCTACGCCGCGCTCGGGGTCAAGGTGATGATCACCGAACTGGACGTGGACGTGCTGCCGCTGACCAAGGAAGGCCAGGTGATCGGCACCGGGATGGCGCACAAGCAGTTCCAGCTGCCCGAGTTCAAGCGCTACCTCGATCCGTACCGCGACGGCCTGCCGGCGGACGTGCAAACGCAGCTGCGCGATCGCTACGCCGAATTGTTCCAGCTGTTCTGGCGCAAGCGCGACAAGCTGGCGCGGGTCAGCGTATGGGGCGTGGACGACGGCATGTCGTGGAAGAACGACTACCCGGTGCCGGGGCGCCGCAACTATCCGCTGCTGTTCGACCGCGAACGCAAGCCCAAGCCTGCGTTCGACGCGGTGCTGGCGGTGCCGGCGCAGGCGCAGTAGCGCGCCCGGCCGGCGCAGCCGCAACGGCTTCGACCGCCGCGGCACGCCCTGGCCTTTTCGCCAGGCAACCGGCCGCATTGCCGCGAAGGGCCGGCGCACGTACCAACGCGCCGGCACCGTCTCAGCGCGTCAACACCTGCGGCGCCTGGGCCTGGGTCTGCGCCTGCGTGGCCTGCTCCTGTGCCTGCACCGTGCGCTGGGTCTGCGCCTGCTGCACGGTCTGCTCCTGCAGCTGCTGGTAGGTCTCCTGCGCCGGCCGCGCGATCGCCTCGCTGGTCGTCATGTGCGCGCGGTTGGCGTAGGGATCGGGCGACGCCGAGGCGCCTTCGCGATACACGAACGCCAGCTCGCCGCCCTGGTGCGCCCCGGTGGGCCGGTTGAAGCCCACCGACAGCTGGTCGCGCTCGCTGAAACCGCTCTGCTTGGCCAGCAGGGTCAGGCTGGCGGTCATGCGGTCGCTGTTGTCGTCCCAGCCCTTGCCCAGCGCCTGCTCGGCCTGGGCGACGCCGCTGCGCACCTTGTCGTGCAGCGCGCGGTCCGCGCCGGTCGGCTCGGCCGCGGGCGCAGCGGCGCGCGGCGCCGGCGGAGTCGCGCCGGTATCGCGGAAACCGTTCGGGATCCACTCCGGCCGTACCTTGTCCTGGTCGATGCCCAACGCCTTCAGATCGGCGCGCACTTCCGGCTGCGCGCGCTTGGGATCGCGCAACTGCGCGGCATCCTCGGCTTCGGCGACCATGCCCAGGTCGCGCGCGCCGTATTCCTGCGGATAGCCGCGCGCGTCGTAGAACAGCTTGCCCATCGCCTCGACGTTCTTCGGCGCGTTCGCGTCGATCTTCAAGTCGTTGCCGAAGGTCAACCCATCCTTGGCCTTGTAGGTCGCCTTAGCGCCCTCGCCGTCCTTGTCGATGTAGCTGGCCATCTCCGTACTGGCGTTGTACAGATCCTTCAGCGTCGCCTTGGGATTGCTGTGCTTGACGTAGTCGGCCAGCGTGTTGATCCCGGCGATCTCGTCCTTGGACTCGCGCGTGCGCTCCTCGGCGCTGTGCGCCTTCAGTGCCGCGGTGTAGTCGTGCGGCGAGGGCGACCTGGCGATCTCGTCGATCTTGTCCTTGAACGCGGTATCGGATGTGTCGATCGCCGCCTTGTTGATCGCATGGCCGATCTCGTGGCCGAGGATGATCCGCGCGGTATTGGCCGAATCGTCGCGCGGCGCATCCATCTTGGCGGTGCGCAGCACGTCCATCGGCAGCAGGATCTCGCCGGTGCTCGGCCGGTACGCGCCATTGCCGTCGCGCGGATGCGGCCCGAACCCGGACAGCTGCTTCTGCTCGATCGCCTGCTCCACCCGCGCCTTCAGCTCGGGCGTGTTGTCCAGCATCTTGCGCAGCGCCTGGCCTTCCTTGGCGTGCGCCGCCTCGAACGTGTCCACCATCTTCTTCAGGTCATCGTCGGTCGCCATCACCCATCTCCTTATGCGGTGGCCAGGATCTGCAGCTTCGACACGCAGGCCTGCGCATCATCCGCGCCGGCAGCGTCGCCGACGAACGCGTACACCACCACGGCGCCGCGCTCGAAGTGCCAGCGCCCCGGACTGCCCAGACGTGGCGGCGCGATCCACTGCGCGGCGAAACCGGCCTCGGTCAACGCCTGCTTGTACGCACCGAGCGGCTGCATGCAGTGCGTCGGTGCAGCGGATGCCGGTGCGAACGCGAAGTCCAGCCGCGACGGCAGCTCTCCATCGGCATCGGCGACCGACTCCAGTGAATAGCGCCCGCCGCCGGCCACAGGTCCCGACGCGCTGAACGCATGCGCGGTGTCGCCGGCCTCCACCTGCAGGCCCGCATGCGCAGCGACCTGCGCCGGGGTCAGGTCCTGCTTGCCGCCGATCGCCAGGATCAGCCGCACTACGCCTTGTGCCAGTTGCTCTGGCGTCATCTCCGACATGGCCCGCTCCTTTGTAGTGGGAATCGATGAAGGTTGGGGTTGCGCACCGGCGCAGGCGGCCAGCAGCGCCGCCGCCAGCAGCGCAGCGCCGCGCTGCACGAGCCGGCGCCCAGCGCGCGATGGTGGGCGGATGTCGCCGGGGGAAACAGAGTCCATGGTGCGCCTCTCCTTTGAACGCCTGTCGCGCGTGTCCGCGGCCAGGCATGTTGCCGGCGATTGTAGCCATCGCGTCGGCGCGCTGCAGCCCGCACGGGCGCGCCACCGTGGCCGCGAGCATACGCAGCCGTGCGGGCGCCCGGAGGTGAAGAGCACGCGCCCGGCAGATGGCATCATCGCCCCACACCACCCAGGAATCCTCCGATGCGATTGCCGACCCGCGTCCTGCTTGCCGCCTCCGTGCTGGCGTTGCTCGCCTGCTGTGCGAAGAGCCAGCCGCCCGCGCCACGCTTCCCCGTGATCGGCCATGTCACCGCGTTCGACCCCGCGTTCAGCGACACGGTGGCGACGGACGCGCGCATCGAACGCATCGCCGAAGGCTTCACCTGGTCGGAAGGCCCGGCCTGGGTCCGCGACGGCGGCTACCTGCTGTTCAACGATGTGCCGCAGAACACCATGTACCGCTGGTCGGAGCGCGACGGCCTGTCGGTGTTCCTCAAGCCCTCCGGCTACGCCGGCCCGCCGCTGGATGTCCTGCGCGAGGCTGGCGCCAACGGCATGCACGCCGAGCCATCCGGCAGCGTGCTGCTCGCCGATTCAGGTACGCGCGCCGTGGCCCGGCTCGATCCGGCCACGCGGCGCAAGACGATCCTGGCCAGCGCCTACGACGGCCACCGCCTCAACAGCCCCAACGACCTGATCCAGCGCAGCGACGGCGTGGTGTTCTTCACCGACCCGCCGTACGGCCTGAAGGACGGGGACAACTCCCCGGTCAAGGAACTGCGCTTCAACGGCGTCTATCGCCTGGACACCGACGGCAGCGTGCACCTGCTCGACGACAGCCTGAGCCTGCCCAACGGCATCGCCCTGTCGCCCGACGAACGCACCCTGTACGTGGCCAATTCCGATCCGGCGCGACCGATCTGGACCGCGTACACGCTCGACGCGCGCGGCGAAGTCACCGGCAAGCGCCTCTTCGCCGACGCGTCCGACATCGTCGGCGACGCCAACCCCGGCCTGCCGGACGGCATCGCCGTGGCCAGCGACGGCCGCTTGTTCGCCACCGGCCCCGGCGGCGTGCTGGTGTTCGCACCCGACGGCCGCCGCCTGGGCCGCATCGAAACCGGCGGCCCCATCGCCAACTGCGCCTTCGGCGACGACGGCCGCACCCTGTACATGACCTCGCACAAGATCCTGGCGCGGGTGCGGGTGAAGGCGACGGGGTTGGGTTTTACGCCATAACCGACCGACGGGCTCGGCCCGTCCATTCAAGCAGCCTCGCGCCGCCAACACGGCCATTAGGTATATGGAAATCACGGGATTCGCGGATGCAGTAGCGCTGGATGAACCCGCATATGCGGTCTTCAAGGCTGCGCTCGACGTAGTCTTCGACAAGGGCGATGGAGTTACGGAGCATATCGATCGCCTCTCTCCTGAAGCGCGGCTGGTCTACTTGCTGTGGTGCTTGGACGGCGAGATCCACAATGGTGGCTTCGACCAACTTTTCACGAACTCGCTAGGCAACCATTGCGTCGAGATCCTTGGCCACTTGCAGACCATCGGCGCGGGCAAGTCCCACGACCTTCTGTCCAAAGCGGTTTCGTGGTTTCGGAACGCATTGCCATCCAGCGACCGCCGGGTCAGGTGGTCGCAACGTCAAGCCTTCTCCGGCACGCCTGAGTACGAGGCGGAGATAGACAGGCTGGACGTCGAGTTCTACAAGTACGAAGACAATCTGGTTTCGCTGCTGAACTCGTATGTGTCCGATCACCCCAGTGCATCGATCAGGGCCTGATCCGCTCCAACGTTCGGCCTCTCAGGAGGCATTCCATGGCTCGCCTTGGTGCCCATTTCGTCCTGCCGGACGAAGATGTTGCCGTTCTTCTATCTGAGCAACGTAACGAAGAGCGTCTGGCCGTCGTCGGGGAAGAAAATCGAGGGACGCTGGTTTGAGCAGTCCGGAAGCCCAGTCCCCTTCTCCCCCCGGGAGAAGGTGGCGCGCAGCGCCGGATGAGGGTACGGGCGACCCAGGCAGTCGCACCGCACCTCAGGCTGCTTTTTTTCAAGGCAGGCATCCACAGTGGACGCTCTTCAATCCAACCATTCGCGTCGCCGTGATGTCTGCCGCTTCGTTCGTCGCGGCTGAAGCCGCTCCTACAGGAGGAATTCAACCCCCTTCGCGCTGTAGCTAGGACGCGGCGTCGCTGCGAAACACACACTGATTTACGTTGAATTTCTCAGCCAGCCTTTTGCCCGATCCGATCCAACGCGGCCAGCACATCGTCCGACAACGACAGCTCAGCCGCCGCCAGATTCTCCCGCAGATGCGCAACCGACGAGGTGCCCGGGATCAGCAGGATGTTCGGCGCACGCGCCAGCAGCCACGCCAGCGCCACCTGCATCGGCGTCACGCCAAGTTCCTGCGCAATGGACGACAGCGAGTCGGACTGCAACGGAGAGAAACCACCGAGCGGAAAGAACGGCACATAGGCGATGCCGTCGCGGCCGAGCGCATCGATCAACGCATCGTCGCCGCGGTGCGCGAGGTTATAGTGATTCTGCACGCAGACCACCTTGGCGATGCCCCGCGCTTCCTGCACCTGCGCGGCCGTGGCGTTGCTGATGCCCAGATGCCGGATCAGGCCGCGCTGCTGCAGTTCCGCGAGCGCACTGAACTGCGCCTCGATCGAACCCTCGCTGGGCTTGTACGCGTCCAGCATCACCCGCAGGTTGACCACGTCCAGGACCTCCACGCCAAGGTTGCGCAGATTGTCGTGCACCGCCTGGGTCAGCTCGGCGGGGCTTTGCGCCGGCAGCCAGGACGCGTCGTCGCCGCGCATGGCGCCGACCTTGGTGACGATGGTCAGCGGCTGCGGGTACGGGTGCAGCGCCTCGCGGATCAGCTGGTTGGTGATGTGCGGCCCGTAGAAGTCGCTGGTGTCGATGTGGTCCACGCCCGCGGCCACCGCCTCGCGCAACACCGCCAGCGCCGCGGCGCGGTCCTTGGGCGGGCCGAACACGCCCGGCCCGGCCAGCTGCATCGCGCCGTAGCCGATGCGCGTCACCGTGCGGTCGCCGAGGGAAAAAGTGCCTGCTGTCGAAAGCTTGCTCATGACTGCCTCCAGAAGGGGTGGGCCGAAGCCCGGGTGAGGCCTGCACTGTAGGCCGCGCGCCGATGCGCGATAATCCGGTCGAATCGGCACGGGCTGTGCGGGATCTCGAACAATGACCACGGACCTGCAAGACCTTTTCGCCTTCCTGGCGGTACTGCGCGGCGGCGGCTTTCGCGAAGGCGCGCGGCTCAGCGGCAGCTCCGCCTCCAGCCTGAGCGAGGCCGTGCGGCGCCTGGAAACCCGCCTCGGCGTGCGCCTGTTCAACCGCACCACCCGCAGCGTGCTGCCGACCGAGGCCGGCGCGCGCCTGGCCGAACGCCTGATCCCCGCCCTCGGCGAAGTGGAAGCGGCGCTGGACGTGGTCAACGGCTTCCGCGACCGCCCCAGCGGCACCCTGCGCCTCAACGTGCCGGGCGCCGCCGCGCGCCTGGTGCTGCCGGCGATCGTCACCCCGTTCCTGAAGGCCTATCCGGAGATCAGGCTGGAGGTGATCGTGGAAGACAGCTTCGTCGACATGCTGGCGGCCGGCTGCGATGCCGGCATCCGCTACGACGAGCGGCTGGAGCAGGACATGATCGCCGTGCCGATCGGCCCGCGCGTGCAGCGCTTCGCCACCGCCGCGGCGCCCGAGTACCTCGCCGCGCACGGCCGCCCGCAGCACCCGCGCGACCTGCTCGCGCACGCCTGCCTGCGCGGCCAGTTCGCCAGCGGCGCCATCCCGGCCTGGGAATTCGAACGCGACGGCGAGATCGTGCTGGTCGAACCGACGGGCCCGTTGCTGGTACGCCTGGGCGCCGCGGTGGACCTGGCCGTCGACGCCGCGGTCGGCGGCCTGGGCGTGATCCACCTGTTCGAAGACTGGCTACGCCCGCACCTGGACAGTGGCGCGCTGCAGCCGGTGCTGGAACCGTGGTGGCAGAGTTTCAGCGGCCCGTTCCTGTACTACCCCGGGCGCCGCCATCTGCCCGCCCCGCTACGCGCGTTCGTGGATTTCATTCGGACGCCGTGAGCGCGGTGCAAGCGGCGGTGCTCACTGCTTCCTGCTCCCTGTAGGAGCGGCTTCAGCCGCGACCCGCCTCACCGACAACGCCCAGCGCGCCTTTCGGAGGCACGCCATCTGCATCGCCCCACCACTTGCAAGAAAACTCCCAACTACTCCCGAAACCGCCGCAACCAAACAAACCCAGGCACCGCGATCCGCATCTTCGACGTCTCATCCCACGCCAACACAAACCCCGCATCCACCAACGCCGCAGCGACCTGCCGCCCGACCGCAAGATCCGCATCCGCCCCACCCTGCAAATCCCCGAACGCGATAAACAACCCGCCGCCGTCCACCGCGCACTCCACATCCTGCCCGTGGTAGAAACAATAGCCGCGGTACTCGCCCTCCGGCGCCTCCGCCACCGCCTCGGTCACCTCGGTGTGGCCATCGGACATCGTGTAGCCGGCATTCGCCAGCGCGCAGATGCCCGCATCGTGCAACTGCTCGAACACCGCATCCAGGCGATCGCAATCGGTCAGCGCCGGCCAACCCTGCTCCGCCTGTTGCTTCGCCTGCCAATGGCTGGCGACCGCGGCACGCAACATCGATTCATCGCAATCGTCTTCCAGAATATCGTCGAGCATCTCCTCGCGGATCTCGGATTCCGAGTAGAACCCGGACCAGACCCACTTCCGGATTGAATCGAGGACATACGCATCGGTCTCGTTCACGCTCGCTCCTTTGAAGACCAGGCACTTGCCTGGCGCGCACGGTAGCAGGGCGACGTTTCGATCTTGGAAACGCCGAGTGAATCTCGGGATCGAGGCCGGCGCTATCGCAGCGAGAAACCGACCACCAACACCACGCCAGGCGCCGCCTTACGCGACGCTGGAGTGGCCCCGGCGGCGCACGCCACACGGACGTGCGCATACCAATGACGTCAGACCTTGGATCGCAGCGGACGCGAAGCGACGCGCGTAGCCCGCGCCTTCTTCTTCCCCGCAGCCCGCGCCGATGGCCCAACCGCAGCCGGCACGCGGCTGATCAACAACACCCCGCGCCCCACCGTCACCCGCAACGCATCGCCCACGGCAAAACCGTACTGCTCCAACCAGCGCCCGGACAGGCGCAGCTTGGGCACGGCACAGCCGACGACATCCTCGGCACGGCGCACGTCGTAGTACTGGTAACTCATCGTGCAGCGTTCGGGCACGCGGAAGCGCAGGCGCGACGCGGCGGGTGTGGCGAATGGGGAGGCATCGGCGGTCGCCGGGTGCTCAGCGGCCTGCGTGCCGGCCGATCGAGTGCGGCGCTTAGTTGTACGCGACGCGGACGTAGCCTTGGGGGGAGTGAAGGTGGTTCTGTTGAAACGATGCATGTCGGACTCCTTGTGTGCTCAGGAATCCACCGACTCGCTGTCAACCGAGGTGGCGGACGGTGCGCGGTTGACAGACCGGCCACAAGGAACCGGCAGACCTTTCGGCCTCCGCACACCGCCCGCCAAAGGACGAGCACGCGACCCATCCCGAAAGCCGGACAAAAGAAAAACGCCGACATCGAGCAATGGGCGCTGGTGCGCCTTGTGGTTTCAGGCTGTCAATCCCGGCCGCGGAATGTGCCGCAGCATTTCGATCATGCGACTTGGCATTGAATCCTGTCAATGGGTTTCCATCCACGATTTCAAGCAACTTGCTGGCAAAAGGAAACCTGACCACAACGAGCCAAACGTCTACCGGCCCGATGGCTTGAATGCTTGCGGCCATCGAATTGTGCTGATACCGTCACATTCATAGGCACTTATAGGCACTTACGGGAAAGACACCGTGATTAGGCACAAGGATTACACCCCTACTGAAATGGAATCTTTTGGTGTGATGAGTTCGCCACGGCAGATTGGCCGAGTGAGGTCGGGAATACAAACCTCGGTTACAACCCAAACTGTCGCCGAATAGTAGTTAGGCGCGCATGGCAAGCGATCAATTATTTGAAATTCTTGAGGCGGTTGCGGACGAGTCCTCGTTCGTTCGTTTTGTGGAGCTTCTCGTCGCGGACCGGCAGTCCGCGGACTTGCTCATGCTGACAGTCGATGGGTTTCAGGGAGAGTGGGCCAATCAAACCATCGCAGACTTCTTGGGGGCCGCCTCGGCATGGGCCAGAGACTCTGCTTTCGGTGAGCGGCCAGGCCAAAAGCCCGGCAATGCCTGGAAGTTGTTCGCGACCTTTCTATGGGCTGGGCGTGGCTACGAGTAGCGCGCCTAACAATTCATTCAAGCCGAACCCGCTTCGCGGGTCGGCTTAATTCAGGCGTTAGGCGCCATGCACAGCATCAGGCAACGTGTAGCAAATTGGACAGCGTCTCTCCCCGCAGAAGTTGACGCTGGATCGCTATATGCGCGTTGCCCTATCGCTCACAAATGGAAAGCGACATTTCGGATCCTTCTTGTCCGAGAGGCATCACTGTGGCGCATGGCTGATCTCGGGGCAGCGTTTGTAGATTTAGTTGACTCAAGCAAGTACTTGTCCGCCCGCATCATCTTACGCAGTGCTTGCGAGACTTCTGCACTGCTCGCATATCTGAACAAAAAGCTGCACGATGTAGTGTCTGGCCAAGTCGACTTTGAGGCGTTCAACGAGCTTACGAAGCAATTGCTACTCGGCGGAAAGAATGAGGACTATTTCCCGCCAGTGAATGTTCTAACAGCTCTGACGCACTTCGCCAAAGACCATCCGACGATCCTCGAGATCTACAACAGACTGAGCGAGGATGCCCATCCAAATGCTGCCGGCATGATCTACGGATTTAGCACCAGCCAACCCGATATATTTTTGACCAGCTTCTCAAACAGATTCTCTGCAACGGATCCGCTCAAAAACCACACAGTTTCATCTGCAGATTTGCTGTTCCTATGCTACGAGCAACAGTACAACGAGATTTGGCCTCAGAGATTTGAGGCACTCGAGCAATGGCTGCGTGACAATGATCAGAGACTTGAGGCGCTACGAGATGGCGCCTAACAAATCATTCAAGCCTAACCCGCTTCGCGGGTCGGCTTAATTCAGACGTTAGCCCTTCTAGGAGATATCTATGTCGTTTGCAGACATGACCAAGGACAAAGTGTTTATCGTCAAACCTAGCGGAGAGCGGCTGGGCCCTTACAACTCGGCACTTTCTCCCAGCAGCTGCACCATCTTCGACAAGACGCTGGATGTGGATCATGGCGACACCATCGCGAGACCCCTGCCAAACGGAAAGGAAGAGCACTACACCGTGCTTCGAGCCGACTTTCGCGAGGACTTTCATGGCATCCCTGGCGGCTACGACCTAAAGCTTCAGAAAGAGCAACAGATACACAAAGCGCCGTCTAGCGTTGTCAATAACGTCAGCATCACTCACTCAACAGGCGTGCAGGTTGGGGACCACAATATCCAGAACATGCAGACTGCGTTTAAGACACTAGAGAGAGCAATTGACGCTCAGACCGCCCCTCCTGAGTCCAAGGCTGATGCCAAAACCAAACTGCAAGCGCTCTTGCAACATCCGTTGGTCGTTGCGGTACTTGGCGGCGCTGCTAGCGGCGTCGCTGGCTAGGGCTAACAATTCATTCACGCCGACTCCGCTTGGCGGCGCGGCTTAACTCAGGCGTTAGCCAAGGAGAAGGGCAGTGGCGTCCACTTCGATTTGCGTATGTCAGCTTGATCACATCGACCAGATCATTCACAGGGAAGTTGCGCAGTGCCACCCTAGATATTGGAATGAAGACCATATCACTTACAGCTGGTTGAAGAAGCTCATTTCCGAGTGGCCGTCTATTAATCTGGCCCCGCATCCGACCACCAGCGTCCACTGGGATGCATACAAGATGGATGGCAACCTCGAACAAGATAATGGTGATATTGCCTTCTTGATCGATATCAATTTTGACAATGGCAACAGACTGAAGGGCGTCGGATTCTTAGAAGCAAAGAGAATCTACCCCACTGACAGGTTTGAAGCACTAAAGTGGGCCCAACTCCGTTTGCTGAGCTCTAACTCGTCGAACCACCAACTATTGCTGTATGACCACAATCCGATCTCCACGCAGTACTCACTTGGAGCTTGCCTCCCTTGTGATTACTGCCACTACTGCGAAGATCACCGCCCATATTGCTGCGAACCGTCTGAGCTTAGTTCCGCCATCGTAATGCCTACACTTCACGCGATTGCATATGAAGAGAAGGGGAGAAAATTAGAGAGTATCGGCCACCGCCTGTCGGAACAGATTGTGCTCCGGTACTTCAGAGGCTTGGATCTTGACTTCGACACTGACCTTGTGAAGCGTGTTCTCGCAGGGGCACCTGGCGGCGCCAAATTCCTAGCAGTTGCGACGATCCATATAGGAGACGAAGCAAAACCTTCAGACACAGGTGGCACTCAGGAAAGAAAGCCGACCAAGCCAGATGAAGCTAGCGGCTACAGATCTCTTGATAGAGATATTCGCAGAGATGGCTAACAAGTCATTCAAGCCGACGCCGCTTCGCGGCGGCTTAACTCAGGTGTTAGGCCTCTGATCGCCCCATGCTGTAGATACAGTTTTACCCAGCACTCATCGACAAGATGGGCACATCAACGAAGAAAAGGAGGACACAAATGGGAAGAGTAAAAGGATCCATCACCAAGGATCGGTCAATCGACGCAGAAGCTTTGCGCGAAGTACTCAAGCCAATATATGAAAAGCTCAGGGAAAAGGGCGTCTCGGATACAGACCTTCCCAATAACGAAGACCTTGTCGATCGCCTCCTTGAATTCATCGACGAGAAGGCAGTAGATGACTGGGGCGACAAATATGCGGAGTGGATTAAGAATAAGCCGTAAGTAAACCGGGATCAGAGTAAATATCCGCTCACAATAATCCCAACAACGGGGCCAGAGGAAATATCTAGCTCAAACGATATTTCCCGGCCCCGTTGCTCCGTCACCGGCTATTCCACACGATTGAAACGGTTCGTCGTGATCTCCGGCTTACCGTTGATGTTCAGCCAGACAACGGTTTCGAGCATCGTCTTGCTGTCCACATATGGGGTCAGCGTAAATATCCGCTTGAAGCGGGCCTCAAAGCAAGAGTCAACGATCGGCGCAAATACGCGGCAACCGAAGCGCTTGCGTTGCATCTATCGCATGCCGACTCTCTCAGCCGCTACAACGCCTCCAACGACCCACCCGAAGTAACAGGATCAGGTTCACTTAAGAAGTCAACCTGACCCTCAGGTTTCGCTGTTGCACGCGACGACAGCTAAGGATTTAAGCCATTCGACGAAGCGATGTCGCCCGCAGTATCAGGCGAGCCCGTCATCGGGACCACTGGACAAGAGCGAGCCATCCCGCGCGACTCTTGCGCCGCACGCTGGGCATTGCCATCCCCCCCAGCATCGCTTCGCGCGCACTACTTGGCTTGCGGAACCTCGGCAGGAGTGTCTTGCATTTCGGGCACGACTTGCGCGGAAGCAGGAATGCCACGACCAGCACCGCTGCACCGCCAGCGATACCGCCCACCACCGCGAATGCCAGAATCGCATACGTGAACATGCTGCCAGGGCCTCACATGGGGGTTGGGCGGTTGCGAAACCTTCCGCCCGAGTACGTCAGTTCCATAGTACGACCACGGCAACGATGGATGAAGCCACGAGAAGTGGCAAGGCCAAGAGCAGCAGCTCCGCGAGGCGGCGACGCGGCCGAGGCGCAGGCAGACGCACAAACGACACGACCCCGAGACCCAGAGCAACCAAGGAAAGAAAGCACATGGCCAACAATCCGACCCCCCAGGCCCCGAGCAGGGGCATGCCGCACACGCCACCGTCCTGCGTCTCGGCCCACTGGCTGAAGCGCCAGGAAAAATAGGCGACGTACGCGGCCGGCGCGAGCACCGACAGCACCAACATGGCGATGGAGCAGGATCGAAACGTCATCTCGGTGCCACCCCCGGCGTCCTCTCGGCGCAGACGACACAGCGCTGCTGAAGCGTCGCGCAGTCAACGCAAATCTTCCAGGCGCTGTTGCAGTAGTTTTTGCTTGCAGCGCCGCCTTGACCGTTCCAGGTTGCGCCGCACAGCGTACAGCTGCGGAAAGAGCGGTTGCGTTCGGCCCCCATGCAAGCTTGCGAGCAAAAGGGCGTATCTCTCTGAGACGCCATGTCGTTCTCTTGGTATCCAGCTGTCATGCAAGCGCCTGGAAGCGGCGTTGCGGCGAGTATCCGCCAACGCCAGAAGCCTGGGAAGAGAACAGCTCCCATTCTGCATCGGTGATTGGCGAGTCGCGGCCGGCGATCCTTCACCCATAGGGGCAGCGCCCCATACCCGACGGTCACCGCCGTCGGTGCCACCTGACTGTACCGAGTCCAGTTCGAGATCAGGTAATCGCGACGCTGCCCGAGCTACCGTAGCGGGCGGACCCGAAAATTGGACGCCGAACTGCAGTGATGCACGCGCCGCGTGCGGACGCGATCCGGATGATGCCGCTCGCCCTGGCTCACTCCTCTGGAGGCCACTCACGGAAATTCACGCACACCGTGCTCTTGTCCAGCATCGCGAACTCGCGCGAACCCCAGGGCCGGAGTGCGACGGTGTTGCAATTCGGGTGTAGCAGATGCGGCACGCGTGCGGACATTTCCGCGAAGATCGCATCGACATCGTCGGTGTCGACGCTGAGTTCCGGACGGTCCTTCGCCGCCCACTCGGGGTTCTCGACCAGATAGGCCTTGGCGCCGTCGCGTGCGACGACGGCCATCGTGCCGTCCTGGTACTGGACGGCAAAGCCCAGGCCATCGACGAAGAAGTCGAGTCCGTCCTGCAGGCGGTCGTAGAAGATCTTCGGAATGAGGTTCTTGAACATCGGTTCTCCTGCGTTGGAAGCCTGCTGGCGGCCGGAGCTAAGGTAACACCGAGAAGAGTCGGGTCTTGCTCATAGCTCCGCGGCATCCTCCGCAAGCGCCCATTCCTTCATGTCCGGGATCACCTGCCCCGCCACGAACGCGAACACGTCTTCGAAGCTGGCGACGACGATGTTCCAGGTGCGAGGCGATGGCGTGGAGCTGTCGGCGAACACGGGATGAAAGTAGACGACGGTGTCGCTGATGCGACCATCGACCACCAGCAACCCGGCGAAGTCTTCGCGGTCCTGGCGCCTGGCGAAGGTGAAGAGGTCGCCACCGCTCACATCCTCGCGGGCAAATGCACGCGACGCGAACGCCAGCTCCGACGCTTCGGTGATGAAGTGCCAGGGGGTGAAGCTGGTCAGGTCCTGCGCTAGGAACCAGCGCAGTGCGTTGGGCCAGGCTGGGTCGATCTGATTCCGTTCCATGCGTGTGAGGCGGGCTTTCGCTGCTCTTCGGATGGCTGGATGCGTGGCTGCAGCCTTACACTGATACGCTCAAACCTCAAGATCAGCGTACACCCCAAGGAACACTATGCGGCGGCTGCTAGCGATTTCATTCGTGCTCGTTGTTTTCATGAGTAGCGCCGACTGCTCGTCGTTATCATCCACCGAGCGTTGGAACCAGTTAAAGGATGAAAGCGACCGGCAAACGTCGACCTTCCGCGGCACGCTGTGGGAAAGGGAGATGATTCTGGTGCACAACCAATTCTGGGCTCAGGTGTATCAGACCTGCGCGCCAGAGGCGAGAGCTGCCGGCATCAGCAGCTTCAAGGCTGTCGCAACCGTCGACCGCCGCGGCAAGGTGACCGAGTATCTGGTCAATCCGAACGTTCCCGCGCTGCGATGCTTCGCCACGCAGATGGTGGGCCGCCAGTATCCGGAACCTCCAGCAGCCCCCTTTTATGAAGTCTATGGCGTCGCTATCGATCCGGAATGACTTGGCGGGAGGCCGACCAGCTCGCACAAAACGTCCTTGACGTCATTCGCTTTTGCCGTCGAATGACTACTGCGGATCTATGCCGACTCAAGAGCGCTTTCCACAGCTTTCGGTCCGCTGTTGTCACCGCTCAACATTGCACAAACCGCTCGCAGCGTCTCGACGAAGCGCACATCCTGCGATAGCGGAGCGAACACGCCATCCAGCTTGAGGAACGCCTCCACATCGCGGCCTGCATCACCGGTCGCGCTACGCCCGATCTCGCTCAGCACCTCGCTCATCGGGTCCACCAGTGCCACGCCGTCGCGCGCCTGCCGCCTCACGAACTGCATCCACGCCGCGATCGGCAGGCACAGGCGGTCGATACGGCGGCCGGCGGCCAGGGCGTCGGCGATGGTGCCAAGCAGGCGTACCGGAATTTTTTGTGAGCCATCCCAGGCGATCTGCGCCAGCCGGTGGGCGATGGCGGGGTTGCGGAAGCGAGCGAGGATGGCGCCGGTGTAGTGCTGCGGGTCGAAGCCGGGCATCGGCTGCAGGGTGGGGGCGATGTCCTCGCGCATCAGGGTGTCGACGAAGGCGGCCAGTTGCGGGTGACGCATGGCGTCGGCGACGGTGTCCAGGTCGAGCAGGGAGCCGAGGTAGGCCAGCGCGGAATGCGGGCCGTTGAGCAGGCGCAACTTGGCGCGGTCGTAGCCGGCGATGTCGTTGCTCAACGTCACGCCGGCGCGCTCGAAGGCCGGGCGGCCGTTGCAGAAGCGGTCTTCGATCACCCATTGGCTGTAGCGCTCGCGCTGGATCGGCCAGGCGTCGTGGCAGCCGAGTTGCGTGGCGACGCGTTCGCGCAGGGCGTCGTCGCTGGCCGGGGTGATGCTGTCGACCATCGAGCGTGGGAAGGCAGCTTCGGTTTCGATCCAGGCGGCCAGCGCCGGGTCAATGGTGTGGGCGAACTGGAGGACGGCGCGGCGCAGCTTGCCGCCGTTGTCGGGCAGGTTGTCGCAGCTGAGCACGGTGTACGGCGCCAGGCCCAGCCGCAGGCGTTCGCGCAGGCCGGCGACGAGGTAGCCGATGGCGCTGCGCGGGGCGTGCGGGGCGGCCAGGTCGTGGACGATGTCCGGATGGGCGAAGTCGAGCTGTTCGCCGGCCAGGCAGTAGCCTTTCTCGGTGACGGTGAGGGTGACCAGGCGCACCGCCGGGTCGGCCAGGCGGGCGAGGACGGCGGGTTGTTCGTCCTGCGCGCAGAGCACTTCGCGGATGGCGCCGATGATGCGCAGCTCGGGGGGTTCGTCGAGCAGGGCGAGGGTGTAGAGGCCGTCCTGCGGGCGCAGGGCGTCGCGCACCTGCGGGCTGTGCAGGGAGACGGCGCTGATCGCCCAGTCCGGCTCGTCCGCGAGCAGGTCGTCCAGATAGACGGCCTGGTGGCCGCGGTGGAAGGCGCCGGCGCCGAGGTGGACGATGCCGATGCGGACGCGTTCCAGGGCGTAGGTAGGGCGGACGATGGCCGGCGGCAGGCAGGGGAGCGTGGCGGCGGTGAGGTGCGGTTCGGTCACGGGAGATCCAGGAGGAGGATTTCGGTCTGAGGCTTGGTCGGTAAGGCTGTCGGGACTGAAGTCCCTCCCACAATGGGGCTGAGGCGAGCTGGTGTTTGGTCGGTAAAGCCGTCGGGACTGAAGTCCCTCCTACAGGGGAGCTGGGGCGAGCCGATGCTTGGTCGGTAGAGCGGTCGGGGTTGAAGCACCTCCTGCAGGGGGGATTAGGCGGGCTGCGTTTGGTCGGTAAGGCGGTCGCGGCTGAAGCCGCTCCTACAGGGGAGCTTGGGCGGACTGGGTTTGGTCGGTAGGGCGGTCGCGGCTGAAGCCGCTCCTACAGGAATCGCGTCGGTCTGGTGGTTGGTCGGTGAGGTGATCGGGGCCGTCGCTGCTTCGGTGGTGCGAGCGTTGCCTGCTCGCACCACCGCGCGCATCACTTGTGCGGCTTTGCCTCCGCCGCGGACGACGGCTGCACGCTGAAGCGCTGGCGCGCGCGTACGTCGCTGCTGGAGGCGCCGACCTGCAGTTCGTAGTCGCCCGGGTCCACCACGTAGGCCTTGCGCGTCTCGTCGTAGATGCGCAGGTCGGTCTGCGGGGAGATGGCGAAGCGCACTTCGCGGGTTTCGCCGGGTTGCAGGGCAATGCGCTGGAAGCCGCGCAGTTCCTTGCCCGCGCGTTCGCGCTTCGGCGACAGCGGGTGCAGGTACAGCTGCACGACTTCGTCGCCGGCGCGCTGGCCGGTGTTCTTCACCTTGAGCGTGGCGTGCAGGCTGCCGTCGGCTGCGAGCTTGCTGCGGTCCAGGCGCAGGTCGGAATAGGCGAATCGGGTGTACGACAGGCCGTGCCCGAACGGGTACAGCGCGGTGCCGGCGAAGTAGCGGTAGGTGCGGCCGCGCATGGCGTAGTCGTCGAAGGCCGGCAGTGTTTCGCTCTCCTTGTAGAACGTCACCGGCAGGCGGCCGCCGGGGTTGGCGTCGCCGAACAGCACGTCGGCCACGGCGCTGCCGCCGCGCTGGCCGGGGTACCAGGCCAGCAGGATCGCCGGCACATGCTGCTGCGCCCAGTCGATGGCCAGCGCCGAGCCGGTGGTCAGCACCGCCACCACCGGTTTGCCGGTGCCCTGCAGCGCTTCGAGCAACTCGCGCTGCGGCTTGGGCAGGCGCAGGTCGGTGCGGTCGCCGCCGGCGAAGCCGGGATAGTTGACCTTCATCTCCTCGCCTTCCACGTCGCCGGTCAGGCCGCCGACGAACACCACCACGTCGGCGCGCCGCGCCGCGTCCAGCGCTTCGTCCAGCGGCGGCTTGGCGCCGGGCTGGCGCCAGGCCAGGCGCACGCCGGCATCGCGCTCGCCTTCGTAGTACTCCAGGCGCAGGTCGTAGCTGCGGCCAGCCTCCAGGCGCACATCGACGCCGTCGGCATGCAGGCGGTCGCTGGCGCTCCAGCGGTCGATCAGGCGCTTGCCGTCCAGGTACAGGCGCACGCCGTCGTCGGCTGCGGTTTCCAGGTGGTAGGTGCCGGTGGCCGGCGGCACCAGCTTTCCGCTCCAGCGGATGCTGAAGTTGTCGGCCGGGATGGCCTGGTCCGGGCCGGCTTCGCCGCGCGCGAGCAGGTTGTCGGTGGGCGAGCCGCGGTCCCACTTGAAGCCGATCTGCGCATCGGTGCGCACCAGCGCCGGGGTGCCGGACAGCTCGCGGTTGCGGAAGTATTCGCCGCGCAGGCCGCGCTCGGGCGAATCGGCCGACGGGCGCAGGTACTGCGGTTCGATCAGCGGCGTGGCGGCGGGATCGTCGCGGCCTTCGACCAGGTCGGCGCCACGCGCGTAGAGCACTTCGGCGTCGGGCGCGGCTTCACGGATCCCTTGCAGCACGGTGACCGGCGCGGCCGGCGTGCCGTAGTAGTTGCCGAGCAGCGCCATGGTGTCGTCGGCGGTGGGGCCGACCACGGCGATGCGCTTGATCTTCGCGCGCGACAACGGCAGCACGCCGTCGTTCTTCAGCAGCACCAGCGATTCGCGCGCGGTGCGCCGGGCGAGTGCGTCGTGTTCGGGCGACTGGTTGGCCGAGATGGGAATCTGCGCCCAGCGCAGGGTGCCCGGCGGGTCGAACATGCCCAGGCGCATGCGCGAATACATCAGCTTCTGCAAGGCCTTGTCGACTTCTGCTTCGCTGATCAGCCCTTTGCGCACGGCGGCCGGCAGCGTGGAGTACTCCTCGCCGCATTCCAGCTCGGTGCCGTGCTTCACCGCCAGCGCGGCGGCTTCCTCGCGGGTGGCGACGATCTTGTGGTTCTTCCAGATGTCCACGATCGCCCAGCAGTCGGACACCACGTAGCCGTCGAAGCCCCACCGATCGCGCAGCACGTCGCGCAGCAGGAACTTGCTGGCGCTGGCCGATTCGCCGAACACGCGGTTGTAGGCGCCCATCACCGCATCCACCTTGCCTTCCTTGACCAGCGCTTCGAACGCCGGCAGGTAGGTCTCGTACAGGTCGCGCTGCGACGGGTGCGCGTCGAAGTGGTGACGGTCGGCCTCCGGGCCGCTGTGCACGGCGAAGTGCTTGGCGGTGGCGTCGAGCTTGCGATAGGCCTCGCCTTGCGCGTTCTTCGGCACATCCGCGCCCTCGCCCTGCAGGCCCTGCACGAAGGTCACGCCCATGCGCGCGGTGAGGAACGGATCCTCGCCGTAGGTTTCCTGGCCACGGCCCCAGCGCGGGTCGCGGAAGATGTTGATGTTCGGCGACCAGAAGGTCAGGCCCTGGTAGCGCGCGTGCTGGTCGTGGCGCAGGGCCTCGTGATGCTTGGCGCGCGCCTCGTCGCTGATCGCGGTGGAGACGTCGTGCATCAGCGGCACATCGAAGGTGGCCGCCATGCCGATCGCCTGCGGGAACACGGTGGCGCCGCCGGCGCGGGCCACGCCGTGCAGCGCCTCGTTCCACCAGTCGTAGGCCGGCACGCCCAGGCGCGGGATCGCCGGTGCGGCGTTCTGCATCTGCGCGGCCTTTTCCTCCAGCGTCATCCGCGACACCAGGTCGGCGGCGCGCTGCTCGAAGCTGCGCTGGGTGTCCAGGTACGGCGGCGGCGCTTCGGCGGCGGACGCCGCGCACGGCGCGATGGCCAACAGCAGCGCCAGCGTCGCGACGCGGCGGCCATGTCCTTGGTACGGCGCAGTCTCGATGTGCATTGCCTACTCCTTGTCGGATCGATCCGGTTCGCGGCGGGCGTACGGCCCGAGGGTGGTGCCAGTGAAACCGCCGGCCACGGCCGTGCTGAGCATCGCGGCATCGTCGTCGCGGCGCAGCCACTGCCAGTCCTGGCCATCGGCGGCGAAGGCGAAGCCATAGCGGCCGCCATCGCCGGCGATCTTCAGGCGCAGCGCGCCCTTGGCATCGACCGTACTGCGTGCGACGGTGGTGGTGCGCTTGCCGTCGCGTTTGTCGAGGAACACTTCGGCGCGCGCGCCGCGGCGGCGCACGCCGAGCACGTACCAGGCATCGGCATTCTGGAATGCGGCCAGGCCGGCGACCAGGCCCGGCTGCGCCGGTATCTGCACGGCGGTGCTGGCGTCGAAGCGGGTGTGCTGCTGCCGGTAGCCCAGGAATGCCGGATTGCCGCTGCCGTCCAGGCCTTGCGTATCGGGTTGCAGGGTCAGCCAGCCCGGGCGCGCGCGCAGGTCGAGCCATTCGCGCTTGGGCGTGCGCAGCAGCAGCCAGCGGCGGTCGCGCTGCGGCGCGTCAAAGCCGTCGCGCCAGGTGAAGTTGCCGCTCAATGGTGCGGCATCGGCCTCGGCGCGCAGTCCGGCCGGCCCCGGCGCGACGTAGGGAATCGGCTGCCCGGCGGGCAGGATCGACGGCCAGCCGTCGTGCCAGGTGACCGGCAGCAGGAAGGTCTCGCGGCCGGTGTTGTAGCGATCGCCCGCGTACGGGCGGCTGGCCAGGAACAGCGCCCACCACTTCCCGTCGGGGCCTTCGACCAGATCGGCATGGCCGGCGTTGCTGATCGGGTTGGCGCGTTCGGCGGGCAGGTCCCGCTGGGTCAGGATCGGATTGTGCGGCGCCGGCACGTACGGCCCCCACGGCGTGCGGCTGCGCAGCGCCACCTGCGAATGCTGCGGGCCGGTGCCGCCTTCGGCGCAAGACAGCACGTACCAGCCGTCTCGCTTGTACAGGTGCGGGCCTTCGATCCAGATCGGCTTGCTGGCCAGATCGGTGCCGCCGTTGACCAGCACCTTGCGCGGGCCCACCGGCTGCATCCGCGCCAGGTCGAAACGCTGCATCCAGATCGCGCGGTGTCCCTCGTACAGCGGCGCGCCGTCGGGCGGGCCGTTGTTGAGCAGGTAGGCGGTACCGTCGTCGTCGAAGAACAGCGACGGGTCGATGCCGTCGATGTCCGGCAACCAGTGCAGCGCCGACCACGGCCCGGCCGGGTCGTCCGCCGTGGCGATGAAGTTGCCGCCGCTGTCCACCGCGGTGCCGACCACGTAGAAGCGGCCGTCATGGTGCGCGATGCTGGCGGCGAACATGCCGCGCGACACGCGCAGGCCGTCGTAGTCCAGCTGCTCGGCGCGCTCGACCACATTGCCGACCTGCCGCCAGTGCACCAGGTCGCGACTCTCGAACACCGGAATCGCCGGGAAATAGGCGAAGGTGGAATTGACCAGGTAGTAGCGGTCGCTGGCGCGGACGACGCTGGGATCTGGATAGAAGCCGGCCAGCACCGGGTTGCGGTAGTGGCCGGGCGGCAGCGGCGTGGCGAACACCGCATCGTCGCCGCGGTATTCGAACCAGTCGAATTCGGCAATGTTGGCGGCCTGCCCGCGCTGCGCCGATGCCGTCTGCATCGCCACGACACACAGAAGCGCCAACACCAGTGCGCGTCCCCAGCGCATGCGCCTCACCAGTCCCACATCGCGCCGTCTTCCAGCCGCGCCACCGGCAACTGCTTGGGCGCGTACGGATAACGTGCAGCCAGGGTTTCGTCGATGTCCACGCCATGCCCGGGCGTCTCGCCGCAATGCAGGCGGCCGGCATGGAAGGTGTAGTCGTGCGGGAACACCGCGTTGGCTTCGTCGGAATGGAACATGTATTCCTGGATGCCGAAGTTCGGTACCCAGGTATCGAAGTGCAGCGCCGCGCCCATGCACACCGGCGAAAGATCCGTGGCGCCATGGAAGCCGGTACGCACCTGGTGCAGCGCGGCGAAGTCGGCCAGGCGGCGCACGTGGGTGATGCCGCCGGCATGCACAATGGTGGTGCGGATGTAGTCGATCAGCTGTTGTTCGATCAGGTGCTTGCAGTCCCAGATCGAATTGAACACCTCGCCCACCGCCAGCGGCGTCACCGAGTGCTGGCGGATGGTCTCGAACGCGCGCTGGTTTTCCGCGGGCGTGGCGTCTTCCAGCCAGAACAGCCGGTACGGTTCCAGGTCGCGCGCCAGCCGCGCCGCCTCGATCGGGGTCAGGCGGTGATGCGCGTCGTGCAGCAGTTCGATCTCGTCGCCATGGTCGGCGCGCAACTGTTCGAACAACTTCGGCACCACGCTGAGATAGCGCGGCGTGGACCACACGGTCTCGGTCGGCAGTTCGCTCTCGGCCGGTTCGTAGGGCTTGCCGCCGCTGGAAATGCCGTAGGTCTTCTTGATCCCGGGCACGCCGCACTGCGCGCGGATGGCGATGAAGCCCAGTTCGCGGAAGCGGGCGACTTCCTCGCTGGTCTCGGCGATGTCGCGGCCGTTGGCGTGGCCGTAGACCAGCGCGCCTTCGCGCGAGCGCCCACCCAGCAGCTGGTACAGCGGCATGCCGGCCATCTTGCCGAGGATGTCCCACAGCGCCACGTCCACCGCGGCGATCGCGGTCATCGTCACCGGCCCGCGCCGCCAGTACGCGCCGCGGTAGAAGAACTGCCAGATGTCCTCGATGCGGCCGGCGTCGCGGCCGATCAGGTTCGGCACCACGTGGTCCTGCAGATAGGACGCCACCGCCAGTTCGCGGCCGTTGAGGGTGGCGTCGCCCAGGCCGTACACGCCGGAACGGGTGACGATCTTGAGGGTGACGAAATTGCGCCCCGGGCAGGTGACGATGACCCGCGCCTCGACGATCTCGCGATCGCGGGCCGAGCCTTGGGCGGAAGAAGCGCTATCGGAAGTCTGGGTCATCGCGGATCGCTCACGGGGAAGAAGCCGCAGCCGCACGGGCCACGGACGGGAGGGAAAGTTCGAACGGACCGGCCGGCAGCCTGGCGCGGTCGAACAAGGTGCACACCGGGCTGTCGGCCCAGCAATAGCGAACGCGGGTAGGCGCGGTGCCGGCGGGAACCGGCAGGCGCACGCTGCGGCCCTGCAGTTCGGCCTGCGCATAGCGGCAGCTGCCGGATGCCGCGCCGCACAGTTCGAAACCGATCGGTGCATCCGCGCTATAGGTCTGCAATGCGCCATCGACATCGTCGAAATCGACGACCAGCGCTGCGCCATCGCGGCGCAGCGCATGCGGCACCGGCCCGGACGGCGCCAAGGCCTCGCCGTAGACCACGTGCCGCGCCGCGCGCGCCAGGCGCCGGCCGAGTTCCTGCTTGTTGGCCGGATGGATGTCGTAGCGGTCGCCGATGTCGATCGCCACCGCCAGGCCGGCGTGCGGATCGGCCGCGACGAAGCGCCGTTGCGCCTCGCGCAGCTGCGCCCAGCCGCTGTCGCCGGGCTGGGTGGGCGGCGCGCCGTAGTTGGCCAGTTGCACCAGCAGCAGCGGCAATTGCGCGCCGAAGCGCTGCCGCCAATCGCGCTGCCAGGCGTCGAGCAATGCCGGATAGCCGGCGGCATCGCCGGTATTGGATTCGCCCTGGTACCACAGCACGCCGCGCAGGCCGACCCGGCCCAGCGGCGCGATCATGCCGTTGTACAGCGTGGTCAGGCCCGCGGCCGAGGACCACGGCGCGCGCGGCGGCGTGCCCAGCTGCGGCGGCACGATGCGGTATTGCCACCCGGCCAGCGCCACCCGACTGCCGTCGCCCAGTTGCAGCTGCTGCGCCTGCGCAGCGCCGAGCAGGCCGCCGCGGCGGTAGCTGTTGTACACGTTGACCACCACGGTGTTCTTGCCCGCGTGCAACGTACCGCGCGGCAGGCGATAGCTGCGCGGTTGGTCGGCGCCGTAGCTGCTGCCCACCGCCTGGCCGTTGACCCAGGTCTGGTCGAGTTCGTCCACCGGCCCCAGCGCCAGCGTCGCCTGCTGTTTCGCCTGCTCGGCGCTCAACGTGACCGTGCTGCGGTACCAGACCATGCCGTTGAAATTGACCAGCTGCGGCACGCCCCAGTCGTCCCAGGCGCCCAGCGCCGCCGGTGCGGCGCGCCAGTCTTCACTGGCATCGTCCGGCTGCCAAGGCGCACCAGTGCCGTGCGCGCGCCACCACGTCTCCCACAGCCCGCCCCAGCGCGGCGCCGCCTGCTGCGGATCCTTGGCGTAGCGCGCCAGCACGTCCAGCGCCGGCGCGTTGCCGTCCACCTTGCGCAGCGCCGCATCGCCGATCCACGCCTGCATCTGCGAACCGCCCCAGGAGGCATTGATCAGCCCCATCGGCACGTCCACCGTCTTGCGCAGTTCGCGGGCGAAGTAATAGCAGGCCGCGGAGAACGCGCCCACCGTCTCCGGCG
Source organism: Xanthomonas sp. SI (assembly GCF_014236855.1). Taxonomy (NCBI): domain Bacteria; kingdom Pseudomonadati; phylum Pseudomonadota; class Gammaproteobacteria; order Lysobacterales; family Lysobacteraceae; genus Xanthomonas; species Xanthomonas sp. SI. The sequence goes on from NZ_CP051261.1 coordinate 5,185,293, forward strand.
TGGTCGGCTGCCAGGCGGCGGCGCCGCCGAACTGCGCCTGCGGGGTCGGGCTGGACTGCGCCGGCACCTTGAACATGCGGATCGCCGGCTGCTGCGCGTCGGCGATCTCGCTGCGCGTATCCAGCGTGCGCTGCACCGGCAGCTCCATGTTCGACTGGCCCGAGCACAGCCACACGTCGCCAAGCAGCACGTCGTCGGCGCGCTGCACGCGGCCGTGCGCGGTGCTGGCCTGCAGGACGTACGGCCCGCCGGCTGGCAACGGCGCCAGCTGCGCCTGCCAGCGGCCCTGGCGGTCGGCGCGCGCCTGCACGCGCTGCTGCGCCAGCTGCACGGTCACCGTCTCGCCGGCCGCGGCCTGCCCCCAGACGCGGATCGGCGCATCGCGCTGCAGCACCGCGTGGTCCTGGAACAGCGCATTCAACAACGGTGCGTCGTCGGCATGCGCGAACGCGGGCACGCACAGCGCCGCCAACAGCAGGCGGCGGGTGATGTGGACAGCGGAACGGTGCGGCGTCATTTCGGATTTCCCGGTGCGTACGGAAACGACAGCGATTGGTAATACGCCAGCGGATGCGGCGGCGCTACGGTGCCCGGCGGCAGCGCGCGTCCGGACACCTCTTGCCAATACGCAATGCTGGCATCGCGCCACCACTGCGCCTCGCGCTGCTGGATCGCCAGGAAGTCGGCGACCTGGCGATAGCGCTGCGCGTCCACGTACGGTGCAAGCCCGGCCCAGGTCGCTCGCATCCGCGCCACCTCGGCCACGCCGTGGTCGTAGCGGCCGAGCAGCGCATTCCACAGCGGCTGGCCCGAGGCCATGCGATGGTCCCACGGTACGTGGTGGAACCACAGCAGGTATTCCTCCGGCACCGTGCGCACGTCGCCGAAGCGGCGCGCCAGCGGCGGCGCGTACTGCGCCACCGCGTTGCTGCCGGTCGCGCTGCGGTCGAAGCCGATGCCGTTGCGGTCGGCGCGGTGGTAGTACACCGGGTCCCAGTCCGGCCGCGCGCTGCCCGCGTCCCACGGCGCCGGGCCGTAATGGTGGCCGCGGCCCATCAGGTGATGCAGGCCGAGCGGGGTCATGTAATCGACCGCGGCTTCGTGCGAAGCCATCATCATGCCGACCACCGGCGCGACCAGCGCCGGATCGTTGCCGAAGGTCATCCGCACCCAATCCTCGGCGATGGCCTGCGCATCGCCCTGCGGATCCCAGGCCAGCCGCCCGAACGCGTACCAGTTGGCCTGGTCGAAGATCGAGCCGCACCAGTTGCGGTCGGCACCGATGTTGGCGACACCTGCGATGCCGCTGAGCGCATGCCCGTCCACCGCGCCCTCCACCACCCGCGCCACCGTCGCGCGCTTGCCGCGCCGCGTGTCCGCTTGCAGGGTTTCCTGGTACAGCGTGCCCAGGTAGACCAGGTGCGTGGCGAAGCCCAGGTACTCCTTGGTGATCTGGAATTCCAGCATCAGCGGCGTCTTCGGCATCGCTCCGAACAGCGGATGGAACGGCTCGCGCGGCTGGAAGTCGATGGCGCCGTTCTTGACCTGCACCACCACGTTGTCGCGGAACTTGCCGTCCAGCGGCACGAACTCGCTGTAGGCCTGCTTGGCACGGTCGTCCGGTTGTTCGTGCGAATAGACGAAGGCCCGCCACATCACCACCCCGCCATGCGGCGCCAGCGCGTCGGCGAGCATGTTGGCGCCGTCGGCGTGGCTGCGCCCGTAGTCCTGCGGGCCTGGCTGGCCTTCGGAATTGGCCTTGACCAGGAAGCCGCCGAAATCGGGAATGCGCGCGTAGATCTCGTCCGCCTTGTCCTTCCACCAGCGCCGCACCGCCGGGTCCAGCGGATCGGCGCTGCGCAGTCCGCCGATCTCGATCGGCGCGCTGAAGCGCGCGCTCAGGTACACGCGGATGCCGTATGGCCGCAGCGCCGCGGCCAGCGCCGCGGTCTTGTCCAGGTAGGCCGCGGTCAGGCTCAGCGCCTTGGCGTTGACGTTGTTCAGCACCGCGCCGTTGATGCCGATCGAGGCGTTGGCGCGCGCGTAGTCGGTATAGCGCGGGTCCACGTAGCCGGGCAGTTTCTGCCAGTCCCAGAGCGAGGCGCCGGCGTAGCCGCGTTCGATCACGCCGTCCAGGTTGTCCCAGTGATCGAGCACGCGCAGCTTCACCCGCGGCGCATCGCGCAACGCCAGCGGCGCCGGTGCCTGCCCGGTCTGCAGCAGGCGCAGGAAGCGGAACGCCGCATACAGCGCGCCGCGCTCGCCACCGCCGACGATGGCGGTGAGCGGGCGGCCGTCGACCACCACGCTGCGGATCAGGTAGCCCTCTTCGCCCAGGCCTCGCATGTCCAGCCGCAGCCGCGCGATCGCCGGCGTGGCCGGGGTGCCGAGCACGATCGCGCCGGCGCGGTCCGCACTTGCCGCCAGTGGCGGCTCGGCGCCGAGCAGGCCGCCCAGGCCGCGGCGCAGTTCGTCGCGCGCGGCCTGCTGCATCGGCGTGTCGGCGCCGGCCACCAGCTGCGTGGCGGCCGCGCGCCACGGCGCGGCCTGTGCCTCGGCCAGCGGCTGGTAGCGCAACCATAGATCGTAGCCGTCCTCGGCCTGGGCCACGGCGATCGGCAACAAAAGCACCAGCCACAGGCAGGCGCTGCGCAGCCATCTGCCGCGCAACGGGCGCCGACGCTGCTGCGCACGCAGCCGCGGGTGGCCGCTCATGCGCGCCCCCGCTGGCACGGTGCCGGCGCTCGCCTGCGGTCGCCGCCCACTCGGCTTCCCGGTACCATGCAGCCGTCACTCGTGTCGGGATCCACACCGTGTCGCGGCGCCGCCGCACACGCGGCTTGCGCAGCACGTCCCCGGTCGCGATCCACGCCCGCAAGCCAACGAAGAGGCGCATCTTGGAGAAGGTCAGGAAATCGGTTCGCCGCAAGAGCCTCGCCGTGACCATCGACGAGGTGGCCGCACTGGCCAAGGTCTCGCCGATGACCGTGTCGCGGGTGATCAACGGCCAGGGCAACGTGCGCGACAGCACCCGCGAGCAAGTCATGCGCGCGGTCGACACGCTCGGTTACACGCCGAACCTGGCGGCCAGCGCGCTGGCTGCCGCGCAGAGCACCCGGGTCGCGCTGATCTACAGCAATCCCAGCGGCGCCTACCTCGGCGAGCTGCTGGTCGGGGTGCTGCGCGCGGCCTCGCGCACCTCGATCCAGGTGGTGATGGACTACTGGGACGACCTCGGCGCCGAGGCCGAACGCAAGGCCGCGCGCAAGCTGGCCAAGAGCGGCGTGGCCGGGGTGATCCTGCCGCCGCCGCTGTGCGAATCGGATGCGGCGATCCGCGAGCTGGTGCGCGCCAAGGTGCCGGTGGTGGCGATCGCCTCCGACCGCTTCAGCGACCAGGTCGCCTGCGTGCGTATCGACGAGTTCAACGCCAGCAAGGACATCACCGCCTACCTGATCGCGCAGGGCCACACGCGTATCGGCTACATCGCCGGCCGCTCCAATCTGTCGGCCAGCGCGCGCCGCTTCGAAGGCTTCCAGGCGGCGCTGGCTGAGGCCGGGCTGCGCCTGGACCGGCACCTGCTGCAGCCGGGCGACTACACCTATCGCTCCGGCCTGGACGCCGCCGAGAAACTGCTGTCGCGCCGCCATCGGCCCAGCGCGATCATCGCCAGCAACGACGACATGGCCGCCGCGGCGATCTCGGTCGCGCATCGGCGCGGCCTGGACGTGCCGCACGACCTGTCGGTGGTCGGTTTCGACGACACCTCCGCCGCGACCACCGTGTGGCCGGAACTGACCACCATCCGCCAGCCGATCGCAGCCATGGCCGATGCGGCGATCGACATCCTGTTGCGCAGCATCCGCAGCAAGGAACGCACGGCTCGGACGAAGATCGATCATGTGCTCGCTCATCAGCTGGTCAAGCGCGATTCGGTGGCCGCACCGGCCGCCGCGCGCAGCGAACGGCGCTGACGCGGCGGCGGGCGGCAGGTTCCGCATCAGCGGATCAGGTACTGGTTGATCAGGTTCTCGTAGGCTTCCTGGCGGCCGCTGACCTGCTTGGGCGCGCCGGCCTTGGCCGCGTGCGCCGCCAGGTCCGCCAGCGTGCTGCTGCCGGCCGCGAACGCCGCGCCGGCGCCGCTGTCGAAGCTGCTGTAACGCTCGGCGCGCCATTGCTCCAGCGGCGAGGACGTCAGCAGCGCATGGGCCACTTCCAGCCCGCGCGCGAACGCGTCCATGCCGCCGATGTGGGCCAGGAACAGATCCTGCGGATCGGACGACTCGCGCCGCACCTTGGCGTCGAAGTTCAAGCCGCCCGGCGCCAGCCCGCCCTGCCGCAGCACCACCAGCATCGCGCCGACCGTGTCGTACAGGTCGGTCGGGAACTGGTCGGTGTCCCAACCGTTCTGCGGATTGCCGCGGTTGGCGTCGATGCTGCCGAGCAGCCCGGCATCGCTGGCCACCTGCAGGTCGTGCTCGAAGCTGTGGCCCGACAGCGTGGCGTGGTTGGCCTCGATGTTGAGCTTGAAGTCCTGGTCCAGGCCGTGCTGGCGCAGGAAGCCGATCACCGTGGCGCTGTCGAAGTCGTACTGGTGCTTCATCGGCTCCATCGGCTTGGGCTCGATCAGGAAATTGCCTTTGAAGCCGATGCTGCGGCCGTAGTCGCGAGCGATGGTCAGAAAGCGCGCCATGTTGTCCTGCTCGCGCTTCATCTGCGTGTTGTGCAGGCTGGCATAGCCTTCGCGGCCGCCCCAGAACACGTAGTTCTCGCCGCCCAGCTCCACCGTGGCGTCGAGCGCAGCCTTGACCTGCACCGCCGCGCGCGCGACCACGTTGAAGTCCGGGTTGGTCGAGGCGCCGTTCATGTAGCGCGGGTGCGAGAACAGGTTGGCGGTGCCCCACAGCAGCTTGATGCCGGTGTCCGCTTGGCGCTGCTTGGCGATACCGACCATGTGTGTGAGGTTCTTCTCGTACTGGCCGACGTCGTCGGCGTCCGGCGCCAGGTCGATATCGTGGAAGCAGTAGTACGGCACGCCGAGCTTGGTGAAGAACTCGAACGCCGCATCGGCCTTGGCCTCGGCGCGGCCCAGCGCGTCGCTGCCGGCGTCCCACGGATAGGCGCGCGTGCCCGGACCGAACGGATCGGCGCCGTTGCCGCAGAAGCTGTGCCAGTACGCCACCGCGAAGCGCAGGTGCTCGGCCATGGTCTTGTCGCCGATGCGCTTGTTCGCGTCGTAGACCTTGAAGGCGAGCGGATTGTCCGAGGCCTTGCCTTCGAACGCGATGCGGCCGATGCCCGGGAAGTATTCCTTGGCGCCGATGTAGACGGAAGTGCTCATGGGAGGTGGAATCCTGTCGAGTGGGAGGAACAAGAAGAGGCGGGTTCGGCCGCGGCGGCGGCGGAAGGCAGCGGGATGGACCCGGGCACGCATGGATGGAGCAGCGCCGGCACGGATATGCGCGCGGCGCGATCGCCGTGGCTGCCCCGTGCACTGGTCGCGCGGATGCTGCAGGCGCAGTCCCGGGCGAAGCTCAGGCGCCGCATCCGGTAGCCTGCGCGCGTGGTGGCCCGCGCCATACGCAACGTTATGGTAGCGCTACCAGAAACAGCGCTAAAAAAAGCTTCACTGCGGAGGGAAGCCGACGGGGCCATCAGATGCGGTTCGCAAGCCGGGGGGACAGGCGGACTTTACCCAGCCCATCGGCGAAACGCTTGCTGCGCTGCGCCATCCGTATCCGCAGCGTGCGCGCCACCACAGTGCAACACGCCGGCCGCAACGTGCGCCACGTCGCGATCTCGCGCGGGTAACCCATGCGTCCCGCTCAACGATTGTGCAGCGCGCCGACTACAATGCGCGCCGATGACCTCCGCGCCCCTGCCGCTGCCGCAACGCCTCGCCGATCCCGCCCCGCGCGAGCGGCGCACGCCGTCGGCGCTGGGCAAGCGCCTGTGCCGGCAGGTCGGCCAGGCGATCGCCGATTTCGGCATGATCGAGGCCGGCGACAAGGTCATGGTCTGCTTGTCCGGCGGCAAGGACAGCTACACGCTACTGGACATCCTGCTGCAGCTGCAGCGCAAGGCGCCGGTGCCGTTCGAACTGGTGGCGGTGAACCTGGACCAGAAACAGCCCGGCTTTCCCGCGCAGGTACTGCCCGACTACCTGCGCGCGCTCGGCGTGGCCTGGCACGTGATCGAGCAGGACACCTACTCGGTGGTCAGCCGCGTGGTGCCCGAAGGCAAGACCATGTGTTCGCTGTGCTCGCGGCTGCGCCGCGGCGCGCTGTACCGCTATGCCGCCGAAAACGGCATCAGCAAGATCGCGCTGGGCCACCACCGCGACGACCTCGTCGCCACCTTCTTCATGAACCTGTTCTTCCACGCCAGGCTCGCGGCGATGGCGCCGAAGCTGCGCAGCGACGACGGCCACCACGTGGTGATCCGGCCGCTGGCCTACGTGCGCGAGGCCGACATCGCCGACTACGCGCAGGCGCGCGGCTTCCCGCTGATCCCGTGCACGCTGTGCGGCAGCCAGGAGAATCTGCAGCGGCGCCAGGTCGGGCTGATGCTGCAGCAGTGGGACCGCGACCATCCCGGTCGCATCGAGCAGATCGCGCGCGCCATGGGCAACGTGCAGCCGGCGCAGCTGGCCGACCCGGCGCTGTTCGATTTCCGCACGCTCGGCGCTGCCGATACCGCGCCGGCCACGTCCGCCTGGCCGCTCGACGACGACACCTGAGGCCGCTGCCGGCGGCGCGCACGCGCCGCTGAACCGCGCGTTGCGGTATCCGGGCGGGAGCGATGCGACAATGCCCGCCGCCCACCCTGCGCACGGCGCCGGGCCGTTCCGTTTCCTTCTGCTGGATGCTCGATGTTCTTTCGCAACCTGACCCTGTTCCGCTTCCCCACCACCCTCGACTTCTCCGAGATCGACAAGCTCCTGCCGGAAGTGCAGCTCAAGCCGGTCGGCCCGCTGGAAATGAGCTCGCGCGGCTTCATCTCCCCGTTCGGCCGCGACGAGCGCGAAGTGCTGTCGCACCGCATCGCCGAGTTCCTGTGGCTGACCGTCGGCGGCGAGGACAAGATCCTGCCCGGCTCGGTGGTCAACGACCTGCTCGAGCGCAAGGTCGCCGAGATCGAGGAGAAGGAAGGCCGCCGGCCCGGCGGCAAGGCGCGCAAGCGGCTCAAGGACGATCTGATCCACGAATTGCTGCCGCGCGCCTTCGTCAAGTCCTCGCGCACCGACGCGATGCTCGACCTGCAGCACGGCTACGTCGCGGTGGACACCTCCAGCCGCAAGACCGGCGAGAACGTGATGTCCGAGATCCGCGGCGTGCTGGGCAGCTTCCCGGCGCTGCCGCTGAATGCGGAAGTGGCGCCGCGCTCGATCCTGACTGGCTGGATCGCCGGCGAGCCCCTGCCCGAAGGCCTGAGCCTGGGCGAGGAGTGCGAGATGAAGGATCCGATCGAAGGCGGCGCGGTGGTCAAGTGCCAGCACCAGGAACTGCGCTGCGACGAGATCGACAAGCACCTGGAAGCCGGCAAGCAGGTCACCAAGCTGGCGCTGATCCTGGACGACCATGTCTCCTTCGTGCTCGGCGACGACCTGGTGATCCGCAAGCTGAAGTTCCTCGACGGCGCCCTGGACCAGCTGGAGAACACCGACCAGGACGGCGTGCGCGCCGAACTGGACGCCCGTTTCGCGCTGATGAGCGCCGAAGTGCGGCGCCTGTTTCTGTTGCTGGAAGAGGCGTTGAAGCTGAGCAAGGCGGAGACCTGAGGCGAGGCCGGCGACATCTGGGCCGATCGCGCCTCGCGCCATCGGCCCAGACAGGCACCGAAGCCGGCCCATTTCCGGGCTGCGTTCGTCGCGGCTGAAGCCGCTCCTACACAAGCCGCGCGCCTGCTGGGTCGGGTGCACTGTAGGAGGGACTTCAGTCCCGACTGCTGCCAAACCGGCCAGCTTCCTCACTTCGTTCGTCGCGGCTGAAGCCGCTCCTACAGAGGCGTTGGCGTGCGCTGTCCGGATCCGCTGCCGAACGACCCGCAGGCCACTGTGCCGGAACTCAGCTGAAGCATGCAGCGCGATCGGTGCGCGCTGTCACCGTGCGCGTGCGCATGAGCGGTATGCTGTGCGCATGCCCGATTTCCTCCGTCGCCTGATCGCGCCGCCCGCCGCGGCCGTCGAACGCGACCTCGTCCGCCTGCGGTTGGACGAGCGCGAGATCGAGGTGCTGCGCGTGCGCGACCCGCGCGCGCGGCGGATCAAGCTCAGCGTGGACGAACGCGGCGCGCGGCTGACCCTGCCGCTGCGCGCCAGCCTGGTGTCCGGCGAGCGCTTCCTGATCGAGCACCGGCACTGGCTCGGCGAGCAGCTGGCGCGTTACCAGGACGAAGACGACGAGCCCGGCCTGCAGCGCGGCGTGCCCGGCTGGCTGCCGCTGCGCGGCGAACGCCTGCCGCTGCGCTGGAGCGAGGGCCGCTACGCGCGGCTGCAGGTCGATGGCGACGGGGCGGAGCTGCAGCTGCCGGCGCGCGCCGGCGATGCCGCGATCGCGCGCGCGCTGCGCGAGTTCTACGAAGCGCAGGCGCGCGCCGACGTCGGCCGCTGGCTGCCCAAGTACCTGCCCTCGCTGCCGCGCGCACCGGCGCGGGTGCGGCTGAAGGTGATGTCCTCGCAATGGGGTTCGCTGGCGCCGGATGGCTCGATGGCGCTGGATCTGGCGCTGGTGCTGGGCCAGCCCTCGGCGTTCGAGTACGTGCTGGTCCACGAGCTATGCCATCTGCTGCAGGCCAACCACTCGCCGGCGTTCTGGCGCGAGGTGGAAGCGCGGTTCCCGGCCTGGCGGGCCGAGCGCGACTATTTCCACGCGCACGGTCGGCGCCTGAAGGCGCAACTGCGGCGGCTGTTGAGTTAGGGCGGCTCGTGCGCGCCGCTGTTGCGCCCACGAGGCAAGGCACGCAAGAAAGCATGGAGGCTGTTTCAGCCCGGACGATGGCATAGCGCGGGGCGACGGCCTGCCGGCCGCGGTGGACCGCGAGCCCAACGCCGGCAAGCCGGCCATGCCTGGACCCATGAGAGCGGCCATGCAAGTTGGGCCTGTCAGGCCGGTAGCCAACGTAGTGCGACACGGCCACAAGACGCGCAGTCGCGGCGCGCCGGGCGAATCCGGCGGCGTCTTCGGGAATGGATCGCGCGCATCGAGGCGCGCAGCGCCGCGGCGATGGACAGATCGGAGAAACGGAAGTCGGAGAAAACGGAAGGACGGCGGGTTTCGCCTCAGCGCTGCGGAAGAAGAACTCCATGCGCAGCGCCCGGCAGGCCCCCTCTCCCCGCCTACCTCACACCTGGCGCGGCCTCCGGCGCCAGCGAACGATACGGTCCGAGCGGCGCTACGCCGGCATGTCAGGACGCCGGGATCGGGCCACGTACGCAAGACGTATCGCGTCTATGCCTGTTTTGTCGGCAGGCGTGGCGGGAACTTAAGCGAAATTTTTTCTACACACAAGCTTCACAAGCGGTGTGTAGGCGCCGCATTCAGCCGCCGGCCCAGGTAAGGCCGATCCGCTGGCGCCACGCGAGCGGGAGCGCCCCTGCCACGGCCCCCGCCCATGCGCTATGCCCACCCGCTTAGCCGCCAACGGCGAGGGCGAGTCCGGCAGGCACTGACGCCGGCGCAGCGGCCACGGGCCGCCGTTCCGGCACCGCCGGCTGCAGCCGGAACACCGCCACCGCCGCGGCCAGCGTGCCGGCCTGCTGTTCCAGCGCATGCGAGGCCGCGGTGGCCTGCTCCACCAGCGCCAGGTTCTGCTGCGTGCTGCGGTCCATCTGCGCCATCGCCTGGCCGACCTGCTCGATGCCGGCCGACTGCGCCTGCGAGGCCACCGCGATCCCGGCCACGACGTCGTTGACCTCGCGCATCGAAGCCAGCACCCGGCCCATGGTCTGGCCGGCGCCGTGGACCTGCGCCGAGGCCACCGCGACCTGGGACAGGGAGGCTTCGATCAGCGTCTTGATCTCCTTCGCCGCCCCGGCCGAGCGCTGCGCCAGCGCGCGCACCTCGCTGGCGACCACGGCGAAGCCGCGCCCCTGCTCGCCGGCACGCGCCGCCTCCACCGCCGCGTTCAGGGCCAGGATGTTGGTCTGGAACGCGATGCTGTCGATCACCGCGATGATCTCGCCGATCTTGCGCGACGAGCCCTGCACGCCCTGCATCGCCGCCACTGCTTCGTCGATCGCCGCGCCGCCCTGGCGCGCGACCGACGCCGCGACGGTCGCCAACTGGTTGGCCTGGTCCGCGTGCGCGGCGTTCTGTTTGACCGTCTCGGTCAGTTGCGCCGCCGATGCCGCGGTACGCTCCAGCGCACCGGCCTGCTCGGCGCTGCGGCGCGACAGGTCCTGGTGCCCGCCGGCGATGGCGCCGGCCTCGCTGTCGATCGCCGCCGCCGCCTGCTGGATGCCGGCCACGATCCCCGCCAGCTGGTCGGCGGTGGCGTTGGCGTCGTCGCGCATGCCCGCGAACACGCCATGGAATTCGCCATGCATGCGCACGCCCAGGTCGCCGCAGGCGATCGCGCGCAGCAGCGTCGACAGCGCGCCGAGGTTGCCGTCCACGGTCGCCATCAGCTGGTTCAGGCTTTCCAGCATGGTGCGGAAATCGTGCTGGTGGCGGCCGACGTCGCCGCGCGCGCTGAAATCGCCGGCCGCCGCGGCCGCCGCCAGGTGCCAGATGTCGCGGTTGAGCGCGCCGAGGTTGGCCTTGATCGCGTCCATGGTGTCGGAGATCGCCGCCTGCTCGCCGGGCAGGCGCGGCATGTCCTCGCTGAGGTCGCCGATGGCGTAGCGCTGCATCAACGCGACCGTGGACTGCACCGTGCCCACGTGCAGGTCGACCAGCGCATTGGCATCGTGCAGCAGTTGCCCGTATTCGCCCGGGAACCCTGCCGCGTCGCTGCGGTGCGCGACCGCGCCGGCGGCGTGGCGCTGCGCCATCTGCCGTTGCTCGGCGAGCACCGCGCGCAACTGCGCCTGCATGGTCTGCATGCTGCGCAGCAGCTCGGCGGCCTCGTCGTTGCCGTGCACCGGCAGCGGTGCGTCGAGCCGGCCGGCGGCGATCGCCGCGGCGATCCGCGTGCCTTCGCGCAGCGGCCGCACCAGGCTCTGGGTGATGCACCAACCCAGCCAGGTGCTGACCGCCAGCAGCAGGCCGCCGCCGATCAACAGCATCCAGCGCGCGCGGTCCATCGTCGTCACCGCATCGGTATACGCCTGGTCGCTGAGCGAGCGCAGGTGCGTGGCATTGCGCTGGATCGCCTGCTGCCAGTTCGCCAGCAATGGCTGCAGCGTGTACAGATGCAGGGTCTGCGCGTCCAAGTTCTGGTTGTCGGCGGCCAGCGCCAGCACCTGGGTCTGGAACGGCTGCACCTGGACATAGGCCTGGTCGATCGCGGCGCGGCGCTGCGCGCCGGTGCGGTCGGCCGGATCCAGGCGCATCGCGAACAGCTTGCGGCGTACCTGCGCGTAGTCGCGCGCGGCCTGGCCGATCGCGCGCACGATCTCGCGCTTCTCGTCGGGGTTGGTCAGGATCACATCGTTGAGCAGGCCGATTTCCAGCCGCGCCTGGGCGGTGACCATGGCATCGGACAGGCGGATCTTCTCCATCTTGTCCAGGCTGATGTCGTCGAGCTGGTGACGCGCCATGGCCATCGAGGCCAGGCTGGCGACGATCAGCGCGCCGCAGAGCAGCAGCAGGGCCGCGAAGGCGAAGGTCAGTCGGGGACCGACGGGATAACGGCGAAGGAGACGGATCATCGGGGCGGGGAAGGTTCGGGCGCAATTGCCCACGCGTACCCTGGCCAGCAAGCTTTACCGAAACGCGACCGACCTACGACAACATGGCGAACTGTGACGCCGGGTGGATCGCAACCGCGGCGTGCCGCGCGTCCCAGGCGTTTATCGGCGGCGATGCCGGGAACTTGAGCAGGCGCTGGCGCCGTTCGTGCACGCGTTGACGTTCGAGGGCGTGTGCTGGACGTGCGACGGCGTCGGTTCGGGCGAGCGGCGCAGCGTCCCACTGCGGCGGGCGCACGATGCCGCGCTGGCAGGGCGGCGCAACGGCGCCGGCCGGCGGCTCAGAAGAAGTCGTGCAACAGCGCCGCCACCGCGGCCGGCTGCTCCATGTGCAGGTGATGGGTGCCGGGCAGCACGTGCACGCGGCCATGGCGCAACCGCGCCGCACGTTCGTTGCGCAACGGCTCGGGGAAATACGGCTGCGCCGGGTCGGCGTAGATCACCCGCGCCGGGCAGTCGATGCCGGCCAGCAGCGCCTGCACCTGCGCCTCGCTCAGCCGCACCGCGGTGGGCAGGGTCAGGCGCCGGTCGCTGCGCCACACGTAGCCGCCCTCCACCGCCTCGACCCCGCGTTCCACCAGCAGCCGCGCCGCCGGCTCGCTGAGCTGGTTGGCCAGCATCCGCGCGCGCACCGGCGCGGCCAGGTCGGGGAACACGCGCAGCGGCGAGGCGCTGGCGTTGGCGCGGCGGGTCGCGGCGACGCTGTCGCGCAGGCGTTCCAGCGTACCCTCCACGGTCTCGGCCAGGCCGCCGAGCATTTCGATCGCGACCAGCTTCTCGATGCGCTGCGGCGCCGCCGCGGCCAGGGTGCTGGCGATCGCCGCGCCCATCGAATGGCCGATCACCGCGAAGCGCTCCCAGCCCAGCGCGTCGGCCGCGTCCAGCAGCGGATGCAGCGCGCCGGTCAGCAGATAGTCGGCGCCGGCCGGCAACGGTTCGCTGTGGCCGTGGCCGGGCAGGTCCAGCATCACCAGGTCCAACTGCGGCAGCTGCGCGCTCAGCGGCACGAAGCTGGCGGCGTTGTCCAGCCAGCCATGCACCGCCAGCACCTTGGGCCCATGCGGATCGCCGCTGCGCAGCCCGGCCAGCGTGCCCACCCGCGAAGGGCAGGCGAAGGTGCGCAGCGTCATGCGGCGCGGGCGGCCAGCTGCGCCAGCGCGCGCGCGTGCGCCGGGGCGTCGTTGAGGCAGGGGATGTAGCGCACCTGCATGCCGCGCGCGGCGCAGGTCTCGACGAAGCCCATCGCCACTTCTTCCAGCGTTTCCAGGCAGTCGGTGGCGAAGCCCGGGCAGATCACGTCGACCCGCTTGGTGCCCTGCTCGGCCAGCTGCCACAGGCTCGGCTCGGCATACGGCTGCAGCCAACGCTCGGCGCCGAAGCGCGACTGGTAGCCGAGCTGCCATTCGTCGGCGCTCAGGCCCAGCGCCGCGGCGATCGCCTGCGCGCTGGCCTCGCAGCGTTGCGGATACGGGTCGCCGTTGTTGGCCACGCGCTGCGGCAGGCCATGGAAGGAGAAGAACAGGGTCTCGCCGCGGCCGTGCTGCGCCCAATGCGCACGCACGCTGTCGGCCACCGCCTCGACCCAGCCCGGATCGGTCGGATAGTCCTCGATCAGGGTCACCGGCAGCTGCGGATTGCGCGCCTGCCAGGCCTGCACCACGTCCTCGATCGAGGCGGTGGTGGTGGTCGAATACTGCGGGTACAGCGGCAGCACCACGATCCGGCGCACGCCGCCGTCGCGCAGCGCGTCCAGTGCCGGCGCCAGCGCCGGGGTGCCGTAGCGCATCGCCCAGGCCACGCGGTGCCCGGGCAGTTCGCGCTGCATGCCCTCGGTCAGGCGCCGGGTGTACACCGCCAGCGGCGAGCCTTCCGGCAGCCACACCAGCGCGTACTTCTCTGCCGAACGCGGCGAGCGCCGCGGCAGGATCACCCAGTTCAGCAGCGGCCACCAGAACAGCCTGGGGATGGCGACCACGCGTTTGTCGCCGAGGAATTCGGCCAGGTAACGGGCGACCGCAGGCGCGGTCGGCGCCTCGGGCGTGCCTAGATTCACCACCAGCACGGCGGTCTCGGGTGCGTCGCTCATCCACGCATTGTGGCAGAGGCGCCCGCCGCGCGCGTCGCGATCGTGTCTATCGCAACGATCGATGCGCCCGCGCAGCGCCGCGCGCACTCATTGCCGATTCATTGCGCTGTGACTAAGTTCAAGGACTTGCAGTATCTTGCTGCGGACCTATTTCGGAAGCCCGCCATGCCCCGCCTGCCGCGCCTCGCCCTGTTGTTGAGTACCACGCTGTTCGTCGGCCACGCCGTGGCCGGCCCGGAAGAAGACGAGCGCGCCCGCAACGCGCTGCGCGTGCTGAGCGACATCCAGGAGATCCCGGAGCAATCCATCCCCGACAAGCTGCTCGACGAGGGCCGCGCGATCGTGGTGATCCCGGACACGCTCAAGGCCGGCCTGGTCATCGGCGGCCGCCGCGGCCACGGCCTGATGTCGGTCAAGCGTCCCGACGGCACCTGGTCCAACCCGGTATTCGTCAAGCTCACCGGCGGCAGCATCGGCTTCCAGGTCGGCGTGCAGTCCTCCGACGTGGTGCTGGTGTTCCGCAACGACCGCAGCCTGGACAACATCGTCAACGGCAAGTTCACCCTCGGCGCCGATGCCGGCGTCGCTGCCGGCCCGGTCGGGCGCAACGCGTCGGCCGCCACCGACGGCCAGCTCAAGGCCGAGATCTGGTCGTGGTCGCGTGCGCGCGGCCTGTTCGCCGGCGTGGCGCTGGACGGCGCGGCGCTGCAGATCGACGATGCCGCCGACCTCAACGTGTACGGCAGCAACACCACCCCGCGCATGATCTTCGAAGGCCGCACCACCGGCCTGCCGTCCAACGACGTGGTCGCCTTCCGCGACAAGCTCGAGGAAGCCACCTACGCCGCGCGGCAGAACCGCGGCACCGACAGCGCCGGGCGTTCCGCCACGGCGCCGCCGCCGCCGCGGCCGCAATCGTCGGCGCAGGCCGCACCGCCGCCGGTCGCCGAACCCGCTGCCGCCGACGGCGCCAGCACCGCACCGTTGCAGGCTCCGCCGCAGACGCCGCCGCCACAGGGCGGCTTCCAGCCGGTGTCCGAAGGCGAGATCCGCACCGAATCGCTGGACGGCAACCGCTAGAATCCGCGGTACGGCGTGCAGCACTGAACGTACCGCGGCGCGGTGCGTTATCCTCTTTATTCCTTACGACTTCTCTGCGAGCGGATCATGGGCGGTTTTAGCATCTGGCACTGGCTTGTCGTGCTGGTGATCGTGCTGCTGGTGTTCGGCACCAAGCGGCTGACCAGCGGCGCCAAGGATCTGGGCAGTGCGGTCAAGGAATTCAAGAAAGGCATGCGCGACGAGGACAAACCCGCCGGCCAGCTCGGCGACGAGTCGCGCAGCAGCGAGCAGTCCCGCGAGACCCAGGCCGAGCGCGACCGCGACGCGCGCTGAATAGGACGCTGTCGGCGTGTTCGATATCGGATTCAGCGAACTGCTGCTGATCGCAGTGGTGGCGCTGGTGGTGCTCGGCCCGGAACGCCTGCCCAAGGCAGCGCGCTTCGCCGGCCTGTGGGTGCGCCGCGCGCGCGCGCAGTGGGATTCGGTGAAGCAGGAACTGGAGCGCGAACTGGAAGCCGAGGAACTCAAGCGCAGCCTGCAGGACGTGCAGGCCTCGTTGCGCCAGGCCGAAACGCAGTTGCGCGACAGCGGCCAACAGCTGCAGCGCGAAACCGACGCGCTGCGCCGCGAGATCGACCCGACCGGACCGGAACCGCTCGCCGAGGCCGCGCCTGCGGGCAGCGAACCGCAGCCGACGGCGCCAGCGCCGGAAGCCTTGCCGCCGTCGGGCGCTCCCGCCGCTGCCCCCGCGGTGCCGGCTACCGCGCCAGCGGCGCCAGCCGCGCATCCGCATCCGCACGCAGCAAGCGACGCACCGCCGCCCGCCGCGCACGAGCCGGCCCACACACCGCCGGCGCCTGGCGCCGCACCGCCCAACGGCGATCCTGAGGCGCCGCGATGAATCCGGAAGCCGAAAGCAGCCTGATCGAGCATCTGGTCGAATTGCGCGCGCGCCTGGTGCGCGCGCTGCTCGGCCTGGGCGTGGTGGTGCTGGCGCTGCTGCCGTTCTCCAAGCCCATCTACACTTGGCTGGCCGCGCCGATGCTGGCGCAGCTGCCGATCGGGCAGAGCGTGATCGCCACCCACCCGGCCGGCGCGGTGTTCGCGCCGCTCAAGCTGACCTTTTTCGTGGGCGTGTTCATCGCCGTGCCGTGGCTGCTGTACCAGGCCTGGGCGTTCGTCGCCCCGGGCCTGTACCAGCGCGAGAAGCGCCTGGCGCTGCCGCTGCTGGCCTCGGCGGTGCTGCTGTTCTACGTGGGCTGCGCCTTCGCCTATTTCCTGGTGCTGCCGGCGGTGTTCCACTTCCTGACCACGTTCAAGCCGGACATCATCCAGCTCACCCCGGACGCCGGCGCCTACCTGGATTTCGTGCTGGCGATCTTCTTCGCCTTCGGCGCCAGCTTCGAGCTGCCGGTGGCGCTGGTGATCCTGGCCCTGCTCGGCTGGGTCACCCCGCAGCAACTGCGCGAAGGCCGCGGCTACGCGGTGGTCGGCATCTTCGTGCTGGCCGCGGTGCTGACCCCGCCGGACGTGGTCTCGCAGCTGATGCTGGCGATCCCGATGTGCCTGCTGTACGAGATCGGCATCATTGCGGCTAGTGCGGTAACCAAGAAGCCGTCTGAAGCCGAGATTCGGGATTAGAGATTCGCAAAGGCCGGGGCGGCCGCGCCTTCGCCATGTAGCGCGGCTCCAGGAACCTCATGCTTCGTCAATCGCGGCAATCCACGAAGCCGAAAGCGTCGGAGCTGAAGCCTCTCCTACAGATGCGACGACCTGGCAAGGCTAGAGCTCTGCAAAAGCGACGACCGGGAAACCGTCAGCTCCCGCTTTTACGAATCCCCAATCCCGACTCCCAAATCCCGGCCCTTAAGCCGCAAACACATTGGAAGGCGGCGGCGGCACCGCCGGCGCGGCGTCGCCGCTGTGCACGAACATCTGCTTCCAGGCCGCGTAGACCGCGCCGGCCAGCGCCGGCATCGCCAGCGCCATCAGCAGCAATTGCGCGACCAGGGCGGCGATGGTCGGCCCGGCCAGCGCCTGCACCAGCAGGATCACCAGCACCAGGGCGAAATACAGCGCGAACATCGCGATGAAGGCGAGGATGAAGAACACCAGCATCGCCGGCAGGTTGTGCAGGCAGGCGCGCAGGCTGTTGCGCATCGCCGCCAGGCCGCCGCGACCGTCGAACATCACCTGCGGGGCGAGCACGAACAGGGTCAGCGTCACCGCCACGAAGCCGACGAACACCATCAGCAGCCACAGCAGGATGCGCATCGCCGGCAGCGTGGCCACCAGCTGCTCGACCTGCGCCGGATCCGGCTGGGCGCTGGACTGGCCGAGTTCGTTGAGCTTGTTCATCACCGTGCCCAGCTGCTCCCAGCCGCTCTGGCCGACCACCACCAGGGCCAGCGCGCCCAGCGCCAGGCCGACCAGCACCTGCGGCAGCAGCGCCACCAGCAGGCGCGGCGCGCGGCCGTCGTGCAACCCCTGCAGCAGGTGCGCCGGCTGCGCGACGCGGCCCAGGTCCACTTCGCGCACCGCCCACACCAAGCCGCCGAACAGCAGCGGTCCTGCCAAGCCCAGCAGCAATTGCGCCAGCATGCCCAGGGTCGGGTTCAGCGCGCCCATCAGCAGCGCCAACAGCGCCGCCAGGCCCCAGATCACGCCCAGCAGGCCCAGCGCCAGCGGCGCCCGGCGCAGCAGCGCAATACCGCTCAACAGCCATTCCGCGCCGGCCGAGGCCGGCAGCTTGCGAATCTCGATCATTGCCAATCCGAAGTGGGGGAACGCCGTACAGCGCGGCGCCTGTACAGATTATCGCGGTTTTGCCAGGCCGCCGGCGGTTTGCTGGCCGCGCGCGTGCTGAACGAAGCGCCGCAGCAGCTTGCGCGCCAGCGGCGCGGCGCTGACCTCGCGGGCGATGGTACGGGCGCAGCGGCCGGCGCTGCGTAGACACTCGGCGCGGGCGTGCACGTAGCCGCGCATGTGGTGGGTGGCGAATTCCGGGTGGAACTGCACGCCCCAGGCCGCCTCGCCCCAGCGGAACGCATGGCACTGGTCCTGCGCCGAGCGCGCCAGCACGGTGGCGCCGGCCGGCGCGCGCAGCACCGTCTGCAGGTGCGTGGCGTGGGCCGGGAAGCGTTCGGGCAGGCCGGCGAACAGCGGATCGTCGAACGCCGGCGGATGCAAGTCGATGTGCACGGTGCCCGATTCGCGCCCGGCCGGGTTGTAGGCAACCTCCCCGCCCAGCGCATGCGCCAGCAGCTGATGCCCGTAGCAGATGCCCAGCAGCGGCGTGCCGGCGTGGGCGGCCTCGCGCAGCCAGTCGGCCGAGCGCTCGCTCCAGTCGGCGCGGTCGGTGACGAAGGCGGCCGAGCCGGTGACGATGATCCCGGCAAAGCCCGTGCGCGCGGGCAATGCGGCGCCGCCGGCGACATTGGCGACCACCGTGTCGCGCTCGGCCAGGCCGGCGGCGACGCGGATCCAGTGCGGGAAGCGCCCATAGCGCCGCATCGTCGCCACCGGCTCGCCGGTTTCGAGGATCAGGAAGGGCGCAGGCGTCATCGGCGGGCGGCAACTCGGGTGGGGTCGACCCGATTGTAGACAGACCTTCGCGGCTTTTTCCAAGCCTGCGCCGCACTGCACGGCTGTCGCGCGTCGCAATTCAGCTGCTCGACAGTCGTTTGCCGTGGCAACGCGTCGGTTTTGACATAAGCGCTGCGCCACTCGAGCGGATGGACGCAGCGCTGATGACCGCAGGGGCTTTACGCCAGCATCGCCGGATCCACGACCGTGAGCCGCTCGTCGGGATCCAGTTCGAAGATCTGCCGGTACTGTTCCGGGGTAAGGGCCTTGGCCGCTGCGTCCTGGAATTCCAGGGCGATGCGGTTGATCTCCTCGCCCTCGGCCTGGCTGGTGGCGGCGTCGGCCCGCAACGTTTCGCGCGCGGCGACTGCCGCGATCCTGGCGAGCGCGGCATCACGGATCTGCAGCACGCCATCGCGCGCATCGGCGGTCAGCGCTTCGCCCACGGTGGCGTGCACCCGCGCGGTGAAATCGTCCGTGTCCTGCGCGGCGACCAGCGCGGCACCGACCGCACAGGCGTTCTTCTTTTCCTCCCACGCATTCGACAGCCAGTTGCGGCCATAGGTGCCGTACAACGCATTGCTGAGCCAGTAGCCACGCGCGATGCGCACCGTCAGCGGCGCGGTGGTGGCGCTGCCGGTCGCCCACAGCACCTGGTTGGCGAGCTGGTGGCAGACGCCGTTGATGGCGTAGCGGAAGATGGTGCCCTGCGCCGGCGGGTTGTCGCTGGAGGCTTGGTTCGGCAGGCACAGGCAGCTGGCGTGGCCGAGGTCGGCCTGCGCTTGCCCGGCATAGCCGCCGGGGGATTTCTTGCTCTGCCCGGTCGGATGGAACACGCCCCAGCAATACCAATACTGCTGCTGATGGGCGAGGACTTCGTCGATCGTGTACGGGTGCTCGCGGTTGTCGTAGCTGGTCACCCAGGTGTGATCGACCAGGGCGCTGAGCCGGGGCGCCTGCTGGATGAAGCCGGTGTCGCCGGCGCCGACCGGGTTCACCCAGGCATACAGTGTGGTTGTCGTCATTGCGCGATCTCCTTGCACTTCCGTTGACGTGCATTACGGGAAGAGCCACGCACAGGCGAAAAGCGGCGCGCTGCCGCACTGGAGTGGGCAACGCAGCGATCGAGGTCTGCAAACGCGGCCCGCATGCCGTCCCTTGCGTCCCCCGGACGGCCCCACCGTTCTAGCGCAGCTGGCGCCGCCGCGGGTGGACAATTTGCCGGCAATGCAACGCGCCAGCGCACGCCACGGTGCGCTCACTCGCGCGGCGGCAGCACCGACAGCACTTCCTCGATGGTGGTCAGGCCGGCGGCCACCTTTTCCAGGCCGGCGCGGCGCAGGCTGCGCACGCCCTCGGCCTGCGCGGCGCGGCTGAAGCCGGCCAGGTCCATGTCGGCGCGGATCAGCGTGCGCAGGCGCGGCGTCACCGGCAGCAGTTCGTACAGGCCGACCCGGCCCAGATAGCCGGTGCGGCGGCATTCCAGGCAGCCGACCGGGGCGTGCACCTGCAGGTCGTCCGGCAGCGCCTCGCCCGGCTCGCGCAGCGCGTCCCATTCGAGGTCGCTGAGCGTGTGCGGACGCTTGCAGTGGCTGCACAGCGTGCGCACCAGGCGCTGCGCCAGCACGCCGTTGAGGGTGGAGGCGACCAGGTAGTGCGGCACGCCCAGGTCGAGCAGGCGGGTGATCGCCGAGGGCGCGTCGTTGGTGTGCAGGGTGGACAGCACCAGGTGCCCGGTCAGCGAGGCCTGCACCGCCATCTGCGCGGTTTCCAGGTCGCGGATCTCGCCGATCATGATGATGTCCGGGTCCTGCCGCAGCAGGGTGCGCACGCCGCTGGCGAAATCCAGGTCGATGTTGGTCTGCACCTGCATCTGGTTGAACTCCGGCGCGATCATCTCGATCGGGTCCTCAACGCTGCACACGTTCACGTCCGGGGTGGCCAGGCGCTTGAGCGTGGAATACAGCGTGGTGGTCTTGCCCGAGCCGGTGGGGCCGGTGACCAGCACGATGCCGTGCGGGCGCTCGACCAGCGCCGCCCAGCCGGCCGCTTCCTGCACGCTGAAACCGAGCTGGTCCACACTCTTGAACGCCGCGTCCGGGTCGAAGATGCGCATCACGCACTTCTCGCCGAACGCGGTGGGCATGGTCGACAGGCGCATCTCGGTCTCGCGCCCGCCCGGCGAGCGGGTCTTGATGCGCCCGTCCTGCGGGCGCCGGCGCTCGGCCAGGTCCATGCGCCCGAGCACCTTGATCCTGCTGACGATGGCGGTCATCACCGCCGGCGGCACTTCCAGCACCTTGTGCAGCACGCCGTCGATGCGGAAGCGCATGCGCCCGGCCTCGCGCCGCGGTTCCAGGTGGATGTCGCTGGCGCGCTGCTCGTAGGCGTACTGCAGCAGCCAGTCGACGATGTGCACGATGTGGTGGTCGTCGGCGTTGACGTCGCCGCCGCGGCCCAGTTCCACCAGCTGCTCGAAGCTGGGCAGGCCGCTGCTCTGCTCGTTGCGCCCGTCCTTGGCCCCGCGTACCGAGCGGGTCACGCCGAAGAACTCCATCGTGTAGCGATGCAGGTCCAGCGGGTTGACCACCGCGATCTCGATCCGGCGCCGCGCCAGGTGTTGCACGTCGGCCAGCCAGTCCAGCGCCAGCGGCTCGCTGGTCGCCACCAGCAGGCGTTCGCCGTCCAGCGCCAGCGGCAGGATGCGGTGGCGGCGCGCGTAGGCATGCGAGACCACGGCGGTGACCGCGGCCACGTCGACCCGGGTCGGATCGATGCGCAGGTAGCGCAGGCCGCAGCGCTGCGCCAGCCATTCGGTCAGCCGTTCCAGGCCCAGTTCGCTGCCCGGCGGGCGGGTGGCGGCCAGTTTCAGGTTGGACAGCAGCACCAGCGGATGCACGTCGCTGACGGTGCGCGCGGACTGCGCCGAGAACTGCATGCGGCCGCGCTCGGCCGGCGCGACCAGGCCGTCGGCGAGCAGCGCGGCGACCACGCGCTCGAAATTCAGGCGCCCCGGCGGCAGCGACACGGCGGCGGGTACAGGCACGGCGGGCGGCTGCGCGGCAGGTCGCGTATCCATGGTCAGGTCCGGTGCGCGGAAGTCCCCGCAAGTCGGTCGCTATACTAGCGCACCCCTTTTGCCGGCCTTTGCTGCATGCCCGTCTCCCGGTCCGTTCCGATCACGTTCCAGGGTCTGATCCAGACCCTCAACCAGTTCTGGGCGCAGCACGGCTGCGTGCTGATCCAACCGCTGGACCTGGAAGTGGGCGCCGGCACCTTCCACCCGGCCACGTTCCTGCGCGCGCTCGGGCCGGAGCCGTGGAACGCGGCCTACGTGCAGCCGTGCCGCCGCCCCACCGACGGCCGCTACGGCGAGAATCCGAACCGCCTGCAGCGCTACTACCAGTACCAGGTGGCGATGAAGCCGAACCCGGACAACATCCAGCAGCTGTACCTGGACTCGTTGCAGGCGCTGGGCATCGACCCGCTGGTGCACGACCTGCGCTTCGTCGAGGACAACTGGGAATCGCCGACGCTCGGCGCCTGGGGCCTGGGCTGGGAGGTGTGGCTCAACGGCATGGAGGTCACCCAGTTCACCTACTTCCAGCAGGCCGGCGGCCTGGAGTGCAAGCCGGTGCTGGGCGAGATCACCTACGGCCTGGAACGGTTGTGCATGTACCTGCAGAACTGCGACAACGTCTACGACCTGGTGTGGACCTACGGCCCGGACGGCGCGCCGGTGACCTACGGCGACGTCTACCACCAGAACGAGGTGGAGCAGAGCGCGTACAACTTCGAGCATGCCGACGTGGCCGAGCTGTTCCACCGCTTCGACGCCTGCGAGCGCGAAGCGCAGCGGCTGGTCGAGCTGGGCCTGCCGCTGCCGGCCTACGAGCAGGTGACCAAGGCCAGCCACGCCTTCAACCTGCTCGACGCGCGCCGCGCGATCTCGGTGACCGAACGCCAGCGCTACATCCTGCGCGTGCGCGCGCTGGCGCAGGCGGTGGCCAAGGCCTACCACGCGCAACGCGAGAAGCTGGGCTTCCCCGGCGTGAAGCGCTGAGGCTGTAGAGCCCCTCTCCCTCCGGGAGAGGGGTTGGGGTGAGGGTACGCCGGCACGAGAACCTGCCACTCCCAAACTCCAAAGGCTCCGCCGTACCCTCATCCGCCCCTTCGGGGCACCTTCTCCCGCAGGGAGAAGGGAACCGCTAGCAAGGTCTGACACATGAGCGCACTACATCCCCTGCTGATCGAACTGGGTACCGAGGAACTGCCGGTCAAGGCGCTGCCGGGTCTGGCGCAGGCCTTGTTCGACGGTGTGATCGCCGGGCTGGAGAAGCGCGGCATCGCGGTCGAACGCGGCGACGCCAAGCCGCTGTCCACCCCGCGGCGGCTGGCGGTGCTGCTGCCGGGCGTGGCCGCCGAGCAGCCGGAGCAGCGTTCGGAAGTACTCGGCCCCTACCTCAACATCGCGCTGGACGCCGATGGCCAGCCGACCAAGGCGCTGGCCGGCTTCGCCGCCAAGGCCGGCATCGACTGGACCGCGCTGGAGCGCACCAGCGACGCCAAGGGCGAGCGTTTCGTTCACCGCGCGGTGAACGCGGGCGCGCAGACCGCCGCGCTGCTGCCGGAGATCCTGCGCGAAGCGATCGCGGCGATGCCGATCCCCAAGCCGATGCGCTGGGGCGACCACGACTACGGTTTCGCGCGGCCGGTGCACTGGCTGGTGCTGCTGTTCGGCAACGACGTGGTGCCGGTGCAGCTGTTCGGCGTGCAGGCCGACCGGGTCAGCCGCGGCCACCGCTTCCTGCACGATGCGCCGGTGGCGCTGGCGCAGCCGGGCGACTACGTGGCCGCGCTGCAGGCGGCGCAGGTGCTGGTGGATCCGGATGCGCGCCGCGCGCGCATCGTCGCCGAGGTCGAGCAGGCCGCGCGCCAGGCCGGCGGCAGCGCGCGCATCTCCGACGACAACCTGGAGCAGGTGGTGAACCTGGTCGAATGGCCGTCGGCGGTGCTGTGCCATTTCGAACAGGCGTTCCTGGCGGTGCCGCAGGAAGCGCTGATCGAGACGATGGAGAGCAACCAGAAATTCTTCCCGGTGCTCGACGACGGCGGCAAGCTGACCGAGCACTTCATCGGCATCGCCAACATCGTTTCGCGCGACGTGGCCGAAGTGGCCAAGGGCTACGAGCGGGTGATCCGCCCGCGCTTCGCCGACGCCAAGTTCTTCTTCGACGAGGACCTCAAGCAGGGTCTTGAGGCGATGGGCGCGGGCCTGGCCAGCGTGACCTACCAGGCCAAGCTCGGCAGCATCGCCGACAAGGTGCAGCGCGTGGCCGCGCTGGCCGAGGCGATCGCGCCGCTGGTCGGCGTGGACGCTGTGCAGGCGCGGCGCGCCGCCGAGTTGAGCAAGAACGACCTGCAGTCGCGCATGGTCAACGAATTCCCCGAACTGCAGGGCATCGCCGGGCGCCACTACGCCAAGGCTGCCGGCGAGCCGGGCGAGATCGCGCTGGCGATCGACGAGGCCTACCAGCCGCGCTTCGCCGGCGACGACATCGCGCTGTCGCCGCTGGGCAAGGTGCTGGCCATCGCCGAGCGCCTGGACACCCTGGCAGGTGGGTTTGCCGCGGGGCTGAAGCCGACCGGCAACAAGGACCCGTTCGCGCTGCGACGCAATGCGCTGGGGTTGGCGCGGACGGTGATTGAGAGTGGGTTTGATGTGAGTCTGAAGGTGCTGCTGACCGATGCAGCAACCCGTGCAATGGAAGCCATTCGCCTAACCGCGGTAATGAAGAAAGTAGAAGCCGCCAACGAAGCAAAGCGGAAAGGAGCGGAAACATCGCCGATGCAGTCTCAGGTGGGCGGGGTATCGTTGGAGCAGGTTGAAGAGGTCTACGACTTCATCCTCGACCGCCTGCGCGGCTACTACGCCGACAAGGGCGTGCCGGCCACGCATTTCAACGCGGTGGCGGCCTTGTTCTCGGTCGGGGTTGAAGGAAGCGCAGCTTCTGTAGGAGCGGCTTCAGCCGCGACCGCCACCCACGGATCGCTCTACGACTTCGACCGCCGCATCGATGCGATCGGCATCTTCGCCACGCTGCCGGAAGCCGAGGCGCTGGCTGCAGCCAACAAGCGCATCCGCAACATCCTGCGCAAGGCCGAGGGCGCGATTCCTGGGCAGATCGACTCGACCCTGCTGCGCGAGCCGGCCGAAAGCGCGCTGGCCGAAGCGGTGGAAGCGGCGATCGTGGAAACCGACGGCGCCCTGCGCCAGCACGATTACGTCACCGTGCTGAACTTCCTGGCGCGGCTGCGGCCGCAGGTGGACGCGTTCTTCGACGGGGTGATGGTCAACGTCGAGGACCCGGCGATCCGCGGCAACCGCCTGGCCCTGCTCAAGCGCCTGGGCGATCGCCTCGGTAGCGTCGCCGCGATCGAGCATCTGTCGTCGTAAGCAGGGCTGCGAACTGATGCATGTAGGGGCTGCGAAAGCAGCCTCTTCTTTTTGTGGGGAGCGATTCTGGGTCGCCTTGGGCCATCAGTCGCGACAAACGAAGCCAGCACTCCCACAACCAAGTGAAACAGCGTCGGGACTGAAGTCCCTCCCGCAGTGCACCCAGCCAGCTACCGGCGAGCGCCAGCCAAGCAGCTGCACTTGAAAGAGCCGCAGCCTCCGGCGACACCGCTTCTTGTGGGAGCGACTTCAGTCGCGACGCGCGAAGCTGCAATCCCCGTCGTGCTGAGAAGAAGCGTCGGGCCTGAAGCCCCTCCTACAGTGCACTCGGCCAGCCATGTACAAGCACCTGTTTTTGAGCCCCTCTCCCCTCGGGAGAGGGGTTGGGGTGAGGGTCCGGCGCGAAGCGTCTCGCTGAGTTTGAGTGCACGAGGCTGCGCCCGTACCCTCATCCGCCCCTTCGGGGCACCTTCTCCCGCAGGGAGAAGGGAACTCCAGCATATACCCGCGCTACATCAGAACCCGCCAACCGCGGCACCACGCACAACCGCCTTTACGAATCCCCACTCCCCAATCCCCGCCGTCAATCAAACAACGCCTGGATCGCCGCCAGCCCCGCATTGGCGCGCTCCTTCTTGCGCTCGGCGTCGGCCACCGGATCGGCGCCGTCGCGTTGCATTTCCTCGGCCGGGATCTCGTCGAAGAAGCGGCTGGGCTTGAGCCGGATGTGCTCGCCGAACTTGCGGGTCAGCTTGCTGTAGCTCATCCACAGCTGTTCCTTGGCGCGGGTGATGCCCACGTACAGCAGGCGCCGCTCTTCCTGCAGGTTGCCCTCCTCCAGGCTGACCTCGTGCGGCAGCACGCCGTCCTCGCAGCCGACGATGAACACGTAGCGGAACTCCAGGCCCTTGGACGCGTGCATCGTCATCATTCGCACCTGGTTGCCGCCGTCGTCCTTGTCGTTGCGCGACAGCAGCGCCAGCTGCGCCGCCAGATCGCCGACGGTGGCGCCACGCGGGCCGCCCTCGAACCACTTGGCCAGTTCTTCCAGGTTGCTGCGGCGGCGCTGGAAGGTGGTTTCGTCCTTGCACTGGCTGCGCAGTTCGCGGATCAGCCCCGACTGCTCGGCGAGCTGGCGCACCACGTCGGCCGAGGACAGGGTCAGCGAGGCGGTACGCAAGTCATGCAGGACGTCGACGAAATCGCTCAGGCCGTTGGCCGCGCGCGGCGGCAGCTGCTGCAGCGCGCCCATCGACTCGGCCGCGCGCGACATCGGTAGATTTTTCGCCGACGCCAGTTCCGCCAGCTTGGCCAGCGACGTCGCGCCGACCTCGCGCTTGGGCGCCTGCACCGCACGAAGGAACGCGGCATCGTCGTCGGGATTGACCAGCAGCCGCAGCCACGACAGCACGTCCTTCACTTCCTGCCGTTCCAGGAACGCGGTGCCGCCGGTGATGTGGTACGGCACGCCGGCGATCTGCAAGGCCTTTTCCAGCGGCCGCGACTGGAAGTTGCCGCGGAAAAGGATGCAGAAATCGCTCCACGGCACCTGCTTGGCGGTGCCCAGGTAGGCGATCTCGGCGGCGACCTTCTCCGCCTCGTGCTCGCTGTCGCGGCATTCCCACACGCGGATGCGCTCGCCGTCGGCCTGGTCGCTCCACAGGGTCTTCAGGTGCTCGTGCGGGTTGTGCGCGATCAGCGCATTGGCCGCGCGCAGCACCCGGTTGGAGCAGCGGTAGTTCTGTTCCAGCTTGACGATCTGCAGCGCCGGATAGTCGCGCCCCATCTGCATCAGGTTTTCCGGATTGGCGCCGCGCCAGGCGTAGATGCTCTGGTCGTCGTCGCCCACGCAGGTGAAGTTGCCGCGCGGGCCGGCCAGCATCTTCAGCAGCCGGTACTGCGCGTCGTTGGTGTCCTGGCTCTCGTCCACCAGCAGGTAGCCGATGCGCTCGCGCCAGGCCATGACGATGTCCTCGTTCTCCTCCAGCACCTGTACCGGCAGGCGGATCAGGTCGTCGAAGTCCACCGCGTTGAACGTGCTCAGCCGCGCCTGGTAACGCTCGTACAGGCTGGCCGCTTCCTGCTCGCGGTTGCTGCGCGCCGCGGCCATCGCCTGCTCCGGCGACAGCCCGGCGTTCTTGGCGCGCGAGATCAGGTTCTTGGCGTCGTCGATCGCATCGGGCTTGGCGCCATGCATCAGGTCCTTGATCTGCGCGGCGGCATCGTCGGCGTCGAAGATCGAGAAGCCGCGCTTGAGGCCGACCGCGGCGTGCTCGATCTGCAGGAATTTCAGTCCCAGCGCGTGGAAGGTGCAGATGGTCAGGCCATCGGCGGCGTCGCCGCGGATGCGCTTGGCCACGCGCTCGCGCATTTCCTTGGCCGACTTGTTGGTGAAGGTGATCGCGGCGATGCGCTTGGCCGGGTAGCGGCCGGTGGCGATCAGGTGCGCGATCTTTTCCACGATCACGCGGGTCTTGCCGCTGCCGGCGCCGGCCAGCACCAGCAACGGGCCTTCGCAATGCAGCACCGCGGCGCGTTGGGGGGGATTGAGACCGTGCATGAAGACTTCCCTGGGCCGCGCATTGTAGCGGGCGCCGGCCGGTGGCGAGGACCGCGCCGCCGCGCTGGCGCTGAACGGGTTTTCCCGCGCGCCTCCGGACTGCGACGGGGCCGGCCACCGCGCTAGAATCGGAGCATGGCGAAACTGTACTTCTACTATTCGGCGATGAACGCCGGCAAGACCACGACGCTGCTGCAGTCGGCGCACAACTATCGCGAGCGCGGCATGCGCACCGCGATCCTGACCCCGCGCCTGGACCACCGCGACGGCAGCGGCGTGGTCGCCTCGCGCATCGGCCTGCGCGCCGATGGCAACACGTTCGTGCCCGACACCGACCTGCTTGCGCTGCTGCAGGACGATATCGCCCGCGACGGCGCGCTGCATTGCGTGCTGGTGGACGAGGCGCAGTTCCTCAGCCGCGCGCAGGTCTGGCAGCTCAGCGAGGTGGTCGACCGGCTGCGCATCCCGGTGCTGTGCTACGGCCTGCGTACCGATTTCCGCGGCGAGCTGTTCGAGGGCAGCCAGTACCTGCTGGCCTGGGCCGACGAACTGCAGGAGATCAAGACCATCTGCCACACCGGCAGCAAGGCGACGATGACCGTGCGCGTGGACGCCGACGGCCACGCCGTGCAGGACGGCCCGCAGGTGGAGATCGGCGGCAACGAGCGCTACGTGTCGGTGAGCCGCGCCGAGTTCAAGAAGATCATGCGCGGCGAGGGCCGCATCGACCCGTTGCAGATCGCGTTGCCGCGGTAGTCGGCCCGCCGCGCCGGCTGACGGCTGCGGCGGCGGACGAAAGACGGCGTTGGCCGAACGCGACGCCACTTTTCGCGGTTCAACCGCATGCGCAGGCGAATGCCGCGCGAGTGCCATGCACTGCCTTGGTGCATCCATCCGCCGATCCGTTTCGGCGGCAGTCGACGCGACACCGACCATGAACATCGGTTGAAAACGTCGACACCGTCCTCGGCCGCATAGGCCATCAGTCTATGGATCGCGGCCGCGACGCCCATTTAGAATCGTCGGCGATCGCACTCATGGGAAGAGTTCTATGCATCAGTTCAAGGGATATGCCATCGGCGGCTGCGCCGCGCTGGTCGTTGCGGTTGCGCTGGCGCTGTCCGGCCCGGCCGCCGCCGCCGACAACGCCCGCACCTTCGACGACATTCCGGCGCAGGTGATGACCGACGGGTTCCTCGAGGCGCACCTGGACCTGTTCTATCGCCGCGCCGGGATCCGCGCCGACAAGAAGGGCGAGTTCGCCGAGGCCAAGAAGAACTACCAGCTCGCCGCGCGCTACGCCGACAAGCCGTCGCAGGCGCGGCTGGGCGAGATGTACTGGGAAGGCCAGGGCGGCGCGCAGGATCGCGCGATGGGCTTCCTGTGGATGGCGCTGGCCTCCGAGCGCGGCTACGACGCCTTCACCACGCGCAAGATGGAGTACTGGAACCAGCTGACGCCCGAAGAGCGGCAGCGCGCGGTCAAGCAGGACAAGAAAATGCTGGCCACGTATGGCGACCAGGTGGCCAAGCCGCGCCAGGAAGCGGTACTGCGCCGCGAAGCGTCGCGCAGCACCGGCAGCATGCTCGGCTACTCCGGCGCCTCTGGCCTGCAGATCAACGGTCCGCGCGGCGGCAGCGTCGATCCGGAAGTGTTCTACGCCAAGGAATTCTGGGAACCGGCGGCGTACTGGAAG
Source organism: Xanthomonas sp. SI (assembly GCF_014236855.1). Lineage (NCBI taxonomy): Bacteria > Pseudomonadati > Pseudomonadota > Gammaproteobacteria > Lysobacterales > Lysobacteraceae > Xanthomonas > Xanthomonas sp. SI. Next base: position 5,214,590 of record NZ_CP051261.1, read on the forward strand.
CTGCAGGACCGGGTCTGGGACGGCCGCACGCCGGGCCGCGTGGATATCGGCGATGTCGAGGACATCACCCAGGAAACCGCGCCGAAGCCGCCGCAACCGGCCAAGCCCTGAGGCCGCCGCAACGCGCGACGCCGGACACGTCGCGCGTCGGGACTGAAGTCCCTCCCACGATGCACCCGGCACCTTGCTGCGAGCCTCTTGTAGGAGCGACTTCCGTCGCGACGCGCGAAGCCAGCCGATGCGTAGCGTTGCGAAAAGCGTCGGGACTGCAGTCCCTCCCACAGTGCACCCGGCCGGTATCCGCAAGCCACTGTAGGAGCGGCTTCAGCCGCGACGAGCGAAGCCGGCAATTTCAGGCGTCGGGGTTGAAACCCCTCCTACAGTGCACCCAGCACGGTGGCCGCGAGCTTTTGTAGGAGCGGCTTCAGCCGCGACAAACGAAGCCGGGCACTGCACTCAGCGAGGCGCTGCCGCGCATGACGCGGCAGCCCCCGCCACGCTCAATACAACTTGCGCTCGGCCGCCGGCGGCGGCGTCCACTGGTACAGCCAGGTTTCGGTCAGCGGCGTGCCGCCGGCGCGCAGGAACAGGCGGATGTCGATCTGCTGCGTACCGTCGTCCGGCGGCACCACGTCGAACATCGCGCGGTAGCCGGAGAGTTCGTGCAGCGGCCGCGCCGAGACGATCTCGGTGCTGCCGCGGCTCAGCTGCAGCACCGCCTCGACCTTGGCGTCCTTGTCCTTGCCGAGCCTGGCCAGTTCGCCGCCGACGAAGTCCACCGCGAAGCGCCAGGAGAAATGGCTGCGCTTCTGCCCGACCACGCCGCCCAGGCCGGTGCGCGTGGCCACGCATTGCGCCAGCGGCGAGGACGCTGGCGGCTTCGCGCCCCAGTACAGGCGATAGCCGAACAGCAGTTCCTGCCCAGGCTGCGGCTTGTCCTGCGGATTCCAGAACGCGACGATGTTGTCGAAGGTCTCGTCGATGGTGGGAATCTCCACCAGCTGCACCGAACCCTTGCCCCAGCCCTGCTTCGGTTCCACCCACAGGCACGGGCGCTTTTCGTAGTACACGCCGTCGTCGTGGTAGTGGTCGAAGTTGCGGTCGCGCTGCAACAGGCCGAAGCCGCGCGGGTTCTCGTCCACGAACATGTTGAAGCGCAGCTGCGGCGGGTTGCACAGCGGCCGCCAGATCCATTCGCCGCCGCCGGTCCACATCGCCAGGCCGTCGGTGTCGTGGATCTCCGGGCGCCAGTCCCAGTCCATGCGGCGGTCGTTCTCGCCGACCTGATACATGCTGGTGCACGGTCCCAGGCCCAGCCGTTCGATGGTCTTGCGTGGATACAACGCGCTGTCGATGTCCATCAGCAGCACGTCGCCGTTGGTGATCGCGAAGCGGTAGGCGCCGGCCACGCTCGGCGAGTCCAGCAGCGCGTACACCACCACGGTGTCCGAGCCGGCCTTGGGCTGCTCCAGCCAGTAGGCGATGAAGTCCGGGAATTCCTCCGGGCCGCCGGTGCCGGTATCGATCGCCAATCCGCGCGCGGACTGGCCGTACTGGCCTTCCTTGCCCACCGCGCGGAAATAGCTGGCGCCGAGGAACGCGGCGAAGTCGCGGTCGGTGTCCTGTTTGGTGTTGAGGCGGAAGCCGGCGAAGCCCAGCTCCTTGGGCAGGTGCTTGCCCTGCAGGCCGCTCTTGCCGTAATCGAACGCGGCGCCGTCGTAGGCTAGTTCCTGCGCCTGCCCGTCGACCAGGTCGAACATGTGCACCGGCGACTTGAAGTACAGGCCCAGGTGGAAGAACTTGGCCTGGAACTTCGACTCGTTGTCCACCGCCCACAACGCGTGATCCTGGCGGTAGCGGATCGATTGGTACTGGTCCCAGTTCAACGACTCCAGCGGTCCCGGCAGCACCCGCTTGTGGCTCTGGTAGGGCGCCTGGGCCATGGCCCGGGCATGGCCCTTGAGCCAGGCGTAATCGAAGGGCTGCGGCTTGCCCAGGCGGCGCAGGCCGACCGCGGGCGCGGCCTGGCCGAGCATCGGCATCGCGGGCAAGCCCATGGCGGCGAAGGCGGCGGCGGCGTTCTTGAGGAAATCGCGTCGTTGCATGGGCCGGATCGAAGCGGAAAGGGCCTCCATCATAGACAAGCGGCGTTAAACGCGAGAGCTAGGGCGTGACGCAGGCGCCCGCCAGCGCCAGCGCCGCGGCGTGCCGGCACAGGAAGCTGCGCTGCTGCGCCGGGTCGTCGCCGCCGGTGTAGTCCAGCAACGTCCACTGCTCCTCGGCGTGCATGGTCTGGCCCGGCGCCAGGGTCCGGTACGGCGCGTGCACTTCCATTTCCAGCAGGCCACTGCCCGGATCGGAGGCCGGCGCATCCAGGTAGAACTCGACTTGGCCCTGCTCGGGATGGATGCGCGCAAGCGGCTGGTGCGCGAAGCGGATCACCCAGGCCTGGCCGCCGGCGAAGGCGGCGATCCAGCCCGCCGACGGCTGCAGCAGCAGCTTGCCGCGCTGTCCGGCGCTGCCCGGCGGCGCGGCCGCCAGCGCCAGCAGCCCGTCCTGCAACACGTACTGCGGCGGCGCGTAGCCGGCGCCATCGCTGGGCTGCACGCGGATATCGGCGGCGGCCGCGACCGGCACCAACACCCGCGTGGCCGCGCTGACCCGGGTGTTGAACCACAGGTCCCAGGCCACCGCGGTCTTGCGCACGTTCTGCGCCTGCACCTGCAGCAGCACGCTGTCGGCGCGCTGCGGCGAGACCGCGAAGGTCTTGCGCAGGCGCACGCCGCTGATCGGGCTGTCCACGCCGCGCAGCTGCAGGCGCCGCGGCGCGCGCGCGGTGACGGTGGTGGTGGCGAAGCTCAGGTACGGATCCGGCGGCCAGTTGGCATGCGCCGCGCGCCGCGCCGGATTGGCGTCCTGGTGCTGCCACCAGGCGTTCTGCGGCCCGACCCAGACGTCGTGGCCGAAATAGGGGATATCGTTCGCCGCCGCGTTGACCGTCGGCAGCGGCTGGCGCTGCACCGCGTCGCCGACCTTGATCAGGTTCGGCCCGCCGCTGCGCTGGAAGCCCAGCACGCGCCCGCCCAGAGTCGGCGTGACCATAAGCCGGACCACGCCGTTGTCCATGACCCACGGCGCAGGCGCGGCGGCGTCAGGCGCGGTTGCCGGGGCCGCGGCGGCGAGCAACGGCCAGGCGCCGAGTAGCGCGAGCAGCGCCGCGCGCGGGCGCCGTCGTCCATTCTGCGTATCGGTGCGCATGGCGAACCTGCGATCGAGGAAGGAAGCCCGATTGTGGCGACTCTGCGGCCGCGGCGACAGTCGGCCGGTTGCGTATGCGCGCCGCGGCCGTTGCCGCTGGGCGCAAACCGGCGGACGCGGCTGGCGCAGGAGAGCGCGCAGCTTCGGCAGCGGGCTGATCGGACACCTGCAGCTGTAGCAGCAGCGAAGACGACGGCCGTGGCGAGTTGGGTCGCGGCTGGTGAAGTCCTCGGGCAGACGCCACAGCTCCGCCGCTTCTCGAGACGAGGTGGCGTAGACACTGCAGGGGTCACTGGCACGGTCGCAGCGAGCGGCGCCGTGCGACCGCGCGGCAAGTGAGGAGCTCGCTGCCGCGCTCGTGGCGTCAGGCGGCGGTTTGCGCCGCGCGGCCACGCCGCGTGCCGCTCAGAGCGCCGGATGACGCCGCGGCAGATGCGGCGTCACCGCTTGCTGCAGCCGCCGGACCAACGCCGGATCCATGAACGCATAGTCGTCGGGAATGTCCAGGCAGACGATGCGCTTGCCGCTCAGGTGCCGCTGGAACGCGGCCGACAGCTTGCTGCGGTGGCGCCGTTCCATCACGAAGATCAGGTCGGCCCAGGCCAGCAGCTCCGGCGTCACCGCGCTATCGGCATCGGCATTGACTCCCGCCGACGCGGTCTCGATGCCCGGCCAGTCGGCGAAAAGCTGTTCGGCGGTCGGGCTGCGCAGCCGGTTGCGGGCGCACAGGAACAGGATATGGCGGACGGGCACGGCGCGGCGGATCGAAGGGCGATGGCCCATGGTAGCGGCGATCGCCGGCGGTTCGGGGCGGCGATGCCAGGCCGCCGTCGGCTGGACCCGCCACTGCGCCGGGAGCGGCCGGCGTCGCGCCGCCGCCGCAGCAGGACTCAGCGCGCCGCGGTCAACGCCGCCGGCGGAGCGCATGCGGCACGCAGCTCCTCCACCTCGTGCACCAGCGTGCCGCCCTGCGGCTGCGCCTGCGCCAGTTCGCGCTGCAGCGCCTGCAGTTCGCCACGCCCGTCGCCCGCACCTCCGCGGCGTTGGCAATGCAGCTCGGCGGCATAGGCGCGGGCGCGCCAGCGCAGCTTGCGGCTTTCGATGCCGTCGCCGCCCTGCCGCGCCTGCGCCTCCAGCTCGTGCAACGCCTGCGCGTCGCGGCCGAGCCGGCCCAGGTTGCGCGCCCAGGCCACGCGCACTGCGCGCGTGCGCGGATGGGTCGGGCCGTAACCGGCCTCGGTGCGGCGCAGCGCCTGCGCCAGCAGCGCATCGGCCTGCCGCGGTTCGCCGAGCGCAGCGCGCGCCTCGGCGATCAGCCGCTCGCTGTCGCCGACCGCCGGGTTGTTCTGGCCGAGCTGCGCGATCCAGCGCGCGCGCGCCTCGTACAGCGGCGCCAGCGCATCGCGGTGGCGGCCCGCCGCCGACAGCGCCAGGCCCTGGTTGAGCAGCATGTACGGCAGCAGCGCCTGACTGTCGGGCGCGCGCATGATCGCCACCGAGCGGTCCATGTCGGCGATCGCCTGCACGCCCTGGCCGCGCTCCAGTTCCAGCATCGCCAGCGAACTCCAGCTCATGCCGGTGTCGCGGTGTGTGGGGCCCAGCCGCTCCACGGTCAGCGCATGCGCGGCGCGCAGTTCGCGCTCGGCGATGTCCAGCCGGCCCTGGTCGATCATCACCGCCGCCCGCAAGCGCCGCAGCCCGAGGCTGACCGGGTGGCGATCGCCGTTCAAGCTGCGCGACAACGCCAGCGCCGCGCTCACCGCCTGCTCGGCCTGGTCGACATCGCCGCGATCGCGGTAGGCCACGCCCAGGCTGCGCAGCAGGTTGACGCTGAGCGGATGCCGCGGGCCGGCCTGGCGGTCGAGCAAGGCCAGGGCCTGCAGGTAACCGGCGATCGCCGCATCGGTGTTGCCGATGTCGCTGTCCATCGAGGCGATGTCGGTCATGCTCTCGACGATGCCGGCCGGGTCCTTGAGCACGTCGCGGTGCAGCGCCAGCGCGCGCTCGAACCAGGCCCGCGCCGGCGCGCGTTCGCCGAGCACGCGCCGGCAACGTCCCAGTTGCGAGAAGAACCCCGCGGCCTGCAGCGGCAACTGCGCCTGCGCTTGCTGCGCCTGCGCCGCCAGCGGCTGCAGCAGCGCCACGCACTCCTGCGAACGGCTCAGCAGGCGCAGCGCGCGCCCATGCTGCGCCGCCGCTTCCAGGCGCAGCGCCAGCGGTACATCGTCCTGCGTGGCCAGCAACGCGCGCTGCCGTTGCAGCAGCAGCAAGGCTTCGCGATAGTCGCCCAGGCCGATGCGCAGGCGCGCGATCACCCCCTGCAGTTCCGCACGCGCCAGCGGCTGCCGCAGCAGTTCGCGTTCGCCGCGCTGTTCGCCGCTGGCAAGCAGCCCGCGCAGGTCGAAGCCGTCGCCGCGCTGCGCGTTGCCGGCGCGATCGAACAGGCCGATCACGAAGTCCTGCATCGCCTGCGCGCGCACGGTTTCGCGGTGCGCCTCGCGCACCTGCCACAGCGCCACGCCCGCCGCGCCGAGCAGCGCGGCGGCGGTCAGGCTGCCGAGCACCACGCTCCAGCGATGGCGCTGCAGGTATTTCTGCAGGCGATAGGCCACGCCCTGCGGGCGCGCCTGCACCGTCCGCCCCTGCAGATGGCGGCGCAGGTCCTGGGCCAGCGCCTCGGCCGAGGAATAGCGCTGCGGCAGCGGCTTCTGCAGCGCCTTGAGCAGGATGTTGTCCAGATCGCCGCTCAGCCGCCGGGCCAGGCGCCGCGCCTCAGCCGGATCGCGTTGTCCTTGCTGTGCGGCGCGCGCCACCGCCGCCGACGGCCGCGGCGCCTCCACCGCCAGGATCGCGCGCTCCCATTCGGCATCGCTGCTGCGGCGCAGGTGGTAGGGCTTCTGGTCGGTGAGCAGTTCGTACAGCACCACTCCCAGCGAATACACGTCGGTCAGCGTGGTGATCGGCTCGCCGCGCACCTGCTCCGGCGCGGCGTAGTGCAGGGTGAACGCGCGCGCTTCGGTGCGCGGATGCGCGTCGGCCGCGGGGTCGGCTTCCGTGTCGAGCAGCTTGGCGATGCCGAAGTCGAGCAGCCGCACGTCGCCTGCGGCGTTGACCAGGATGTTGGACGGCTTCAGGTCGCGATGCACGATCAGGTTGGCGTGCGCATGGCTGACCACCTCGCACACCTGCAGGAACAGCCGCAGCCGCGCGCCGACCGGCAGGTGCAGGCGCTGGCAGTAATCGGTGAGCGGCTCGCCTTCGACATAGGCCAAGGCCAGGTACGGGCGCCCGTCGCTGGCGATGCCGGCGTCGAGCAAGCGCGCCAGGTGTGGATGCTCCAGCCGCGCCAGGATCTCGCGTTCGCGGGTGAAGCGCTGGCGCAGCGCGGCATCGGCATAGCCGGGGCGCAGCAGCTTCAGCGCCACCTGGCGCTGGTACAGGCCATCGGCGCGCTGCGCCAGCCAGACCTGGCCCATGCCGCCTTCGCCGAGCAACCGCTCCAGCGCATACGGCCCGATCCGGCTACCGGCACACAGGCACTCGGTGGCGGTGGCCAGCAACGGCTCGCTGAGCAGGTCCGAGCCGGCCGCGTCCAGCGCCAGCATGCGCACCAGGTCGTCTGCACTGGCCGGATCCTGCGCGTGCAACTGCGCCAGCCGCGCCGCGCGCGCCTCCGGGGTCAGATCCAGCAATTCGTCGAGCAACGGCGACAGGCGTTGCCACTGCAGCGCGTCCATGCGGTGCTCCGGTCGGTCCTAGTGATCCTGCATCGCCGCCAGCAGGAAGATGCGCGCCTTCTGCCAGTCGCGGCGGATGCTGCGTTCGGAGCGCTGCATCAGCTCGGCGATCTCCTGTTCGGACAGGCCCGCGAAATAGCGCAGCTCCACCACCTTGGCCAGGCGTTCGTCGAGCGCCTGCAGCCGGTCCAGCGCCACGTCCAGCGCCAGCAGGTCCTCGTCCAGGCGCACCCCGCCGCTGTCCTCGGGGATCTCGGCGACGCGCTTGAGATCGCCGCCGCGCTTGCGGGTCAGGCGGTTGCGCGCGTAGTCCACCACCACGCTGCGCATCGCCGAGGCGGCGTAGGCGAAGAAATGCGCGCGGCCGTCGAAACGGGCCATGCCGTGCGCGCCGAGCAGCTTCAGATAGGACTCGTGGACCAGCGAGGTCGCATCCAGTGTCTGCGCCTGCTGCCCGGCCAACTGGCGCCGGGCCATGCTGTGCAGTTCCTGGTAGAGCGTGCTGAGCACGCGATCGAGTGCCTCGCGGTCGCCGCCGCGCGCGGCATCCAGCCACACGGTGATCTCGGGGGCGGTCTCTACCACGGCGGTCTCTCCTCCGGCCGGGAGTCGCGCGGACTATAGCGCGCGCCGGCGGCCAGCGGCTGCCGTCCGTCAGCGCTGGCAGCTCCCGCACCAGACGCTGGCGCGCTGGCCGATGCTGGCATGGCGCAGCGGCCGCCCGCAGCGCTTGCAGGCCTCGCCTTCACGGCCGTAGACCGCCAGCTCCTGCTCGAAGTAGCCGGGCGCCCCGTCCGGGCTGATGAAGTCGCGCAAGGTGGTGCCGCCGCGGGCGATGGCATAGCCGAGGATCGCCTTGGCCGCCTCGGCCAGGCGCGCATAGCGTGCCCGCGAGACCTCCCCGGCCTCGCGCAGCGGACTGATTCCTGCCTGGAACAGACTTTCAGCGGCATAGATGTTCCCGACTCCGACCACGACGCGTTGGTCCATCAAGAACGTCTTTACCGGCGCACTCCGGCCACGGCTGCGCCGGAACAGGTAATCGCCGTCGAATTCGTCCGACAGCGGCTCCGGCCCCAGCTCCTCGAGCAACGGATGCACCTGCCCCGGCGCCTGCCACAGCAGGCAACCGAAGCGGCGCGGATCGTTGAAGCGCAGCACGCGCCCGTCTTCCAGGCTGATGTCGACGTGATCGTGCGCCCGCGGCGGCGTGTCCCCGGGCAGCACGCGCAGGCTGCCGGACATGCCCAGGTGCAGCAGCGCGCTGCCGGCGTCGGTGTCCATCAGCAGGTATTTGGCGCGGCGGCGGATGCCGTCGATGCGCTGCCCCGGCAACTGCTGCGCCACCTCCGGCGGGATCGGCCAGCGCAGATCCGGCCGGCGCAGGATCACGCCGTGGATGCGCCGCCCCAGCAGATGCGGCTCCAGGCCGCGCCGGGTGGTTTCTACTTCGGGGAGTTCGGGCATGGGAGAGAGCTGCTGACTTCCGGTTGACAAATTTTCTTGCTAAATGTATCACCGTCCCCAGTGCTAGGAAGCAGTTACTAAGCGGTCTCGGTTTTGGGTAAGGAGCAACCCCACTCAATTTTTGACACAAAATTTCATGGAACCACAGGCAGCTGCCGGTGTGGGGCCATCTTGTCTTGCGGGCCACGTTTTAGTCAGCGCGCATCTGCGCTTCTAGTTTTATATTCTTATGGCGAGAGGAAATGGATAACTCGACGAGGAGGTGGCACGATTTTACGGTGGAAATGCGCCGATACCCGAGAACCTTCGCGCTGCTTTTGCCATATTTTCCACTCCAAAAGACGAGAGGATAATAAATGCGTCTCTTCTGGGTACTGATTATATTAGCGATTCCTAGCATGGCTGTTGCGAGAAACTGCAAGACTACGCTTGGGGTTGATAAGAACCCACCATCTGAAGTCAAGCTTCAAGTGGAGAAACTCGGATTGAGTAATTTTCAGCTAATCGATCGAACGGCTTGCAAGAAAACGATCCGTTGGTTCGCGATACCTGAAAAATACACAGCCAACGCTCCGAGACCTCCGGGTTCAGAGCATTGGCTCATACTTGATATAAAAAGCCGAGAAGTTGAATTCATCCCAGCGCCAGGCTGACAACTAGATATGTAAAAATCAACTAAGTTATTACAGCTAGAGTTGCTTGAAATCACTTCTTACTCTGATCGTAGCGGTGTCGCCCAAAAATGGACCAGAGGGAATATCTTTTTGAATTAAATATTTTCTTTGGCAACTTTGATCGTCCACACGCCTCCCGATTCTCACCCGACGCCTGCGTCTGCGTGGATCACAGGCGCTGGGCGGAGACATGCCAGTACGCGCAAGCGGAGCTTGCCTGCAGAAGCATCGCATTGGAACCTCCCATATCCGTTAAGGAAGCACGCTTTTTTTGAAGGAGAGTTGGAGCAATGAGCTGGACAAAGCACCGCGTGTTGTCTGCGTTTCTATTTATCGCCGCGTTGACGCTTTCCACGCTGGCATCGAGCGAAGAGATACAGGAACGCACATCGATTCTCGATAGTACGAAGGAGGCACTCAAGAAGGACGACTTCGCAACGCTCGAGCGACAAGCCAAGCAGTTTCGAACGCAGCAGGACCGTACCTCCAGCGGCGTCTGGAAATTGAGTGTGCTGCATGGCGGCGTCAATCGCTATTTCCTCATAGGTACGTACGACGAGGCCACATGGGCGGAAAAGGAACAGACCGCCAAACGCTGGATCGCGGCATATCCGAAGTCTCCGACCGCACGGTTGGCGTACGCGGAGTGGCTGTCCAGACGCGCCTGGAGCCATCGCGGCGGGGGCTATGCGAATACGGTTCGACCGGAGGACTGGGCACCGTTCAGAGCCGGAATCGAGGCGACGAGACGCTATCTGGAGGACAACAAGAAGATCGCATCGTCGGATCCGGAGTGGTACGTCAAGATGGAATCCGTCGCCAAGGCGCAGCAGTGGGACGATGCCCGTTTCCAGACCTTGATCGATGAAGCGATGACGCGGTATCCCGAGTACTACGAGATATATTTCCACGCGATCGAGTTCTATTCGCCAAAATGGGGAGGCAGTGCGGCCGACATCGAACGGTTCACCAGGATGGCGATGGAGCGCACTCGTGCGCGGGAAGGGAAAGGGCTGTACGCACGCATCTATTGGTACGCCTCGCAATCGGTCTACGACGAACGACTGTTCAGCGAGTCGCTTGCGCGCTGGTCGACCATGCGTGCGGGGATCGACGATGTGCTCAAGGTCTATTCGGATGAGTGGAACCTGCAGAATTTTGCCCGCTTCGCCTGCCTCGCTCGCGATCGCGAAAAGGCCTTCGAACTGATTGGACGCGTGCGGGGCCCGACCTACATCATGGTCTGGAACAACGAAGAAAATTTTCAGCGTTGCAAGAGCTGGGCATTGCAGAGCGTCATCTAAGCGTCAGCGGTGGACGGCGGCGTCAGGCAACGGTGAGGAGACACATCGAACTTACCTGCAGAACGAAACGACCATGCGCTCTTCCTCGCACCGTAAACTGGCCGCGATGTACTGCTTTCTCGCCTTGCCGATGCTCGGTATTCGAAGCGATGCGACCGCCGTCTGTTTCCTTTCGATGGCGCTGCTGCACTTTCCTTAGGTGCCAAATCGTCCAGGTGACGGAACCCACGTCTCAAGACCCGCGCAAAGACACGGCATAGACGACACGGGCAGGTCAACCTCTCACTGCGGCGGCGCCGCCAGCTCCCTGGCGCTGAGGTAACCATCGCCATTGCTGTCCTGCTTGCGAAAGCGCGCAGTCAAAGTCGCCTGGTGCTGGGCGCGGCTGATCGGCTTGCCGCGGCCGCCGGGGAGTTCCGTGGCGCTGAGCACACCGTCGTGGTCGAGGTCGCGGGCGTCGAAGGCGTAGCTCATCCAGGCCAGGTATTCGTCCAGGCTGACGCGGCCGTCGCCGTCGCGGTCCATGCGCTGCAGGTAGCTGCCGGTGCTGTCGACGACCTGCGCGCCGGCGGTGGCGATCACAGCGCTGAGTGCGACAGCCAGCAGCGCGCGCAGCGCCATGAACGACGAACGCCGCACGAGGCGGCGTTCGCGAAGCGGCTGCAGGAGAGGGCGGGTCATGCCAGGGCGTAGCCCTTCAACCGTGCCGCATAGGCCTGCAGGGCGGCGATGCCGCTGGCCTCGGCGTCGTGGCACCAGGCCTGCAGTTGCTTCAGGCGTTCGCTGGCGTCGTGGCTGCGCGCTTCCAGCAGGGCCGCCAGGCGCGCGCGGTGTTCGACCAGGGTGCGCATGCGCGGGCGCTGCGCGACCCAGTGCTGCAGCTGTTCGCGCGCATCGGGCTTGAGCCAGCGGCCGTCGTCGACCAAGCCCTTGCGCAGGCGCCGCGGCAGCAGCTGGCGCAGCTTGGCGCCGGCCTGCGCGGCCTCTTCCTTCAGCGCCGGGGTGAACACATTGCGCTGGTAGTCGGTCATCGCCTGGAAGCGGTGCGAGAGCAGCGCGCGCAGGGTGTCGGCATCGGGCACGGCGATGTTGGGGCGCACGTCCAGGGTCGGCGCCACGCGCAGGATCTTGGCAAGGCGCAGCGCGGCCAGCGCGCGGATCGCGACCCAGCCGATGTCCAGTTCCCAGCGCCGCATCGAGAAGCGCGCGGAACTCGGGAACGCGTGGTGGTTGTTGTGCAGTTCTTCGCCGCCGATCCACAGCGCCCACGGGGTCAGGTTGGTGGAGGTGTCGGCCGATTCGAAGTTGCGGTAGCCCCACCAGTGGCCGAGGCCGTTGACCACGCCGGCGGCCCAGAACGGGATCCAGGCCATCTGCAGCGCCCACAGGGCGATGCCGGGCAGGCCGAACAGCAGGAAGTTGAAGGCGAGCAGGGCGATCGGACCCCAGTTCGCGTGCGCGGTGTACAGGCGGCGCTCGATCCAGTCGTCCGGGGCGCCCTTGCCGTACTGCTCGATGTCGCCGCGCATGGCGCGCGCTTCGCGGTACAGCTCCACGCCACGCCAGAACACGCGGCCGATGCCCTTGGTCTGCGGGCTGTGCGGATCCTCGTCGGTCTCGACCTTGGCGTGGTGCTTGCGATGGATCGCCACCCACTCCTTGGTGATCATGGAGGTGGTGAACCAGGTCCAGAAGCGGAACAAGTGCGACAGCAGCGGATGGAAATCGACGCCGCGATGCGCCTGGCTGCGGTGCAGATACAGGGTCACCGCGAAGATGGTCAGCTGGGTGAACACCAGCAGTACCGCCAGCATGCCCCACCAGCCGACGTCGAGCAGGCCGGTACTGAGGAAGTCGAGGATCGCGTCGGACATTGCCAGAACTCCAGGCCGGTGAAGGCGTGCGCCAGGTTGGTATAGGAGACATGATGGGGCCAGTGGCGGCAAACTTCACCCATCGCCTGCGTACGGTATTCAGCCGCTGCGCGCTCTTGATCACAGAACGGTTTCACTTCCATGTCCGTCGCCATCCCCGATGCAACTCCCATGCCGGCCGCCGCGCCGCTGATCGAACTGGACCGCGCCAGCGTGGTGCGCGGCCAGGTGCGCGTGCTGCACGAGCTAAGCCTGCGCATCGCGCTCGGCCAGCACACCGCGTTGCTCGGCCCGAACGGCTGCGGCAAGTCCTCGTTCATCAAGCTGATCACGCGTGAGCTGTATCCGCTGGCGCGCGCCGGCGAAGCCGCGCCGGTGCAGGTGCTGGGCCAGAGCCGCTGGCAGGTGGACCGGCTGCGCAGCCAGTTGGGCATCGTCACCGGCGACCTCAGCGTCAATCTCGCCGACATGCCTGGGCTGGACGTGGAGAGCGCGGTGCTGTCCGGCTTCTTCGCCAGCTACGTGGTGCCGCCGCATCGCGAGGTGACCCAGGCCATGCGCGACCGCGCACGCGAGGCGCTGCAGCTGGCGCATGCGTTGCCGCTGCTGCAGCGGCCGTACGCGGAGCTGTCGGCCGGCGAGACCCGGCGCGTACTGATCGCACGGGCATTGGTCAACCGGCCGCAGGCGCTGCTGCTGGACGAACCCAGCACCGGGCTGGATCTGATCGCGCGCCAGCATTTGCTGGCGACGATGCGCGGCCTCGCCCGCCAGGGCATCACCCTGGTGCTGGTGACCCACCACATCGAGGAGATCGTGCCGGAGATCGATCGGGTGATCCTGCTGCGCGGCGGCCACGTGTACGCCGACGGCACACGCGAGGAACTGCTGGCCGATGCGCCGCTATCGGCGGTGTTCGGCGGCCCGGTGCGGGTGCGCCGCGATGGTGCGACCTATAGCGCTAGCGTGGCCGAGGTGGAATAGGCGGGTGCGCGGGCTTGTGGTCTGCGTACTGCCGTCGACGCTGGTCTTTCATGGCCAGCAGTGTGTGGGCTGGACATGCCGTCGAGACATCGGTGCCGATGCTTCCACTCGACCTGGTGTGCCGATGACTTCGTTCGTCGCGGCTGAAGCCGCTCCTACAATGGCGTGATGGCGTTGCTGCATCGGCCAACATCCGAGAAGGCTAGATCGGCTAGCCTCTCTCCGCATCCGGTTGTACCGCGGGCAACACACCTATGGGAGCTACTTCAGTCGCGACGCGCGGTCCCGACACGCCATCGCAACTGAAGTCCTTCCGACACCACCACGTCTGCTCCCACCGCTCGCCAATCGCAGAAATCTGCTCCGAAACCCGCTAGCCGCCACGTCCATCGGCAGCCGGCGGTTGCGCCTGATGCAGGTCCAGCGCCAGGAAGTGGTGCACCGCCGGCCGCTCCGGGCCGATGTGATAGCGCAGCGCGGCCTCCTGCAGGTCGGCGTCGGCATGCGACACGCGCTGGTGCTGGCGCAGGTGCTCGGCCCAGGATTCGACCAGGAACCATTCCATCACCCGCTCCGGCTCGTTGCTGTGCTCGGTGATGCCCCAGGCGTAGGCGCCGTCGCGGCGCCGCTCCTGCGACAGCTCGCGCAAGGCGTGCAGGAACGGCGGCCGGTCGGAAGCGCGCACGCGGTATTCGATCTGCACCATGACCGGGCCGCGGTCGTGCGCCACCGGTGCATTGAGCAAAGGTTCGGGCCAGTGGTTGGACGGCTGCAGGTCGGCCTCGCCCTTGGGCAGGCGCAGGCGATGGAACACCAACGCGACCAGCAGCAGCGCGCCGGCGCCGAGCAGCAGCGTGGCGGCGATGCCGAGCTGCGCGGCGATCAAGCCCCAGGCCAGGCTGCCGCCGGCCATCGCGCCATTGAACACGGTCAGGTACACCGCCAGGCCGCGGCCGCGCACCCAGTTCGGCAGCACCGCCTGGGCCACGCCGTTGAGCGTGGTCAGCGCCACGATCCAGCCGACGCCGAGCACCAGCAGCAACAGCACCGCGACCGTCTTTGACGGCGTGGCCGCCAGCGCTGCCATCACCGCCGCGGTCAGCACAGCGGCCAGCAGCACCAGGCCATCGGCGTCCAGGCGCTTGCGCAACTGCGGCAGCACGATCGCGCCGAGGATCGCGCCGACTCCGACCGCGCCGAGCAGCACGCCGTAGAACCCGGCGCTGCCGCCGAGCATGCGCCGCGCCACCAGCGGCAGCAGCGCCCACACCGAGCTGGCGAACACGAAGAACACCGCCGCGCGCAGCAGCACCACGTGCAGTTCGCGGCTGGCGCGGGCGTAGCGCAGGCCGGCACGGAAAGCGCCGAAGAACTGCTCGGACAGGCCGCTGTCGGCGACCTTGGCGCGCGGCCACCACAGCAGCGCGGCCACCACGAACACGTAGCTGAGCACGTCGCTGGCGTAGGCGGCGGCCGCGCCCAGGCTGGCCAGCAGCAGGCCGCCGCCGGCCGGGCCCAGCGCGCGGGCGATGTTGATGCCCAGCGAGTTCAGCGCCACCGCATTCTTCAGGTCCGCGCGCGGCACCAGTTCCGGCACGATCGCCTGCCAGGTCGGCCCCATCAGCGCGCTGCCGATGCCGCCGACGAAGGTCAGCGCGACCAGGTACTCGACAGTGAGCGCGCCGGTCCTGGACAGCAGCAGCAGGCTGGCGCTGACGCTGGCCAGCAGCAGCTGCACGCAGATCAGGAAGCGGCGCCGGTCGAGGATGTCCGACAGCACCCCGGCGGGAATCGCCAGCAGGAACACCGGCAGCGTCGCCGCGGTCTGCATCAGCGCCACCGCAGCGGGATTGTCGGACAGGTCGGTGACCAGCCAGGAACTGGCGACGTCGCGCATGAAGCTGCCGACGTTGCCGAGCACGGTGGCCGCCCACAGCACCGCGAACACGCGATGCCGCAGCGGGGCGAAGCTGCCGGTCGCCGGCGCGGGCGCGGTGGACTCAGCCATGCGCACGCTCGCGCAGGTCGTGCCAGGCCACCAGCACGAAGCCGCCGACCAGGCCGAGGTGTTCGTAGAACGCGTTCATCGCCGCGAAGCGTTGCATGCCGCTCATCTCCCAATAGCGGTTGGCCACGCACGCGGCCCCCAGGGTGAAACCGGCCAGGGCCAGTGCGCCCAGCCAACGATACGCGCCGCTGAGAATCAGCAGCGACGCGCCCAGTTCCAGCACGATCACCGCCGCCGCCAGCGGCGCGGCCGGCGCCATGCCGAAATGCACCATCTCCGCCACCGCGCCGTCGAAGGCGAAGGCCTTGACCAGCCCGCCCTGCAGATAGGCCGCGCATAGCCCGAGCAGCGCCAGCCAGCGCAGCCAGGCTGGCGTCAGGCGCGTGCCGATCGAACGGGTCGCCTCATGCATGGCGCACGCTCCGCGCGATGCTGGCGGTGAGCGATACGTTCTGCGCACCGATGCCGGCCCGCGTGCCCATCGCGCCCATCGCGCTCCTCCGGCTCATACCGCCCAGCACGCGCAACCCAGCGCGCCCCAAAAGCTCTTCAGGTCGGCGATCGGCAGTTGGCTGCTCCACGCGGTGGCGTGCTGGTGCCCATGGATCGTGCAGTCGTGGGCGCAGCCGCAGCTGGCCACGGTCTGTTGCGACAGCGCCGCCTTCGGCGCCTCGCCCCAGGCGCCATAGCCGCGGAAGCTGCGCGCCGGCGACCAGTCCGGCAGCGCCGGCGGCGGCGGCGCTTCGTCGTGTTCGGCGAACGCACCGCTGGCCCACACCACCTTGCCGCCGACCATGGTCAGCAGCGCGGTGGTATCGGCGATGTCGCTTTCCGCGCAGCCGAAGAAGTCGCGATCCGGCACCACCAGATCGGCGAACTGGCCGGCCTGGATGCGGCCCTTCTTGCCTTCCTCGTTGCTGAACCAGGTGACGTGCTCGGTCCACATCCGCAACGCGGTTTCGCGGTCCACGCAATTGCGCTGCGGATACAGGCGCAGGCCGCCGACGGTGCGCCCGCTGACCAGCCACGCCAGCGACACCCACGGGTTGTACGAGGCGACGCGGGTGGCGTCGGTGCCGGCCGAGACCTTGACCCCTTTCTCCAGCATGCGCTTGACCGGCGGCGTGGCCTGCGCCGCGCCGATGCCGTAGCGCTCGACGAAGTATTCGCCCTGGTAGGCCATGCGGTGCTGCACCGCGATGCCGCCGCCGAGCGCGGCGATGCGGTCGATGGATTTTTCGGAGATGGTTTCGGCGTGGTCGAAGAACCAGTGCAGCCCCTGCAGCGGAATCTCCCGGTCCACGCGTTCGAACACGTCCAGCGCGCGGCTGATGGTCTCGTCGTAGGTCGCATGCAGGCGCCACGGCCAGCGGTTCTGCGCCAGGATCCGCACCACGTCCTCCAGCTCGGTCTCCATCTGCGGCGGCATGTCCGGCCGCGGCTGGCGGAAGTCCTCGAAGTCGGCGGCGGAGAACACCAGCATCTCGCCGGCGCCGTTGTGGCGGAAGTAGTCGTCGCCCTGCTGGTAACGCGAGCTGGCGGTCCAGTGGAGGAAGTCCTCCTTCTCCTGCTGCGGCTTCTGGGTGAACAGGTTGTAGGCCAGGCGGATGGTCAGCTGGCCGGCGTCGGCCAGTTCCTGGATCACCTTGTAGTCGTCGGGATAGTTCTGGAAGCCGCCGCCGGCATCGATCGCGCCGGTGACACCGAGCCGGTTCAATTCGCGCATGAATTGGCGGGTCGAATTGACCTGGTAGGCGTAGGGCAGCTTCGGGCCCTTGGCCAGGGTCGCGTACAAGATCGAGGCGTTCGGCTTGGCCAGCAGCAACCCGCTCGGGTTACCGTCGGCGTCGCGCACGATCTCCCCGCCCGGCGGCGCCGGCGTGTCCTTGCCGTAGCCCACTGCGCGCAACGCGGCGCCGTTGAGCAGCGCGCGGTCGTACAGGTGCAGCAGGAACACCGGCGTGTCCGGCGCCACCGCATTGAGTTCGGCGATGGTCGGCAGGCGCTTCTCGGCGAACTGGTGCTCGCTGAAGCCGCCGACCACGCGCACCCACTGCGGCGCCGGGGTGATCGCCACCTGCCGGCGCAGCATGTCCATCGCGTCGGCGAGGCTGCGCACGCCGTCCCAGCGCAGTTCCAGGTTGTAGTTGAGGCCGCCGCGGATCAGGTGCAGGTGGTTGTCGATCAGGCCCGGCAGCACGCAGCGGCCATGCAGGTCGATGCGCCGGGTGCGCGCGCCGGCCAGCGGCAGGATCTCCTCTTCGCTGCCGACCTGCAGGAAGCGGCCGTCCTTGATCGCCACCGCCGTGGCACTGGGACGCGCGCGGTCCAGCGTGGTGAAGCGGCCGCGGTACAGGATCAGGTCCGGCGCGGCGTCGGTCGCATGCGGCTCAGCCATTGTCGTGCTCTCCCCGTTCCGGTTGCGCCGGCGCGCGCGTGCGCTGCGGCAGTTCGCCGAACACGTGCGGCTTGACCTGGTGGTGGAACCACGCGGTCGGGTTGGCGTCGCTACGCAGCAGGCGTTGCACCAGCGGCGGCAACTGCTCGCCGAGCAGGATGCCGAGCAGACCGACCAGCGCGATCACCGGCGGCGCCGGCGAACGCACCTTGAACAGCGCGTAGATCACCCCGACCAGCAGGCCCAGGCCCAGCGATACCAGATAGGTCTTCATCGGCGTGCTCCGCTCAGCCTTCGTGGGCGCCGAACATGGTCCGGGCATAGACGATGCCCAGGCCGTAGGCGCCGCCGTACTTGCGCGCCACCTCGGTGGTGGTGGCGTAGGTGTCGGTACGCGCCCAGTCGCGCTGCAGTTCCAGCAGGTATTGCAGCGCGGTCATCGGCCGGCCGCCGGCCTGCACGATGCGTTCGATGGCGCGGTTGTGCGCCTCGGCCGACACGTCGCCGCAGGCATCGGCGATCACGTAGACCTCGAAGCCCTGGTCCAGCGCCGACAGCGCCGGGCCGACGATGCACACGCTGGTCCACAACCCTGCCAGCACGATCCGCGGCTTGCCGATCTCGTTGACCCGGCGGATCACCGCCGCGTCTTCCCAGGTATTCATCGACGTGCGGTCGAGCAGCGCCTGGCCCGGGAACGGCGCCACCACTTCGTCGAACATCGGTCCGGAGAAGCTCTTTTCCGCCACCGTGGTCAGGATCGTCGGTACGCCGAAGCTGGCCGCGGCGTTGGCCACCAGCGCCGCGTTGGTGCGCAGCGCGCTCGCATCGATCGAGTGCGTGGCGAAGGCCATCTGCGACTGGAAGTCGATCATGATCAGGGTGTGGTCGCCCGGGGAAAGCAACGAGGTGCCCGGAACGGGCAGAGCGGCGAGCGGCATGGCGACATCCTGGTGTGCGGGGGAAAGCACGATGCTGGCGCGCGCTGGCGGCCGCGTCTTGGAGATTCGTGTCGCTTTGTGCGCAAAGCGTACGGCCGCTCCATGCAGCGGCGGCGCTACCAGGCCCAGCGCAACTCCACGCCGACATAGTCGCTGTCGCGCGCGCCGGCCTGACGCAGCGCGCTGCCGACGTCGTAGCGCACCGCTTCCAGCGCCGCGGTGAGCTGCGGCGACAATGGATGTTGCAGCCGCAGCTGCGTGTAGCGGCCGGTCCAGCGCCCGCCGTGGCCCGCGGTGCCGGCAACCGGCACAGTGGGCTGCAGGTACACCGCATCGGCGCTGCTCTGCCGCCACAGCAGGCCAACGCCCAGGGTCGCGGTCAGCGCCGGCGCGGCCTGCCACTGCAGCGACGGCTTCACGTGCAGCAGATTGCTGTAGCCGGTGTAGCCGGCGAGCGCGAAGTAGTAGCCGTTCGGGAACAGTGGATTGAACGTGTCCACGCGGCCGTCGCCGGCATGCGCGTCGCCGGAGGCGGCATCCAGTTGCAGACCCAGGCGTGGCTGCGTGGCGAACCGTTGCAACGTATACCCGGCACGCGCGCCGACCGCCCAGGCCCGGATCGCCTGCTGGCCGACGCTGCCGCGCTGCGCCATGGTTTCCAGGTCCCAGTCCGCGCCGCTGGCGGCGCCGGCGAAACGCAGGTCGACCACATGGCGGCGCTCGCGGCCGCTGCCATCCAGGTAGTGCGCCTGGTCGCGCGCGTACAGCGCGTAGTAGGCGGACAGTTCGTTGTCGCCGAATACCTTGCGCTCGGCGCGCAGCGTGCCGAAGCGCACGCGGCGGCTGGAACTGTCGTCGAAGGCGCGCGCATCGGCGTACTGCACCGGTTGGCTGAGGAAGCCGAGCAGGCGCCAGCGCGCGGTTTCCCAATCGGCCCACACCGCATCGAACGATTGGCGCACGTTGGGACCGTCGCGCGAAGACACGAAACGTTGCAGATCGAAAGCGAAGTCCTGCCGCCCCACGCGCGCCTTGAAGGTGCCGGCGGCGAAGGCGTGCTGGTAGGCGAGGAAGGCCAGGCGCAGGTCGAGCCGGTTCTGGTCCGCGCCGGAATGCATGCGCTTGGCATAGGCGCGTACGTCCTCGAGTTGCGCGAACGCCTGCCAGTCGCTGCCCAGGCGCAGATCGGCGTGCAGTTGCAGCCGCTGCAGCAGGTAGGCATCGGCCGTGTCGCCGGTGCCCAGGCCGGGCGCATCGTTCGACTCGAAGCGCTCGCGCAGGTTGGCGCCCAGCGACAGGTAGCGTTGCGGGTCGTCGGCGTCCAACGGCAGGTACTTCAAGCGGTCCAGCGGCATTTGCCGCAGGGCCGGATCGGCCAGCGCCGACCAGTCTTCCTGCCAGCGGTTGGTGCTCGGCTGCGGCCGTGTCGGCTGCGGCGCCTGTTCCTCGGCGCGCACCGGTGCCGAGAGCGCGACCGTGCAGGCCAGCGCCAGCAACGCGCCGTGCCGCAGGCGCCCGGCGCCGTGCATGCCCCCGCTCAATGCGCCAGCGGGCTATGGATCTCGGCGACGTAGCCGCCCGGGAATTCCACCACCGCGCTGCGCCGGTCCTGCGCAACGAACGGCGCCACCAGCACCTGCACGCCGGCCGCCTTGGCCTTGTCCAGGGTCTGCTGCAGGTCCTCGACTTCGTAGCCGGTGGTGTCGCGGCCGTACGGATACGGCAGGTGACCGTCGCTGACCGCCACCGTGGTCTTGCCGAACTCCGAGAGCAGGCGGATGCGCCGGTAGTGTTCGCCCGGGCGGCCGATCTCCTGCCCCGGCGCCTGCCGCGCATCGTCCACGAGCTTGCCGTGGGAGAAGGCCAGGAAGCTGCGCACGAAGGCGTCGGCGCGGTCCGGCGACAGATACACGCGGTTCTCCGGCAGTGTGCGGAACGCCGCGTACGACGGTGCGGTGGTATGCCAGTACAGCTGCGTGTTGACCCCGCCCGGCCATTGCACCACCGCATCGCGGCCGATCGGATCGGGGAACGGCGCGACCAGCACGTCGGCACCGGCGGCGCGCGCGGCGGCGACGGCCTGGTCCAGGTCGCGCACCAGCAGGCCGTTGCGCTCGGCGCCGAACGGATGCGGGATTGGCGTGGTGAAGCCGAACAGCGAGACCGTGCCGACCGGGGTCTGCAGCAATTGCGAGGTGGTGCTGCTCGGCGTCGGCGTCACCGTCGCCACCACCTGGCGCGTGCTGGTGCCGCCGAAGGTGGCCAGGAAACTGGCGACGAAACGGTCCACATCGGCCGGCGCGACATAGACGTGGGTGGTGTCGTATTGCGGGCCGACCGCGACCGGCGGTGTGGCGGCGCTACGCGCAGCTGGCGACGTGGCGGACGCGGCGAACGCACTCGGCGACTGCGCGCCGAGCGACAGCACGCTGAGCGACAGCAGGGCGGCGGCGATTTTCAGGCGCATGCGGAAACATCCTCGGCTTGCAGCGAAGACCTGCGCCGGCAACGGCGCAGGCAACCGGCACCCGATGCGCCGGCCACTGCATGCTGCGCGGCGGCCAAGTGGACGTCTTGGAAATTCGCGCGGTGTTGCGCTGCCTGTATCGGGATGGCCGGCATTTGCAAGGTGATGCGGCTGGCGGTCGCGTCCCCTCCGAGCGAGGACTCCGGATCTTCTGCGCCCATCCGCCCCGCCGCGCCGATTCCAATGGCGCGCCGCGGCCGCAATGTGCGGCCGCGGCGCGCCGTCGGATCAGGGCACCTGCACCTGCCCCAGCGGCAAGCGCCGTTCGCTGTCCTGGCCGTCGTTCTGCGGGGCGACGTGGCGGCGTCCCGGCGCGTCGTCGGCCAGGGCCAGGCGCAGCGCGTAGCTGCCCGACGGCAGCGCGGCCGGAACGGTGAAGCTGGCGCTGCGGCTGAGGGTGGCGCCGGGCATGATCTCGTTGAGCGCGAAGTCGGCGACGGTAGCGCGTGCGCGCGTGGTGCCGTCGCTGGCGACCCAGTGCAGTTCCACGTGGTAGCCGTGATAGAGCGGGGCCGAACCGCGGTTGGTCATGTCCAGTTGCAGCGTGGCCTGCTGGCCGCGGGTCTGCGTGTCGGGCCAGCTCGCCTTGGCGACCGCCAGACGATAGCCCAGGTCGCGTTTGATGTCCTGCAGCTTGCTGGCGCTGCCGCTGGTTTCGTGCGCGCCGGCCGGGCCGAGGAAGCTGAAGTGGTAGTCGCGCAGCAGCTTGCGGATGTCGGCGGTGCGGTTGATCCAGGTGCTCTTCTGGTTGGCGTTGGGACTCTCGCCGCTGATCGGGCTCACCATCCAGTTCTGGCGCGCGGCCGGCACTTCGTTGCTCAGGCCGTACTCCAGGTTCCACCATCCGTCGTCGCTGCAACTGGGCAGCGCTGGACTGAAGGCGCTGCAGCTGGCGGTGAAGGACGGAAAGAAATCCTCGTGGAAGCCGAACATCGCCGATCCCACATCGGACTGGCGTGCGTAGCGCGTCTGCAGCGGCGTGCGCTGGAACGCGGCGACATAGGCGTCGCGGATCAAGCTCCGGGTCTGCGCGTTCGGCTGCAGGTCTTCGCAGCCGCTGGTATGCCATTCGCCCCAGAAGCCGAGCAGCCCCACCTGGATGGCGGTGATGCGCGGATCGCCGTCGTAGCGCGCGGCCAACGCCGCCACGAACTGCTGCATCTGCTGGCGCGCCTTGGCGTTGTTGTAGTCCAGGCTGCGGATCGGCCCGTCGCCGTCGCAGCTGGCGCGGACCGCGAAGGGAATGGACAGCGGTTGCTGCTCGAGGAACTTGGGGTAGTCGCGCTCGTTCTCGCCACCGGTGTAGTGGGCGTCGATCTGGCTGCCTGCGCTGTCGGGATAGTCGGCGACCGGGCGCAGCACGAAGGTGGCCAACGGATCGTCGTTGAGGATCGGTTGCAGGTAATGCGTTTCGATCGCCTGCCAGTCGAAGACTTGGTCGGACGTCTCGATCATCCGCCACGGCAGGTACACGTGATAGATGTGCGCGCCATGGAAGTTGTCCACGCCGCCATCGGCGGCGTAGGAACTGCCCCACAGCATGAACCCGCGATGCGGGTTGTCGAACTCCTGGGTGGACACCGCCGGACTCAGCGTGCCGGCGTGCGCGCAGGCGGCGCTGAAGATGCAGGCGACTGCGAGGGGCAAGCGTCGGGAAACGGGACGTGACGACATGGGGCGACCTCTTCGTTTTATGGAGGGGTGGAGACGTCAGACAACGTGGCGAGCGCTGGGGATTGCGTTTCCGCCGTGCCGATGCCGGCGAACGGCCGGCACCATCCGGCACCGTGCGAGTCCTGCGTGCTGGACGGCACTCGTTGCAGCTGGATGCACCGAACGCACCGCGCCGGCAGGCGTCGTCATGGGCGAAACGGCACCGATGCAACGGAATCGAGCCTAGTCCATGTTTCGTTATGCATCAATCTGGAAATATAACGAAATTATCTTTGTCTACCTGGATGGACTGGATCCTTGATGCCCACCCCT
This sequence comes from Xanthomonas sp. SI, assembly GCF_014236855.1. Classification (NCBI taxonomy): domain Bacteria; kingdom Pseudomonadati; phylum Pseudomonadota; class Gammaproteobacteria; order Lysobacterales; family Lysobacteraceae; genus Xanthomonas; species Xanthomonas sp. SI. The sequence goes on from NZ_CP051261.1 coordinate 5,237,748, forward strand.
TTCCATGGCCGGCGCAGCCGCAACGGGTCGATCCGCGTCGCGTGCGCGGCGATCCGGGCAGGCCCTCAAGGTGCATCGGCGTGTCGTGGGTGATGGGGGGCGTTGTGCGCCATGCGGGACCAACGACATCGGGCGCACTAGCCGGATCGGCGAACCTGCGGCAGGCAGCGCCACTTCAGGCGCACCACGGCACGCCCGACCTGCCGCATTGCGCGACAGGCCCTGCTTCGATCACGCCGGCCTGTGACACAGGCAGCGCATCGCCATGCGACCGCGGTCAGGCGCTGCGGCGGGTCTGCACCGAGGTCGCAGCGCCGGGCTGCTCGTGTTGGAATGCCGCGCGCGCCGCACGGACGTCGCCGTGATGGGCTTCGGCCCAGCGCACCAGTTGCGCGAGCGGTTCGCTCAGCGACTGCCCCAGCGCGGTCAGCCGGTATTCCACGCCAGGCGGCACCAGCGGCAGCACCGCGCGCGCGACCAGGCCTTCGCGCTGCAGGTCGCGCAGGGTCTGGGTCAGCATGCGCTGGGAAATGTCCGGCACCGCGCGGCGCAATTCGCCGAAGCGGTGCGGGCGCTCGGCCAGCAGCAGCAGGAACAGCGTGCTCCACTTGTCGCCGATCTGCGCCAGCACGTCGCGCACCGGACAGCGGTCGATAGGCATGCCCTCGCCGCGGTAGTCGCGCAGCTTCTGGCTCAGCGGCGGCTCGGTGGACACGGCAGCCAATGGCGCAGAGACGGACATGGCGGTTACCTCGAGGTAATCAGGGGCGGAAAAAGTGCCGTATTTACAGCCCTGCGGCGATCTCTACTATGCACCTGGTTCCTTTTTCAGACCACCGCAGTCCGCTGCACGGCCGCGCCGCTTGGCGGGCGCCGGCAGCGTCCACTCCCAAGGAAACCCATGTCCACTCATCCCGATTCCTTGCTCGTCACCGGCGCCGGCGGCCAGTTCGGCCAGCGCGTGCTGGCCCATCTGCTGGACACGCTGCAGCTGCCGCCGACGCGCATCGTCGCCCTGACCCGCCGTCCCGAGACCCTGGCCGCCTGGGCGGCGCGCGGCGTCGAAGTGCGCCACGGCGACTTCGACGCGCCTGCCTCGCTGGATGCCGCGTTCGTCGGCGTGGCGCGCCTGCTGCTGATCAGCACCGACGCGATCGACCGTCCCGGCCACCGCCTCGCGCAGCACCAGGCCGCGATCGCCGCGGCCGCACGCGCCGGCGTGCGCCATGTGGTCTACACCTCCTGCCCGGAACCGCAGGATTCGCCGCTGCTGATCGCGCCCGACCACGCCGGCAGCGAGGACGCGCTGGCCGCCAGCGCCCTGCCCGGCTGGACCGTGCTGCGCAACCACTGGTACTTCGAGAACCTGTTCATGAGCCTGCCGTCGGTGCTGGCCTCGGGCCACTGGTACAGCGCCGCCGGCGACGGCCGCATCGCGCATATCGCCCGCGACGACCTGGCGCGCGCGGCCGCGGTGGCGCTGGCCGGCGGCGGCGAGGCCAAGCGCACGCTGACCCTCAGCGGTGCCCGCGCCTACAGCACCGCCGATATCACCGCGTTGGTCGCGCAAACGCTCGGCACGCCGATCCAGGTGGTGCCGGTACCGGTCGAAGGCCTGGTTCAGGGCATGGTCGGCGCCGGACTGCCGGAGCCGCTGGCGCGCGTGCTGGCCTCGTTCGACAGCAACACCGCCGCCGGCCGCGTGGCTACCGTCACCGGCGACTACCAGGCGCTCACCGGCCAGGCACCGCAGCCGTTCGAACAGTGGCTGCAGGCCAATCGCGCGCAGCTCGCCGCACTGGTGCCGTGAGCGCCGCGGGCAAGTGGGCGTGCCCTACTTGCCGATGCAGAAGCTGGAGAAGATCCGCCCGAGCAAGTCGTCGGCGCTGAGATGGCCGACGATCTCGCCAAGCGCGGCGTGCGCCAGGCGCAGTTCCTCGGCGGCCAGTTCCAGCCGTTCGTAGCCCAGCTCGGCCGCCGCGGCGGTGGCGTGTTCTGCGGCGCGCTGCAGCGCCTCCACGTGGCGCGCACGCGCGGAGAATTCGCCGTCGCTGCCGTCGCCGGCGGCATGCCCGGCGATCGCGCGCAGTTGCGCGTGCAGCTGTTCGAGACCGCTGCCGGTGCTGGCGGAGACGTAAATGCTGTCTTCCGTCGCTTCCGGCACGGCGTCGAGCAGATCGCTCTTGTTGTGGATCCACAGCCGCTGCGGCACGTCGGCGATGGCCTCGGCGATGGCGGCGCGGCCGGCGTCGGCAGCGCGCGCGTCGAGCACGATCAGCGCCAGGTCAGCGCGCTGCAGCTCCAGCCGCGCGCGGCGCATGCCTTCGCGCTCGATCGCATCGCCGCCGTCGCGCAGGCCGGCGGTGTCCACCAGGGTCAGCTCGACGCCGTCCAGGCGCACCGTCTCGCGCAGGGTGTCGCGGGTGGTGCCGGCGATGTCGGTGACGATGGCGCGCTCGCTGCCGGCCAGCGCGTTGAGCAGCGAACTCTTGCCGGCGTTCGGCGGCCCCACCAGCACCGCGTGCAGGCCGTCGCGCAGGCGCCGGCCGCGTTCGGCGTCCAGCAGCAGTTGCGCCAGGTCCGCACGCGCCTGTGCCAGACCGGCGCGCACTTGTTCGCCGCCGAGCGTGTCCAGCGATTCGTCGGCGAAATCGATCGCCGCCTCGGTATGGATGCGCAGCCGGATCAGGTGTTCGGCCAGGGCCTCGACCCGGCGCGAGAACACGCCGTCCATCGACCTGCGCGCCGCGCGCGCAGCGCGCAGGTCGCCGGCGGCGATCAGGTCGGCGATCGCCTCGGCCTGGGCCAGGTCCAGCTTGCGGTTGAGGAAGGCGCGCTCGCTGAACTCGCCGGGCCGCGCCGGCCGCGCGCCGAGTTCGCAGCAGCGCGCCACCAGTTGCCGCAGCAGCACCGGGCTGCCGTGCGCCTGCAATTCCAGCACGTCCTCGCCAGTGAAGCTGCGCGGCGCCGGAAACCACAGCGCGATGCCGTCGTCGAGCGTCTCTCCCTGCGCATCGCGGAAGCGCGCATAGCGCGCCGTGCGCGGTGGCAGCGCGCCCAGGCCGAGACCGGCGCCGATCGCCGCGGCCAGGCGCCCGGACACGCGCACCACGCCAACGCCGCCCGCACCCGGGGCGGTGGCGATGGCGGCGATGGTGTCGGCGGCGTGCGGCATGGCGAAGAACGTCCCGGCGGCGCTGCAGGCTACAACGTCTGCAGCTGCGCGCGCGCGTAGGCCGCCGAGGCGCCGCCCGGCTGCAGTTCCAGGTAGGTCTGGAACGCATGCTTGGCCTTGGCCGCATCGCCCATCTGCCGATAGGCGTCGCCGAGATTGATGTAGGCCACCGCGCGCGAGGGATCGATCTTCAGCGTGTTCTCCAGCCAGCGCGCGGCCTGCGCGTACTTGCCCTGGCGGTAGTAGATGAAGCCGAGATTGTTGGCCGCCAGCGCGAAGTCGGGACGCAGCTTCAGCGCTTCGGTGAACTGCGCCTCGGCCTCGTCGTAGCGCTTTTCCTTGTACAGCTGCAGGCCACGGTCGTTGGCGCGCTGCGCCTGTTGGCGATCGGACAGCGGCCCGGCCGCGACCGGCACCGCCAGCGGCCGCTCGCCGCCCTGCAGGTCCTTGACCACGGTCGGCTTGGCCGCAGGCGCCGCGGCCGATGCCGCCGCCGTGGCGGGCGTGGCCACCGCCGGCACCGCCGCGGCGACCCGATCGTTCATCGCGATCGCCGCCGAGGACAGCTGCTGCGTGTTGGCGGTCAGGAACTCGTCGCCTTCCGGCACCTGCAGCACGAACTCGCCGCCCTGCGAGCCGGGCAGGCTGCCGAACGCCGGCGTCTGCGGCGAGATGCTCGACACCGCCGGCGCCACGTACGCGGCCAGTTCGGTGCCCGTGATCAGGCCGTCGCCATTGAGATCGCCCTTGCCCGACAGCGCCTGCAACAGCACCCAGGTGAACACCGAATGGCCATTGGGGCCGCTGTCGGCGACCTGCTGGTCGGCACCGCCGGCGGTGAGCATCTGCCGCGCCACGCGCCGCGCATTCTCGCGCAGGTAGGCACCGGTGCCGCCGCCGCCGCGGGTCAGGCCCAGGCCGCTGTAGCAGGCGTCCATCACGAACAGCACGTGCTTGGCTTCCAGGCTCTCGGCGATGTCCTGAATCTCGGTCATCGGGATCGCATCGGTGGCGAACTGTGTCGGGTCCGAATCGGCCGGCACGATGTAGCCCAGGTCGCGCCCGGAGGCGAGCTTGCGGGTGGCGCCATGCCCGGCGAAGAACACGAACACGCGGTCGTTCTTGCCCACCCCGCCGTGCGCCAGGCGGTCGTGGAACGCAGCCAGGATGTTGTTGCGCGTGGCTTCCTGGTTCTTCAGCACGATCACCTGCGACGACGGAAAACCGAAGCTGCCGGTCAGCGTCTGCGCGATCGCCTGCGCGTCGTTGGCCGCGTACTGCAGCTTGGGCCAGTGCGCGTAGTCGTCGATGCCGATCACGATCGCCCACGACTTGTCGTAGCCGCTGGTCACCGCCGGCGCCGCCGCATTGGCCGCCGCGCGCGCCACGCTGAAATCGCGCCCGTTCCAGGCGGCGAACTGGTAGCCGTCGGCGCTGAGCCGGTCCAGGATCTGCGGCAGCGCCTTGACCGTGCGTGCGTGGATGTCGTGGAACAGCAGGATGCCGCGCTGCTCGCGGCCGACCTGCTCGAGCACGCGCTGCACGATCGATTCGGGCACCGGGTCGGCCCAGTCCAGCGAGTCCACGTTCCACATCACCGACTTCAATCCGGCTTCGCCGAGGATCTGCATGCCCTCGGCGTTGCGCGCGCCGTACGGGAAGCGGAACAGCGGCGCGCGCTTGGCATCGACCGCGCGCAGCATGCGGTCGGTGTCCAGGATCTGGCTGCGCAGCGCGGCGCCGGTTTCCTTGGACAGCTGCGCATGGGTCAGGCTGTGGTTGCCGACCGTGTAGCCCTGCTCCATCAGCTCGCGGCTGACGCTGGCCAGCGGCGCCAGTTCGACCTTGCCGTCGGCATCGAGCTTGCCCAGGTTGCGGCCGACCTCGAAGAACGTGGCCGGCACGTCGTAGCGCTTGAGGATGGCGACGATCTCGTCGGTGTACTCGCGGTGCGGGCCGTCGTCGAAGCTCAGCACCACCGTCTTCGGCGGCAGGTCGCGGCCGAACACTTCGCGGTCGCTGTCCTGCATCGACATCGGATACGGGGTGATCACCCCGTAGTCGCGCAGGATCCGTTCGCGCGTGTACAGCGTGCCCAGGTGGGCGAGGTAGTCCTCCCACTTCTCGCGCTTCTGCACGATCGCGCGGGTGCGGTCGAAGCGGCTGAAGATCGCGGTGATCTCGCGGTTGTAGGTGCGCTCGATCTCGTCCAGCGCTTCCAGATCCTCGCCGATGCGCTGGTGCAGCTTGATCGCCGGCAGCGAGGAATCCTTGCCGATGCGCGTCTGCCAGTCGGCCAGGATCTCGCGGAACGCCAGGCGGTCGGCGTCGTACAGGTCCGGCGCCGATTCGACGTAGTCCAGCAGCGCGCCGACCGCGGCGAAACGCTGCGCGTCCGGCTGCGCCAGCAACGCATCGAACTGCTTGGCCAACGCGTCGCGCCGCTCCAGGCCTTCATGGAACAACTGCTGGCCCACGCCGCTGGAAGTCTGCCGCTCGGCCGGCGATTGCTTGGCCTCGTCGGCCAGCAGCACGATGATCTTGCGCTGCGCCGCCAGCTGTTCCTGCAGCTGCGTGCGGATCGCCGCGGCCTGCGCCTGCAGCGCGGGCGAACCCGGCAACGGCGTGGCGTCGGCGTCCGCCGCGTGCGCGGACGGTGCTGCGCCCGTGGCCGTGGACGACGTACTACGCTGGCAGCCTGGCAGCGCAAGCACGATCAGGCATAGCGCGGTGAACGGCAGGAAGGCGGAACGGCGGTCGAGCATGGCCCGGGACTCGCAAGGACGGTGGCAGGACAGGCGAGCGCGCAATGCCGCGGCCGCATACGCAACGCCCGCCTTGCGGCGGGCGTTGTCGAACTTACTTCTTCGCCTTGGCCGGTGGCTTGGCGCCGGCGCCGGCGGTGGCCGCCTCGCCGTGGCGCTTGGTCATCCACCACTGCTGCAACAGACCCAGCGAACCGTTGGTGACCCAGTACAGCACCAGGCCCGATGGCACGAAGGCCATCATCACGCCGAACACCAGCGGCATGAACTGCATCATCCGCGCCTGCATCGGGTCCATGCCCGGCGACGGCGTCAGCTTCTGCGTCAGCCACATCACCGCCACGTTGATCACCGGCAGGATGAAGTATGGATCGCGCGCAGTCAGGTCCTGGATCCAGGCGAACCACGGCGCCTGGCGCAGCTCCACCGATTCCACCAGCACCCAGTACAGCGCGAAGAAGATCGGCATCTGCACCAGCACCGGCAGGCAGCCGCCCATCGGATTGATCTTCTCCTTCTTGTACAGCTCCATCATCGCGGTCTGGAACTTCTGCTTGTCGTCGCCGTAGCGTTCCTTGAGCTGCTGGATGCGCGGCTGGAACTTGCGCATCTTGGCCATGCTCTTGTACTGCGCGGCCGACAGCGGATACAGCATCAGCTTCAGCAGGATCACCAGGCCGACGATCGACCAGCCCCAGTTGCCGAGCAGGGTGTGCAGGTGGCTGAGCACCCAGAACAGGCCCTGGCCCAGGATCGCCATCAGCGAGAACCGGCTGTAGTCGACCACGCGGTCCAGGCCGCGCACGTTTTCCTTGGCGATCTGGTTGACCAGCTTCGGGCCGACCCACAGCCGCGCCTCGCTGCTGGCGCGCGCGCCGGGGGCCACGGTGAAGCCCGGGCCGCGCGCTTCGATGACATGCCGCGGGCCATCGTTGGACAGCACGTACAGCGCGTCCTGGTCGGCCTGCGGGATCCAGCCGGTGAAGAAGTGGTGCTGCAGCAGCGCGATCCAACCGCCCTTGATGGTCTGGTTGAGCGGACCGTCTTCCAGGAAGTCCTTGAACGCGCGGCGCTGGTAGCCGTCCTGCGCGCTGAACCAGGTGGCGCCGTTGAAGCTGAAGGAATCCGGGTTGGTCATGCCGCGGCTGACGATGGTCGGCACCCGGCTCAGCTTGCGGAACACGTAGCCCTGCCAGGGCTTGCTGCCCTGGTTGATGATCTCGTCCTTGATCTGCACCGCGTAGTGGCCGCGCTGCACGGTGTAGACGCGGCGGATGCTGATGCCGTCCGGGCCATTCCACACGAACGGCACCTGCAGCGCGTCCTGGCCCTTGGCCAGCACGTAGTCCTTACCCGGCTGCTCGGGGCGGAAGCCGCCCGGACCCGGCGAGGGCGCGTTGTGCTCGCCGACCCAGCCGCTGGTGGCGGTGTACGGATGCACCGGGTCCTCGGTCAGCAGCGCCACCGGCGGGCTGCCGGGTTGCTTGGTCTGCGGAAACATCAGCAGATCCGCGTCGAACACGCTGCGCCCGTCCAGGGTCAGGTGCAGCACGTCGGTGGTGATGGTGACCCGCGGCGCGGCGCCGGCGGCGGTCGGGGTGGCGGCCGTTTCGGGCGTCGTGCCCGGCACGGTAGCGGCACCGGGCACGGTGGCGCGCGGCACGGCAGGCGTGCCGGCGTTGCCGGCATCGGCGTCCTGCGCGGGCGGCACCGTGGTCGCGGCCGCAATGGCGGTCGCATCGGCCGCAGGCGCGGCGTGCTCCTTGTTCCACTCCATCCACAACAGGGCCGCGACCATCAGCCAGGCAAAGATCAGGAAAAGGCGGGTCTGGTTCATCGGACAGGCAAGCTCGGCTCAGCCAGAAACGGGTTCTGACTTGGAAGTGGGGGAAGAAGGAGAGAGGGGCGGCGGCATTGTGCCGTCCGCAGCCGGGGCCGGCAATGCGCCAGCGCGACGCAGCAGGCGCAGATAGGCCTGACGCAGCTGTTCGCCACTGGCCTGGGCGGCGGCGCTGCGCGCCACCACCACATAGTCGCCCGGCGCCAGCCACGGCAGCAGATGCCGCGTGGCGTCGCGCAGGACGCGTTTGATGCGATTGCGGACCACGGCGCGCTTGTCGACCTTGCGCGACACGGCAAGGCCGAGCCGCGCAGGGTGATCGGCGCTGCGCCAGTGCAGGCTCATCAGCGGTTCGGAGCAGCGGCGTGCGGCATCGAACACGACGCGGTATTCCGCAGACGTGCGAACCCGCGCAGAGCGAGGAAATCGCCTACGCGGGTCGGGATGATTCACGGTCCGGATTGCAGGCGCCGCCTGGGGCGGCGAAGCAATCAAGCGCTAAGGCGCTTGCGGCCCTTGGCGCGGCGACGGGCCAGGATCTTGCGGCCGTCGGCGGTCGCCATACGGGCACGGAAGCCATGGTCGCGCTTGCGCTTGAGGTTGCTGGGCTGGAATGTGCGCTTGGTGGCCATCGGGGCGCTCTGTCTGAATGAGGCGGAAAGAACCGGAAATTCTATAGAACCAACCGGGGTGCGGTCAACTGCTCTTTATCCGGCGCCAAGACAGGCGCTGCGCGCGGCCTGTGGATGGATCTGTGCATAGATGCGGGAAAACCATTCCAGACCCTGCGTGCCGATGGTAGTCTGACTCATCCGCTTTCCTCTTTTCACCGGCCGAGTGCGCCGCGATCGTTCGCGCCTCACGCCTGGTCTCTCAATGAATTACATCTG